>NZ_JPLW01000001.1:1219391-1579535 GCF_000754115.1 Amycolatopsis sp. MJM2582
CCCGCACGCCCGCCGCGACACCTGGAAGCTCGTCGAGGCCGTGCGCGACACCGGCGTCACCGTCCTGCTCGTCACGCATTTCATGGACGAGGCCGAACGCCTTTGCGACCGCCTCGCGATCTTCGACGCCGGACGCGTGGTCGCCACTGGCACCCCGGACGAACTCCGTGACCGCGCCGGTAAATCCACTTTGGACGAAGCCTTCGTGACCTTGACCGGCCGCGACTGAGCAAGGAGACGACCAATGAACACACTCGCCAAGATCACCCTCACCGAAACGAAACTCGCTCTCCGCACGCCCGGTTTCGTCATCGGCGGGCTCGTCCTGCCGACGGCCATCACGGCCATCCTCGGTGCCATTCCCGCCATTCGCGCGGACAGCGGAACAGCGACGGGCATGCGCTTCCTCGACACCTGGGTGCCGTCGATGGTGGTGCTCACCATCGCCATGATGGGCCTGCAAGCGATCCCCGGGATCATCGCGACTTACCGCGAACAGGGCATCCTCCGCCGCTTCGCCACCACTCCGGTGCACCCGGCACAGCTGCTGGTGGCGCAGCTGATCATCAACGTCACCGTGACCATCGGCGGGGTCGGCATCCTCCTCCTGACGGCGGGCGTCGTCTTCGACGTCCCCACGCCGCGTCACCCGCTCGGCTTCCTGCTGACGTTCGTCCTCGGCACGACCGCGATCTTCGGGCTCGGCCTGATCGCCGCCTCGGTCGCCAAGACCAGCCGCGCCGCGAGCGGGATCGCGTTGATCGCCTACCTCCCGATCATGTTCCTCGGCGGCGTCTACCTGCCGCGTCCCCTGCTCCCGGAGGCCATCCGCGACATCGGCGCGTACATCCCGCCGGGTGTCAAAGCCCTCGAAGACGCGTGGACCGGCGGTGGCGCGCAACCGCTGCAACTCGCCGTACTGGCGGCTTTCGCGGTGGGCAGTTGTGTCGTGGCGGCGAAGCTCTTTCGCTGGGAGTGACGACGGCTTCCGCCAAAGTGGTGATGATGATCGTTTTCTCTTGTGGCTCGGGCCGCGGGTGGGTAGTCAGGTAGATGGCCCACTTTCACCGTGTCTCTCTCGGAGGTTCGATGTCTCTGGATGTATCGCCCGCGCTGCTGGAGAAGGCCGAGCGCGGGGAGGTCTCCGACGCCGAATTCGTCGCCTGTGTCCGGGAGTCCCTGCCCTACGCCTGGACCGTGATCACCGGTGTCATCGCGGAGGCCGAGGGCGCGGCCGACGGGTTCGCCGACAACGAGACGCCGCCGCCGAGCGAGGCCGAACGCGGTCAGCTGCTGCGGGCGCTGGCCTCGGACGCCATCCGCGGCGGTCTGGAACGACACTTCGGCGTGAAGCTGGCGTTCCAGAACTGCCACCGCGTCGCCGTGTTCAAGAAGTCCCAAGTGGACAGTGACCGCTACCGCGCGTTCGTCTCCGTCCGCGGCCAGCTGCTGAACCAGAGCCCGGAACTGCGCGACTGCTAGCCGCGACGCAGCGCGGGTAGCACTTCTTCCCCGATCCGCGCGATGTTCTCGAGTGTTCCCTCCGGCGTACCGGACGCTTCCACCATCATGATCACGTGGGAGACCCCGGTACGCCGGATGCTCGTCCCCAGCCTGTCGACGCAGTACTCCACGCCGCCGATCGGGTGCATCTCGCACAGCCGGTCGGTATAGGCCACCGGATCCTTGTCCAGGCCCCGTTTGCCGTCGAGGTACACGTGCCCGGCGAAGCCCTCTTTCAGGGAACCCGGCAACGCGGACCGCACGACGTCCAGCGCGTCGTCGCCGACCTGGCACATCACCGTCGACACGTGCTCGGCGGCGGAATCCCCGTACGCGGCAAGGGTTTCGATTTTGCCGTCGTCGTCGGTGTGCAGCCCGAGCAGCATCGGCAGCCCACGATCGGCGGCGAGCCGCACCGCCCGCGAGCCGGCGTCCCCGCAGGCCACGACCAGACGTGGGTCGCGTTCCGGCCGCGGCACCATCGGCACCTCGCGGAACTTGAAGTGCTCGCCGTCGGCCGAGACCGTCTTCGACGTCATCGCCGCGAGCATCAGGTCGAGGCTCTCCTCGAACCCCGTTTCGTAGCGGGAAGCACCGGTGCCGAACACCTCGAGGTCCTGCCACGGCCCGCCGCGGCCGACGCCGATCCGCAGCCGTCCGCCGGAAACGGCGTCGAGCAGCGACCACTGTTCGGCGAGCGCCACCGGATGCGCGACGGACAGCACGCTCACCGCGGTGCCGACGGCGATCCGCTCGGTGCGGCCGAGCACGTGCGCGGCGAGGGTGATCGCGGACGGGCAGACGCCGTACGGCATGAAGTGGTGCTCGGCGAACCACACGTCGTCGAACCCGGCCCGCTCCGCGGCGATGGCGGCGTCGACCGACCGGCGCAGCACCTCGGCGTCCTCCTGGCCGGGAAACCGGCCGGAGACGAGAAAGACTCCGAATCGCACGCCTACTGAACCGAAACCTCGTTGAACCACAGGCGCGGTTCCAGCCACGGGAAGACGACGAACATCAGCAGCGCCACGATCCCGAGCGCCAGCACGACCGCCGTCGCCAGTTTCACCGCGAAGGGGCCCGGCAGCCTGCGCCAGATCCAGCCGTACATCAGCGCGCCTCCGAGATCTTGGGCAGGAGTTCGGCGTAGGAGCCGACCTGGTTCTTCGGCACCTGCTGGGCCAGCACCGCGTGGATGATGAGCCGTTCCTTCGCCGAGAACTGCGGGTGACACGTCGTCAGCGTGAGCAGCGAGACCTGATCGGCCTTCGGCAGGATCTCCGGATCCTTGTACGGCACCGGGTTCACCGTGTCGCCCTTGGTCGGGAACACGATACGGCGGCCGTTGGTCTCGCCGTAGGGCCCGCCGTCGGCGGCGTTCGGGTTGCGCAGCGTCCCGACGTTCTTGCACTTCGGCTGCGCGCCCTTGCCCTCCGCCCAGCCTTCGACCTCGTCCTTGTACGGCAGCACCTTGTAGATGTAGAAGTCGGTCTGCGTCTCGATGATGATCTGGTCGCAGGAGCTGAGGTTGTCCAGGTCGTTGAACGGCGCGCCCTTGCCGACGCGGTGCCCGGCGACGGCGAAGTTGCCCGGTTCGCCCGGCAGCGCGGTGCCCTTGTAGTGGCCGGGGCCGACTTCGAGCGCGGCCTCAGTGGTGCCTTCCTGGATGGTGAAGTTGAAGTCGGCGCCGAACACCGGGATGTGGATCCTGGCGAACGCCTTCCCGTCGACCAGTTCCGGATGCAGCTGCCGGTCCTTGCCCCACTCGCCGTCCAGCTCGGAACTGGCCTCGGACTGTTTGCCCGCGGAGAACAGGTCGGTCACGTAGACCTCGTAGACCATGAACAACAGCACCACCAGGCCGGCGGTGATGAGGAGCTCGCCAACGGTCCGGATGGCGACGCCGCCCTTGCCCAGCTCGCGCGGCGGCGGACGTTCCTCGGTCGCGGTGCCACCGCCGACCGGTTCGAAGACGACGGTCTCTTCGGTCGACCCCGGCGGCGGCATGGGACGACGGCGCGGCGGTGGCGCCTCGCTCCGGCGGCGCGGCGGAGGACCTTCGTACGCCCTGCCGTCCTGAGGCCTCCTTCGAGGCGCCTCTCCGGGCGCACGACGCGGCGGGATTGCGTCCTCCGGCCTACGCCGGGGGGCCGGACGGCCTCCGCCGGGTGGTCGTTCGGAGTACCGCCGACGGTCCCCGCCCGGCTCTTCCCGCTCAGCCACGCAAAGCTCCTCAGTCTCGAACCAAACCGCTGCCGAACCGTCTGTGACACCATTGTCACAGTGCGGGAAATCGACCGGTCCCGGACGGTGCCCAGCGGCGCTCGTTTACGTTAACGTGTGCACGTGGCGCTGGTTGCGCACCCGAAAGCGGGTCATCGCCACCAGGGAAGCCGAACAGTACGCGAGGAACACGATGCCGAAGTCCAAGGTCCGCAAGAAGACGGCGTACACCCCGCCGACCGATCGCCGCACGCCGGTGAAGGTCAAGGCCGCGGGCCCGTCGAACCTGTTCTACAAGATCGTGATGTTCGGCCTCATGCTGGTCGGCCTGTTGTGGCTGGTCGTCAACTACATCGCGGGCGACAAGATCCCCTTCATGGCGGATCTGGGCAACACGAACTTCGCCATCGGTTTCGTGCTGATGATCGCCGGTCTGCTCATGACGATGCGGTGGCGGTGAGCATTACCCCGGATGGCGGCTTGACGCCGAATTACACCGGTGTGACTCATCCCCAGTGTGGATAACCCCTGTGGATAACTACCCCACCTCGTGGGCGCCGCAGCGGAACGTTGTGATAGTGGCCTGGGTGCTCACCCTGTTGCTGCTGGCAGGCGTGCTGTGGCTGGCCATCGGCGGCGACGTCGGCGGCACCGTCCTGACCGGGGTCGCGATGCTGTCCGTTGGGGCGCTCGCGCTGCACGGCACCCTGCTCCGTCCCCGGCTGGCGGCAGGCCCCGGCGGACTCCTGGCCAGGACCGTGGGCGGTGCGCACCGCTACTCCTGGACCGAAGCCCGGCTCCGGCTTCGCACCACGCGACGGCTCGGCCGGGACAGCCTGACCCTGGAGGTCGAATCCGGCGACCACCTGCTGGTGTTCGGCCGGATCGACCTCGGTGAGGACCCCCGCGACGTGCTGGACGTCCTCACCGCCCTCAAGGGTCAGGCGTTGTCGTAGTAGTGGACGTCGCCGTTCGGGCCGTGTGACCAGCCCGGAACGGCCGGGCCGACCGCGGGCGGCGCGTATTCCCCGAAGATCTCGTACGGCGAGGCCGGCGAGCAGATCGGGTTGATCTTGACGACGCAGTTCCGCAAGGACCCGCTGAACTTCGCTTTGACGTGCCGGGGCCGCTGGTCTTCCACCACCGCCGGACCCGCCGTGATCTCCCAGCCGGTGGCCGCGCCCGGCCCCGTCGTGCCGACGGTCTGCGTGGCCGCCGAAGACGTCACGCCGGGATCGCCGAAGCAGATTTTCAACGCCGAATCGACGTAGGCGACACGGAGCGTGATAGTGCTGCCCGAGCCGAGGAAATAGCGTTTGGTGTAGGTCTGGCAGGTCTCGGCGGCTTGCCCGGCCTGCGCGACCGCGGGTGCCGATACCGAAGCCAGCACGGCGACGGCGGAGAGAGCTGCTGCTTTTCGGATCTTCATCTCAACCCCCAAGTTGACGATGCACATGATCAACTCGAAGGTACCCAGCCCGGCTGCGTCTCGATCGGGTTTTCGGGTGACCCACTTGGGGGAAGTACGGCTACTCCGGGTAGCAGGCGTAGGAGGGCACACCCCGGCTGGTGGTGAGCTCACACGTCGCCGAAATCGTCTGCGCGTCCTTCCAGACGACGAGCCCGATCATCGCCACGACGACGATCGCGATCCCGCCGAGCTGCCATTTCAGCCGGTTCTTGTCCGGCGCGTACAGCAGCGCGAAGGTGGCCAGGAGGCCCGCGACGAACCCGCCGGCGTGCCCGAGGATCGAGATGCCGGGCACCTGGAAGGTGATGAAGACGTTCAGGCCCAGGATCACCAGCAGCCACGTCGGGTTGAGCCGCAGCTTGATGACGATGACCGTGTACGCGCCGATGAGCCCGAAGATGGCGCCGGACGCGCCGACCACGGGGACGGCGTCCAGGTCGCTGAAGACCAGGTTCGCGGCCGAGCCGCCGAGCAGGGAGACGAAGTAGAGCACCGTGAACGGGACGCGGCCGAGCGCGGTCTCCAGCGGGCGCCCCACGAACCACAGAGAGAACGCGTTGCTCGCGATGTGCAGCAGGCCGTACTGGAGGAAGCCCGAAGTGAGGATCCGCCACCATTCGTCGCCGGCCAGCGTCGCGGGATTCCACAGCTGGCCGTACTGGAACAGCTCGGAGAAGTTGTTGTTCGCGATGCTGCCGGACTGGACGACCGTGATGAGGAAGACGATGACGTTCAGCGCCAGGAGGACCGGCGTCACGACGGCCGTCCGGGCGGGCTGGGCGCCCGCGAGGGTGCGCGAGCCGTAGCCGGCGTCGCGATACTGCTTCTGCTGGGCGCGATCCTGCTGCCGACCGGCCTGGACGCAGTCCGTGCACTGGAAGCCCACGGCGGCTTCGCGCAGGCAATCCGGGCAGGCCGGACGCTCGCAGCGTGCACAGCTCAGCCCGGTCGGCCGGTTCGGGTGCCACCAGCAGCCGGGCATGGCGGCCTGCTGGTACTGGGGATTCGGTGGTTGGCTCACGATGCCACCAACCTACCGAAATCCCCGGTAACCGGCTCCGCGATCAGCGGCTGATGCTGACCTTCTCGATGACGATGTCCTGCAGCGGACGGTCGGCCGGACCGGTCGCCGTGCGGCCGATCGCGTCGACGACGTCGCGGGAAGCCTGGTCCGCGACCTCGCCGAAGATGGTGTGCTTGAAGTTCAGGTGCGTCGTCGGCGCGACGGTGATGAAGAACTGCGAGCCGTTGGTGCCCGGTCCGGCGTTGGCCATGGCCAGCAGGTACGGCTTGGAGAACTGGAGCTCCGGGTGGAACTCGTCGCCGAACTTGTAGCCGGGGCCGCCGCGGCCGGTGCCGGTCGGGTCGCCGCCCTGCAGCATGAAGCCGTCGATGACGCGGTGGAAGATCGACCCGTCGTAGAACGGGCCCGAGTTCGTTCCCTGCGCGTTGGGCTGGGTGTACTCCTTGCTGCCCTCGGCGAGCCCGACGAAGTTCGCGACCGTCTTCGGCGCGTGGTCGGGGAACAGGTTCAGGTTGATGTCACCCTGGTTGGTGTGCAGAGTGGCCTTCAGCGCGCCACCAATGAGGGATCCCTTGCTTTCAGTCACGAGCTTCATCGTGCCATCTGCGGCAAGATCTGGGGAAAAGGGGCACGATAGGTTACAAGCAACGAAGCAGAATCAAAACGATTGATGAGGTGAAGGCCATGACCCGGGCCGCAGATTCGGTGAGCGAGTCGGCGAAGGCCGGCGCGCTCGGCCTGCGCAAACGTGCTGTCGAGGCGGGTAAGGAAGCCACCGCCCACGCCGTCGAGGTAGCCGAGCAGAAGCTCTCCGAGAGCGCCGGTGAGATCGCTAAGACCAGCCGTCGCGCGCGCAAGAAGCTCGCGAAGAAGACGGAACTGACCCGCAAGGAGCTCAAGCGGAGCTCGAAGGCGGCTCGTAAGGAGGCGCTGGCCAGGCTTTCCGAGATGCGGAAGCCGGGCCGCAAGGCACGCAAGGCCGCCATCCAGGCCGCGAAGTCCGCCGGTGAGTCCAAGCGCCGGGGCAAGAAGGACTTCAAGGCGGCGAAGAAGGACTTCAAGGCCGCGCTCGTCGAGGCGAAGTCCGCCGCCAAGGGGACGCGCAAGCGTCGTCGCTGGCCGTGGGTGATCGGTATCGCCGTCGTCGGCGCCGGTGCCGCGTACGCCCTGCGTTCCAAGCAGGAGCCGCCGGTCGCGCCCGCGCCGCCGAAGGCTCCGCCCGCTCCTCCCGCCAAGCCCGCCGCTCCGGCCGCGGCCGCTCCGAAACCGGCACAGCCGGCGAAGCCCGCCGCTCCGGCGAAGCCCGCCGCTCCGGCGAAGCCCGCCGCCTCCGGTCCGGCTCCGGCCAAGCCCGCGGCTCCGAAGAACGGGCACCAGGCTTCGAACGCGGGCTCCGCCGACAAGAAGAACTGACGCCTCACCCTTTTCTGCTTGTCGCGAAGGGCCGCCCAGGACCGCTTCTCCGGTCCCGGGCGGCCCTTTCACGTCTTGGTGACGGGGACGGTGCGGGTGAGCGTGTGTCCCCGGCGCATCCGGCCGTCGGGGGTGAACTCGCCGAAGAAGTACACCTCGATCGTGAGGTCCCTCTTGCGGTTCGTCACGTACAAGGTGCTCCGGGCGGCGATCCGGTCCCCGCCCGCCACCGCTTCGTGCACCTCCCATCGCGCGGTGGGCCGGTTCTTGCGGACCGGGCGGGCGTGCGCGATGAGGTTGTCCCGGTCCATCCGGTGGCCGTCGGCGATCTGCACGATGTCGGGCGTGTGATAGCGGTCGACGATCACTCCCGCGTCCTCGTCGCTGTTCACCAGGTCGTCGTGGAAGGACAGGTGGAAATCCGCGATGAACTTCCTCGGGTCCGTGCCGTGGAAAGGCGCCATGGTCGCTCCCAGCCTCGCGAAACATCTCTTACAGGCTGTAAGATATCCACGACCGATCAAATCTGACAAGGTGTAAGAGATGCCTCGACCCTCGGCACGGAACCAGCGCTCCGATGCCCAGCGCAGCAGGGCTTCGATCCTGGACGCGGCACTCCGGACCCTCGGCGCCGATCCCGACGCCGGCGTCGAAGCCATCGCCACCACCGCGGGCGTGACCCGTCAGACGGTCTACGCCCATTTCCCTTCACGAGGGGAACTGCTGGCCGCGGTACTCGACCGCATCACCGAGGAGGCCGTCGCCGCGATGGACGCCGCGGACCTCGACGACGGCCCGGCCGCCGAGGCGCTGGTGCGGCTGATCGAAGCCGGCCGGCGCACGTCCGGGCGGTACCCGGCCTTGCTCCGGAAGATCACTTCCCTGCCCGCGAGCCCGGACGACGACCAGCGGCGTCACTCGCCGGTCGCCGAGCGGCTCGAACGCGTCATCCGGCGGGGCAAGGAGACGGGTGAGTTCGACGATCGACTGCCGACGGGCTGGCTGGTGGCGGTCACGGTGAAACTCGGCCACGCCTCCGGCGAGGAGGTCGACTCCGGCCGGATGTCCGCCGACGAGGCCGCGGACGCGCTGCACACGAGTCTGCTGCGGGTGCTCGGCGCGACACCGTGAACATGACGAAGGGGCGCCCTCCGCTCTCAACGGAAACGTTGAAAGCGAACGGCGCCCCTTGGCGCGTTTACGTCAAGCGCGATCAGGCAGACGCAGCGTGCTTGTCGATCAGCTGGCCGAGGCGGGGAAGGGCCTCCTCGACGTTCTTCTTGCCGTTCGGGCGCAGCTTCGAGTACACCTTCTTGATGCTGTCGCGGCTGCTCTTCTCGGCGCGCGCGTCGGTGACCGACAAGAGCGCGTCCGAGGCCTCGTCGCTGCGGCCGACCAGGTAGGCACCGAAGTCGTTGCCGCCCTTGGCCTTGTAGTCACCGTAGAACGGCTCGAGCGCACCGGTGAAGTCGTCGAGCAGGGTGTCGACGGCGGCGGGGATGATGCCCGGCTTGATCTTCTTGACGGCGGCGAAGCCGGTCTTCACGACGGCACCCGAAACGCCGCCCTTGTCCGAGACCTCGGCGTCGACGAGGCCTTCGAAGTCGCTCACGACCGCCGGGCGACGGCTGGAGTCGAGCAAGATTTCCTTGAGGGTGTCAGCCACGAAACCTGTCCTTTTGTCTTATGGGGAGAAATGATCTTTTGTGCCGCCGAGCCACACCGCAAGGCGGCCTCCGCCGGATCTGGCGCCCGCGCTGGTCCCGCGAAACCTCGCGCGTGCGGCACAGGGTAGTACAAGATCAACTTCACTCTGACGTGTGGATACCACTACCTAGAGCTTCAGCTCGCCGATAGCCTCCTTCGCCACCGTACGTGCCTTGATGCTCTGCTTCTGGTTGGTGGTCACGACTACCGCGTTCCCACCTTTCGCGACGGCGTAAACGGCGCCTTCGCCGGAGGGCTGGTAGCCACCCTTCCAGCCCGCCGGTTCATCGGCGGGATTGGAGGTGTCGATGGGCGCCGCCTGATCCACCAGCGCCTTCGCCACGGCGGGTTCCCCGACGTACACGCGCACGGTGAGCTGCAGTTTCCCGCTGAGCGCGTAGAAGAAACACGTCGGATGCGGCTGGTCGGCCGAGGTCTTGACCTTGGAGACCTTCTGCCCGTTGGCGTCCGAGACGAACTCGTTGCCGAGGTACGGGCACGGGCCCTTGCCGGTGGGTTCCGGGGCGGGCGGGATGCTGGGCGCCGGGGTGTTCGACGGCGCGGGCGAACTCGCCGCGGGCGGCGGCTGTTCCGTCGGCCCGCAGGCCGCCAGCAGCGGCACGACGAGCGGCAAGATCAGAAGACGTCGCATAGTGGCGTCCAGTGAAGCAGATCGCCGTTCGTGCGACGATGGCCGTGCGCGAGGAGTCTTCGGGAGGCGTCAGTGCTCAGCAAGGAGCAGTACCTGGGTGCGGTGGCAGAGCGCATCCAGCGCAGCGGGGGCAGGCTGAACACGGTCCAGATCGGCCCGAGCGCCGCCGTCGTCGGCCTGTTCACCGAGTCCGTGATGATGTCAACGATGAACTACTGCGTGGTCGCCGCGGCGATCCCGGAGGTGACGGCGCCCGCGTTGTACGACTTCACCGGGCTGGCGACGCAGCACGCGCGCGCGAACGTGATGGGCACGGTCGGCTGGACGGCCGCTTCGGTGGTCATCGCCGGGCTGATCGGCGACCGCGTGTACCCGGACGCCGCGCAGGCCGCGTCGGCGAAATCCGGCAACCAGTTCGGCGGCGAGACGCGCATGGTGGCCGTCGACGTTTCGGCGGCGCAGATGTACGCGTTCGTCGGCGGGAAGCTGTGGGGCGCGGCGGTACAGGGTTCGGTCAACGCGAAGCTGACGTTCTGTTTCCCGCAGCCCGCCGAGGTCTATCAGCAGGTGCAGTGGGCGCAGTCGCAGGGCCAGCAGCCGCCGATGCCGCCAGGACCGCCCATGCCTCCACCAGGACAGCAGCCGCCGCCCGGCTGGCAGCCGCAGCAGCCGCCACCGCCGCAGTACCCGGTCGGACCGCCGCCCGCGCAGGGTCCGCCGCCGGGTCAGCATCCGCCGCACTATCCGCCGCCCGCGCCCGGTTATCCGCCGCAGCGCCCGCCGGGGTACTGATGGATCGCACGTTGCGCGGCTGGCCTTCGTTCCCCGAAGAACTCCCGGAGTTCGACACCGACGCCACACCCGCGAACCCGCGCGAGCTTTTCCTGGAATGGCTCAACGAGGCCGGGGAACACGTCTTGGCGCCACACGCCGTCACTCTGTCCACAGTGGACGCCGATGGAGTGCCGGACGCACGCGTCGTGATCCTCAAGGACGTCGACGGCGACACCTGGGCGGTCGCGACGAGCTCCGAAAGCCCGAAAGGTGTTCAGCTGGCGAAGAATCCGTTCGCCGCGCTGACTTTCTTCTGGCCGGGACGAGGCAGGCAGGTACGCCTGCGCGGCCCGGTCGCCGTCGCCGATCCCGAGGTGTCCGCGGCGGATTTCACCGCCCGGCCGCCGGCGTCCCGGGTGGAGGCGTTCATCGGCAGGCAGTCCCAGGTGCTCGACGATCCGGCCGATCTCGACCGCGCGGCCGCGGAAGCGGAGCGGTGGGTCGAGGAGAATCCCGGCGTGGCACCGGAAACCTGGACCCGCTATCTGGTGACGCCGTCCGAAGTGGAGTTCTGGCAGGCGAGCCACGACCGGCGGCATCGGCGGCTCCGCTACCGGCGCGCGGACGGGACCTGGCACAAAGAACGTCTCTGGCCGTAAACGGTAACTGGGAACGACGATCGTCGGGTTGTCGTGGACGATTCACTTCGGCGACGGTGAACCCCACCTTGTCCCCAGATCGTTCGGAGGCGAAATGTCCACACGCCGTCGCATCGGGGGCGCCTTGGCCGCCACAGGGCTCGCCCTGCTGGCCGTCACGACGCCCGTCGCGAGCGCCCAGACCGGCGACCCGGCGAGAGGGCTGTATTCGGTGGAAGGCGCGTCCACCCCCGACAAACGCACCGAGGTCGCCCGCACCGGCGTCGACGTCGCGGGCTCGCGCGGCGGCGCGCTGACCGTCGTCGCCACGCCGGGACAGGCCGCGGCCCTGCGCGCGAACGGCTTCGGCCTGAAGTCGCTCGGCGACTTCGACAGCATGCTGAAACAACGCAGTGGCCGGGCGGGCACCGCGGCCGTCGCGGGCGACTTCCCACCGGGCGACGAGGCTTACCACACCTACGCCGAAACGACCGCGGAGCTGCAGAAGGCCGCGAAGGACCACAGCGACATCGCGACGCTGTCGAGTGTCGGCAAGTCCTACGAAGGCCGTGAGCTGAACCTGCTGAAGATCAGCGACAACGCGGGCACGGACGAGAACGAGCCCGAGGTCCTGTTCACCTGCAACCAGCACGCGCGCGAGCACCTCACCACCGAGATGTGCCTGCGGATCGTGCAGCGGTTCACCAACGGGTACGCGAGCGACCCGGCCATCAAGAAGATGGTCGACGAGCACGAGATCTACGTGATCCCGAACGTCAACCCGGACGGCTCCGAGTACGACATCACCGGCGGCGAGTACCAGGGCTGGCGCAAGACGCGGAAGCCCGTGCCGGGCAGCAGCGCGGTCGGCACCGACCCGAACCGCAACTGGGACTACAAGTGGAACTGCTGCGGCGGGTCGAGCAACAGCCCGTCCGCCGAGGACTACCACGGTCCGTCGGCGTTCTCCGAGTCCGAGACCAAGGCGGTCGCGGCGTTCATCGACTCCCGCGTGGTCGGTGGCGCGCAGCAGATCAAGACGCACATCGACTTCCACACCTTCTCGGAACTGGTGCTCTGGCCTTACGGCTACACGAAGGCCGAGACCGACACGGGCCTGAACGAGGAGGAAGCGAAGCGCTTCGCCGACGTCGGCAAGCAGATGGCCGGCACCAACGGTTACACGCCCGAGCAGTCCAGCGATCTGTACGTCACCGACGGCGACATCAACGACTGGGCGTGGGGCAAGCACAAGATCCTCAGCTACACCTTCGAGATGTACCCGAAGGACGGCGGGATCGACGGCTTCTACCCGCCCGCTTCGGTGATCCCGGAGCAGACCGCCCGCAACGACAAGGCCGTCGACATCATCGTCAACGAGGCGAAGGCCTGAGATCGGCCACTCGCGACGCCCGGCTCTTCGGCGAATCCAAGCTGAAGCTCCGGGCGTCGCCGAGTTGGTCACGGACGAATTCCTCGGTCCTCGCGATCGTCTCGCGCAACGCGGTGTCCTCTTCTCCGAAGAACCTGTAGACGATCTTCCCGGCTTCGGTGTCGAACTCCCACAAGCCGGCGATGCGGCCCCTGTCGACGATCACGTGACTCGGTGGATCCGCTTGTCCGCCCAGCGTCTCCCCCGGCCGTCCGCCGGGCACCGGGCGTTCGACGTCGGCGTCGGCGAGCAGCCGCGACATCTCGCGGTGCAGAAGGTGGATGCCGTCGATCCCCGCGAGCAACGCGTACGACGGCTCCGCCGGCACGGTGAACGCGGCGAACTCGTCCGCGAGTTCCTTGGGCATCACCAGATCGGTACCGTCGAGCGGTACGAGTTCCAGCTGTTCCACGATCTTCTTCGCGCTCGACGCGGTGAAACCGGAGAACCAGCGGAAATGCTTGAGCGACGCCGGGGCCGCCCACGAGAAGTACCGCCGGGCGAGTTCGGTCCGCGCGGTGTCCATATCGGACAGTCCACCACGCGGGGACGGCGTCCACCGGACATAGCCGTAGCGCTGCTGATCCAGCCGGCCGTTGACCGGAACGCGGCGGATTTCGCCGCGCGCCTGGAGCAGACCGAGCGCGAGCGGCAACGTCGTGGTGGTGCCGCGTTTGCGGCCCGCCTCCCCCAGACCACGCACGGCGGACCCGGCGGCGTCCTTGATCGCGGCCGGGCCGAGCGGTTCGTCCGACGCGTCGAGCAGATCGGCGACGGTGACGCACAGCTGCTCGATCTCGGCCTGAGTGACGCCGAGATATTTCTCCGCGGCCACGAGTTCACCCGCCGGTGCCCCGGCCCCGACGGTCAGGCCGAGTTCGAAATCCGCCGACGGCAGGACGTAAGTGCAGCCGCGCGCCGAAGGCAGCTCGTGGATGGCCAGCCGGGCGACGTCCGCGTCCACCCTCTCGCGATCCAGGCGGGCTCTGGCGAACAGCCCGAGATAGGGCGCCGAACCGCCGACCGAACGCATCCAGCCGGTCCGTTCCAGCACCTCGGCCGCCGATGACCCGAGCAGCGATCCGTCGAGACCCTGCCGATGTGCCCACCACGCGCGCAGCTTGTCGGTCGCCATGAGTCCACGGTATGGGCATCCGGTGACACCCCGCAGCCTGGCACGATGGACGGATGCTGGTCGAGCTGGCAATCGGCGACGCGTACGGGGGCTCCTTCGAGCACGCGTACCCGAGCTTCGTCGCGGAGCACAACAACCTGACCGGTTACGTGCCGCATCACGGGCAGCCCGGCGCCCCGGCCGGTCGCTACACCGACGACACGCAGATGACGATCGCGATCGCCGAGGTGCTCGTCTCCGGACTGCGATGGACGCCCCTACTGCTCGCCGAGCAGTTCGTGCGGGCGTATCACCGCGATCCGCACGACGGCTACGCGCCGCGTTTCCATCAGCTGCTCAGCGAAGTCCGCGACGGCGAAGAGCTGCTGCGACGGCTCCGGCCGCAGAGCGACAAGAGCGGTGCCGCCATGCGCGCCGGGCCCATCGGGGTCCTGCCGACCGTCGACGACGTGCTCTACCACGCGAAACTGCAGGCCAGGATCACGCACGACACCCCGGCCGGGATCGCCGCGGCGCAGGCGGCCGCGCTGGCCGTGCACTACTGCCACCATCGGGTGGGGCCGCTTTCCGAAATCGCGAGGTGGATCGAAGGGATCCTCCCCGAGGATGTCGGGCACGGCGGCTGGGCGCGGCCGTGGTCGGGCAAGGTCGGGCCGCAAGGGTGGATGAGCGTGCGCGCGGCGCTGACCGTGTTGACCGGTGGCGGAGGCCTCGCCCGGATGCTGCACTCCGCCGTCGCGCTCACCGGCGACGTCGACACCGTCGCGACGATCGCGCTGGCCGCCGCTTCACGCTCGCCCGAGGTGGCACAGGATCTGCCGCCGGTGCTGTGGCGCGACCTGGAGAACGGCGAGTTCGGCCGCGACCAGCTGGCGAAACTCGACGAGCGGCTGCTGCGCCTTTGACGTCGCCGGTGGAGCTCACCACGAAGGCCGGTACCGCAGGCCTTGCTCGTAATACTGGTCGTCGGATTCCACCGGTTCGGGCTGCTCGTCCTGATCGGGCCCCGCCGGTTCCTCCGACCGGTCCTTGAGCACCACGTTCTCGGTGCTCGCGGGCGGGCGGCGCGAGACCGGGACCGACGGCGCGACGGTTTCCCCCTCCTGTTGGAACGAAGGGGTGAACCCGAGCCGCCAGCGGAGCCTGTCCGTGATGTACCCGGCGTTGCCGATCGGCGCCATCAGTTCCGCGCTGCGTTTCGCGGATCCTTGCTGCGCTTCCTGATAGGTCCGCATGACGGTGTCCGCGATCTCGGCGGGCGACATCCGGGACGCGGCTTCGCCCACTCTGAGCCGCGTCATCACGCCGTCGGTGTTGACCGAAACGGAAACGGCACCGTCCGGTGAGGACGCGTCGACCGAGAGGGCGGCCAACGCCTCGAGCATCGCTTGCCGGTCGGCTGGCGGTTTCTTGGCCGCCGGTTTGTCAGCCACGATCCTCCGTCAGTCGGTCGGCAGCGGGGAAAGTTCCATCGGCGGTTCCTGGAACTTGCCGTCGTTCGAGATGTCGACGTTCTTGTCCCGGACCCGCTTTTCCGTTCCCTTGTCGGTGTTTTCGGTTTCGAAGTTGCCGGGATCGAAGGTCTCGCCGGGGCTGACGTCCGGCGGTTCGGGGATGATCGGCAGGTTGTTGATCTCGACGTTGATCTTCGAGATCAGGGATTCCGACGCGCGGAACATGGCTTCACGGATGTTGACCACACCGTCGTGGAAGCTGTTGTAGATCATTTCGGGGCTGTCCCCGACGATCGCGGCGTTCTCGGAGACCAGGGTCGAGAGCCCGGCACCGGCCGCCGCACCGGCGACCTGCACACCGTTCGCCGTGGTGAAGAACGTCGCCGCGGTGAGTCCCGCCGGTGGCGCGGCCGCCACGAGCAGAGCGGTGACGGCGGCGGCGAAGGTCGCGGCCAACGCCTTCACCAAGGCGGATTCGTTCTGCCGTTCCTTGTCGTCCCGGTACTTTTCCGCGGCGGTCAGGAAGGAGGCGGCGAGCGTGCTCAGGTCGGCCCGTGCGGTCGCGATGGCGTCCCGCGCGGCGACGATGTCGGCTTCCAGCACGGTGAGTTTGGTACCCACGCGGGAATAGGTGTTCACGAGACCCTGGATGTAGCTCTTGGCCGTCTCGGCGCCTTCACCGCGCCACTTGAGAAGCAGGACCAAGGACCGGTCGAGCGGCGCTTTCGTGTCCTGGAAAGCGTTCCAGAGACCTTCGTAGGCCTCGATCATCGGCTGCAGACTGTTCTCGCCGACGAGCTGCGCGTCTGAGAACTCGATGAAGAAGTCGCGGACCTCTTCCTTCAGACCGCCGCTCAAGTCGACGTCGCTACCCAAGAACGGCGGGTAGAGGAGGTCCAAGGCCGTGAAGGCTTTTTCGGCACCCGCGGTGAGATCGTCGGAGATCCCCTCGAGGAGTTTGCTGTTGTCACCGAAGCCGGAGGTGGTTTCCGCGTCCAGTGCGTTGAAGTACCCGTCCACGCCGCTTACCCCTGGTTCCCGTACGCCGCGCGGTTCACTCGCTGCTTGTTGTCCTCGTCCACGGCTTCGTAAAGTTCGGCGACCCTCGCCAGCGCCTGTGAGGCGTCCTCGGTGCTGCGGAGCAGCTTCGCGAGCATCTTCTCGACGGCCTGGCGGTGTTCCTCGTACGCCGCCGAAACCCCGCGCATGCCCAGCGTTTTCCCGAACGCGGTGTCCGGCGCGAAAAAGCCGGGGACCAGAGCTCCCGTGACCGGGTCGGGAGCCGGCACGTCCTGCCCTCGCACACCGGTGTGTGCGGCGCTGACGATGTCCGCGGCATTCTGCAGTTCCTTGCTCGACAACCTGAGATCGTCGAGGTCGGTTTCGAAACTGACCATGTTCACCTCGCTGTCCGGATTCCACCCCCATGTAAGCAGCGTTGACTTGGCTGGGCGTGCGACTTTGTCATCCGCGTACGGTGACGAACGTCACCACTCGGACCCGGCGGTAGAGAACACCCATGCGCGCGTTCTGGTGGAAACGAGAAGGCCACCCGGGGTACGGGTGGCCTTCTCGTTTTCAGGTGTGGAGCTGAGGGGAATCGAACCCCTGACCCCTGCCTTGCAAAGGCAGTGCTCTACCAATTGAGCTACAGCCCCGGGTCGCAGGCGATCATGATAACCGCCTGCGCCGAAATCAGTTGTTGCGGGACGCGTCCGCGGCCTTGGCCGGAGCACTTCCGTTGGTGGAGGCGGATCCCAGCGGACGCTCGGTGGGAGCGGTGGCCTCACGCCAGAGGTCGGCCTCGGCCTTGGCGGCCTTGTTGCGCTTGATCACGAACAGCACGCCGCCCGCGATGACCGCGAGTGCCAACAGCTTCTTCATCAGAAGCCCCCTCTTTCCGCCGAGTTGCTCCGCTTCCCCACCGATGCTACTGCACCACGTTCCACGTGGAACCGTCCCCCACAGCAATGGGCCCGCACCGACAACGGCCACGCGCCCCAACGCTTGGGGGGTCCAGGGGGGCGAAGCCCTCCCTGGCGGGGGTCTGGGGGTTCGACCCCCGAAATGAAAAACACCCGGTCGCATCTGCGCTTTGTGCAGATACAACCGGGCCAACCGGGTGGGCCCACCAGGACTTGAACCTGGGACCTCTTCGTTATCAGCGAAGCGCTCTAACCGCCTGAGCTATGGGCCCGAACGAGGAGAAGATTACAGGACGCCTTTCGGCGCCCTGCAACCGGGTCACTCTCGTTCGGAAAGGGTCACTTCCAGGCCTCCGGCGAGGTCGGCGGAGACGTTGTAGATGAAGGCGCTGACGGTGGCCAGCGCCGAGATCAGCACGATGTTGATGGCGCCGAGGATGGCCGCGATCCCGAAGACGCGGCCGGCGCTGATCAACGGGTCGGCCGGTGCGTCGGCCCCTTCTCCGCCGACGAGCGAGGAGTAGGTCCCGTTGAGTTTGTCCCAGACGCCCATGCCGTCGAGGACGGTGTAGAGGACGCCGACAGCGACGAGCCACACGAAGAACAGCGCGACGCCGAGGACGAGGGACAGTTTCAGCACCGACCAGGGGTCGAAGCGTTTGATCTGCAGGCTGGCGCGACGCGGTCCGCGGCCGGGGCGGCGGAGCGCGGTGGGGGCGGCACGGGTGCGGGAGGCCGACGGGATGGCGGAGGGGGCGGGCTCGCCCTCTCCGCTGTCGCCGAAGAGCCTCTTCGCGGCTGTGCCGCTTACCCCGTGATAGTCGGTCACGGTTGTCGCGTCCCGCTTCGGGTCCGAGTGGGCCACGTCTTCGGTGGCGACCGAAGACACCGAGACCG
Organism: Amycolatopsis sp. MJM2582; assembly: GCF_000754115.1. NCBI lineage: Bacteria > Bacillati > Actinomycetota > Actinomycetes > Pseudonocardiales > Pseudonocardiaceae > Amycolatopsis > Amycolatopsis sp. MJM2582. The sequence continues at coordinate 1,237,640 of NZ_JPLW01000001.1, forward strand.
TCTGCTCGCTGGAGCCTTCGGGTTCCCCGGCGCCGCTGTCGCGCTGCCAAGGCGGGCTCGACGAACCCGCCTGCGCGCCGCCTGCTTCGGGCTTCTCGGATGGTGTCACGAGGTGTCAGTCCTTACCCAGTACGTGGGGCGTCGTCTATTCCTGCTCCGACGCCGGGGTTTCTTCTCCTTCAGTACTACCTGCAGTGGCGACGTCTGAGGGCTCGTCCGCGTTGCGTGCGACCGCGAGAAGAGTGGTTCCTTCGTCGAGATTCATCAGCCGCACTCCCTTCGTCTGCCTGCCCGCCTTGCGCACCTGTCCGGCCGAAGTCCGGATCACCCCGCCGCTGGAGGTGATCGCGTAGAGCTCGTCTTCGGCGTCGACGATGACCGCGCCCACCAGCCTGCCACGTTTCTGGTCGTACTGAATGGTGAGCACACCCTTGCCGCCGCGGCCTTGGACCGGGTAGTCCTCGGTCGGGGTGCGCTTGGCGTAGCCGCCGCCGGTGGCGACGAGGAGGAACTTGTCGGGCTGGACGACGTTGATGCCGAGCAGCTCGTCGCCGTCGTTGAACCGCATGCCGAGCACACCGGACGTCGCGCGGCCCATCGGGCGCAGGGCTTCGTCGGTGGCGTGGAAGCGGATCGACTGCCCTTCCGCGGACACGAGGAGCAGGTCGTCCTCGGCGGCCGCGAGGACCGCACCGACCAGCTCGTCGCCTTCGCGCAGGTTGACGGCGATGAGGCCGCCGGCGCGGTTGGAGTCGAAGTCGGTGAGCTTGGTCTTCTTCACCAGGCCGCGGCGGGTCGCGAGCACGAGGTACGGGGCGACCTCGTAGTTCGGGATCTCGATGACCTGGGCGATCTGCTCGTCGGGCTGGAACGCGAGCAGGTTCGCGACGTGCTGGCCGCGCGCGTTGCGGTTGGCCTCGGGCAGGTCGTACGCCTTCGCCCGGTACACGCGGCCCTTGTTCGTGAAGAACAGGATCCAGTCGTGCGTCGAGCAGACGAAGAAGTGCTGGACGATGTCGTCCTGTTTGAGGGTCGCGCCCTGGACGCCCTTGCCGCCGCGTTTCTGCGAACGGTACAGATCTGTTTTCGTTCGCTTGGCGTAACCCGTGCGGGTGATCGTGACGACCACGTCCTCGACGGCGATGAGGTCTTCGACCGAAACCTCGCCGTCGAACGGGATGATCTTGGTGCGCCGGTCGTCGCCGTACTTGTCGACGATCTCCTGGAGCTCCTCGGCGATGATCGCGCGCTGCCGCTCGGGCTTCTCGAGGATGTCCTTGAGGTCGGCGATCTCGAGTTCGATCTCGGCCAGGGTGTCGATGATCCGCTGCCGCTCCAGTGCCGCGAGGCGGCGGAGCTGCATGTCGAGGATCGCGGTCGCCTGGATCTCGTCGACGTCGAGCAGGCTCATCAGCGCGGGCCGGGCCTCTTCGGCCGAGGGCGAGCGCCGGATGAGGGCGATGACCTCGTCGAGCATGTCCAGCGCCTTGACCAGACCGCGCAGGATGTGGGCGCGTTCCTCGGCCTTGCGCAACCGGAACCGGGTCCGGCGGACGATGACGTCGATCTGGTGCTTCACGTAGTGCCGGATCATCTGGTCCAGGCGCAGCGTGCGGGGCACGCCGTCGACCAGGGCCAGCATGTTGACACCGAAGTTCTGCTGCAGCTGGGTGTGCTTGTACAGGTTGTTCAGCACGACCTTGGCGACCGCGTCACGTTTGATCGTGACGACGATCCGCATCCCGCTGCGGCTGTTGGACTCGTCGGCGATGTCGGAGATGCCGGTGAGCTTGCCGTCGCGGACCAGGTTCGCGATGTTCTCCACCAGGTTGTCCGGGTTGACCTGGTACGGCAGCTCGGACACGACCAGGATCGTGCGGCCCTTGGCGTCTTCCTCGACCTCGACGACCGCGCGCATGCGCACGGAACCGCGGCCGGTGCGGTAGGCGTCCTCGATCCCGGAGTTGCCGAGGATCATCGCCTTGGTCGGGAAGTCCGGACCCTTGATCCGGACCAGCAGCGCGGCGAGCAGCTCGTCGTCGCTGGCCTCGAAGTTCTCCAGCGCCCATTTGACGCCGTCGGCGACCTCGCGCAGGTTGTGCGGCGGGATGTTCGTCGCCATCCCGACCGCGATCCCGGAACCACCGTTGACCAGCAGGTTCGGGAACCGCGACGGCAGGACGTCGGGTTCCTGGGTGCGGCCGTCGTAGTTGTCGGAGAAGTCGACGGTCTCTTCTTCGATGTCCTGCAGCATGTGCATCGCGAGAGGCGCCAGCCGGGACTCGGTGTACCGCATGGCGGCGGCGGGGTCGTTGCCCGACGAACCGAAGTTGCCCTGGCCGTCGATCAGCGGATACCGCAGCGACCACGGCTGGGCGAGCCGCACCAGCGCGTCGTAGATCGCGGAGTCACCGTGCGGGTGGTAGTTGCCCATCACGTCGCCGACGACGCGGGAGCACTTGTTGTACCCGCGGTCGGGGCGGAAGCCGGAGTCGAACATCGAGTACAGCACGCGGCGGTGCACCGGCTTGAGGCCGTCCCGCACGTCCGGCAGCGCCCGCGACACGATGACGCTCATCGCGTAGTCGATGTAGGAGCGCTGCATCTCCTGCTGGATGTCGACCGGTTCGATCCGGTCGTGGTCCGGAGCGGGCGGCAAGGTTTCCGTCATGAGGTCCTTCTCGTGGGAGCAGTCCTAAGGGGACAAAAGAGCGGGGACGTCTAGACGTCCAGGAAACGCACGTCCTTGGCGTTACGCGTGATGAAGGAACGGCGCGCTTCGACGTCCTCGCCCATCAGGACGGAGAACAGGTCGTCGGCCTGCGCGGCGTCGTCCAGGGTGACCTGGCCGAGCAGCCGGTTCGCCGGGTCCATCGTGGTCTCCCACAGCTCTTCGGCGTTCATCTCGCCGAGACCCTTGTAGCGCTGGATCGCGTCGTCCTTCGGCAGCTTCCGGCCGGCCTCGACGCCCGCCTGGATGACGGCGTCGCGTTCCCTGTCGGAGTAGGCGTATTCCGGGTCCTGCCGCGGCCACTTGATCTTGTACAGCGGCGGGCGCGAGAGGAACACGTGCCCGTGCTCGATCAGCGGGGGCATGAACCGGAACAGGAAGGTGAGCAGCAGCGTGGTGATGTGCTGGCCGTCGACGTCGGCGTCGGCCATCAGCACGATCTTGTGATAGCGCAGCTTCTCGATGTCGAACTCTTCGTGGATACCGGTGCCGAGCGCGGTGATCAGCGACTGGACCTCGGTGTTCTTGAGGACGCGGTCGATACGGGCCTTCTCGACGTTGATGATCTTGCCCCGGATCGGCAGGATCGCCTGGTACATCGAGTCGCGGCCTTCCTTGGCCGAACCGCCCGCCGAGTCACCCTCGACGATGTAGAGCTCGCATTCCGACGGGTTGGTCGAGCGGCAGTCCTTGAGCTTGCCGGGCAGCCCGCCGATCTCCAGCGCGCCCTTGCGGCGGACCAGGTCCCGCGCCTTGCGGGCGGCCATCCGCGCCTGCGCCGAGGAGATCGACTTGTTGATGATCGTCTTCGCCTCGGTGGGGTTGCGCTCGAACCAGTCGGCCAGCCATTCGTTCGACGTCTGCTGCACGAACGTCTTGGCCTCGCTGTTGCCCAGCTTGGTCTTGGTCTGGCCCTCGAACTGCGGCTCGGAGAGCTTGATCGAGACGATCGCGGCGAGCCCCTCGCGTACGTCGTCACCGGAGAGGTTGGCGTCCTTCTCCTTGAGCAGCTTCTTCTCGCGCGCGTACGCGTTGACGACGCGGGTGAGCGCGGCGCGGAAGCCCTCTTCGTGCGTACCGCCCTCGTGCGTGTTGATCGTGTTGGCGAAGGTGTACACCGACGGCGTGAAGCCGTTGTTCCACTGCATCGCGACCTCGACCTCGAGGCCGGTTCCCTTGGCCTCGAAGGAGATCACGGAAGCGTGGATCGGGTCCTTGCTGCCGTTGATGTGCTTGACGAAGTCTTCGAGACCGCCCGGGTAGCAGTAGGTCTTCTCCTTGACCCGCGCCGCCTGGCCGGAGGCGTCCGTCTCGGTCTCTTCGTCGGCGACGCGCTCGTCGCGCAGCGAAAGGGTCAGGCCCTTGTTGAGGAAGGCCATCTCCTGGAGACGCCGGGAGATCGTCTCGAAGTTGTACGTCGTGGTCTCGAAGATGTCGCCGTCGGCCCAGAAGGTGATGGTGGTGCCGGTGTCCTCGGCCGGACCGAGGTCTTCCAGCTCGCCGGGGATCTGGTCGGTGTACACCTGGCGCCAGCTGTGCCCGCCGCGTTTGACCTCCGCGATCAGCTTGGTCGAGAGCGCGTTCACCACGGAGACGCCGACGCCGTGCAGACCACCGGAGACGGCGTAGGAATCGCTGTCGAACTTGCCGCCCGCGTGGAGCACGGTGAGCACGACCTCCAGGGTCGGCTTCTGCTCCTTGGGGTGGATGTCGACCGGGATGCCGCGGCCGTCGTCGACGACGCGCACCCCGCCGTCGGCCAGCAAGGTAACCTCGACCTTGGTCGCGTAGCCGGCCATCGCCTCGTCGACGGAGTTGTCGACCACCTCCTGGACGAGGTGGTGGAGGCCGCGTTCACCGGTGGAACCGATGTACATACCGGGACGCTTGCGGACGGCTTCGAGGCCTTCGAGCACCGTGATCGACGACGCGTTGTACTCGCTCTTGTTCTCGGTCACAGGCGTTGATTCTCCTCGTCTCGCCCGAGCGGACGCTCGCTCATCCCCAGTGTACTTGGCCGCGTCCGCAGACATGCGGCAAGGACACCCCTGATTTGCTCACAGGCGCGCTAATTCGTTCGAAGAAGAGTCTTGACGTTCGCGAAGCACTCTGAAGGCGTTCTCGGCGCTTTAATGGGCACTGTCGCGGCGAAGCGCAACTCGGGTCAGCCGTACGTGTCACGCGGACCACGTCCCGGGACGTGCCGCGGCCCTTTCCGCCAGCTGGGCGCCGTCGGCCCTTGGATCCGCATCTTCTTCACCACGCCGTTCCCGACGCCTTTGGCGATCTTCGCCAGCAGCTGCCCCTGAAGCAGGCGAAGCTGCGTCGCCCACGCCGTCGAACTCGCGCGGACGGTCAGCTCGCCGTCCTTCAAGGCCACCGGCTGAGCGTGTTCGGCGACCTCTTCACCCACCAGGCGGGCCCAGTGGCCGAAGACCTGACCGTTCGCCAGCCGCGTGTTCCAGCCGCGGTCGACGGCGATCCGGGAGGCGAGCCTGCCGAGCGGCTGCGGGTCGCGGGCGTCGGCGCCCGGCCCTGACCAGCGACGACGCCGCGGGTTCTGGCCGACCGAAGCGGCTCCCCCACCGGTGATACGGCCACGGCGCACGCCCGGTTCAACTCCGCGGGCCTTCGCTTTGGCCTTCGCGGCGTCCAAAGCCGCCCGAGCTAGATCACGACCCGTAGTCGGTTCTTTGCTTTCAGTATCGGTTGAGCCGTTCGATACCGAGGGGCGATCACTCCGCGTATCGAACAAGGCTCCCTCACTCGGGTCACCACCCGGGTGAGGGGTGTCAAGCCGCTTATCAGGCCCCTTGGTCACGCGGGGCGATAACGCGTTCACGGTGTTATCCACACTGTCCACAGGTTTGTCCCCAGATCGGTGGGCAACTGCTGTGGCGCCGATCACCCGGGGTGTCCACTTCGCGGGATCACCCTCGGTTGATCTCACCATCCGCCACGAGGAAGCGGTGTCCGGCCAGTTCGGCGGGCACGTCCTCGTCCACGGCGGCGGTCACCAGCACCTGCTCGGCGCCTGCCGCCACCTCCGCCAGCCGGGCCCGGCGACGCCGGTCCAGCTCGGCGAACACATCATCCAGCAGAAGCACCGGTTCCCCGGCCTCGCCACGCAGGAGCTCGTAGCTTCCCAGACGCAACGCGAGGGCGAACGACCAGGACTCCCCGTGGCTCGCGTAGCCCTTCGCCGGTGCTTCGCCGAGGATGAGATCGAGCTCGTCCCGGTGCGGGCCGACCATGCTCACCCCGCGTTCGAGCTCCAGGTTCCGCGACCGTTTCAGCGCTTCGACCAGCACTTCCTTGAGGACCGCTTGGTCGGCGCGAGGGCCGTCCGGAGTGCCATAGCCCTCTGGCATCGCTTCGCCCAGGCTCGACTTGTACGCGATCTTCGCCGGTCTTGAATCGGGCGCGACCCACATGTACGCGGAGGCCGCGTACGGCGCGAGGTCCGCGATCAGGTTGAGCCGGGCAGCCAGCAACGCGGCCCCCGCCACCGACAAGTGGTCGTCCCAGACGTCGAGCGTCGACAACGCGTACGGGTCTTCTCGTCCCGTACGCCGCTTGCCGGCCGTCTTCAGCAAAGCGTTCCGCTGCTTCAGCACCTTCTCGTAATCGGCGCGGACCCCGGCGTACCGGGGAGCGCGCAGTACGAGGAGCTCGTCCATGAACCGGCGACGCTCCCCCGGATCCCCGCGCACGAGTGCCAGATCCTCCGGGGAGAACAGCACCGTGCGCAGGATCCCGAGTACGTCGCGCGGCTTGCCGACCGCGCCGCGGTTGACCCGCGCGCGGTTCGCCTTGCCGGGCGTGATCTCCAGCTCGACCGTCAGCTCGCGGTCCTCGTTGACCACCGCGACCCTGATGAGCGCGCGTTCGCACCCGTGCCGCACCAACGGCGCGTCGGTCGCGACGCGGTGCGAGCCCAGGGTCGCGATGTAACCGATCGCCTCGAGGAGGTTCGTCTTGCCGCGGCCGTTCTGTCCGACGAGGACGGTCGGGCCGGGTTCGAGCGCGAGATCGGCTTGTGGCCAGGACCGGAAGTCGGTGACCTGCAGATGTCTTAAGTACAACCCGCTTGCCTAGTCGCCGGCCTTCTTGACCGAGTGCCCGCCGAACTGGTTGCGCAGCGCGGCGACGGCCCGCATCGCGGCGGAGTCCTCCTGGCGCGAGGCGAACCGCGCGAACAGCGCGGCCGAGATGACCGGCGCCGGGACCGCGTTGTTGATCGCCTCTTCCAGCGTCCACCGGCCTTCGCCGGAATCCTCGACGTAGCCCTCGAGGTCGTCCAGCTCCGGGTCCTCGTCGAGCGCGCGGACCAGCAGGTCGAGCAGCCACGAGCGGACGACGGTCCCCCGCTGCCAGCCCTTGATCACCGCGGGCACGTTCTCGACGACCTTCGCGGCTTCGAGCAGCTCGAAGCCTTCGGCGAAGGCCTGCATCATGCCGTACTCGATGCCGTTGTGGATCATCTTCGCGTAGTGACCCGAGCCGACGGCGCCGGCGTGCGAGAAGCCCTCGTCACGCGGGCCCTCGGGACGAAGCGCGTCGAAGATCGGCATGGCCTTCTCGACGTCCGAGGCCGCGCCGCCGACCATCAGGCCGTAGCCGTTGTCCTTGCCCCACACGCCACCGGAGACCCCGCAGTCGAGGTAACCGACCTTCTTCGCGGCGAGCAGGTCCGCGTTGATCCGGTCGTCGGTGTACTTCGAGTTGCCGCCGTCGATCACGAGGTCGCCCTCGGACAGCAGGTTGCCGAGCTCCGCGACGGTCTGCCGCGTCGGCTCGCCGGCGGGCACCATGATCCAGACGATCCGGGGACCGTCCAGTTTGGACACCATGTCCTCGAGTGAGGTGGAGTCGGTGACGTCGGGGTTGCGGTCGTAGCCGACCACCTCGTGACCGGCCGCGCGCAGCCGCTCACGCATGTTGAACCCCATTTTGCCGAGGCCGATGAGTCCCAGCTGAGCCATGAAGATCCCCTTTGGTGCGAAACAGGAAGTGGAGGCCGATCAGCCCGGGAGGCGAACCGGCATCAGGAGGTACAGGTAGCCGGGGACGACGTTGCCCTCCTCGTCGGCGGGCTTGATCAGCGCCGGCCGGTTCGGCGTGGTGAACGTCAGTTCCGCCCGGTTCGCGTTCAGCGCGCCGAGCCCGTCGACGAGGTAACCCGGGTTGAACGCGATGGTCACCGGCTCACCCTCGTAGTCGACCTGAAGCTCTTCTTCGGCCGAACCCTCGTCGTCGCCACCGGCGGAGAGCCGCAGCGAACCGTCGTTGAACTCCAGCCGCACCTGGGTGCCACGCTCGGCGACGAGCGAAACACGCTTGATGGACTCGGCGAGCGCGGAGACCTCGATGACCGCGCGCGACGTGTGCTGCGCGGGCAGCAGCTGCCGGTACGGCGGGAACTCCGCGTCGAGGAGGCGCGTCGTGGTGTAGCGACCGGAACCGGAGAGACCGAGCAGGCCTTCGCCGCTGGCGAGCGCGAGCCGGATCTTGGCACCGCTGGCGCCGAGCGTCTTCGCGGCCTCGGCGAGCGTGCGCGCCGGGACGAGCACGGCGGCGTCGGACAGCCCCTCGGCGGGCTCCCAGGTGAACTCGCGCATCGCGAGCCGGAAGCGGTCGGTGGCGACCAGGGTCAGCGAGGAGCCGGAGATCTCCAGGCGCATACCGGTCAGCATCGGAAGGGTGTCGTCCTTGCCCGCGGCGACGACGACCTGGGTGACGGCCTGGCCGAACGCGTCACCGGTGAGTTCGCCGGCGAAGGCGGGCTGGGACGGGAGCTGCGGGTAGTCCTCGACCGGCATGGTCGGCAGGGAGAAGCGCGCGGAGCCGCAGGTGATGGTCGCGCGGGCGCCGTCGACGGAGATCTCGACCGGCTGCGCGGGCAGCGACTTGGTGATGTCGGCCAGCAGACGGCCGGAGACCAGCAGACGGCCGCCGTCGGCGATGGTGGCCGGGACGCCGACCGTGGCGGAGACCTCGTAGTCGAATCCGGAGACGGTGAGGGCGTCACTCGTCCCGTCGGATCCAGCATCGAGCAGGACACCGCCCAGAACCGGGACCGGAGGCCGCGACGGGAGGCTTCTCGCCACCCACGCGACGGCGTCGGCCAGCCCGTCACGCTCGACGCGGATCTTCATGCGCGCTTCCTTTCGACAGCCGAGCCCCTGACGGCTCGAAAGCTCAACGGGTCACCTCGGCCGGAGAGCGCGATGGCCAGGTGCCTCGCAGGTGTGTTCGGTCCGCGTGAGGACGCGAACGCACGTCGACACGCAGACCAGGTGCAGGGACCCACGTTAGGCCGTCCCCGGGGTCCACGTCACCTCGGCCTCCCCTTGCTTTTGTCGACAAGACGACACGGCTCCCCGGCTGTCCCCAACTTCGTCCTTCGCCTGTTTTTGTTTTGTTCTCTTCTAGAGAAGAAGAAAAGACAGCAGTAGTAATAGGTGTTGTGGATTGTGTGGACAAGGCCCGTTCGCGCAGGTCCGAGCGCCTCCGAGCCTGTGGACTCCGGGTGTGTACGGACGGTGGACAGCTGGGGGCGTCCGTGGATGGATTCAGGCGGCGCTCGATCTGTCCACAGTCATCCACAGTTGTCCCCACGGTTATCCCCAGTTGTGGGGCGGTTTGTACCCAGGGTTGTGGGCGCCGTTCGTGACCGGAATCGCTCGGGAGAGTGATTGATGCAGCCCGCATCACCCTTGTGCACAAGATGTGGGCAACCTGGGGACAGCGTGTGGATCTTGGTGTGGAAATGCTGTGGATTGCCTGTGAGTGCGATGTGGACGGAAATCCCGTCGCCGCTGGTCCGTCGACCGCCGGAGTTGTGCACAAGCTGCCCACAGCATGTGGATTCCTTTGTACACAAGGAAAAACGCGAAGGCGACTCAAGCGCGCTTCGCCTCCTTCGCGCCCTTCGCCGCTTCTCCTCATGTACCCGTGCTTCGCGGCTCTACACGCGTTTTCGGGCCTATGTGGACACGAAGAAGGGGCTCCCACCTGGACGGTGAGAGCCCCTGAAAGCGTTGTGTACTAAAGGATTACTGCCTGGCGCGCTGCTTGATCCTGGAGGTCAGCTCCTGGACCTGGTCGTAGATGCGCCGTCGTTCGGCCATCTCCTTGCGGATCTTCTTGTCCGCGTGCATGACCGTGGTGTGGTCACGACCGCCGAAGGTCTGCCCGATCTTCGGGAGCGACATGTCGGTCAGCTCGCGGCAGAGGTACATCGCGATCTGGCGTGCGGTGGCGAGCGCCTTCGTCTTGCCGGGGCCGCAGAGGTCGTCGAGCGTCACGTCGAAGAACTCGGACGTGACACCCATGATGGTCGGCGCGGTGATCTCCGGCGCGTGCGAATCCGGGATGAGGTCCCGGAGCACGATTTCGGCGAGGGCCACGTCGACCGGCTGCTGGTTCAGCGACGCGAAGGCGGTGACGCGGATGAGCGCGCCTTCGAGTTCCCGGATGTTCGCCTCGACGCGCGAAGCGATGAACTCCAGGACCTCGCCGGGAACCGCGAGCCGGTCTTGAGCCGCCTTCTTGCGAAGGATCGCGATACGCGTTTCGAGTTCCGGCGGCTGGATGTCGGTGATGAGACCCCACTCGAACCGCGTGCGCAGCCGGTCTTCCAGCGTTTCGAGGCGCTTCGGCGGGCGGTCGGAGGAGACGACGATCTGCTTGTTCGCGTTGTGGAGGGTGTTGAAGGTGTGGAAGAACTCTTCCTGCGTACCTTCTTTGCCTTCCAGGAACTGGATGTCGTCGACGAGCAGGATGTCGATGTCGCGGTAGCGGCGCTGGAACGCGACCTTGCGGTCGTCTCGCAGCGAGTTGATGAAGTCGTTGGTGAACTCTTCGGTCGACACGTACCGCACGCGCATGCCGGGGAACAGCCGCTGGGCGTAGTGCCCGACGGCGTGCAGCAGGTGGGTCTTCCCGAGTCCGGACTCTCCCCAGATGAACAACGGGTTGTACGCGCGCGCCGGTGCTTCGGCGACGGCGACCGCGGCCGCGTGCGCGAAGCGGTTCGACGCGCCGATGACGAAGGTGTCGAACGTGTACTTCTCGTTGAGCTTCGTCTTGGACGTCTGCGGCTGCGCCGGCGCGGTGTAGGGCTGGCCCGCGATCGGCTGACCGGAGAACGTCGGCCAGATCTCGGTCACGGCGGCGAGGGCCTCGCCCTCTTCGTCGACTTCTTCATCGCTGTCATCGCCATCGTTGAGGCTGTTGTCCACCGGCTGCTGCCTCGGCGGCCTCGGCTTCGGAGGCTCGGGCCGGGGCCTGGTCGGGGACAGCATGCCGTCACCCTCGGGCAGCGGAGGAGGACCCGGCACCGGGCCGGACCCGTTTTCCACCCGGCTGGGTGACGTCGGTTCGTAGCGAGGACCCGGCGAGGGCGGTGGCATCGAAGTGTGGGGTTCGGTGCTGTCGACCTTCACCGCGAGCGAGACCGCGCGGCCGAGCCGGCGCGAAAGGGCTTCGGTGATCGCTCCGCGCAGGGCGCGTTCGATCGCTTCCTTGGCGAAGTCGCTGGGGGCGGCGAGGAGCGCGGTGCCGTCGAGGAGGCCGATCGGCCGGGTCACCCGCATCCAGGCGCGCTGCTGCGGGGAGAGGGTGCCATCCGACAGCTCGCGCACGACCTGTTCCCAGATGACGCCAAGATTGTGCTGGTGATCGGACACCTGCCTGACTCCCCTCCCCTCGTCGGTGCGCTGCGGCGAGATCACTCAGCGGCCCGAACGCCGGGTCGAGCGTCATCATGGCCCGGTCGGCTCGCGCGCACAGCAAATATCCACATAGTTGTCCACAGCTGTGCACTAATGTACGGCGGCCCGCGGTGACGCCACCTGCGGGATCGTCGTATGCCGACGGGATGCCTCCACATCCCCAAGGACACCCGGGCGCCTGCACCGTTCCACCTCGGCGAAAACCCGGGAGGGGCACGCTAACAAGCCCCGCTCGTTGCCACAAGGCGTCCTCGCGCGCAAGCATTTCACGGTGTACGGCGTGTTGCCATTCGATGCCCTCGCGTCGTCGGTGATCACTCTCCACGTACGGTCGCGGTCCGTGGTCGAGGGGGTGCCTGCCGGGCCCGGGAGGTGGGTGCGTACCCTCGTAAGGTCTCCCGTATACAGCGGGGGCGTTTCGCGTGCCCACGTTGTCGTCGCTCGACGTGACGAGGCCACACGTTGGTAGGAGACACCAGAGACTGCCGTGCGTCAGCACGACACGCCAGGAACGGGTCGAACCGTTCCCGGCGGCCGAGAAACAGGAGAAGTTAGTCGTGAGCAAGGGTAAGCGCACCTTCCAGCCGAACAACCGCCGCCGCGCCCGGGTCCACGGATTCCGGCTGCGCATGCGGACCCGCGCCGGCCGGGCCATCCTGGCGGCTCGCCGTCGCAAGGGCCGCGGCGCGCTGTCCGCCTGATCCGGCCGTCGTCGAGGGACGTCGTGCTGCCGGCCGCCGCGAGGTTGCGGCGCAGTGAGGATTTCCGTGCCGTGATGCGGCGTGGGGCCAAGGCAGGCAGGCGCCGCCTCGTCGTCCATGCGTTGACCACGGACCCGCCCGATGCCGCCGAAGCGGCGCGGGCGGGTTTTGTGGTGAGCAAGGCCGTGGGCAATTCGGTGGTCCGCCACCGGGTCACCCGCCGGTTGAGGCATCTCGTTTCCGCCAGGATCGGAACACTGCCGCCGGGCAGCTCGTTGGTGATACGGGCACTACCTCCGGCCGCGGACGCTTCCAGCGCGGAACTCGGCTCGGATCTCGACGCGTCGTTGCGGCGTCTCGGGCTGTCCCGCCAGACGCGTCCACCCGACCACGGATCAGCGGTGTAACGGCATGCGAGCCACCGAGAACGAGACCACCGAAGACGCCCGCCCGGGCCCGGTGGCATGGGTGCTGCTCCTGCCCATCAAGCTGTACCGCAAGGCGATCTCCCCTTTCCTTCCTCCGGCGTGCAGGTTCTACCCGAGCTGTAGCGCGTACGCCGTCGAGGCACTGACCCGGCACGGCGCCGGCCGCGGCACTTATCTCGCGGTCCGGCGGCTGCTGCGCTGTGGCCCGTGGACCATGCCCGGCCGCGATCCGGTACCCGAGACGTTCTCGTGGCGCCACCGCCGACCTGAAACACCGATCGAGGAGTAGCTCAGTGCTCGACTTCATCTACTACCCCGTGTCCTTCATCTTGTGGTGTTGGCACAAGGTCTTCGGGCTCGTGTTCGGTGAGGCGAACGCGGTCTCCTGGATCCTCGCGATCATCTTCTTGACGTTCACGGTCCGCGGCATCATGTTCAAGCCGTTCGTGAACCAGGTCCGGTCGATGAAGAAGATGCAGGACTTCGCGCCGGAAATGAAGAAGATCCAGAAGAAGTACGCGAACGACCGGCAGCGCCAGGCGATGGAGATGCAGAAGCTCCAGAAGGAGCACGGCGTCAACCCGCTGGGCAGCTGCCTGCCGATGCTGCTTCAGATCCCGGTCTTCATCGGTCTGAACCACGTCCTGCGGATGTTCACCATCAACCCGTACGGCGGCCCGAAGACCGAGAACTACTTCTTCGATCAGGCCGGTGTCGAGTCCTACGTTCACGCGAAGCTGTTCGGCGTCAACCTCGGCGACGCGATCTACACCGGTGTCGACATGGTCAGTGGCGGCAACGCTCCGGCGGGCTTCCACTGGTACGTCGCCCCGGTCGCGATCCCGCTGATGATCGTCGCCAGCATCGCCACGCACCTCACCGCGCGTCACTCGGTCCAGCGCCAGAACCCCGAGTCGGCCACGCCGCAGACCGCGATGATGAACAAGCTGACGATGTACATCTTCCCGCTCGGTGTCCTCATCTTCGGTGCGCTGTTCCCGGTCGGCCTCCTCTTCTACTGGCTCGCCAACAACGGCTGGACCCTGATGCAGCAGCGTCTCGTCTACACGCGGATCGACAAGGAAGAAGAGGCCCGCAAGGAAGCCGAGAAGGAGAAGCGCGCGAACCTCGGTCCGAAGCCGGGCCAGAAGCCGACCGCGCCCCGCCCCGGCCAGAAGCCGGTCCAGCAGAAGAAGAACAAGCCGTCCTCCGATGGTCAGGTCAAGAAGGCGGGCTCGCCGCACGGCTTCGCCCAGACCGGTTCCTCCGCGAAGAAGAAGGACGCCAACGACGCAACAGCCGAGTCGTCGACGAACGGCTCGAAGGAGAACGGTGCGGACGTGCCCGGTCTCATCTCGGACTCGACTAAGAAATCGGACCGGAAGCGTCGCTGACGCCGATCCGGGCCGGAGAGGAGACCAGTAATGGCGGAGACGATCGACACGATCGACGCCGAGGAGAACAGCGCGGCCGAGGTTGAGGGCGCCGCTGAAGAGACCGCTCGCAAGGGAGGTGTCGACGACGACGTCCTCGTGAAGGAGGGCGACATCGCCGGTGACTACCTCGAGCGGCTGCTCGACCTTTTGGACTACGACGGCGACATCGACCTCGATGTCGAAGCGGGCCGCGCGATCGTCAGCATCGACGGCGGCGAGGACCTGGAGAAGCTCGTCGGTCCCCGCGGCACCGTGCTGGAGGCGCTGCAGGAGCTGACGCGGCTGGCGGTGCAGCAGGAGACCGGTTCGCGGAGCCGGCTGATGCTGGACATCGCGGGCTGGCGCGCGGACCGTCGCGAGGAGCTCCGCGAGCTCGGTCGCTCGACCGCCGAGACGGTCGTCTCTTCCGGCGAGCGCGTGCGGCTGCAGCCGATGAGCCCGTTCGAGCGGAAGGTCGTGCACGACGCGGTCGCCGCCGTGGACGGCGTCAAGAGCGAGAGTGAAGGAGAGGACCCGAAGCGCCGGGTCGTCATCTTCCCCGCCTGACGGTTACTCGAACGAAGCGGCCCGCCGGTCATCCGGCGGGCCGCTTCTTCGTTTGCGGGGTGAATTACACGCGTGGCGTTTCACGTGAAACGCGCTGAGGCGAGTGGAGTTGTCCACAACTTCGGACTGTCTCCCCGCTTTGCGCTCGGCGTCATGGACAATCAGTGGAGCGCGTTTCACGTGAAACGGCGTCGAGGGTTGAGGAGCGAGAGTGGGCTTGGACGGGGTCGCCGCATCGGTACGGAGTGCGGCGTCGGAAGTATTCGGAGACCGCGTCGAGCAAGCCGCCGGCTACGTCGAACTCCTGGAGCGGCATGGCGTCGAGCGCGGGCTCATCGGGCCTCGCGAGGTCGACCGGTTGTGGGAGCGGCACGTCCTCAATTCCGCCGTGATTGGCGAGAGGATTCCCGAAGGCGCCCGCGTGGTCGACGTCGGCTCGGGTGCGGGACTTCCGGGTGTACCGCTCGCGATCAGCCGGCCGGACCTCGATATCGTTCTGCTCGAACCGATGGCTCGCCGGGTCGACTGGCTAGCCGAGGTTGCCGAGAAGCTGGAACTCCCCATCACCGTTGTCCGCGGGCGCGCGGAAGAGCGGCAGGTACGTGAGGAGCTCGGTGGCGCGGATGTCGTCACCGCCCGGGCGGTCGCTCCTTTGGCCCGGCTCGCGAACTGGTGCCTCCCGCTCGTGCGTTCCCAAGGTGCTCTGGTCGCCCTCAAAGGAGCGAGCGCCGGAGAGGAAATCGAACGCGATCGCGCCGCCGTCCGGAAGGCCGGCGGCGGCGAACCGGAAGTCTTCGAGTGCGGCACCAAGGTGCTCGAGGTTCCGAGCACGGTCGTCGTGATCCACCGTCTGCCCCCGAAACCGTCTCGACCGCGCGGCAGGCGCAGCTAGACCGGTTCCACGTGAAACAACGCAGAACGACTCTCACGTCCACTACAGAGGAGGCTCGAGACCGGTGACTCCCCCGCCGTCCGACCCTGCGAGCGCCGGCCAGGAACTCGGCTGGACGCCCATCGCCGAAGAAGCCGTCCGCGCCGCCAGCGTGCTGCATCCCAAGGAGGGTGCGCTCCCCCGGCCGAACCGTCGGCGAGTGCTGACGGTCGCCAACCAGAAGGGCGGCGTCGGCAAGACGACGAGCACGGTGAACCTCGCCGCCGCCCTCGCCGTCCACGGGCTCAAGACGCTCGTGATCGACCTGGACCCTCAGGGCAACGCGAGCACCGCGCTCGACATCGACCACCGCTCCGGCACGCCGTCGATCTACGAGGTGCTGATCGGTGAGGTGTCGCTGGCCGAGGCGGCGGCGCAGAGCGAGCAGTCGCCCAACCTCTACTGCGTGCCCGCGACCATCGACCTCGCCGGTGCCGAGATCGAACTCGTCTCCATGGCGTCCCGCGAGATGCGGCTCAAGGAGGCGCTCTCGTCCGAGATCCTCGACGAGATCGGCGTCGACTACGTCTTCATCGACTGCCCGCCATCGCTCGGTCTGCTGACCGTCAACGCGATGGTCGCCGCGCAGGAGGTGCTGATCCCGATCCAGTGCGAGTACTACGCGCTCGAAGGTCTGGGACAGCTGCTGAGCAACATCGAGCTCGTCCAGGCGCACCTGAACCGCGAACTCAGCGTCTCCACGATCCTGCTCACCATGTACGACGGCCGGACGAAGCTGGCCGATCAGGTGACGAACGAGGTCCGGAACCACTTCGGGGACACTGTTCTCAAGACGGTGATCCCGCGCAGTGTGAAGGTCTCGGAGGCGCCCGGATACGGGCAGACCGTCCTCGCGTACGACCCGGGTTCGCGGGGCGCGATGAGCTACGTCGACGCGGCGAAGGAGATCGCCCAGCGCGGTGTGGAGATGAAGGAAAGGAGCGGTACGGCATGAGCGAGCGCAGAGGAGGGCTCGGGCGCGGGCTCGCCGCCCTGATCCCCACCGGCCCTCCGGCGGGTTCGGCGGCTCCCGCCGAGAACGGCTCCCCGGTCCCCTCCGCACCCGCGAGCAAGCCCGCGGGGCCGGACGACAAGGGCTGGTTCGCGGCCAACGGCGCGGCCGGTTCGCACGGCGGATCGGTCGCCGGCGCGGTCTACCGCGAGGTGCCGGTCAGCCAGATCAAGCCGAACCCGAAGCAGCCGCGGCAGGTTTTCGACGAGGACGCGCTCAACGAGCTGGAGCACTCGATCCGCGAGTTCGGGCTCATGCAGCCCATCGTGGTCCGTGAGCTCGGCAACGACGAGTACGAGCTCGTCATGGGCGAGCGGCGGCTGCGTGCCTCCCAGCTGGCGGAGCTGGAGGCGATCCCGGCGATCGTCCGGCAGACCGCCGACGAGGCGATGCTGCGTGACGCGCTGCTGGAGAACATCCACCGCGTTCAGCTCAACCCGCTCGAAGAGGCGGCCGCGTATCAGCAGCTGCTCGACGAATTCGCGGTCACGCACGAGGAGCTGGCGAGCCGGATCGGGCGCAGCCGCCCGGTCATCACGAACACGATCCGCTTGCTCAAACTCCCCCTCGCGGTCCAGCGCCGGGTCGCTGCTGGAGTGCTTTCGGCGGGCCACGCGCGGGCGCTGCTCTCTCTGGAGGACGCCGACAGTCAGGAAGAGCTGGCCGCGCGGATCGTCGCGGAGGGCATGTCGGTCCGCGCGACCGAGGAAGCCGTCACGCTCAAGAAGAGTGAAAAGCCGGCCAAGCCGAAGCCCGCTCCCCGCAAGCCGATCCAGGCGCCCGGTCTCCAGGAACTGGCGAACCGGCTTTCGGACCGGTTCGACACCCGAGTGAAGGTCGACTTGGGGCGCCGCAAGGGGCGGATCACCCTCGAATTCGGCTCGGTTGACGATCTTGAACGCATCGTGGCGCTCATGGATCAAAATCAGGCAAATCAGACACCGGAAACCGATTAGGGATCACCCCGGGTCGTTTTGTCACGGTGACGATAGCTGAGTGCTGATGTTTTGGTGACGCTGAGTGCTTGAACTGGGGGCAAGTGTGAAGGGGCTCTTCGGCGGTCGAAATCCGCGCGCGGTCGTCTTCGACTGCGACGGATTGCTCATGGACACCGAGCCGTGTTGGTCCGTCGCCGAGACCGAACTGTTCGCGCGGCGCGGGCTCCCCTTCGGCGCGGACGAGAAGGCGTTGGTGATCGGCAAGTCGCTACCGGCCGCCGCCGACGCGATGGCGGAGGCGTTCGGTGAACCGGATGCCGGCGCCGAGATCGCGGACGAGTTGCTGAGGTTGGTGACCGAGGTCGTCACCGCGAAGGCGGAGGCGATGCCCGGCGCGCGCGAGTTGGTCGAACTGACGGCCGCCGCCGTCCCGGTCGCCGTCGCGAGCAACTCGCCCCGAGCCCTGTTGGACGCCGCACTCGTTCGCGGCGGCCTGGCGGCAATGTTTCCCGTGAAACTGGCCGCCGACGAGGTGACCGCGCCGAAGCCGGATCCAGAGATGTACTTGACCGCTTGTGCCCTCTTGAACGTCGAGCCCGCCGACGCTCTGGCGTTCGAGGACTCCATGACCGGCCTTCGATCGGCGCGAGCGGCTGGCGTGCCCGTCATCGGGGTTCCCACGTTGAAGCACCAGGACTTCCCTGCGGATGTGGTGATCGGCTCCCTGCGCGACGAAGAGCTGTTGTCCTGGGTGCGCGGGTGGCCTCGCCGATGACCGCGCTCCCCTTCGTTCGCTTTCAGAGCCCGACCCGCGATGAACGCGCACGCCGACCCGAGCGTCTACGACGCGGAAGTCAATCCCGGCGCTGCGGCGTGGTTCAAGGCGACCGCTCGCGTCTTCATCGATCGAGTCGATGGCTACCTATCGATCCTGGAGACGAACGAAGTTCCGTGTGAAACCGTCTGGTCGGCGAACCCGGGACAGGTCGTCTACGAGGACGAGCATCAGATCGTCGTCGTGGCCCGGACATAGAAAAGGGGACTCGCCCGCCGTGGGCAAGTCCCCTTCGTCGAATCCGATTCAGCTCTTACGGGCAATCGCCCGTCCGACGAGGTCGGCGAAGACCGAGCCGAGGGTGGAACCGGCCGCCTCGATCGCCACCGGCACGATCGACGTCTCGGTGAGACCCGGCGAGGGGTTCACCGCGAGGAAGTGGACCGTGCCGTCTTCGGTGATCACCGCGTCGGTGCGCGAGATGTCGCGAAGGCCGAGTTGCCGGTGCACGGCGACGGCCAGCTCACCGACCGCCTTGGCGGCGTCATCAGGAATCCGCGCCGGGGTGAAGAAATCGGTCAGCCCGGCGGTGTAGCGGGCGGTGTAGTCGTACACGCCGCTCTCAGGCACGATCTCGACCGCGGGCAGGGCTTCGGGTCCCTCTTCGCCTTCGATGACCGTGACGGCCACCTCGACGCCGGAAACGAACTTCTCGGCTAGGACGGTGTCACCGTAGGCGAAGCAGCCGACCATCGCGCCGGGCATTTCCGCGGCGTCCTTGACCACCTGGGCGCCCAGCGCCGACCCGCCCTGGTCGGGCTTCAGGATCATGGGCAGCCCCAGCGTGTCGACCATCGAGTCCAGCACGGCTTGCGCGCCGAGCTCCCGGAAGGTGCTGTGTGGCAGCACCACCCAGTCCGGCGTGGTGAAGCCCGCGTCGGCGACGAGCGCCTTGGCCGTCGGCTTGTCCCACGCACGACGGCAGCCCCGCGAACTGGTGCCCACGTAAGGCACGTCGAGCATCTCCAGGATCGTCTGCACCGCGCCGTTCTCCCCTTCACCACCGTGAAGGGCGACGATGGCCGCGTCGGGCCGCTGGGTGCGAAGACGTTCGAGCAGACCCGCGTCGGTGTCCCACTCTTCGACGACGAGGCCTTCCGCCCGCAACGCGACCGAGAGCCGGCGCCCGGAGCGGAGAGAGACATCGCGTTCGTGGGAAAGGCCGCCTGCGAGTACGGCAACGGTGCGGTCGACCACCGAGACTCCTTTGTGCTTGGGGACGCCCGGTCGATCAGACCGTGTCCGGAGAGGGGTTCTGCGGCCCCGAGATCGAGCGTGGGCTCGCGTTACCGAAGGTACGCGCCAGATCCATTTCGGACTCGAGCACCGCGGCAAGCCGCCGGACGCCTTCGCGGATTCGTTCGGGCGTCGGGTAGCAGTAGGAGAGACGAAGCTGTCTGCTGCCGAAACCGTCGGCGTAGAAACCGGTTCCGGAGGCGTACGCGACCCGGGCCGTGACGGCTCTCGGCAGCATCGCCTTCGTGTCCACGCCTTCGGGGACGGTCATCCAGACGTAGAAACCGCCGTCGGGTTTGGTCCAGCTGCAGCCGGCGGGCATGTGCTGTTCGAGCGCGGACAGGATCGCGTCCCGGCGCTCCCGGTAGTTTTCGCGGAAGGTCTTGATCTGACCCATCCAGTCGTGAGTCGAGAGGTATCGCGACACGATCAACTGGTTAAGCGTAGGCGGACAAAGTGTCGCGGACTCGGCCGCGAGCACGAGCTTCTCCCGGACGGCGTGCGGTGCGAGCACCCAGCCGACGCGCAGACCCGAAGCGAAGGTCTTCGAGAAAGAGCCCAGGTACACGACGTTGTCGGGGTCGATCGAGCGGAGCGCCGGGTACGTCTGACCGCTGAAGCCGAGCAGACCGTACGGGTTGTCCTCGACGATGAGGATGTCGTTCTCGCGGCAGATCTCCACGATCTCCGCGCGCCGCTCGACGGCCAGCGTGACGCCGCCGGGGTTGTGGAAGTTCGGGATCGTGTAGAGGAACTTGACCCGGCGGCCGGCCTTCCGCGTTTCCGCGAGCGCGGCGCGCAGTCCGTCGGGGACCAAGCCGTGGTCGTCCATCGCGACGTGGACGACGTCCGCCTGGTACGCGGCGAAGGAGCCGAGCGCGCCGACGTACGACGGGCCCTCGGCGATGATGACGTCGCCCGGATCGCAGAACAGCCGGGTGACCATGTCGAGCCCCATCTGGGAGCCGACCGTCACGACGACGTCGTCCGGGTGGGCCTTGATGCCTTCGAGGGCCATGATTTCGCAGATCTGCTCACGCAGGGCGGGGACGCCGTGCGCGGAGCCGTACTGGAGCGCGACCAGGCCGTCTTCGGCGATGAGCTCGCCGACCTGCGCGGACAGCGTGTCCAGCGGAAGCGCGGCGAGGTTCGGCATCCCGCCGGCGAGCGATACCACTTCGGGGCGGCTGGCCACCGCGAACAATGCCCTGATCTCGGAAGCAGTCATCCCGGCCGTACGCGCGGCGTAGCGGTCGAGATGAGGGTCGAGGTTGTGGCGGCCGGGCTCCGGCCGGACAGGGCGATTCTCGGTCATCAGGCGCTTCACCCGGCTTCGAAGTGGACATAGTCGCTACCGACTGGTAGTTCCATCGAGTGTAACCACCCTCCCTCTAGGGGCCCTGGCCTTCCGGTGTTCATCACATCGGCCTATCCTCGGTTCGGACCCCTTCGGTGAGCCCTGCTCGGGACAAGGCTGCGTCGGGTGTCGTCATTCAGGGAGGTTTGTCTGTGTCGCGTCGCGTCGTGGGCGTAACCCTGGACAACCTCGAACACCTGCCCAAGAGCTGCCGCCGCTGCGTGTACTGGGAGCTGGCGCCGCATATGAAGGCGCAGGCCGAGGAATACGGCGCGACCGAGGTCGAAAAGGAAGCTTGGGTCTCCAGCGTGCTGCTCGAGTGGGGTTCCTGCGGCCGGATCGTCTACAGCGACACCTTGCCCGTCGGTTTCGTGCTCTACGCGCCGCCGAACGCCGTGCCGCGCTCGCTGGCCTTCCCGACTTCGCCTCCCGGCCCGGACGCGGTCTTGCTGACCGCCTTCCAGGTGCTTCCCGAATTCCGAGGTGGCGGACTCGGCCGGATGCTGGTGCAGGCCGTCGCGAAGGATCTGACCAAACGCGGTGTCCGCGCGATCGAAGCGTTCGGCGACGCCAAGCCCGACGAGACCGATCCGGACGGCGGGCACAGCTGTGTGCTGCCCGCGGCGTTCCTGCAGAGCGTCGGGTTCAAGACCGTGCGGCCGCATCCGCGGTGGCCGCGGCTGCGACTGGAACTGCGGTCGGCGATTTCGTGGAAGGAAGACGTGGAGGCGGCCCTCGAGCGGCTGCTCGGCCAGGTCTCCATCACGACGGCCGAGCCGAGCCTGGGCCGCGCCTGATCTTCTCCGCCGGCGCCATTTAGCAGAGTTTTCGAGCGCGCGCAGCAGCCATCCCCCGGCCTGGGGACAGCTGTGGGTAACCCGCCGAGTTATCCACAGATCGCTGCTAGGAGCGGTGGAAAATCTGTGGATGGGTAGGCTGGACCTGGGGACGCCCCCCGGGAAGGGCGGGGGCTGCGCGCCGGGTGGATCTAGGGGTGGCGTGGTCGGCCGAGGGGGCACACAACCGGTTGTGCCGAGGGCGTCGGCAGTGCGATGTGCGCCCGCGTGCGGGTGTGGAGGACTGGCTACTCCGCTTTGGCGAGTTCGTGGGCCAGGACGTCCGCGAAGGTGAACGTGCCGGTCGGCTGGTCCCCTTCGCCGAGCAGGTACAGCCGCTTCACGGCGACCAGGATGCCTTCGGCGACGACGTCGCGGAAAGCCGGGTCCGCCAGTTTGCGGCTGTCTTCCGGGTTGGTCAGGTAGCCGATCTCGATCCGCACCGCCGGGCAGCGGGTGCGGGTGAAGATCTCCCAGGTCTTGTAGTGCGTGCGGCAGTCGAGCATGCCGGTGCGGGCGGCCAGCTCACGCTGGATGAAACCCGCCAGCAGCTCGCCGACGGTCGACGTGGTGCCGTTGCCGGTGCCGAAGTGGAAACTCGCGACACCCTGCGCCTTGGGCGAAGGGTTCTTGTCGTTGTGCAGCGAAAGGAACAGGTCCGCGCCCGCCTCGTTCGCGAACTTCGCCCGGTCGCCCTCGGTCGGGCTCTGGTTCGGGCCGCGCGAGATCAGCGCCTCCATACCGGTGGCCTGCATCCGGCCTTCGAGCCGCCGCGCCAGGTCCCAGGCGATGTCCGCCTCGCGCAGGCCGCCCGCGACGACACCGAGGTCCTCGCCGCCGTGGCCCGGGTCGATCACGATGCGCTTGCCGCGCAGCCGCGGGCCCGCCTGCCGCACCTGCTCCTGCTCACGAAGGAAAACGGGGCGGCCGCCGCGGGCACGCGGCGACGAGAGCCGGTGCAGCTCACGGATGGTGGCCGGGCCGCACATACCGTCGGCGACCAGGCGCATGTCGCGCTGGAAGGTCTTGAGCGCGCGCTCGGTCTGCGGGCCGAAATGCCCGTCCGGACGGCCGGCGTCGAAACCGAGCTCGGTCAGCCGCTCCTGGAGCGCGAAGACGTCGTCACCCTGCATGGGGGCGGAGAACATGTAGGTCAGCGGGCGGCTGCCCAAATGGAAGCCCGCGCCGCGAAGCGCCTGATAGGTCGCCGGGCCCACCAGACCGTCGGTGATGAGCCCACGGCGCTGCTGGAACGCTCGAACGGCGTGTTCCATCGCCGTGTCGAAGACCTCGTACTCCCCGGATTCGGTCACCGGCGGGAGCAGCTCCATCGCCGCCAGCGTGGACCTGATCTCGGCGACGTCCGGTCCGGCGTCACCGCGGCGGAGTACCCGCATGCACTCCTCGCTCTTCCCTTTGGGGCACCGATCGAGCTCGATGCACGACTATGAAAACCCTGCGGGGCGAACCCCGGTGCTCTATTGTGCCCTGTGAACTCTCGGTGAGCGCGGAGGCCCGGCCGGTGCGTCAAGTCGCCGTTCGTGGAACTCGTCCAGGCGTTCCCGTGACAGGGAGTTTTACCCATTCCGGAGAACGACGAAACCCGGAGCCTGGGCGGGCCCCGGGTTTCGGCAGGTGAAACGCGAGATCAGAGGACGTCGGCGAGGTCCGACAGCAGCGCGGCCTTCGGCTTGGCGCCGACGATCTGCTTCACCGGCTTGCCGCCCTGGAACAGGATCAGCGTCGGGATCGACATCACCTGGTAGTCACGCGCAGTGTTCGGGTTGGCATCGATGTCGAGCTTCGCGATGGTCAGCTTCTCGCCGTTCTCCGCCGCGATCTCCTCGAGCACCGGGGCGACCATCTTGCACGGGCCGCACCAGGTCGCCCAGAAGTCGACCAGGACGGGCTTCTCGCTCGTCAGCACGTCGTCGACGAACGTCTTGTCGGTCACCGTCACGGTGTTGGCCATGGTGTCTCCTTCTGGGTGGTGAACGGGCTGGGGAAAGTCAGTTGGTGGAGGCGCCGTAGCCGCCGCCGACCAGCTCAGGCGTCTCCTGGGCGGTCTCGACACCGGCGTGCTCCGCCAGCCATCGTTCTGCATCGATGGCGGCGGCGCAGCCCGAGCCCGCGGCGGTGATCGCCTGCCGGTACGTGCGGTCGACCAGGTCGCCGGCCGCGAAGACACCGGGAAGGTTCGTGTACGAGGTCCGGCCCTGGGTGAGCACGTAGCCGTCCTCGTCGAGGTCCACCTGACCGCGCACCAGTTCGCTGCGGGGGTCGTGCCCGATCGCCACGAAGAAACCGGTCACGTCGAGCTTGGACTCCTCGCCGGTCACCGTGTCCTTGAGCGTCAGGCCCTCGACCTTGCCTTCACCCTCGACCGCGGTGATCTGCTTGTTGAGCGCCCACTTGATCTTCTCGTTCTCGCGGGCACGCTCCAGCATGATCTTGGAGGCGCGGAACTCCTCGCGGCGGTGGACGATCGTGACGGACTTGGCGAACTTCGTCAGGAAGGTCGCCTCCTCCATCGCGGAGTCGCCGCCGCCGGCGACCACGATGTCGTGGTCGCGGAAGAAGAAGCCGTCGCAGGTGGCGCAGGCCGAAACACCGCGGCCGAGCAGCTCCTGCTCGCCGGGCACGTTCAGATAGCGGGCGGCGGCACCCATCGAGAGCACGACCGCGCGGGCCGCGTAGCGCTTGCCGTTCGCGACGATGTACTTGATGTCACCGGTCAGCTCGACGGACTCGACGTCCTCCTGGCGCAGGTCGGCGCCGAAACGCTTCGCCTGCTCGCGCATCTCTTCCATGAGGTCGGGACCCTGGATGCCTTCGCGGAAGCCGGGGAAGTTCTCGACCTCCGTCGTCGTCATCAGCGCACCGCCGAACTGAGTGCCCTCGAACACCAGCGGTTCGAGCTGCGCTCGTGCCGCGTAGACAGCGGCGGTGTATCCCGCAGGACCCGATCCCACAATGATCAGGTTCCTGATCTCCTCGGCAGCCACCCGTGACCTCCGCTCGTAGTGACCTGTTCACCAGGCTCAACACGATCGTAAGGGCCGGTGTTCCCGGGGTGACCGGCGCTACTTTCTCCTGCCTTGCGCCGCGGCGGAGATCCGACCTCTAGCGCCGCTAGAAAACCTAGCGTGGTAGCAAAGATCCCTCGCTCCCCCCGAAATGGGGCTGGTGGGGAGCGAGGGACCAGTGAGGTTTCGGTCGGTTACTTCGGTCCGATGACTTTGTCGAAGAGGACCGAAGGGTTGCCCGGACCGCAGTCGGCACCGAAGGCGACGATGCGGAATTGGGCGAGTTTTCCTGTGGTGTAGATCACCATCACGCCGTCCTTGCCCGCGACGTTCACCGGCCGGATGCCCTCCGGGCGCACGTCCGCGTCCATTCCGGCCGCAGCGACACAGGCGTCGAGGCGCTCTTCGGTCTTCAGCGAGCCGAAGTCGCGGACGCCGATCGCCTTGCCGACGAGGGCTTCGGCCCCGCCGCCGTCTCCGCCGAGCGAAGGTCCGGAAGGAGCCGAGGGCGCGGGCTGGGCGATACCGCCCGAATCCGGCTCCCGGGTGGTCGGGACGACGATCGCCACGGCCGCGATGGCCGCCGCGGCCACGGTCGCTATCCCGGCGCCCCAGCCGATCCGCTTGTTCCGCCGCCGCCGTGCGGCCGCGAGGTCCACCACCGGGGCGACCTGTTCCTGCCGCCCTTCAGATGCGCCTTGAAACGCAGGCGTCGCCCGCATTTCGGCGGCCAGCGCGGCGTCGATCCGTGCCGCGTATTCCGCCGGCATCGGCGCGACCGGCTCGTTCGCGAGTTCCGCGAGGTCGGCCGTGGTCGCTTCCAGTGCTTCGATGATCGCCAGTGCTTCGGGGTCGGCGTTCACCAACGGCCACAGTTCGGCCGCCTCACGCTCGTCCAGCACACCTGCGTGCAGGTCGGCGAGCACATCGACAGACCACGGCGGACCGACGGTCCCACCGATCCCCCTGCTCTCGTCTGTCATCGTCCCTCCCCGTCACCCGGCGTGCCCTGAGGACGCCTGGCACCCCGTTGCGGGGTAGCGCGCTCTCGTTTGCTTTCGTGAGTTGGGACGTTCGCAATAGCATCGGGGTTCCGTAGATGTCCGAGAACCTTCGCGAGCTTTCCGCGACCTCGGGCACACCGGCTCTTGACCGTGCCTTCGGCGATGCCGAGCATCTTCGCCGTCTCGGCGACGGAGTATCCCTCGACGTCGACCAACACGATCGGGGCACGTTGCTCTTCGGGGAGCTGGTCGAGGGCTTCCTTGACGACCAGGCTCGTCTCGCGTTCGGACATCGAGTCGCGCGGCGAGGCGGGCTCGTTGAACTGCCCGGTCTCGGGCAGCGGGACGGTCGGTCTGGCCTTGCCCCGCCGGATGCGGTCGAGGCACGCGTTCACGACGATGCGGTGCAACCACGTCGTGACCTGCGATTCCGCTCTGAAGTTGCCCGCTGCTCGGAACGCGGAGATGAAGGCGTCCTGCAGGGCGTCCGCGGCTTCTTCGGGATCCCGCAAGGTGCGGAGGGCCACCGCCCACATGCGGTCTCGATGTCGCTGGACCAGTTCACTGAACGCGTGCGGGTCCCCAGCGGCATGCGCCGCTATGAGATCCGCGTCCGTGGGAGCTGCAGCTGTCACCCGGGAGAGCCTACTGACCCGGTGTCTGACGTCACCCCGCAGGCAGGAACGTCAGCTCTTTGAGTTCGGTGACGAACTTTCCCTTGTCATCTTCACCCAGCTGAGTGATCCAGATGATGAAGTACTGACCCTGCTGCGGCTGCTGCAACGCGATGGTCGATTCGCCGGCCGCGAGGTCCCCGCTGCCGACGACCTTCGTCTCGTCGAGCTTCGGGTTCTTCTTGTCGGCGGAGCGGATCTCGACCTTAGAACCGGCACTCGCCGCGTCGATCTTGACCTGGCTGAGGTTGATCGGGTCCTTGAAGGTCACGACCAGCCCGACGCCGTCCTTGAGCACCGGGAACTGCTCGTCGTACTGGTCGGTCTTCCACGAGGTGACCGCGTCGCCGTCGGTGGCGTTCCTGGCCTTGCCGGGGCTGTCGCCCTTGCTGCCCGGGTTGTAGACGGCCACGGCCGACGGCTTCACCGCCGCACCCACCGCGGGGGCCGGCGGCTTCTGCTCGGGCGGCGGCTGTTGCTCGCCCGAAGGCGGCACGACCTGGGAGGACGACGCGGCGACGTTGATCTTCGGGCCGCTGGACTTCGACTCGCCCTGGAACAGGTTGATCAGCATCATCCCGCCCCAGGCGAGGATGACCACGGTCGCGACCACCAGCACGGTCACGCCGAACGCCAGCTTCTTGCGCCGAGCGACGTCCTTGACCGGTTTCTTCGTCGTCCAAACCGTGCCGTCCGATTCGGCGACGGCCTCTTCCTCGCCGACGGCCTTGATCAGCTGGGTGCGTTCTTCGGCTTCGGCGACCTGGTCCAGCACGCGCAGGATGGCCGCGCTGGTGCGGATGCCGCCGTGGCCGCCGTCCTCGATGGTGCGGACGGCGAGCGAGGACAGCTCGACCGGGACGCCTGCGACCAGCGAACGTGGCGGGATGATCCTGCCGGTCGGCGCGTGCGGCGCCGCCGGGATCGCGGCCGGACCGCCGGGAAGGGCCCAACGACCGGTCAGCAGCAGGTACAGCACGGCGCCGAGCGCCTTGACGTCGTCACGAAGGGTCGCTTCGGGCAGCGGGCCCGGGAAGGCGAGCTTCAGCGCGCCGTCCGGGGTGAGCCGCAGACGCTGCGGGTGGTCGAGGCCGAGGACGAGACCGTTCTGATGGGCGTGGTCGACGGCTTCCGCCAGCGCCTGCACCATCCGGGCCGCCGCGGCGGGCGCAACCGGACGCTGCGCCACGAGGTCGACCAGGTCGCTGCCCTTGGTCCATTCCGCCACGACGACACCGAGCAGACCTTCGCTCGAGGTGACGCCGCTGCCGAGGCTGAGCACATCGAGGACGCGCGCGACTCCGCCGTGGCCGAACTTCGAGGCGTGCGCGGCACGCTCCAGCGTCCGGCGCGCGAGCCGGGCGGCTTCCGCGTCCGCAGGGTCGCCGACCAGCAGCGTCAGCGCGACATCCCGCTTCAGCTGCCCGTCGCGGGCACGCCAAAGATGCGCTGCCGCCCGTTCGTCCACCCCGAACTGTGCGAGCAGGCGATACCGGCCGTCACCGACGACCCGGCCAGGGGCCAGCGACCCGCCTTGGGCCCGGATGCCCACCTGGCTCGCCTCCCCTGCCTGTTCGCTCCGTCTCGTATCCACCGCACTCTCCCGCGTAGCTCCCGCCCCGAGGGTACCCAGAATACGACCCGTGAACGCGCGCCATCCGTACGTGAATCGTTATCCGCGCTTGATCAACCGGGTGATCCTCGCCGTGGCGGGCTTCAATTCCTCGACCTTCAAGGCGATGAGCACGCCGAACGACACCGCGATGCCGACCACCGTCTGCAGGAGAAGTTTCACCCAGGCATGGAAAGTAGGCCCGAACGAGTCAGGCACGATCTGCCCGGCGAGCCAGGCCGCGCCGACCCCGAGCACACTCGCGACGACCGTGAAGAGGATCACCCCGAGCACTCGCTTGCTCCGGAGGTTTCCGAGCGTCACCCACAGCCAGACCTGACCCAGGATCGCGCCGACGACGAACGTGAGGCCGTTGACCATCATCACGCCGAGCACGATGTTGTCGGGCGAAAGCAGCGCCGGGCACAGGTACAGCAGCGGCACCTTGACCACGGTCATCACGATCATGATCAGCACCGGCGTCCGCGCGTCCTTCATCGCGTAGAACACCCGCATCTGCAGCATGACCAGCGCGTACGGCAGCAGCGCGAACGCCGAGATGGCCAGCGCCTCGCCCATCCGCGACGCGTCCTCGACGGTGCCCTTGCCCAGGGTGAACAGGGCGATACCGACCGAACCACCCACCACGGTCATCACCGCGGAGATCGGCACGAGCATCACCGTCGAGATCCGCGACGCGTAGGAGAGGTCGCCGATCAGCTTCTTGTGGTCGCCGTCGGCGGCCGCGCGGCTCATCCGCGGCATGATCGCGGTCAGCAGCGAGACACCGATGACGCCGTACGGCAGCTGGAAGAGCAGCCACGCGTTGCTGTACGCGGTCACACCGCCCTGCGAACCGCTGGTCAGCACGCGGGTGGTGATCGTGTAGCCGACCTGGCTGACCGCGACGTAGCCGACGGTCCACAGCGCGAGCCCGCCGAACTCCTTCATGCGCTTGTCGATGCCCCAGCGCCATTTGAACTTGAACCCGGACCGCAGCAGCGGCGGGATCAACAGCACCGACTGCGCCACGATGCCCGAGGTCACGCCGATGCCCAGGGTCAGCAGCTTCGGGTCGGTGATCGACACCGGATCGGTGGAGATGTTCCCCGGCATGATCCACACGACGAGGATCGTGAAGATGACGACGAGGTTGTTGATCACCGGCGCCCACGCCGTCGGGCCGAAGATGTTCTTCGCGTTCAGCACCGCCGAGAGCAGCGCGAACACGCCGTAGAAGAAGATCTGTGGCAACAGCAGGTACGCGAACGCGGTGACCAGCTCGGGATTCGCCTGGCCCTTGTCGTCGACGTAGAGCTTGGTGATCAGCGGCGCCGCGACCACGGCGATCGTCGTCCCGACGACGAGCAGCGTGCCCGCCACCGTGACCAGCCGCTGGGTATAGGCCTCGCCGCCGTCCTTGTCGTCCTGCGACCGCACGAGCAGCGGGACCACGAGGCTCGACAGCACGCCGCCCATCAGCAGTTCGAAGATGATGTTCGGCATGGTGTTGGCGACGTTGAACGAGTCGTTCTCCACCTGGGCGCCGATGGCCGCCACCAGCAGCAGCTTCCACGCGAAGCCGGTGATGCGGCTGATGAGCGACGCGATCGCCATCCGGCCGCTGGACTTCGCGAGCGACGGCGCCTTCGCCGGGGCGGCGACATCCTGTTCGCCGGTGTCCCCCGGCCGCGGTTTGACCAGCGGCGCGTCCTTGATCGCCGGCATGACCTGCGTGGCGAGCTGGTCGTACGGGCGGAGGACGTCGGGGTCGGCGACCGGCCAGCGCGAACCCATCGGGACACCGGGGGTGCGCGGGATGAACCGCGTCGCGTCGGCTTCGTCGCGCCGGTCGACCTGCCACGGGCGGACCGGTGGCGGCTGGCGGCGCCCGCGATGCGGCGGGGGCGGTGTCTGATTGAGCGCTTGCGGTGCTTGGGGAGGTGCCGGGCGGCGCGCCGCCTGGTTCTGCGACGGCTGCGGAAGCGGCGGCCCCTGCGGAGGCGGCACCGGCTGCCGACGGGTCGGCGGAGGCGGCGTCCCCTGTCCGGGGGGCGTTTTCCGTGGCGGCGCGCCCTGGGGTGGCGGCCTCAGCCGTCGCGTCTCGTCGTCGGGGCGGCCCGCCACCCGCTGGCGGCGGCCGTCCGGCGGCGGCTGCTGGGGAGGTGGCGGCACGGCCCGCCGCGGTCGCTCACCGCGATCGGGCGGGGGCTGCTGCGGAGGCGGCTGGCGACGCTCCGGACGGCGTGCCGGTCCGTCGGTGCGGCGGGGCGGTGGCGGAGTACCTTCGCGCCGGGGACGGCCTGCACGCTCGGGCGGTACACCCGGCTCTCTTTCCAACGTGCGCCCAATCCTCGGTGCTCGACTACGTGATGCCCGGCGGCATCGTTCGACCCAGGGTAATCGGGAACGGCCGGAAACACTTAAACCTGTGCGTCCTCGGTCACACGTTGGGCGGTTTCGTTCGTCCGATCGGCCCGCGAGTCCTTGATCCTCCGGTAGATCCGCCGGGACGACAGGAGCAGCAGCGCACCCGCCGCGGTGATGGTGATGATGATGGTGATCGCGCCGTACTCCGTGGAGGTCAGCTCGAACCGCGCGTCGGAACCGAGCGGGGTCCCGTCGGGCGTGGTCAGCGCCACGTCGACGCTGAACCGGCCGGCTCGCAGCGCCTCGACCGGCAGCAGCTGGTTGATGGCGCCGTTCGCCGGGACGGTCCGCTCCGGGACGGCTTCGGTGGGACGCAGGCCCACGTTGTTCTTGAGCACCGTGCGGACGTTGATGCCGACCGGAAGGCCGTTGGTGATGTACGCGGGCAGGGGCGACGCGCCGGAGGCCAGCGCGATCGTCTGCTTCGGCCGTTCCACGGTGACCTGGCCGCGGATCGCTTCGAGGTCGCCGCGGGCGTTGGCGGTGACGATCGCGGCGTCCGCGCCGCGCCACGAGGTCGACGCGGCCCGGATGAGGGCGAACCGGACCGGGGCGATCACGTCGGCCGGATTCACCCGTTTGGTGGCATCCATCGTCATCGCCGACGACAGGCCCAGCGTCTCGTTGTCGATCTGGGACATCTTCGCGGTGACTTCACCGCTGGTCGCGGCCGTCAGATCCTGCGGGTCGTAGTTGATCGACGCCGTCCCGGACGGGCTGTCACCGAGCAGCTCGGGCAGCGGCGCCGGCTTGATCAGACCGGCGGTGTAGAAGTCGCCCATCCGCTCCAGGAACGTGGTGAGTTCCGTGCCGCTCGCGGCCCAGTGCCGCGGCGGCGCGATCAGCAGCCGCGAACGCGCCGGTCCCTCGGACTGCCCGCCGAGCCCCGCCCGGAAGGCGATGGCGCCGAGCCCGTTCTGCGTCGAGCCCGAGCCGTTCAGCGCCGACGAGATCAGCGCGTCGATCGGCTGCGCGCGCAGGTCCGTTCCCTCGATCGACACCCCGCCCGAAAGCGGCGATCCGGACTGGAGCCTGCCCGAATCGGTCAGCACGGTCTTGACGCCGGCTTTGCCGATCGCTTCGACGGTCTGCGAATCGAGGGAGCCGCCCGGCCAGAGCACGCCGTCCTGCGGCTGGATGCCGAGCAGGTTCTTGATCGTCCCGGCTCCGCCCAGCGCGCTCGCCATGAGCGCGGTGTCGGTGGCGTCGCCCGCGCGGACCTTCGTCAGCGCGGTGAGGTCGGCGTCGGCGAACGGGAGGGTGACCACGCACCGGCCCGCGACCAGCGCCTTCAGCCTGCCGAGCCAGTTCTTCGCGGTCTCGACGCCCTTGCCGGGAGCGCCGCCGGCGACCTGGTAGCCGCGGGTCATCCCGTCGACGGTCGCGACCAGGTCGGGGTCGATGGCCAGGCACAACGACGACGAGACCTTCGTGTCGGCCTCGGCCGCCCGCGCCGCTTCGACCAGCGAGTCGAGCCGCCCACCGGCGGCCAGTTCGATGGCGAGCCGTTCGTCCGCCAGGGTCAGCGGTCCGCCGAGCGGGGACGAGACGACGTGCACGGTGCTGTTCGCGATCGGCCACAGCAGGCTCGTCGACGGCGCCGACGTGGGCCGCGACGCGGGGGCCTTGCCGGGGACGCCGAGCACCGGCATCAGCAGGGTGACCGCCGCCAGCCGTTCGGGGCCGCCGAAATCCGGGGTGCCGTTGACGTTGACCAGCAGCGGATACACGCCGGGCCTCGGGAACTGCAGCTTCGACGACTGGCCGAGCGGGACGGACAGGTTCAGCGCGGCGCTCTGCCCCGGCTCCAGTTCGTCCGGTTCGAGGTCGACGAACTCGGTCGCCCCGAGGTCCTTGAACTTGTCACCGGCGAGGACGTCGCCGATCTGCTGCTCGCTCTGCAGCCTGGTGCCCAGCTGCAGCCGGACGCCGAGTTTGCTGATCCGCCGGTCGCCGATGTTGGTGACGCGGCCGGTGACCGTGAGCGAAGCCGAGTTCGTGCTGATCACGCGGGGGTTCAGCTGGTCGAGGTCCACGCGCAGCCGGGGCTGTTCCTGTGCCTGCGCGACCGCGAGGGGCGAGGCGGCCAGGGCCAGGAACAGGATCGACAGGACAGTGGCGGCAAGCCGCTTCACTCAGGTGCTCCCTCGGCGGTGTGCTGTTGCTGCGCGAAGAGTTCTTTGGCCTTCCGGACCAGCTTGCGCTCGTCGGAGTAGGCGAGTTTGGTCTCCAGGTCGGCGAGCGGTACCCAGGCGACCTCGGTCACCTCGACATCCTCGTCCGAAAGTTCGCCGCCGGTGGATTCCAGGATGAAATGGTGCACCGTCTTGTGCACACGCCGTCGCTCGGCCACGAACCAGTAGTCGATGGTGCCGAGGGGCTGCAGGACGCGCGCCGAGATGCCGGTCTCTTCCTTCACCTCGCGCACCGCCGTCTGCTCCACCGTCTCACCGTCCTCGATGTGGCCCTTGGGCAGCGACCACAGCAGTCTGCCGTGCCGGTCGAGCCGCCCGATCAGCGCGGCGTTCGCCCGTTCGGCGTCGACGACGAGTCCGCCGGCCGAGGTTTCGTCGACCGTGGTCAGCCGCCGCCCCCGCCTGCGCCTCCGCCGGCGGCCCGGCTTCGAAGCGCCGGAGCGGCCGGCTGATCCAGACATGCTGCGATGCTAGAGCAAACGGCGGTACGGGTACGCTGGCTCACCGTGCCCGTGTTGGGCCGGGGCAAAAGTAAGTACATCCAAATCGTGGTGGGATTGTCGTGAACAAGGTGGTCGCCGGGCAGGCGATTGCGGGGAAGAGCACTGCGATGCAGAACGCTGTGACCGAGCTGATGCGCATCTCCCCGCTGGCGGACGAGCTCGCGAAGCTCTTCGCGAAGGCGGGACACAGCCTGTACCTGGTCGGCGGCAGCGTCCGCGACATGATGCTCCGCAGGCTGTCGAGCGACCTCGACTTCACCACCGACGCCCGGCCGGACCAGGTGCTCAAGATCGTCAGCGCCTGGGGCGACGCGGTCTGGGACGTCGGCATCGCGTTCGGCACCGTCGGCGTGACGAAACAGGGCATGACCCTGGAGATCACCACGTTCCGCGCCGACAGCTACGACCGCGTCGGCCGCAATCCCGAGGTCACCTTCGGCGACAGCATCGAGGGCGACCTGCTCCGCCGCGACTTCACGGTCAACGCGATGGCGATCGACCTCGCGAACAAGACCTTCGTCGATCCGCACGGCGGCCTCCAGGCGCTGCAGGACAAGGTGCTCGACACACCCGCGACCCCGCAGGAGTCCTTCGCCGACGATCCGCTGCGCATGCTGCGGGCCGCGCGGTTCTCCGCGCAGCTCGGGTTCACCGCGGCGCCGCGCGTGGTCGACGCGATGTCGTCGATGGCCGAGGAGATCGACCGGATCACCGCCGAGCGCGTCCAGACCGAACTGTCGAAACTGCTGCTCGCGGACGACCCCCGGCCCGGTATCGAGCTGCTGGTGGACACCCGCCTCGCCGATCGCGTGCTCCCCGAAGTGCCGGGGATGCGGCTGGCGATCGACGAGCACCACCAGCACAAGGACGTCTACCAGCACTCGCTGACCGTGCTGGCCCAGGCGATCGACCTGGAGAAATCGCACGAACCGACCTCCGAGCCGGATCTGATCCTGCGGCTCGCGGCGCTCCTGCACGACGTCGGCAAGCCCGCGACGCGCGAGTTCCAGCCCGGCGGCGGCGTGAGCTTCCACCACCACGAGGTCGTCGGCGCGAAGATGGCGCGCAAACGTTTGCGGGCGCTGAAGTTCTCGAAGGAGATCGTCCAGGACGTCAGCCAGCTCGTGTTCCTGCACCTGCGGTTCCACGGTTACGGCAAGGGCGAATGGACGGATTCGGCGGTGCGGCGCTACGTCACCGACGCCGGCGACCTGCTGCCCCGGCTGCACAAGCTCGTGCGCGCCGACTGCACCACGCGCAACCGCAAGAAGGCGGCCGCGCTGCAGGCGACCTACGACGACCTCGAGCGGCGGATCGAAGCGATCCAGGCGCAGGAGGACCTCGACCGGGTCCGGCCGGACCTCAACGGCGAGGAGATCATGCGGATCCTCGGCCTCAAGCCGGGGCCGGACGTCGGCAAGGCGTGGAAGCACCTGAAGGAACTGCGGCTCGACCGCGGTCCGCTGGAGCACGACGAGGCGGTGGCCGAACTGAAGAAATGGGCCGCCGAGAACGGCATAGGCTGAGATAAACCCCGTTGGTCTCTGGATCCACACGGCGTAACCGGAGATACTCCTGCCGGTGCTCCGGGCAGGGGGAAAATCCATGGCGAAGCGGCCGCCCAGTTTTCTGGTGACTTTGCTGCGCCGTGGCGCGCCCGCGCTGGCGACGGCGACGAGCGAGCTGTCGGACGAGGTCGGCGACCCGACACCGATGCGCGCGCTGCGGCGGATCCAGCAGATGTCCGGCCCCATCGACACGGCTCATCGCGACAACCTGCTGCTCAGAGCCGCTCGCTACGTCGCCCTCGTCCCGCTGGTCTACCGGCTCTTCGCGGTGCCCGGCGCGTTCGGCGTCTACGTCTCCACCCACGGCATGATCGGGATCGGCCCGGTCGGGCTGGTGTCGCTCGGCTCGGTCGGGCTTTCGCTGTACGGGATCCGGTGGATGCTGCGCTCGGCGCCGTTCCGCCCGCAGCACGCCGCCCGCCTGCTCGCGATCGACCTCGTGTTCACCCTGCTCGCGCCGCTGGCCGTCGGAGCGCTGGTGCCGGCTTCGGTCTTCACCGAGGCGATGGCGGTGCCCGGCAAACACCTGCTCGGCGAGGTCGCGCTGCTGGCGCTGGCGCTGGGCATGCCGGCCGCCGCGGCGCTCGCCGTCGTGAGTTTCCCGGTGCGGATGCTGGCGTCGGTGTTCGGTACCGGTCACGCCGCGCCCGGCGACGCCATGGCGACTTTCCCGGCGATCCTCGGTGTCCTCTTCACCGCGAGCGGCGCCCTCGTCCTGATCGGCCTCGGCACCCGGCTCGCCCTCGCGTACGGCATCCGCAACGGCCGGATCGCCGAACGCGCCCGCCAGCACCGGATGCTGCACGACTCCGTGCTGCAGACCCTCGAAGCGATCGCGCTGGCCAACAAGGGCGACCCGGCCACGCGGCTCGCCGAGGTGCAGCGGCTGGCGCGGGCGCAGTCGATGGAGCTGCGGCGGACGATCGAGAACGAGGCTTCGGAACGCTCGGAGGCCGGTTCGCGGCCGCTGGGCGAGAAGCTCGCGTCGCTGGCGGCGGAGATGGCGCGGGACGGGCTGCGCGCCCAGCTCGTGATCGCCGAACTCGACGACGACACGCTTTCCGAGGTGCGGCAGATCGCCATCCGTGACGCCGTCCGCGAGTCGCTGCGCAACACCCTCAAACACGCCGGGACGGACAAGGTCGTGGTGCGGGTCGAGGAGCAGGAAGGCGGCGTCGCGGTGATCACGCGCGATCACGGCGCCGGGTTCAGCCTCGACACCCGGCCCGCCGGTTTCGGCATCAGCGAGTCCATCACCGCCCGCCTGAACGAGGTCGGCGGGACCGCGCGGGTGGAGTCGGCTCCGGGCAATGGCACCAGAGTCACCCTTTGGGTGCCTTTCTGACGGTAAACAGGGGAACATGAAGAAAACGGACGTCCTGGCCGAAGCGCTCACCGCGTACCGCGACGGTGACCGGGCCAAGGCCGCGGACCTCGCCGAGCGGGCCGGATCCACGCTCGGCATCGAACTGCACCGATATCTGACCGAGGGCGGCGGTGGTGCCGTCTACGACCGGCCCGCCGCGTTCACCGCGTTCATCCGCGGCGGCGGGAACGTCAAGCTCTACCGGCAGCTCAGCGCGATGCTCGCCCGGCGCTACGGCACCGTCGGTTCCCTGCTCGACCTCGGTTGCGGAGACGGGCTCGCCGTCGTCCCGGCCCTGGAACAGGCGGACCGGCAGCCGGGCCGGATCGATCTCGTCGAGCCGTCGAGCGCGCTGCTGGCGGAGACGCGCAAGCACCTCGACGGCACCCGCGGCCTGCACACCTGGGAGGCCACCGCGCAGGAATTCCTCGGCCGCGACGACGACCAGCAGTGGCAGCTGACGCAGTCCACCTTCGCGCTCCAGTCGATCCCGACCGACGAACGCACCGAGGTCCTGCGGGCGCTCCGGCCCCGCACCTCGTGTCTGGTGCTGGCCGAATTCGACGTGCCCGAGTACGACGAAGACTCCGCCGAGTACCTGCTTTCCCTGGTCACGCGCTACGAACGCGGGATCGCGGAGTACGGCAAGGAGGCGTCGCTGGTGGCGCAGGGGTTCCTGCTGCCGGTCCTGCTCGGCCTCGTCGAACCCGGGACGGGCCGGACGAACTGGGAGCAGCCCGCCACCGATTGGGCTTCGCAGCTGAAGGAAGCGGGCTTCACCGGCATCCGGATCGAGCCGCTCGCGGACTACTGGTGGTCGCCCGCGGTGCTGATCACCGCGTCCTGAGTTTGGCTACGTTGGGGGTATGGGGATCCTGCTTTCCGCGCTCGAACTCGCCATCGTCGAGGACGGCCGCGCGGCCACCGAAGTACTCGCTTCGACAGCCACCGTCACCACGAAGCTGGAGGAACTGGGGTATCACCGCGTCTGGCTCGCGGAGCACCACGGCTCGCCCGCCATCGCCACGGCTTCGCCGCCGGTGCTGGCCGCGCATCTGGCGGCGGTGACGTCGTCGATCCGGATCGGCTCCGGCGGGGTGATGGCGCCGAACCACGCCCCGCTGGCGGTCGCCGAGCAGTTCGCGACGCTTTCGGCGTTGCATCCCGGCCGGATCGACCTCGGGGTCGGGCGCGGTCCCGGCACCTTCGACGAGAAGATCGTCCGCGCGTTGCGGCGGGGCGCGGATCCGGCGACGGACGACGACTACCGTGCCGATGTCACCGAGTTACTGAGCCATCTGGCCGGGGAAACCGGGATCCGGGTGCTGCCCGGCGAGGTGCCGACGCCGGAGCCGTGGCTGTTGTGCTCGAGTGCGGCCGGCGCCCGTCTCGCCGCCGAGCTCGGCCTGCCGATCGCGGTCGCGCACCACATCCGGCCGCAGAACACGGCCGAGGTCCTGCAGGCGTATCGGGAGAACTTCAAGCCGTCCCAGTGGCGTGAAGAGCCGTACGTGATCCTCTGCGTCGAGACCATCTGCGCGGACACGGACGCCGAAGCGGTCTACGTCGCCGGGCCGTGCGCGGTGATCAAGTCGTACCTGCTCAACGGCGAAGGCGGTGACCTCGCCTTCCCGACCAGGGAGCAGGCCGCCGCACACGAGTTCACCCCGGAGTCGAAGGAGCTGATCGCGCAGTTCACCGCCGCGCAGGCGCACGGCGGACCGGAGAAGGTGGTGCGGTCGCTGAAGGATCTCGCCGCGGCCACCGGTGCCGACGAGCTGATGCTGACGGCACCGGTGTACGACGCGGCCGCGCGGGCCCGGTCCTACGAACTGGTCGCGAAGGCCTTCTAGCGCCCTGCATTTCGTCCTCTGAAT
Organism: Amycolatopsis sp. MJM2582; assembly: GCF_000754115.1. Taxonomy (NCBI): domain Bacteria; kingdom Bacillati; phylum Actinomycetota; class Actinomycetes; order Pseudonocardiales; family Pseudonocardiaceae; genus Amycolatopsis; species Amycolatopsis sp. MJM2582. The sequence continues at coordinate 1,275,620 of NZ_JPLW01000001.1, forward strand.
GCGACTGATCGCATTCAGAGGACGAAACGCGGGGTGGTCAGACGCGGGAAAGCGCGCCGGTTTCGAGATGCTGGGCGATCGGCCGCGGCAGCACGTAGGCCACGGCCCCGCCCGGCGTCCCGTTCCACGGCGCGGTGATCCCGGTGACCACGCGCAGCGGCCGCAGGACGCGGTAAAGACGGCGCTCCCGTTCGCGGTCCGCGGCCAGCGACGTCTCGATGAATCGCGCCGATTCGGCGTGCACGAGGTTCCCGGTCTCGTTCCCGAACCGCTGCACCGTGGTGCCCGCCGGGAGGACGACGATCCGCTTGCGCCGGAAGAAGTTCAGCGGCGGCTCGCCCCGCAGCGGCAGGATCGGCCAGTCGGCCGGGTTGTCGGCCTCCTCGCTCGCGCCCACCGCGGCCCGTGCCGGATACAGCAGCAGGGTGCCGAGGAAGAACCGTGCCGCCTCTTCGAGTTTGGCGAACGCCACCGGCTCGTCGGTCGGCGGCCGGGACACCTCCCAGCCGCTTTCGGTGCGGCGCAAGGTCCACAGCCCCGGCTCCGGTACCGCGTTCGCGCCGATCCGGTAGGCCGTCGGCGCCACGCCGTGCTCGGCCAGCCGCTGGTAGAGGACGTCCAGCACCTCGACGGCCCGGATGTCGCGGGCCGGTTCGCCGTCGCGTTCGACGCGGGTGCGGGCACTTTCGTCCGGTAGGTCCGCGGCGGTCTGCGGCGGCCGCGGTTTGCCGACGATCTCCGCCTCGGCGGTCGCCCGCACCAGCTCGCCGATCAGCGGCGGCCGGAAACCGGCGGCCCGGATGTGCTCGATCAGCTCGGGCTCCGGCGGCACCCCGTACTTGCGCAGGTAGTGCGGGACGGCCGCGGGCCAGATCCACACGCCGTCGGTGTGGAAGGCGTTCGGCACGTCCGGCGGGCCGTTCGGGGTGAAGATGTCGGGCTGCGGACCCGGCCGGGTCAGCGCCACCGGCGAGCGGAAGAGATAGTCCAGGACGCCGCGCATCATGTCCGGCGGCACCGGCGGCCGGTTGACGACCGGTCGTTCGCCCTCGTTGTGCGCGTCGACGACCTGCGCGTGCCGGAACACGACGTCGAGCGGCAGGCCCGCCTTGGCCGAAAGCCAGGCCGGGACGTGTTTCTGGTCGCGCGGGAAGATCGCGAGCTCGGTCGCGTACGCGCGCGGAGACGGCTTCCCGCCTTCGTTCGGCGCGAGCCGCCACGTCGGCTCCTGGTCGGCGTCGAAGTCGAAGTCGAAGTGCGACTCCGAGTCGAGCGTGAACGTGCCCTGGAACCAGGTGCCGGTCTCGGGCTGGTGCATCGCGGCGCGGAGCCGCGCGAACAGCGAGCCGAGCTCCGGCGGGGCCGCGATCGACACCGACACCGGGCCGTTGCCCTCGTCGCCGACCGAGCGGACCTCGAGTTCGGAGTAGTCGCCGACCTGCCGGAACTGGGCGCCGACCCGCTGCCAGCCGGCGGGCAGCACCCGCAGCAGCGTCCGGCCGATGGCACGCAGCAGCGCGCCCTGATCGCCCGTACCCGGCTGAAGCCGGGCCTCCGGCGTCTCGACGAAGTCGTGCCTGGTCTGCCACAAGGCCGTCAGCCGCGTCGGCGCGGCCGTGGTCGAGAAGTCCGTCAGGCCCAGTTCGGCCGCGCGGGCCGCGTCCTCGCCCGCCCAGCGCAACGTCAGATCGCCGCCGCCGGTGCTCGGCGCGATCTGGAAGTGCTCGTCGTCGAACCGGCCGTACGACTGCAGGCTGAACGTCGCGCCCGCCTCGCCGTTCAGCACGACCCTGGCCGGACGGCCGTTCCAGTCGCGGTCGAAGCCCTCGGGCGCCGCTTCCCCCGGCGGCGCGATGAGCAGCAGCGTGCCGTCTTCGGTCGACCTCTGGGCCGCGAAGACGGTGTCCCCCCAGACGGCGTACAGGCCATCCGGCCGCTCCGCCGCTTGAACCCGGTAACGCACTATGTGTCCCCTCCCCAAGTACCCCAAACCGGAGGTAAATCTAGTGGGCCGGATAGCGGGCGTACCACCGGTCGTCACCCGGTGCGCTCCCGCCGAACTCCGCGAGCGCGTCGTCCGCCAGCCCGCCGATGACCTCGGCCAGCTCCAGCTTCGCGAGCCAGTCCGTGTTGAGTGCTTCCTCGCCGTACATCGCGCCGACGAGGTTTCCGCAGATCGACCCCGTCGAGTCGCTGTCACCGCTGTGGTTCACCGACGCGAGCAGCGCGGCGTTCGCGTCCGTGGTGGTCAGCGCGACGTAGACGGACATCGAAAGCGCGGTTTCGCCGATGTTCCCCTGGCCGAGGGTTTCGAGCTTCTCCGGCGTCGGGGCACCTTCCTTCGCGAGGGCGAGTGCCTGGTCGAGAGCGACGCTCTGCTCCTCGTGCCCCTGGTACTTCTCCAGCTCGATACGTGCGGTCGCGACGGCGTCGAGCAGCGGTTTCCCGAGCAGCAGCTCGCGCACGATCACCGCGAAGGCGCCCGACGAGAGATACCCGCTCGGGTGACCGTGCGTCAGCGCCGCGCTCTCGGCGCCGAGCCGGAACACCTCGGCGAGGTCGTCGGACCACAACGCGACCGGTGCCGCGCGCATGATCCCGCCGCAGCCCTTCGAGTTGTTCACCGGCTTGTCCATGCCGGCGCGCACGCCCGTCTTGCCGTACGCCTCCAGCTCGCTGAAGCAGGTGAGCCCGGGCGCGCGTCGGCTGAACAGCTCGCGGTTGGTGATCAGCCAGCCGTCCGGTTCCGTGCTCGTGTCCTGCGGGCCGCGGGCCCGCTCCCACGACACGCCCTGCGTGTGCAGCCAGCGCTGGTAGGCCAGTTGGAGCGACTGCTCGACCGGCACTGTCCCGTGGTGGGCCCTGATCAGGCCTTCGAGGGTGAAGAGCGTCATCTGGGTGTCGTCGGTGATCCGCCCGACGCCGCCGTACGCGGGGATGAGGTCGGTGATCCCGGCGGGGCCGGCGATCTCGCGGATGCGGTCGATCGAGTCGAACTCGGTCTTCGCGCCGAGCGCGTCGCCGATCGCCCCGGCGAACAGGCTGCCGCGCAGCCGCGACCTGGTCGCCGGATGTTGAAGCCACTCGCGCATTGCTCTACTGATCTCCTCGTGGATACCGGTTCGCGTCCCAGCGCCGTCGCTCTTCGGGCTCGCGGGGCAGGCCGAAGCGGTTGAAGTAGTAATAGGCGTCGCCCGCCAGATTGTCGATGACGCCGAGGCCGGCGTACGCGGCGAGCCAGGCCGCCGGCAGTCCGGGCACGGTGAGCCTGGCGCCCACCATCGCCCCGGTCAGCGCGGCCGTCACCGAGCCGCCGCGAGCGGCCAGCGCCAGCGCAGCTTCGGCGTCGTATCCGCGCTTGGCGGCGGCGAACAGGGCCCGGCCGAGCACCGAAAGCGGCGTCCGGCCGTCGCCGATGCTGTCGAACTGCTCGACGTCAGCGGCACTGTCGCCGTCGATGTCGTTCCGGAGGTCGAGCACGGTTTTGACCAGCTCGCCGACCTCGCCGCTGTACTCGTCGAAGCCTTCGAGGAAATTCGCGACCGCCGGTTCGCCGTTCTGGGCCGCGAGCTGGGCGCGGAACACGTTCACCAGCAGTTCGGCGCCGTGAACGACCTCGTGACCGGCCGCGGAACCGACCAGTTCGCGGACCACCTTCATCGCGTAGAAGGTGCTGTCGGCGGGCCCCTGCACGCCACCGGTCACCGTCGCGGCCAGCGCGGTCGCCAGCATGGCCGAGAACTCGGCGGGTGCCGGTCCGGCGGTCGCGGTGGCCTTGGCGACCCAGCCGTCCGGCCGTCCGCCCGCGGGCAGCGAGGCCGGGATCTCGGGCTTGTCCGGCGTCGGGTCCAGGCCGCGGATCACCGATTCGGTGTGGAACAGCAGCTGCCGGGTCAGGCCGCCGAGCGGCAAGCCGTCGGCGGGATCGGCGCCCGAGCCGAGTGCGTCTCCGAGCGCGAAGCCGACGTACGCGCCGAGAAGCCGCGGGTACGCGAAGCTGCCGACAGGGAGGGTCGGGTCGTAGAACTTCCCGAACGTCCAGGCGCTCGGACGCGGCTCGCCGTTGTCGTAGTAGTGCGTGACCAGCCCGTTCGCGAACAGGTCTTCGGGCAGTTCGGGCAGCGGACGGCCGTCGTACTTCGCCCGCGAGCGCTCGAACGACAGCGTCGCGGCCTGCGTGAAGAGGGTCAGCTCTTCGCCGCTCAGCGGGTAGCCGTTGTCCCGCGCCTGGTCGACGAGGCTCCGCAGATTCGCGACGGCCGGAGTGTCGTACTCCCCGCTGAAGTACGCGGGACGCCCGACGGATTCGGGGCGCTCGGTCCCGGCCGGGAGTTCGAGGTCGGCGACCTGCCGCAGCGTCTCCGGGTAGACGTTGAACGTCTCCGGACGCCCGGGGTTGACCAGCAGACCGACGCCGGGGTTGTCCTTGCCCCGGCGCAGGAGCACGCGGGGCTGGATCCGCTGCCACACCGTGTACTCGGACGGGACCTGGGCTTCGGAGGTGTACACGACGAAGCGCACGCCCGCGTCACCGAAGTCGCGGACCTGCAGGTGGCCGTCCTTCGCCGGGGCCAGCACGTCGAGGTCGAGCATCCAGTGGACGAACTCCTCCGGCGTGATCCACTCGACGCGGAGATAGCCGAGAAGCGTCTCGACCGGGCTTTCGGGCGCCGGGCGGCCGGAGAATCGAGGTCCGGGGCGGTGCTCCGGGTTCGCGCGGACCGCGCCGGTCGGCTCGCCGAGGAGGGTGTGCTGCTCCCAGCGCAGGATCGCCGCCTTCGGCACGGGCAGGCCGGGGACCGCGGCCGGATCGAACTCGGGATCGACGACTTCCGCCCACCGGGTGAACGCGTCCGGATCGTCGCCCGCCGCCGAAACGGCCATCAGCTCCAGGTCGAGGCGGATCTCGCCGCCGTCGTCCGGGACGAACGCGACCGGGCTGGGGAACAGGCCCGCGCCGGGGTCGGTGCCGTCGAGCCAGCCGACGGTGTTGTAGGTGACGTTCCAGCCGTCGGTCGCGCGCACGACGTACTCGCGGCGGACCCGCAGCGCGCCGGTCCCCTCCCCGCCTCGGTCCGTCAGCCATTCCTCGACGCGGCTGACGGCTTCCTCTTCGTTCATCGTCCCCATTTCGTTCACCAGCGCGGATACCGCTGGGACCAGCCGTCGACCTCGTGCAGCGCCGAGTGGCGGTCGAAGTGCCAGAACGCGTCCGTGGCGATGTTCTCCAGCAGGTAACGCAGTTCCAGCTGCTCGACCCACTTCTGCGGCAGCCCCGGGATACCGGTGCGGGCGCCGAGCAGGGCGCCCGCGATGGCGCCGGTGATCGCGCTGCGGCCCGAGTGGTTGACCGCCCGCAACAACGCCTGCTCCGGATAGTTCTCGAACCCGGACAGCGCCGCGAAAGCGCGGCCCAGCACGGAAAGCGTGCCCTTGCCGTCGCCGATCAGCTCCGGGACCCGCAGGTCGGGCAGGCCGTGCTTGCCGAAGAACGGCACCGATTCCGCGACCATCGCCTTGAGATCCGCCCAGACCGGTCCCCGCTGGTGTGGGTTCTGGTCGTTGAAGATCTCACGCGAGGTGTTCCAGATCGGGTAGCTGAACGCCTCCGAGGTCAGCGCCGGTTCGAACAGCCAGGTCAGGTAGGTCGCCGCTTCGACGTCGACCTCGCCGGGATGCGTGACCGCGACGAGGTCGCGCACCGCCTGCCGGACGCCGCCGCTCATCGCGCTCCCCGGCCCGGCCGCGGTCATCGCCGCCGGCAGTGCCGCGACCAGCGCGTCCGGCCCGCTCATCGGCATCGCCGTCGGCGAGACGGTCGCCAGCGCGTGGTACGCGTTCAGTTCGGCGTCGTCGGGGGTGCGGCGGACGCGGAGCTCCGGCACCTTCACGAGCCAGCCGTCGGCGTTGTCCAGCGGCGCGCCCTGCGTGTGCAGCCAGCGCATCAGCGAGTTGCGGGCGACCGTGCCGAGCGCCTTTTCGGCGTCGCGGTTCTCCGGCTGCTCGCGATGCGGGCTGCGGATCACGGCCTCGGTGTAGAACAGCAGCCGCTGGGTGAGCGGCCCGACGCGACCGGGCAGGTCGAAGGCGACCGTCAGATCCGAGACGCCCTCGGGGCCGTAAGTGTTGTGGATTTCGGCGAGCCGCATCCGGTCGACAGCCGCCCCGAGTGCCTCGCCCAGCGCGAAGCCCACGTACGCGCCCGTGACGCGCTGCCAGCCATAACGCGAGCTGGAACGGTCTCGGTCGAAGTACTTGCCGAAGGTGTCCAGACGCGGCTGGATCTGGCCTTCGTTGTCGTAGCCCGGCGCCAAGCCGTTCGCCCGAAGGTCGTTCGGACGGGCGCGGGGCGGCTCCGGCTGCTTCAGCCTGGCCAGCCAAGACTGGCCGAGGACGGTCTTCTGGCATTCCTCGGCGCTCAGCTCGAAGCCGCGACGGCGTGCCCGCTCGGCCGCGGCCAATGGCGGCTTCACCGGCTCGGACAGACCCATCTTCGCGGCGGTTTCGGCGGCGAGGGTCTCCAGTTCCGGTTCCGCTTCCGGGCAGCGTTCGTTGACGTCGACACCCGGGCCCCGGCGGGGGAATCGCTGCGCGGTCTCGGCGAGCTCGGCGCCGCTGACGTCCTCGAACGTCGCGGGACCGCCGTTGATCACGAGGTTCGGCGGGCTCTCGTACCCGGCCAGGGTGGCGATGTCGACCTTCCAGTACCCGTGTTCGCGGGACGGGAGGTTCCTGGTCGAGCTGAAGACGCGCAGCTCGGCGCGTTCCTCGTTGAAGTAGAACCGCTCCGTCTTGCCAGAGGCCAGATCGAGCGGGACGTAAACCTCGCAGCGCAGCAGCCCGATGAGCAGCTGTTCCCTGGTCAGCCAGCCGACGCTGGCGAACGACAGCAGCGTTTCGAGCTTGTTCTCCGGCTTCGGGTAACCGCGGCGGACCGGCCCGGCCTTGTACTCGGGGTTCTCCCGTTCCTCCCCGGTCTGCACGCCGTCCGCGTTGACCTTGACCCAGCCCGCGACGACCGCCGGCGGGACACCGAGGTCACCGAGACCGGACTTGGCGTACTCCGGGTCGACGACCTCGCGCCAGGCCTCCTGGCCGGGGAACGCGACCGGGACGCTGAGCCCGCCGGGCTGCGGATGCGCCTGGCGCAGCTCGCCGTCGGGTTCGCGGACGATCACCGACGGCGGCGGGAAGATCTCCTTCTCGGCGTGACCCTCGTCGAGGAAGGCGATCGTGTTGTAGGGGACCGACCAGCCCTCAGGGATGCGCAGGACCTTCTCGTGGTTCACGCGCAGGCCGGCGCCGCCCGGTTCGGACACGTCCGGACCGTGGACCGCGCGCAGCCACTCTTCGACCTTGGCTACCGCTTCCGCCGATTCCACCTACTCGATCCTCTCCAGGCTGCCGTCGGACACGTGCTCGGCGATGGTCCTCGGGAGCACGTAGGCCACCGCCCCACCAGGCATGTTCGCCCAAGGGACGGTGACACCGATGATCACGTGGAGCGGGCGTCGCAGCCGGTAGGTCCCACCGACGCGCTCCCGTTCCAGCGGCAGGGACGTCGTGGCGAACCGTACCCCTCCGTGGTGAACCAGATTGCCGGTTTCCTCGCCGAACCGCAGTACGACCGTACCGGCGACCATCCGGCTGACGCGCTTGTTGCGGAGCAAGGTGAGGGGAGGCTCACCCGGCGCCGCGTGCACCGGCCAGTCGGCGAGTTCCTTCGCCGTCTCCAGCGGCGTCTCGTGTCCGGCGGTCATCCGCGCCGGATGCAGCAGAACCGCGCCGAGAAGCTGATGCGACGCGTCTTCGAGCTTGTCGAAATACTTCGGCGAGACCGCGGCGCCGTCCGAATAGGCCGCGACCTCCCAACCCTTCTCGGTGAAGTTGAGGCACCAGGCGCCGTCCGCGCGGTCGCCGATGCGGTAGGCCTCGGGCCAGACGGCGTGCTCGCCGAGCCTGCTGACCAGCACGACCAGGAGTTCTTCGTCGGTCAGTTCCGGATTCGGCGACGTCTCCAGCTCCGCGGCGATGTCGCCCTCGGTCTTCTTGACGTCGGAGCGGCCCGGTCTCGGTCTCGGCTTCCCGAGCAGATCCGCTTCCGCGGTCCGCCGCACCAGATGCTCGACATACGGCGGCTGGAACCGCTGGCCGCGGATGTGCGCGACCAGCTCCGGCTCCGGCGGGATCCCGTATTTCCGCAGGTAGTGCGGCACGGACGCGTGCCAGATCCAGGTGCCGTCGGTGTGGTAGCTCTCCGGGACGTCGCCGTCGGCCTCCGGGTCGAAGATGTCCTTGCCGAGGCCGCTGCCGGACAGGATCGCCGGTTCGCGTTCGAGGTACTGCGCGACGAGCGGCGCTTCGGACTCGTCGAGCTCCGGTCTGTCCACCACCGGCGGCTCGCCCTCGGTGTACGCGTCGACGATCCGGGCGTGCCGGAACTCGACGCGCAACGGAAGCTGCGCGCGCAGCCGCCACCAGTCCGGCACGTGCTCGTCCTCGCGCGGGAACGTGGCCAGCTCGTCCGGGTACGCCGAAGACGGCGGTGCCCCGGTCCACGACGGCTCGTCGTCGAGGGTGAAGTCGAAGTCGAAGGTGCCGTCGGGCTTCAGCGTGAACCGCGACTGCAGCCAGGTCCCCCGGCCGGTCGTGTACATCCCGGTGCGGAGCTTGCCGAAGAGCTCGTTCAGCTCGGGCGCGGGCGCGACGTTGTGGCCCTCGAGTTCGGTGTGCTCCCCGATCTGCCGGAAATCGGCGACCGCGGCGTGGGCGGGGTCGGTGATCCCCGCCAGGATGAGCCTGCCGATCTGGACCAGCAGTCCGCGCTGGTGTTCCGGAGTGAGTTGTTCCACGTGAATCATCGCGCCCGGTTCGGGAAACGGGGCTCCGCGCGGAACGACGGCGGCTCACCGGCGGCACGGCGGGCCAGCTCGTCCTCCCACATCTTGAAGGTGCGTTTGCGCAGCGACTTGATCAACGCCGATTCCTGCGGCTCCACGCGCCGGTTCTCGCTCTTGGCCTGCTGGTAGAGACCGTCGATGGTCTCGTACAGCGCGAAGATCGGACCGTCGCCCTTGAGCTCGTACGCGCGGGCTCGTTCGGTCTCCTGGACGAACTTCTCCTCGGGCACCTTGCTGATGTCCGAACTCGCCATCGCCCGCAAGACCTCGCGCACGTGCTCCGGCTTTTCGTCGAACTCGCCGGAGCTCAGGTTGAGGAGGTAACCCGTCAGGCCCCCGTCGGGAGTCGACTCGACGCGGTACGTCTTCCCGAAGTACGTGTAGAAGGACGGTGTCTGGATCACGTGCTCTCCTCCGGCGGCAGGCCCTTGCGGAGACCGGCCATGAACTTCTCCCGGACCCGGTCCATCAGCGCCGCTTCCAGCAGGGCCTGCTCCGGGGACAACCGCTTCTTGTTGTCCGCGTCCAGTGTCCGGTTGTACGTCGGGAAGTCGCGGCGGACCTCGTACAGGGCGTGTTCGTAGGCCGAGACGGTGTCGATATGCCGCAGGTGCAGCCGAAGTTCGGCGACGTGCCCGTTCGGCAGCCGGACGTTCATCTGCAGATCGCGGTACCCGCTGTCCTGCGGATTCGCGAACCGGTCGTCGAAGCTGACGATCCGGAGATCCGGATCGGCCATCACCGCGTTGAGCGCGTTGTAGACGTCGGCCAGCGTGTCGAACTGGATCTTCACGCCCACCAGGTCGGTGAGTTTCGACGCGTCGCCGTCGTAGCCCTCGATCTTCGCCTTCGCGCGGTCGTCGTCCTTCGGGCCGGGACGCCCTGAGGATTCGCCGTTGTTGTCCGCCGCGATCCGCTCGGCGATCCGGTTGAGATCGCCCTGGTTCTGCGGCCACGCCGCCCGCTCGGCGTCCAGGAACTCCTGGATCTTCGCGGTGTCGCCCTTGTCCGCGCGATCGAAGCCGGCGTGGTACTGATCGCCCGGTTCCACGTCGGCGGCGATGTCCGCCGCCGCGTTCGCGAGGTCCCGCTGCTCCTGCGTCAGCGGGGTGTCGCCAGGACCGTCCTGGTGGACGTCGTCGATCATCTGGTGGCCGCGTTCCTCGACGTCACGCAGCGCGTCTTCGAGGATCGGGATGGCTTCCGGGTGCAGCAGCAGGCTGCCGATCGTCATCGGGTTGTTCAGCAGCGAAGCCCGCAGGTACGCGTTGTCGGGGTGCTCCATCAGCCGGACGAGTTCCGGATGCGCGGGCAGGTGCTCGCGGATGAAGTCCCGCATCGGGCCGACGTCGTGCTTGACGCCGTTTTCGTCCTCGTGGACGGCCCGCTTCTTGTCCGGGTCGAGTCCGTCGACCGCGGCCGCGACCTCGGGATCGTTCAGGAACCGCCCGACGTCGGCCCGGCCTCCGTGCGACGGCTCGTCGGACGCCATGCCGTAGCCCGCGTCGCGCGGCGGCGTGACGATCGGACGGCCGTCCGGCCCGATCCGCGACGGCTGCACGTCGGGCGTGTCTTCCCTGGCGAACGCGATCCGCGGGTCCACCGCCGGCTGATCCGGCCGAGCGAACGCGATCCGCGGGTCGACGGGCCGCGTCGACGAGGTCTCCGTTTGCGTGGTGTGGCCGTCGGTGTGCTGCGCGGCCGGGCCCTCCGGGACACCGACGTGCATCAGCTTCATGCCCAGCGGCGGATGCGGCAGGTTCATCAGCGCGCCCGACTGCGGGTCGAGGAACGCGACGCCGTCACGCGTGTTCGCCACCATCGCGACGTGCCCGCGCTCGACGCCGTTCTCGTCGAGGTACTTCACCGCGACGACCGCGTGGTGATCGGTCGGCATGCCCCGCATCTCGCGGATCACGGCGTCGTAGTCGGCGCGGTCGGAGAACTGCCCGCCGAACCGCTCTTCGACGTGCTCCAGCGTGCCGCGGCTGTCCATCTCGTGCACGAGCAGCGGATCGGCGGTCGAATCGATGCCGTTCAGCCGGTCCATGTACGCGCCCGGCGTGCGGGTGCAGTTGGAGCGGTAGCCGTTCGCCAGCGCGTCGGGATCGTTGAAATGCGGGTTGACCTCGCCGAGCCGCGGATGCCGGTCGGCGATGTACGCGGCCTGCTGCTCGCGGCTCGCCGAACCGGCGTGGATCGCCGGCTCGCTCGGCGGGTTGGTCGCGACCGCCATCGACGAGTAGTCGCGCTCCGGGACCGGCAGTTCGGCCGTGTCGTCGGTGGCGGAGTGGTCCTGAGCGGGCTGCTCGCCGTACTCGGGTCCCTTGTCGGCGTCCGCGACCCCGTGCTCCGCCGGGTTTTCCGCGGTGAGGTGCGGAGTCTGCGGCTCGTCGAAGCCACCGAGGCGCGCCATCGACTGCGCCTGGGCGAGGCGGGCGAGTTCCGGTGCCTCCGCGGCGTGCCGGGCCCGCCGCTCGTCCATCTTCTGCTTGGCGGTCTCGGGGTCGAGGTAGCGCGGGTCGCCGGGAGTGACCTCTTCGGCGTGGATGACCCACTTCGGCCGGTCGACCAGCGGCGGAGTCTTGAACTCCTTGCTGTGCACGTAAAGCTGCGTGGCCGGCTTGTTGATGGCCTCGTGCTCGCCGGGGTTCTCGGCGAGCGACGAGACGTCCTTGCCCGTCTTCGAGACGATGTGGATCTCGACGTCCTGGCCGAATTTCGACTTCGTGTCCGGCGACGTCTTGATCGTGGAGCTGGTCATCGTCGGCTCGGGGACGGTCTGCCCCGGCTCGTAATGCGCCGCCATGATCGCGGCGGCCTGCATGTCGCCCTTGGTGTCGATGCCGCGGATGGCCTCGCCGTGGAAGTCCGGCAGCTCGTTGAGCGCGCCGACGATCGCCCGGGTGCTGCGCTGGGCGTTTTCGAAGTCGGGGTGCGACTCGCCGCGACGGTTCGCTTCGTTGATCGCGTAGGCGTGTTCGCGCGAGTACGAGTAGATCGCTTCGGCCGCTTCGGGCGAGACGCGATCCTTCAGCGGGCTCGCTTCGAGACGCCTCAGCGCCTTTTCGCGGGCCTGCTCGGCGAGGTCGGCGGAGTCGTAGCGGTCACGGAGGCTCTTGTGATCCTCAGGCGTGCCACGGAAGTTCTCGTCGCCGAGGTAACTCTCGTCGAGTCGCGCCGGCGTCTCTTCCGGACCCTTGAGCCGCTCGGCGATGTCGACCTCGGTCTTGGGCGCCTGCTCCTGGACCGGGGTTTCGGCTTCACCGCTCTTGTCGGTCTTGTCGGTGTGGGTGGTTTCCGGTGCTTCCGGCGAGTGGACGTGCGGGGCGTCGCCGCCGCCCATCGGCATCGCCTTGATCGACGTCGGATCGTCGGGCAGCGTCGCGAGCCGCCCGGTCATCGGGTCGGCGAAGACCACGCCGTGCGGCGTGTTCACCGCGGCGACGATGCGCGTTTCGATCCGGTCCTTGGACCGCGGCGAGCCCTCCGGCGCGTTCGGATCGGCGGGGGCGTGATGCTCGAACGCCACCGCGGTCCGCGCGCCGACCGGACGTTCGCCCAGCTCACGGGCGACGTCGGCGAAACCGTTGCGATCCGACCACTGCCCGCCGAGCCGGTCGCTGACGTGCTGCAGCGGCGAGCCACCCGTCGACGGTCCGGCGACGGCGTCGCCACCTTCCATCCGGTTCTCGAACGCGACCAGCGCCTCGGCCGAGTTCGTCTGGTACCCGTCCTTCCAGGATTCGGGCGCGTAGTAGTTGCGGGTGTTGGCCTCACCGATCGCCGGAAGCTCGTCCATGACCAGCCGGAGCTGCTGGTGCGGCGTCTCGGTCGAACCGGCGTGGATGACCGGCGTCCCGCCCTCTTCGAGCGGCTTCGCCAGCTCGGACCAGCCACCGTCGGGAGCGTGCTCCCTCGGCGGCTTGGGGAGCTCCCGGACCGGGGCGTCGGTGACGTCGGTCCAGCCACCCTTGCCGTCGGCCAGCTTGGTTTCGAGCCCGGCGAGACCCTGGCCCTGGAAGAGCTCCGGGTGCTCGCGGCGCAGCTGGGCTTCCTGGTCGGCGGCTTCCTGCGCCAGCCGCTCCTGCACGGCGTTGTTGTAGTCGCGCCGCTCGGCGACCTTCTGGTGGACCTCGTCCGGGCTCAGATGGCCGTCGTCACCGGGGACGACCTCTTCGCATTCGACGATCCATTTCGGCAGGTCGTTCGGCGAACCGTCGTCCAGCCGCTTTTTGTAGTCGGGGTGTTCGGGATGCCCCGGGCCCATCTTGACGTCGGTGACGCGCAGCTGCGTCGCCGACTTCATCAGCACTTCGCGTTCGTCCTTTTTGGACGCGAGGTCTTCGATGTGGCGGCCGGTCTTCGACTGGATGCGCATCTCGACTTCGCCCGGGAAGGTGCTGCGCGGATGGTCCGGCGTGACCCGCGACGTGCTCAGCATCTGCGGGTCGACCATGACCTGGCCCTTGGCGTGCGCTTCGAGGAAGGCCCGGATCGCGCTCTCGTTGCCGTTGAAGTTCACCCGCCGCGAGACGAGACCCTCGTAGGCGGGCATCTCGTTGAGGCCGGAGGTGATCGCCTCGATATGCGGCCGGAGCGCGTCCAGCTCCGGACCGCCGTGGCGCTGGGCGTGCGTGATCCGCTCGGCCATGTCGGTGCGCGTGTAGCTGTGCACCGCGTACGCGCCCTGATCCGACATCTGCTTGACGCGCGGATCTTCGTGGGCGTCGCGTTTGGCGAGACCTTCGCGGCGGACCTGCTCGCTCCGCGCTTCCCCGGTGTCCTTGTCGAAACCGCGCTTGTCGATCTGCGTCTCGGCGAGCGCGCGGTAGGCGGCGGGATCGTCCGTGTGGAAGTCCGGGTCGGTCAGGTACGGCTCGTCGACAGTGGCCCTGTCGTCGGGCGTGGGCGCTTCGGTGTCCTTCGGCGCGTCGACGTCGTTGGGCGCGTCGGCGTCCTTGGGCGTGTCGGCGTCCTTGGGGCTCTCGACGTCCTTCGGCGTCTCGGTGTCCTTGGGGGCCTCGACGTCCTTCGGCGCCTGGGTGTCCTTCGGGAGCTCGGTGTCCTTGGGCGGGGTCGCGCCGTGGTCCTGAGGCACCTGCCGCGGCGCGTGCTCCACCGGCCGCACCGGCGGCTGCTGCTGCTGCGGCGGACGCTGCGGCTGCTGGGGACCCGCGTTCCCGTCGTGGCCGGGGCGCGGGGCCGGGACCTGCGGCGGACGTTGCGGACCACCGAAACGCGGCGGCTCGGCGCCGGGCGGCATCGGCCGTCCGGGCTGCTGTCCGGGACGTCCCGGCTGACCGGGGTGGTGCCCGGGCGGAGGCGGCGGCATCGGGCCGCGGTTGCCGGGGAACGGACCGTTGCCCGGGTGCTGGGGTCGCGGCGGAGGCGGCGGGTAGCCCCCGGGACCGCGGTTGCCAGGAGGCGGACCGGGCGGAGGCGTCTGCGGGCGCGGCGGAACCCCGCCGTTTGGGCCCGGACCGGGCCTGCCCTGGTAACCCTGGGGCGGCCGCGGCGGGCCGGGCGGTGGTGGCGGCTGTGGCGGTTGCTGAGGACGCTGACGCGGCCCACGATCCTGCGGATGTCCACCCTGACCAGGGGGCGGCGGCTGCGGCCCGGTCGGCCGCGGACCCATCGGGCCCTGCTGTCCTCGGTGCGGCATCGGTCCGCCGCCACCACCCGGAGGCGGCGGAGGCGGCGGCGCGAATCCACCCGGAGGCGGCGGCTGCATCGGCTGCTGGCCCTGGAAGGGCATCGGCGCGGGCGGCTGGTCGAACCGCGGCTGCTGCGGTCCGCCGTTCCCGGCGAGACCCGCGGCCTGGACGCCGTCGTTCGGCCGGGGAGGCCGGGAGGGATCGTGTCCGCCGGGCGGGAAACCACCGGGTGCGGGCCCGTTGCCCGGCGGGTTGCCGCCGGGCGCCATGCCGTAGCCACCCGACGGAGCGGACGAGCCGGACGCCATCCCGTAGCCGCCGGAACTCGACGGCGCGCCCGAGGAAGCGGCGGGCGGCATCGCGCTGGACTGCGACGGGCTCGGCGAAGGGCTGTGTGACGGACTGTGCGACGGACTCGGTGCCGGACTGGACGCCGGTCCTTGTGCCGGACTGGACGCCGGTCCTTGCGATGAGCTCGGTGCGGGGGTGGCCGCCGGTGCCGGGCTCGAAGCCGGCGTCTGGGCAGGGCTCGCCGCCGGAGCCTGTGCCGGAGCTTGCGACTGGGCGGCGGGCGCCTGCTGCTGATTCCCCGCCGCGGCCTGCTGTTGTTGTTGCTGTTGACCGGATCCGTTGTCCGCGACCGGTGCGTTCTGGTGGGTCTGTGCCGCCCGCTGACCGTCGCCGGTGTCCGCCGGACGTTCCGGAGCCTGCGTCGAGGACTGGCTGACCCGGTCGCCGTCGGCCGCTCGCTGGGGTTGCGGATCGGCGGACGAACTCCGCGGCGAAGGATCATTGTCCGAAGTGGACCGTGGCGCCGGGTCCGACGAAGAGTCCGACCGCGACGAGGAATCCGAAGAAGAATCCGAGTCCGACCGCGAAGAAGCGGAGTCCGACGAAGAAGAGTCCGATCGCGAAGAAGAACCGGAATCCGAAGAACCCGGCGTGCGCGAAGGCGTCCCGGAATCCCCCGAATCCACGTCCGGCGTCGTGGGCCCGTCACCCGCCGCGGGGCCGGGCGTGTTCGCGGCCTTGATGTCGCCGATCTGGCTCTTGGCCCCGTCGACACCGCCGCCGACCGCTCCGCCGGACGCGCCCATCAGCACGTCCTTGGCCGAAAGCTTGTCCAGGTCACCGGTGACGGCGGCCTGCCCGACCGTGCTGGCGACGCCTTCGGCCGCTCCGCGCACGGCACCCCGCGCCGCGCTGTCGACGATCTGGCCGCCGACGCTGTCGGAAAGTCCCTTGGTGGCGCCCTTGCCGATACTGCTACTGCCCGCGCCGACCACGCCGTCGACGGCGCCGCTGATCGCGGAATCCTTGGTCTTGCTGAAATCCCAGCTGTCGCGGTCGCCCTTGGCCATCTGCAGGCCCTGGATCCCCGCGTCCATGGCGAGGTTCATCGCCGTGTTCTGCAGGACCTCTTTACCGATCTTCTTCAGGCCCTCCTTGAGAAGTTTCTCCAGGAGTTCCTTCGCGACCTTCTTGAAGCCTTCCTGCGCGAGCTTCTGCATCAGCTGGCGGAAGATCATCTGGACGGTCATGCGGGTGGCGATCTGCGCCGGCGCGATCCCGGCCGTCGAACCGCCGAACGTCACCGCCGCGGCCGCGATCATCGCGACGATCTGGGCGGCGAGGATCACCAGCGAGATGATGATCATGTACTTCGTGTACTCGACGTCCAGTGCGGTCGCGTTGCACGAGTCGCCGAGCGCCTTCGAAGAATCGGCGAGCGACTTGAAGTACGCCTCGTCGCCTTCGACGAACTTCTTCCAGGCTTCGGCGAACTTCTCCGCGCCCTGACCGCTCCAGCCGCCGAGGACCTCGGTGGCGC
This sequence comes from Amycolatopsis sp. MJM2582, assembly GCF_000754115.1. Classification (NCBI taxonomy): domain Bacteria; kingdom Bacillati; phylum Actinomycetota; class Actinomycetes; order Pseudonocardiales; family Pseudonocardiaceae; genus Amycolatopsis; species Amycolatopsis sp. MJM2582. The sequence continues at coordinate 1,292,008 of NZ_JPLW01000001.1, forward strand.
CCTTGGTCGCGGTGTCGGCGATCGGCTGGATCGCCTTCGAGGCGTTGTGCCAGGCGTCGCGCAGTTCGCGGAGCTTGTCCTCGTCGCCTTCGGGCCAGCTTTCCCCGACGACGATCGGCAAGAGCCACTTGACCGCGTCGGGCATCTCCATACCCACGGCGCTAGACCTTCTTGTCCAGCGTCGACTTGATCTCTTCCTCGGCGTTCGTGAACGCGGTCATCGACCGTTCGACGTTGTGCTGCATACCCCGCAGCGCCTCGACGATGTTCGCGAACCCCTCGGACGAGCCCTGCGCGCCCGGTTCGTAGTCCTTCGCGAACTCCTTGCCCGCGTCGTCGTTGCCCCAGCACTGGCCGAGCGAGTTCATCGCGGCCAGCAGTTCCTTGCCCGCCTCGTCCAGCTGGTCCGCGGCGATCCCCAATTTGGCCGCGGCCGACTTCACCGCATCCGGATCCGCGGTGAATCCGGCTCCGCCCCCACCGTTCGGCATCAGACTCCCCTGGTCAGCCAGCTCGAAGGCGGCTCTTCCTCATCGTCGTCCTGCTGACGCACCCGTTTCGGAACCGGTTTCGGCGTCGGCGGCGCGGGTGGGGCGGCCGGTGGCGGAGGAGGCGGCGGCGTGTCGTCCTTGATCATCAGCGGGGCGTCGAAGTCTTCGTCGGACTTCACCGGCTCCCCTTCCTCTTCGGCCGCGAGGAAGTCCGGGATGACCGGCACCAGCCCTTGCAGTGAAGGCGCGCCTTCGATGAGGTCCGAAAGGTCCGGCAGCCCTTCGGTGATCGGGGCCATCAGCTCGGCGACCTGCTGCTTGACCTGCAGCGATCCCTGGCGGACCAGGGTCAGCACGGTGTTGGCCAGCTGCGCGGGGTTGGTGCGCTCGAAGGCGTTCGGCTGGATCTCGAGTTTGGCGAGGGTGCCGGTCGCGTCGATGGTGGCGCGGACGAGGCCGTCCTGCGAGACCACCGTCGCCGAGGTCTGCGAAGCGGCTTCCTGCGCGTCCCGGAGCTGGGCCGTCTGGCGCTCGAACTGTTCGAGCAGCGTGTCGACCTGGTCCTTCATGGCGGCATTGCGCGCTTCGAGGCGTGCGCTGTCGTCGCCGGCCGTCGTCACTTGAGCCCCCGCTAGTGCTGGATCCCGGGCATACGCCACCCGGTGTCGGTAAGCGTCACCCTAATGCCAACGCCCGCGCCATATCACCGGATCTGGTGTTTTCGCCCGGCGAGCAGATGACCGGCGGCTCCCGCCAGGTAGAGGACGGTCGCCGTGACGAGCAGCCCCGGCGAGCGTCCGTCGGCCGGGATCACCGTCGCGGCCAGTGAGACCGCCACGACCTGGGTGATGTTGAAGAGGGTGTCGTAGAGCGCGAAGACGCGTCCCCTGGCTTCGTCGGCGACGTCGAGTTGCACCGAGGAATCGACGCAGAGTTTCAGCACCTGCCCGGCGCCGGTCACCAGGAACGCCGCGAGCAACGCGGTGGGGATCGTCATCGGCAGGCCGAGTGCGGACTGCGCGACCGCCGCCAGCACCAGCGCCCCCACCACGACGCGGACCCGGCCGATCCGCTTGATCAGCCAGGCGGTCAGCAGCCCGGCGACGAGGATCCCGGCACCGGCGAACGCCGCCATCTCGCCAAGCCCGGTCATCCCGGCGGCGAAATGGTTGCGCATCAGCAGGACGGTCACCAGCAGTGAGATTCCGTACGACGCGCGATGGGCGAACAGCGCGACGAACCCGGCCGTGACGCTGGGCGTGCGCCAGGCCGCCTTCGCGCCGTCGGCCAGGCCGCGGGCGACGGCGAGGGCCGGGTTCGACGGCTCGTCGACCGTCGACGGCCCGAGCAGTCCGCGGGCGAATCCGGCGGCGAGGACGGCGGCGCCGATCCCGCCCAGCGCGGCGACGGCGGTGACCCAGGCGGAACCGGCGTCGTCCGCGCCGGTCAGCGCCCGGAGGCCGATCGCGCAGCCGCCTCCGACGACGGCGAGTACCGAACCCCAGGTGGCCGCGAAGGCGTTCGCGGCGACCACGGACTTTTCTTCGACGACATGGGGAAGCGACGCGGACAGACCCGAACCGATGAACCGCGAAATGCCTTCGGACGCCAGCGCGAGGGAGAAGAGCCCGATCCCGGCCACGCCCGTGCCCACGGCGACGGCCGTCGCGAGGATGGTGGCCGACCGCAGCAGGCTCGCGAAGATCAGGACCTTCCGGCGGTCCCAGCGGTCGAGCAGGGCGCCCGCGAACGGGCCGACGATCGAGTACGGCAGCAGCAACGCCGCGAATCCGCCCGCCATGCCGAGCGCGTCGGCGGCGCGTTCGGGGTTGAAGAGGACGGCGCCGGCCAGCCCGGCCTGGTACATGCCGTTGCCCCAGTGCGCGGAAAACCGCGTGAACAGCAGGCGGAGGAAGTCACGGTCGCGGACGAACGCCCTGGTGGGCGCCGTGGCGGTGGTCGTCACGGCACCAGCCTATTGAAGGTGGCCGATGCGCTTTGAGGTCGCCTCTCGGCGGCTATGCGCAGTGTGGCTCCAGCCGGACGGTATTCCACAAAGGCGGTTCTTCAGTGAGCCCGGGGGACACGGAAAGCGCACCGACCGTTGTGTCCAACGGTGCTCGTGATGCTGTTGTTCCCAGAGCCGGACGATTTGTCCCCGCTCGAAGTGGGATCATGGCGGACGTGCCAGCGGACGCCGAGGTCGAACCGGGAACGCTCCTGGTCGCCGCCCCCACGATGTTCGATCCCAACTTCCGGCGAACCGTCGTGTTCGTCATCGATCACCGGGACGAGGGAACGCTCGGCGTCGTGCTCAACCGGCCGAGTGACGTGCCGGTGTACGACGTGCTCCCCAACTGGGGCGGGCACGTCGCCGAGCCGCAGTCGGTGTTCGTCGGCGGCCCGGTCGAGAAGAAGACCGCGTTGTGCCTGGCCGCGTTGCGGACCGGCGAGACGGCGTCGAGCGTGCCCGGTGTGATCGCCGTCCGCGGTCCGGTCGCGCTGGTCGACCTCGACACCGATCCCGAGATCCTGGTGCCGAAGGTCCGCGGTGTGCGGGTGTTCGCCGGGTACGCGGGCTGGGATTCCGGCCAGCTGGCGAACGAGATCGAACGCGACGACTGGGTGATCGTCCCGGCGTTGCCCAGCGACGTCCTCGCGTCGCCGCACCACGATCTGTGGGGGCAGGTGCTGCGGCGTCAGGGCATCCCGCTGGCGTTGCTGGCCACCCACCCGGGAGACCTGCAGCGCAATTAGGCGGTGGCGGTGTCGGCCTTCTTGAAGACGCCGCAGGTGCCGCACGCGCAGCCGCTGCAGCCGGCGGGCCGCTCCGGTTCGGGCTCCGGCACCGTCGCGGCGGCGCGGTTGCCGAGCACTCCCCCGGCCGTGACCAGCGCGACCATCCCGACCACACCCACGAACGAGGCGAGCAGCAGCCCGAACGTCGTCGGCATGACCAGCGCGGCGATCCCCGCGAGGACGGCGATCACGCCACCGGTCAGCGTCGGGACCCCGGCGACCTTGTTGCCGAGGCGGAAGGCCTCTTCGCTGCGCATCGTGGCGGCGGTGCGCACGCCGGCGCCGCGGTCACGCGGCAGCTTCTCACGCAGGCCGAGGAACCCACCCCAGCCGACGAGGACACCCAGCACGATCGGGACCAGCGCTATGACGAACACTCCACGAGGATAAGCGTGACGTCCCGGCAACCTGCCGGATACCCTGATCGACTGTGCTACAGGCCATGTCACGCCGAGCTCTTTCCGCAGCCCTGATCGGGGCCGTTCCCCTCACCCTGATGGCCGCACCGGCCGCCGAAGCGGGTCACCGTCCGCTTCGCCTGATCGGGGAACAGATCGTCCCGAACGCCCTGCCCTACGAGGGCACCGTCGTCGGCGGCCTGTCCAGCATCGACTACGACCCCCGCACCGGCGAGTACGCGCTGATCTGCGACGACCGTTCCGCCATCAACCCGGCGCGCTTCTACACGGCGAAGTTCTCTCTCGACGCCAAGGGCCTCGGCCCGGTGACCTTCACCGGCACCAAGCCGCTCCTGCGTCCCGACGGCACGCCGTACCCGCCGCTCGCGAAGAACGACCCCGCGCAGCCGCCGAACATGCAGACCATCGACCCCGAAGAGCTGCGCGTCGACCCCTGGACGGGCCGGTACGTCTGGTCGCAGGAGGGCGAGCGGTCGGCCGCGGCCCGGATCGACCCGTCGATCCGCGAGGCGGAGCGCGACGGCTCCTACACCCGTGACCTGCCGATTCCCGCCAACGAGAAGATGGCCGAGACGGCAGGACCGCGGCAGAACCTCGCCCTCGAAGGCCTCACCTTCGCGGGCTTCGGGTCTCTGGTCGCCAGTTCGGTCGAGGGCCCGCTGCTCCAGGACGGCCCGGAGGCGAACACCACGTCGGGCGCCCTTTCGCGGATCACCGTCCAGTCGCGGTTCGGGCCGGTCCTCGCGCAGTACGCGTACCCGCAGGAGAAGGTCTTCGCGTCGCCGAACCCGCCCGGCGCGTTCGCGACCACCGGCATCTCGTCGCTGCTGGCCGTCGACCAGGCCGACCCGACGCGCTACCTGGTGATGGAGCGGTCGTTCGTCACCGGCGTCGGCAACAAGATCCGCATCTACGAAATCGACACCAAGGGCGCCACGAACGTCCTCAATACGCCCTACCTCGCCGACGCGAAGAAGGTCAAGCCGGTCAAGAAACGCCTGCTGGCGGACCTGGCGGACTTCCAACTGTCCACGGTGGACAACGTCGAGGGCATGACCTGGGGCCCGCGTCTCCCGAACGGGGAGCGCAGCCTGGTCCTGGTCAGTGACAACAACTTCTCCGCGACCCAGGTGACCCAGTTCATCGCTCTGGCGGTCCCCTCGGAACGCCTTTGACCTGGGCGTTAAACTGGCTCCATGAACACGGCTCGGCTGCTCCTTGGCCTGCCGCGCTGACTCGGTCGAACGGCCGGGACCAGCGCGGCGACCCCTCATGCCCTCCGGGCTGAGGGGTCGAGTTGTTTCTGGAGTGGCTTGACGTGGATGAGCACGGAGGATTTCGGCGATGAACCAGGCGAGCGAAGGCGCCGACGCGGCCCCTCAGCACCGCTACACCGCGGAGCTGGCGGGCCAGATCGAGCAGCGTTGGCAGGACTACTGGTCCGACCACGGCACCTACCACGCACCGAACCCGGTGGGCCCGCTCGCGGACGAGAACGGTGAGGTCCCGTCGGACAAGCTGTTCGTCCAGGACATGTTCCCGTACCCGTCGGGCGCCGGCCTGCACGTCGGGCACCCGCTGGGCTTCATCGCGACCGACGTCTTCGCGCGGTACCACCGCATGATCGGCCGCAACGTGCTGCACACGATGGGCTTCGATGCCTTCGGCCTGCCCGCCGAGCAGTACGCCGTGCGCACCGGGCAGCACCCGGCCAAGACCACGGACGAGAACATCACGACGTACCTGCGTCAGCTGCGCGCCCTGGGGCTGGGCCACGACGACCGGCGCCGGATCCGCACCACCGATCCGGAGTACTACCGCTGGACCCAGTGGATCTTCCTGCAGATCTTCAACTCCTGGTACGACGAGAAGGCGGGCAAGGCCCGGCCCATCGTCGAGCTGGAGACCGAGTACGCGCAGGACAAGCGCCGGACGCCCGACGGCCGCAACTGGTGCGAGCTGACCCGCGCCGAGCAGCTGGAGATCATCGACACGCACCGCCTGGTCTACATCTCCGAGGCGCCGGTGAACTGGTGCCCCGGCCTGGGCACGGTGCTGTCGAACGAAGAGGTCACCTCCGACGGCCGCAGCGAACGCGGCAACTTCCCGGTGTTCCGCCGCAATCTGCGGCAGTGGATGATGCGGATCACCGCCTACGCCGACCGCCTGGTCGACGACCTGGACCTGCTGGACTGGCCGGAGAAGGTCAAGTCCATGCAGCGCAACTGGATCGGCCGCTCGCACGGCGCACAGGTCAAGTTCGCGGCGGGCGAGCAGGAGATCGAGGTCTTCACCACCCGTCCGGACACGCTGTTCGGGGCGACCTACGTCGTCGTCGCGCCGGAGAACCCGCTGGTCGAGAAGCTGACCGCGGCGACGTGGCCCGAAGGCGTCGACGCCCGGTGGACCGGCGGCGCCGCGACCCCCGCCGAGGCGATCGCCGCGTATCGCGAGGCCGCTTCCCGGAAGTCCGAATTGGACCGTCAGGAGAGCAAGGAGAAGACCGGCGTCTTCACCGGCTCCTACGCGGTGAATCCGGCCGACGGCAAGGAGATCCCGGTCTTCGTCGCCGACTACGTCCTGATGGGCTACGGCACCGGCGCGATCATGGCCGTCCCCGGCCAGGACACCCGCGACTGGGAGTTCGCCGAGAAGTTCGGCCTGGAGATCATCCGCACCGTGCAGCCGACGGAAGGCTTCGACGGCAAGGCGTTCACCGGCGACGGGCCCGCGATCAACTCGGGCTTCCTGGACGGCATGGGCGTCGACGAGGCCAAGAAGACGATGATCGGCTGGCTGGAGGAGCACGGCCACGGCCGCGGCACCGTCCAGTACAAGCTGCGCGACTGGCTGTTCTCGCGCCAGCGCTACTGGGGCGAGCCGTTCCCGGTCGTCTACGACGAGGATGGCCAGGTCCACGCGCTGCCGGACAGCATGCTGCCGATCGAACTGCCCGAGGTCGCCGACTACTCGCCGGTGACCTTCGACCCGGAGGACAAGGACAGCACGCCGTCCTCGCCGCTGGCGCGCGCCACCGAGTGGGTCGAGGTCGAACTGGATCTGGGGGACGGCAAGAAGACCTACCGTCGTGACATCAACACGATGCCGAACTGGGCGGGCTCCTGCTGGTACCAGCTGCGGTACCTGGACCCGACGAACTCCGAAGCCTTGGTCGCGCCGGAGAACGAGGCGTACTGGGTCGGCCCGCGCCCCGCCGAGCACGGCGTCGAAGACCCGGGCGGCACCGACCTGTACGTCGGCGGCGTCGAGCACGCGGTGCTGCACCTGCTGTACTCGCGGTTCTGGCACAAGGTGCTGTTCGACCTGGGCCACGTGTCGTCCAAGGAGCCGTACCGGAAGCTGTTCAACCAGGGTTACGTGCAGGCGTACGCGTACACCGATTCCCGCGGGTTCTACGTGCCGGCCGAAGACGTCGTGGAGAAGGACGGGAAGTTCTTCTACCAGGACGAAGAGGTCAAGCAGGAATACGGGAAGATGGGGAAGACGCAGCGCAACGTCGTCACCCCGGACGAGATGTGCGCGACCTACGGCGCCGACACCTTCCGTTTCTACGAGATGTCGATGGGCCCGCTGGACGTGTCGCGGCCGTGGGCGACCAAGGACGTCGTCGGGGCGCAGCGGTTCCTGCAGCGTCTGTGGCGCCTGGTCGTCAACGAAGAGACCGGCGAACTGCGTGTGTCCACAGTGGACGCCACGGACGCCGATCGCAAGCAGCTGCACAAGGTGATCGCCGGGGTCCGCGAGGACTACGCGGAACTGCGGTTCAACACGGCCGGCGCGAAGCTGATCGAGCTGAACAACCACGTCACCAAGGTCTACGGCGGCGCCGAGGCGACTCCGCGTGAGCTGGTGGAGCCGCTGGTGCTGATGCTGGCGCCGCTGGCCCCGCACCTGGCCGAGGAGCTGTGGAAGCGCCTGGGCCACGCGGATTCCCTGGTGCACGGGCCGTTCCCGGTCGTCGACGAGAAGTACCTGGTCGAGGATTCCGTGGAGTACCCGATCCAGGTCAACGGCAAGGTGCGTTCCCGCGTCACCGTGCCCGCCGACGCGGGCAAGGACGCCGTGCAGGCGGCCGCGCTGGCCGACGAGAAGGTCGCCGCGCTGGTCGGCGACGGCACCCCGCGCAAGGTGATCGTCGTGCCGGGGCGCTTGGTCAACATCGTCCTGTAGCACCGTGGCCGAAAGACGCCAGCGTCGAGGGTCGTGCGGCGATTCGATGGAGTTGTTCAAGGACAACGAAATCGAACGGAGAACACCGCATGACCCTCGACGGCAAGGTGGCTTTGGTGACCGGCGGCAGCCGCGGGATCGGTGCCGCCACGGCGATCCGGCTCGCCGAGGACGGCGCTGACGTCGCACTCACTTATCAGAACAACGCCGAGCTCGCGGCCGGTGTCGTGGACCGGATCAAGGCGCTCGGCCGCCGCGCGCTGGCGATCCAGGCCGACAGCGCCGACGCCGCGGCCGTGGTCTCCGCGGTCGACACGGCGGTCGCCGAATTCGGCAGGCTCGACGTGCTGGTCAACAACGGCGGCGTCGGCTTCGTCGGCCCGCTCGACCAGACGAGCCTGGAGGACATCGATCGCGTGCTCGCGGTGAACGTCCGCGGCGTCTACGTGGCCACCCAGGCCGCGGCCCGGCACCTCGGCGACGGCGGACGCGTGATCACCATCGGCAGCTGCGTCTCGGACCGCGTGCCCGGCCCCGGGATGTCGCTGTACGCGGTGAGCAAGACCGCGCTGCTGGGCCTGACCAAGGGCCTGGCCAGGGAACTGGGGCCGCGCGGCATCACCGTGAACATCGTCCACCCCGGCCCGACCGACACCGACATGAACCCGGCCGACGGCCCGTACGCCGCCGACCAGCGGAGCCTGACGGTGTTCGACCGCTACGGCTCACCGTCGGAGGTCGCCGCCACCGTGTCGTTCCTGGCACGGCCGGAAAGCAAGTACGTGACCGCCGCGACCGTCTCGGTCGACGGCGGGCACGCTGCCTAGCTACTCGGTGGACAGGCCGATCTCGCGCGCGAGATCGGCCAGCATCGCGTCGAAGAGGACGTCCGGTTTCGAGAACGGGATCGGGTAGTTGCCGAAGACCTCGAGCGTGACGTGCCCGTAGAGCCGGGCCCAGAACTGGATCATCAGGTACGTCACGCCGAGGTCGAGCTTTTCGAGCGGGAACGTCGCCCCGGACTCCTTCAGCACGGCGAGCAGTTCCTCTTGGAACGACGTGAGATCGTCGCGCAGCTCGGCCGGGACCACGTCGTTCGACGGCGTCACCAGATCGTGCATCGCGAGCACGCGCCCCGCCGCCGCGAGGAAGATCCGCCCGAACGGCTCGTCCAGCCTGCTCAACGTGTCGTCGCCGGCCGGCGACGCGAAAACCAGCGTGAACTCCTTGGTGTGCGTGAGCGCCCACCGCCGGAATCCCTTGCAGATGGCGAAAAGCTGCAGCGCGCCCTCGTCCGGCAGCTGCGCGATGTCCTCGGCGAGCCCGGCCGCCAGATCCGCGACGACGTCCGCGCGCAGATGCTCGACCAGATCGTCGCGGGAACCGTAGTAGCGGTACAACGCCGGCGCCGTGATACCGAGCTCGCGCGCGATCGCCCGCAGGGTCACGGCCTCCGGCCCCTGCTCGACCAGGAGCGCCCGCGCCGTCCGGCGGATGTCCTGATCGGTCGCGGCCCGCTCGCGACCCCTGCGGCCGGTGTTCGTCATCCGGGCATTCTAGGTGGTCAGTGCCCCCTTACCGGGGAAGAACCCAGAAGCCGGGACTGGAGCCGTGTGAGCGGGCGGAGGGCCAGGAAGATCGGAATGGCCATCCCGGCCGCGATGAGGAAGTGCACGATCCACGCCCCCGCCAGCGTCGGCCCGCCCCACGTGCCCTCGGGATCGCTGCCGGTCCAGAAAAGCCCGTAGGTCGCGATGCGCCCGACGAGGTAGAACAGCAGCAACGCGAGCAGGAACGCGGCCGCGCTCGGACCGAACGCCGCCACGAACCGCGGCCGGGACCCGCTCTCGTGCCCGAGCCAGCGCCGCGACAGTCCACGCTGGACCTTCGCGCCACCGAGATACCCCGGAAGTACGAGAAGCGCGTAGACCGCGCGTTTCCAGTCCGAAATCGTCATACCTGGCACGCTAGGGGGCGCTGACCTGCGGGAACATGAGGTAAGCCGTCGGATCCGGTAGGGAAAACCGGAGGTCGCTGTGGTGATCCACACGACCGGGGTGCGGATGTCCGGCAAACGTTCCCCGATGTCAGACGGGTATGCCACACTCGGTCGCCGAACGGCTACGACGTGAACAGGGGAGGTTCGCGTGTCGAACCCTGAGCAGCTCTTCGCTGATTTCGAGGCCAAGCTGGCCGACGCCCAGCGGAAGGCGAATCAGATGCGCACCGAGATCGAAAGTGTCTCGGTGTCCGAACGCAGCAAAGACGGCCAGATCTCGGTCAGGGTGAACCACGCGGGGAACCTGGTGGGCCTGGAAATCGGCCCGTCCGTGCGGGACAACCCGGCGCTCGCGCAGGAGATCCTCCGAGTCGTCCAGAGCGCGCAGAGCAAACTCGCGGGCGCGATGCAGACCGGCGTGCCGTCCATCGCGGGCACCGAAACGATGAACGAGCTGGTCAACCAGCTGCACAACGAGTACCCGGAACCCGAACCGACGGGCTACGTCGAGGGCGGCCACCAGGAACCCGACGAGGACGACCGCTTCGTCGCCGAAGACGAACTCGACGCGCCTCCGCCCCCTCCCGCGCCGAAGCCGCCCGCACCCCCGGCGACCCCGCCCGCGCCGCCTCGTGCCGCGCGCAGGCAGCAGACGGACCACGAGGACGACTACTTCACCGGCGGCGACTTCCTGCGCTGAGCGGGTTCTTGAGGGAGGGAAACCATGGGGCAGCCACAAGGCACTGAAGATTTCAAGGTCGATCCCGCGGAGCTCGCCGCGCATCGCAACACGATCGACTATCTGGGGCAACGAGTCGCGCTGACGGGATCTGCCGCGGACGCGGCAATGGGCGATGAAGCGTTCGGCCTCGTCGGAATCCCGCTCGCCGCGATCTGCGCCACCGTCCAGAGCCTGGCGCGGAGTGCGATCGAGTCGGCTGTCGAAGCTTCGGCCGACCATGCCGATCGTGTGCACACCTGGCAGCAAAGGAAGCAAATGCAGGAGGACGAGTTCAAGAGCCTCTTCAAGGTGGAGGACTGACCGATGGCAGAAACTCCCGTTTCGGCTCCGGGTCCCAATCCGCTGATCAAGACAGATGCGGCTCAAGACGAGAGCTCGCTCGAAGGCGCGGGAATCCTCCAAGACTTCTGGGACACCGGCGCCAAGATCGCGAGTGGAGACTGGGCGGAAGGGTTGGCGAATCTCGCCAACGGAGCGATGGGGTTGGCCGATCTCGTCGCCGATCCCATCGGGACTCTGGCGGCGTCGGCGTTCGGCTGGATCATCGAGCACGTCCCGTTTCTCCGTGAGCCACTCGATTGGCTCGTCGGTGATCAGGTCGCTTTGGACAACATGATCGGCACCTGGGAGAACATCGGCAAAGAACTCGAGTCGGTCAGCGAAGACCTGAGCAAGGCCGTCGACCGGGAAAGCGCGAATTGGACCGGTGATGCCGCGGATGCCTATCGGGCCTTCGCCAAGAATCGGGCCGATCTGTACGCGGGTATCGCCTCGGGCGCGAACTCCATCGGGACGCTGGTCAGCGTCTGCAAGATGATCCTCGCGGTCGTGCGAACCATCGTCCGTGACTTGATCTCCGAGTGTCTCGGGAAGCTGATAAGCATCGCGATGCGTTACCCCGGGCCGGCGATGCCCGCCGGTATCGCCGCCGAGGGGACACCGAAGGCCATCGGCTACGCGAACAAATGCGTCGGTTGGATCAAGAAGCTGACCAAGGCGTTCGACAAGGCGAAGGGCCTCTTCAAGCGTCTCACGGATGGCTTCGACAAGATCAAGGACGCCCTGACTCCGAAGGCGCTGAAGAAGTTCACCGGTGGTGGAAAGAAGGCAGTCGACGCCGCCGAGGAGAGCAAGACTTTCGCTGACAAGGTAGCCAAGGCGCGAGCTGACCTTCCGGAGTCGCGCAAGCACATCTTCGCGCTCGAAGACACCGCAAAGAAGAATGGTCTTGGCAAGAATCTGTCTCAGATTAAGGATAATGTCGTCGAGAGAGTCAAGGATGAATATGGCGATGACTTCCGGGAGAACCTGACAAAGGAAAAGCGGAAGTTCTACGGGAAGATGGCCGATGGGGTCATCGGTGGCTCGGACGAGGAGCCGCCGAGTCAGAAAGCCTCACCTCCCGCAGGCTTCATTGGGCCCTACAGCGCCAGCGGTGCTCCGCAGAACGCCCCGGAGCCCGTGTACGAGAAGGCGGCTGCGGACGACGATGAGACACCGATTTTTGATCAGCCCGGCGGAAACCGGATTTCCGGCTCGTTGTGATCGTCGAAAACCGGAAGGAACGGCACGTGTCCGACGAACGGTTGGTGATCTCACGAACGCCGGAGGTCTTCGGTCATCTGGTGCTGGTCGTTCTCTTCGGCACGCTGACCGTTGTCATGGCGTTCGCGGTGTTCAGCGACTATCAGTTGGCGGTACGCATAGTCGGTGGTGTGCTCTGTGCCGTCTTCGTCTACTGCGGCAGCATCGAGTTCCGCAACTATCGGACGCCACCGCCCGCTGATGAGCTGGTCATCGAAGCGACCGGCATCACCCGGATCGCCAACGGGCTGGTCAGCTGGACCGCCCCGTGGAGCGACATCGAGAAGGCGTTCCTGAGCCTCAAGTTCCGCGAGTACACCCATCGCAGGCCGAAGAACAATCAGTTCACGCTCGTTCTGCGGCCTGGCCCGGATTTCGACGCTCGTTCGACAGGGCTCACCCGCGAGCCGGATGGCGACCTCCAGGTCTCGGACGTCGACCTCAGTCCGCGTGAGGCCGAGGAGTTGCTTCCCGTCCTCGTTCGCCATGTCGAGGTCGAGATCGAGAACGACAACGACGCAGTGGTCGCAAGACCCGACGAACCGATCGTCGACGTGGCACGAGGCGAGGAGCTGGTCGTCGAGGACGACGTGGTGAAGATTCACGTCAATGGCTGGGACAAGCGGAAGCTGAAGGTGTTCAACCTCTGCTCGCTGATGATCGAGGTGTGCTTTCTCGTGGTCGCGGCCGCCACCGACGTCACTTTCGTGCGGGTTGGCGCGTTCGTGATCCTCTTCGCGCTCTTCGTGGTGACGTTGGTGGTCGATGGGCTCGAGAGCGAGACGCACAAGAAGGAACGTAAGGCGGTACTCGAACTCGGACGGCGCGGGTATTTCCTGCGAACCTATGGCTCCGTCGTAGGTGTGTGGTGGCACGAGATCGACGCGGTGCGTTGGGGTATCGACGACCAGCGCAGATATTTGGAGTTCCTTCCCGCTTCGGAGGCATTCCGGATCCGGCATCCAAACCTGGTGAGCCTGACCAGGCGTGATCGATACGACGAAGAGTCCGATGTCCTCGACGGCGGTTGGTACCGGTTGGCGGAGCCGTTCACAGGCAACGCCCGGCGTGAGTTCGAGATTGCCATGCGAACAGCGCGAGAAGTGGAGTTTCGGGAAACAGCAGTAGCGGGCTGAGGCGCCCGTCAACCGGGGCGCCGCCGGCGCCGATCACTCGGGGGGCTACGTGATCGACGCCGGCGACCCGATGCCCTCTTCCCGGCGGAAGCCGGGATCGGGGCAACGTCACCGCTTGGACGCGGCAACGCATCTCAAGAGCGGGCGTGATCGCCGAAGTGACGCCCGGGGGAAGGTTATCCCCCGAAAGAGTGACGGCGTTCCGCTGCTCGCCTGATTGTCGCACTACGCGCCGAGAAAGTTACAAAGTTCTTCACATCTTCGTCTGGAGAAGGGTCATGCCCGGACAACTGCTGGTCATGGCATCGTCTCTTCCATGACTTCTCAGGTGCTGGTCATCGGGTCCGCCAATGCCGATCTCGTCGTCCCGGTCGATCGGCGACCCGGTGGTGGCGAAACCGTACTCGGTGGCGACACGATCTTGTCGCCGGGTGGCAAGGGCGCCAACACCGCGGTCGCCGCGGCCAGGCTCGGGGCGGACGTCGCGTTGCTCGGCGCGGTCGGCGACGACCCGTACGGCGAGTTGCTCAAGCGGTCGCTCGCCGAGTCCGGGGTGGACACCGGCTCGCTGCGCACGAGTGAGCGCCCGACGGGGATCGCGTACATCACGGTCACGCCCGACGGTGAGAACTCGATTCTCGTCTCGCCCGGCGCCAATTCCGCCCTGCGGCCCGAGGACGTCGACCTCGACGGCGCCGAGATCGTGGTGCTGTCGCTGGAGATCCCGCTCGAAACCGTCGAGCATGCGGTCGCGAAAGCCGCCGAACATCGCGTGAAGACGCTGCTCAACCTGTCGCCGGCGGCCGAGCTTTCCGCGAAGACGCTGCAGAGTCTCGATGTGCTGCTGGTCAACGAGCACGAGGCCGCGTTCCTGCTCGGTGGCGAGGCGGATTTCCCCAAGCTGCTCGACCTCGGTCCGAAGGCCGCGGTCGTCACGCTCGGCGCGAAGGGGGCAGCGGTGGTGACGGCCGACGGGGTGACGGAGGTACCGTCGCCGAAGGTCGAGGCCGTCGACACGACGGGCGCCGGTGACGCTTTCGCGGGGGCGCTCGCCACGTCGCTCGCGAAGGGCGAGGAGCTGGTCGATGCGGCGCGCGAGGCGGTGAAGGTGGCGGCGATCACGGTGACCCGCCAAGGCGCGCAGCCTTCGTATCCGACGGCGTCCGAACTGGAATGATGTCCTCTTCTGTGTTCTGCTGATGGCTATGAGCCAGCTCACGCCGCCTATGAGATATGGTCTAGACCATGCCGTCTGAGTCACTGTCCGGGGTCGCCGTCAGTCCCGGCCGCGCGAGCGGTCCTGTCGTCCGGGTCGCCGAACCGCTGGGTGAACCCGCGAGCACGCCGGCACCGGCCGATCCCGCCGCCGAGGCCGCCCGGATCGCCCCGGCCGCGCAGATCGTGGCGGGCAGGCTCGAGAAGCTCGCCGAGACGGCGACCGGTGAGGCCGCGACGATCCTCATCACCACCGCGGCGATGGCGGCCGACCCTGCGCTCGTCTCCTCGGCCGAGCAACTCGTCAAGGATCAGAACCTGCCCGCGCCGCGCGCGGTGCACCAGGCGGCGGGGAAATTCGCCGACGCGCTCGCGGCCGCCGGTGGCTACATGGCCGAGCGGGCCCGCGACGTCCTCGACGTGCGCGACAGGCTCATCGCCGAACTGCTCGGCATCGCGCCTCCTGGCGTTCCCGACCTCGCCTCGCCGAGTGTGCTCGTCGCCCGCGACCTCGCGCCCGCCGACACCGCCGGACTCGACCCGGACAAGGTGCTCGCGCTCGTCACCGAAGAGGGCGGCCCCACCAGCCACACCGCGATCCTCGCCCGCGCGCTCGGCATTCCCGCCGTCGTCGCGGTCCGCGGCCTGCTCGCGCTCGACGCGCAAGCGCTTGCGGTGGACGGTGACACCGGCGTCGTCGAGGTCGCGGACCCGAACGCCGAGGTCGTCACGGCCGCCAAGACCGGCGCGATCGAGTGGGACGGCACCGGCGCGACCTCCGACGGCCACCGGGTGAAGGTGCTCGGCAACGTCGGTTCCGCCACCGACGCCCAGGCCGCCGCCGAGGCGGGCGCGGAAGGCGTCGGCCTCTTCCGAACCGAGTTCTGCTACCTCGACGCCTCTTCCGAGCCGAGCGTCGAAGAGCAGCGCAAGGCCTACACCGCCGTGCTCACGCCATTCCGCGGCAAGCCGGTCATCGTCCGCACCCTCGACGCGGGCGCGGACAAACCCCTCGCGTTCCTGGAGCCCGAGGACGAGCCCAACCCGGCGCTCGGCGTACGCGGCCTTCGCGTCGCTTTCGACCGTCCCGAGATCCTCGACCGCCAGCTCGATGCCATCGCGGGTGCGGCGCAGGACTCCGGCGCCGACGTTTCGGTGATGGCCCCGATGGTCGCCACCGCCGCCGAGGCCGCCTGGTTCGCCGAGCGCGTCCGTGCCGCCGGAATCGCCCGCGCGGGGGTGATGATCGAGATCCCGGCCGCCGCGCTGACCGCCCGCGAGATCCTCGACGCGGTCGACTTCGTCTCCGTCGGCACCAACGACCTCGCGCAGTACACCTTCGCCGCGGATCGCCAGCTCGGCGCCGTCGCCAAGCTCAACGACCCGTGGCAGCCCGGCCTGCTGCGCCTGCTCAAGGTCATCGGCCAGGCCGCGAAGGACACCGGCAAGCCCGCCGGCGTCTGCGGTGAGGCCGCCGCCGATCCGAGGCTCGCGCTGGTGCTGGCCGGACTCGGCCTGACCAGCCTCTCGATGAACGCGCCCGCCGTGCGCGCGGTCGGGGCGAGCCTGGCGGCCACGACGCTGGCCGAGTGCGAGGCACTGGCCGACGCGGCTTTGGCCACGTCGGACCCGGTCGCCGCTAGGCAGGCCGCCGCCAAGCGGTAGCAAAGGTCCCCCGCTCCCAAAATCGGATCCGGGGGGATGTCGAAATCCGGTCCACCGCTTCGACGCCTAGGTGAAAGACACCGAAGCGACGAAAGGACCGGACCATGACGACCACCATGACCCCGACGCGGGCTGGACGCCGGGAATGGGTCGGGCTGGCCGTACTGGCCCTGCCCACCTTCCTGGTCTCCCTCGACGTGTTCGTGCTGATCCTCGCGCTGCCGAAGCTCAGCCAGAGCCTCGGCGCCGACAGCACCCAGCAGCTGTGGATCATGGACGTCTACGGCTTCATGATCGCCGGCTTCATGGTGACCATGGGCACCCTCGGCGACCGCATCGGCCGTCGGAAACTGCTGCTCATCGGCGCCACGGCGTTCGGGCTGGCCTCTGTGCTGGCCGCGTTCTCGACCAGCGCGCTGATGCTCATCGCCGCCCGCGCGATCCTCGGGATCGCCGGTGCGACGCTGGCGCCGTCGACGCTCGCCCTGATCAGCAACCTCTTCTCCGACAGCCGTCAGCGTTCGCTCGCGATCGGCATCTGGGCCGGCTGCTTCACCGTCGGCGCGATCGTCGGGCCGATGGTCGGCGGCGTGCTGCTGGAGCACTTCTGGTGGGGTTCGGTGTTCCTGCTCGGCGTCCCCGCGATGGTCCTGCTGCTCGTCGTCGGCCCGAAGCTCCTGCCCGAGTACCGCAACGAGAACGCCGGTCGCCTCGACCTCGCGAGCGTCGCGCTTTCCCTGGTCACGATCCTGCCCGCGGTCTACGGCATCAAGGAACTCGCTCGCGAGGGTGTGCACGTGGTCCCGGTGGTCTCGCTCCTGATCGGCCTCGGCTTCGGCGTGGTGTTCGTGCGGCGCCAGCGGACCCTCCAGGACCCGCTGATCGACCTGACGTTGTTCCGCGGCCGGGCGTTCACGACGGCGCTGGGCGGGATGTGCGCGTTCTCCATGCTGGGCGGGACGACCATGCTCTTCGTCGCGCAGTTCTTCCAGATCGTGCTGGAGCTTTCGCCGATCGGCGCCGCGCTGGCGCTGCTGCCGGGCATGCTCGCCTCGACCGCCGGCTTCCTGGCCGCACCGATCCTCGCCCGTCGTATCCGCCCCGCGACCTTGATCGCCACCGGGCTGGCCGGCGCGATCGCGGGGTTCCTGCTGCTGACGCAGGTCGAACCCGGAACCGGACCGGTGATCCCGGCGATCGCCTTCGCCATCACCTGCCTGTGCGGCGGCCCGCTGATCACCCTGGGCACGGATCTGGTCGTCGGCTCCGTGCCGCCGGAGAAGGCCGGTTCGGCGGCCTCGCTTTCGCAGACCGGCAACGAATTCGGCTACGCGCTGGGTATCGCGATCGTCGGGACGCTGGGCAACGCGGTCACCCGGTCCCGGCTCGCCGACGCCGTCCCGGCGCACGACGCGTTCGCCAGCGGGATGCACGCGGTGTCCGGGCTGGCCGCGCTGGTGCTGGCCGCGGTCGCGTTCTTCGTGGTCCGCCACCTGCGCCACGTGCGCCCGGTCGGCGCCTAACCGAAGAAGCCCCGCCGCGGGTACTTGATGATCAGCGACCCCCCGTGCACGCGCCCGGTGATGACGAACCGGGGCGTGCCGGGGCGGCCGTTCGAGCGGGTCCGGTCGTCGAGGTTGCCGAACTTGATGTCGGTGATCGAGTTGGTGTCGACGGCGCCGTCCTCGGGGATGGTGATCTCCACCGGCCCCCATTTGGCCTGCAGTTCGATGTGCACCACGGGATACCGGATCTCGGCCTGGGAGAAGTCCAGTTTCGTGGCGCCGTACTTGTTCCGGATCACCATCGACTCGGGGACGAGCCAGTTCCCGTTGCGCTGCAACGCCGAGTACTTGCCGTTGAGCTCCATGACCTGCCCGGACGCCTGCGCGTAGGCGTGCTGCCGCGGCGGCGCCCACGGGTTCTGCTGCTGCCGGGGCACCATTCCGGCTTCGGGATGCACCAGGCCGGGCAGATCCGTGAGCACCGCGTTCAGCTCACCGCGGGTCTTCGAGGCGAGGGCGCGGTCGGTCCGTTCGGTGAACTCGTCGAGGTTCAGCATCCCGAGGCCGATCGCCTTCTGCAGCACCTCGACGACGTGTTCGCGCTCCGCGTCGGAGACCCGGATGTCCCGTCCGGTCAACGGCTTGGTTTCGGTCGCCGGCTGCTCTTCCTCGCCCATGTCAGGAATGGTAGAACCGATTCTCACGCGCGAGATCGGGGAAATACCCTGAACAGACCCGCATTTCTCCCCTGTGCTGCCCTGCTGGCGGCCGTCCTGCTGCTGGCCGGTTGCTCTTTCGGTGGTGAGGCGAAGCTGCCGACGCTCAAACCGGAGCCGACATCGCCGCCACCGTCGAAACTCGAAGGCATACCGGTGGACCACAGCGGTTTCCGGCTCGTCATGGCGACCTCACCGCCCTCGATGCTCGACCCCGCCACCGGCGCCACCACGCCGCTGCCTGGCGCTCCGGGCGGTGACCGGGTCAACGACGTCATCCGCGTCGGCAAGTTCCCGGTCGTGCTGTCGGCCGGCCGCTGCGGGCCGTCGTGCCTGGAGCCGTCCGAGGTGCTCGTCTACGGCGACCCCAAGAATCAGCCGTGGAAACTCGGTAAGGCCCGCAGCGTCGCCCCGGCCGCCGACGAGAGCGGTGTCTGGCTGATCCGCGACGACGGCAACGACCTGTGCCGCCTCCAATACGTCTCCCTGCTCGGTGTCGAGCGCGGTCGCGGCCGCCCGGCGAGCTGCACGATGGCGGTGCGCCAGGAGGTGCCGCAGGGCCTGCTGATCACGGTGAACACCGGGACGGCCACCGCCGAGGACGTGCTGATCGACCCCGCCACCGGCCGCGCCGTGCGCCAGTTCCCCCGCGTGCTCGCGCTCACCAAGGACCGGATGCTGCTGGCCGAGCTGACCGAGTTCTCCGTGCTCGACCTGCGGAACAACGAGCGCACGCCGGTCAAACGCCCGGTGGCCAACGGCACGCCGGGCGCCGCGGTGCCGAGCCGCGACGGCTACAAGGTCGCCGTGCTGTTCGGCGACCCGGCCTGGGCCGGGACGGCCACGCAGACCGCCGACGTCTGGGTGCTCGCCCTCGACACGCTGACCTGGACACACGCGCCCTCGAACCCGATCGCGACCGAGCTCAAACGGGTCGCGGTCGAATGGACCGAGGACGACAGCCTGGTGCTCGCCACGGACGTCGTCGCGAGCTGGCGGCTCGACCGGCCACAGTGGACGGTCGTCAAGACCGCGTTGCCCGCCGAGCGGAATCGCTCGGTGGTGACGATCGGCCAGGGGTGAACTACTCCTCGTCCAGCCCGTGCTCGATGGCGTACCTGGCCAGTTCGACGCGGTTGTGCAGCTGGAGTTTGCGCAGCGTCGACTGGACGTGGTTCTCCACCGTCCGATGCGAGAGCACGAGTTTCTCCGCGATCTGCCGCGCCGTCATCCCCTTCGCGACCAGGCGAAGGACGTCGGTCTCGCGTTCGGTCAGCCGCGGCGGCGCGGGCCCGTCGTCCGGCGCGTCCGCCATGCGGCGGTACTCGCCGAGGACGAGTCCGGCGAGTCCGGCGGTGAACACCGGGTCGCCCGCCGCGGTCCGCTTGACCGCGTCCACCAGTTCGCTCGCCGAGGCCGATTTCACCAGGTAGCCCGACGCCCCGGCCTTGACCGCCTCGAGGACGTCGCTGTGCTCGCCGCTCGCCGACAGCACGAGCACCTTCGTCGACGGCAGTTCCGCGGTGATCTCGCGGGTGGCGTCGACCCCCGACGTCTCGCCGAGGTTGAGGTCCATCAGCACGACGTCCGGCCGGACCGTGCGCGCGATCCGCACCGCGGCGGGCGCGTCCGGCGCGGTGGCCTTCACGTCGAATCCGTGCTCGGCCAGGTCGCGCGCGACGCCGTCCCGCCACATCGGATGGTCGTCGACCACCATCACCGAGACCTGAGGCGCTTCGGTCATCGCTTCCCCCTCGCCGCCACTGGAACCTTGACTTCCCATTCCGTGCCCTGGCCGGGCGCGGTGTCCAGGGCGACGCTCCCGCCCAGATCCCGCACCCGTCCCTTGATGGACTCCGCGATACCTAGATGTCCCTCGGCCGCCGCGCGTTCCAGGACACCGGGCGCGATTCCCGGGCCGTCGTCGCGGACGCTGACCACGACCTCCGTTCCGAGGTCCTCCAGCAGCACCCAGGCATGCGCGTCTTCGCCCGCGTGCTTCTCGACGTTCGACAGCGCCTCGCGCGCCACGGCCACCAGCTCCGCGGTGACGTGCTCCGGCAGCTGGACCTCGCCCGCGGGCGTCGAGACCTGCACGGACGGCGTCGCGAGCAGCTGCAGCGCGGACCGGAGGTCGGTGGTCCCGTTCTCGCTCGGATGCGTCGGCTCGGTGGTGACCAGCGCGCGCAGCGCGATCTCCTGCTCACCGGCCAGTTTCGCCAGCTCGGCGGCCTCCCCGCCGAATTCGGCGCCGCGTTTGCGCACCCGCGCGAGCACTTGGAGGACGCTGTCGTGGATCGAGCGGGCGAGCCGCTCCCGTTCGGCCGTCGCGGCCTCCATGCGCAACGCCCTGGTCAGCGCGTCGGCCGACCGGCGGGCCATGGTCGCCGCGAGCCCGATGACGAAGCCGCTCGCGGTCAGCAGGAACCCGTCCCTCGCGACGTCGACGTCGAACCGCCAGCGCACCAGGCCGGTGACCACCGAGACCACAAGCCCGGCGAGCACCCCGCCGAGCGCGCCGAACCGCGTCCCGGCGGCCGCGGGCGGGACCGCCGCCCACACCGTGGTGATGAGCGGGGTGTTGGCGTCGAACTGCGCGGTGGTCAGGATCCACGCCGAGGTGAACATGAGGACGACGGTCAGCGCGAGATCGACGCCGACGAGCCACGGCCAGCGGCTCGACGGCCGCGCGTAGAACACGCTGCTCAGCACCGTCCACAGCGTCATCACGCCGAAGGACGTCCACGCGAGCCACTTATTCGCGTAGCCGTCGTAATGGACGATGAACGAACCGAGCGCGAAGAGCAGCGTCGTCACGCGAAGCACGATCACCCCGCGCCACAGCGGAGTGGCCGGGTCCCGCGTGCCGAGCGCCGAAACGGCGCGCCAGAGCGGGGGCTCGGTCATGACTTGGCTTCGGACTCTTCCCCGGGATCGTTCGGCTGCGCCGCCTGATCCCGCAGGATGTCGATCTCGGCCGGATCGGGATCGTGTTCGTGCAGCAGCGACCGGATACCGGCGTTGAGCACCGCGAGCAGCGGCACCGACAGCAGCGCGCCGGCGATCCCGGCGGCGACGAGACCGGCGGTGATCGCGAGCACCACGGCGAGCGGGTGCAGCTTCACCGCGCGGCCGAGCAGGATCGGCTGCAGCACGTGGCTCTCCAGCTGCATGACGCCGATGACGATGGCCAGCACGATCAGCGCGCCGACGACGCCCTTCGTCACGAGCGCGATCAGCACCGCGACCGCGCCCGCGATCACCGCGCCGATGATCGGGATGAAGGCGCCGAGGAACACCAGCGTCGCCAGCGGGATCACCAGCGGGACGCCGACGATCGCCAGGCCGATGCCGATACCGACCGCGTCGACCACGGCCACCGCCGCCGTCGCGCGCACGTAGCTGACCAGCGACGCGAAGCCACGCCGCCCCGCGACGTCGACCCGGTTCCGCACGCGGCCCGGCACGCCGCGCACGAGGAACGTCCAGATCTGGTCGCCGCCGGAGAGGAAGAAGATGAGGATGAACAGCGTCAGGATGAACCCGGTGACGATCTCGCCGACCGTGCCCGCGGTGGTGAGCGCGGTGGTGGTGATCGAGGCCTGGTTGTTCTGCAGGAAGCTGATCGCCTGGTTGATGAACTCCTGGATCTGCTCCTGGCGCAGGTGCAGCGGCCCGTCGATGAGCCAGACCTTGATCTGGTTGAGGCTCTCGGTCAGCTGCTTCTGCAGCTCCGGCAGGCCGGAGGAGAACTGCGCGACGACGAACGTCAGCAGCCCGCCGAGCACCGCGAGGCCCGCGATCAGCACTATCCCGGCCGCCAGCCCGCGCGGGAATCTCAGCGCCGTCAGCTTGGAGACCGCCGGCGCGAGCAGCGCGGCGAGCAGCAGTGCGATCGACAACGGGATCACGACCACCGACAGGTAGCCGATGAGGAACACGATGACGTAGAGCGCGGCGATCACCACGATGAACCGCCACGACAACGCCGCGCCGATCCGCAGGCCGCGGGGCACGAGGTTGGTGACGTCCTCGGTGGATTCCGAAAGGAACGGGTTCGCCGGGTCGAATTCCGGCTGTTTGCGCTGGGGCTCGCTCACGCGGACACCGTATCGGTCCGAGGCGACGTTTCTTGAACATTCCGGGCAACGCGCGAGCGGCGAATTCGCCCGATGCGACGCTTGACACATCGCCCGTTGATCGACTCCGGAGTAACCGGGCTCCGCCAGCCTTGATCACTGATCGTGATTTCGTGTTACACCGAGTGTTCTTCACACGATCGTGCCATCAAGGCCTTTCAAACTCGCGCAAGCCTTCCGCACTTTGCTTACCTCGGTCCCGCAACGACGAACCGAAGCGACAGGAGACCGAGTGACGAACGCGGCGAAGAACGAGAGGCGTGGCGCTGTGCGCTTCGGCCGTCTCGCTTCGCGTGCGCTGTTCGTGCTCGGTGGTGCCGTCGCCGGTTCCGCCGCGGTGTGGGCCGTTTCCGGCGCTTCCGCTTCCGCGGACATCGCCCCGGTGGTCTCCGCGCCCGAAACCAGCGTCACCCCGGTCACCGACGCCACCGCGGCGGGGCTGACCGATGTTTCCGGTGGCGCCTCGAAGTTCGCCGGCGATGTCGCCGGCGCGATGTGCGGCGAAGGCCACCAGGACGCCACCACGTGGTCGATGCCGGGCGAGAACGGATCCGCTCCCGCGAAGCGCCACTGCGGCGACCTCCGTGCCGATCAGCACGAGGTCTCCACCCGCGTCAGCGACGCGGTCACCGATTTCGCGGACACCTCGGTGGTCACCCCGGTCAAGCGGACCCTCGGCGCCGTCGAGCACATCGTGCGCAAGCCGCAGGACACCCGTCAGGTGCTGGACGAGACCTTCGCCCCGACGCCCGGCGTCTGGGATCTGCTGGACCCGAACAAACACGGCGACCTCGTCCCGGAACTCCCGGTCGGCGAATCCCCGGTGGACCCCGGCTCCCCGCTGGACACCATCGGCGCCGGTGAGCAGGTCACCGACTTCGCGCAGCTGGCGACGACGCAGTTCCCCGCTTCCTCCGAGACCGTCCTCCCGATGCCGGCGTTCGCGCAGTCGCACGATGCCTTCGATCAGGTCGAGGACGCTCCGGCGCATGACGGTCACCGTGGTGACTTCCCGCGTCCGATCACCCCGGCGCCGCTTCCCGCCGCGCCTTCCTTCCCGACTGTCCCCGGCGGCTCCGCCCCCGGTGGTCACCTCGACGGCCTGACCCACGGCGTTCCCGCCTGGGTCGCCGCCGCCGTCGAGCGTTCCCTGACCGGCTACGCGCTGGCAGGCACGCGGTACATGCCGCTCACCCCGGGCTCGCAGCCCGGCGTCACTCCCGACTGAACACCTCCCTCCGCGGGGTAGCCGACGCGCCTCACGCCTCCCGATTCCGGGCTTGGCTTCGCGTCCGCTCCTGATCTCCCGCGAAACGGCGGTGCGCTTTTGTGCGCCCGCAGCCAGTTCCACCCCCCTCTGGTGCCGCTTCGAAGGCACCTCCTCAGACCCGAAAGGGAACCCGAAATGAAGGAGAACAACCCCATGCAATCCTGGGCAAAGCGCGGACTCCAGACCGCGTTGGTCACGGGTGGGCTGTTGATGCTGGGCACCGGCATCGCTTCGGCTGACGAACAGGTCAACCCCGACACCCCGGCCTCCCCGCTCGACGCGAACGTCACCGTTCCGGTCGAGATCGACAACAACGCCGTCGGCACGCCGCTGGGCCAGGCCGACCTCCCCGGCTACAAGGGCGAGATCAGCACGAAGGCCGTCACCAAGCCCGTCTCGGACGCGCTGGACTCGGCTTCGTCGCCCGGCGGCAGCACCGACGGTATCGGTGGAGGGCTCCCCAGCCTTTCCGGCAAGAACGCGGTCCCGGCCCCGCTGGCGGCCAAGGACTCGGCCCGTCAGGTCAGCGGCGGGGTGACCGGCGGTGGGTTCACCACCACCGACGACATCCTCAAGGGCAACAAGGTCGTCGGTGACGTCGTCGTCCCGATCCAGATCGTCGACAACGCCATCGGCGTGATCGGCGACGCCGAGGTCGAGGGTGGCTCGCACGACCAGACCTGGGCGCACAACCAGGACATCGAGACCACGGGTGAGGACTCCAGCCTCGCCGGGAACGTCGTGTCCCTCGACTGGGCGCTGCCCGTGCAGATCGCCGGCAACGGCGGCGGGCTCGCCGGCGGCACCGGCCGCGTGGTCGGCGGCTCCGCCAGCCAGAGCACCAGCGAGACCGGCAACATCACCACCGACGGCGAGGGCTCCGCCCTGTCCGGCAACGTGCTGGCCGGTCAGTTCGCCACCCCGGTCCAGGTCACCGGCAACGCCGCCTCCTGGATCATCGGCAACGCCAACAGCTCCGGCTACGAGGCCGAGACCGAAGCCACCTCCGGCGGCTGGGTCGAGACCGACGGTGACGACTCCGCCCTCGGCGGCAACGTCGGCGCGGTGCCGATCGCCCTCCCGGTGAAGGTCAACGACAACGCCGCCGCCGCGCACGGTTCGCTCGCGAACTCGAACAGCAGCTCCTCGGCGGACGCCACCGCCGGTGACACCACCCCCGGCTGGAGCAACGTCCCCAGCTACGTGCAGACCTCCGGCGAGGACTCGGCCGTCGCGGGTAACGCGATCGTGCCGCAGACCGCGGACGTCGCGAACGTCGGCGGCGTGGCCGCCAGCTGGGTCGGCCTCGCCAACACCGGCAAGGACGGCGGCACCAGCCACTCGAGCGTCGTCGACGCCGGTGGGTTCGTCAGCAGCGAGGGCGAAGGCTCCGCGGGCGGCGGCAACATCGTCGACCCGGCCGTGGCCGCGCCCGTCGAGGTGACCTGCATCGCGGGCACCTACATCGGCAACGTGTCCTCGACCTCGTGCGAGAACACCGTCGACGCGAACGCCGGCAACGGCAGCCACACCACGGGTGACGACTCGACCCTCGCGGGCAACATCGTCAACACCCAGGCCGCGCTGGCCCCCGAGGTCTACGGCGTCGGTGGCTCGCACATCGGCCAGGCCGTCGCCGAGGCGACCGAGACCAAGACCGTGACCGCCGGCGGCTACGACGGCACCACGGGCGACGACTCGTCCGGTTCGGGCAACATCGTCCAGGTCCCGGCCGCGGTTCCGGCCGAGGTCTTCGGTGTCGGTGGCTCGTTCATCGGCCAGGGCACCGGCACCGCCGACGAGACCAAGGTCGTCTCCGGTGGCGGCGGCGGGAACACCGCCGACGACAACGGCTTCCTCAGCTCCAACCTGGGCACCGTGCCGGTTTCGCTGCCGGTGCAGGCGTTCGGGATCGGTGGCGCGTTCATCGGCCAGGGCCACGGTGGCGCCGACGGCGACACCACGTCCAACGCCGGACACGACGTCCACGCGACCGGTGACGGTGGCGCGGGCTCGGGCAACCTGGTCTACGGCCCGGTCTCCCTGCCGGTCCAGGCGCACAACTTCGCCGCGGTGCTCGGCGGGATCGCGTCGGGCAAGGGCACGAACCTCACCGACTCGAACGCGGGCGGCGACGCCACCGCGAACGGTGAAGAAGGCGCGCTGGCGGGCAACATCGTCCAGACGCCGATCGGTGGCGCGGTCCCGGTGACCGGGCACGGCATCGCCGGCGCCGGCATCGCCGAGGGCGACAGCGTCAGCGACGTCCTGTCGGAGGCGGGCGGCGACGCCACCACCAACGGTGACGAGGGCGCGGTTTCGGGCAACATCATCGGCGCGCAGGCGCTGCCGATCGTGCCGGTCACCCACGACGCGGTCGCGGCGGCCGGCCTGGCCGACGCCGAAGGCTCCAACACGGTCGACGCCCTGTCGGGTGGGGACGTGGAGACCTCGGGTCTCGACGGATCCCTCTCGGGCAACATCCTCGACATCCCGGCCGCGGCCGACCCCGAGGTGTTCGGTGACGCGATCGCGGCCGCCGGTGGCGTGTCCGAGACCGAAGCGGAGAGCATGATCACCGGCCAGGCCGGTGGCGACAGCATCACCGACGGCAGCGGAGAGGCCCTCTCGGGCTTCAACTTCCACCACCCGCTGGTCTTCGTGATCCCGCTGAACGAGCTCGAAATCCCGGTCCTGGCGATCGCGGACGAGAACTCGACCGACAACACCGTGATCAACGACGAGGAGTACACCCGCGCCTTCACCGACTCGGTCGGTTCGGAGATGCCGATCGACGCGCTGCCCGCGCTGCCGTTCGGTTCGGTGCCGTCGCTGAACGGTGCCGGCGCCCTGCCGACCACCCCGGAGATCGGTGGCGCCCGCGCCGACGGTCCCCAGGTGGCGACCCTCCCGGTGCAGGTGGCCGGCCTGACCGCGCTGAAGCAGCTGGGTGCCATCCCGGCGCAGCTGCCGAAGTCGGACCTGCCCGAGCTGCCCGGCACCCCGGCCCTGCCCGGTGTCCCGGCCCTGCCGAAGACCCCGGGTCTGCCCGGTGACGCCGCTCGTGCGGACGCCCCCAAGGTCGCGCAGCTGCCGACCCTCCCGGCGTTGAGCAACGGGCTGCCCACCGCCGGCAACCTGCCGGTGCAGCTCCCGACGGCCGGCGCCCTGCCGACCGCGGGTGCGCTGCCCACCGCCGGCGCGCTGCCGGTGCAGCTGCCCACCACGGGCACCCTGCCCGCGGTGAACAGCACCCCGGCGATGCCGACCGCGCAGGTCCCGGCTCTGGCGGGCGTCGACTCGTCGCCGCTGAGCATGTTCCAGCGTTTCATCGGCACCCTGACCGGCAAGAAGTTCCACACCATGTGAACCTGCCAGTCGGCTAGCGCCACTGAATGAACCGAAGCGGGCCCGGGAGACACTCCCGGGCCCGCTTCCTTTTGTGTGTTCCGCCCCCGATCACGCGTGTTCGCCCGCCAATCACGCGTGTCGTCCGTCTGATCACGCGAGATCGCCGTTTCAGCCCCGCGGGGTGAAGAGCGCGTCCTGCGCGGCGCCCATCGCGGTCAGCACCGCGCCCTCCAGCACCGCGCCGCCGCCGACGGTCCCCGGCCGCACCTCGGTCCGCAGCGGTGAGATCTCCGCAAGCCGTCGGCTCACCCGTGCCGCCAGCGCGTCGCCGCCCGCCCGCCCGATCTCCCCGCCGAGGACGAGACAGCCCGGGTCGAGTACCGCGGTGACCGCGGCGGCGCCGATCGCGATCCGCTCCGCGACGATCTCGAGGAAGTCCTCGGCGTTCGAGTCGATCGCGTACCCGATGGCCGCTTCGGCCGCGGCGGCGTCGTCGGCCGGAGACGCCGGGATGCCGTGCTCGCGGGCCAGCTCGCACAGCGCGGCGCTGCCCGCCAGCGTGTGGAAGCCGCCGTCGCAGTCGGTCGCGGTCGGGAGCCGTCCTGGCCCCAGCATCGGCAGGAACCCGATCTCGCCCGCGCCGCCCGACGCGCCCCGCCGCAGCGAACCGTCGAGGACGACGGCCGCGCCGACCCCGAAGCCCAGCCACAGCAGGACGAACGTGTCCCGGTCGCGGGCGGCGCCGAGCCGCTGTTCGGCGGCGGCCGCGAGGTTGACCTCGTTCTCCAGCAGTACCGGGACACCCAGCCGCCGCCGGAGTTCGTCGACGAGTTTCCCGTGCCACGCGGGCAATCCCCCGGCGTGCCGCAGCCCGCCGGTCGCCGGGTCGACCAGACCGGGGGCGCCGACGGCGATCGTGTGCAACGCGGTTGCGCCCGCCTCGGCGGTCGTGGTCTTGAGCAGGGCGATCGCCCGCTCCACGGCCTCGTCGGTGTCGACGTCCAGGTCGAACGGCAGCGACGCCTCCGCGCGGGTCCGGCCCAGCAGGTCCGCGACCGAAACGGCGATGCCGTGGGTGCGGACGTCGAGTCCCGCGAGGTACGCGCGTTCGGCGACGATGCCGTACAGCTTCGCGTTCGGGCCGCGGCGGTCCGCGCCCGCCTCGCCGACGATCTCGATCAGGCCCGCGTCCTGCAGACGCTCGACGAGGTCCGCCACCGTCGGCCGGGAAAGCCCGGTCAACGTCTTGAGCTGGGCCGCCGTCAGCGAACCCTCGCGGTGGAGCAGGTCGAGGGCGAGGCGGTCGTTGATGGCGCGCGCCGTGCTCGGGGAGGCGGACGGCGTCCGGATGACACTCACCGGCAGATCCTCCCAGAATTAATTATCAGGTTCCCTTCCTGATAGTTTACGCTGACGCCCGTCGAGTCGTCTCATGGACCTTGGGGGCCCAGTGACCAACACAGTGGAAACCGTCGGCGGGCCGACGCGGCGGGTGCGGCAGGCGCGGGTCGCCATCGCCGCCGTCTTCGCCGTGCACGGCGCGGTGACCGGCAGTTTCGCCACCCGGATCCCGTGGATCCAGGAACACGCGGGGATCAGCGCGGGCCAGCTCGGCCTCGCGCTCGCCTTCCCCGCCATCGGTGCCTCGCTCACCATGCCGCTCGCCGCGCGGATCGGGCACCGGCTCGGCGGCAGGCTGGGCCTCCGGCTGCTGCTCGCGTACTGGACGCTGGCGCTGATCCTCCCGTCCCTGGCGGGAAACCTCTTCACCCTGTGCCTCGCGCTGTTCGTCATGGGCACCGCGGCCGGCACCTCGGACGTGCTGATGAACGCCCTCGGCGTCGACGTCGAGGAGAAGATGGGCAAGTCGGTCATGTCGGGGCTGCACGGCATGTGGACCACGGGCGCGCTCGTCGGCTCGGCCGCGGGCACGCTCGCCGCGCACGCCGGATTGGACGCACGGATCCACTTCGTGATCGCGTCGGCGGTGCTCACCGTCGCCGGCGCGCTGCTTTGCCAGGGCGTTTTCGACGTGCGGAGCGCGCCCGACGAGCACCCGCCGCCGAGGTTCGCGTTGCCGCCGAAGTCGGCCGTGATCATCGGTGCCGTCGCGTTCTGCGCCGTCTTCGCCGAGGGGGCGAGCCTCGACTGGTCCGCCGTCTACCTGCGTGACGTCCTCGGCACGTCGCCGGGCATCGCGGCCGCGTCGACCACCGCGTTCACCTGCACGATGGCGGTCGCGCGGCTCTCGGGCGACGCGCTGGTGCGGCGTTTCGGCTCGGTCAAAACCGTCCGCGCGGGTGGAGTCTTCGCGACCGCCGGTGGGCTGCTGGTCGTCTTCGCCGTCCATCCGGTGATGGCGATGGCCGGTTTCGCCTTGATCGGGCTCGGCGTCTCCGTCGTCGTACCGCTCGCCTTCGCGGCGGCCGGCCGCAGCGGGCCGACGCCGAGCCAGTCGATCGCGGGCGTCGCGACCATCACCTATTCGTCGGGTCTCGTCGCGCCGTCGTTGATCGGGGGGATCGCCGACCTGACGTCGCTGACGATCTCCTTCGCGGTGGTCACGCTGCTGGCGCTCGGCTTGGTGGCGGGCGCCGGCGTCCTTCGGTCCCGCTAGTCGAACTGGAGGGAACGCTTGGCGAGGCCGTGCCAGTAGCCGTCGATCACGGTCTCGCCCTTGCCCTCCGACGAGCTCGCGCCGAGCGACACGAACAGCGGGGCGAAGTGTTCGATCCTGGGGTGCGCGATGGCCGCGGCAGGGGCCTTGTGCTGGAAGTCCAGCAACGCGTCGAGGTCGCCCTCGCGCAGGGTTTCCGCACCCCAGTGGTCGAATTCGCTCGACCACGACGGCGGCGTCCCGTCGGTGCCGTCGGTCTCGCGCATCGCGCTCAGGTTGTGCGTGAAGAAACCGCTGCCGATGATCAGCACGCCCTCGTCGCGCAGCGGCGCGAGCTTGCGGCCGAGGTCGAACAGCTCACGCGGGTCCAGCGACGGCATCGACACCTGCAGCACCGGGATGTCGGCGTCCGGGTACATCTCCACGAGCGGGACGTACGCGCCGTGATCGAGACCGCGGTCGGGCGCGTCGTGGACCGGCGTCTGGGACGAACGCAGGAGCTTCCGCACCTTGTCCGCCAGCGCGGGAGCACCGGGCGCGGCGTATTCCACCTGGTAGTAGCGGTCCGGGAAGCCCCAGAAGTCGTAGACGAGCGGCACCGTGGTGGTGGCGCCGAGGGTCAGCGGCGCCTCTTCCCAGTGCGCCGAGACGACGAGGATCGCCTTCGGCTTCTCGAGGTCCGCCGACCAGCCGGCGAGCTGGCGGGTCCAGGTGGCGTCGTCGGCGAGCGGCGGCGCGCCGTGGCTGAGGTAGAGCACCGGCGTCATGTCAGCTCCAGGTGTTTGAACTTTCAACTACCAGGATAGACGACGCCGGCCGCCTCCGCCTTATTCCCGGCCGAGGTTCGCGGCCATGCGTTCCAGTACGCCGACCGTCGCCCGGTATTCGTCGTCGCTGATGCCCTCGGTCACGCGTGAGCGGAATTCGCCGATCTTGGTCTTCAGTCGAAGGTGGGCCGCCCGGCCTGCTTCGGTCAGGCCGTCCTCGTCCATCCAGCCGCGAAGGCGCAGGTCGGCGATGGTTTCCCGGAGATCTCCGAATGGCTTCAGCGCCTCTTCGGGCGACGCTCCCGTGTTCAGGACCTGCCAGTGGCGGCGGGTCAGCGATTCGGCGGCGAGGAGGTGGTCCAGTGAAGCTTCGAGAGCCTGGTGAAGATGGGCGAACCAGAATCCGATGGGCTTCATGGATACTCCTCAAGCAGGCGACAACTACATGTAAAAATACATGCATTTGGTGAGGACGGGCAATGACGGACGCCGTGGCCGACGTGGAACGCGCGATGATCGCCATCCGGCGAAGCCAAGCGAGGCGATCGCTGTCGAAACTCGCCCGCGACCGCGCCGAAACGATGCCGGACCAGGCGATACAGGGGCTGCTGGACGCCGTCGAAGCGGCCGAGGAGAGCGGCGAACCGGGCACCGTCACCAGCCTCGCGGCGGCGTTGACCATCGACCAGCCGCGGGCGAGCCGCCTGGTCGCCCGCGCGGTCGAGGGCGGTTTCCTCCGGCGCGAAGCCGATCAGCGCGACGGCCGCCGCGCCGTCCTCGTGCTCACCGAAACCGGTCGCGCCGAAGTGACGCGGATGCACGAATTCCGCCGCTCGGTGTTCGCCGAGGCGATGGCGGACTGGCCGGACGGCGACCGTCGCGAATTCGCGCGGCTGCTGACGGCGTTCGTCCGGAACTACGGGGCGCTCGGCGTGAAGTAGTTGACCAGGTTGCCGTCGGGATCGCGGAACAGCAGCGACCGGTTCCCCCACGGCATCGTGGTCGGCTCCTGCACGATCTCGGCCAGCTCCGCCAGCCGCTCGTACTCGCGGTCGACGTCCTCGACGCGGAATTCGAGGATCGCGGTCCGGTTCGATTCGGGCACGGCGGCGCCCGCGCCGAACAGCTGCATCGTCTCGGCGCTGCCGATCGCCAAGGTGCACGACGGGCCGACGAGTTCGGCGAACTGCTCGGAGCGCCATCGCGAGTCGAGGCCGGTCGCCTTCTCGTAGAAACCGGCGAGACGGGCGACGTCGTGGGTGATCACACGGACGGAAACGAACTGCACGATGGATCCTTTCGGGTGCCGGAAAGCGGGACACCGGCCACGCTAGGAGCAATACCGGGCAGAATCCGCCCGGTATTCTCCGGCTTGTGACCAGGCCCATCGCCCGAGTGCTCGCGCTGCTGGAGATCCTCCAGAGCGGTGGGACGCGCACCGTCGCCGAGCTCGCCGACCGGCTCGACGTGGACGAACGCACGGTCCGCCGCTACGCCGAACACCTCGTCGACCTGGACATCCCGGTGCGCTCGGTGCGCGGCCGGTACGGCGGTTACCGGCTGGCCCCCGGCTACCGGATGCCGCCGTTGATGCTCACCGACGAGGAGGCACTGGCCGTCCTGCTCGGCCTGGTCGCGGGACGGCGGGCGGGGCTGATCACCACGTCGGTCGCGGCCGTCGAGAGCGCGGTCGCGAAGGTCCGGCGGGTGCTTCCCGAAGCACTGGGCCGCCGGTTGGACGCGCTGCTGGAGAACGCCGACTTCACCGCTCCCGCCCGGAAACCCCTGTCGGCCGAGGCCGAAGTCCTGCTCACCGTCGCGGAAGCGGCGCGGGACCGGCGTCCGGTCGCGCTCGCGTATCTCGCCGGTCACGGCGGGGCGAGTGAACGCGTCGTCCATCCCTACGGCGTCGTGGCGCACTCCGGGCGGTGGTACCTGACGGGCTTCGACTCGGCCAGCGGAGAGGTGCGCACCTTCCGCGTCGACCGGATCCAGTCGGCCGAGACGCGGGCCGGGACCTTCGAGACGCCGGACGGTTTCGATCCGGCCGAGCGGGTGCTGACCGCGCTGGCCGAGACGCCGTACCGGCACGACGTCTCCGTGTGGATCGAGGCGACGCCGGAGGAGATCCGCGCCGTTTTCCCGCCGTCCGTGGCCACTCTCGAAACCGATGGGGATCGGGTGCGTGTCCGCGTCCGGGCACAGCGGCTGGACTGGATCCCGCCGCTGCTCGCCGCGCTCGACCGGCCGTTCGACATCGAACGGCCGGCCGAGCTCCGAGATCTGGTCGGCGCGCTCGCGGCCCGGCTGGCCGAGCGGGCGCGCTGACCGGTCACTTACCGCAGAACACCGTCCGGACGAGCTTGTTCAGCGCCGCCGGGAACGCCTGCCCCGCGTTCGCGTCGTCCCCGCCGGTGACCGACGCGGTCAGCGTCTTGCTGCCGTCCGGCGTGCTGTACATCAGCGATCCGTAGCCGTTGAGGCCACCGTTGTGGTTGAGGACGACGCCGACACAGCCCGGGCCCAAGTCCTGCGAGAACTGCCCGAGACCGTAGAAGCCGTAGAGGCTTTCGCTGCCCGGATGCGTCACGCGCATCTCGGCCAGCAGCCAGGCAGGCAGGAGCTTTCCACTCTGCAGCGCGGAAAAGTACGTCTGGAGATCCTTGGTCGTCGAGATCATGTCGCCGGCACTGGAGATCCAGGTCGGGTTCTGGTGGGTGACGTCGATCGTCTTCCACTGGCCGGCGTTCTCGTAGCGGTAGTAGGCGTGGGCGTACGGCTTGGGCATCCCGGCCCACGCCCCCGGCGACAAGGTGTCACGCAGCTTGAGCGGCCGCAGGATCCGCCGGTCCAGCTCGTCGGCGAAGGGACGGCCGCTGAGCTTCTCGACCAGCAGCCTGGCCACCACGTAGTTGGTGTTGGAGTAGCTCCAGCCCGCCCCCGGCGCGAAGACCGCGGGCTTGGACACGGCCAGCCGCACCAGTTCCTCCGGCTGGTAGGTGTGGAACCGCTTGTCCACCCATTCCTGGCCCGCCCACGGGATCCCCGGCGTGACCGTGCCGTCCGGGTTGTACTGGCCGGTGTGGTTGAACAGCCCGCTGGTGTGCTGCAGCAGCATCCGCACGGTGATCCGCGGGTCCAGCCCGAGCTGGGGAAGGAGACCGGCGACCGGGGTGTCGAGGCCGATCCGGCCCTCTGCCACGAACTGCAGCACCAGGGTCGCGGTGAAGTTCTTCGTCGTGCTGCCGAGGCGGAAGTGGCCGTTCGTCGGCGGCTTCGCGGTGCCGCCCAGTTCGCGCACCCCGGCGCTGCCGGACCATTCGCCCCGCTCGTCGCGGACGCGCAGCTGCATCCCGGCGAAGCCCGCGTCGACGAATTCCTGGGCCGCCCGCTGCAGTTCCGGGCGATCCTGCCCGGCGGAGGCGGCGGGGGCGGTCACGCCCGCCAGCAGTGCGGCGGCCAGCGCGGTGAGACCGATGCGGCGGAAGGTCTTCAGTGTCTTGGTCATGGCGACCACATTCGCGGGCCGCGCTGACACGGGACGGTCATGGCGCTGACATGGGGCGTCAGCCTGAGAGGCGGGCTTCGATGCCGTCGAGGAGGAAATCGAGGCCCATCCGGAAGGTCTCGTCGGCGTCCAGGTGGACGGCGTCGCGGACGACCGTGGCCAGCGCGGGGAGATCACCACTGGCGAACGCCCGCGTCAGATAGGGCCCGAGCGTGGCCTGCCACCGCTGCTCGTCCATCCCGGTGGCACGTTCGGCGCGGCGTTCGGCGATCTCCCGGCGGACCGCGCCGATCGTGTACGCGTTGACCGCCGAGACCACCGGCATCGCGGAATCCACCCCGACGTCACCCAGCGCCGCCATCACGGCCTCGGCGGTGGCCAGCGCGTGCGGCCCCAGCTGGGGCCTGCCGCCCAGGAGGTCGGCGAGCCATTCGTGCCGGTGGACGGCGCGGCGCATGGCGTCGGCGAGCGACCGCAGCACCTCCCGCCAGCCGTCGCCGGTGGGCCGGATCTCGGCGTGGGCGGCGTCGACCATCAGGTCGAGCAGCTCTTCCTTGTTCTCGATGTAGCCGTACAGCCGCATCGGGCCGACGTCCAGTGCGGTCGCGATCTTGCGCAGGGACACCGCGTCCAGGCCATCCGCGTCGGCGAGCCGGATCGCCGCCCGCACGATCAGCTCCCGGCTCAGCGGGGCCAGGGCGGGCCGATCCGGCGGCTCGGGCCGCTCCCACACCACCATGGCGGTGACAATACAACGCATTGGTCGATACAGTGTATCGACCAATACACTGTATCGAGAGGTGCGAATCATGAGCATCGCCATCGTCGGAGCGGGCCCCGGTGGCCTGGCGCTCGCCCGGGTCCTGCACGTCCACGGCATCGAGGCCGTCGTGTACGAACGAGAGACGTCACGCCACGCCCGCGGTCAGGGCGGCATGCTCGACATCCACGCCGACACCGGGCAGCGGGCGCTGCGCGAAGCCGGCCTGATCGACCGGTTCACCACGATCGCCCGCGGCGAGGGCCAGGACATGCGGCTCCTGGAACCGGACGGCACCCTGCTGCTGCAGGAGGACACACCGGACGACGCGCCCTTCGCGCGACCCGAGGTCGACCGGGCCGATCTGCGCGACCTGCTGCTGGACTCGCTTCCCGAGCACACGGTGCGCTGGGGGCACGCGTTCGAATCCGCCGAAGACGGCGTCGTGCGCTTCGCGAATGGGCACAGCGCGACGTACGACCTCCTGGTCGGCGCCGACGGCGCCAACTCCCGCGTCCGCCCCTTGCTCACCGACGCCCGGCCGGCGCATCTCGGTCACAACCTGGTCGAACTCCGTATTCCCGAAATCGACCGCACCCATCCCGATCTCGCGGCGATGGTCGGACGCGGCACGTACTGGGTGCTCGGCGACGGGAAATCCCTCGCGGCGCAACGCAACGGCGACGGCACCGTTCGCGTCGGCCTCAGCTTCTACGGCACCGCCGAGGACTGGTTCGCCACCAATGGGATGCCACTCGACGATCCGGCCGCCGCGCGGACGTGGCTGATCGGACGGCTCGACGGCTGGGACGCGCGGTTCACCGCGCTGATCGCGGCCTGCGACGACGTGGTCGTGCCGCGGTCGATCAGCAGCCTCCCAGTCGGCCTGACCTGGCCGTCGGCGCCGGACGTCACCCTGGTCGGCGACGCCGCGCACCTGATGCCGCCGGTGGGCGAAGGCGCCAACATGGCCCTGCTCGACGGCGCCCTGCTCGGGCTCGCGCTGGCCGCGCGGCCGGACGACTTCCCCGCCGCCGTCAAGGAGTACGAACACGAGATGTTCGAACGCGCCGGTGCCGCCGCCCGGATGTCCGAGCGGGTCCACGAACTCCTCGCGGCTCCGGACGCTTCCCGGAAAATGCTCGCGTTCTTCCAACCCGGGTGAGGCTAAGGTGGCTATGAACGAAAAATCATTTCGTTCATAGCCAGCCAGGAGCCGAGATGCCGAGCCCGTTCAGCGCCGAGGACCGCGCGAGGATCACCGAGCGGCTCCTGGCCGCCGGACGTGCCCTGTTCGCCGAGCAGGGCCTGCGCAAAACCTCGCTGGACGACCTCGTTGCCCCCGCCGGGATCGCCAAAAGCAGCTTCTACGCCTTCTTCGACTCGAAGGAGGCGCTGTACCTGGAGCTCATGCTGCGGCAGGCCCCTGAGCTGCACGAACAGCTGGCGTCGGTGGTGAACGAGACCGAAAACGCCCGCGCCGCCCTTGCCGGTTTCCTGCGCGCCACGGTACGGATCTTGGCGGAGAACCCGCTCTATCACCGGCTGATCACGCATCCCGAGGAGATGCGGGCGGTGGCCCGGCGGATGGGGCCCGAGGAGATGGCCAGAGCCGAGCAGGTGCTGCCGCTTCCCGGATTCCTGGCGGCGGCCCGAGCCAAGGGGCAGCTCGTCGACGCCGACGACGACGAGCTGACCGGGGTGCTCCAGGCCGTGTTGCTGCTGCCCATGCACCGGCAGGACATCGGCGAGCAGCGCTACCCCGCCGTACTTGACCGGCTCATCGACATCGTCGCGGCGGGACTGATCAAGGAGTGACCATGCGCGAAGGTGTACTGGCCGGTGGGGCCCCGTATTTCGAGTTCGGCACGGGAAGTCCGCTCGTCGTCTTCCGGACGGTGCTGCCCGACTCGGCCAACCCCACCGGCGTCGCCCGCTGGGCCGAGGTGCGTTCCCTCAAACCGCTGGCCGCGCGGTTCACCGTGCTGACGGTCGGCCGGCGGCCGGGGCTCGAACCCGGCGTCACCATGGCGGACCTCGCCGCCCACCACGCCGAAGAGTTGCGGGAACGGTTCGACGGCCCGGTCGACGTGCTCGGCGTGTCCACGGCCGGCTGCCTGGCGCTGCAGTTCGCCGCCGACCACCCCGGCCTGGTGCGAAACCTGGTGGTCGGGGCCGCGGGCACCCGCCTCGGCTCGACCGGCCGCCGCGTCCAGCGCGAGTACGCGGATCTCCTGGCCGCCGGACGGCACCGGGCCGCGGCCATGGCGCTGGCGCCCACGGTCGCGGAAACCCGGCCGGGGCGGGCTCTGCTGGCCTGCCTGCTGGCGCTGACCTCCGGCCGTCCGGCGGACCCGAACGGCATGGTGGCCATGTTGCGGGCCGAAGACGCCTTCGACATCGAAGACCGGCTCGGCGAGATCACCGCGCCCACCTTGGTGATCGCCGGCTCGCGGGACGCCCTCTACCCGCTCGAACTCGCCGAACGGGTGGCCGACAAGACCCGCCGCGGCGATCTCAAGGTCTACCCGGGCCGACGGCACCACACCGTGATGAGCGACCGGCGCTTCACGAAGGACGTCTTCGAGTTCTTGCTTTAGTCGTGTGAAAGGTCGACGAAGCGGCTGTAGTGCAGCTGGTGCGCCACGGTGATCGTCGCCGTCGGCCCGGCACGGTGCTTCGCGATGATCAGGTCCGCCTCGCCCGCCCGCGGGTCGTCCCGCTCCCAGGCGTCGGGGCGGTTGACCAGGATGACGAGGTCGGCGTCCTGCTCCAGCGAGCCGGACTCACGGAGGTCGGACAGCATCGGGCGTTTGTCGGTCCGCTGCTCGGGACCACGGTTCAGCTGGCTGATCGCGATCACCGGGACCTCGATCTCCTTCGCCAGCAGCTTCATCTGCCGCGAGAACTCCGAAACCTCCTGCTGCCGCGACTCGACGCGCTTGCCCGAGGTCATCAGCTGGAGATAGTCGAGGACGACGAGTTTGAGGTCGTTGCGCTGCTTGAGCCGCCGGGCCTTCGCGCGGATCTCCATCATCGTCATGTTCGGCGAGTCGTCGACGAACAGCGGCGCTTCGGAGACCTCGCTCATCCGGCGCGCGAGCCGGGTCCAGTCGTCGTCGGACATCTTGCCACCGCGCATATCCGCCAGGCGGATCCGAGCCTCGGCCGAGAGCATGCGCATGACGATCTCGGTCCTGCTCATTTCCAGCGAGAAGATGACGCTGGTCAGACCGTGTTTGATGGACGCCGAACGCGCGAAGTCCAGGCCGAGCGTCGAGTTGTGGGTCGGGACCATCGATCGCCCGGCCAGGTACAGGTGGTCCGGAGCGTCGACCTCCACACACCGCACCGGGACGGACGCCACGGGGCGGACGTCCACGACGTAGCGGAGGTGGGGCCGGACGCGAACGTTGGTGAGCCGCTCCTTCTGCTCCAGATGCTTCCGCTGCAACCAGAACACCCGGTCCTGAGTGGTGAAGCCGAGGATGTACGCCGTCGAGGTCTCTTCGCTGCGCCCCTTGACCCTCTTGGTCGTGAACGCGCAGCGGTACCCGAGGCTGACGATCAGTTCCCGGGTCTGCTCGGCGAGCACCTTGCTCGTCACGGCGAACTGAACCGCGCCGGAATGGGTGACGGTGCCGTCGGTGTCGAGCAGCCCGGCCAGCAGCGCACGGCGTTGCTCGACGGACGCGCGCAGATACTCCACCGGGATGTGCTTGTTCCCCAGCACGCCCAACGTGCGGAGAATCGCCTGCACACTGCCGTGTTCATTGCGGCAGGCCTGGCAAAGTCGCATCCCCGACGACGGGCGTCCGCAGTCGGGGCAGGTCGGCGCGGGCACCGGGGGGCTCTGGAAACGCACCTTGCCGCCGCAGGAACGGCCGCATGTCCGCACCTGGGAGGTCTGGGGCAGGAACGGTTCGCCGCATACCTCGCAACGGCGGTATTCCACCGGGTCCGGCGGAACCAACCGCAGGGTGTACGACAGCTCGGCGTGGCGTTCCACCAGGAGTCCCGCTTCCCCTTCCAGGTAGCAGATGATCTCCGGGTCCGCTGTGGTGAAGCGGGCGCTCGCCGAGTGGCCGTCGCCGAGCCAGGCGCCGAGCGCGTAGGGGTGAAGAGGGAGTTCGCGTTCAGGCAGTTGCAGTGGAGCCGTGGTCGCGATGGAGTGGTTGGCACGTCCGTCCGCCGTTCGGCAGCGCAGCGTGGCCGCCAGCTCTTCCGTCGTGCGCACCGCCGGGCCGGCCGCCGAGCGGCGGGACGACCTCGTGTCGGTCAGCCACTGGTGTTCGGCGTCCGCGAGGAGCACCGTGCCGTCCGAGAACTCGACCTCGTAGCAAGGGCGGCCCTCCATGACCTCGGTCGCCGCGACCACGGTCGTGGGGCGGCCGTTCGCGCCGATCAGCCTGTCGCCGGGCTGGACCTCGCCCATGGTCGTCCAGCCGTCGGGAGTGGCCAGCGGGGTGTCCAGGGCGAGCGCCTTCCCGACACCGGGCCGCGCCGCGACGATGATCATCTGGCCGGGGTGCAGGCCGTTGGTCAGATCGTCGAAGTCGGCGAATCCGGTCGGGATGCCCTGCGACTGCCCACCGCGTGACGCGATCGCGTCGATCTCGTCCATGGTCGGCTGGAGCAGCTCTTCCAGCGCGACGTAGTCCTCGCTGGTGCGCCGCTCGGTGACGTCGTAGATCGCGGCCTGCGCGCGGTCGACGACCTCGTCGATGTTCGCGCCGTCGGCCGCGGCCGCGCCGTAGCCGTACTGCACGATCCGGGTGCCCGCCTCGACCAGGCGCCGCAGCACCGCCTTCTCGGAGACGATCTCGGCGTAGTACCCGGCGTTCGCCGCCGTCGGCACCGTCGCGATCAGGGTGTGCAGATACGGGGCGCCGCCGACCCGGCCCAGCTCGCCGCGGCGTTCCAGCTCGGCGGAGACGGTGATCGGGTCGGCGGGTTCGCCTCGGCCGTAGAGGTCGAGGATGACGTCGTAGATCGCTTGATGCGCGGGACGGTAGAAGTCGTCGGGGCCGAGGGCTTCGATGACGTCGGCGACGGCGTCCTTCGACAGCAGCATGCCGCCGAGCACGGATTGCTCGGCCGCGATGTCCTGCGGAGGCTGACGGTCGTATTCGCCGCCACGCGGACCGGGGTCGCTGGGACCCGGGTCGGACTCCGCGTACATCGGATTGCGGTCGTCGGTCAGCGCCACCGCTGCTGCCACCTCCTCAAGACATCGAACACGCGTTCGATTATGCCAGAATTTCCCCGGTCGGTCCGCCCGCGCCCGTCCGCCCCTCCCGCGGTTCCGGACTCTCCCCTGTCTTCCCCTCTTCGGCCGGACGACCACCACGGTGTGTACCGGCCCGGCGGGCACGCTAGGCCCCCCGAAAGGACGAGCGCAATTTCGCCTGGGGACCGCCCTGTGGACAACCTGGGGATGACTGCGGGCATCCCTTCACAGGTGGCCGAAACCCTGTGTACAACTTGTGGGCAACGCTGGGATGGTCTGACAAAAGTGCTGGTCAGGCCCTGTGGAGAGACTGTGGAGAACTTTATTCACCTCGCGACGGCGTGTCGGGCAAAAGTCGTCGTTCGGCGTGTCGCACGCGGGCGCACAGGAGTGCCCTGTGGATGAATGCTACGGAGGGTAGAGGGGCGACCCGCCGGGCTGAACGGGCCGCAATTCAGGACGCGAACAACCTGCCCTGTGCGCTCCGTAGTCGTTCTGCGAGAACCTGCTGGTCGGCGGGTGTGAAGGCGATCCTCGGCTCGCCACTCCCCGGTACCTCTTCGGTCAGCCAGCGGCCCTCGGTCGTATCGATGTAGTTCACCGGGCGTTCGATCCGCTGCCGCGCGCCGCTTCGGCCGCGGGCCGCGACGTAGAGGCTTCCACTCCCCAAACGGCGTAACGCGAGGATGCGGCGAAGCTCGTCGGCCTCCTGGCTCCCGGCGCTCTGTCGTCCGCTGCGAAGCACCTCGAAGCCCTCGTCCTGCGCCGTCGACGAGGAGCGCGGAGCCTCGACCTGACTCTTCGGCACGGCGATCGGACGGCTGCGTCCCGGCGCGAGCTTGGGGATCTGGTCGAGGAACTCGGTGAGCAGCTCTTCGGGCCGCACGGAGGCCAGCGCGACGCCGTCGTGCTCGCTGTGCCGGGCGAGCACGAAACCCTCGCCGCCGGCGCTCCCCGCGAGCACGCTGAAGCTCAGCGCCTTGCCCTCGAACCCGCCGTCGACCCAGCCGTAGTACTCCAGCGACGGCCTGGCGATCGCTTCGAGCGTCGCCTTGAAACCGGGGTGCAGTCCTCGTGCGCCGAAGAGGCCCTGGCTCGCCAGTTCCTCGTTGGTCCGCTCGTCCTCGGCCCGCTGCGCGTCCTCGTCGTACCAGGTGGGGGTTTCCGACAGGATCGTGTGCGGTTCGCCGCCTCGGCGGCGGATCAGCGTGATGAGGGTGCCGGTCGTGATCGTGACCTGTTTGTCCAGCACCGGAACTGCCCCCTAGTCGTTCTGTTCGTCCAGCCCGGGAACAAGACAAGCCGGGCGCGGCCCCATCTTGGCACGCGCCCGGCCCGCTCGTGACTACTAGTCCTTCATCGGTGAACCCGCGACCGCGATCGACGTCGGCAGGGCGCGTGTTGGCACTCCCAGTCGCCTTTCGCGGTGCAGGCGCCCTGCCACCGCGATAGCGGGGCCTTGCGGCCGGGCGGGTTCACAACCGTGGCCGTATGCCGTCATTGCCGCAGCTCCGCCCCCAACTCACTCGCCGATCACCGGCGGTGCGGTGAGCTCGTCGGTTCCGAAGATCTCGTTGGGGTCGTCGCCGACGAGGAACTTGGAGCTGCGCTCCTCGTCTTCGCCGCCCTTCCCCCTGGCGCCACCGGCTCCCATACCGCCCATGCCGCCCATCATTCCGCCCGCGCCGCGGCCCGCTCCGGAACCCGCGCCACCGGCGCCGCCGCCCATGCCGGCGCCACCCATCGCGCCCGCGTTGCCGGGCAGGGCCGCGCCACTTCCGCCACCGGGGCCGAAGCCGCCACCAGGACCGAAGCCACCGTCCGGGCCGAAGCCGCCCGCACCGGGGATGTCGGTGCCGCCGAAGCCGCCACCGGCGCCTCCGCCGCCACCACCCGGGCCGAAGCCACCGGCGCCGGGGATCTTCGGCGGGGTGTAGCCGGACGCGTTCGTCCCGTCGTCCCAGGACGGCGGCTTGTAGTTGCTGCCGGGGATGTTCGGGTTGTACTGCCCGCCGGGCAGGTTCGAACCCGGCAGGTTCGACCCGGGCAGATTGCTGCCCGGAAGGTTCGATCCCGGCGTGCCGATACCCGGCATGTTCGAACCGGGGATGTTCGGGCTGGGGACACTCGGCATCCCGCCGGGCGGCATCGAACCGGGCGGCGTCGAGATGCCCGGCATGCCGTTGTTCCCGTTCCGGTCGCCCTGGCCGCTGCCGTCCTTGTCGTTGCCGTTCTTGTCCTTGCCGCCGCCGTTGACGTCGACGTTGGTGTTCTGCCCCTCCATCTTGTTGTAGGTGGGCAGCTTCTTGCCGTTCTCGGAACTGGCCTTGAAGTACTCGTTGAACGCGTCGACGTTCGCTTGACCCTTTTGGTTGTAGTCCCGGATCGCGCGGTCGGTGTCGGTGGTCCACGGGGTGATGGAGTTGAGCAGGTTGTTCTTCGGCGGGTCCTTCGGGACCTGCTGCACCTTCGCCTTCACCGTGGTGAAGGCGGTGTTCTGCTCACCGAGGTACTTGTCGGAGTCCACCAGCTTCTTGCCGGAGTCCTCCATCCACGTCCGCAGCGGGTGCGCACCCGACTGCTGCGCGGCTTCGGCGCTCTTACCGGTCCAGGCGGCGTCCATCTCCTTCGACAGGTTGTCGATGGTGGTCAGCCTGTCCTGGTA
Source organism: Amycolatopsis sp. MJM2582 (assembly GCF_000754115.1). Classification (NCBI taxonomy): domain Bacteria; kingdom Bacillati; phylum Actinomycetota; class Actinomycetes; order Pseudonocardiales; family Pseudonocardiaceae; genus Amycolatopsis; species Amycolatopsis sp. MJM2582. Next base: position 1,334,777 of record NZ_JPLW01000001.1, read on the forward strand.
GCCGGCCTTGAGCCGGGTCGCGGCGGCCTGGCCCTCCTGGATCGACCCGGTACCCGGACCGGTGACGATCTTCTCCCAGATGTTGTAGCAGTCGATCTTGCGATCGCCGCCGGACGCTTCGAAGTCGCCGGATTTCGTGGTCGCCAGGTTGTAGGCCGAATACCCGGCGATGATCGGCAGCAGGAACACGCGTCAGCCCTCCTTCAACGTCTCGATCATCGCTTCCCCCACTTTGAGCGCGACCGGGCACGGATCACTCGCGCCGGGCCCGTTGTCGTACTGCACCAGGATGTTCACGGACAGCTGGTCGGTCACGCCGACGAACAGACCGCATTTGCCGTTCTTGCGGTGGTCGAGCGACGCGGCGTACACCGCCGGGTAGCCGGCGACCTCGGTCGGCTCGAAGTACTCGTTGTTGGCCTTCGTGTCGTAGACGTCGCTCAGGCCGTTCTTGTTCGCGAGCACCGGGCTGATCTCGATCTGGTTCAGCTGGTCGTCGGCGGCGAAGATCGAGCAGCCGGGCCCGACGCTGGTGGTCCGCCGCTCGCCTTCGCCGAGACCGAGCTCGGTCCGCTTCGCCGCGGAAAGCGCGGCACAGGCGTCGCTCTCGATCGACGAGGTCTTCAACGGGTTCGACACCTTGGGCGCGGAGCCGGACGAGCCGCTCGACGCGCTGGAGGCACCGGCACCGGTCGTGTAGGACGGCTCCGAAGAGGCGGTGCCGGTCTTGGTGCCCGAACAGCCGGCGACCAGCGCGCCCGCGGCCAGGAGGAGAACGAGGGAACGTCGCATCACACGGCCTTGTGCTTGTTGAGCGAAGCCTGCGTTTCGGCCTCGTTCGTGGCGATCTTCTGCTTCGCGGCGGTCAGCTGGTCGATGTAGTTCTTGACGTATTCCTGCATCTTCTGGTTCTGCTCCAGGAACGCCTTGCCCGACGGGTTGGCCAGCTTCTCCCAGTCGCCGCTCGCGAACTCCTTGCCGGGCGCCTTGACGTTCGCCATCAGGTTCGCGTCGGCGTAGTCCCGCTTGAGCTCGGCCTGCAGATCCGTCCACTTCTTGATGATGCCGTCGATCTTGTCCTTGTCGAAGGTGAACCCGCCGCCACCTCCGCCAGACGCCGGCTTGTCCGGGTTGGCCGGCGCGGACACCGTGACCTTCTCCTGCCGGTTCTGCTCGGCGTTGCTGTCGTAAGCCATGCGTCCAGATCTCCCCGTGCCTCGACGTCGAGTCTCGATAATGCCTTGATCCCCAGTCAAGCTTAAGACGTGGCCTGGTGGGGTGCGGTTCCCCGTAAAACAAAGGGCGGGACACCTCCGGAATGGAGACGTCCCGCCCTTTGTCGAAGCGGTGTTACTTGGCCTTGACCTCGAGCCGCACGTCGACGCGGACGTCGGGGTGCAGACGGGCGCCGACCGAGTGCTTGCCCACGGTCTTGATGTGGTCCTTCAGCTCGATGACGCGCTTGTCGAGCAGCGGGCCACCCGCGGCCTTGATCGCGTCCACGATCTCGGCGGTGGTGATCGAACCGAAGAGCTTCTTCGAGCCCTCGGCCGCCTTGCCGCTCAGCTGGATGGCGCCGAGGCCCTCCAGGGTCGCCTTGATCTCCTTGGCGTGGTCGAGGTCGCGGATGCGACGGCTCTCCTGCGCCCGCTTGATCGTGCGCACGTTCTTCTCCGCGCCCTTGGTGGCCACGATGGCGTAGCCGCGGGGGAGCAGGTAGTTGCGTGCGTAGCCGTCCTTGACCTCGACGATGTCGCCGGGCCCACCGAGGTTGGCGACGTCGGTGGTGAGAATGATCTTCGCCATTGACGTGCCTCCTTAGCGCGCGGTCGAGGTGTAGGGCAGCAGCGCCATTTCGCGGGAGTTCTTGACCGCGATGGCGATGTCACGCTGGTGCTGGCTGCAGTTGCCGGTCACCCGACGGGCGCGGATCTTCCCGCGGTCGGAGATGTACTTCCGAAGCAGGTTGGTGTCCTTGTAGTCGATGTTCTCCGGGCGGCCCTTCTTCTCGGCCTTGCAGAACACGCAGACCTTCTTCTTGGGCTTGCGGATGGGTGGCTTGGCCACGGTATTACTCCTGAATTTCTACGTAGTGGTTGTCTCGAGGCGTCTCGCGGAGCTCGCGCCCGCGGTGGATCGCCTGATCAGAAGGGCGGCTCGTCGGAGAAACCGCCGCCACCGCCGCCACCGGCGGGCGGGGCGGAGCCCCACGGGTCGTCGGCGGGCGGGGCGCTCTGGCCGCCGCCACCACCGAAGCCGCCGCCACCGCCACCGGTGCCACGGCTGACCTTGTTCACCTTGGCGGTGGCGTAGCGCAGCGACGGGCCGATCTCATCGACCTCGAGCTCGACGACCGTGCGCTTCTCGCCTTCCTTGGTCTCGAAAGACCGCTGCTTGAGGCGCCCCTGCACGACGACTCGCGCGCCACGCGTCAGCGACTCGGCGACGTTCTCGGCCGCCTGACGCCAGATGTTGCAGCGCAGGAACAGGGCCTCGCCGTCCTTCCACTCACCGGACTGACGGTCCAGCGTGCGCGGGGTGGACGCGACGGTGAAGTTCGCGACCGCCGCACCGGAAGGGGTGAAGCGAAGCTCCGGGTCGGACGTGAGGTTGCCGATCACCGTGATGACGGTGTCTCCAGCCATCGGGAAAGTCCTTCGGCTCAGGCCTTGGCGGCGGCGGTCGCGGCGCGCTTGATCTCGCGGCGCATGACCTTGGTGCGGAGCACGGTCTCCTGCAGCGAGAGCTGACGGTCCAGCTCCTTGACCGCTTCCGAAGTCGAGTTCAGGTCGAGGAGCGCGTAGATGCCCTCGGTGTGCTTCTTGATCTCGTAGGACAGCCGGCGACGGCCCCAGACGTCGACCTTCTCGACGCTTCCGCCCGAAGTGCGGATCACGTTGAGGAAGTTGTCCAGGGTCGGGGCCACCGTACGCTCGTCGAGCGTGGGGTCCAGGATGACCATTACCTCGTAATGGCGTGACACAACCACTCACCTCCTATGGGCTCGCGGCCACGGACTGTCCGTGGCAGGAGGGTTTGTCCAGGTAAGCGTACCTGGCGGTCAGGAGACGCGGCGCAGGACCCAGGTGCGGACCAGCGCGGCGGTCACGCCGGCGAGCACGAGCACCGCGAGCAGCATCGGCAGCTGGACGTCGCCGCCGGGCATGCCGTCGGTCGCGAGCGCTTCGGCGTTGCCCGCGTTGCGGACGTCCGGACCCGGCCCGGCCTGGCCGTCGGTGCCGTACTGCGGGGCGCCCTCGCCCGGGAGCGGGCTGTTGGCCGGGTAGCGCACGCCCGGCGCCACCGCGACACCCGGCTGCGCGACCGGCAGGTTGCCGTAGTCGCGCGGCGGGGCGTAGCCGGTGCCGTTGCTGCCGCCGGGCAGCAGGCTCGGCGAGGTCGGGAGGCCGTTGGTGCCGCCGCCGTTGCCGCCCTGCTGCGGGGCGGTGGTGCCCGGCGTCGGCAGGGTGGGCGCGACGTAGTTCGTGGCGACCGTGGTCAGGCCGCAGCTGCCGGCGACCTTGTGCTCGATGGAGTCGAGGGTCTTCTCGGGGTTGAGCCCGAGGCCCCAGGACTTGGTGTTCTTGACCGCCTGGCGCACGGCCGTGCCGATCGCCTTGCCGTCGACCGAACCGCCCGCGGCGTTCGGGACCGCGCCGACGTTGATGGTGTTGACCTTCGCGATGTCGTTCGCGGCGACGTCGTACAGCGCCAGCGTGCCCGCTTCCCGCGCGCCCGCCCGCACCAGTTCCTTGACCGAGGTGCCGGTGATCGCGACGGTGTCGCCCATCCCGCCGTTCACGGTGCCGCTGCACGCGTTCGCCAGCGTGGTGCCCGCCGCCGAGGCGGTACCCGCCGTCAGGAGCGCGCCACCGGTGACCATGGTCGCGAGTGCGGTGACGGTGAGCGCCTTGCGGGTGGTCTGCCAGATGGTGGTCTTCCGCACGGGCGCGATCCTCCGGGTCGGTGGGGGCGTGAAGCAGTGCATGAGGAATCACTGCAACGGGGATAACGAGGGAGCGACCAGAAAGATACTAGGCGGTAGGACTAACTTGTAGCGGCCATTCGGCGGAGGACCCAGGTGCGCACGAGGCCCGCGCTGACTCCGGAGAGTGCCAAAACGGCGATCAGCAGCGGCAGTTTCCCGTCCTGAGTGAATCCGTCGCTCACACTCGGTAGCGCTTCCGCCTGTCCCGCATTCTGGACGTCCGGGTTGCCGGCCTGGTTCTCGGTCGCGAGGCCGTACTGCGGCGCGTAACCCGGGATCTGGCCGCCGTACCGGAGGCCGGGCGACGGGCTGAAGAGACCGGCCGTCGCCATCGGGATGGAGCTGTAGTCGCGCATCGGGGCGTAGCCCGTGCTGATGCCCCAGGGCAGGCCGCCGAAATTCGGGGTGAAGGTGCCGGGCAGGAGCGGGCTGTTCGCCGCGGGGATGCCGGCCGCCGGAGCGCCACCCTGCGCGGGAGCACCCGGTCCGCCGGTCTGGGGTCCGCCGCTGCCGGGTGTTCCGGGAGCGGGTTTCCCCGGCTGGGGCTGGGTTCCGGGAGCGGGCTTGGCGCCACCACCGGTCAGGGCTTCGTGGGTGCCGCTGACGGCGCCGTTCAGCGCTTCCGCAGCGGGCGCGCCGACGACCGGGACCGGCGCGACGACGGTGTTCACCACGGTCACCGTCACCTTGCAGACCGTGCCGAGCAGCGCGTTGATCGTGCCCGTGAGCACTCCGGAGACCGGTCCGGCCTGGCCGAGGTTGAGCGGGATGCCGAGCAACGGGGTCTTGCCGAGGATCGTGTCGCCGGGTTTCGCGGTCACCGAGCCGCCGCAGGTGGCGGTCTTGGTCTCCGCGGCGGCGGCCTGGCCGGGCATGGCGAGGGCGGCCGAGCCCGCGAGAATGAAGGCCGACGCACCCAGGGCGGTCGCCCTCCGTGTCCGTTCGCGCATGCCTTCGACTCCTCCGTCGTCGGGGTCACCTACCCGGATAACGACGCTAACGGAGACAAGTAACGCCCGCTCACTCGAAGAGGTCAGGCATTCGAGTGGAAGCGGGCGTCACTGACGGTGAAGGTCAGGCGGGCTTACCCCGCAGCCAAGCGCGGACCAGAGCCGCGGCGACGACGGCCAGCGCCAGCACCGCGAGCAGCAGCGGCAGCTTGGCCGGGGCGACCGGCGCCTGGACCGCCTGCGCGTTGCCGGTGTCCTTCTCGTCGACGGTGGGCGGCGGCACCTCGCCGGGGATGATCTCGGTGATCACCGGCGCCTGGACGAAGCTGCCGGGGAGCAGCGCGGCGTTGCTGATCAGGCCGGCGATCGAGTCGCCGCCGATGCCGGTGGAGGAGCCCGGGGCGGTCTCGACCGGGAGTTCGCTGCCCGGACCGCCGGGCTGACCCGGCCCCGGCTTCGGGGGCTCCGGCTTGGGAGGCTCCGGGTTCGGCGGTTTTGGGCCGGGTGGGATCTCCGGGACTCCCGGGATCTCCTCGACGACGCCCTGGGTCAGGTTCCCGACCGCGTTCACCGCGCCCTGCGCCGGTTTGCAGACACCCTGCGCGACGAGGTCGCCTGCCGCGTTGTCGGTGAGACCGGTCGTTTTGACGAGATCGCCGACCGGCAGCGAGAGCAGAGGCTTCCGGCCTTCGGCGGTCTTGGCCTTCGAATCGAGACCGACCGTCAGCGCCTCGGACGAACCGAGCGGGGCACCCGCGTCGAGCACGAGACCGTCGGCCGACTTCCCGTTCTGCAGCGTCGATCCGCAATCACCGGAAAGGGTCGGGCTCGGTTCCTCGGCGGCCGTCGCGGTCATCGGGAACGCGAGTCCGGCCGTGACCGAAAGCGCGAATCCCCAAGCCGTGATCCGCCCGGCAGTCTTCCCCATCGAGTTCGTCCTCCGCCCCTCAAAGACCCACGCGGTTTTAACGGAACGCGCTCACGCTACCCCACGAGCGTGACCATCCGGTCCGCGACGGCGAAAAACCCGCGAGGGTAACTCCGCCTTCCTCCCCACCACCGCCCTCAACGGAGGAGCTTCGCTCCGCGTAGATTCCTTCAACATGAAAATCGGTGCCCATGTCCGCGACGACGATCCCCTCTCCGCGGTCGCCGAACGCGAGGCCGAGGTCCTCCAGTTCTTCCTTTCCGACCCGCAGGGCTGGAAGGCTCCCAAACCCCACCCGCACGGCGAAGCGATCAAGGAATCGCCGGTCGAGGTGTTCATCCACTCGCCGTACCTGATCAATGTGGCGTCGATGAACAACCGCATCCGCATCCCGTCGCGGAAGAACGTCACCCAGCACGCGAACGGCGCCGCCGAAATCGGCGCGAAAGGGCTCGTCGTGCACGGCGGCCACGTCGGTTCGGCGGAAGACGTCGAAGAAGGCCTCGTCAACTGGCGCAAGCTTTTCGAGCGGGAACAGGAAAAGGGCGGCTTCGCCGTGCCGATCCTGATCGAGAACACCGCGGGCGGCGACAACGCGATGACCCGCGACCTCGACACGATCGCCCGGCTCTGGGACAAGGTCGGCGAATTCGGCGCCGGTTTCTGTTTCGACACCTGCCACGCGTACGCGGCGGGCTGGGATCTGACCGAGGCGGTCAAGAAGGTCAAGGCCATCACCGGCCGGATCGACCTGGTGCACCTCAACAATTCGCGTGACGAATTCGGTTCCACGCGGGACCGGCACGCCAACGTCGTCGGCGGCGACGGCACGATCGATCCCGAGGTGCTGGCCGCCGTCGCGGCCGAAGCGGGCGCGCCCGTGGTCGTCGAGACCCCGGCCGAGGGGCAGGCCGCGGACATCGCCTTCGTCCGGGAGCGCGTCGCGTCCGCCTGACGTCGCGGTGGTCCGAAGTCCGTGAAGGCCTCCTTGAGGGACTCTGGGTCCCTCAAGGAGGCCTTCACGGACCTGGAACACAGGGCGCGGCGTGCGCGAAGGCGTGATTCGTGTGCTCAGGCACGTGACTCGCGTGACTGGAAGCCGCACTCGGGGTGTTCCGCCTCTGATCACGCGAGTTCCGGCTTCGATCACGTGAGTGCGGTACTCGCGACGGATTGGGCAGCTGAAGTACTCGGCATGGTGTGAAGGCACTGTGACCGCTGTGCCTGCTTGTGCCCTGTGGGGTGCGTGGCGAGGACCTGGCATGTGATCAAGCCGGACCGAGGGGCTACCCGCGCGGGAGAGCGTTCCCTCTCCAGCGGGAGGGCCGGGCAAGCCCATCAAGGAAGGCTCGATTCCAGCCGGGAAACACCCGGTACTGGAGGGAAAGCCATGAAGCTCAAGGCCAAGATCGCCGCCGTCGCAGTGCTCGCCGTCGCCGCGGGAACGCTGGGGGCGACCCAGGCGACGGCGGCGCAGGCCCCGCCGTCCGGCTCGGTCGTCCTCGGCTCGGCGGGCGGTCCGCTGACGTTTCCGGGCTACGAAGGCGATCCGGTCCGGTTCGACTTCGCGGCCTTCGGCGATCCCGGGAAGTCTTCCGGGCGGTTCCACGTGAATCATCTGACCAAGGACGGGAAGCCCTTCGCCGATTTCGAAGGCAAGGTCGACTGCGTCTCGCGTGACGGCGACCTCGCGATCCTGACCGGCGTGATCGAACGCGCCGACATCCCCGCGCTCCCGGTGAACCTGGTCGGGCGCCGGGTCGGTTTCTCGGTGCGGGACGTGCCGGGCGGGCACGACCGGATCGGCTGGAGCTGGGCCGTCGGTGGCTTCGACCAGGACGTTCTGCGCTGCACGGCCCCGATCCCGTTCTTCGAAACGAGCACGGGCGGCTACCTCGTGCGCTGAATCGGCTTGACCCTCTCGCCACGGGAGGGTCGAGTCTTGGCCGCATGAAGAATCGGACCGTGTACCGGGCGGAGGACGGCGAGCACGTCGGCTACGTCGTCCCCGCGCCGGAAACCCGTTGGCAGGCACTGACCGTTTTCGGCTACCCGCTCGGCGGGCCCGCCGCCTTCGACGACTCCGTCGCGTTGCTGGAGGCGGAGGGCCTGGCCATCCTCGCCGAGCGCTGGTCGGTCAGGCACGGCGAAGACTGGTTCACCTGCAGGCTGGTCGAAACCTCGCCCGAAGCCGTCGTCGTGCGGATCGAAGACTTCGGGGCCGAGGACTTCGGCAAGCACATCAGGCTCGAACGTCCTGGGCCTGAGGTGTTGAAGCGGGCTTGACCGCGCGTAGGTCGGGGGCGCCGTCGAGGAATCCGCCGATCGGATCGTCGTCCCCGGCGGCGCGGACCGGGTCTTTGCGTGGCTGGTGGATGTCGCGGATCACCAGCGCGCAAAGGCCGACCACCGCCAGGTCGCGGACCACGACGGCGCCCAGGAACCAGTCCTGGGGCAGGCCTTTGTTGTCGACGCCGAGGTAGTACATCATCCGCGGCGCCCAGACCAGCGCGTCGAGGATCATCCAGCCGAGCAGCAGCCGCCAGCGCGGGATCGCGAGTACCGCCAGCGGAACCAGCCACAGCGAGTACTGCGGGCTCCACACCTTGTTGGTCAGCAGGAACGCGGCCACCACGAGGAACGCGAGCTGGCCGAACCGCGGACGGCGTGGCGCCTTCAGCGTGACGTAGCCGATGCCGGCGCAGGCGGCGAGGAACAGCACCGCGACGACGGCGTTGAGCACGACCGGTGTCTCGCCCGTGGCGAGTTTCCCGTCGAATCCGGCCCAGCCGGAAAGGTGGGAGATCACGTTGTAGAGCGAGTCCGGGTCCATCGGACGTGCCGCGTTGAGCCGGAAGAACTCCCACCAGCCGGTCGGCGCGGCGAGCGCGAACGGGACGTTGACCACGACGAACGTCGCCACGGCGAGCCCGGCGGCGAGCGCCCACTGTTTGACCTTGCCCGCGCGCAGGCACAGGAAGAACAACGGGATGAGCAGGAGCAGCGGATACAGTTTCGCCGCCGCGCCGAGCCCGAGCAGGAAGCCCGCGACCTCGGGCCGTCGCCGCGCCCACGCGAGCAGCGCGGTCGCGGTGAACGCGGTCGCGATGGCGTCGAAGTTGGTGAAGACGTGCACCAGCACCAGCGGTGAGATCGCGACCAGGGCGGCGTCCCACGGGCGGCGTTTCAGCGATCGGCCGGTCGCCCACACCGTGACCAGCCAGGCCAGCGCGAGCCACAGTGCCGAGATGTTGAAGTACACGGCCACCGGGAGCGCACTGGGCAGCCAGCCCGCTTCCGCGACCGAGAGCCAGGCTTCGGTGAGCTTCGCGTTGATCCACTGGAACAGCCCGGTCGCCACCGGGTACTCCATGTACCGCGTGGTCTCCTTCGCCGTTCCCGCGTTTTCGGTCCACGAAGTCACGTACGGGAAGGTGTCGGAGTTGTTCAGCCGCTCGGAACTGTAGAGCGGGATGATGTCCGAGTAGCACATCGCGACGAACGGGCGGCCCGCCCGCCAGTCGAGCTGATGGGTGCCGGAGTCGTCGGTGTACTGCTGGATGCACGACGCCTTGCCGAACCACGAGAGCACCAACGCGAGGCAAGCCAGCAGCAGCCCGACCCGCTGCGGCGACCAGAACCAGTGCCGCCCCACGGCCGCGTGCTCGCCGAGCGGGCCGCCGATCGGGCGGGTGGCCGCGGCCACGAGCGGTTCGTTCCAGCTCGGGATGACCCGCTCGCCGGGGGTGAGGGAGAGCGGAGCCTCGGGCTGGGTCGTCTGGTCGGACACGTGGCGGATGTTAGCGCCTATCCGGGTGACCACCCGGTGATGTCGCCGCTCTCGTAGAACCCGGTCGGCGATCTACTGGTGTCCGCAGGCCCATTTCCAGGTGGCGTCCCCGTAGGCCTTGGCCGCGGTATCGGGGTCCTTGCCGCGGGCCGGCATCGCTGTCCGATCGGCCATTTCAGGTGTCAGAACGGTGCGGGCGAGTCCGCTGATCGCGAGCGCGGATCCCGCGCTGCAGAAATTCTTCGCCGACTCGAACATCTCGTCGTAAGTGTGCGGGGAGTTCGGTACGAAACCCGCGCTCTTCATCGCGCCCGTCCATTCGGCCTTGGGATCGGGCGGGGACACGGCGGTGCCGCATCCGGACAGCAGAACCCCGCAGGTCACGGTGATGGTCGCGATGATCGCCCTGGCGCGCAACTGACTCCCTTTGCTCCCGAATGTCGATGCAAGGTCGTCACGGGAGCTTCGTCTGTTACAAGCCAGTTCCTAGGTGATGTCGCCGCTCTCGTAGAACCCGGCCAGCACCTCCGCCGCCGCGCCGAACGCCACGACGTCGTCGCCCATCTCGTCGAGATCGACCTGGATCCGTTGCCAGTGCGGCAAAGGCAGGAGTTCCCGCAGCCGCGCCGCGACGGTGTCGCGGTACACCTCGGGTGCCGCGCGGACCGACCGTCCGGTCAGCACGACACGTTCGAGATCGAGCACCTGGACGAGGTCGGCGAGCCCGATCGCCAGCAGGCCCGCCGCCTCTTCCGTGGTCGCCGCCGCGTTGTGCAGCACCTCCACGCAGCCACGGCGGCCGCACGCGCAGCGCGGTCCGTCGAAGGCGAGCGTCGTATGCCCGAACTCGCCGGCGTTGGTCCGCGGCCCGCGGTACAGCCTGCCGTCGATCAGCAGGCCGACGCCGATCCCGGTGCCGACGAGCACGACGGCGGTCGCGGCCTGGTCGCCCTCCGGCCAGTGCTGCGCGAAGGCGGCCGCGTTGGTGTTCTTGTCGAGCCGCACGGGCAGTCCGGTGCGTTTCGCGAGCAGGTCGCGCAGGGGCACGTGGTGCCAGCCCGGCATGTTCGTGGCGTCTCGGACCACTCCTTCGTGGTGATCGAGCGGGCCGACGCTGCCGACGCCGAGGCCGAGGACACCCTCGACGCCGTCGAGTAGCGCTTCGGTTGCTTCGCCGAGGGCGGAAACGGCCTGGTCGGGGGTGAATCCCGGGGGCAGCGGCCCGCCGCGCGACGCGATGATCTTCCCGGTCAGGTCGGTCATGACCACCCGGAAGGAGTCCCGGTCGAGCTGGGCGCCGAGCGCGTGCCGGGCGTTCGCGCGGACGCGCAGCAGGGTGCGTGGCTTGCCGACACCCGACGCGGGCTGGCGTTCTTCGTCCAGCAGGCCGGCTTCGAGCAGTTCGGGGACGATCTTCGAGACGGCCTGCTGGGTGAGCCGGGTGCGCTCGGCGAGTTCGACACGGCTCAGACCGCCCGCGCGCAGGATGTGCGTGAGCAGCAGTGTCCGATTGTGCTGGCGCAGGCCGCGCAGATTGACCCCGGTCTCCGGCATAGCGCGCATCCTGCCATGACTGGCTGATTACGCAACACTGTTGTTTAATGGGGTCATGGCTGACTTGCGAGTGGGGATCTTCGGATACGGCACCGGCGGACGCGTCTTCCACGCGCCGCTGGTCGACGCGACACCGGGGCTGACCCCGGCCGCCATCGTCACCTCGAACCCGGATCGGGTCGCGCAGGCACGCGCCGACCACCCGGCCGCCGACGTACTGCCGGACGCGGACGCGCTGTTCGCGAAGGCCGGCGAGTTGGACCTGGTCGTCGTCAGCACGCCGAACCGCACGCACGTTCCGCTGGCGCTTCGGGCGATCGAGGCGGGTCTGCCTGTCGTCGTCGACAAGCCCTTCGCGCCGACAGCGGCCGAAGCGGCGAAGGTCGTCGAAGCCGCGAAGGCCAAGGGTGTCGGGCTGACGGTGTTCCAGAACCGCCGATTCGACTCGGACTTCCTCACCGTCCGGAAGGTCCTCGACGAGGGCCGTCTCGGCGACGTCTTCCGCTTCGAGTCACGCTACGACCGCTGGGTGCCGAAACCGCGGGACAACTGGCGCGAGTTCGGCGACCCCGCCGAGGCGGGCGGGCTCCTCTACGACCTCGGCGCGCATATCGTCGACCAGGCGCTGCAGCTGTTCGGCCCGGTCTCCGAGGTCTACGCGGAGGTCGACAGGCGCCGCGCCGGGGTGTCGGTCGACGACGACGCCTTCGTCGCGCTTCGACACACCAACGGCGTGCGGTCGCACCTGTGGGCGTCCGCGCTCGCGGGCACCCGGAACCCGCGATTCCGCGTGCTCGGCGACAAGGCGACCTTCACCAAGTACGGCCTCGACGTCCAGGAGCCGCAGATCAAGGACGGGCTGCGGCCCGGCGACCCCGGCTGGGGCGTCGAACCGGAGTCGGACGCCGGCGTGCTCGGCGTGAACGACGACGTCGAGACCGTGCCCACCGAGGTCGGGCGCTACGAGGACTTCTACGCGCAGGTGCGCGACGCGCTGCTCGGCAAGGGCGGCTTCCCGGTCGATCCCGCCTCCGCCGTGGAGACGCTCCGGGTCATCGAAGCCGCCCACCTCGCGGGTGCCGAACGGCGCGTCGTCACCCTCTAGCTATTCGGTATCGCCTCTGCCGCCCCGGCCCGGCGGACCTCCGTTGCCGCCCTCTTCGTTGTTCTCACTGGACGAAGGCGGGTTCTTCGAGCTCGAAGGCGGATCCTCTTCGTTCCGCGAAGACGAGGATCCGGTCGACGGACCCGTCGACGGCGTGCCGGTCTCGGTCGAACCCTCGTCGTCGTCCGGCGGGGTCTGCGTCGACGGGACGGTGTTGCTGTCGTCCCCGCCGATGATCTTGACCTTGTCGAAGCGCTCCCCCGGTTTCCCGTTCAGGTACAGGGAAAGGAACTTCTGCCAGATCGGCCCGGCGATCGTCGAACCGAAGATCGACTTGCCGTTCTTGCCCTTCAGCGCCTTGTCGCCGTCGCCACCGACCCACACCGCGGCCGAGATCGACGGCGTGTAGCCGACCATCCAGGTTTGCGAGTTGGCGTCCTTCGCCGACGCGGGCTCGCCCGGCCGGTAGGTGTGCTGCTGGGTCCCGGTCTTGCCGGCGCACTCGTGGTTGTTGGGGCACTTGAGCTTCGAGAACGGGATGACACCCTTGAGCGACTCGGTGACGTTGCCGGCGATCTGCTTGCTCTTGTCGGAGTCGTCGGCGAACGCCGGCTTCGCCTCTTCCGGAGCCGAGTACGCGGCCTCGTCCTGCGAGTTGGTCACCTTGACGATGAAGTGCTTGTCACGGCGCTGGCCGTCGCCCGCGAAGGTGGCGTACGCGGCGGCCATGTCCTCCGGGGTGATGACCGTCTTGCCACCGCCGAGCGCGATGTTGTTGTCGGCGAACAGTTCGGAGTTGCCGTCCGGGGCGGGTTTCACCCCGGCGTCCTTGGCGGCCTGCGCCACCGGCCCGGGTTTGGTCACGTTCACGACCATGTCGTAGAACACCGTGTTGGCCGACCGCTGCATCGCCTCGGACACCGTGCACTGCTGCGAACAGGTGCTGCCGGGGCCGGCGTTCCGGATCGTCTGCTTCCCGAACTGCCGGTTGTTGGAGCCGTCGAACGTCGAGTTGATGCCACCCTTGCCGAGCTGCATGTACGCGGTGAGGTCGAACGGCTTCATCGACGACCCGGGGTTCTGCGGTGTGTTCGCCCAGTCGCGGCCCTTCTGGTCCTTGCCGTTGGGCCCCTTCACGATGGACGGGCCACCGTAGTACGCCTTCACGCCGCCGGTCTTGGGGTCGATCGCGACGAGCGCGTTGAGCAGGTTCTCGTCGGTCTGGCCCTTCATCCCGTCGGCGACCGCCTGCTCGGCCGCGGCCTGCGCCTTCGGGTCGATGGTCGTGTAGACCTTGTAGCCGCCCCGGTAGTAGACGTCGTCGGTGATGCCGTTCGCGGCGAGCTCTTCCTTGACCTTGTCGCGGATGAACGGGTTGACCACCCCGGCCTGCTGCTTGTCCTCCTGCGGGATCGGCGTCGGGAACTGCAGGTTCGCGCGGTCGGCGGCGGAGAGGAAACCGTTCTGCACCATCCGGTTCAGCGCGACGGTCCAGCGTTCGTTCGCGACCTTCGGGTTCTCCGAGCGGCCCGGCTGCTGGATGAGACCCGCGAGCAGTGCCGCCTCGGAGGCGTTGAGTTCGCCCGCGGGCTTGCCGAAGAACGACTGCGCGGCCGACTCGATGCCGTACGCGCCGCGCCCGAAGTAGATGATGTTCAGGTACGCCGTGATGATGTCCTTCTTCTCGTACGTCTGGTTCATCTTGAAGGACTTGGCGAGTTCGGTCCATTTGCGCGCGAGCGACGATTCGTCGTCCCCGCTGGCGACCTTGATGTACTGCTGGGAGATGGTCGAACCACCGCCCTTGCCCGCGGTCACCTGGTTGTAGACCGCGCGCAGGATGCCGCCGATGTCGAAACCGGAGTTGGTCTCGAAGGACGCGTCCTCGGTGGCGATGACGGCCTTCTTGACGATGTCCGGGATCTGCTCCGGCGTCAGGATGTGCCGGTTGCCGCCCTTGGGGACGTCCTTGCCCATCTCGGTGTTGTCGGCGTAGTAGTACGTCACCGCCTGGCCCTGCGTCGCCGCGACGGACTGCGGCGAAGGCACGTCGACGGCGAAGTAGGTGATCACGAACGCGATCGCCGGGATGACGACGAAGAGGCAGAACAGCGCGAGCAGCACCCGCCTGATGCGTCTCCACCGGCGCTTCTTGCGCTGGGCAGGGGTGAGGACCGGCTTCCCGTTCTCGTCGGTCTCCGGGCCGTACTGCTCGTCCTCGTACGGCTCGTCGTAGCCGCGGTCGGCGGTGCCGTTGTGCTCGTGATGCGTGATGAGGTCCGGCTCGTGCTGCGGCGCGACCGGCGGCCGCTGCGGACGACGCGGGGGCGGCTGCTGCTGGGACGGACCCTGGCGCTGCCACGGCGCCTGCCCCTGCGGACCGGGACCCGGCCGCTGCCCGTATCCCGGGGGCGGACCGGCGGGACGACGGGGCGGTCCGGCCGGGCGTTGCGGACGACGGGCGGGGTCAGGGTCCTGACCTGGCCATCCGCCGTGGGGATCGTCGTTCACTGGGACGTCCTCCGAACCTTCCGTGGGTGAGCGCGGTCCTGCGGTCGCAGGTCTCCTTCTACTGAAGACGTATCGGATCGGTTCAGGTTCACCGATGCCACGAAAAAAGGTGTGCCGGGCACTCGCCCGGCACACCTTCCTTCACGTGCTCAGCCCGATCGTCACGGATCTTCGCCGTTCGGGAACAACGGATCCGAAGTCCCCGGCCCCGGCCTCGTCCAGCTCGGCTTCGTGGGCTTGGTCGGTTTCGTCGGCTCCGTCTCCGTCGGCTCGGTGGGAGTCGTCGGCGTCGGGGTGGTCGTCGGCGTCTCGGTCGGCGTCGGCGTCTCCGGCGGCTTCTGCGCCGTCGTCGTCGGCACGTAACGCGCGTCCTTGCCGATCGGCTTGACGCTCTCGAACTTCTCCGACGGCTTGCCGGTCATGTACCGGGACATGAAGTCTTCCCAGATCGGGCCGGCGATGGTCCGCCCGTAGACCGGTTTGTTGTTCTTGTCGTGCAGCGGCTTGTTGCCGTCGCCGCCGACCCACACCGCGGTCGAGATGCTCGGCGTGTAGCCGACCATCCAGGTCTGCGCGTTGCGATCGCGATAGCTCGCCGGGTCGCTGTCCTTGAAGTCGTACTGCTGCGTCCCGGTCTTGCCCGCGCATTCGTGCCCCTTCGGGCACTTGAGCTTCGAGTACGGGATGACCTCTTCGAGCGCGTCGGTGACGTTGCCCGCGATCTGCTTGCTCTTGGCGGCGTCGTCGCTGAAGGCGGGAGCGCCCTTGGGAGCGGTCTCGTCGAACTCGACCTCGTCCTGGGAGTTGGTCAGCTTCGCGACGAAGTGCTGCTTCTGCCGGACGCCTTCACCGGCGAAGGTGGCGAAGCCGGCCGCCATGTCCTCCGCGGTGGTGACCGTGCCACCACCGCCGAGCGCGATGTTGATGTCGGGGCTCAGCTTCGCCTTGCCGCCGTCGGCCTCCACCATCACGCCGGCTTCCTTGGCCGCCTTCGCCACCGGGTCGATCTTCGTCTCGTTGCGGACCATGTCGTAGAACACGGTGTTCGCTGAGACCTTCATCGCCTCGGCGACCGTGCACTGCGGCCCGCAGTTGGAGCTCTCGCCCGCGTTCCGGATCGTGCGGCCGTCGAACTTCCGGTTGTTGGAGCCGTCGAAGGTCTCGCCGAGACCCTTGCCCATCTTGAGGAACGCGGTCAGGTCGAAGGCCTTGAACGCCGAACCGGGGTTGTGCGGCACGTTCGCCCAGTCGATGGCCTGGACGTCCTGGCCCTGCGCGTTCTTCGTCCAGTCCGGGCCACCCCAGTACGCGACCACGCCGCCGGTCTTGGGGTCGATCGCGACCAGCGCGTTCAGGATGTTCTCGTCCGTCTGGCCCTTCATCCCCTCGGCGACGGACTCCTCGGCCATCTTCTGCGCCTTCGGGTCGATCGTCGTGGTGATCTTGTAGCCGCCCTGGTGCAGCCGGTCCTGGTCGTAACCGCGGGCTTCGAGCTCGTCGATCACCCGGTTGCGGATGTGCAGGCTCAGCGTCCCGGCGTCGTCGGCCTTCGCCTGCGCCTTCGGGATGGGCTTCGGGAAGGTCGCGCTCGCGCGTTCGCCGGCGGGCAGCCAGCCGTTCGCCACCATCTGGTCCATCACGAAGGTCCACCGCCTGGTGGCGTAAGCCTCGTTCTCGGACTTGCTCGGGCCCTGGATCAGGCCGGCGAGCAGGGCCGCCTCGGACGCGCCGAGTTCCTTGGCAGGCTTCTTGAAGTAGGCCTGCGCGGCCGCTTCGATGCCGTTCGCGCCGCGACCGAAGTAGATGGTGTTGAGGTAGGCGGTGATGATCTCCTCTTTGGACATCTGGTTGTTCATCTTGAAGGATTTCGCCAGCTCGGTCCATTTACGCGTGAGCGTCGGCGCCTCGTTGGCCGTGGCCTTCTTGATGTACTGCTGGGAGATCGTCGAACCGCCGCCCTGGCCGCCGGTGACGTTGTTGTAGACCGCGCGCAGGATGCCGCCGACGTCGAACCCGGAGTTGGTCTCGAACGACGAGTCCTCGGCCGCGTACACGGCCTTCTTGACCACCTCCGGGACGTCGCCCGGCTGCAGGAGGTACCGGCTTCCGCCGCTGGCTGGCGCGATCTTGCCCATCGGGCTGCCGTCCGAGTACATCAGCGTGATCGGCTGGCTCTGCAGGCTCGCGACGCTTTCCTGCGACGGGACGTCCACCAGGAAGTAGGTGATGACGAACGCGATCGCGGGCACCACGACGAAGAGACCGAACATCGCGTAGAGGACCCGGCGGATGATCCGCCAGCGGCGCTTCTTGCGCTGCTTCGGCGTGAGGACCTTCTTCTTGTCGTCTTCTCCGTCTTCGGCCGGCGCTCCGTCGTCCACGTCGTAGCCGTCTTCGCCCTCGGCGCCGAGCGCGGTGCTTTCGTGACGATCGTCATAGCGATCGTCGTACGGGTCGTAGCCGTACGGGTCTTCGGTGCCGTTGTGCGCGTGATGCGTGATGAGCTCGGGCTCGCGCTCGTACGGTTCCGGCTCGACCGGCCGGACCATCGCGGTCGCCTGGTCGGCCGGGGCCGGAGGACGGCGGTTGCCGGGCGGGGGCGGCGGCGGGCGATGCCCGGCGGCACCCTGGCGGGACCGCTGGTCACCGGCGGGGCCTCGCGCTCCCGGCGGCGGGGGTCCCTGCCTGCGCGGGGGCATGCCGTTGGAACGACGCGGGGCCGCGGGACGGCGCGGCTCGTTGTCGGAGGGCCACTCCGGGCCGCCGGCGTCGCCGCCCGGCCACTGCGGCTCGTTCGCGGACCGTGGCGCGGCCGAGCGGGGGGTGCCGTTCGGGGGTGTCCGGCGCTGGGGGCGGCGCGGCGGTTCTTCGCTCGGCCAGCCTGGTTCGTCGGCTTCGCCCGGCCATTGGGCACGGCGAGGTGCATCAGGCTCCTGGCCAGGCCAGGAGCGCTTGCGGTCGTCGTTCACGAATGGGCCTCCCAGACCGGCGCTTCGGGGGACGCCGCTCTGTGGTCAACTGCGTTTTCGATACCTGTCACTGACCCGCTGTCCTCTGCGACCGGGTCCGTGGCCGGGTGGTTCCCGGTTCTCCTGTTCCGAGGACGTAGGACCGCACCAAGTGGTTCCAGTGACAGCTCTGGCAGACCTCGACCTCGTAGACGGTGAACTCCGCGAAGAGCCCGTCCATCCGCGTCAGTTCCTCCGGTGTCTTGGCCGATCCGGCGGCGTGCTTGAGCTCGTCGCCGTACACCCAGGACACCAGGGTCAGTTGCTCCCGGTGGCAGACCGGGCAGTCCTGCTCGCCTGGTCGGCCGTGGAATTTCGCGGCCCGCAGCAGGTACGGCCCCGCGTCGCAGACGTCGTATGTGCCGACCCGTCCGGAGTGGACGCCCTTGAGCAGCGCGCGCCGCTGTAAGGCGTAGTCCACGACCTGCCGCTGGTTTCGCACGCCAACAGAGTACGGGCTCTTGCTGTGTGGTCCACGTCCCGTTCTCGGGGAGACGGTCCGCGCACGGTCGGACACGCCGACGATTCGATAACTCTCCGGTGAATTTCGCCCGGATCCGCCCGCGCTCGATCGGGTTAGCTACGCCACTTCGATGTATCGGCGCGATATAGTGGGCCGGTAGGTTGACCGAGCCGGTCACGGTGGCCAACGCGACCGGTCGCGGTTTGTTCCCGGAAGGGGGTGCGGTGTGCTCGAGCTCGCGATCTTGGGGCTGCTGCACGAGACCCCCATGCACGGTTACGTGCTGCGCAAACGTTTGCATGAGACGCTCGGGATGTTCCGGACGTTCTCGTACGGCTCGCTGTACCCGACCTTGCGCCGGTTGCTTCGCGCCGGTTACCTCGTCGAGGAGCTCGAAGAGGTGGAAGACCGGGCGTGGGCACGCCGGGGCAAGCGGGTGTACAAGCTCACCGCCGAGGGCAAGGAACGGTTCGCCGAACTGCTCGGCGACGCCGGGCCGCAGACGTGGGACGACGAAGGCTTCGGCGTCCACCTGGCGTTCTTTTCGAGGACACCGGCCGACGTCAGGATGCGAATCCTGGAAGGCCGTCGTCGTCGGGTCGAGGAACGCCGAGAAGGACTTCGGACGGCAATGGCGCGGGCCGAGGAGAAGATCGACCGCTACACCCGTGAGCTGCACCGGCTCGGGCTGGAGTCCAGTGAACGGGAGGTGCGCTGGCTCAACGAGCTGATCGCGCACGAACAGGCCGAGCAGCGCGGACCGGAGACCTGAGGCGCTCCGGCGGTCCTCGCTGCGCATTACCTACAACTGTTGGACTAATGAAGGAGAAACCGGCATGGGCGAGAACCGCCGCGTTCGGGTGGCCATCGTGGGCGTCGGCAACTGTGCGGCCTCACTGGTCCAGGGCGTTCAGTACTACCGCGACGCGGATGCCGGCACCCGCGTGCCCGGGTTGATGCACGTCGTGTTCGGCGAGTACCACGTCCGCGACATCGAGTTCGTCGCCGCGTTCGACGTGGACGCCAAGAAGGTCAACCGTGACCTGTCCGAGGCGATCTTCGCCAGCGAGAACAACACCATCAAGATCGCCGACGTGCCGCCGCTGGGCGTCACCGTGCAGCGCGGTCACACCTACGACGGTCTCGGCCGCTTCTACCGCGAGACCATCGAGGAGTCCGACGAGACTCCGGTCGACGTCGTCGCCGCGTTGCGCGAGGCCGAGGTCGACGTGCTCGTCTCCTACCTGCCGGTGGGTTCCGAAGAGGCCGACAAGTTCTACGCGCAGGCGTGCATCGACGCCGGTGTGGCGTTCGTCAACGCGCTGCCGGTGTTCATCGCCTCCGACCCGGAGTGGGCGGAGAAGTTCCGCGCGGCCGGCGTCCCGATCGTCGGTGACGACATCAAGTCCCAGGTCGGCGCCACCATCACGCACCGCGTGCTGGCGAAGCTGTTCGAAGACCGCGGCGTCCAGCTCGACCGGACGATGCAGCTCAACGTGGGCGGGAACATGGACTTCCTGAACATGAAGGAGCTGGAGCGGCTCGAGTCGAAGAAGATCTCGAAGACCCAGTCGGTCACCTCGCAGGTCGACCGCGAGCTCGGCAAGGGCAACGTCCACATCGGTCCGTCCGACTACGTGCAGTGGCTCGACGACCGCAAGTGGGCCTACGTCCGGCTCGAAGGTCGCGCCTTCGGCGACGTGCCGCTGAACCTGGAGTACAAGCTCGAGGTGTGGGACTCGCCGAACTCGGCGGGCATCATCATCGACGCCGTGCGCGCCGCGAAGATCGCGAAGGACCGCGGCATCGGCGGCCCGATCCTCTCGGCTTCCTCGTACTTCATGAAGTCGCCGCCGGAGCAGTACGACGACGCGACGGCCCGCGACGAGGTGGAGAAGTTCATCGCCGGCGAGGCGTGACCTCTCCCGTAGCGCGCTAGGAACGGTCCTTTCCTTGCAAAATTTGCAAGGAAAGGACCGTTCCTAGCATTCGAGGGGCCGCTTAAACCGCTTCAGTCCTCCTGAAGCGCCGACGGCAGGTCCGTGATCACCGGCACCACCGTCGTCTGCTCCAGCACCGCCGGATCCGGCGGGAAATGCGGATTCGGCACCGCGTATACCGTCATCCCCGCCGCCAGCGCCGCGCGCAGCCCGTTCGTGGTGTCCTCCACGGCCGCGCAGTTCTTCGGCTCCGCGCCCAGCAGCTCGGCCGCCTTCAGATACACATCCGGCGCCGGCTTCCCCGCGCCGACCTGCTCCGACGAGACCGCCGTCGGCACCGGCAGCCGCGTGATGTCCAGGAACGCCTTGATCAGCAGCGGCGGCGAAGAGCTCGCGATCGCCACCGGCCAGTGCTTCGCGACCTCGCGAACGACACCCGGCGCGCCCGGGATGATCGGCGGCTTCTCCGCGTACCGCCGCGCCATCCGCTCGATCACCAGCTGCGCGACGTCCGAGGGCCGGAGCTGGACGCCGAGGTCGTGCGCCAGGTAGGCGGCCCATTCCGGGGTGCTCATCCCCTGCATGGCCCTGGTCGATTCCTCCCGCCAGGTGCCGTGGAACTCGTGGACGACCGCCCGGCGGACCTCGTCCCACATTTTTTCCGAATCCACCAGGACACCGTCGAGATCGAAGATCACCGCTTCCACGCCCTCAACCCTAGGCGCTGGAAACCTGTGCGGCAGATTACTTAGCCATGCTCAGTAATTTTAGTTAGCATGGCTAAGTGACCACGAAAGTCGCCGATCTCGCCCACCGGCTCCGCCCGCTGGTGTTCCGGCTGTACTACCTCGTCCGCCGGGAGACGCCGCAGGTGCAGCTCACCCTCACGCAGGGTTCGGTGCTGTCGGAGCTGCTCAACGGCGGTCCGCGCCGGATGAGCACGCTCGCCGACCTGGAGCGGGTCCGGATGCCGACGATGACCGACGTCGTCCGCCGTCTCGAACGGCTGGGCCTGGTCAGCCGCCGCCGCGATCCCGCCGACGGCCGGGCCGTGCTCGTCGAGGTCACCGAGGTCGGGCAGCGCTTCCACCGTCAGTTGATCGTCGCGAGGGAGGAGTTCCTCCGTGAGCGGCTCCTCGAACTCGACGAGACCGACCGCTCCGCGATCGAAGCCGCGCTCCCCGCCCTCACCAAGTTGCTGCACGAAGACAAGAAGGAGGAACTGATCCGCGATGAGCGCTGAGCCCCACTCGAGCCTGTTGGACGCCGTCAAAGGACAGCCCAAACAGGTATGGATCACCGCGTTCGCCGCGGTCATCGCGTTCATGGGCATCGGGCTGGTCGACCCGATCCTGCTGTCGATCGCGGAAGGCCTGAAGGCGACGCCGTCCGAAGTGACGCTGCTGTTCTCCAGCTACCTCGGCGTCCAGGCGGTCGCCATGCTGGTGACCGGCGCGATGACCGCCCGGTTCGGGGCCAAGCGGACCGTGGTCGTCGGGCTGACGCTGGTCGTCGTCGCCACCGCGCTGTGCGCCGCGTCCGGGTCGATCGAGCAGCTCATCGGACTGCGCGCGATCTGGGGGCTCGGCAACGCCTTCTTCATCGCGACCGCGCTTTCGGTGATCGTCGGCGCCGCGACCGGCGGCCAGGCGGGCGCGATCCTGCTGTACGAAGCCGCGCTCGGGGTCGGCCTCGCGGTCGGCCCGCTGCTGGGCGCCCTGCTCGGCAGCATCTCCTGGCGTGGTCCGTTCCTCGGCACCTCGCTGCTGATGCTGTGCGGTCTCGTGCTCTGCTCGATCTTCCTGACCGGTGACGCGAAGGAGAAGCGGCCGAAGATCCGCCTGCTCGACCCGTTCCGCGCGCTCAAGCACGGCGGGCTGCTGCGCACGTCGATCGGTTCCGCGCTCTACACGGCCGCGTTCTTCGTGGTGCTGGCCTGGTCGCCGTTCGTGCTGGAGTGGAGCGCCGTCGCCGTCGGCCTGATCTTCTGCGGCTGGGGCCTTTCGGTCGCCGTCGCGGGGGTGGTGCTGGCGCCGAAACTCGCCGCGAAGCTCGGTGAACGGCACGCGACCGTGGTCGCCGTCTTCGGGTACGCCGTGTTGCTGCTGATCATGGCGATCCCGAGCAAGCCGGTGCTGGTCGTCGGCATCATCCTGTCCGGTCTGGTGTCCGGCCTGCTCAACACGCTCTTCACCGGCACGGCCATGTCGATCAGCGGCGCCCCGCGTCCGGTCGCGAGCGCCGGGTACAACTTCTGCCGCTGGCTCGGCGGCGCGGTCGCCGCGACCGTCGTCGGTCACCTGGCCGAGTGGTTCGGCGCGAAGCAGGCGCCGTTCGTGATCGCCGCGGTCCTGTGCGTGCTCGCCGGAGCGCTGCTGACGATCCGCGAGAAGACCGCCGACCCGCACACGATCCCGGCCGAAGCGGTCCTCGTCGGCGAAGAGATGTGAATCGGAACAAAAGGTGAACACCGGACCAACGAGGGGTTTCCTCCCGTTGGTCCGGTGCCTTAGCGTCGACCTCCCGAACTGCAGATGCGGAGGTCCGCGTGAAGTTCCTTCCGTTACTGGCCGGCCACTCACCAAGCCGGGCGTCAGTGACTTGTACCTATCGCTGTGGCGACGCGTGCTTCCACGACGCGCCGAACACGTCGGACAACCCCACCTTCGCCGACGTGCTCGGCGCGGTGAGCCGCCGTGGCGCGCTGAAGGCGACGGCCGTCGTCGCATTGGCCGCCGGGACGCCGCTCGCGCTCGCGGCGCCGGCGTCCGCCGCTCCCGAGGGGCGGCCGAAACCGCCACCCGGCACCGACTACAAACGCGTTCAGCCGAACACGCTCGACGCCGTCGTGGTGCCCGAGGGCTACGAGCAGGGCATCGTGATCCGCTGGGGTGACGCGGTGCTGCCCGGCGCACCGGAATTCGACTTCGACCACCAGACCGCCGAGGCGCAGGCGAAGCAGTTCGGCTACAACTGCGACTTCGCCGCGCTGTTACCGCTCGACCACTCGGGCCTCACTTCCCTCCTGGTCACGAACCACGAGTACACCTCGGAAGAGTTCATGTTCCGCGGTTACGACAAGGACAACCCGACCGAGGAACAGGTCAAGATCGCGTGGGCGGCCCACGGGCTGACCGTCGTCCAGGTGTCGCGCGGACGCGACACCGGGCACCTGCGGCCGAAGATGTCCCGCTACAACCGGCGGATCACGTTGCACACGCCGTTCAAGGTGACCGGCCCCGCCGCGGGCAGCGACCTGCTCAAGACCGCCGCCGACCCCACCGGCACGGTGGTACTGGGCACGATGAACAACTGCGCGGGCGGCGTCACGCCGTGGGGCACGATCCTGTCCGGCGAGGAGAACATCAACCAGTACTTCGGGAACGCCGAAACGGTGACCGACCCCGTCAAGCGCAAGCGCTACGCGCGGTACGGCATCAAGGGCACCGCGACCACCCGCAAGTGGGAGCGGTTCGACGCGCGCTGGGACATCGCCAGGGAACCGAACGAGGCCCACCGCTTCGGCTGGGTGATCGAACTGGATCCGAACGATCCCGACAGCACCCCGGTCAAGCACACGCATCTCGGGCGGTTCAAGCACGAGACGGCGAACATCCGCGTCGCCAAGGACGGCCGTGTGGTCGCGTACTCCGGTGACGACGAGCGCTTCGAGTACATCTACAAGTTCATCTCCAAGGGGCGCATGAAGCCGGGCGACAGCGCGCATGCCCGGCGCCACAACATGACCCTGCTCGACGACGGCACGCTCTACGTCGGCCGGTTCACCGGCGACAGCCCGGTCTCCGAGATCGACGGCACCGGGAAACTGCCCAGTGACGGCGAATTCGACGGCGGTGGCGAGTGGATCCCGCTGGCGTCCGGGAACAAGTCCTTTGTGGACGGAATGACCGCCGAAGAGGTGTACGTCTTCACTCGCGAGGCGGCCGACCGGGTGGGCGCCACGAAGATGGACCGTCCCGAGGACATCCAGGCCCATCCGTACACCGGCCGGATCTATTGCGCGCTCAGCAACAACGTCGAGCGCGGCAACCCCGGCAAGGAGGGCGCCACCGAGCCCAACCCGCGGCTGAACAACAAGCACGGCCAGGTGCTGGAGCTCGAAGAACGGCGTGGGGACGCGCTCGCACTCACGTTCAGCTGGCGGCTCTTCCTCGTGTGCGGCGACCCGGCCTCGCCGGACACCTACTTCGCCGGCTTCCCCAAGGATCAGGTCTCGCCGATCTCCAGCCCGGACAACGTGGCCTTCGACCGGCACGGCAACCTCTGGATCTCCACCGACTCGGCGGGCGCCCTCGGCATCAACGACGGCCTCTACTCGGTGCCGCTGGAGGGCCGCAACCGCGGCGAGCTGAAGCTGTTCCTCACCGTGCCCCGCGGCGCGGAGACCTGCGGTCCGATCGTCGAGCGGAAGATCGTC
The DNA here is from genome assembly GCF_000754115.1 of Amycolatopsis sp. MJM2582. Taxonomy (NCBI): domain Bacteria; kingdom Bacillati; phylum Actinomycetota; class Actinomycetes; order Pseudonocardiales; family Pseudonocardiaceae; genus Amycolatopsis; species Amycolatopsis sp. MJM2582. Next base: position 1,359,452 of record NZ_JPLW01000001.1, read on the forward strand.
ACGGTCTGTGTCCAGCATCCGGGTGAAGTCGACGGCGCGAACGCCGACAAACCGGCCTCCCATTGGCCGGACGGCGGCGAAAACCAGCCCCGTCCCTCGGTGGTGGCGGTCTGGAAACCGGGCAGGCACGGGCTGTCCGACATCGGCTCCTAGTCGAAAAGCAACGATCTAGCAGTACTTTTGGTCGATGGCGCGCTGCCGGGTCCGGCAGCGCGCCATCGCTCGTTCGCGCGCTGTTCATCTTCTGGCCAGGGCCGGATCGTTTTGGTCGCTTACCGTCACGACGTTCCCCCGACTGGACTACGTGTACCCACCGCGACCATGGAGGCCCTGTGTCCTTCGAGCCTCAGCGGCTCCTGCCGTTGATCACCTCCCACCCCGGTGGCCGCTCCGCGGTCACCTGCGAGTACCGCTGCGGCAACGCGTGCGCCCACCCCGAGCCGAACACGTCGGACAACGAGTACTTCGGCGACGTCGTCAAGAACATGCTTTCCCGCCGTGGCGCGCTGAAGGCGAGCGCCGTGCTGGCCGCGACCGCCGGTGGTTTCGCCGCGCTGTCCGGTACGGCCGCCGCCGAAACCCCGGCTGACGTCTCCGCCGCCGGCCACGGCAAGCCGGGCCGCCCCGGGCGTCCGGTGCCCGGCACCGACTTCGAAGCGGTGCCGCCGAACACGCTCGACGCCATCACCATCCCCGAGGGGTACGACCAGCGCGTCGTCATCCGCTGGGGTGACGCGGTCGAATTCGGCGCCCCGAAGTTCGACTTCCGCAAGCAGACCGCGGCCGCGCAGGCGAAGCAGTTCGGCTACAACAACGACTTCGTCGGCCTGATCCCGCAGGATCCGCTGGGCATCCGCAACCTGCTGGTGGTGAACCACGAGTACACCACCGAGGTCCACATGTTCCCGGCCGACCAGTACGACCCGGCGAACCCGACCGAGGAGCAGGTCAAGATCGCGTGGGCCGCGCACGGTCTTTCGGTCGTCCAGGCCTTCCGCGACCCGATCGGCGGCGCGCTGCGCACCGTGCCGAGCCCGTTCAACCGCCGCATCACGCTGAACACCCCCTTCGAGGTGCGCGGCCCGGCGGCGGGCTCGAAGTTCCTCAAGACCTCCGCGGACCCGACCGGCCGCACGGTCTTCGGCACGCAGAACAACTGCGCCGGCGGCGTCACCCCTTGGGGCACCGTGCTTTCCGGTGAGGAGAACGTCAACCAGTACTTCGCCAACGCGGCGAGCGTCACCGACCCGGTCGCTGCCGCGCGTCTGAAGCGGTATGGCTTCTCCGGCGCCGCCAGCACCCGTAAGTGGGAACGGTTCGACAAGCGCTGGGACCTCGCGCAGGAGCCCAACGAGGCCAACCGCTTCGGCTGGGTCGTCGAGATCGACCCGAACGACCCGAACTCGACGCCGATCAAGCACACCGCGCTCGGCCGGTTCAAGCACGAGGCCGCGAACGTCAAGATCACCAAGGACGGCCGCGTCGCCGTCTACTCCGGTGACGACGAGCGCTTCGAGTACATCTACAAGTTCGTCTCCAAGGGCAAGTACAAGCCGGGCAAGAGCGCGCACGCGCGCCGCCACAACTCGGCGCTGCTCGACGACGGCACCCTGTACGTCGCCCGCTTCACCGGCGACAGCCCGGCCGCCGAGATCGACGGCACCGGCAAACTGCCGTCGGACGGCGAATTCGACGGCGTCGGCGAGTGGATCCCGCTGGCCGCCGGGAACCAGTCCTTTGTGGACGGTTTCACCGCCGAAGAGGTCTACGTCTTCACGCGGCAGGCGGCGGACAAGGTCCAGCCGACCAAGATGGACCGGCCCGAGGACATCGAGCCGAATCCGGTCAACGGCCGGATCTACGCGGCGCTGACCAACAACAGCCAGCGTGGCCCCGCCGGCAAGGCGAACGTCGACGAGGCGAACCCGCGGCCGAACAACCGCAACGGCCACGTCCTCGAATGGGAAGAGGACCGGGGCGACGCCGCGTCGACGAAGTTCTCCTGGCGGCTCCTGCTGGTCTGCGGTGACCCGAAGACGGCGGACACCTACTTCGGCGGTTTCCCGAAGGAGCAGGTCAGCCCGATCTCCTGCCCGGACAACGTCGCGTTCGACCGGCACGGCAACCTGTGGATCTCCACCGACGGCAACGCGCTCGGCTCCCACGACGGGCTGTTCTCGGTGCCGGTCGACGGTCCGGAACGCGGGCACGTCAAGCAGTTCCTGTCGGTCCCGGTCGGCGCGGAATGCTGCGGCCCGGTGGTGACCGACCACCTGGTGCTCGTCGCCGTGCAGCACCCGGGTGAGGACGCGGCCAGCTCCGCGAACCCGACGTCGCACTGGCCGGACGGCGGCACTTCGCAGCCGCGGCCGGCGATCGTGTCGGTGTGGAAGAAGGGCCGCTGGGGCCAGGTCGGCCGCATCGGCGTCAAGTAGTCGCCTCCGGCGCCCCGATCACTCTCGGCGAGACTTGTTCTCCCTGATCGGGGCGCCGGACGACACCGTTCGGTGATGACGGAAGCCCGCCGCGCTCATTAGCTTCAGCCCTGTGAAAAGGGCACTGGTGTTCATCGCGGCAGGCGCGCTCGTCTCCGGCTTCGTCCCTTCGTACGCGCAGGCGACGGCCGTCCCGTCCGGCTGCACCGGCGGCGCCGCGCCGAACCCGAGCGTCGAGCAGGGCAGCCCGCCCGCCGGGTACACGTTCAGCCCGGCCGCCCCGGTGCCGCCGGGCACGCCGAGGAGCAAGCAGCCCCGGTTGTCGACGGCGAGTGGCTACCAGCCCGATGGCGGCAGATACGCCCTGATCGCGACCCCGGACAAGATGGTCAGCACCGCCTACGCGGCGCTGAAGTTCGTGCCCGGCGCCGTCTACACGCTGACCGACTGGACCGGTACGAACGTCCAGCGCACGGACGCCGTCCAGGAAACAGGACTGCGGTTCTACGACGGTTCCGGCAAGGTCGTCCTGGAGAACAAGCTCAAGGTCACGCACGCCGTCGAAACCGACGGCGCGCTGGCGCGGCAGGACTTCCCGCCGTCCACCGCCCCGCCTTCGGCCGGCTCCGTGAAGTTCTTCGCCGCCACCGACCGCAACTGGGTCATGTGGGACTGCGTCCACCTGCAGGTCGCCTCGTTCTCGGCGAAGGCGGAGGTGCGGGATCCGGCGAGCGGAGCCTGGGGCGCCACGGCCACCATCGAGGCGGGCACCACCGCGAACTACCGGTTCACGGTCACCAACGACGGCACCACGACGCTGACCGACGTCAAGGTCGAAGACCCGTACTGCGACGTGAAACCCGCGCCGATCGCGAGCCTCGAAAGCGGCAAGTCCGCGACCGTCACCTGCGACCACAAGAACGTCACCGAAGCGGACAACGGCCACGTCAGCACCGTGACCGTCTCCAGCGGCACCCTGCCGAAGAAGAAGGCGACCACCACCATCAAGGTCACCCCGCCGCCCGCGATCGACGAGATCGGCGAGTTCGTCTGGGACGACGTCGACCGGAACGGCCTGCAGGACGCCGGAGAGCCGGGCGTTCAGGGCGTGAAGGTGACCTTGAAGGACGCGTCGGGCAAGGCGCTCGGGACGATCGCCACGGACGCCGGCGGCAAGTACCGCTTCACCAAGCTGAAGGACGGCATCTACCAGGTCTGCTTCGACATCGCCGGGCTTCCGTTCACGTACACGGCCAAGGACGCGGGCGACGACACGAAGGATTCGGACGCCGACCCGGCGACCGGTTGCACCGCGACCACCACCGTCGGCCCGCGTAACCGCGTCGACCTGACGCTCGCGGCGGGACTGAACGCGCCGACCAGCAGGCTGGGCGACTTCGTGTGGCTGGACAAGGACAAGGACGGCCTCCAGAGCCGCGACGAACTCGGCGTCCCGGACGTGAAGGTGACGTTGAAGGACGCGTCGGGCAAGGAGGTCGGCTCGGCCGTCACCGGGCCGGACGGTCGGTACGCCTTCGAACGGCTCACTCCGGGCTCGTACCAGGTGTGCTTCGACGTCGGCTCGCGTCAGCTGACCCGATCCGGCGCCGCGCACCACGACGGCACGGATTCGGCGGCGGATCCCGCGACCGGGTGCACGCCGGTGGCCGCGGTGGCGGCGCCGGAGGATCTGACCAGGGACGCCGGGCTGCTCGAACCGTGAATTGTCGGTGGGTGCCACTAGCGTCGCCCACCGTGACCACTCATCTCGATGCCATCCGCGAGTCCTACGACACCGTCGCCGAGGACTACGCCGCGCTGATCGGCCCGCGCTTCGACCAGGAGCCGATCAGTCGCGCGATGCTGGCCGCGTTCGCCGAACAGGTACGCGGCCCGGTCGCCGACGTCGGTTGCGGTCCCGGGCACGTCACCGCCCATCTGGCGTCGCTCGGCCTCGACGTCACGGGTGTCGACTTGTCGCCGAAAATGATCGAAGTGTCCCGTCGGCAGTTCCCTGACCAGCGGTTTTCCGTCGGCTCGATGACGGCCCTGGAGTTCCGCGACGGCTCGTTGGGCGGTCTCGTCGCCTGGTGGTCGATCTTCCATCTGCCGCCGGAGGTGCTCCCCGAGGTCTTCGCGGAGTTCCGTCGCACGCTCGCGCCCGGAGGACGTCTGCTGGTCGGATTCCACGTCGGTGACGAACGGCTGAGCCCGGAAACGGCGTACGGCCACCCGGTCAGCTACGACGCCTACCTGCTCGATCCCGGCCGGATCGCCGACCTGCTGGGTCAGGCAGGCTTCGAGGTCGTCGCGCGGCTGATCATGGAAGGGAGGAAATGGCCACAGGCCTGTCTGTCCGCCCGGGCGGTTTGACGCGCGGGCCGCGGACCTGATCTCCTGCGCACGCAACCGAGCCGGGCGGGGTCATGACGCAGACGAACACGACCACGGGCGAGAACACGCCCGACTGGCCTTCGCGCGCCTGGTTCCGCCGGCCGTCGACGTGGACGTGGTTCGGGTTCGGCCTGGTGCTGATGGTCTACGCCGACCTGGCCTGGCGCCGTCGCTGGATGAGCGACGACGGGCTGATCGTGCTGCGCACGGTCCGCCAGATCCTCGCGGGCAACGGGCCGGTGTTCAACATCGGCGAACGTGTCGAGACGAACACCAGTCCTTTGTGGACGGCGGTGCTGAGCGTGCTCGGGCTGATTCCGGGCGTGCCGCTGGAGTGGATCTCCGTGGTCACCGGGCTGGTCTTCTCCGTCGCCGGGTTGTTCTTCGGCCTGGACGGCGCCCGGCGGCTCTACCAGCCGCTGGCGTTCCACGGCCTCGCGCCCGCCGGGGCGCTGGTGGTCTGCGCGCTGCCGCCGTTCCGTGACTTCGCGACGTCCGGGCTGGAGACCGGCCTGATCACGTTGTGGCTGGGCGGCACCTGGTGGCTGCTCGTCCGCCGTGCGTCCACAGTGGACGATCTGCGCACCTGGCCGGTCGCGCTGGTCGCCGGTCTCGGGCCGTTGGTGCGGCCGGATCTCGCGCTGTTCAGCGTCGTCGCCTTGGTGTCGCTGCTCGTGCTGATGCGTCCGGGACGGCGTCGTGCGCTGGGCCTGCTGGCCGTGGCGGGCGCGCTCCCGTTGGCGTATCAGGTGTTCCGCATGGGCTACTACGGTCTGCTGACGCCGAACACCGCCCTGGTCAAGGAAGCGTCGGAGGCGAACTGGGCCCGTGGCTGCGCCTATCTGGTGGATCTCGTCCAGCCGTACTGGCTGTGGCTGCCGCTGCTGGTGCTCGCCGTCGCGGCCGCCACGGTTTCGTCCACTGTGGACAAGACGTTCGTGGTGCTCACCGCGGTCCCGCTCGTCGGCGCGTTGCTGCTCGCGGGGTACGTGATCCGCGTCGGCGGGGATTTCATGCACGGACGCATGCTGCTTCCGGCGCTGTTCTGCCTGCTGTTGCCCGCGCTGGCCTTGCCGGTGACGAGGCTGACCGTGGCGCTCCTGGTCGTCGTCGGGATCTGGGCGTTCGTGGCCGCCGCGTCGCTCCGCCCGGCGTCCTCGGCTTCTCCGCGCGCCGTCGGCGTCACGGACGAGCGGTCGTTCTGGTCACGGTCGACCGGGCACGAACACCCGGTCTTGGCCGGCGACTACGCCGACCACCCGTTGATGCCGTCGGCGCTGGAGGCCGTTCACGGCGTGGTCGGCCCGGCGGTGCTTGTCCAGGACTACGCGACCAGGCGCTGGTACGCGTACCCGACGGACCGGCCGTACGTCACCGTCGCGGCGGACAGCATGGGTGCCCTCGGCCTGCTGATCCCGCTCGACGTGCGGCTGCGCGACGGCTACGGCCTCGCCAACCCGTTCGCCGCGCATTCGACCTCGCTCCCCAACGGCCGCCCCGGCCACCAGAAATGGCTGCCGCCGGTCTGGGAACTGGCGAACTCCGCCCGCCTCCCGATCGCCGAAGGCGGCCCGGCCCGCGCCGAGGACGTCGCCGCCGCCCGCGCCGCGCTCGACTGCCCGGCCCTTCGCGCGATCGACGCTTCGGTGCGCGACCCGCTCACCGCCGCCCGCTTCGCGGACAACCTCGCCGGTTCCTTCACGCGCGGCTCCGTGCGGTTCCCGCGGGTCGCGACCCCTCCCGTCGTGTGCGCCCCCTGATCACGCGAGTTCGCCCTCCAATCACGCGAGTTCGCCGTTCAATCACGCGAGTTCCGCTTTCGAGCACGTGAGACCGCCGTACTAGCGTGGCGGGTATGGCTGATCTCCCCCTGGCTCTCGTCACCGGCGCCACCCGCGGCATCGGTGCCGCGACCGCCCGCGCGCTCGCTCCGACCCACCGGTTGCTGCTCGGCGGTCGCGACGCCGACGCGCTCGGCGAACTCGCGGAGACGTTGCCCGACGCGCGGCCGTGGCCGATCGACCTGACCGACGACGAGGCGCTGGAAACGGCGACGGCCGAATTCGGCGAGCTGGACGTGCTGGTGCACTCGGCAGGTGTGGCGCGGCTCGGCACGGTCGAGACCGCGACCGACGCCGACTGGCGCGCGAACTTCGAGGTCAACGTGCTCGCCGTCGTCACGCTGACCAGGCGGCTGCTGCCCGCGCTGCGTGCTTCGAAGGGGCACGTCGTCGTGATCAACTCGGGTGCCGGGCAGAACGCCCGCCCAGGCTGGGGCCCGTACGCCGCGAGCAAATTCGCCGTCCGCGCCTTCGCCGACTCGCTGCGGGAGGAGGAGACCACGCTCCGGGTGACGTCGATCTACCCCGGCCGCACGGACACCGAAATGCAGCAGGCGATCATCGCCGACGAGGGCCGCGCGTACGAGCCGGAACGCTTCCTGCGCCCCGAATCCGTCGCGGCCGCCGTCCTCGCCGCGGTCTCCGCGACCGGAGACGCGCACCCGACCGAGGTGACTCTCCGCCCGCGGGGCCTGGTCTGACGCGGCTTCGCTCTCTGCTGGCTGCTCGTGTGCCCTCAATGTGGCATCGGAGCCACCCAACGTCCCCAATGCCACATTGGGCGCACGAGCCCAGCTCAGTTGTCCACAGCCCCACCCCGGTTGTGGACAACCAGCCCCTGAACAGCACTTTTCCCCGGGCCCCAGCCCCCACCCCCGATAGACTGGCTTCGGGGCCGCCCCCTGGGACGGGTGGGGGGCTGGGTAGGTGAGTCAAGAGCGAAGGCGTGCGGAGGTGTCGGCGACTTCGGCTTGCACCTGGGCGCGGTCCACGCGCAGGGATTCGCCGTCGCCGACGACCTGCTCGCCCGCGACCCACACGTCGCGCACGCGGCGTGAGCCCGCGGCCCACACCAGGTTCGAGAGCAGCTGCACGTCCGGCACGTCGATACCGGCCGCGAAGGCCGGGTCGTCGAGGTCGACGTGCACCATGTCCGCCCACCGGCCGGTTTCCAGCGCGCCGATGTCGGTCCGGCCCAGCGCGTCCGCGCCGCCGCGGGTGCCGAGCAGGAACGCGTCGGCCGCGGTCAGCACGGTCGAGTCGCCGGTCGCGAGCCGCGCGAACATCGCGGAGAGCTGCAGCTCCTCCCACAGGTCGATGTCGTCGTTCGACGCCGGGCCGTCCGTGCCGAGCCCGATCGCGACACCCGCCTTGCGAAGCTCCGTCACGCGCGCGATGCCCGAAGCGAGCTTCGCGTTCGAGCCCGGGCAGTGCGCCATGCCGACGCCGCGGGCGGCGAACAGCGCGATGTCCTCGTCGGACAGGTGGATCGCGTGCGCGGCCAGCGTCCGGCCCCGCAACATCCCGACCTTCTCCAGCAGCGCGGGCACCGAGCCGTGCGCTTCACGCTGCTTGACGTCTTCGAGCGCCGCCTCGGCCACGTGGATCTGCACCAGCGCGCCCCGCTCGGCCGCCGATTCCGCGGTCGCCCGCAGCGCCTCCTCGTTCAGCATGTACGCCGAGTGCGGCCCGTAGCCGACCTCGATCCGCTCGCCCGGCCCGAACCGCAGGCCGTCGGTGTCGATCCAGCGTTCGATGCTCTTCAGCATCGCGCGCCAATCCATCCCGGGCAGTTCCATGATCGGCGGACCCAGCACCACGCGGCCACCGGTGGTGAGCACCGCGTCGGCGAGCTGCTCGCCCTCGAAGTACATCTCCGCGCTCGTCGTGACACCGTGCCGCAGCATCTCGACCGAGCCCAGCAGCATGCCGGTACGGATGTCGGCCGGCTTCAGCTTCGCTTCGGTCGGCCAGATGATCTCGGTCAGCCACGGCAGCAGCGGCAGGTCGCCGCCCATCCCGCGCAGCAGCGTCATCGGACTGTGCGCGTGCGCGTTGACCAGACCGGGCAGGAGGATGCCGCTCAACCGGGTCACGGGAGCGGACGTTTCAGGCGCCTCGGAAGCGGGGCCGACATGGGTGATACGCCCCGCCTCGTCCACGTCGACCACGGCGTCACGCAGCAACGAGCAGGCGGGGTCGGCGGGGAGAACGACAGGAGCGTGGAAACGGCGTTGCATGAACCGAGCTTACGGGTGCCATTTATCGCGCCGACCGCCATCTCGTCGCCAGGACGAGGCTTGCGCGTGAACGGCACTTCTCCATATCGGCGCCCTGCCGCCGAGATACCGGGGCCTTCGGCCTACAGGCGCGACTTCAAAAGAAGGGCCCCTCGCGCCGCTCAGTCCACAACTCCGCTCCGCCACGCCCACGCCGCGATCTCCACCCGGTTCCGCGCACCGACCTTCCCCTGCACCGACGCCAGATGCGTCTTCACCGTCGACAGCGACAGGAACAGCTCGGCCCCGATCTCGGTATTCGTCAGCCCCTTCGCGGCCGCCTTCACGACGTCCAGCTCCCGCGCCGTCAGCGGCTCCGAAGGCGGGCTGACGTCGCGTTTCACCGCCCCGCCGTCGAAATGCTTCAGCAGCCGGACGGTGATCTGCGGCGACACCAGCGCGTCCCCGCGCGCGGCCGCGCGTACGGCTTCGATCAGCAGCGCCGGCCCGGCGTCCTTCAGCAGGAAGCCGCTCGCACCGTTCCGCAGCGCGGTGTGCACGTATTCGTCGAGGTCGAACGTCGTCACCACCACCACCTTCAGCGGATCGGCGACGTCCGGGCCCGCCAGCTGCTTGGTGACCTCGAGCCCGTCGATCCCGGGCATGCGGATGTCCAGCAGGCAGACGTCCGGCCGCAGTTCCCGCGCCTTCGCGACCGCCGAGACGCCGTCCGCCACGTCGGCGACCACCTCGATGTCGTCCTGCGCGTCCAGGATCATCCGGAAGCCGATCCGCACCATGTCCTGGTCGTCGGCGATCAATACCCGGATCACTCTTCTCCTTCAAGTGGTAGCCACGCTTCGACGCGCCATCCGCCGCCCGGCGCCCGCCCGGCGGAAAGCCGGCCGTGCAGCAGGGCGACCCGTTCGCGCATGCCGATCAGACCGTAGCCGCCCGACCCGCCCGCCGGACGCCGCTGGGGTTCGCGTCCGTCATCGGTCACCTGGAGGTGCAGCTCGTTCCCGGTCACCTCGGCGATGACCAGCGCCTCCTTCGCCCCCGACGCGTGCTTGCCGACGTTCGTCAGCGACTCCTGCACCAGCCGCAACGCCGACCGCCCGACCTCGTGCGGCACGTTCGACGGCAGTTCGAGCTTCATCGACGTCTTCACGCCGTGGTTCGACCGTTCGATCAGCGTCCGCAGGTCGGCGGCGAGATCGGTGGTGGCCTGTTCGCTGAACTCGCTGCTCCCGGCCGGGGCGTCCCCGCGCATACTCCGCACGAGCCGCCGCATCGCCGCCAGCGCCTCCACCCCGGCGTCCTCGATCCGGCCCATCGCCTCGACCGCGACCTGCGGGTTCTTCTCGCCCATCATCTTCGCCGCCTGCGCCTGCACGACGATCCCGGTGACGTGGTGGGCGACGACGTCGTGCAGTTCCCGCGCCAGCGCCATCCGTTCCGACGTCTGCGCGTCACTGATCGCCGACTGGATGACCTGCGTGCGCTCCGAATCCCGCGAACGTAGCGCCAGGCCGACCGCCACCGAGATACCGAGCAGCAGCACCGCCGCGACGGCGAGGCCGGCGATCTCGTCCGGGTCGGTCATCAGCCTGGGGCCCGGCCGTTTGGTGTTGAGGATCGCGGCCACGGCGACCACGGCCGAAAGCCCTACGATCCGGGACACGGCCTTGCTCAGCCCGACCGCCCGGACCAGGGTGACGACCAGCCCCATCCCCGCGACGATCTGCGTCCCCGGCACCCCGCCGGGCGTGGCGTAGTCGTAGCGGAGCCGCAGGAACGGCGTCACCAGAGCCGAAAGCAGCATGACCGCGGTGAGCGCCACCATCGCGTCGGCGGGCCGGCGCGGCGCGGCGACCGCGATGATCGCCGCGACGATCGAACAGACCAGGATCGGGAAGCCGTGCGCCCCGCTCTCGTAGGTGAAGCCGAACTCCAGGATCAGCGCGACACCCAGCAGGCCGATGAGCGGCCATTGGCCCATCACCAGCTTGTTGAGCTTCTGCAGCTTCTCGTAGCGTTTCGGATGCGCCGTGCGGTCCCGGCCGGGGATCGCGAAGATCAGCGTGCCGCCCAGCAGGATGCCGCCGAACAGCATCGCCTGCGCCATGGTGCCGTTCGAATCGCTGCCGGAGAAATACCGGCCGGACACCGCGGTCAACGTGGCCAGCACCAGACCCGAGATCACCGCGAAGGCGACACCCGGTCGCGTCCGCCGTGCGGCGTAGAACAGGATCTCGACCCCCGCCACCACCTCGGTGATGGACAGATGCGCGAGCACGCTCGAGTAGGTCGGGATGTTGAAGTACCGGACGACCAGCGTGTACGCGACCAGCACCACCGAGGCCGCGACAGCGGCGACGGCGGCCCGCTTCTGCGCCCAGAGCGCGCAGAACACCATCGCGAAAATGCCGGGGAACAGCAGGAGATCGATGCCGCGGGGGCCCGTGTCGTCGAAAGCCGCGTCGGTCACGAAGACCAGGTCGAACGCGAGCGCGGCCAACAGGACGACGGCGGGCATGCCGATCCGTCGCGCGAGCGCACTCACCCGCGCGGTGAACTTGTTCTGGGCCGGACCTGCTGTCACACCGTGACGGTAGAGGATCGCCCGCCGTCCGCACCTTGGCCGACCGGCCCGAGCCGGGTCGGCCGATCGGCCGATGCGCGGGTGATCAGCACTGGCCGTCTGCCCGAAGTGGACACAGGTGGTTCACCGCGAAGCTCTTCACCGAAGCGGAACACACAGTGACTGACTAGGGAGAATCACGGTGGTTGATCCACAGTGGACAGGGCAGCCGGTGCTTTCGGGCCGCGGGCTGGTGAAGCGGTACGGCACACAGCACGCGCTGGCCGGGATCGACATCGACATCCAGGCGGGTGACGCGGTCGCCATCGTCGGGCCCTCCGGCTCGGGCAAGACCTCCCTGCTGCACGTGCTCGCCGGGATCCTCCGCGCCGACTCCGGGCAGATCTTCCTGGCGGGCCAGCGCGTCGACCAGCTCAACGAGCGCAAGCGCAGCGAACTGCGGCGCACCGAGTTCGGCTTCGTGTTCCAGTCCGGGATGCTCGTCGCCGAACTGAGCGCCGAGGAGAACGTCGCGCTGCCGTCGCTGCTGGGTGGCAAGGGGCGCAAGGAATCCATCGAAGCCGGCCGCGAATGGCTGGCGAAGCTCGGCCTCGCGGGCAAGGAGAAGCGCCGCCCCGGCGAGCTTTCCGGCGGTGAGGCGCAGCGCGTCGCGATCGCCCGCGCGCTGACGCACCGGCCGAAGGTGATCTTCGCCGACGAGCCGACCGGCGCGCTCGACACCCGCACCGGCCGCGTCACGATGGACGCGCTGCTCGCCGCGGCCGCCGACAGCGGCGCCGCGGTGATCGTGGTGACCCACGACCGCGAGCTCGCCGAAGCCATGCCGCGCACCGTCTCCATCCGGGACGGCCTGATCGCGACGAGGCTGGCCGCGTAATGAACAGCTTCCAGCTGGCCATGCGGGTGCTCCGGGTCGACCGCCGGACCCGCACGTCGGCCATCCTCACCGCGGTCGGGGTCGCCGTCGCGACCAGTCTGGTGCTCCTGCTCGCCTCTCTTCCCGGTGCCACGCAGGCCCGTTCGCAGCGGGCGATCTGGCAGGACATCGGCAGCTACTACTCCCAATCCGGGGAGAGCCAACGGCCGGCGCCGCTGCTGATGGCGTCGAACAAGGACTACTCGGGCGACCGCGAGATCATCCGCGTCGACATCGCCCTGACTGGTACCGCGCCGATGCTCAGCCTGCCGCCGGGCATCCCGAGGTTGCCCGCCCCCGGCGAGTCGATCGTTTCCCCCGAACTCGGGAAACTGATCCAGTCCGCGCCGCAGGCGCAGCTCGGGGACCGGTTCGGCAAACTCGTCGACGCCCTCGGTCCTGAATCGCTGATGTATCCGGAGCAGCTGGTCGCCGTCGTCGGCCACACCCCGGAGTCGATGCCGCAGACGGCGCTCGCCGCGGACGGCTTCCCCAACAAGCAGGCGAAACCCGACCCGATGCTCGAACTGCTCGCCTGGGTCGGCGTCATCGTCCTGCTCGTGCCGAGCCTGGTGCTCGTCGCGTCTTCGGCCAGGCTCACCGCCGCCCGGCGTGAGCTGCGGATGGCCGCGCTCCGGCTCGCCGGGGCGACTCCCGGCCAGGTGACGAAGATCGTCGCCGCCGAAACGGCGTTGTCCGCGACCGTCGGCGCGTTGCTCGGCATCCTCGTGGCGCCCGCGCTGCAGGGGCTCTCAACGTTTGTTCCCTGGGCTGGCGGGACCTGGCTCGCGTCGGACTTCAGCCTGTCGGTCGGCTCGACCATCGCGGTCGCCATCGCGATCCCGCTGCTGGTCGTCCTCGCCGGGGTCCTCGGTATCCGCCGCGTGCTGAAGACGCCGCTGTTCGCGGCCTCGGCGCACGCTCGCAAACCGCTGCACTGGTGGCGGCTGCTGGCGGTCCCCGTGGCCGGTGCCTTCTTCCTCTTCGCGATCACCCAGGACAACGCCAGCCTGCCGATGGTGATGCTCGGACTGTTCCTGCTGGTCGGCTCGGCCGCGATCATCGGCCCGTGGGTCACCTCGGCGGTCGGCGGCACGTTCGTCCGGATCTGGCGCAAACCGGCGTCGCTGCTGGCCGGACGCAGGCTCCGCGACGACCCGAAGAGCGCTTACCGCGCCACAGCGGGTGTCGTGCTCGCCGTCTTCACCGGCTCGATGGCGCTCACCCTGCTGCCCTCGTTCGAGTCGATGGCGGGTGGTGGCCGGACCTTCAAGGACAACGTCCTCTACGCCCAATCCGACGCGACCCAGGCGCGGCAGGTCGCCGACCAGACCAACGCGTCCCTCGCCCGCTACGGGATCACCGAGAAGGCCGTCGCGGTCGGGCAGGTCTACCTGTCCACCGGCGAACCGGGCACCCGCTCGCAGAATCTGAACCGGGCCTTCGTGATGACCTGTGAGGACGCCTCGAAACTCCTGCGGGTGAACCTCGGCGGCACGTGCCAGCCGGGTCCGGCGATCTACAGCAGGTACGCCATCAACCCGGCGGAGTACCGGGTGCTGTCGGAGTACGACAAGGCCGGTCCGCAGCTGGATCCGAAGGCTCCCGTGCACCTCTTCCCGCAGGGTGACGAGGACACGTCCAGCACGATCGTCATCGACCCGGCCCTGGTGCCCGCGGGGGTCACGCCGGAACGCTTCGACGTGATCGTGCCGACGACCCCGGACAACGCCGAGGTCGTGCGGACCGCGCTGGTCGGCGCGGCCCCCGGCCAGGAGGTCGGCAGCCGCGGCCTGCACCTGATCGGCCAGCAGCAGGAGCTCGGCGACCTGCGCCGGGTCACCGTCATCGGCCTGATCGCCGCCGGCGTGCTCGCCGGCTGCAGCGCGGCCGTGGCGACCGCGGGTTCGGTGATGGACCGCCGCCGCACCTTCGGGGCGCTCATCGCGGCCGGGACACCGGTCCGGGTGCTGGCGAGGGCGTTGCGGATGGAAGCGGCCCTGCCCGCGATGGTGGCCACCATCGGCGCGGGGGTGGTCGGGATCGGCGTCGGGATGGGGCTCTACAGCCTGGTCGAGAAGGAGTCGGTCGTGCTGAGCCCGTGGCTGCTGGCGCCCGTGGTGCTGGGAATCGGGGTGGCGTTGCTCGGGGCATCCGTCTCGACCCCGGCGCTCAAGCGGGTGCAGTCGGAGCCCTTGGCCGACGAATAGAAAAAAGATTCGCCCGAATGGCGTCATGGCGCCTGGGCGGGCAGGTCTCGTGGGTGGAGTCGGGTGATCACATCCACGAGGCCGGGTGCCCGGTCGTCTCTCTGTCGGGGGAGGGACGAACGGGCACCGGGAACGCGCAGGGGGCGTTCCAAGGCACGGGGGTGTGAAGAAAGGGCCGGTCAGGCTACGTGGGGACGTCCTGACCGGCCCTTTCTGTGCGCTCTAAACCCGCTCGAAGATCAGGTCGTGCGAGATCCGGCCCTCCACGTCGGCGCGGTTCTCGAACTTCGTGATCGGCCGCCACTCCGGCCGCGGCGCCCAGCCGCCGGGCTCGCCGGCGTGGCGGTTGCGCAGGAGCGGCTCGGCCGAGCAGACCTCCATCATCTGCTCGGCGTAGTTCTCCCAGTCGGTCGCCATGTGGAAGGTCCCGCCCGGCGCGAGCCGCGAGGCCACCAGCGCGACGAACTCGGGCTGCACGATCCGCCGTTTGTGGTGCCGCTTCTTCGGCCACGGGTCCGGGAAGAACAGCCGGACGCCGGACAGCGAGCCCGGCTCCACATGCGAGGTCAGCAGCACGACGGCGTCACCGTGCATCAGCCGCAGGTTCTCCACCCCGAGCTTCTCGGCGCGCAGCATCAGCTGGCCGAGCCCCGGGTCGTACACCTCGACCGCGACGTAGTTCAGCTCCGGCGCGGCGGCGGCGAGCTGGGACGTGGTCTCGCCCATGCCCGAACCGATCTCCACCATCACCGGGGCCCGCCTGCCGAACCAGTCGTCGAAGTCCACCGGTCCTTCGGGCAGTTCGCCGACGGTGCGGCCGAGCGACGGCCAGAGTTCGTTCCAGGCTCGCTGCTGCCCGACGGTCATCCGGCCGCCGCGTTTGACATAGCTGACCACGCTGCGCATCCGTGGCTGGTCCTCGTTTTCCACCAGCCCATTAAACGCGGCGGTTACCGGACGGCTTCGAACTCCCCCAGCCGCGAGCGCAGCCCGGCGAAACCGCCGACCGCGATCGGAGCGGGCGTCGGGCTGGAATGCGCGGGAAGAACATCGATCCAGCCGTCGTGGCGGCTGGTGTTCAGCACCGTGGTCGGGATCGAATGTCCGGACGCGCCGCGTTCGGAAGGCATGAACTCCCAGTAGCCGGATTCACCGTCCGCGGCCCACGGCACGAATTCCCAACCGGGCCGCCTGCCGAGCAGGCCGGCGATGCGATCTTCGATGCGGAAACCGAGCTCCCGCGATTCGAGCCGTCCGTCCACGATGGCGCGGAGCCACCAAGGCGCGGGAATTTCGCCGTGCATTCCGCTCGACGCGCGATACAACGCGACGACGAGATCTTCGGGAGCGCGATGCACCCAGGCGCGGCGGATATCCGACGGCCGGGTCGCGGACGCCACCGTGCGGGGCAGTTCGATCGCCTGTGACCATTCGAGGTCGAGCATGGGTTCGAGCCGGGGCTGCATACTTTCCGTGCGGGCTTGCGGGATCATACGTTCCACTCCCTGACCGGAATCCACCGTCAAGGATCACCTCCGGGGCCGAGAGCCGAGAAATAGGCTCATCCCGAGCATCGCCCGGTCAGGAACAGTATGTCCGCTTCCTGTGAGAGAAGCCACAGGCTCTTAACGTGGACTTAACTCCTTTGGCCGCGGTAAAAGCTCACGCATCCCTTCGATGGGTGATCATCAGCCCGGCCGCATAAACAATCACGCAGATGCCGCCGAAATAAGCCAAATAGCCCCACGGTCCCAACGGCGGTTCGAGTTTCAGCATCGAAACCGTCAGATCCGGCCCCGAAAACTGATTCGCCGCGAAGAACGGCATCCACTGGTAGATGTCGTCGCCCACTTTCGGGATCAGCATGACGAGCCCCTCGAGCAGCTGCGTCCAGGCCAGTGCGAACCCGAGCGCGAACGCGGGACTGCGGAACAGCAGCCCGAGGCCGACGCCCAGCAGGCCGGTCAGGAAGAAAGTCAGGCCCTGTCCCGCCACCGCGCGCCAGTCGGCGCCCGAAGCAAGGCCCAGGTCGGCGGCCGGTTTGATCAAGTACGCGATCGCCCACGAGCCGAAGCCCACCAGCAGGCCGATCAGCCCCGAGAACACCCCGACGACGGCGCCCTTCGCCAGCAAGGCGGGCAACCGCGAGGGCACCGCCTGGAAGGTGAGCTTCATCGTGCCCCAGCTGAACTCCGTCGCCGCCGCGAGGATGGCGAGGACCAGCACCACGGTGCGGCCGAGCGCGCTGGCGACCTGCGTCGAGTTGACGCCGGTCTGGCCTTCGAGCGGGACGAAGCCGAAGAACAACGCGGTGTAGGCGAGCGCGATCACGACCGCGATCCCCGCGCACCACCAGGGCATGCGGGTGCTCAGCAGTTTGATCCGCTCCGCGCGGAGCATGTTCGCCGCGGTCATCGGACGACCTCCGGGACCTGGCCGGTGCCGTACTCGACGGCCTCGGCGGTGAGTTGCATGTACGCCTGTTCGAGCGAGCCGGTGAGCGGCTTCAGCTCGTGGAGGGTCGCGCCCGCGGCGAACGCGAGCTCGCCGATGTGATCGCTGTCCATTTCGGACACGACGAGCGCGCCGTCCTCCTCGCGGAACTCGGCGCCCTTCTCGGTCAGCGCCTTCCGCAGCTCGGGCAGATGCGGGCTGCGGACCCGCACGCCGAGACCCTTCGCGCGGCCGACGAAGTCCTCCATCGTGCCCTGGTAGATCAGCTTCCCGCGCCCGATCACGACGAGGTCCTGCGCGGTCTGCGCCATCTCCGGCAGCAGATGGCTGGACACGAACACGGTGCGCCCCTCGGCGGCGAGCGCGTGCATCAGCTTCCTGATCCACACGATGCCCTCGGGGTCGAGCCCGTTCACCGGCTCGTCGAACAGCAGCACCCGGGGATCGCCCAGCAGCGCCGTGGCGATCCCGAGCCGCTGCGCCATCCCGAGCGAGAACTGCCCGGCGCGTTTGCGGGCGACCGGCTCCAGGCCGACGAGCCGGAGCACCTCGTCGACGCGCTTGTCCGGGAGGCCGTTGGTCGCGGCGATCCAGCGGAGGTGCTCGCGGGCGGTGCGGCCGGGATGCCGCCAGGTGGCGTCGATCATGCCGCCGACCGTCCGAAGTGGATCACGCAGCTCGCGGTAGGCGTGGCCGTCGATCGTCACCGTGCCCGACGTCGGGCTGTCGAGCCCGAGCATCATCCGCATGGTGGTGGACTTCCCCGCCCCGTTGGGGCCGAGGAACCCGGTCACCCGTCCTGCTTCGGCGGTGAAGGAAAGGTCGTCGACGGCGAGCTTGTCGCCGTAGCTTTTCGTGAGTCCGATGGCCTCGATCATCAGCCCTCCCTCCGGTGGATTCCGACATTACGCGGGAAAGGACCGGGCTGCCCCCCGATAGGCGGCCCGGTCCTTGTTCCCCTTTTTCTCCCCGTCCGGACGTCTCGCTCCCCCGAGTGAGGCGTCCGGCTTTCTCCCCTGTGGAAGTCCTTACGCGTCGCGCTTGTTCGCGACGACCAGCGAGATGACCAGCAACACCAGCGCGAAACCGGCGAAGTAGGCCAGCGAGCCTGCCTGGTTCAGCGGCGCGTCCGCCGCGGCGGGGCCCCCGGTGAGGAACCGGTCGGCGACGTGGAACGGCATCCAGTCGTAGATGTTCTTGCCGATCTTCGGGATGAGCTGGATCAGGTTCTCCACCGCGAGGGCGTAGATCAGCACGAGCGAGATGGCGCCGGCGCTGTGCCGGATCAGGATGCCGACGGCGATCGCGATCACCGAGGCGAGGGCGAACACCACGCCCACCCCGGCGACGGAGACCCACTCCGCGGTGGTGTTCAGCATGAGGTCTTCCGGCCGCATGATCGAAGCGAGGCCCCAGGCGCCGAACGCGGCGACCTCGCCGACCACGAGCGACAGGGTCGCGACCACGCCGGTCTTGGCCAGCAGCGCCGAAGTGCGGTTCGGCACGGCCTGGAAGGTCGTCCGGATGGTGCCGAAGCGGTATTCGGTGGTCACCGAAAGCGCGGCGAGCACCATGATCACGGCCATGCCGAACCCGTAACCGAACTGGGTCAGGCTGACGTCGGTGAGTTCCCCGGCGGGCGCGGCACTGGAGATGATGGCGGCGAAGCCGATCACGACCGCGAGTGCGGCCAGCGCGCACCACCAGGGTGAGCGGGTGGTGAACAGCTTGATGCGTTCCACGGCGAGCAGAGTCATGGCTTTTCTTTCCTCGAAGAGTGGCTGGCTACTGGGCGGCGGAGAACGCGGCTTCGGCAGTGCCGTCCCTGAGACCGGTGTGGTACTCGACCGAATCGCCGGTGATCTGCATGAAGGCCTGCTCCAGGGAGCCGGTCTGCGGGCTGAGCTCGTGCAGCACGATCTGGTTGGCCGCGGCGATCTCGCCGATCTTGTCACTGTCCAAACCGGACACCACGAGCGCTCGGTCGGCGTCGGTCACCTGAGCGCTCGCCTGCGTCAGCGCGGCGCGCAGCGCGGGCAGTTGCGGCGACCGGACCTTGACCGTGTTCTCGGCGGCCCGCGCCACGAAGTCCTCGGTGGAGGACTGGGAGATCAGCCGCCCCTTGCCGATCACGACCAGGTGGCTCGCGGTCAGCGCCATCTCCGAAAGCAGGTGCGAGGAAACGAATACCGTGCGGCCTTCGTCGGCCAGCCGGTGCATGAACTTCCGGATCCAGAGGATGCCTTCGGGGTCGAGGCCGTTGACGGGCTCGTCGAAAAGCAGGACCTCCGGGTCGCCCAGCAGTGCCGCCGCGATCCCCAGCCGCTGCGACATGCCGAGGGAAAATCCACCGGCGCGCTTGCCGGCGACGCTGGTGAGCCCGACGATCTCGAGCACCTCGTCGACCCGGCTCTCCGCGATCTTGTTGGACTTCGCCATCCACCGCAGATGCGCCCGCGCCGACCGGTTGGGGTGCACCCATTTGGCGTCCAGCAGCGCGCCGACGGTCCGCAGCGGGTCTTTCAGATCGCGGTAGAGCTTGCCCCCGATGCGCACCTGGCCCGAGGTCGGGTTGTCCAGACCGAGGATCATCCGCATGGTCGTGGACTTGCCCGCCCCGTTGGGGCCGAGGAACCCGGTGACCTCACCCGCCGCGACGGAGAAGGACAGGTCGTTCACCGCCAGTGTCTTGCCGTACCGCTTGGTGAGGCCCGCTGCCTCGATCATGTCTGCTCCCCTCGGCGACTGCGAGAACAATCGTCGTCCATGTGGGTGGCCGAGCGCGTCATCCTGAGGTGCCAACCTGATACCCGACCTGAGACGTAGCTTGCCGTCTTCCGGCGGCGTACGCGATCGGTGATACCCCTGAGAGTGACCCTGATTCGCCAGGGTTAATGAATCGTGGTTCAATAATCGCATGGCGAGGCCCCGCAGCATCACCGACGAACGACTGCTGACCGCGGCGGGAACCGTGATCGGCAAGGTCGGCCCGGGTTTCACGCTGGCCCAGGTGGCGGCGGAGGCCGGGGTCGCGGTCGGCACCGTCGCCCAGCGGTTCGGTTCGAAGAACGGTCTCCTGCTGGCGTTGAGCCGGGCGAACACGCGATCCGTCGTGGGGCTGATGCGGGAATGCGGCGAGCTGGCCGATCCCGTGGAAGCACTGCGGGCGGCGGTCGTCGTGGTCTACGAGGGCCTCGGCGACGCGGAGACCGCGGCGAACCATCTCGGGCAGCTGGGGGTGGACATCGGCGATCCGGAGCTGCGCGCCCTGCTCGGTGACCATTTCACCGCCGTGGAAGCGGAATTGCGCAGGCTGGTGCGCGCCGCGACGCGTGACCTGCCGGGCGCGCCGGGGGTCGTCCGCGCCGCGCGAGTGCTGCTGGGGGTGGCGAACGGGGCCGCGCTGGACTGGTCGATCCGGCCGAAGGGACGGATCACCGAACGGTTGGGGCAAGACGTGGACGCGGTGCTGACCGCGTGGAAGGGAGTGTCCTGAATGGACCGGAAAGTGGCCGTGGTCACGGGGGCGACGCGGGGATGCGGCCGGGCGATCGCGGTGGAACTGGGCAGGCTCGGCTGGACGGTGTTCGTCACCGGCCGCACGACGCGGGAGCAGCAGTCGCCGATGAAGCGGTCGGAGACGATCGAAGACACCGCTGAGCTCGTCGACGCGGCGGGCGGCCGGGGGATCCCCGTCCGGACCGACTTCACCGTCGTGTCCGATGTGGACGCGCTGAAGGCGCGGATCGAGTCCGAAGTGGACGGAAGGATCGACGTCCTGGTCGACGACGTCTGGGGCGGCGACCAGTTCGCGGATTTCGAGGGGGCGTACTGGGACTCCAGTCTCGACGACGCGCTCACGCTGGTGCACAACGCGATCGACACGCATCTGATCGCGCTGCACCGGCTGCTCCCGCTGGTCGTGCGGCGGGAAGGCGGCCTCGTCATCGAGGTCACCGACGGTGACCATGACGAGTACGTCGGCGCGGGGATCCCGTACTTCCTCGCGAAATGCGGGATCCGCGCGATTGGCAGGGCACTCGGCGCCGAACTGAAGAAGTACGGCTGCGTCGGCATGACCGTCACGCCGGGCTTCCTGCGCTCGGAAGCCATGCTCGACTACTTCAAGGTCACCGAGGAGACGTGGCGTGACGCGGTCGGCAAGGCCGCGCCGGTCGATTTCGCGATCTCGGAGACGCCGGCGCTGCTCGGGCGTGGTGTCGCGAAGCTGGCGACCGACCCGGAGGTCTCGCGGTTCGCGGGCAAGACGCTCGCGTCGTGGACGTTGATGAACGAGTACGGCCTGACCGACGTCGACGGCTCACGCCCTGACTTCGGCAAGTGGATGGCCGAAGTCAGGGAGCAGGGCAAGGACGCCGCGACGGCGGATCACGCGCTGTACCGCTGAGGGATCGTGCCGGCCGGGGAGCTACTTCTTCCCGGCCAGCACGTCCAGGTAGTGCTGGTTGAACATGACGCCGAGGACGTTGCCGAACGGGTCGACGACGGCCGCGGTCACGAAGCCCGGCCCGCGCTCGATGATCGGCTCGTACTCCTTCGCGCCCTTCTCCAGCAGCTTCGCGAAGGCGTCCTCGACGTTGTCGACGGCCCAGTTCGCGATGGCCCCGCCGGGGCCCGGCTGAGCCGACGGCGGCCGGAAGTCCCCGCGGACCAGGCCGAACTCGTGCTGGTAGTCACCGATCCGGAACTCGGCGTACACCGGCGTGCCGTCGGGACCATTGCGGACGAAGTACGGCTCGATCCCGAAGAGGCCGGAGTACCACTCGATCGCGGCGGTCAGGTCGTCGGCGTAGAACGTGGTGGTGGTGAGACCTCGCAGCATTTCGTTCTCCTCAGGTAGTGGCTCTGAGAAGAAGGATCCACCGCAAAGTGCTCACCGAATGACCACTTTTCCGAACTTGCGTGATTCAAGGCCGATCACGCGTGATCGGAGCCCGAACCCGCGTGCTTGGGGACGGAACACACACGAGCCGACCTCGTACCGTGTATTCCGGCGAGAATCACGCTTGATCCGGCTCCAAGCACGTGAGTTCCGCCTGGAATCACGCGAGTTCCGGCTTCACACCTTCCCAAGTACATGAAGGCCCTCTTCACTGCGTCTAGCGCAAGGAAGGGGGCCTTCATGTACTTGCAGGGGCGAGCGAGTGTGACAGTGGCTCAGGTGACCCCGGGACGCGCCAGCCCGGTCTCGTAGGCGAGCACCACGGCCTGCACCCGGTCGCGCAGATCCAGCTTCGACAAAATCCGCCCGACGTGCGTCTTCACCGTCGCTTCGGACAGGAACAGCGTCTCGGCGATCTCCAGGTTCGAGAGGCCCTTCGCGATCAGCACGAGCACCTCCCGCTCCCGTTCGGTTAGGACATCGAGCTCGGCCGCGTCGCGCATCGGCTTCCCGCCGCCGCCGACGAACCGGTCGAGCAACCGCCGGGTCACCGACGGCGAGACCACGGCGTCGCCCGAAGCGACCGCCCGCAGCGCCGACACCAGGTGATCCGGCTGCGTGTCCTTCAGCAGGAACCCGCTGGCCCCGCCCTGCAACGCCGAATACACGTACTCGTCCAGATCGAACGTCGTCATCACGAGCACCCGCGCCGTCCCGGCCTCGACGATCCGCTTCGTCGCTTCGACCCCATCCAGCACCGGCATCCGGACGTCCATCAGCACGACGTCGGGCCGCAGTTCCTCGGCGAGCCGGATGGCCTGCGCGCCGTCCCCCGCCTCTCCGACGACATCGATGTCGGCCTGCGCGCCCAGGACCATCCGGAACCCGACGCGCATCAATTCCTGGTCGTCGACGACCACCACCCGTATCACGTCGCCAACCTAACCGGGAGCCTCGCGTGCACCTGCCACCCTCCACCGGGAGCGGGGCCGACCTCCAGCGTGCCGCCGAAGACGTTCGCCCGTTCCCTCATTCCGATCAATCCGTTCCCACCGGGGACGGTGAGCTTCCGCGGCGGCGCGGGGTGCGCCGCCACCTTCGTCGCCGTGGGCACCAGCTGTTTCGCGCGGCCGGCGCCGTCGTCGGTGACCTTGACGTCGATCACGTCGGCCTCGCGGCGCACCACCACCTCGGCCTGTGCGCCCTGACCGGCGTGTTTCAGCGTGTTCGTCAGCGATTCCTGCACGATCCGGTACACGCCGAGGGAGACACCGGCGGGCAGCCCGGCCAGCGCTTCCGGCCCGATCGCCAGCGTCACCGGCACCCCCGCCTGGCGGATCCGGTCCGCCAGGTCGGTCAACGCGGTGGCGTCCGGCTGCGGCACGCGCGGCTCGTCGTCGCCGTCGCTGCGGAGCACGTCCAGCAGCCGCCGCAGTTCGGCGAGCGCGCCGCGGCCGGTCTCCGAAATCGTCTGCAGGGCTCGTTTCGCCATCTCGGGATTCCCGTCGACCGCGTAGGACGCGCCGTCGGCCTGCACGACCATCACGCTCACCGCGTGCGCGACGACGTCGTGCAGCTCACGGGCGATACGTCCGCGCTCCTCGCCGACGGCGATCCTGGTCGCCTGGTCCCGTTCCGTCTCAAGCAGATGCAACCTGGCTTCCACCTCCTCGTGATAGGCGCGCCTCGCGCCGGCGAACTCACCGAGCGTCCAGCACAGCGCGGTGGAGAAAAGGGCGATGATCGCCAGGATCCACACGTCTTCCGGCGTGTCGATCCACAGCTGGAGCCCCGTGACGACCACGGTCGCCAGCAGGTACAGCAGCCCCTGTTTGCGCCCGACGTAGACCAGCACCGAGTAGATGCTGATCATCATCGCGAACGCGCTGGCCGCGCCCAGCTCCAGCGCGCTGTGCGGGATGCCGATCAGCAGCAGGAGATACGCCGACCACAGCGTCGCCTTCCGCCGGAAGACCAGCGGCGCGACCATCGCGACGTCCAGCGGCAGGACCACGTACCAGGGCGGCATCGGGACTTCGGGCGTCTCGGCCGCCGCCACGAAGAACAGCAGGTCCGTGAGCAGCAGGGCGACGGCGATGAAGCTGTCCCCGGCCATGGGGTGGGCACGCATCCAGAGGCTTAACCGTCGCACCTGGTAACACTATGTCGGGCGATGCCGTCCGCGCGTCGGTCGCCGGTACCACCTTCGGTGCGACCCGAGGATGAGCGGCATGGCACGATTCTCCTCGGCGTGCTCGACGACTGGGAGGGGTGGGCGCCGTGACCTCAGCGACGGAGCAGGGCCGTCTCGCCGGTCCGTTGTCGATGTCGGTGGCGAATCTCTGCCATCGCCTCCAGCCCCAGGTTTCCGCGCGGACCGCGGCGGGGTTCGCCGAAGTGCTGCGCAGGCTGGGCGGTCCGTTGCAGGTCGCCGTTGCGGGCCGGATCAAATCGGGGAAGTCCACCCTGGTCAACGCCCTGATCGGCCGCCGGGTCGCGCCGACCGACGTCGGCGAGTGCACGCGGCTGGTCACCCGGTTCCAGTACGGCACGGTCGACCGCGTCGAGATCGTCTTCAACGACGGACGCAAACAGGTGCTGCCCTTCTCCGCCGACGGGATGATCCCGGCCGAGCTGGGCATCGACATCGACCAGGTGTCGCATATCGAGGCGTACCTCACCAACGCGGTCCTGCAGGGCATGACCGTCATCGACACCCCGGGCCTCGGCTCGCTCGACGCCGCTTCGGTGTCGCGGACCGAGGAGCTGCTGGGCGCGGCGAAGCACCGCAAGCCCGACGATGACGAAGAGGAAGAAGAAGGCTCCGACGAGCTGGACGACACCTCGCGCAACGCCGTCGCGGGTGCCGAGGCCGTGCTCTACGTGGTCACTCAGGGCGTGCGCGCCGACGACCAGCAGGCGCTGGCCGCGTTCACCGCGGCGACCGCGAGCCGCGAGGCGGGCCCGGTCAACGCGATCGCGGTGCTCAACAAGGCGGACACCATCGCGCCGGAGTCGGTCGAAGGCTCGGGCGGTGACGTGTGGAAGGCCGCGACGCTGCTGTCGGAGAAGCAGGCCGCGACGCTGAAGCCCCGTGTCGCGGACGTGCTGCCGGTGATCGGGCTGATCGCGGAGTCGGCCGAGTCCGGCGGGTTCACCTCCCCCGACGCCGAGGCGCTGCGCCAGCTGGCCGAGATGGACGACGACATCCTCGAGACCATGCTGATCTCGGCGGACATCTTCACCAGCTGGGAATGCGACGTCGCGGCGGGCACCCGGCTGCGGCTGCTGGAGAAACTGGACCTGTTCGGCGTCCGGTACGCCGTCGAGGCGATCCGCAAGGAACCCGAGATCACCGCGGGCTCGCTGCGCCGGAAGCTGCTCGACGCCTCCGGGCTCGAAGCCGTCCGCCAGCGGCTGAGCATCGTCTTCGCCGCGCGGGCAGACGGCATCAAGGCCGCCGCCGCGCTCGCTTCGGTCACCGCGCTGGCCCACGCGTCCGGCGATCCGGCCGAGCGGCAGCGCGTCCACGACGCGATCGAGGTCCTGCTCGCCAAGCCCGAGGCACATCAGCTGCGGCTGCTCGAAGCGCTCACCCTGGTCGCGTCCGGCGCGGTCGACATGCCCGAGGACCTGGCCGAGGAGGTCCTGCGGGTCGGCAGCAACGCCGACATCGGCGCCCAGCTCGGCAAGCCGGGCGCTCCCCGCGCCGAACTCGCCGCCCACGCCCTCGAACGCGCCGGTTGGTGGCGCTCCTTCGCGTCCTTCGGCGCGACGCCCGCCCAAAGCCGCGTCGCCCACGTCGTGCACCGGGCCTACTTCCTCATCTGGCAGCAGATCCGCGAGTGACCTCCCGCATTTAGTCCTCTGGATGCGGTCCTTGCGCGTGCAACTACCGCATCCAGAGGACTAAATGCGGGCCGGATTGATAAACCGAGCGCTCGGTCTAATAATGAGCACATGGAAACGATCGTCGACGAGCCCCAGTGGCTGCGCACGGCCTCCTGGATCGGCTGCCCGCTGGCGGGGGCGGCCATCGGCTGGTTCCTCCAGTCGATCTCGGGCTGGGTGGCGTCCCTGAGCTGGATCCCGTTCAAGGGCCCGTTCCAGCTCGTCTCGAACATCCCCCAGCCCTGGGGCACGGTCGTCGGAATCGGCGCGGGCCTGGTCCTCGGCCTGCTCTTCGCCGCGGTCTGGGCGCACGAGCGGCTGATCGTCAAGGTGACGCCGGCCCGCATCACGCTCACCACCAAGGGCCGCAGCCGCGCGTACGAAGCCGAGCTGGAGGCCGTCTTCCTCGACGGCAAGGAGCTCGTCCTCCTCGCCGCCGACGGACGGGAGCTGACGCGGCAGAAGGGCGACGTCGACCGCAAAGCCGTCGCCAAAGCCTTCCTCGACCACGGCTATCCGTGGCTCGACGAGCCCCCGGCGGTGAAATGAGGACGGTCGACCCCGCCAAACACGAGGCCAAACGCCGCGCCATCCTCGACGCGGCCGCGTGGCGTTTCTCGGAGAAGGGTTTCGAGAAGACCACGACGGCGGAGATCTGCCGCGCGGCGGGGATCAGCACCGGCAGCCTCTTCCACTACTTCCCGAACAAACGCGCGGTGTTCGTCGGCATCTTCGAGCAGGACGCCGACGAGACCGCGGCCCTGCTCGCGGCCGCCGGGGAGATCCAGGACCCGTGGGAGGCGATCCTCCACGTCATCGCGCACGTGTCCGAACAGCTGCTGCACCCGGTCGCGGCCAAACTCGTCCTCGAAGTCGCCGCGCAGTGCTCCCGCGACGCCGACCTGGCCGAGCTCGTCCAGGGCAACGACCGCGCCCTGCGCGACGGGCTCACCCTCCTCGTGACACGGGCGGTGGACGCGGGCCGGATCGACCCCGGGCTGCCCCCGCGGACGGTGGCCAGCTGGCTCGTCGCGCTGGTCGACGCGCCGCTTTCCCGCGTGATTCTGGAGCCGGACCTCGATCCGGCGGCGGAACTCGCGGTGATGAAGGAGCTGATCGCCAGATTCCTGCGTCCCGTTCTGGCGATTCCGCCCCCGGCGGCCGGGCGGGTGGCCGACACTGGTGAAATCTCCCCGGGCTGATCGGTAGGCCCGGGACATCAGTTACGGGGGTCGAATCGGTGGGTGCCTGGCTGCGCAAGAAGGCGGTCGACGAGGAAAATCCGGACGATGTGCCGACCGGCCAGATCTCGGCGGCGCTGATCGCCGAAGCGGATGGCGGGACTTCGCCGTCCGAGGGAACCACGGAGGTCGAAGCCGCGTCGAAACCCGATGTGGAGTCCACGACCACGGGTCCGGCCGACCTCGAACAGGCTCTCGCCGACAGGCAGGCACTGATCCAGATGTGCCTGTACGCCCTCGACCGCGCCCGCAGCGGCGGTGTCGTCGAGCGGCTCGAACACGGTCTCGCCGCGATCGGCGTCCGTGCCCTGCGTCCGGACGGCGAGCGGTTCGACCCCGCCGTGCACGAGGCGGGCGGCGCGGTCGCGACCGAGGACCCGGCGCTCGAAGGGCTCGTCGCGGAGACCGAGGTCGTCGGGTTCGCCGATCACGACCGGGTGCTGCGCGCGCCGATCGTCATCGTCTACGCGAAGAAGGCACAGTGACCGCTCCGAGCGCGGCGGCCAACCTGCCCGCGGTCGTGAAGAGCACCCGCGAGCAGCTGCTCACCGTCGTCCGCGAAGCCGATCCCCAGGCGGCGAAATGGGTCGAGGACATCCGGAAGACGCGGCCGAAGAAGCCGTCGGTCGTGGTGGTCGGCGAGACCAACCGCGGCAAGAGCTCGCTCGTGAACGCGCTCCTGTCCATGCCGGGACTGTCCCCTGTGGACGCCGACGTCGCCACGGCGACGTATCTCGTCTTCGAACACGCCGAGCAGTGGTCCGCACAGGCCTGCTACCCGGGCCAGCTGGCGCCGGTGCCGATCAACCTGAACGACCTGATCCACTGGGTCTCGGCCGCGCACGAACTGCCGGAAGGGCAGATCCCGCCGCGGTACGTCGAGGTCTCCGGCCCGGTCCCGCTGCTCGAACGAGTGTCCATTGTGGATACCCCGGGCGTCGGCGGGCTCGATTCGATGCACGGCGAACTCGCGAAGGAAGCCGCCGCGGGCGCCACCGCGCTGCTGTTCGTCGTCGACTCCTCTTCGCCGTTCACCGCGCAGGAACTGCAATTCCTGCAGGACATGGGCGAGCGCGTCGAGACGGTGCTGTTCGCGCTGACCAAGACCGACCAGTTCCGTGGCTGGCGCGAGGTGCTCGAAGCCGACCGGCGGCTGCTCGCCGAGCACGCCCCGCGGTTCGCCGACGCGGTGTTCCACCCGGTGTCCGCGCGTATGTTCGAGACGGCGGCCAAGGCCCCGAACGAGCAGATGGCCATGATGCTGCGCGAGAAGGCGGGTATCGCCGCGCTGCAGGGCGCGTTGCAGGAGATGCTGGTCGGCCGTTCGGCGATGCTGGGCGAGGCCAACACCCTGCGCGCGCTGTCGAGCGCGCTCGGCGAACTCAAGGCGAAACTCCAGGCGGAAAGCCGCGCGCTGTCCGCCGGCGAGGCCGAAGCGGAGCAGCTGCGCCAGCGCCGCGACGACCTGACCACCGAGCGCCGGTCTTCGACCCGCGGTTGGCAGCTGAAACTGCGCGCGGAGATCCAGCGGACCCGTGTCGAGGTCGGGCACGAGACCAGCAGGCAGATGCGCGACGCGTCGACCCACTTCCGCCAGCGGATCGACGGCGCGAAACGGGACGATCTCGCGGCGCTGCCCCAGCAGGTCGACATCGCGCTGCAGACGACGTCGCAGCGGATCTCGATGCTGCTCTCCCAGCGGCTCAACCAGGTCACCAACGTCGCGCTCGCCGAGTTGTTCTCGCCCGAAGAGCTCGACATCATCCGCGGCCAGTTCGCCAGGGCGGGCGGCCCGCCGGTCGTACTGCGCCCGCCGGACAAGAAACCGCCGACGGCCGAGGACAAACTGCTCATCTTCATGGGGGTTTCCGGTGGTCTCGGCGCCGGGAAGGTCGCCGCGCTGCCGCTGGCGGGTGTCGCGATCCTGAACCCGGTGATCCTGCCTGCCACGATCATCATCGGGCTCGGTGCCGGCTGGTGGATGGCGCGGACCCGCAAACACGCGTCGGACAAGCAGCACATGAAGCAATGGCTGGTCGAAGCGATCGCCGACGCGCGGTCCACGTTGGACCAGCTCGTCGCGGAGCAGCTGATCGAAGCCGAACAGCAGCTTTCGATGGCGCTCGACGAAGCCCTCGGCCGCCGCATCGACGCGATCGAGGCGGAGCTGAAGGAAGTCGACAAGACGATCAAGATGGGCGCGCAGGAACGGGCGAAGAAGATCTCGGTCGTCGCGAAGCGCCTGAAGGACGTCTCGGACGGCCGGGACCGCGCTGAGGCACTGCTCGGACGCATTCGGTCACTGCGCGACAATCAAGCGTGACCTTTCCTCAGCAGCCGCAGCAGCAGCCGTTCGCCGAGCCGCCTTGGGTGGTCGAGAAGAGGGCGAAGAAGAAAAAGAGGCTCTTCATCGGCTTCGGGGTCTTGGCCGGGGTGATCGTGCTGACCATCGCGACGGTGGTCGTGGTGGGCGTCGTCGTCGCCAACTCGGACAAGGTGGCCTATCAGCGTCTTCCCGGTGGCCCGGACGAGATCGCCCGTGCCTACGCCGACGCGGTGGAGACTCGGGATCCCGTCAAGCTGACGAATGTCGACTGTGCCCCTTCGGCCGAGTACCCGGCTTCGAAATCAGTGGCCGGGTTCGCGGAGCACGGCACCACGGTGACGATCGGGGCGCGACGGCAGAACGAAGCGACGCGGGTGTCCTTCGACGTGGAAATCCGCAGGACGGACGCGGCGCCCGACCCGAGCATCCTGTGGGTGACGCAGGAGGAGGGCGGCTCGTGGTGCGTCGGTCTGGGCGGCACGGGGCTCCCAGCCTGACGAACCTCCGGACTGCCCGCGCGGGTGGTCCTGTTGTGGACCGGAACCGAACCGGCTTACGGTGAGTCTTAAGCTTCGACACACCAGCAGGTCAACGAGGGGGTTATCCCATGTGGGTCGACGAGAGCGGCGGCACGGACACCGAGTCGGGCTCCACCGAAGCGGTCACCGTCCACGTTGACGGCGAGGAGTACCAGGCCGAGCTCAACTACGACCTCGACAAGGACGGCGTGAACGACGCCGCCGTCATCCAGCACGAGGACGGCACTGGCCAGGCGTTCGTCGACAGCGACGGCGACGGCGAGGCCGACCAGTACGCGGTGCTCGACGAGAACGGCAAGGTCGTCCAGGAAGCCGTCTACGACGAGGCGTCCGGTTCCTGGGTCGAAGCGGGCGGCAGCGGTGGCGACGACGGTTCCGACACGGGCACCAGCGGCACCATGCACGCCGACATGCCCAGCGGCGACGTCGAGGTCGGCCCGCCGACCGTCGACACCGACAACGACGGGACCCCGGACACCGCCATCGTCCACACCGAGGACGGCCGCACGATCGCCTTCACCGACAAGGACGGCGACGGCAGCGCCGACATCGCGGTGGAGACCGACGCCTCCGGCAACTCCAAGACCTACGAGCACACCGGCCCGGGTCAGTGGTCCGAGGTCGGCAGCGGCCTGGTCAACAACGACATCGACTCGGTCTTCACGAGCGCTCCGGCGGCCGAAGGCGACCCGGCGGGCGACGCGGCGTGGGGTGGCGAAGGCACCGAAACACTCGAAGGAGTGGCGAAGATCGATTCCGCCACCGGCCAGTGGATCAGCCCCAACTAAATCCTGAAATGGCCTGGACCAATACAAGAATGGTTTAGTCCATTTCGGCAGGCCGTTTAATGTAATCCTGGTCACAGAACAACCCGGCACGAGACCTCGTGCCGGGTTTTCTCATGTCCGATTCGACCGGCGGCTGTGCCATCGATCACCGGAAGAATTTCTGCGTATGGCCCATTCCGGTGATACTGAATCGATTCCCTTATCGTTCTTGTGAGAGAACCGACAGGTCAGCTCTCGGTTACCTGCCGGTCATCCGGCTACTCTCGGGGAATCCCAAAACCTGCACGCCGGTCTTCCCGCCGGTGTGCGAAGCCATTCGGTCGCCGGCATCGAAGCCCGCATCGGAACAGCGTCGTTCCCGGTGTGGGCTTCTGCCGTCGGAAGTCAGGAGAAGAGATGACCGCAGTCGCCATCCCCGGACTGGAAAATGCGCCGACGACGCACAGTGGCGTGCTGTCCTGGGTCCGAGAGGTCGCCGAACTGACCACTCCGGACCGTGTGGTGTGGGTCGACGGGTCCGACGAAGAGGCCGCCCGGATCAACGCCGAGCTGGTCTCCGCCGGCACGTTCGTGCAGCTCGACGCGAAGCCCAACTCGTACTGGGCCGCTTCCGACCCGAATGACGTCGCCCGCGTCGAAGAGCGCACCTTCATCTGTTCCGAGAAGGAAGAGGACGCCGGTCCCACCAACAACTGGATGGACCCGGCCGAGATGAAGGCCACGATGACCGAGCTGTACCGCGGATGCATGCGCGGTCGCACGATGTACGTCATCCCCTTCTGCATGGGCCCTCTCGGAGCCGAGGACCCCAAGCTCGGCATCGAGATCACCGACTTCGCCTACGTCGTCGCCTCCATGCGCGTGATGACCCGCGCCGGCAAGGCCGCGCTGGACAAGTTCGTCACCGAGGACGGCACCGAGCGCGAGTTCGTCCCGGCCCTGCACTCCGTCGGCGCGCCGCTGGAGCCGGGTCAGGAGGACGTCTCTTGGCCGTGCAACACCACCAAGTACATCTCGCACTTCCCCGAGACCCGCGAGATCTGGAGCTACGGCTCCGGCTACGGCGGCAACTCGCTGCTTGGCAAGAAGTGCTACTCGCTGCGCATCGGCTCGGTCATCGCCCGCGACGAGGGCTGGCTGGCCGAGCACATGCTGATCCTCAAGCTGATCTCGCCCGAGGACAAGGTCCACTACGTCGCGGCGGCGTTCCCGAGCGCCTGCGGCAAGACCAACCTCGCCATGCTGCAGCCGACCATCCCCGGCTGGCGCGCCGAGACCCTCGGTGACGACATCGCGTGGATGCGGTTCGGCGAGGACGGCCGCCTGTACGCGGTGAACCCCGAATTCGGCTTCTTCGGCGTCGCGCCGGGCACCGACTGGCACACCAACCCCAACGCGATGCGCACCATCGAAAAGGGCAACACGGTCTACACGAACGTCGCGCTCACCGACGACGGCGACGTCTGGTGGGAGGGCATGGGCGACAAGCCCGAGCACGCCACCTCCTGGAAGAAGCAGGACTGGACGCCGGAGTCGGAAGAGAAGGCCGCGCACCCGAACTCGCGCTACTGCACCCCGATGTCGCAGTGCCCGATCCTCGCGCCGGAGTGGGACGACCCGAAGGGCGTGCCGATCTCGGCGATCCTGTTCGGCGGCCGCCGCAAGACCACGGTCCCGCTGGTGAACGAGGCCCGCGACTGGCAGCACGGCGTGTTCATGGGCGCCACCATGTCGTCGGAGACCACCGCGGCCGCCGCCGGCGCGGTCGGCAACGTGCGCCGCGACCCGATGGCCATGCTGCCGTTCCTCGGCTACCACGCCGGTGACTACTTCAAGCACTGGCTGGACCTCGGCAAGAACGCCGACGCGGACAAGCTGCCGAAGATCTTCTACGTCAACTGGTTCCGCCGTGGCGACGACGGCCGCTTCCTGTGGCCGGGCTTCGGCGAGAACTCGCGGATCCTGAAGTGGGTCATCGACCGCGTCGAGGGCAAGGGCAACGCGAACGAGACCCCGGTCGGCTTCGTGCCGAACGCCGAGGACCTCGACACCGAGGGCCTCAAGGAGCCGCTGGCCGACATCCAGGCCGCGCTGGACGTCTCCGCCGAAGAGTGGCGCCAGGAACTGCCGCTCATCGAGGAGTGGTTCGACAAGATCGGCGACAAGGTCCCGTCGTCGCTGCGTGACGAGCTGGACGCGCTGAAGCAGCGCCTCGGCTGATCGCCCGAACGCCGGAGCAGGCCTCATCCTCGGAGTCATTCCCGAGGATGAGGCCTTCTTCTTTCCCGCTCGGTACCGTGGCCGCATGGTCAAATTCGGCGTCAACATGGTCGTCCCGGAAAGCCGTGCCGCGTGGGTCGAAAAGTGCCGCAAGGCCGAGGACCTCGGATTCGACGTGATCGGCGCGGCCGACCACCTCGGCATGGCACCGCCGTTCCCGGCCCTCGTGCTCGCCGCCGAGGTGACGAACCGTCCTCGGCTCAACACTTTCGTCATCAACACCGCCTTCTACAACCCGGTGCTGCTGGCCCGCGACGTCACCGGCACGGATCAGTTCACCGAAGGCAGGCTGGAGCTCGGCCTGGGGGCCGGTTACGTGAAGGCCGAATTCGAAGCGGCGGGCATGGAGTTCCCGCGTGCGGGCAAACGCGTGGACCATCTCGAGAACACCATCAAAGAGCTGAAACGGCTCTATGCCGACGAAAACCACAAACCGCCGACAGTGCAGAAACCGGGCCCGCCGCTGATGATCGCCGGCCGCGGTGACAGGCTCCTCACCCTCGCCGCCGAACACGCCGACATCATCGGCTTCACCGGCACGGCGGCCGTTCCCGACGGCGGCGCGCTCGCCGTCGACGACGCCGCCGGAATCGAGGAGCGGGTGAACTTCGTCCGCGGGAAACTGAACGGCCGCGCGGTCGAATTCAACATCCTCTCGCATTTCGTCGCCGTGGTCGAAGACCGGCGAAAGGGGTTGGAGAGCCTGCGAGAGTTGCTCGATGGCAAGCTCACCGTCGAACAACTCGCCGAACTGCCGACGGCTTTGGTCGGCACCCACGAACAGATCGCCGAACAGATCCTGGCGCATCGCGAACGCTTCGGCTTCACCTACTTCACCGTGCTGGAACACAACGTGGACGCGCTCGCTCCGGTGATCGAATCCTTGCGCGGCCGATGATCGACGTACGCGGGCTCGGCGTCCAGGCCGGGGAGCACTGGTTGTTCGACGGCCTCGACTTCGAGGTCGAGGCGGGCGAATGCGCGGTCATCGTCGGCCCCAACGGAGTCGGGAAATCCACCCTGCTGCGGTGTTTGTACGGCACGCAAACTCCGCAGCGCGGCCGCGTCGTCGTCGCGGGCGGAAAGCCCGACGAACGCGATGTTGCCTTCCGTCGCAAGGTTTCCGTTCTGTTCGACGACTCCGATTTCTTCGCCGAGCTGACGCCGCTCCAGCATCTCGAACTGCTGGAGGGTTCGTTCGGCGCCGATCTCGGCGACTACGGCGCGCTCCTCGCGGACGCGGGGCTCGCCGAGCGGGCGAAGGTCACCGCGGGCAAGTTCTCGGCCGGGCAACGCCGTCGGCTGTTGCTCCTCGGTGCGACGGCGCGGCCGCACGACGTCCTCCTGCTCGACGAGCCCGAGCGGGCGCTCGATGTCGCGGGCAAGGAATGGCTGACGTCGTTGATCAAGCGTTCGACCGACGCCGGGGCGGCCGTCGTCGTGGCCACGCATCACCCTCCGCTGCTCGAAGCGGCCGACTCCACCCTCGAGTTGTGGTGACCACGAAAGCGCCCACGCACGTCCCAGGACGGCAGCGTTTCGGCGGGCTGCTCAACGGTGACTACCAGACCTTCCTGGCATTGTTCGGTTTCGGCGCGCTGTTCACCGCCTTCCAGAACCTGCCGAAGCTCCGCGATTTCCTCTTTGGACAGTCCGTTGTGGACTTTCCGGCGGTTTTCGGGCTACTCGTCGTGCTCTGCGCGATGTTCTGGCGCGGCCTGCTGCGCCGCGGTTTCGTCTGGGCCGAACCGGCGGCGCTGACGTGGATGGACTTCGCCCGCGTCGACAGGCGCCGCGTTGTCGTGAAGCGGATGTGGACGCTGTGGTCCGGCTTGGTCCTGGTGGTCGGCTACACCGGGGCGCTGGTCACCGCGATCGGTGGCGGGTCGAAGGACGTGTGGATCGCGATGTCGGCGTTGACCGCCTCCGGCGCGATCCTGGCCGCCGTCACCGCGCGGCGGACGGCGATCCGAGGGGAAACGCTCGCGCCGGTCGTGCTCGCGCTCGCCGGTCTGGCGTTCGCGGCCGCGGGTCTCGGCCCGGTCGCCGTCGAGGTGCTGGCCGGCGTGCTGTTCGTGGTGGCGGTCGCGGTGGCCTTCGGCGGGGAGCCGATGTCCGGGGTCGGCCGCCAGGAACTCGTCGACGGCTGGAACGCGCGGCTGCTGCGGGCGATGGCCGCGGTCTTCATGGATCCCATGCTGCTGATCCCGGAGTCGAAACCGGTGCCGTGGCTGTCGCTGCGGCGTCCGACGACGCTGCGGCTCGCGTGGGCGGGGGTGCTCGGCCGGGCGCGCTACGCGGCGTCGAGCGTGGTGATCGCGTGCCTGGCCGGCGTCACGCACTTGGCCTTTCCGGCGATCCCCGCGGCGGCGCTGTTCGCGCTCGGCGCGTACGCGGCGCTCGTGCCGTTCGTCGGCGGGCTCGGCGAACTGTGGCGCAACCCCGGCCGCAGGCGGTGGCTCGGCGCGTCCGACTGGGAGTTACGGCTGGTCAACGGGCTGGTGATCACCCTGCTGGGTGTCGCTTGGGGGATCCTGCTCGGTCTCGTGACGCTGCTCCTCGGCGTGATCCCCGCCTGGCCGGTGTGGCTCGCGATCCCGCTCGCGGTGTTCGCCGCGCTGCGGACGGCGACCCGGCCACCGATGAACTACGACGTCAGCGGCGGGGCGGCCGGGCTGCAGGCCCTGCGCGGCG
The DNA here is from genome assembly GCF_000754115.1 of Amycolatopsis sp. MJM2582. NCBI lineage: Bacteria > Bacillati > Actinomycetota > Actinomycetes > Pseudonocardiales > Pseudonocardiaceae > Amycolatopsis > Amycolatopsis sp. MJM2582. The sequence goes on from NZ_JPLW01000001.1 coordinate 1,395,188, forward strand.
TGGACGTCCTCGTCGTCGGTGCCGTCTTGCTCAGCGTGATCGCCTGAGGTCACCCGTTCCCGCGTTCGGATCATTCGGATACTCCGAACGCGGGTTACCCTCGATGCGACGAAAGGAGCACGAGTGGGCGGCGGGCACGCACCGGGGAAGGGGCGGCGGGCGACCAGCGAGTTCCCCGCGGGCTGGACCGACGAGCAGATCATCGCGGTGATCAAGGACGTCGCGAACGATCCGAGCGAACCCCGCCTCAGACTCCACAACGGCCGTTGGCGCTGCGCCGGCGAACGGTACGGCGTGCACCTGATCGTGCTGGTCGAAGACAACGGCCACGTCAAGACCGGTTATCCGGTGGCGGGCCCCGGCGTGGTCCGCAATCCCGACACCGCCGCCGACCCGGCGAACCCGACCGTCGCCGACCTCGCCGCCGGCCGGATCAGCTTCTTCGGCGACAGCCTGCTCGACCAGATCGGCGACCGGATCGCGCCGGACCTCCTGGCCTTCTACCGCACGCTGCACTGGTCGGGCGAGTGGGAAGAACTGGCGGACGTCCTCGTCGCGCACGCGCTGAAGGAGAACCTGCACCTCGGCGTGGACGAGTACGCCACCCTGGAAAGCCTGCTGAACAGCTTCGACCTGCCGATCGACGGCTTCCTCTACCTGAACGACCGGGCACACGCCCTGGCCGCCCTGCGCCCCTGATCTCGGCGTCCCCCGCGCACCCCACCCCCCACCCATCCCTGGGGGGCGCGCCCTGCACCAGCGTATCGGCGGTGGGTGACGGAAACGGCGTGGACGGTGATCGAGGGCGGGAGTTGTCCACAACGGCGGGGGCCTGTGGATAGTGGGACGAAGGGGGCCTTGACCGCATGCGATGCGGCGAAAGCGTCCTTCGCCCGCTTCTCGAGTACACCCACCGCTCACGAAGCGGTGCTGAAGCCCTCGTCAGCTCGCTTCGGCGACCTCTTCGGCGTTGCCCTCGGCGGCCGAACGCAGTGCGTCCAGCGGCAGCGCGACGGCGTCCGCGATCGCCATCACGGTGAAGAAGGCGGGCGTCGGGATCCGCCCGGTCTCGATCTTCCGGAGCGTCTCCACCGAGATCCCGGCCTCGGCCGCGACCTCGACCATGCTCCGCGACGACGCCGCGCGCGCGTCCCGGAGCGCCAGCCCCAGCCGCTCGCCGCGTTCGCGTTCCTCGTCCGTCAACGGCACTCGCACCATGAGCCCAATACTAATACCGGTCGGATTGGTCGTGAGTGGCGATCCGGGTCGCACCGTCCTTACCACTCACGAGGTGCGGCACCGGCGATGTCACGTGTTTGGGCGGACGACACGCGTGACTGGATGGACGAGACGCCACGAACCGTCCGCTGGATCACGCGTGTCGTCCATCCAAACACGCGTGTCGTCCAACTGATCCCGCGAAAGCGCCACGCCACTTACGACCGGCCCACTGAGTTACCCCCAGCCTGTGGACAACTCTGTGCACAGGTCGTGGACAACCCCAAGAAAAGGGCCCCGCCGAGCCGAAACTCGACGGGGCCACAATCCCTAGTGGCTTCAGGCGCCCGCGGGCACCGGAAGTGGGAGTCCGGGGAGGCTCTGGTCGTTCGGCACCTTGCCGTCGACGAGGTAGTCCTCCACGACCTTGTCCACACCCACGTTGCCGCCGGCGTAGATACCGTGGTCACCCTCACCGGTCACGGTGATCATCCGCGAGTTGGCGAACGCGCGGTGCGCACGGGTCGCGCCCTCGATCGGGGTCGCGGGGTCGTGCACCGACTGGACGATCAGCACCGGCGGGACGCCGCGGCCGTCGAGCTTCGGCAGGTCGACCGGCTTGTTCTTCCAGAAAATGCACGGCTGGATCAGCCAGCCGGCGCCGAGCAGCGGCAGATCGCGGTCGATCAGCTTCTGCGACTGGCGGATGACGCTCTGCCGGGTGCCGGTCCACTTGCCCTCGTTGCAGGGGATGGACCAGAAGCTGGCGTTGTAGGAGTCGCCGTCGCTCGGGACGAACAGCGGCTGCGGGCCGATGACGCCGTCACCGTCGACGGTCTCGGCCTTGACCTTCTGCGCGGCCGAGGCCTTCTGCTGCTGCGACGAGGTGCCCTCGGTCAGCGTCTTCAGGTTGACCAGGTAGTCGGCCAGCGCCGGGAAGTTGCGCTTCGAGTAGAGGTACGAAGCGATGGTCGAGTCGAGGGCGTTGGCCGAAACCGGGACGCCGTCCACCTCGACCGGGTTCTGGGTCAGCGCGAAGCGGACCTTCTCGTAGGTCTGGCGAGCGGCCTCACCGTTCTTGCCGAAGCCGTAGACCTTGTCGTACTTGCCCATCCACGGCAGGAAGTCCTGACGCCAGCGGCGCTCGAAGCCGAGCGGCTGCCCGTCGAACGAGTTCTGCCAGGTGGTGGTGAACTCGGTCGAGGAGTCGAGCAGGAAGCGGCCGGTCCTGGTCGGGAACTGCTGCGCGTAGTGCGCGCCCATCCAGGTACCCGCCGAGTAGCCGACCCAGTTGATCTTGTCGCGGCCCAGGAGGACACGCAGCAGGTCGATGTCGCGGATGGTCTGGGCGGTGTTGATGAGCGGGCCCAGCTCGCCGGACTTCACCTGGCAGGAGTCCGCCGCGTACTTGGTGGCGTCCAGGATCAGGTTGAGGTTCGCCCGGCTGCGGTCGCGCGGGTCCAGGTCGGAGCCGGTGCCGATCGCGTTGCCGCAGGTGATGTTGGTGCTCTTGCCGGTGCCGCGCGGGTCGAGACCGATGATCTCCTGGTTCGCGCGCAGCTTCGTCTGGTTACGCAGACGGGCCGGGAAGTTACGGCCGGGAGCGCCGGGACCACCCGGGTTCGTGATGACACTGGCCGTCGCGTTGCCGCTGGTGGCGGCGAGGCGGCTGACGGCGATCGTCAGGTCGATGGCCTCGTTCGGCTTGTACCAGTTACGCGGCGAGCGGTAGGTCGCACACTCGATGTTCTCGGCCCCCGGAGGCGGCGCGGACGGCAGCTCACTGGCGGTGCACTTGTGCCAGTCCAGCTTCTGGTCCGCGTACTTCGCCGGAATGTTGGTGGAGTTCAGCGGCTGCTGCCCGGCAGCCTCCGGCCCTGCGAACGCAGGCGTGAACCCGGCCAGCATGGTGCCGGCGACAGCCGGGATCACCACCGCATAGCGGAGTTTCTTCATCCGATGCCCCTTTGATGTTGCGTGCGAAGTTCCTGTTCGCGACTTGCGGCTATTGATATCCGCCGGGGACTCCGACGGCAACCGCCCTTCGTCGTATGAGGCGTCGCTGATCAAATCGATATCCGGCACGCGTGACCCGGGCGGGTGAGAGGTTCTAGGGTCATCGGGTCGATCCGGGGGTACGGGAACGTTAGGTGAGGTCCGATGGCGTCAGGTAAGGCAGACGGGAAGGTGAGGGGCTTTCAGTTCAGCCCCTGGAACCTCCTGTTGATCATCCCGTTGCTGGTGCTGATCACGTCCTTGTTCAATTCGGACGGTCCCCGGCTGTTCGGGATGCCGTTCTTCTACTGGTTCCAATTCGTGTTCGTGGCGGTCGGTGTCCTCTGCACATGGATCGTCTACGTGATGACGAAGGACAAGCCGACCAGTGAGCGTCCCGACCGGCTGTCCGTGGACGAGCTCGACGAGGGGGACGTCAAGTGACCAACATCCAATGGCCCGAGCTGATCATCTTCACGATCCTCTTCGCGGTCGTCACCGTCCTCGGCTTCGTCGCGTCTCGCTGGAAGGCGGGCAACACCCTCGATCACCTGGACGAGTGGGGTCTCGGCGGCCGCAAGTTCGGCTCGTGGATCACCTGGTTCTTGCTCGGCGGTGACCTCTACACGGCTTACACGTTCGTGGCCGTTCCCGCGCTGATGTTCAGCGCCGGCGCGATGGGCCTGTTCGCGCTGCCGTACACGATCATCGTCTACCCGATCGTGTTGATGCCGGCGCTGCGCATGTGGTCGGTCTCGCGCGTCCGCGGCTACGTCACCCCCGCCGACTTCGTCCGCGGCCGGTTCGGTTCGCCGACGCTGGCGCTGCTGATTGCCATCACCGGCATCATCGCCACGATGCCGTACATCGCGCTGCAGCTCGTCGGGCTCGAGGCGGTTCTGCGGACCATGGGCATCAACGGCTCCGGCATCGTCGGTCACCTGCCGCTGCTGGTCGCCTTCATCATCCTGGCGGTCTACACCTACCAGTCGGGCCTTCGCGCGCCCGCGCTGATCGCGTTCGTCAAGGACATCCTGATCTACCTCGTGATCCTCGTGGCGATCATCTACCTGCCCTCGAAGCTCGGCGGCTGGTCGGCGATCTTCGACGCGGCCGACGCGAAATTCGACAAGACGCCCTCTCCGGCGGACGGCATCCTGCTCAACACCAACAACCAGTTGCAGTACGCCACGCTGGCGCTCGGTTCGGCGCTCGCGCTGTTCCTGTACCCGCACTCGCTCACCAGCGTGCTCGCCTCGCGCGGCCGCAGCGTGATCAAGCGGAACATGGTCGCGCTGCCGGCGTACTCGCTGGTCCTGGGCCTGCTGGCGCTGCTCGGCTACGTCGCGATCAGTGCCTCGGTCAAGCCGATCACGAACAACGCCACCGGCAAACCCGACACGAACACCGTCGTCCCGGTGCTGTTCGACACGCAGTTCTCGTCGTGGTTCGCCGGGATCGCGTTCGCCGCGATCGGCATCGGCGCGCTGGTGCCCGCGGCGATCATGTCGATCGCGGCGGCCAACCTGTGGACCCGCAACATCTACAAGGAGTACATCAAGAAGAACGCGACGCCGGGCCAGGAAGCGAAGCAGGCCAAGCTCGCTTCGCTGATCGTGAAGTTCGGCGCGGTGGCGTTCATCCTGTTCATCGACCCGCAGTTCTCGATCGACCTGCAGCTCATCGGCGGGGTGCTGATCCTGCAGACGCTGCCCGCGGTGGCGATCTCGCTCTACACGCGGTGGTTCCACCGCTGGGGCCTGATCGCCGGCTGGGTGGTCGGCATCGGGTGGGGCCTGATCATGCTCTACAACATCCCGAACCCGGCGACCGGCAAGGCGCACTTCGGTGGCTCGGCGCTGAAGCTCGGGGACCTGTCGATCTTCGGCTGGCATCCGCTCAGCGGCTCGCAGCTGCAGATCTACGTCGGATTCGTGGCGCTGATCGCGAACCTGCTGGTCGCCGTGATCTTCACGGTGATCGCGCGGCAGCTGAAGGTCTTCAACGGCACGGACGACACCGAGGCCGAGGACTACCACGCCGACGAACACGACAAGGATCTCCGCGAAATCGGCGTCCACTAGTCACCGCTGATCGAAGGGGCCGCGTCCTGCCGGGACGCGGCCCTTTTCGTGGCCGCGGTCGCCGCCAGGTAGAGGGTGAGGCCGTTCAGCAGGTGCCAGAGGAAGTGCGTCCCGGCGGGAAAGCTGCCGCAGACCGTGTGGTCGGCCGTGCGGAACGACAGGGACACCCCGAATACGGCCGCGGCGAGGGCGAACCTGCGGCGATGTTCACCCCTGAGGATGATCGCGAAGATCACGAGCCCGAGCAGTGCCGAGAGGTACAGCCCGCCGCCCAGTGACGCGACGACGGCGGTGAAGGCGAGGAACACGGGGATGCCGAGCCACGAGAGCCCGCGGCGGACGCCGAAGAACAGATGCGGGAACACGGCGGCGTAGTACAGGACGAACACCAGGATGAAGCCGGTGTCGGCGGCCGCGGACCAGCGGGTGGCGAGCAGGTGGAAGGCCGTGCTGCCGAGGAACACCAGTCCGATGAGGACGGCGAAGACGCGGCCCTTCGGCTGCCGCCAGACCGCGATCGCCGCGATCAGGAACGCGAGATTGCTGAGGCTGTTGAGCGGCTCGCCCCCAAGGCCGGGAGCGAGGCGTTCGCAGTAGCCGTCGACGTACGCCGTCCAGTTCACTCCCCCAGGTAACCGTGCCCGCGTGAACCGAAGGTGTCTTTCGCGCTGGACACCTGCCGGATCTCCGCGTCCTGAAGGGTCCCTTTGAGACGCTCGATGTCCCCAAGGCCCCCTTTGAGACACCCACCCCGAGTTGTCCACACCCACCCGCCGTTGTGGACAACTCGGCCCCCACCGCCGCCGGAACCCACCCCGCGTCACCCCCTCCCGATACGCTGGTGCGGGGCGCGCCCCCCTGGGAGCGGTGGGGGGTGGGGTACGCGCGGGGAAGCGAAAAAAGCCTGGTCAATCGGGTGAGCAGGACGCCAGTCGTCGGTTGAGGAAGCGACGTCGCGGCTCCGAGCAGGGCAGCGCGAGCGCCCGCCGGTAATGGTCCGCGGCTCGCCCGGGGTCGCCGGCCCGCAGCCACAGCGCGCCGAGGACGGCGGGCAGCAGCGTGTAGTCCGGCAGATCGGCCTCGACGGCTTCGAGTTCGGCGATCCCGGCCGCCGCGCCATCCACCATCGAAAGCGCGATCGCGCGATTCAGCCGCGCCACCGGCGACGGCCGCAGCGCCAGCAGGTCGTCGTACAGGCCGACGATCCGGCGCCAATCCGGCGGCGAAGCCGTGCTGTGGCACAGCGCGATCGCCGCTTCGACGTGATACGCCGACATCTCCGGCCCGGTGCACGCCCGCTCGAACAGCCGCGTCCCCTCGGCGATCATCGCGTGATCCCAGCGGTCCCGGTCCTGCTCGTCGAGCAGCAGCAGGTCACCGTCGCGGTCCACCCGCGCGGGCAGCCTGCTCCCCTGCAACAGCATCAGCGCGACCAGCGCCCGCACCCTCGGCAGATCCGTCTTCGGCTCGGCCAGCAGCAGCCGCCCCAGCCGGATCGCCTCGCCGCACAGTTCGCCGCGCACCGCGACCTCGCCGGTCGTCGCGTCGTAGCCCTCGTTGAACAGCAGGTAGAGCACGGCCAGCACACTGTCCACTCTGGACTCCAGCGCGTCCGGCCCCGGCAGCGTGAGCGGCTTCCCCGACTCCCGCAGCCATTTCTTCGCCCGCACGAGCCGCTGCGCCACGGTCGCCGGTTTCGTCAGCAGGGCCGCCGCGATCTCGTTCACCCCGAGCCCACCGACGGTCTTCAGCGTCAGCGCCACCTGCGAGACCATCGGCAGCGCGGGATGGCAGCACAGCAGCATCAACACGAGCTCGTCGTCCGTACGCCGGTCGGCTTCGTGGCCGTTCAGCTCCACGAGCCGCGGCAGCAGCGCGCGCAAGGCCTGTTCGCGCCGGACGACGTCCAACGCCCGGTTCCTCGCCGCCCGGAACAGCCAACCGCGCGGATTGTCCGGCACGCCGGTCTGCGGCCAGGTCCGCAGCGCCTGCTCCAGCGCGTCGGCGACGGCCTCCTCGGCCAGGTCCAGGCGTTCGGGGCCGAACGCCCTGGCCAGCGTGGCGACGATCCGCCCGGCGCTGTGCCGGAACAGATGCTCCACCACGCCGGCCGGGCGGCTCATGACGGCGTCAGTCCTCACAACCGCGTTCGCCGACCTTGCGCACCTCGATCGGCCCGAACCTCAGATGCGGATGCGTCGCGAAGATCTTCTCCGCCTGGTCGAGATCCACGGCCTCGATCACCTGGTAGCCGCCGACGATCTCGGTGGCTTCGGTGTGCGGTCCGTCGGTCGCGCCGACCTCGCCGCCCGTGCCGCGCAGCACCCGGCCGCCTCGCGACAGCCCGCCGCCGACGACGAAACGGCCCTCCTTCGTGCGTTCGTCGGCCCAGGCGATGTAGCTCTCGAGCACGCGTTGTGCTTCGTCGGGGCCGAGGTGATCATGCGAATCCGACTGGGACCGCAGGAAACCGACGTACTGGGGCATGGTGTCCTCCTTGGAATCGATGGCCCCTAGACGAACGAGCCCCCGGGGAATCGACATCAATAGCGGAAGAGCCGGTCGTGCAGTTCACGTTGCCGCGCGAACCAGGCACCAAGCCTGGTCCGGCGGCGACGGCGTTTCAACACGTGCTGGACTTCGCGCACACAGGGCTCGTCGGGCGCGAAGGATTTCCCGGTCAGCAGGACGGCGTAGTGGCCGTCCGGGCAGCGGCCGGAAACGGAGATCATGCCCGGCGTCAGGTCGTCGACGAAATCGATCGAGTCGACCCCGACCACGGACCGCCGATCGCAGACGGGGCAGTAGACGACGAACACGTCACAGCTCCAGCCGCCAGGTCTGCCCGGTCAGCTCGTAACCGAAGCCCGTGATCGTCTCTTCGCTCACCAGCTGGAAGCCGGCCTTCTGGTAGATCGCCCTCGCCGCCTCCAGCAGTGAGACCGTCCAGAGCTCCATCGCCGGGTAGCCGGACGCCCTCGCGAACTCGACGCACTCGCTGACCAGGCGTTTCCCGACACCCCGTCCTCGTGCGGCCGGTTCGAGGAGCAACATGCGCAGCTTCGCGGTGACGCCGTCTTCGGCGGGCATGCAGAAGATGCTGCCGACGCGCTCCCCGTCGAGTTCGGCGATCCAGCCCGCTTGGCGTGGATCGCCGCGCCTGTCGACGTACTCCGCGACGACACGGGCGACGAGAGCTTCGAAGCGTTCGTCCCAGCCGTACTCGCGGGAGTAGAGGGCGCCGTGACGGTGGACCACCCAGCCGAAGTCACCCGGCCGGGGCGGACGCAGGACCAGCGTGGGATCCGCGGCGCGCTCGCCGACCAGCGAGGTGATCGTGTCCATGGCGCCGAGCAGCCGTTGCTGTTCGTCGTCGCCGAACCGGCCGAGCAGCGAGCCGATCCGGCCCACCGACCGTTCGTCGAGGACGGCGAAGGCCTCGCGGCCGTTGTCGGTCAGCCGGACGATCTGACGGCGGGCGTCCTCGTCGCTGCGTTCACGGGTGAGCAGGCCGCGCCCTTCAAGCCTCGCGAGCAGCCTGCTCGCGTACCCGGCGTCGAGGTCGAGACGTTTGCGCAGGTCGGTGACCTGGGTCTGCTCCTGCTGCGCGAGTTCGAAGATGACCCTGGCTTCGCTCAGGGAGTACTCGGCGTCGGCCGGTCCTTCGTCGAGGACGCCGATCACGCCGGTGTACAGGCGGTTGAAGGCCCGGACGGTCGCCACCCGGTCTGCGGAACGATTCATTTGACCACCTCAACAGATTCGTTGACGAGGTCAAGTGTTACTCCGCGAAGCGGTGAAGGCAAGAATCTTTCGGGGTCCGGACATATGGAAACCCCGTGATGCTGCCAGGTCGGGGGTCCGCCAGCATCACGGGGTCGTAGTGGGTATCGACGCCGCGTTCCGCGGCGTTACACCTCACGCACTATGTGTCGTAGGTCACTCGAACGGGCGACACCTACAACGGTTGTTGTCGGGTCAGCGCATGTGCGTGTGACGCGCCTGGGAGATAGCGATGAGCTCCTGACGAACGGTCGCGGTGGCCGCGGTGTCGATCGCCCGGTTCAGCGCCCGGCGAGTGCGAGCCTCGGCGCGACGGGCACGGAGCTTGGCGGCGATGTTGTTCATCGGTTTTTGTCATCCCCTTGGGAGTAGGTCTTGCGTCTTCGTGGCTGTGCTCCTAGTATGCACCCTTTTTCACAAGGAATCCAACGATTATCCGGTGACTTGGCACACCTGCCGATGAATCATCGGCAACATGAGCGTAAAACCGGAGAGATTTGGTGGCGCCGGTCACTTCTTGATAACGCCGGAAGGCGCGACGAAGCGACGGTAGGGGTCTCTACCGCTTTCTAGAGCTGAGGCTATAAAGCTTGAGAGAGGCTTAGTCCCGGCCGAGCAGGTAGTGGCCGAAGTGCGGGACGGTGAAGGCGATGTGCCCGCGTTCGGCGGAGTACACCAGCCCCTTCTTCATCAGGCTGTCCCGCGCCGGTGACAGCGACGAAGGCTTCCGCCCCAGGTAGACGGCCACATCGGCGGTCCCGGCGGACTCGTCCCGCCCCTGCGTCAGCTCCGCCATCGCGAGCAGGTACTCGCGTTCCGCGGGTGTCGCGCGTTCGTAGCGGGAGCCGAAGAAGCCGACCGCGAGCTCGGACTCGGCCTCCGGGGCGGCGACCTGGACGTCCTTCACGGTGATGGGGTCCGCCGGCGCGGCGTCCCAGGCGGCCTTGCCGTAGGCCTGGATGAAATACGGATAGCCGCCGGACGCGTCGAACAGGGCGTCAAGCGCCTCCGGCTCGATGCCCGCGTCCTCGCGTTCGATCGGCGCCATCACCGCGAGGTCGGCGTCTTCGCGCTCCAGCCTGTCGATGCGCGCATAGCGGAAGAGACGCTCCGAGTACGACTTCGACGCCGACAGGACGGCGGGCACATGCGGCAGTCCCGCGCCGACCACGACCAACGGCGCCCCGGACTGCGAAAGTTCGTGGCAGGCGGCGCAGAGCGCGGAAACGTCCTCAGGCAGCAGGTCCTGGATCTCGTCGATCAGCAGCGCGACCCCGGTGCCGACGTCGGCAGCCAGCTCCGCGACCTCGGTGAACAGTTCGACCAGGTCGATCTCGATGTCACCGGAATCGGCGCGGCCCTGCGCGGCGGGCACGTCGATGCCCGGCTGCCAGCGGTCGCGCAGCTTCGCGTCCGGTTTGTTGGCGCGCAGCGCGAACGCCTTGAGTACGCCCAGCACCTGCTCGACCCGGTCCGGCGCGCGATGGCGCACGGCGAGATCGCGGATCGCGCGGTGCAGCGCGGCCGAGAGCGGCCGCCTCAGTTCGGTGTCCGGGCGGGCCTCGATCTTGCCGGCGCCCCAGCCGTGCTTGATGGCCCGCGAGCGCAGCTCGCCCAGCAATACGGTCTTCCCCACGCCGCGCAGGCCGGTCAGCATCAGGCTGCGTTCGGGTCTCCCCCGCGCGACCCGTTCGAGCACGACCTCGAAGGCCTGGAGCTCGCGGACGCGACCTGCCAGCTCGGGCGGCCGTTGACCGGCACCCGGAGCGAAGGGGTTGCGGATGGGATCCACTCTCACACGCTATCGGGGTTTCTAGCTCTCGCCCGATATGCAGTGATATTTGCCTACGGCGTGTCGCGCTGACGGAAAAGCGCCGAAGAGGCGCTGTTCCGGTTCGCTCGTCACCTTGACGAACAGCGGCGCCCCTTCATCGCATTTCCGTGGCCTTCGGCCAAAAGAGGCGCGCGACGGTGAAGTCTCCGTCGGGCGCGGGCGCCCTTCGGGAGACCCCGCGGTTGAGCCGAGAGATGGGTCTGCAGCCCCGTCCCCCGTTTCTACTCACTCAGGTTGCGTTCCGCGTAGATCGTCATCGCGTCACGGATGTATTCTGCGGTGCCCGCGCCGTGCTTCTCGTCGTACTGCCCGTAGCGCGGGTCGTCGACGTACAGCTGTCCGAGACCGGCGAAGTAGCCCTTCGACACGGCTCGCACCGCCGGCCGCAGCCATTCGTACAGCCGCCGCGTGATCGCCTGTGCCTCGTCGCCGTCGGCGGGCAGGCCCTGCGCGCGGGCCTCGCCGAACGCGGCCGCGATGTCCTTCTGTTCCTGCTGGTGCGCCTTCTTGTCCTCGGCGCTCAGCGACTTCCACCACCGGTCACCCTGCTTGTAGGCGTCGGCGCCCCAGCGTTCGGTGACCTCCTTCTCGTACTTCGTGTGGTCGAAGCCGTCGAACACTTCCGTTGCCATCAGTTGTTCACCTCTCTCCGTCTTCCTCAAGGTCGTTTTGACCGAATCGATCTGCCGTCCGAGCCGCTGTCGCTCCTGCTCCAGCCACTTCAGGTGGGTGCGTAGCGCCGCCGTCGTGTCCTGCTCCCCTTCGAGGACTTCGCCGATCGCGGGCAGGCTCAGCCCGAGTTCGCGAAGCAGCAGGATCCGTTGCAGCCGCACCAGCGCGTCCTGGTCGTAGTAGCGGTATCCGTTGCTCCCCACCCGGCTCGGTTCGAGCAGTCCGATGTCGCCGTAGTGGCGCAGCGTGCGGCTCGTGGTCCCGGCCGAGCGGGCGATGTCCTGAATCGACCACTCCGTCTCGTTCGGCATGTCCACGAAGGTAGAGGTTGACGTTGCGTCAAAGTCAATCGAAGTTCACCCGACCGTGGCATGGTTCACGGATGAAGACATTCGCGCTGGTCATGGCCGCTGCGCTGACCTTGACGACGGCCGGGGTCGCCGACGCGCAACCGCGTCGCGCCTTCGACATCCAGGCTCACCGCGGCGGGCTCGGCCTCACCGTCGAGAGCACGCTCGCGTCCTTCGGCAAGGCGATGGAGCTGGGGGTGACCACGCTCGAACTCGACATCCAGATCACCAAGGACGGTCGCGAGGTCATCACCCACGACCGCAAGACGACACCCGCGAAGTGCCGCGACACCGCGCCCGCGACGCCTGGCGACCCGGCGTATCCGTACGTCGGCAAGTACGTGAACGATCTGACGTTCGCGCAGGTCCGCACGCTCGATTGCGGCTCGATCCGGCAGCCCGCCCACCCCGGTCAGACGCTGTCCCCCGGCGCCAAGATGCCGACACTCGCCGAGCTCTTCCAGCTCGCCAGGGACCACCACGCCTGGGGGATCGAGTTCAACATCGAGACCAAGGTCGAGGCCGCCGCGCCGCACGAGACGGCGCCGCGTGAGCAGTTCGTCCAACGGGTGGTGCGCGAGATCCTGCGTGGCGGGTTCGCGCGGAACGTCACCGTCCAGAGCTTCGACTGGGGCGCGTTGATGCGGCTTCGCGAAGTGGCGCCGTGGATCCCGACGGTCGCGCTGACCCAGCCCGAGTTCCTGCAGGTCGGGCAGCCGGGCAAGTCGCCGTGGCTCGGCGGTCTCGACATCGACGACTTCGGCGGCAGCCCCGTCCGCGCGGTGAAGTCGTTCGGCGCGAGCGCGCTTTCGCCGGTGCACGGCAACCCGCAGGGCGGCAAGGTCGGCGACCCCGACTACCGGCCGTTCACCACGAAGGCGCTGGTCAGCGAGGCGCACCGGGCGGGGATCAAGGTCGTGCCCTGGACGATCGACGACCCGGCCACCATGCACAAGCTCATCGACGACGGCGTCGACGGCATCATCACCGACTATCCGGACCGGCTGCGGCAGGTCGCGGCCGACCGCGGTTTCAAGCTGCCGAAGGCGTATCGGGCCCGCTAGCACAATCTAGCGCTGTCTAGCGTCAGAGAAATATTCCGGGATACACCGTTAGCGCGGTTCGGCGCGGTGGCGGGCGGGAAGACTGGGGATAGGTTTGTTTCCCGGGTCCGGATCCAGAAAGGTTTACGACCGTGATTCTCCGTCGCGTCGCACGTCCGCTCCTCGCCGCGATCTTCATCTCCGGCGGGATCGGTGCGCTGAAGGACACCCAGGGGCACGCCAAAGCCGTGGAGCCGTTCCTCACCGAGTCCTTCGACAAACTGGAGGGCGTGGTGCCGGAATCGGTGCCGCGCGACCCCGCCACCCTCGTCCGGATCGACGCCGCGGTGAAGGTCGGCGCCGGGGTCGCGCTCGCCGCGGGCAAGGCGCCGCGCCTGGCCTCGATGCTGCTGCTCGGCAGCCTCGTCCCGACCACGCTGGCCGCGCACCGGTTCTGGGAGATCAAGGAACCGGCCGAGCGTCAGCAGCAGCAGATCCAGTTCATCAAGAACGCCGGCCTCGCCGGTGGCCTGCTGCTGGCCGCCGCCGACACCGCGGGCAAGCCGTCGCTCGGCTGGCGCGCCAAGCGTGCTGCGGCCAAGACGGAGAAGCGCGCCGAGAAGCTGGCGAAGAAGGCCGAGAAGGCCATCACGAAGTGACGACCCGCGTTTAGTCCTCTGGATGCGGAAAAGCGCATCCAGAGGACTAAACGCGTGGGGTCATGAGGTGAAGGCCTCGATGTCCTCCGCCTCGACGACGGTGCGGACCTCGACCTCGATCTCGTCGAACAGCGCGGCGTAGGACTCGGCGAACGAGACAGCCTCCGCCAGGTCCTTCGCGTTGATCAGCGCGAACCCGCCGATGACCTCCTTGGCCTCGGTGAACGGGCCGTCGGTCGCGGTGATCTTGCCGCCGCGCACCTTGCGGACCTTCGCGCCCCGCTCGGAGGGGTGCACGCCCTCCGCCGTGATGAGGATGCCCTTCTCGAACGAGTCCTCGATGAAGGCGCCCATCTTCTCGATGAACTCCTTGCTGGGGTTCCAGGCCTCCGGGGCGCTCTCGTCCAGCCGGTGCATCATCAGAAACCGCATCGTCGCTCCTCAGTGTCTTGGCGGGGCTGTTTCTACCCCGCCTTCACCGACGCGTCGAGCGGCTCGACGGCGGTTCGACATTTGTGCACGGAAGTTTTTTCTACCGGCTCGCGACCTTCTTGTACTGGGCCGTCGCCAGCGGCGCGAAGATCGCGATGATGGCGATGCAGCACAGGATCGCGTACAGCGACGCGTGCTCGGCGGGCCAGCCCGTCGGGGGCGCGCCGAAACGGTTCCCGAACAGGTCACGGGCCGAGTTGATCACCGCGGTGAACGGGTTCCAGTCGGCGATGGCCTTCAGCACGCCCGGCAGCTTGTCCGCCGGGACGAACGCCGTCGAGATGAAGCTCAACGGGAACATCCACATCAGCCCGGCGCTCTGCGCCACCTCGACACTGCGCGCGACCAGCCCGATCCAGGCGCCGACCCAGGACAGCGCCCAGGCGAACATCAGCATCACCAGGTAGCCGAGCACGGCGTCGAGGAAGCTGCCGCGGATCCGCCAGCCGACCAGCAGCCCGCACAGCGACATGACGACCAGCGCGACCACGCTGATCACCAGGTCGGACGTCGTCCGGCCGAAGATCACCGCCAGCCGCGAGATCGGCAGCGAACGGAACCTGTCGATGATGCCCTTCTGCAGGTCGTTCGCGAACCCGATCACGGTGAACGCCGAGTTGAACGCGACCGTCTGCGCGAAGATGCCGGCGATCAGGAACTCCCGGTACGCGAGCCCGCCCGCCTCGCCGCCGATCGCGTCCCCGAAGACGTACGCGAACAGCAGCACGAACATGATCGGCTGCAGTGTCGCCGCCATCAGCCAGTCCGGGTTGCGCTGGACGTTCTTCAGGTTCCGCCAGGTGATCACGCCACCGTCGGAAAAGGCCTTCGCGACCGCGCTCACTTCTTTTCCCCCTCGTCCGTGGCGTGCCCTGTCAGCGAAAGGAAGACATCGTCGAGCGTCGGCCGGTGCAGCGCGACGTCCTGGACGGCGACGCCGTGGCCGTCGAGCCGCCGCAGTGCTTCGATCAGCGCCTTCGGCCCGCCCTCGACCAGGACGTCGACCTTGCGGGTGTGCTCGTCGACCGACGGCGTGCCCGACCCGACCTCGGTGAGCACCTGTGCGGTCATGGCGAGGTCGCTCGTGTCCGCCACGACGAGCTCCAGCCGTTCACCGCCGATCTCCTGCTTCAGCTCGTCGGCGGTGCCGCGCGCGATGACCTTCCCCTTGTCGATCACGACGATCGAGTCGGCGAGCTGATCGGCCTCCTCCAGGTACTGCGTGGTCAGCAGCACGGTGGTGCCGTCGGCGACGAGCTCCTTGATGACCTCCCAGGTGTCGATCCGGCCGCGCGGATCGAGCCCGGTGGTCGGTTCGTCGAGGATCACCACGGTCGGCTCGGCGACCAGCGCGCCCGCCAGGTCGAGCCGCCGCCGCATGCCGCCGGAGTACGTCTTGGCGGGGCGATCCGCCGCGTCCTCCAGGCGGAACCGGGCGAGCAGCTCGCGCGCCCTGGACTTCGCCGCCGCCTTCTTGCTCCCGTACAGCCTGCCGACCATGTACAGGTTCTCGAAGCCGGTGAGGTTCTCGTCCACGGCGGCGTACTGCCCGGACAGCCCGATCGACCGCCGGACGGCGTCGGGCTGGGCCAGCACGTCGTGCCCGGCCACCTCCGCCTCGCCCGAATCCGGGCGGAGCAGGGTGGTCAGGATGCGGACCGTCGTCGTCTTGCCGGCGCCGTTCGGCCCCAGCAGCCCCAGCACCTTGCCCGTCGGGATCGACAGATCGACCCCGTCGAGCGCGCGGGTGGAACCGTAGGTCTTGACCAGCGCTTTCGCCTGAACTGCGAACATGCGCACACGCTAGACCCGGGCACCGACAAAGACACCCGGGTTTTTCCCCGATCCGCTGCGGGCGAACGCTACTTTTCGAGGATCGCGGTGACGCCCTGGCCGCCCGCGGCGCAGATCGAGATGAGTCCGCGGCCGGATCCCTTCTCGCTCAACAGTTTCGCGAGGGTGGCGACGATGCGGCCACCGGTCGCGGCGAACGGGTGCCCGGCCGCCAGCGACGAGCCGTTCACGTTCAGCTTCGCCCGATCGATGGAGCCGAGCGGCTCGTCGAGACCCAGCTTCGACTTCGCGAACTGCGGGTCCTCCCACGCCTTGAGGGTGGCGAGCACCTGCGAGGCGAAGGCCTCGTGGATCTCGTAGAAGTCGAAGTCCTGCAGAGTGAGTCCGGCACGCGTGAGCATCTGCGGGACGGCGTACGCGGGCGCCATCAGCAGGCCTTCGTCGCCGTGGACGTAGTCGACGGCCGCGGTCTGCGAGAACGTCAGGTACGCCAGCACCGGCAGCTTCCGCGCCTTCGCCCACTGCTCGGTCGCGAGCAGGACGGTCGACGCGCCGTCGGACAGCGGCGTCGAGTTGCCCGCGGTCATCGTGCCGTCAGGACCACCGAAGGCGGGCTTCAGCTTCGCGAGCTTCTCGACGCTGGAGTCCGGCCGCAGGTTCTGGTCGCGGGCCAGCTTGAGGTACGGCGTGACCAGGTCGTCGAAGAAGCCCTTGTCGTACGCGGCGCCGAGACGCTGGTGGCTGGTGGCGGCGAGCTCGTCCTGCGCCTCGCGCGTGATCTCCCAGACCTTCGCGGTCAGCGCGGCGTGCTCGCCCATGGACAGGCCGGTGCGCGGCTCGGAGTTGCGCGGGATCTCGGGGACGATGTGCCCGGGACGCAGCTTCGCGGCCAGCTTCAGCCGATCGGGGAGCGTCTTCGCGGCATTCAGCTGCACGAGGATCTGGCGCAGGTCGTCGTTGACCGCCAGCGGAGCGTCGGACGTGGTGTCGACGCCGCCCGCGATGGCCGAGTCGATCTGGCCGAGGGCGATCTTGTTGGCGACGTTGATGATCGCCTGCAGGCCGGTGCCGCACGCCATCTGCACGTCGGAGGCCGGGGTGGCGGGGTTCAGCCTGCTGCCGAGGACGCTTTCACGGGCGAGGTTGAAGTCGCGGGCGTGCTTGAGCACCGCGCCGGCGGCGACCTCGCCGATCACCTCGTCCTGCAGGGAGAAGCGGCTGACCAGGCCGTCGAGGGCGGCCGTGAACATGTCCTGGTTCGACGCTTTCGCGTACGGACCGTTCGAGCGGGCGAAGGGGATCCGGTTGCCGCCGATGATCGCGACCTTGCGCACGGGTGCCGTCCTTTTCGTGGCCATTTTTTCCACTCCTCCGTAGGCTCTCTCACACTGTAACCTACTAGCGAGTAGGTTAGAATGCGACGTGACGCAAACTGCACGGGAGGCACGTAATGGCTGACAGGTACCAGCAGTTCACGAAATCCCCCGTGGGGAAATTCGTGGTGCCGAAGCTCGGCCTGCCGAACCCCGCGACGCTCCGCCGGTACAAGCCCGGCCAGCCCGCTCTCGAGGGTCCCGCACTTCTGGGTGCCGCGCCGGGCGGTCGCCTCGAAAAGGTGATCGAGGCGCAGCTGCACCGCGCGGGGATCGAGGTCATCTCGGCGGCGACGGACAGGCACGCCGCGCTCGTCTTCGACGCGACAGGCGTGAAAGACCCGAAGCAGCTTCGCGAGGTCTACAACTTCTTCCACCCGGTGATCCGGAGCGTCGGGCCGTCGGGCCGCGTCGTCGTCCTCGGGACGCCGCCGGAGCTGGCCGAAGGCAATGAGCGGATCGCCCAGCGCGCACTCGAAGGCTTCGTCCGTTCCGTCGGTAAGGAACTGAAGCGCGGCGCGACCGCTCAGCTCGTGTACGTCGCCGAAGGAGCCGAAGAGGCTACTGAGTCCACGCTCCGCTTCCTGCTCTCGTCGAAGTCCGCCTTCGTCGACGCCCAGGTCATCCGCGTCGGCACCGAGACCAAGACCGCCTCCGCGCCCGCCGACTGGGCGAAGCCGCTGGACGGCAAGGTCGCCCTGGTCACCGGCGCTTCCCGCGGTATCGGCGCCGCCATCGCCGAGGTGCTGGGCCGCGACGGCGCCCACGTCGTCGCGCTCGACATCCCCGCGCAGGGCGCGGACCTGTCGAAGGTGGCCAACAAGGTCGGCGGCTCGGCGCTGCAGCTCGACATCACCGCCGCCGACGCTCCCGAGAAGCTCGCCGAGTACCTCGTCACCCGCCACGGCGGCGTCGACATCGTCGTGCACAACGCGGGCATCACCCGCGACAAGACGCTGGGCAACATGACCGAAGGCGGCTGGGACTCGGTCATCTCCGTCAACCTCGCGTCGCAGCTCGCGGTGAACGAGAAGCTGCTCACGGACAAGGTGCTGCGCGAGAACGGCCGTATCATCGGCGTCTCCTCGATCGCCGGCATCGCGGGCAACGTCGGCCAGACCAACTACGCCACCAGCAAGGCGGGCGTCATCGGCATGGTGAACGTCGGCGCGCCGAAGCTCGCCGAGTACGGCGGCACGATCAACGCCGTCGCGCCCGGCTTCATCGAGACCAAGATGACCGCCGCCGTCCCGCTGTTCATCCGCGAGGCCGGGCGGCGGCTGTCCAGCCTCGGCCAGGGCGGGCTGCCGGTCGACGTCGCCGAGACGATCGCCTGGTACGCGAACCCGGCTTCGGCCGCGGTCAACGGCAACGTGGTCCGCGTCTGCGGCCAGGCACTGCTGGGGGCGTGAACATGGCGGTCAAGGAACTCCACGAGTCGCCGAGCCTGTCTTCGTTGTATCCCAAGGCGTTGCTCGGTTCGCTGCGCAAAAGCGGCGGGAACGCGCTGCCGTCGACCGAGTTCGTCCGCGAGGGCGTCGTCGTCGACCCGGCCCATCTCGCCGCGTACAACCAGGTGTGCGGATTCCGGCTGGACGACGTGCTCCCGGCGACGTATCCGCACATCCTCGCGTTCCCGCTGCAGATGGCGCTGATGACCGAGGACGACTTCCCGTTCCCGTTGCTGGGCATGGTGCACGTCGCCAACCGGATCACCCAGCACCGGCAGCTGCGGCTCGACGAGTCGTTCACCCTGCGCGTGCGCGCCGAGGATCTGCGCCCGCACGAGAAGGGCAAGCAGTTCGACGTGATCAGCGAGCTGCTCGTCAACGACAGTCCAGTGTGGACGGACGTCAGCACGTACCTGCGCCGCGGCGGTGGCAGCGGCGAGAAGACTTCGCGCGGCCAGCTCTCACAGCCCTCGCCCACCGCGATCTGGCACGTGCCCGGCGACATCGGCCGCCGCTACGCCGAGGTCTCCGGCGACCGCAACCCGATCCACCTGCACCCGATCACCGCGAAGGCGTTCGGGTTCCCGTCCGCGATCGCGCACGGCATGTGGACGAAGGCGCACGCGCTCGCGGCGTTCGAAGGCAGGCTTCCGGAGGCGTTCACCGTCGACGTCAAGTTCAAGCAGCCGGTCCTGCTGCCCGCCAAGGCCGCTTTCACCACGTGGAGTGAAGGCGATGGCTGGGCGTTCGAGCTGTGGAACGCGCGCAAGCCGAAGCCGCATCTGGAGGGCTCAGTCGTCGCTCTCTGACGGCTTCCAGATCTCGCCCTCGACCAGGTCGTTGAACCCGAGCCAGACCAGGTTCATCAGCCATGAGGCGAGTACGCCGTCGGAGACATCGGGGTGGTCGAGCGCCCAGTCGGCCAGCGACTCGGCCGCCCCGACCAGCGCGGCGGACAGCCCGGCGCCGGAGAACTCGGCCTGCTCGCCGAGGCCCTTGCGGGTGCCCGCGGAGACGACAAGCGCGGCGACCAGCTCGATCGCGCGGGTGCGCATGTCGGTGATCTCCGCGGCGAAGGCGCCGCCGACGGTCATGGCCTGGCGGTGCAGCACCGTCCAGGACTCGCGATAGTCGGCGACGAAGCGGTAGAACGCGCGCAGGCCGTGCCAAAGCTGCATGTCGGGCGGCAGATCGGGTTTGATCCCGTCCTGCACCGCCTCCAGCAGGCGGGTGGCTTCGCGGCGGATGCACGCGCCGAAGAGGTCTTCCTTGGAGCCGAGGTAGGTGTAGATCATCGGCTTGGACACGCCGGCGACCTCGGAGATCTCGTCCATCGACGCGGAGTGATAGCCGTAGCGCGAGAACACCGAGACCGCTGCGTCCAGGATCTGGCGTTCCCGCACCGCTCTCGGCAGCCTTTTGGCGCGTTCGGCGGGACGCGGCACTTCCTCGGACAACTCATGACCTCCCATTAGCTCGCGTAAGACGCTACCGGGCTGCCACCGGCATGGGTGATTTCGGCACGCTTGCCCGCCTACCTACTGGCGGGTAGCCTTACGCCTTGGTAGGTGGAACTGGAGGGAAGATGACCGAGATCGTGGGGCTGACCGGCCGCGCGCTGGTCGACGCGCTGGAACGGATCGAGCCGGACTCGGCCGAAGCGCACTCTCTCGACGTCAACGAGGTCGCGGGCGCCATCGACCCGAAGGACCTCGGCAAGGACGACGTCCGGCGGCTGCTCACCGCGCTGGGGCGGCTCGCCGAGTCCGCGCCCGCGTTCGACCTCCGCAAGCTGGACCCGGCCCGGTTCGCGAATCTCGTCGCCCGTGCCTCGCGCACGCAACTCGAGAGCGTCGTCGCCGAACGGCCGCTCCGGGAGCGCGTGCTGCGCGAGATCTTCGACCGCATGGGCGCGCACATCCGGCAGGACCGCGCGAAGACACTGCACGCCGTCGTCCACTGGCGGCTGTCCGGCGGCACCGGCGACGGCGGTTATGACCGCTACGAGACGGTGATTTCGCACGGTGAGTGCACGGTCAGCCGCGGCATGAAGGAGAAGCCGAGGGTGACGATCACGATCGCGCCCGTCGACTTCTTCCGGCTCATCACCCATCAGGCGACGCCCGCTGTGCTATTCGTCACCGGAAAGATCAAAGTAAAAGGTGACCTGGCGTTCGCGGCCGGTCTCATCGGTTTCTTCGACCTTCCGAAACCGTCCTGAACCCGGCCGAGCAGATACACTTCCGTGCCGTGCCCCGAAATTCCCCGAACCGGCGCTGGCGGGACAAGGTACGCCTTTCCCGTCCGTTGAGGACGCACAAGACGCGCACCGGTGGCGAGCACGTCGTCAACGCGTTCGCGGAGAAGCTCGAACTCGCCAAACTGAGCCCAGAGCAGTTCACCCAGGTGCTGGAAACCCTGCACATGCTGGGCGAAACCGGTGCGGGCATCGAGCTGAGCTCGCTGGAGACCGAGGTGCTCGTCGACGTCGTGCAACGGGCGTCGCGGGAGCAGCTCAAGGCGATCGCCGATCACCCGGAACTGCGTTCGGCGTTCCTCGACGAGATTTTCCGCAGAATGTCGGACCATTTCGTTCCCGAACGCGCGCGGCATGTCGACTTCGTCGTCGCATGGCGTTTCACCGATGGTGACGGAGAAGACGGTTTCGATCGTTTTCAAACGGTCATCGAAGACGGCGTCTGCGTTTCGAGCACGGATCTCGCGCGCACTCCGGACACCACCATCACCCTTTCCGTCGACGACTTCATCCGGATGGCGACCGGCAACGCGGCGGTGGCGGCGATGTTCGTGACGGGCAAGGTGAAGGTGAAGGGCGAGTACGCGCCGGCCGTGCGGTTCAGCGGGTACTTCGACATCCCGAAGCCGAGCGTGGGCTAGCCACCTGTTTCATCGAGGGTTCGCTTGGACGTACGGCGATAGCGGACGTTGGGGCTCCGCAGATTTCGCTCGGTCGCTTCGATCAGTCCTTGCCTGAGCAAGACGGTCAGCCAGCGCGTCATCGTGCGGTCGTGCAGCCCGGTCACCGCGACCAGGTCGGCACGTGTCGCCTCGTTGTCACCTAGGGCATCGAGGATCTCTTCACGCCGATCGGCGCGCCGCTTCGGCGGTGCCGGTCTGTCGGTGGGAGCGGGAGTCGCGTCTTCCGCGAGGGTGTAGTGCGCGTACCGGCGCCCTCCGGCCGGGACAAGGAGACCTCGCGCGACAAGATCACCGAGTTCTTCGGTCGCCACCCTCGAATCGAGGTCGTTGGCGTTCCGGTAGGCCTGGTTGTTGAGCGTCTCCCCGTGGAACAGCATCGCGAGGCCGTGGCATTGGCTGTCGGTGAGACCGTGCTCGTCCAACGAAGCGATCCAGCGAACCGCGTCTTCGCCCATCAAGGTGTGGTTCGGGAAAGTGGCCGAGAAAGTGGAAATGTCATCGGCGAACCGTGGCGGACTGAGCTTGGCGTCCCGCATCGCCGTCAGCATCGCCGGGATCCCGGAACCGCGGTTCTCGCAGATCGGACGATCCGACCCGGGCAACGGGATGTCTTCGAGAATCTTCAGCAGTGTCGCGTTGCGGGCCGAGGACGTCCCTTCGACGCCGAGATTCTCTTCGCGGACCGACCCGTAAAGGCCCCCTGGGTTACGGATGAGCAGCCGGTCGGGATACATCTCGACCTGCACCTGCGTCCCGTGGGAAGTACCCGAGTAGTCGCGGTGTACCAGTGCGTTCACCACTGCTTCTCGTAGTGCGGTCTCCGGGTACTCGTACGTTTCGGCCCGTCCGGCGCCGCGGACGGTGGATCGTCGTTTCATGTTCCGGCGGAGAGCGATGAGCGCTTCGTCCACCATCACCGGAATCGGCCCCTCCGCGGCGACGTTGTCGATGAACCGCGTTCCGTTTCGAGGATCAGGCCCGGATTTCGTCGGGTAGTGCACGAAAGTCAACATGAGCTGCGGGAAGAACTCCTGAGGGTATTCCCCCAGCGCCAGAAGCCCGGCAAGGGAAAGCTCGGTGCCGACGAGAACCTTCGCGCGGCGCAGTGCCGCGGTGGTGTCCAAGTTCGCGAAAGCCCTGCTTCGGTGGCGGCGGAGTCGGCTGAGAAAAGTGTCGACCAGGGCATGGTCGAGGTTCGCGATGGTGGTACCGGCCACGGGCTGCTCGTCATCCCGCGGTTGACCGCGGTTCGCCATCATCAGCTGCACTTCGTATGGGCTCAGCCTTCGATCCCCGTCGGCGACTCTGACGAAGCTCCCCTGCGTCATGCCGACGCCCCGATTGAACGAAGGCTTGCTGCCCGGCGGCAGTTCGGGAATCTCGGCGACCACGAGATCCGCCCCTTCGAAACGGTGGGTCCCGATGAGAGGTCGTAGCGGCGGCTCCAGGTTTTCCGAGCACAAGGCCGCCAGGTCGGCTTCCATCTTCGCCGGGTCGCGAACACCGGTCGCCTCGAACCCTCGGGTTTCGTCGAGGCCGAGGATCAGGACGCCGCCGCTGGTATTGGCGAACGCCGAGAGCGTTTCGCGGACGCTCTTCGGAAGCTTTGACTCGGCTCGTTTGGCCTCGACAAAGGCGTGGTCGCCGCCGAGGCCGCGAAGGTTCGCGATGATCTCGGCGAGGTCGTCGTAGAGCATGCCGCCGTCCCAGCTTAGACACTAGCTTAGACACTAGCTTAGACACTGGAGCCTAGCGGCGAAGCTAGTGTCTAAGCTGGCGAGGGTCAGCCCTCGACGATGCGGCCCTCGATCACCGGCGGCTGCTTCTTGGCGGCCTCCGCGGGCGGCGTGTCCGTCACGACCTCGCTGTCCACGACCATCACCGGCCCGCGGGCGCGGTTCGCGAACTTGACCGCCCGGCGCTGCATCCGCTTCTGCCACACCTTGCGCGCGACACTCCGCGTCGGCGGCAGGATGAACAGCAGGCCGATAACGTCGCTGACGAAACCGGGCAGCAGGATCAGCAGACCGCCGAGCCCGATCAGCATCCCGTCGGTGAGTTCCTTCTCCGCGTCGGCGGGACGGCCGAGCCGCGCGGATTCGGCGAACGCCCGGAAGGCGCGGCCGCCTTCACGGCGCGCGAGCCAGGATCCGACGAACGCGCCGGCGAAGAGCAGCGCGATCGTGCCGAGCACGCCAATGGCCGAGCCCACCGTCCATACGGCGGCGATCTCGGCGACGACATAGAGCAGGAACGCGACAGCCATACCTGGACAACGTACGGCTTGCCCGTTTTGCTCCCAACCCCCGGTCAGCCGATCCGGCGAAGGAACTCCTCCGCCTCACGTGGCGTGGTCAGCACGATCCGCCGTGCGTGCGCGCCTTGCTCCGCCAGTCGTCGCACCGTCCGTTCCCGGTGGTGCTTCGGCCAGCGCCAGACGTAGGAATAGAACCCCGGATCCAGTCTTTCGGGGCAGCCGGGCGCCTGGTTGTCCCGGCCGTATTCGCGCAGGCTCCGCACCAGCACCCGCCGGAGGCAGATGCGGCGCGGGTAGTCGAGGAACACGATCGTGTCCGCCCTCGGCAGGCGAAGATGCATCGACGCTCCGTAGTTCCCGTCGATCACCCAGGCGTCGGATGCGATGACCTCCTGTTGCGCGGCGTGGAACTCGGCGTCCGGCGCCGGTGTCCACCCCGGCCGCCAGTAGAGCCGGTCGAGGTGGATGACCGGCAAGCCGAGCGCGGCGCCGAGTCGTCGCGAAAACGTCGACTTCCCGGCGCCACTGCAGCCGACGACCATGATGCGCCGCACGCTCAAGCCTCGTCGAGGTATGCGGCCGCCTGCAGGGTGAACAGTTCGGCGTAGCCCCCCTCCGCCGCCATCAGCTCGTCGTGTGTCCCGTATTCGGCGACCTTTCCGTGCTCCAGCAACAGGATCCGCTCCGCCTGCCGCACGGTGGAGAACCGGTGCGAGATGTACAGCGTCGTGCGCCCCTCCGAAAGCTCCCGCAGCCGCGAGAAGAGGTCGTGCTCGGCTTGGGCGTCCAGCGCGGACGTCGGTTCGTCGAGGATCAGGATCGGCGCTTCCCGCAGGAACGCCCTGGCCAGCGCGATCTTCTGCCATTCGCCGCCGGACAGGCTGACGCCCTGGTCGAACCAGCGCCCGAGCGGGCTGTCGTACCCGCTGGGCAGGCGCTCGATCCGCTCGTCGGCGCCGGCGCGTTTCGCCGACGTCTCGATCCGTTCGCGGTCGACGAGGTGCGTCAGGTCGCCGAGTCCGATGTTCTCGGCGGCGGTGCCCTGGTAGGTCACGTAATCCTGGAACATCGCGCTGATCTGTCGCCGCAGTGCCACCGGGTCGTATTCGCGGATGTCGACGCCGTCGAGCAGGATCCGCCCGCCCGTCGGGTCGTACAGCCGGCACAGCAGTTTGAACAGTGTCGACTTCCCGGCCCCGTTGCGGCCGACGACGGCGACCGTTTCACCCGGCCGGATCTCGAAGCTCACGCCGTCGAGCGCGGGATCGGCCGCTCCTGGATAGGTGAAGGACACCTCTTCGAACTGGATGTGTCCCTCCACAGTGGACGGAAGCGGTCGCGGCTCGGGTGGCGCGACGATCTCCGGTTTCGTGCCGAGGAAGCGATACAGCGTGTCGAGGTAGAGATTGTTCTCGTACATCCCGGAAAACGCGGTGAACAGACCCTGGACGGACGTCTGCACCGACGCCGCGGCCGCCGTGTACAGCGCGAGGTCGCCGAGGGTGAGCCTGCCGCCGACGGCCTCCAACGCGATGTACAACGCGATCGCGGAACCGGCGGCGGTGCTGAGCAGACCCCACGATGTCGAGCTGACACTGCGCTTGCGGGTCAGTGTCCGCTGACGGTCGTAGAAGACCTGCCCGAGCCGCTGGAACCGGTCGACGAAATACGGGCCGAGCCCGAAGAGCTTGGTCTCCTTGGCATACGTGTCGGTGGTGACCAAAGAGGACAGATAATCCATCCGTCGTTTCAGCGGCGACATCATCAACGTCAGCCAGAAGGCGCGGGCGCCGTACTTCGACTGCGAGATGAACGCGGGGATCGGCGCCAAGAGGGCGACGAGCGCCAGCAGCGGGCTGATCGAGACGAGCAGCGCGATCATGCTGCCGAAGGTGATCACGGTCCGGACCAGGCCCAAGGCCGAGTTCATCATCGACAGCGGCCGGGTCGGCGCCTCCTGCGCGGCTTGGCGCAGCATGTCGTAGGACGCGGAACCCTCGAAGTACGAAAGATGCAGTTTGCTTGCGTGGTCCATCACCTGGTGGCGGATGGTCAGCGTCATCCGTTCCTGCAGCAGTGACTGGCCATAGGTGGTCAGCGCCTGCGAAACCGCAGTGAGCACGAGGATGCCGAACTGGAAGAGGGCGACACCGACGATCGCGCTCTTCGTCCCGTGTCCCTGGATCGCCGCGACCACCGAGTCGATCAGCAGCTTCGCGATGTACGCGGTCGCCGTCGGGAGGAGACCGGAAAGCAGCGTCACCAGGGTGATCACGATGGTCAGCACCGGGCTTGCCTGCCAGGTCAGCTTCGCGACCTTCGGCAGGCCGCGAACCGTCCCCGCGACGTTGACCCACATGCGGTTGAGCCGGGATTTGAGGTCTTTCGGGACGGCTTCGGGCTCGGGCTCCGGGATGTCGACCGGGCCGGTCAGCCCGCTGTCGGGCACCGTCGACGGCGGACGACGGCGCCTGCCGCCGCGGGCCATGAACAGCTCCAGGCCGCCTCCCCCACCGGGCGGGCCGATCACGCGGCCGCCAAGGCGCCGTTGAGGAACACGTCGACGAGCTCCATCGTGGTGGGCTCGTCACCGGTCTCGCTGAATCGGATCCGGCCGCTGAACAGCAGCGACAGGAAGAGCGCCGCGGACTGCGACGGTGGCAGGCGGAGCCGGTCCTTCTCCGGCTCGAACAGTTCGGCCATGGCGTCGCGCATTACGCTCATCGACTCCTTGCGCCGGTCTCGGCGATCGTCATGGCGATGCTCCAGTCGCCTGCCGGAACCGTGCATGACCGCCATGAGCGCGCCCATCCGCTGGAGGTGCGCGCTGAGCGCGTCGGCCGCCTCGATGAGCCTGTCGTCGAGGGGCTGTTCGAGGTCGATGACCGCGATCGCGTCGAGTACCTGGTCGGGCTTCAGCGCTTCGGCGAAGCAGGTGGCGAACAGTTCGTCCTTGTCCTTGAACACGCGGAAGACGGTGCCTTCGCCGATGCCCGCGGCGCGCGCGATCTGGCTCGACGTGACACCGGCGCCGTGCTCCACCAGCAAGGGCAGCACGGACTGGACGATCATCCGGCGCCGCTCGTCGGCGCTCATCCCCGGCGCTCTCCGCCGGGCGGTGGTTTCTGTCATGTGTCCAGTGTGCGGAGTGAGCGCTCACTCCGTCAAGCGAATAAGGCGCGACCCGGCTCGCCGCACCAACGGGCGGTCGATCAAGCCCTTTGGGCGAACCCTCCGTCCACTGCTCGAAAGATCCGCCCGCTGAAGCATGGACATCGATTCAGCGAAGATCGACGAGGGGCGGAACACCGTGCCATTGACCGTGACGTTCACCGGAAAGGTGCCGCTGTCCACCAGCGGCCCGAACGCGCACTATCACGTCTGGACCTACACCCTGCAGGGCTCGCCCGGCGACTTCATCGGCGTGAACCAGCGGTTCGCGCTGGCGTTGGCTGCCGAGGTCGATGTCCAGGATCCTCGCCGGTATCCGGATGTCACCGCGCTGAACGGAGCGTTCCTCGAGAAGGACACGACGATCAGCCGCCAGTACGCGGGCAAGGTGATCAGCTCGCCGAACGGGACCCAGACGATCTCCTTCGTCGCACCTGCCGCACAGACCGAACGTGAGCTCTTCCTCGTCGCCGCGTCCGGGGCGGGGCGGCCGTGGAGTGTGGTGCCGTTCGCGAAGACCGCGGGAGGCACGGTCGCGAACGTCCAGTCGCTGCCTTCGCCGGCAGGACAGGTCTTCACCGGGCGGCCCGTCGCCGACTTCGCCGGTACCTACCCCTACGCGAGCGAGGTCTTCGGTGTCTACCAGCCGCTCGTGGGCTGGATGGGTGCGCAGAGTTCAGAACGCTTCGCCGGGGAGCGGGTGCCTGGTGCGGCCGTCGCGGCGCTGGCGGACGAAGCACCCGTCGAAGGGATCCTTTCGCCGGTCGGCCTCGTCAACCTGTTCCGCGAGTACTTCTTCGAGTTCGACACCTTCCTCGGTGTTCCCGCCGGGCATCTTTGGCTGAGCCCCGGCGGAACCGTCGAGGTCGTCGAAACGAGCTCACGCCGCACGCTGACCGAACGGACGGCCGAGCAGTCCGAGCAGACGACGCGCCGGGTCGAGGAGAGCCTGACCGAACAGACCGACGTCGCGGACGCGGTCAAGGAGGACAACGCGAACGACACCACACTCGGCGCGAGTGCCAGCGCCGGGGCCAAGTTCGCGGGGATCTATCACGGCGACGTCAGCACGACGTTCAGCACGACCACGTCGACCGGCAAATCGTCGGAACAGACCCACAAGCACAGCCGGACGCAGAGTTCGAAGGTCAGCAGCGAGATCGTCCGTAACTTCAAGACGACCTTCAAGACCGTCACGGAGACCACGGACACCTCCAGCCGTCGGTACGTCGTGCAGAACACCACGAACAAGCTCGTCAACTACGAGCTGCGGCGCAAAATGCGCAAGGTCGGTGTCCAGATGCAACATCTCGGCACGCAGCTGAGCTGGCAGGTGTTCCTCGGGCCAGGCGGGATCACGCCGCCAGGAACGGATCCGAAGCCGTCGGTGGCGCCCGGCCGGAAACTGGGGCTCGGTGAACTCGTCCACGTGGTGCCGGCTCCGGACCTTTCGTCGCTGCGCAAACCCGAGCCACTCGCAGCACTCGAAGAGAAGACGGTCACCTTCACCGGCGTCTTCCCGTTTCGCTGGTATCACCGGGAGAACAGCAACCCGCCGCACAACGGCGCGACGTATCTGCTGGACGGAAGCCTGCTGTGGATGAACAACGAGGACGAGGACAACGAGCACGTCCACGCGGTCAACGATTTCGTGGCCGTCCCGCCCGCTCCCGGGTACAAGCTGAGCGACCGGATCGTGGTCCTGGAGGCGAAGAACGGCAACGGCGGGCCGGCCAAACTCATCCCGCACCACATCGAAGTACGGCCCGAGAACGCGAAGAGCGGGAAGTTCTCCTTGACGGCGAGCGAAGCCAGCTGGGCGGGCACCGATTCGATGACGCTGACGTTCTCGCTGACGTGGGTACCGCCCGAGTCCCACCCGGACCAGGGATCCTATGACCGTGCGCTCAAGGAGTACGAGGCCGCGGTCGCGGTGATCCAGCGCCGCACGTACGCGCAGGCCGTCAGTGACCGGGTCGACCTGGTCAGCAAGGTCCGTGCCCGGTCGTCGGAGGAACTCCGCAAGGAGGAACGCCAGGTCGTGTTCGCGGATCTGGTCAAGCAGCTCAACAAACAGGTCCCGGACGGACATCTGGCCGCCGAGCTGATCCGGCAGATGTTCGACGTCGACCGGATGCTCTACTTCGTCGCACCCGACTACTGGCGGCCGATGAACGTCACCGACCCGGCGGGGCCGGACACCAAGGGCCGCTATCCGGTGCCGCCGCACAACTGGGACAACAAGTCGCCGGATCCGATCGACGGCGAGACGGTGGTGAGCTGGTATTCCCACACCAGCTCGGAGAACCGCGGGCCGGGCGATCCCGTCAAGGACCCGGAATACCGCGTCAACTACCTGATCACCGAGAAATCGAACCCGGCGCCCACCGGAAGTTCGCTCGGCTGGTTGATCCAGTCCGACGGGGACGAACGGCGTAACGAATTCCTCAACGCCGCCTGGGTCAAGGTGGTGCTCCCGATCCGGCCGGGCCACGAGACCAAGGCCATCGACTGGCTGAAACGCGCCGATGTCGAGGGCGAGGCCGCTCTCGGCAAACAGTACGAATGGCAGACAGGTGACCCGGAGACCTGGCGTGGCCAGACCATCGGATGGGTACTCGACGAACTGGCCAAGGAACTCGAGGCCGCCAATACGAACATGGACAACACTCTGGCCACGGAGCGCGTGTTCGAAACCGGTTTCGACCCGCTCGACGGCGGGTTCCGCCCGGCGTTGCCCTACCAGATCTTCGATGAATGGGTCGAAGTCCTGCCGACCGACCAGGTCGTCGCCGTGGAGGTCGAGTACGACCCCAAGACCGGGCAGCAGCGATAGGGGTGCGGGTGTTCCATCACGACCCGCCGCCGGGAGCACCGTTCATCGAGCCGATCGTCCCGCCGTCGCGGCCCGAACCGCCGCACGGGCCGCCGAAGGTCAAGGAGTCGATCCGGATCTATCGCCCGGGAGACCCCGCCGAAATCGGCGGCAAGGCCGAACTGATCCAGCGCGCGCTGTTCCCGGACGTGCGGGAGCGCCGGCTTCAGGTGCATCCGGCCAGCGGGGCGCTCTGGTTCGGCGGCGCCCGCCGGACGGGCGGGCCTCGACCGCCGTCACCGATCCAGGCCCGTGAGGCCGCGGCGGCGTTCCTCGCCGATGCGCGACGCCGGCTCGCGGCGGAGGACGGGCGCCTGGCCGGAATCGTGCCCGTCGACCTTCGTCTGCTCGACACCTGGGCGGGCTCCGAAGGCGGTGGCGATCGCGGCGGCACCACGGTCTGCCGCTTCGCTCGCACGCTCCGGCCGTCTCCGGCCGAGCCGCCGGTGCCGGTGTTCGGGGAGATGGTGGAGATCTGGGTGGACGCCGCCGGGGTGGTCCGCTCCTTCGGATCCACCTGTCGTCTGCTCGTAGCGGACACGACCGTCGCCAGGCTGCCTTCACCGGATCCGGAGACCTTTCACGAACACGGGAAGGAGGCGGGGCTCATCTATCTCAGCGGCGACGAGGACGAGGAACGGGACGCCATCTGTCCTTTTTGGATTCGCTGGGGCGAGGAGCTCGCCGTGATCTCTCCGGCGAGCGGGCACTCGATGGCGGTGCGCCTGGTGCCCACGCGGTTTCCGGGCGGAGTCGCCCTCGAAGCGCTCACGGTCGGCGGCTCCGGGCGGTTCGAATACAGCTGGCAGGCGTGGTCACCGCTGGCGCCGGCCGAGTTCGTCTCCCTGTCCCGAGGGGCTTCGGCCAGGGTGGGGGTCGGTGTCTGGGACGTCGTCGCCCGGGTCCGGGACGTGGTCAACGACGTCACGGAGAAAGCGATGCTGAGAGTGGTGGGCACGAATGGCTGAGCGATTCTTCGGTGGCTGGGAGTTCCGCGATCGGCTGGACGACGGCGGGCTGATCCTCGACTCCGTCTGGCATCGGGACTATCCGTTGGCCTCCGACATCCGATTCCCGAGGGTCTGGGTCGCCGCGCCACCGCCGCGGATCCGTTCGGGCGGACCGGTTCCGCTGCTCAAGGCCAAAAAGCGGGCCTTCGTCCTCGGGAAGGACATGCACGCGAAAAGCGCGCCCTACGAACTCGTCCGCGGCGGGCAGTCGATCGGCGACTTCGCACTCTATCCGGTGGTCGGCGGGCTCGGGGTGGACTACGAGGCGGAGATCGCGATTCCCGGTGTCCGCAACGATGTCCTGACCGTCAGCCAGCGCTATCTGTTCGGGGCGTACTCGAAACATCCCGCGCACGAACCCGGCTCGGTTCTCCGCGCGGCCAGGTTCTTCCCCTTGCTGGAGTTCCGGCTGAAACCGGGCAAGGAGAATCTCCCCGGACCGTCGTACTTCCGCGCGGACCTCCGGTTCGACCTGGCGCTGCACCGGAAGGGAGACGGACACGACCTCGGCGGGGTGTTCCGCGATGAAGAGCATGTCAGTCTCTCGATCGCCGACGAGAACATCCACGGCGGAAGGCCACCACTGCTGCAGGATGTGTTCGCGGGCGCGGAGAAACCGTTGCATCACGACCTGATCGGGCCGGGGCTCCGGGAGCGGACGAAGCGCGACACCGGCCCCGATCTCCAAACCTGGGACAATTACCACCACTTCCCTTCGGCCGAGGACGGCAGCCTGCCGTCCTCGCCGGGGGCTTTCCACTGTTTCCACACCCATTGGCGATGGGGTGCGGTCAGCGCGAAGGGGATGTTCCCCGTCCTCGCCGGCGGACGGCAATTCGCCGGCTTGAACTGGACGGAGGAACTGGGCGGGCCGCTGATCGATCCCCGGATCCCGGACCAGGACCTGACCTTCGCCGTCACGACGGATTCGCGTCACGGCACCCCGCTCGAAGCGAGCGCCAATCCCAGCGAATGGCCCTTCGCGGACCTCTTCACCCGCTGGCGGGCCGAACCGGCACCGATCAAGAAGGACGGCGCGAAGATCACGTTCTGGATCTCGGTCGAGGTGAGCAGGCCCGACGGCGCGGAAAACCGGGAATGGGGCGGGACACTGTTGCCGCACGGGATGTTCTTCTCGCACGAACCGGAGCCAGAGCTGTTCGACTTCGGCTCCGACGTCCCCTTGATCGTGCCGATCCAAGCCAAGCTCGCGGGCTTGCGGAACGCGTTGGTGAAGGAGTCGGTTCCGGTCTCGGCCAGCCCTATGCCCTGGTGGCGCTACCCGCCAGGGCCGAAGAAGTAGATGCGCGTGAAGGCCCCCTTCCCTCGACTGAGCCGAGGGAAGGGGGCCTTCACGCGCGAAACGTCAGTAGGTGATCGCGACCGCCGGGTCGGCCAGCAGAGCGCCGACGTCGGCCAGGAACTCCGAGCCCTGCTGCCCGTCGACCACGCGGTGGTCGAAGCTCAGCGAAAGCTGGAGCACCTTGCGCACCTTGATCTCGCCGTCGACCACCCACGGGGTGTCCTTGATCGCGCCGAGGCACAGGATCGCGGACTCGCCGGGGTTGATGATCGGCGTACCGGTGTCGACGCCGAAGACGCCGACGTTGGTGATGGTGATCGTGCCGCCGAGCATCGCCGCCGGGGTGGTCTTGCCCTCGCGGGCGACGTCGGTCAGCTCGGTGAGCGCGATCGCGAGTTCCTTGAGGGACATCGAATCCGCGTCACGGACCTTGGGCACGACGAGCCCGCGCGGGGTGGCCGCGGCGATCCCGAGGTGCACGTAGTCCTTGTAGACGATCTCCTGCGCAGCCTCGTCCCACACCGCGTTGACGTCCGGAGTGCGCTTGGCCGCCAGGCAGACGGCCTTCGCCGCGAAGGTCAGCGGGGTGACCTTGACCCCGGCGAACTCGCGCGACTTCTTCAGCTTCTCCCGGAATTCCATCATCGGCGTGACGTCGATGGTCAGGAACTCCGTGACGTGCGGGGCGGTGTAGGCGCTCTGCACCATCGCGGCGGCGGTGGCCTTGCGGACGCCCTTGATCGGAACGCGGCGTTCCCGCGTCGCCGGGTCGTAACCACTATCCACAGTGGACGACGAAGCCGCTGGTGCGGCCGAACCGTTGGCGGCCGCCTGCACGTCGTCACGCGTGATGACGCCGCCGTCGGCGGTGCCGGTGAGCGCGTGCAGATCGACGCCGAGGTCCTTGGCGAGCTTGCGCACCGGCGGCTTCGCCAGCGGCACGTACCCGCCCTTCGGCTTCGAAGCGACCGCAGGCGCGGCAGGTGCGACGGGAGCAGGAGCCGCGACCACCGGAGCAGCAGCGGGAGCCGCGCCCTTCCGCGCCCGGCGCTGCGTGACGACGGCCTTGGAGCCGTAGCCGACCAGCGGCTTCATCTCCTCTTCCGCCGGCTCTTCCGCCGCGGGAGCGGTGGGTGCCGGGGCCGCCTTGCCGCCGGGGTCGACGTCGATGGTGAGGATCGGCGCGCCGACCTCCACCGTCTGACCCGGCTCGACGAGCAGTTCGGTGATCACGCCCGCCCACGGGATGGGCAGTTCGACGGCGGCCTTCGCGGTCTCGACCTCGACGACGATCTGGTTCACCGTCACGGTGTCACCCGGCTTGACCTGCCAGGCGATGATGTCGGCCTCGGTCAGCCCCTCCGCCGTGTCGGCCAGGGGGAATTGTTTGTACTCGGGCATTTCAGCGATTTCCCCCTTACCAGGCGAGCGAACGGTCGACGGTGTGCAGCACCCGGTCCAGGTCGGGGAGGTAGTGCTCCTCGAGTTTGGCCGGCGGGTACGGCGTGTCGAATCCGGTCACCCGCAGCACGGGGGCTTCCAGCGAGTAGAAGCATTTCTGCTGCACGCGCGCGGCGATCTCCGAAGTCAGCGACGATTCCGACGGCGCCTCGCTCAGCGCGATGAGCCGTCCGGTCTTGCGCACCGACTCGAAAACCGGCTCCAGGTCGAGCGGGGACAGCGTCCGCAGGTCGATGACCTCCAGGGACTTGCCCTCGTCTTCGGCGGCGGTCGCCGCGTCGAGCGCGACCTTCACCGACGGGCCGTACGCGACGACGGTGGCCGTCGTGCCTTCGCGGACGACGCGGGACTTGAACAGCGGGTCCGGCGTGGTGTCGGTGTCGACCTCGGACTTCATCGCGCCCGAGTGGTACAGCTTCTTCGGCTCGAAGAACAGGATCGGGTCGTCGGACTTGATCGCCTGCTGGATGCCCCAGTAGGCGTCGACGGCGTTCGAAACCGAAACGACCTTCAGGCCGGGGATGTGCGCGAACAGCGACTCCGGCGACTCCGAGTGGTGCTCGACCGCGCCGATGCCGCCACCGAACGGCACCCGGATCACGATGGGCATCTTGATCTTGCCCTGCGTCCGGTAGTGCAGCTTCGCGACCTGGCTGGAGATCTGGTCGAAGCCAGGGAAGATGAAGCCTTCGAACTGGATTTCGCACACCGGGCGGAAACCGCGGACGGCGAGGCCGACCGCGGTGCCGATAATGCCCGATTCCGCGAGCGGCGTGTCCAGCACGCGCTGCTCGCCGAAGTCCTTCTGCAGGCCGTCGGTGATGCGGAAGACGCCGCCGAGCTTGCCGACGTCCTCACCCATGATCAGGACCTTCGGGTCCTCTTCCATGGCGCGCCGGAGGCCGAGGTTGAGGGCCTTGCCGATGGTGAGTTTCTGGAGGTCGGCCATTTCAGTGCTCCCCCGCCCCGACGAAACCGTCCATGTAGGACAGGAACTCTTCACGCTGCGCGTCCAGCAGCGGAGTGGACTCCGCGTACACGTTGGAGAAGATCCGGTCCGGTGGCGGTTCGGGCATGTTGAAGCAGTAGTCGCGCAGTTCGGCCGCGAACGCGTCCGAATCGGCCTGCACCTGGTCGAAGAACGCCTGGTCTGCGCCGCCACCGCGGGCGAGGTACGCCCGGACGCGCTCGATCGGGTCCTTCAGCTTCCACTCCTCCAGCTCGTCGGAGAGCCGGTAGCGGGTGGGGTCGTCGGTGGTGGTGTGCGCGTCCATCCGGTAGGTGAACGCCTCGATCAGCACCGGGCCGTTGCCGTGACGGCACTCCTCCAGCGCCCAGCGGGAGACCGCGAGGCAGGCGAGGACGTCGTTGCCGTCCACGCGGATGCCGGGGAAGCCGTAGCCGCGGGCGCGCTGGTACAGCGGCAGGCGCGACTGGCGCTCGGTGGGCTCGGAGATCGCCCACTGGTTGTTCTGGCAGAAGAACACGAGCGGCGCGTCGTAGACGGCGGCCCAGACGAAGCCTTCGTGCACGTCGCCCTGCGAAGTCGCTCCGTCACCGAAGTAACAGATGGTCGCTTCGCTGTCGTCGTCGCCGACCTTGCCTTCGAACTTCTGGCCCATCGCGTAACCGGCGGCGTTGAGCACCTGGTTGCCGATCACGATGGTGTACGGGTGGAAGCCGTGGGCCTGGTAGTCCCAGCCACTGTGGTCGGTGCAGCGGAAGATGCCGAGCACCTCTTTGAGGTCGACGCCGCGGGTGTACGCGACACCGTGCTCGCGGTAGCTGGGGAACGCCATGTCCCCCTTCCGCAGCGCGCGGCCGGAGCCGATCTGCGCGGCCTCCTGCCCGAGCAGCGGCACCCAGATGCCGAGCTGGCCTTGGCGCTGCATCGCGTTGGCCTCGCGGTCCGCGCGGCGGACCAGGACCATGTCGCGGTACAGGCCCTTGAGGGCTTCGGCGTCGATGTCGTCGACGTAGCGGTCGAATTGCGGCGAGGAGACCCGTTCGCCTTCGGGGGTGAGCAGCTGAGTCAGCTCAGCGCCACCTTCGCTCGTTGCTCGCAAACCGGCGATCACCTGTTCGGGGGAAGGTTGCGCCGCTACGGCGGCGGGACCGTCTCCAGGTTCCGGGTGCGTCCAGTGTTCGGACGGCATGCGCTGCTCTCCTTGATGTCGGCGCCTCTGGCGGCCACTTGTGGCGGCCACAGTGACTGCGCCGGCGGGGACCAGCGCGTCGGATCTGAAGCGCTGGGTCACCGTCGGCGTTGACGGTTCGTGCGGACATCCTGGCATGCCGGATGCCGTTTTGGTCAGTGGCGGATGCTGATTTGTTGCTGAGAAAGGGTGCCTGATCAGGGAAAATGCTAGGACGCCCGAGTGTGGGGCCGCCGAAAGTAGGGAATTCACCCGCGGGCCGACCAGCGGACGACGGACCCGGACGGGTGTCCTGTCCGGCGCGGGCGATGACGATCCGTGCCCGCCGTTGTGATCCATCCCACTCTCCGGCACCCGTGGCAGGATGGCGGACGTGGAGCAGAAATCCGTACGCGAAACCGTGGTTTCGAACTGGACGAACGACGTCCTTCCCAGCCTGTCCGGCCTGGTGGCGATCCCGGCCCTGTCGCCGGCGTTCGACGCCGAGTGGGCGAAGACCGGCCATCTCGCCGCCGCCGTCGAGCACGTCCGCTCCTGGATCGCCGCGCGGGAGATCCCCGGCGCGACGCTCGAGGTCGTGGAGCTCGAAGGCCGCAGCCCGCTGCTGGTCGTCGACATCCCGGCGACGTCCGAAGCCGCCGACAAGGGCACCGTGCTCATGTACGGGCACCTCGACAAACAGCCCCCGGTGGGCGGCTGGTCCG
This sequence comes from Amycolatopsis sp. MJM2582, assembly GCF_000754115.1. Lineage (NCBI taxonomy): Bacteria > Bacillati > Actinomycetota > Actinomycetes > Pseudonocardiales > Pseudonocardiaceae > Amycolatopsis > Amycolatopsis sp. MJM2582. The sequence continues at coordinate 1,431,813 of NZ_JPLW01000001.1, forward strand.
AGGGGCTCGACCCGTGGACGCCGGTGATCCGCGACGGGCGGCTGTACGGCCGCGGCGCGGTCGACGACGGCTACTCCGGCTACGCGGCGACGACGGCGATCGAAGCCGTGCGCGCCGCCGGTGGCGAGCACTCCCGCGCCGTCGTGCTGCTGGAGACCGGGGAGGAATCCGGCAGCCCGGATCTGCCCGCCTACGTCGAGCACCTGAAGGAAAAGCTCGGCGCGGTCTCGCTGGTCGTCTGCCTCGACGCCGGCGGCACCGACTACAAGCGCCTGTGGCTGACCACCAGCCTGCGCGGCATGCTGCACGTCAACGTCACCGTGAAGGTGCTCGAGTCCGCGCAGCACTCCGGCATGGCCAGCGGCATCGTGGCGAGTTCGTTCCGCGTCCTGCGTGTCCTGCTCGACCGCATCGAGAACGCCGAGACCGGTGAGATCAAGCTCGCCGAGCTGAGCGTCGACATCCCGGAGAACCGCGTCGAGGACGCTCGCGGTGTCGTCGAGATCGCGCCCGGTGCGGCGAAGACACTCTTCCCGGTGGTCGGCCGGACGGTCTCCGACGACGATCTGGAACTGCTGCTCAACAACTCGTGGCGGCCGACGCTTTCGGTGATCGGCGCGGAGGGCTTCCCGCTCCCGGCCGACGCAGGCAACGTGCTGCGCGACAGCACCACGCTCACCCTGAGCTTCCGCCTGCCGCCGACCGCCGACGCGCAGGCCGCGATGGAGGCGGTCCGCCGCGTGCTCACCACCGACGTGCCGTACGACGCTTCGGTGGAGCTCGGCGACTTCCAGGCGGAGAACGGCTGGAACGCGCCGGACACCGCGCCGTGGCTCGACGAGGTGCTGCACCACGTCAGCGGCGAGGTCTTCGGCGAGCCGCACAAGAGCTTCGGCATGGGCGGATCGATCCCGTTCATGGGGCTGCTCGGCGAGAAGTACCCGGACGCGCAGTTCGTGGTCACTGGCGCCTGCGGGCCGGACTCGAACATCCACGTGCCGGACGAGTGGCTGAACATCGACTTCGCGCAGCGGGTCACCGAGGCGGTCGCGCACATCCTGGACGCGCACGCCAAGAGCTGATTCCCCGGCTCACGCTGCAATGAAAGGTCCTTTCCTAGCAGAATTTGCAAGGAAAGGACCTTTCATTGCACGCGCGGGAGGATCATGTTCGAAGGCTTCGAGCTCGAAAACGTCGACACGGGCGAAGTGACCCTCAGGGTCCGCCATGGCGGATCGGGGCCGCCGCTCGTCCTCCTGCACGGACATCCCCGCACCCACACCACCTGGTACGACGTCGCGCCGCGGCTCGCGGACGCGTTCACCGTCGTCTGCCCGGATCTCCCGGGCTACGGCCAGTCCTCGAAACCCGAGACCGCCGAAGACCACTCGGCGCACTCGAAACGTGCCATGGCCAGGCACATCGTCGCCCTCATGCGGCATCTCGGCCACGAACGGTTCGCCGTCGCCGGGCACGATCGCGGCAGTTACGTGGCGCATCGGCTGGCCATGGACCATCCCGAAGCGGTCACTAAACTGGTCGTCCTCGATGGCGTCCCGATCGGTGAGGCGCTCGCGCGGGCCGACGCGGACTTCGCGCGGAAATGGTGGCACTGGTTCTTCTTCGGCCAGCTCGCGAAACCCGCCGAGCGGGTGATCAACGCCGACCCGGACGCTTGGTACGGCGGTGATCCCGAAGCGATGGGCGCGGAGAACCACGCCGACTTCCTGCGCGCGATCCACGATCCCGAGACGGTCCACGCGATGCTGGAGGACTACCGCGCCGGCCTCGGGCCCGACCGCGAAGCCGACGACGCCGACAAGGCGGCCGGGCGGAAGCTCGGCTGTCCCGTCCTCATGCTGTGGTCCAGCCGCGACGACATGGCCGAGCTGTACGGCGACCCGATCGCGGTGTGGCGCGAATGGGCCGACGACGTCCGCGGCTTCGCGATCGAATCCGGGCACCATATGGCCGAGGAGAATCCGGCCGACCTCGCGGCGGCGTTACGGGAGTTCCTGGGCTAGGCGAACTTGTTCAGCGCCGCGGTCAGTTCCGTCAGCTGCGGCGTGAAACGCTGGTAGGAGAACGGCGTCTCGTTGTTCCACGGGATCAGCTTCCCGGCTTTCACAGCGGGCAGCTGAGCCCAGGTCGGCACGCCGCCGAGCCCGTCCGGGCCGAGCGAGAGCGAACCCCCGCGGTTGTCGTACATGATCACGTCGGCCGGGTACTTGCCGATGTTCTCCCAGCTGATCTGCTGGTAGTAGCCGCCCTGGCTCTCGTCCGGCGCCTCCGGCGTGACGAAGTCGAGCCCCTTGCTCTGATAGTGCTTCGAGGTCGCAAACTTCGGCGCGTTCGAGACGTAGACGGCGTCCTTCTGCGCGGACACGAGAAGGATCTTCAGCCCGGCGGCCTTCTTCGCCGCTTCGGCGAGCGCGGCGTCAGCCTTCTCGTACTCCTCCTTCGCGGCCTTGATCGCCGGAGTCTCGGTGTCGGCGCCGAGCGCCTTCGCGAGCGCGATGAACTTCGCGATCCCTTCGGGCATCGAGATGTCCTGCAGCCGGACGCCGACGCTGGGCGCGGCCTTGTCGATCTTCTCCGTCTGCGTGTCCGGGACGTACCACATCTGTTCCTTGAGGTACATCACGCTGACCAGCAGCTGCGGATTCAACGAGACGAACTTGTCGAAGTTGAACTCGTTCCACACGTTCCCGAGCGAGGTCACCGCGTTCAGGTCGACGCCGCCCGCCTGCGGGTCCGGTTTGCCGTCGGCGAACTTCGACGGGCCGAAGATCCCGACCGACTTCACGCCGAGGTCCCACAGCGCCGCCGCCGCGGTGACCTGCGCGACGATCCGCGTCGGCCGCTCGCCTTCGAGTTTCCGGCCGCGGTCGTCGGTGAACGACCAGGTCGCGCCCCCTCCTTGCGCGGGCGTCTCGTCCTGGTAGCCGCAGGCGGTCAGGAGGCCGGTGGCGCCGAGCGCCGCGGTGCCGGCGAGAAAGCCGCGTCGGGAGAGGTGCATGGAGATCTTCTTTCAGCGAGGGACCGAAGTTCGGCGTTAGGCTAGCCTTCCCTTATCGTGAACGCCATGGTCCAGGTCACGGAGCGCGGCACAACCGGGAGAACCAGCGTTTCCTTGAGAGCGCTGGTCCTGACGGGGTCGCTGGTAGCGCTTGCCGCGGTCATCCTGCTGTCGATCGGCTTCGGCTCGAACCGTCTCTCGCTCGGCGAAGTCCTGCATGCCCTCTTCGCCTACGACGGGAGCTACAACGACGTCGTCGTCCGCGACGATCGCCTGCCCCGCACGGTGCTCGGCGTCCTGGTCGGGATGGCGCTCGCGCTGGCGGGCTCGCTCATGCAGGCGATCACCCGCAACCCGGTCGCGGAACCCGGTCTGCTCGGCATCAACCACGGTGCCGCCGTCGCGATCGTGCTCGGCTCGACGCTGTTCTCGGTGACTTCGCCCGGCGAGTACGTCTGGTTCGCCTTCGCCGGGGCGCTCGCGGGAACCGCGCTGGTCTCGGTGATCGGCGGGACACGCGGGGCGACGAGCCCGCTGCGGCTGGTGCTGGCCGGTGTCGCCGTCCAGGCGGTGTTCGTCGGGATCAACCAGGGCATGCAGATGGTCAACACGCACAACCTACAGGCCATGCGGTTCTGGCTGGTCGGCTCGCTGGTGAACCGGAACCTGGATCAGCTGTCGGTCTTGCTGCCGTTCTTCGTCGCGGGGGTGGTGATCGCGATCGTGCTGGCCCGCGCGCTGAACGCGCTGGCGCTCGGCGAGGACACGGCACGCGGTCTCGGCGCGAATCCGGCGCTCGTCCGCGTCGCCGGAATGGTCGCCGTCGGCCTGCTTTCGGCGTCGGCGACCGCGGCCTGCGGGCCGATCGCCTTCGTCGGCCTGATGATCCCGCACGTCGTCCGCACGCTGATCGGCCAGGACGAGCGATGGGTGCTCCTGATTTCGGCGTTGCTCGGGCCGGTGCTGCTGCTCGGCTGCGACGTCCTCGGCCGCCTGCTCGGCTCGCCGGGGGAGATCCAGGTCGGCGTGATGACCGACGTCGTCGGCGGGATCGCGTTCGTGATCGTGGCCCGGCGCTTGAAGGCGGTGCGCCGATGACCGCGCTCGCCCGCCGTGAGTCCGGTGTGGACGGACGATCGGTGATCGTCGTCGCCGCGCTGGCCCTGGTGACACTGACGCTCGTCGTGCTTTCCGTCGGCACCGGCGACTACGAGATGAGCCCAGGCGAAGTGCTCGCCACACTCGCGGGTTCGGGCACGAAGGCGCAGTACCTGGTCGTCATGGGACGGCTTCCGCGCGTGCTGGTCGCGATCCTCGTCGGGGCCGCGCTGGCACTGGCAGGCGCGGTCTTCCAGACGATCACGCGCAACCCGCTCGGCAGCCCGGACATCATCGGCTTCACCACCGGCTCGGCGACCGGCGGCATCGTGACCCTGCTGCTCTTCGGCTCCGGCCCGGGGCTCGTCTCCGTCGGCGCGCTGGTCGGCGGGCTGCTGACCGCGCTGGTCGTGATGGCCTTGTGCGCACCGTACGGTCTGCTGAGTTCGCGGCTGGTGCTGCTCGGGATCGCGGTCAGCGCGGTGCTGGTCGGCGTGAACTCGTACCTGCTGGTGAAGGCGAACCTCGAAGCCGCCGCGCAGGCCGTCGGCTGGCTGGTCGGCGACCTCGCCGGCCGCGACTGGAGCTTCTTCGTGCCGCTGGCGATCGCGGTGGCGGTGCTCGCCCCGGTCGTATTCGCCAACGGCCGCGCGCTGCGCATGCTGGAGATGGGCGACGACACCGCCACCGGTATCGGCGTCGACGTCCACCGCGTGCGGCTGACCCTGGTGCTGGTCGCGGTCGCGCTGGTCGCCGCCGCCACCGCCGCGACCGGGCCGCTGCCGTTCATCGCGCTCGCCGCGCCCCAGCTCGCGCGCCGGATGACGCGTCTGCCGGGGCCCAACCTGGCGGCTTCGGCCTTCGTCGGCGCGGCGCTGGTCGTCGCGGCGGACTACCTCGGCCAGCGGCTGCTGGAGTCCTCGCTGCTGCCCGCGGGCGTCGTGGCGGCAGCCCTCGGCGGCGCCTATTTGCTCTGGTTGTTGCTGCGGCGCAGGGCTTAGGTCAGCCGGGTCAGCTGCACCGAGACGTCCAAAGTGGACTGTCCGCCACCGGTGAAGATGCCCTTGAGCGGTGGCACGTCGGCGTAGTCGCGGCCGTACGCGACCCAGACGTGCCGCGGCCCGACCGGGATCGCGTTCGTCGGGTCGTAGGCCCACCAGCCGCCGGTCCAGACGTCGACCCAGGCGTGGCTTTCGCCTTCGACCGTCTCGCCGAGCTTCGCCTCCGGTTTCGTGTGCAGATACCCGGAGACGTACCGCGCCGGGACGCCGATCGCGCGCAGCATCACCAGCGTGACATGCGCGAAGTCCTGGCAAACCCCTTCGCGCGCACGCCACGCGTCGGTCGCCGTGCTGTGCACGCCGGTCGTCCCTGGCTGGTACTTCAGCTGCTGGTTGACCCATTCGCAGACCGCGAGCACGGCCTCCGCCGGATCGAGCCCCTTCCGCAGTTCACGCGCGACCTTCGTCAGCTCCGGATCACGTGGCGTGTACGGCGTCGGCGTCAGGTACTCGGTGCGGTGGTCGACAACGGTGTCGCTGCGCAGGTCCTTCCATGTCGCCGAACGGACCGGCTCGCCTTCGTCGGCGGTCTCGACCACCGACGTCGCGAGCACGGTGAACTCGGTGTGCGGCGCGTGAAGGTCGAACGAGGTCACGACGGTGCCCCAGTAGTCCGTGTACCGGTAAGCACGGGTCGCCGGCGTCGTCTCGACCCGGTTCACGACCGTGGTCTGCCGCCGGTCGGAGCGCGGGGTCAGCCGTGCCTCGTTGTACGACTGCGTGGCCGGGGTCGCGTACCGGTACCCGGTCCGGTGGGCCACCCGAAGCTGCCAGGTCACAGCGAAACCTCCGCACCGCTCCAGGCCACCCAAGGCGACGAATGGAAGTACTGCACCGAAACCGCGTCGCCGATGTCCTTGATCGAGGTCTGCAGGGCGCCGAGCCGTTTCGGCAGGTCCTCCAGCAGATCCGACGGCCGCAGGAACTCCAGTTCGCTGCGCGCGCGGCCGAGCTGCCGCAGCGCCTCGGACTTCTCGTTGGCACGCGAGTTGACGCCGGGATCCAGCCGCTCCAGGCATTCCTCGGCCTGGCGCAACGCGTGGAACACCGAACGAGGGAAGAGCGTGTCCCGCAACAGGAACTGCACGACCCGGGCGGCGTCGAGCGCGCCGCGATAGGTCCGCAGGTAGGTGTCCTGCGCGCCCGCCGAACGGAGCACGGTGATCCAGCCGGGTGACGACGCGCTGTCCTGCACCCGCGAAAGCAGCAGCCGCACCACCATGTCCGCGCGTTCGACCGAGCGCCCGAGCACCATGAACAGCCAGCCGTCGTCGCGGCTCATCGTCGAATCGGCGAGCCCGGCGAACATCGCCGCGCGCTCCTCCACGAAGGAGAGGAACGCGTGCGGTCCGGCGCGGCGCGCGTACCGCTGCCTGTCCGGCACCGCGTTCCACGTCGCGTTCAGGCATTCCCACAGCTCGGTCGAGACGACCTCGCGGGCGCCGCGCGTGTTCTCGCGGGCAGAGTTGATCGAGCCGACGATCGACGCCGGATTGTCCTTGGCGTAGGCGACCAGCTCGGTCAGCTTCCACACGTCGAGGGTGTCCATGCCCTCCGGCGAGATGCCGAGGACGGCGAGCAGCTGGCGGCTCGCGTGGTCCGGGTCGACGCTCGCGTCTTCGAGCAGCTGGTGCACGGAGACGTTGAGGATCCGGGAGGTGTCATCGGCGCGTTCGACGTACCGGCCGATCCAGTACAGCGATTCCGCGTTGCGGGCGAGCACATCAACCTCCCTTATGCCTGTTGCTGCTGCTGTTGCTGGGTGGTGGTCAGCTCGGGGCCCTGTTCGGCGACCAGACCGTCCACTTGGGACAGTGCGCCGAGCGCGGGCCGGTCCAGTTCCCGTTCCGCCGTCGAGGAGCGTGGCGCCAGCACCCAGGTGTCCTTGGAACCGCCGCCCTGCGACGAGTTGACGACCAGGCTGCCCTCCGGGAGTGCGACCCTGGTCAGCCCGCCCGGCAGGACGAAGATCTCCTTGCCGTCGTTGACCGCGAACGGCCGGAGATCGACGTGCCGCGGCGCCAGCCGGTCGTCCACTTTGGACGGAACGGTGGACAGCTGGACCACCGGCTGGGCGATCCAGCCACGCTTGTTCGCGCGGACCTTGCGTTTGAGCGCGGTCAGCTCGGCCTGCGTCGCCTCCGGGCCGAACACGATGCCGTACCCACCCGAACCTTCGACCGGTTTGATCACCAGCTCGTCCATATGCCGCATGACGTGGTCGAACTCGTCCGGCAGCCAGCACCGGAAGGTGTCGACGTTGGGCAGCAGCGGCTTCTCGTTGAGGTAGTACTTCACCATCTCGGGCACGTAGGTGTAGACGAGCTTGTCGTCGCCGACGCCGTTGCCGACCGCGTTCGCGATCACCACGTTGCCCGCGCGCGCCGCGTTGAGGATCCCGGCCACACCGAGCACGGAATCCGGCCGGTAATGCACCGGATCGAGGAATTCGTCGTCGATCCGCCGGTAGATGACGTCGACCTGCCGCTCGCCCTCGGTGGTGCGCAAGTAGACGACGTTGTCCCGGCAGAACATGTCGCGGCCTTCGACCAGCTCGACCCCCATGAGCCTGGCCAGCAGCGAATGCTCGAAATACGCGGAGTTGTGCACGCCGGGCGTGAGCACGACGACCATCGGGTCGGCGACGTTCGCCGCGGCCGCCGCCCGCAGCGCGCGCAGCAGATGGGAGGCGTAATCGCCGACCGGGCGCACCCGGTGCTGGGCGAACAGGTCCGGGAACACGCGCGCCATCGTGCGGCGGTTCTCCATCACGTACGACACGCCGGACGGGTTGCGGAGGTTGTCCTCCAGTACCCGGAAGGTGCCCTCCTCGTCGCGCACCAGGTCCACACCGGACACATGGATGCGGACGCCATTGGGCGGGTTGATCCCGAACGCCTCGCGCTGGAAATGCTCGCACGAGGTGATCAGCCGTCGAGGCAGGACGCCGTCACGCAGGATCTGCCGGTCGCCGTACACGTCGGCGAGAAAGGCTTCGAGCGCGCGGACCCGTTGCGCCACACCGCGTTCGAGTTTGCTCCATTCGGCGGTGGTGATCACGCGCGGCACCAGGTCGAGCGGGAACGGGCGTTCCTGGCCCGACAGCGAGAACGTGATGCCCTGATCCACCATCGCCCGGTCGATCGCCGCCGACCGGGACGAAAGGTCCGCCGACGTCAGCGCGGAGATCGATTCGTACAGCGCGCGGTACGGCTGGCGGACCGTGCCGTCGGCGGTGAACATCTCGTCGTACGCGCCCGCGTGCGGCCGCGACGGCGAAAGATAGCCGTCGAACTGCGCCCCGGGTTTCGCCGCGCGCCGGGCCGACGTCGTCGTCCGCGGGCGGCGGCCCGCAGGTGGGAGACGGGGCGCCGAGTTGTTGTTCATGGTCGCCATACTCGCTCACCCTGCCATGTCGGCGCGATACCTCATGCAACGCCCGTGACGGCCGAAACGGCGCTGTAACGTCGTAGTGCTGTGATTGCCGCCGGATGAGTGGCAATATGCGTGCTCTCGACACATGGGAACTACGAGGAGTGACGACGTGGCTCGATTCAAAGCGCTCGCCCTGATCCCGGCGCTCGCCCTGGCCGCGGGTGCGCTGTCCGCGTGCGGCGAGGAAGGCGGAACCGCGGCCGGCGGCGTCCAGCTCGTCGCGTCCGGCAAGGTCACCACCTGCACGCACCTGCCCTACCAGCCGTTCCAGGTCAAGCAGGGCGACAAGATCGTCGGCTTCGACGTCGACCTGGTCGACCTGGTCGGCAAGAAGCTGGGTGTCGAGCAGAGCATCGTCGACATCGCCTTCGAGAACATCGAGTCCGGCGAGGCGATGAACAGCGGACAGTGCGACCTCGCCGCGGCCGGTATGACGATCACCGACAAGCGCAAGGAGAAGTTCGACTTCTCCGACCCGTACTTCGAGGCGACCCAGGCGCTGCTGGTCAAGACCGGTTCGCCGATCAAGGACCTCTCCAACGTGACGGGCAAGAAGATCGGTGTCCAGTCGGCCACCACCGGCGCCGACTACGCCAAGGAGAAGGCGAAGGGCGCCGAGATCGTCACCTTCGACGACCTCGCGCTGCTGGAGCAGGCCGTCAAGAACGGCACGGTCGACGCGGGCGTCAACGACAACGGCGTGCTCTACGACTTCGCGAAGACGAACCCGGACACGACGGTCGTCACCGAGTTCAAGACGAACGAGTTCTACGGCATCGGTGTGAAGAAGGGCAACAGCGCCCTCCTCGGCCAGGTCAACGAGGTGCTCAAGGCGTCCGTGGCGGACGGCTCCTACGCGCAGATCTACCAGAAGTGGTTCGGCAAGGCGCCGACCTGGCAGCCGGGCAGCCCGACCGCCGGTTGATAATCCGTCCCCTGTGGCCGGTGCCCCGCGCACCGGCCACAGGTTTGTCGCCACCTGTTTGAGGAGAGAAATGGCTTTGAGCCGCCGCCAGCGACGTTCGGCGTTCCGGACCGGGCAATACGTCCTGCTGCTGGTGATCGTCATCGTGCTCGCGCTGCTGGCCGACTGGAGCAAGATCGGCAAGGCGTTCTTCGACCTCGAAGTCGCCGCCAAGCAGTTCCCGGACGTGATCACGGTCGCGCTGAAGAACACCGTCATCTTCACCGCGCTGGGCTTCGCGCTCGGCCTCGGGCTGGGCCTCGTGCTCGCCCTCATGAGACTTTCCTCGGTCGGCCCGTACCGCTGGTTCGCGCGCGGGTACATCGAGTTCTTCCGCGGTCTGCCCGCGCTGCTGATCTTCCTCGCCGTCGGCATCGGTGTGCCCACGGCGTTCAACACCCAGCTGCCGCGCAACGTCGCGATCATGCTGGCGCTGGGCATCGTGTCCTCGGCCTACATGGCGGAGACCATTCGCGCCGGTATCCAGGCGGTGCCGCGCGGCCAGATCGAGGCCGCGCGTTCGCTCGGCATGTCACCCGCCCGCACGATGATCACCATCGTGATCCCGCAGGCGTTCCGGATCATCCTGCCGCCGCTGGCCAACGAGCTGATCATGCTCACGAAGGACTCTTCGCTGGCGTTCCTGCTCGGCACCACCCCGGCGCAGCAGGAACTCGCGCAGTTCAGCCGTCAGGCGCTGCTGGAGGCCAAGGGCCTGACCCCGATCGTCGTCGCCGGTCTGTGCTACCTCGTCATCACCATTCCGCTGTCGATCCTGCAGCAGCGGCTAGAGAAGAAATACGGAGCCGGAGTGCCCGGCGGAGGAACGGTATGAGCACCCAGACGATCGTCGAAGTTTCGGGACTGCACAAGGCGTTCGGCGAGCTCGAGGTGCTCAAGGGCATCGACCTGGAGGTCCAGCGCGGCCAGGTCGTCTGCATCATCGGCCCGTCGGGTTCCGGCAAATCGACGCTGCTGCGCTGCGTCAACCTCCTCGAGGAACCGCAGCAGGGCAAGATCGTGGTCAACGGCAGCGAGATCACCGACCCGGACGTCGACATCGACGGCGCCCGCACGAAGATCGGCATGGTCTTCCAGTCGTTCAACCTCTTCTCGCACCTGAGCGTGCTCGAAAACCTCACCGTCGCTCAGCGCAAGGTGTTGAAGCGCGGCAAGGAAGAGGCGGAACGCGTCGCGCGGGAGAACCTCGCGAAGGTCGGGTTGGCGGAGAAGGAGTCTTCGCTGCCGACACAGCTTTCCGGCGGGCAGCAGCAGCGCGTCGCGATCGCCAGGGCGCTCTCGATGGATCCCGACGTCATGCTGTTCGACGAGCCGACGTCGGCGCTGGACCCGGAACTGGTCGGCGACGTCCTCGCGGTCATGCGGCAACTCGCGCAAGAGGGTATGACGATGCTCGTCGTCACGCACGAAATGCAGTTCGCGCGTGAAGTGGCCGACATCGTGCTGTTCATGGACGGTGGCGTCGTCGTCGAGCAGGGCGCGCCGGACCAGGTGATCGGGGACCCGCAGGAGGAGCGCACGAAGACGTTCCTCTCGCGGGTCCTGAACCCGAACCACCAGGGCTAGCGTCCGCGAAGCTGCGACTCCAGCTGGACGACCTTCGCGATGATTTCGTGCGGCCCGGCGCCCATGAGGCTCACCCAGCCCTTGGCGTCCGGGCCGAACACGACGCGGCCGTGTTCGGTGTCCATCCAGCCCGGCGGCCTTTCGACGCGTTTCCGGTTGCCGCCGCCGTCACGGATGGCGACGTAAAGCCTGCCGAAGAAGGTGTGCGGCGACCGGATCCATTGGAGGATCTTCTTGGCGTCGCGGATGCTCGGGCCGGAGCCGGTGAGCATTTCGCCCTTCATCAGGACCTGGAGATCGGCTTCCGAGCAGTTCAAGGACGGCGTGCGCGCGGCGGGTGCCTCGGGCAGCAGACCGGTGAAATCCTGCGCCAGCGTGTCCGGCCGTGTCGGTGTCAGGTAGACGACCTTGTCGACCAGAACGACGCTGACCGCTTCCCGGCCACTTCCCGCGGCGCGAACCGTCCGTTCACGTCCCTCGGACTTCACCCACGAGTAGTACTCCACGGCCGGCCGCTGCAGGAAACGCAGTGTGTCGAGGAATTCGTCGTCGATCTTGCCGCGTCTGAGCAGTCCTTGTCTGTCCAATTCGGACTGCGCGGTGGCGGCGAGCTCACGCCGTTCCTCGGGCAGATACCACTGCGCGCCGCGGACGAGCGTCGGATGGATGTCGCCGAGGTTGTGTTGGTCCAGCAGGGTTTCGTAGGTCTGAAGCGTCAGTTCGACGGGTTTCTGCAGCACGTTACGCGCCGATCACCGGCGGAACCGGCTTGTCACCGTCGTAACCACCGAAGAGGGAGTCGCCGTCCTCTTCCTGCAGCGTGATCTTGCGCTGGTGCTCCTCGTCTTCGCCGCCCTTGCCCTTGCCGGCGCCGCCACCCATGCCGCCGCCGCCCATACCCGGCGCGCCGGGACGACCCGCCGCCGCGGCACCGCCCGCCGGCGTACCGCGCATCGCGCTTTCACCGGGCATCGCGGCGCCGACGCCGCGACCGGGCCCCATGCTCCCTGGCCCGCCCGTCGACCCACCCGGCCCGAACCCGCCGCCGGGCCCGAAACCGCCACTGAAACCGCCCGATCCCGGCCCGAAGCCGTTGCCGCCACCGGGACCACCGGTGCCCGGCCCGCCGGGCCCGAAGCCGGGTTGGCGATAGTCGATCGGCTTCGCTTGGATCCGGTCGTTCGCCCGGGAAAGGTCGGTCTGGTCGTTCGGCCGCGGAGACGGGAGTGGCCGCGGCATCTGCGGCACCCGCGGCGCCGGTGGAACCTGCGGCGGCCTCGGCGCCTGATACCCCTCGGCCCCCGGAGGCGCGCTGTACGAACTCGGCCCACCGGTGTACCCACCGGGAGCACTGTGCCGCCCGGAGTCGCCCGGCCCGCCGCTGAACCCGCTGACCTTGGTCTGCCCGGGATCGATCGGATCCGGCGTGATCGGCCCCGCCGACACGTTCGGATCATGCGCGGCCGGATAGACCGGCGCGAGCGACTGCTGCCGCGGCTGGGTGCTCTGGTAGTACGGCTCGTAGATCTCGACGTTGTGCTTGGTGTCGGCGTCGAACTTCGCCGCCGCGATCTCGTCGTCACTCGCGCCGATGGAGAGGATGTCCTCGGGCCCGCTGTCCCCCGCGCGCTCCTTCTCGACCGGGCGGACATTGCCGCGCGTGTAATGGAAGGAGGCGTTCTGATCGAACATCGACTGGCGGGCGCGGTCCATGTTCTCGCCGGCGATCTTGGACGTCGCGATGAGCGGGGCGAGGCCTGCTGTTCCGGAGTCGGCGGCCTTGCCCTTCCAGAAGGCACTCAGGGCGGTTTGGCTCTTCTCCATGGCCGTGCTGATGCGCCCGTGGGTGTCCATCAAGCTATGAGATGCCTGCTGTGCCCTGTCCAGGGTCGCCGTGGTTTCGGGGTAGGTATTGAGCTTGGTGAAGATCTCCCAGCCACTGTAGGTCATGGCCTACGCCCCTTTGAGATTCTTGAGCGCTGCCTCAGCGACCTTGGTCGCCATCCCGCATGGGTCTGAAAAGGAAGGGTGGTCATCACTCAGGCGCGGGATAACGGTGTAGACGAGGTCGTTTCGGACACCGACGGCGAGAGTGCAGGTTCCCCTGCCTTCGCCACCGTTGGCGTAGATGACCGCTGGGTACCCGTTGACCGGATCGACCGGCTTGAAGGTGGTGAGGCCACCAGTCGCGTTCTGTGCGTACAAGGCGCTCAGGCCGTCCTTGTTCCCGGTGACGAGCCCCGCGCTGACGGTGTTCGGCGCTTCTTGGAAGATCCAAGCGCAGGAGTTGCCCATACTCAACTTCTCAAGATCGGTCCGCTTGACCTTGCCGCCGATGGATTCGATCACCGGGTTGGGGATCGCACTGCACGGGTCTGTCTCCACACCCGCGGTGTTGGTGATCGGATCGGCCACGGCCGGAGCTCCGTTAGAGGGCAGTCCGGTGGAGGAGGGTGCGCTCGTCGGTGTGGGTGTGCCGGACTTCTGATCGCTGCAGCCACCGAGCAAGGCAACCGAGGCCAACGTCGCGAGGGTGATGAAGGCAGCTGTGGGTCGCATCAGTCGACTTTTCCAATCTGGCGGAGCGCGTCGATCGCCGCCTGGTCCTGTGCTTGATAGGCGGTCCGGATCTGCTTAAGAGTCCTGACATAGGACGTGGTGTAGTCCTGAGCACCCTTGAGAAATGCTTGGTAGGCAGCGCCAGATGCGTTGGCGGCTGTCGTGTAGCCCTGGCTGCCGACCTCATCGCCGGGCGGTTTGATCTGCGTCAGCCAGGTGGCTTCGTTCTGTGCCAGGCGGAAGTCGGTGTCGATGCAGTCCTCGAGCGACTTGATCACGTGGTCCATCGCCACCGGATCGAACTCCCAGCCCCCGTTCGCCGAGGCGGCCGCGAAGTCGGCCTTCGCCTGGCCGCTACCCAGTTCGGTGTAGTTCGGCGGCGGACCAGGCGGTGGCGGTGCCGCGGCGGCGCCCTGAATCAACCCCGAGCCCGGCGGCGGGGCCTGCTGCGGTGTCGTGTTGAGCTGGTTGTAGACCCCCTGAGGGCCACTTCCCGGTCCTGTCATGTCGTGCCTCCCCGCACGGGCCGCGATGGGGCGCGACCTACCCGTAGTTCCCTACCGACTCCAACCGGTGACGATAGCAGCAGGTAAAGCGTTGATCAGCCCCTTCGCGGAAGATCACCATCGAAAGGTGGGACGAACCAGTGTGTTTTGCCGTGGAAAGCCGGTTTGCCTGATCAGGACTTCTTGAGGTTCTTGATCGCCGCCGCGGCCACCTTGACCGCCAGGCCGCAGGGGTCCGAATAGGACGGGCGCTCGCTGGAAAGCCGCGGGGTCAAGTTGTAGACGAGGTCGTCCCGAACACCGACGGTGAGAGTGCGGTTTCCCTTGCCTTCGCCCCCGTTGGCATATACGACGGCGGGGTATCCCTCTATCGGATCCACTGGCTTGAAGGTCGTGAGGCTTCCCGAAGCGTGCTGCGTGTAGAGGGCGCCTAGTCCGTCTTTGTTGCCGAAGACCCAGGTGCAAGCCGCGCCCGAGGTCGTGTCCTCGGCACGTGTCCGCTTGACCTTCCCAGCGATGGCTTCGATCTCCGCGGCGGGAATAGCAGCGCACGGGTCTGATTCGACCGCCGAGGTGTTCGTGATCGGATCTGTCACGGCAGGAGCTCCGGCGGATGGAGGTTTGATCGAGGGCGGGGTGTCGGCATTCTCGTCGCCGCAGCCTCCGAGCGACGCGATCGATGCCAGTGTCGCCGAGGTCAGGAACATGGCGGTGGATCGCATCAGGCGGTCTTCCCGATCCGCAGGAGGGCGTCGAGGACGATCTGTTCTTGACTTCGATGGGCGGTGCGGATCTGCTTCGAGGTCCCGAAGTCGGCCTCGGCGTAATCACCTGCGCTTCCCGGTCGTGTCATGGTTTCTCCCAACGGCCGCGACCAACTTGTTGTCCACCGCCGACTCCGGTGAGTGACCGTAGCAGCGAACCGCGCAACCGGCGGCGAATCCGCCCAAGATCACCACCGCCGCCGCAAACGGCCTGTTCCAGCACCCGAGTCGGCCGTTCTGCCGTCGCGATCCCGTGGCAGGTTCCGGTCCACTGTCCCGGGCCACTTGCGAACCCCGTGCGTGATCGGCTTCGCTGGGGGCCGAGGAACGACGGGGGAGGGAAGCGAAACCATGCCGGGTTTTCGGCGCAACAACGGGCCGCGCGATCCGGGGGAAGGTGACCAGAACGGCGACACGTCCTTGCCGCCGCTCGACCCGTTCGACCCGAACCCCGACAAGCGGTACGAGGTCCCGGCGTCCGAGCTGATGAAGCCGGGGACGACGGGGCTGCTCCGGTGGCGCCGCCAGGCGACCAACGCGCCGATCGTGCAGGTCGAGGACGCGTACATCACCGGGACGCTCGATCTGCGCGCCGCCGACATCAAGTATCTGTTCCGCTTCGAGCGGTGCCGGTTCGAGCATCCGCCGGACGTCCGCGAGGCGCATCTGCTCGGGCTCGTGTTCCGCAAGTGCTGGCTGCCCGGGCTCAAGGCGCGCAACCTCCGCACCCGCAACGACGTCCGCCTCATCCGCAGTGTCGTGCACGTCGACGCCGAGCACGAGATCGAGGAGACCACGGTCCAGCGCGGCGACGATCGCGAGCGCGGGATGCCGAACGCGGCGGTCAATCTCACCGACGCGGTCATCGAGGGTTCGGTCGTGCTGACCCGCACGGTGATCACGCATCCTCGCGGAAAGGCGATCCAGGCCGACCGGGTCAACATCGTCGGCGCGCTACTGGCGTATCGGTTGGTGGCCAACGGAGAAGTCCGCATCCCGGGTATGCGGGCCGGCGGTAACGTCAACTTCTCCGGAGCGACGCTGAACAACCGGGACGGCTTCGCGCTCAACGGCAACGGCATCCACATCGGCGGCAGTCTGCTGTGCGAGGTGGACAACTACGGGCCCGCCGCGCAGCGGAAACGCTTCTCCGCCAGCGGGATCATGTACCTGCCGAGTGCCACTGTGGACAGTGACATCATCCTGCGCGAGGCCAAGCTCTCGGTGAACCAGTCCGGGCCGATCGTCGTCGACGCGTGGAAATCGAACGATCCGTACATCGATCCTCGGCCCGCGTTGGTCGCCGATCGCTCGACGGTCAACGGGAACCTCGAGCTTAGCGACGGCATGCAGGCCA
The DNA here is from genome assembly GCF_000754115.1 of Amycolatopsis sp. MJM2582. Classification (NCBI taxonomy): domain Bacteria; kingdom Bacillati; phylum Actinomycetota; class Actinomycetes; order Pseudonocardiales; family Pseudonocardiaceae; genus Amycolatopsis; species Amycolatopsis sp. MJM2582. Next base: position 1,448,163 of record NZ_JPLW01000001.1, read on the forward strand.
CCGGGACGCTGCGGATGGTCAACGCCCGCATCGGCGGTTCGCTGCGGTTGGCGGGCGCCGAGGTCCAGGTCGTCCGCGGGCAGAGCATTCCCTACTACGACCGCGCGATCCATCTCGACGGGACCACCATCGGCGGCGATCTCGAGGCGACGAGCCTGCGGGTGCCGTCCGGTCAGTTGCGCATGGCCGACATCACCGTCGGTGGCAACGTGCTGGCGTGGAACTCGATGTTCCTGCACCCGCGCCGCGACGTCTTTTCCGCGCGGCGCGCGAAGATCGCGGGCAACTTCCAGCTCACGGACGCGACCGTCCAGGGCACCTTGCGCTTGCAGGGTGCCGAGATCGGCGGCAGCGTGAACCTTTTCGGCACGAGCCTGACCGAGCCCGGCGCGCGCACGCGGACCAGCTACTCGCTGGACGTCCGCACCGCGCGGATCGGCCGGGATCTGATCCTCACCGAGAACAAGGAGCGCCCGTTCGTCGCGCAGGGTGGGGTCAACCTCGACGGCGCGCAGATCGCACGACGCGTCGACTTCCGCGGTGCGCGGCTCGGTTCCCTGCCACAGCACGGGATCGCGCTCGACGGCAGTGACGTGTCGGCCGACGAATTCCTGCTCACGCCCGCCGTGCCGCCGGACGGCCGGATCGTGCTGCGCCGGGCGCATTGCGGCACGCTGGGCGACAACGAGGCGTTCTGGGCGTCGGCGACGGGGATCGAGCTGGAGGATTTCCGTTACGACGCACTGCAAGAGGACATCGCACTCGACGACGACCGGGCGATCGACCATCGGATCGTGTTGCTGCGCAAAGCGATGGACGGTTACCGCCCGGGCCCCTACGACCAGCTGGCGGCGACGCTGCGCGCGTCCGGTAATGAAGAGCACGCATCCACGGTGCTGTTGAAGAAACAGCAGTTCCGGTACGAGGCGCTCGCGAAGGGCTTCAAGTTCTTCGGGCCCGGCGTGCACGTGTGGAGCTGGTTGCAGCGGTCGATGGTCGGCTACGGCTTCCGTCCGGTGCGTGCGCTCGGCTGGCTGTTGACGTTGTTGGTGCTGGGCAGTCTGTGGTTCGGGTTCGGGGTCGACGACTGCGTCACCAAACCCAATCTCACGGTGAGCGGGCCGCGCTGCCTGGTCAACCAGGACGACACCGGACTGCAGTGGAATCCGGTGCTGTACACGATCGACCTGCTGGTCCCGATCGTCGACTTCGGCAACAAGTCGCGCTGGTACATGCACGGCATGGACAACTGGGTCGCGGCCGGGTTCACCGCGTCGGGCTGGGTGCTGGCGACGACGGTCGCGGCCGGGATCAGTCGCATGCTCCGCCGGGACAACTGAGGGTATTTCACATACCCTCAGTACGGAGGTATGTCATGACGGAGCCCAGCGCCACCGGAAAGATCGCGATCGCCGCACCGCCCGAGAAGGTGTATTCACTGGTCAGTGACCCGGGTGCGCTCGCGGGCATGGCCGAGGAGTACGAGGGACACCGCTGGGTGGGAGCCGCGGGGGCGGCTGTCGGCGCCAAGTTCCGCGGCCGGAACCGCCGCGGTCTCCGTCGTTGGAGCACGCTCTCGACGATCACGGACGCCGATGAGGGCAAGCGGTTCGCGTTCGAGGTGACCACCGTCGCCGGGCTTCCCGTCGCGCGCTGGCAGTACGACATCGAGGCGTCGGGCGACGGTTGCGTGGCCGTCGAGAGCACGTGGGACCGGCGGCCGGGCTGGTTGCGCGGGCCGACGTCGCTGTTCACGGGGGTCTGGAAGCGGGACGACGCCAACCGGGCGAACATCGCCGCGACGCTGGCCCGGCTGAAGGCCGCCGCCGAGTCCTGACCCATACCACGGCCGGTGCCGGATCACCGAAAAGAGCAAGGGACCTTTGCTACCACTTGGGGCACATGTGGTGACACCCGACGCTCAACGCCACCACATGTAGCGGCCCCACTCCACAAACTCAAGTCATGAACGGACCGTTCATTCGACGAACCGCGACCAGAACTCGACGCGCCGCGGCCCGCCCTCCGGCGGCGGGCCCAGCGGCCGGCCGCAGAAGTCGTGCTGCAGGTATCCCCGCAGGTCGTAGCCGTAATAGACGATGTCGGTCTGATACACCGACAGCACCGGATAGCCCGTGCTCCCGGCGATCCCGGGCAGATACCGGTGCCCGCAGACGGGTACCAGCTGCGGCGCGAGCGCCAGGTGTGATCGCGCCCGTGAAAGCGCGTCGGCGAGGTCGATCGGGCGCATGCCCCAGTCCGGCAGCCAGAAGCCGTTGTGTTCGACGTCGTAAAGCACCCCGTCGACCGGCCAGTCTAGGCGTTTTCGCAGTTGATCGGGGTTGCCGCAGCGCCAGTCCGGCCAGCGGTCGCCGATCGGCACCCCGGCGGACAGGAACGTCCGGTGGTCGGCGGCGAACCGGAAGCCGAAGCGGGCTTCGACGTCGTCGAGCTCGGCCTCGCTCAACCCGGGACGCACGGGTTCGGCCAAGCTCGCCTGGAGGTCGTGTGCCTCCTCGATGGTGAAGGCGTGCTCAACAGTGGACATGTGTTCGAGCCTAAATTGCGCAACGCGAAGGCGCCTTCCCTTTTAACACCACTCCCTCATCACCCACATGGGCCTCCTCCCGAGGGGTGAGCTCGCCCTCTCAACGCCTGGACCTCGGAACAGCACGGCCACGCGTGTAGTTCACTCATGTCGTGACTTCCCCACGAACGCAGTCCCGTGTGCGTGCCCCCGAGCTCGCCGGTGACGGGTGGCTCAACACCGGCGGCGAGCGGATCACGCTCGCCGGGCTGCGCGGCCGCGTCGTCCTGCTGGACTTCTGGACCAGCGGCTGCATCAACTGCCTGCACGTGCTGGACGAGCTGCGCCCGCTGGAGGCCGAGTTCGCCGACGTCCTGGTGACCATCGGCGTGCATTCGCCCAAGTTCCTGCACGAGGGCGAGGCGGCCGCGATCGAGGCCGCCGTGCGCCGTTACGAGGTGCACCACCCGGTCCTCAACGACCCGAAGATGACCACCTGGTCGCAATACGCGGTCAAGGCGTGGCCGACGTTGGTCGTAGTCGACCCCGAGGGTTACGTCGTCCACGTCGCCGCCGGCGAGGGGCACGCCGAGGCGCTGCGCCGGGTGATCGCCGACCTCGTCGCGACCCACGAGGCCAAGGGCACGCTCCGCCGCGGCGGCAGCCCGTACGTCCCGGCCGAGGAGCAGCGCACCGAGCTGCGGTTCCCGAGCAAGGCCGTCACCACCGCCGAAGGCCGCATCCTGGTCGCCGACATGGGCAACCACTCCATCGTCGAGTTCGCCTCCGACGGCGAGACGATCATCCGCCGCTTCGGCAGCGGTGAGCGCGGCGCGCAGGACGGCCCCTTCGACCTGGCGAGCTTCACCGAGCCGTCCGGGATCACCCTCTTGCCGTACGAGGTCGCCGAGCGCGCGGGTTATCACGCCGTCGTCGCCGACACGGCCGGTCACCGGCTACGCGGTATCGATCTGATCACCGGCGAGGTCTCCACGGTCGCCGGCACCGGCCGCCAGTGGCGCGACGGCGTCGACACCGGCAAGGCGCTCGACATCGACCTCACGAGCCCCTGGGACGTCGCCTGGTGGGGTCCCGCGGGCGGCGTCGTGGTCGCCATGGCGGGCAACCACACGCTGAGCGTGTTCGAGCCGGTCTCGGGCACCATCCGCCGCTTCGCGGGCACGACCGTCGAGGGCCTGCGTGACGGCGACGTTCACGAAGCGTTCTTCGCACAGACGTCCGGCCTGACGCCCCACGGGCAGAAGCTGTGGCTGGCGGACGCGGAGACGTCGGCGTTGCGCTGGATCCAGCCCGAGGGCGAGACGTTCACCGTGCACACCGCGGTCGGCGTCGACCTGTTCTCCTTCGGTCACGTCGACGGACCCGCCGACAAGGCGCTGCTGCAGCATCCGCTCGGCCTCGCGGTGCTGCCCGGCGACACCGTCGCGATCGCCGACACCTACAACGGCGCCATCCGCCGCTACGACCCGCTCACCCGCCAGGTGACCACGCTCGCGACCGGACTCGCGGAACCGTCCGGACTGCTGATGCACGACGGCGAACTGCTGGTCGTCGAGTCGGCGGGCGGCCGGATCGGGCCGGTGCCGCTCGGGGAGCAGGCCGTGGCCGGGGACGCGCACGCGGTCCGCCGTCCGCCGACCGTGCTCGCGCCGGGTGAGCTGGAGTTCTCCGTCGTCTTCACCCCGCCGCCCGGCGAGAAGCTCGACGACCGGTTCGGCCCGTCGACGCGGCTGGAGATCAGCGCGTCGCCGCCGGAACTGCTCGCCGACGGCGCCGGAGTGGGCACGGACCTGTTCCGCAAGCTCCGCTTCGCCGAGGGCGTCACCGGAGGGGTGCTGCAGGTCGTCGCGCAGGCGGCGAGCTGTGACGACGGCGGCGAGCATCCCGCCTGCCGCATCACCCGCCAGGACTGGGGTGTGCCGGTGCGGTTCGAAACCGGCGGAGAAAGCGTGCTGAGCCTGGTCATGGCGGGCGACCCGGGTAAGTAGAGTCGTACCTGTGTCAGATCGGCCGAAACTCGAGATTCAGATGCTGCAGGACAGGGTGCTCGTGAAGCTGTCCCCCGAGGACGGGGAGCGCCGAAGTTCGGGCGGCATCGTCATCCCCGCCACGGCGCAGGTGGCGCGGCGGCTCGCGTGGGGTGATGTACTGGGCGTGGGCAACAGTGTGCGGAACGTCAAGACCGGCGATCGCGTGCTGTTCAACCCGGACGACCAGCACGAGGTCGAGATCCAGGGCGAGGGGCACCTGGTGATGCGGGAACGCGACATCCACGCCGTGGCGACCGAACGGACCGAACACGGCACGGGGTTGTACCTGTAACTCGAGCCACGGGAGGGGTGGTGAGGGGCGGTGCGCGAAGACCATGACGAGCCGGGCGCCGACCTGTTCACCGAAGATCTCCTCTCGGCCCCGGAAACCGACGAGGGCCTGGTAGACGAGCTCTTCGAGGGCGACAGGGTGGTGCATCCGCCGCCGACGCCCGCGTCGAAGTTCCGCAAGGGCCTCGGCAAGGCCCTCATGGTCACCGGCGTGCTCATGGGCCTGTTCGTGCTCCTGTACGCGGTCGACCTGATCGTCAGCGCCGGTGACGTCCCGCGCGGCGTCACGGTCGCGGGGATCGACGTCGGCGGTCTCACGCACAAGGAGGCCGAGTCGAAGCTTCGCCGTGAGCTGGAGCCGAGGCTGATCGAGCCGGTCCGGGTGCGGGCGGGTGACGTCCGCACGGTGCTGTACCCGACGTCGTCCGGCCTCGGCCTGGACTGGCCGCAGACACTGGGCCGCGCCGGTCACCAGCCACTGAGCCCGTATACGCGGCTGATGTCGTTCTTCACCAGCCGCGAGGTCGGCGTCGTCACCTGGACCGACGCGCCGAAGCTCGAAAAGGCCGTCTCGGACCTCGCCGCCACGAAGCTGAACCGTCCGCCGGTCGAAGGGAACATCACCTTCCAGCCGGTCGCGGGGACCGACGGCGGTGTCGTCCCGGCCGCGGTCGAACCGCGGAACGGGCAGACCCTCGCCGACCTCAAGGAGGCCGTCACCGCGGTCACCGAGGGCTGGCTGAGCGACAACGGTGTCGAGTTCAAGGTGAACGTCGCGCCCGTGAAGGCGACCTCGCCGGGGGTGCACGCGGCGCTCGTCAAGATCGTCGTCCCGGCCGTCGCGAAGCCACTGGTCATCCGCGGCGAGGGCAAGGACGCGACGCTGAAACCGGACGTGATCGCGGGGTCCTTCCAGTTCGCCCCGCGCGACGACGGCAACCTGGAAGTCCGTATCGACCAGGGCAAACTGCGGGCGGTGGCGCAGCCGCAGCTCAAGGAGACCGAGACCGACGGGGCGGACGCGCAGATCGTCTTCGTCGGCGACAGGCCGGCGGTCCAGCCGTCGAAGGACGCGCGAAAGGTCAACTGGGACCTCACGTTCTCCTCGCTGACCTCGACGCTCGCCAAGAGCGAAGAGCGGGAGCTGAAAGCGGTCTACGACGCCAGCAGCCCGGCCGTCAGCACCGAGGCGGCGAACGTCCTCGGCATCAACGAGGTCATCGGCGAGTTCACCACGTCGGGTTTGAGCGGGTCGGCGATGACGAACGTGCAGACGCTGGCCGCCAGGGTCTCCGGCGCCATCGTGAAGCCGAACGAGCGGTTCAGTCTCGGCGCGCGGTCCGGGGCGAGGACGGCGGACGCGGGCTACGTGCCCGCCCCGGTGAACGAGGACGGCACCGGGCCGGTCGTGGTCGGCGGCGGCGTCTCGCAGCTCGCGACCACGCTCTACAACGCCGCGTACCTGGCGGGCCTCGCCGACGGCGGCCATCTGGAGCACGACAACTACCTGGACCGGTATCCCGTCGCGCGCGACGCCAAGGCGATCAACACCGACGGCTCGCCGGTCGAGCTGCAGATCGTCAACGACGCCCCGACCGGGATCGCGCTCCAGGTGATCCCCGCGAACGGCTCGGTGACGGTGCGGATCTGGGGTACGAAACGGTTTTCGGTGCAGAGCGTCGCCGGCGAGCGGCACTCGTACGTCCCCCAGCCGGTGCAGATGGGCTCGGGGCCCGGCTGCGTCCCGGATCCCGGCGCGGCCGGGTTCAGCACCTCGGACACCCGCGTGCTCGTCGACGTCGTCACCGGTACGGAGGTCCGCCGGGAGACCCGTAACGCGACCTACTCGCCGAGGACCGCGATCATCTGCGCCTGAGTGCCTATAGGTGAACCCGCCTCCGCGATCGACGTCGGCAGGGCGCCGCCTGGTCTTCCCCGTCACGATGGCGGATCAGGCGCCCTGCCACCGCGATAGCGGGGCCTTCGGCCAGGGCGGGTTCACGCGTTCGGCCACTTTCGGAGTGCGTCATCAGCTCCGCCAACGGGCCTGAGCTTCACCGCAGCACCATGCAGCCTCGCGCCTCGAAGTCCGCGAGCCACGGAGGTTCGCGCAGCTCCTTGTTCCACCGCAGATCCAGTTTGTCCAATTTGGACAGCCGCGTGATGGACTCCGGCAGCGAGGTGAGCCGGTTCTCCCGCAGGTCGAGCTGACGCAGCTCGCTCAGATCCCCGATGGAGGACGGCAACGAAGTCAGCAGGTTCTTCCGCAGATGCAGCTCGCGTAACGCGGAAAGCGTCCCCATCGATTCCGGGATCCCGGTCAAGCCGTTGCCGTACAAGCGGAATTCGCGCAGCGACGTCAGGCCGGAAAGATCCTCCGGAAGGGTGGGGATGCGATTGTCCGTGCACCCCAGGTATTTCAGCCGTCCGAGCGAACACAGCGCGGCGGGGAACTCGGTCAACCGGTTGTCGCTCACGTAGAGGTATTCGGTCAGTCCGGAAAGCTCGCCGAGTTCGTCCGGCAGGACGGAAAGTTCGTTGTGCCCCAGATCCAGTGTGTGCAGATTCCGCAAGGCGCCGATGGCGGACGAGACGGAGGTCAGCCGGTTGGTGGCCAGATTCAGCACGCGGAGTCCGGAAAGCGACCACAGCTCGTCGGGAACGGACGTGAGCCGGTTGTCGTACAGATCCAGGTACTCCAGCGTCGCGGGGAGGGAGATGCCGGACAGGGAGGTCAGCCCCTGGCCACCGAGTTCGAGTCGAGTGGTCACAGGGGCCGACCGTAGTCCTGGGTCAGGTCGCGGCGCGATGCCCGCCCTTGACCTTGGCGTAGATCGCGGCCGCGGCGATGACGCCGACGATGGCCGCGCCGACCTGGAAGGCGTGCCGGATCCAGTCGATGCCCGCGGTGTCGCGGACGCCGAACACGCCGGCCAGCCAGTTGCCGATGAACGCGGCGACGATGCCGACGACGATCGTCAGCCACATCGGGATCTTCTGATCGCCGGGCGCGATCATCCGGCCGATGACGCCGAGGATCAGCCCGACCACGATCGTGGTGATGATGCCCCAAAGGCCACCCAACATGGTCCCTCCTTCGCTGGAGAATCGAGTGAACCCACGGTGACACCGAAACCGGCTCGTCGCGCCTCAAGACCCCTTACCGGGTGACACCGCGGCGTCCGTAGAGGTTGGCGGCCAGCGTGACCCCGATCCCGGCGATGACGATCTGGGTGATGAGTTCGAGCCAGTCGAAACCCTTCGTGTCCGCGTAGCCGAGCCCGCGGGCGATCGCCGTGCCGACGAAGGCGGCGACGATACCGACGACGATGGTCAGCCAGATCGGGATGGACTGCTTGCCGGGGGCGAAGAACCTGCCGAGCACCCCGAGGATCAGGCCGACCACGATCGCCGTGATGATGCCGGTGACTGTCATTGAGACTCCTTTGCCGAGGTCTCCGCCAACGGGCGGACTCAGCACGGAAATTCCCCCGGAAAACCCCCTCGAAACCACGAAGAGCCCCCTCCGGACCGGAAAGGGCTCTTCGTCACGAAACCGTTTAGAACGCGGCTTCGGGGATCTCCATGAGGCTGTTGTCCGCAGCCTCGACGATCGCGCGACGCGACGTCAGCTCAGGCAGCACGTTCTTCGCGAAGAACGACGCCACGGCGAGCTTGCCCTCGTAGAACGGGACGTCCTTCGCCGACGCGCCCGCGTCGAGCTTGCCGATGGCGACCTCGGCGTGCTTGATGAGCTGCCAGCCGATGAGCAGGTCGCCGACCGACATCAGCAGGCGGACCGTGTGCTGGCCGACCTTGTTGATGTTCTGCGGGTCTTCCTGCGACGAGGTCAGGTAGCCGATCAGCGAGCCGAGCATGCCCTGGGTGTCCTCGAGCGCCTGCTTGAGCAGACCGCGCTCGTTCTTGAGCCGCCCGTTGCCGATCTCCGACTCGATGGTCTTCGTGATCTCCCCGGCGACGTAGGCCAGCGAAGCGCCCTTGTCGCGGACGATCTTGCGGAAGAAGAAGTCCAGCGACTGGATGGCCGTGGTGCCTTCGTACAGCGAGTCGATCTTCGCGTCACGGATGTACTGCTCGATCGGGTAGTCCTGCAGGAAGCCCGACCCGCCGAGGGTCTGCAGCGACTGCACGAGCTGCTCGGTCGCGCGCTCGGACCCGACGCCCTTGACGATCGGCAGCAGCAGGTCGTTGACGCCGTGTGCGACCTTCTGCGAAGCCTCGTCGCCCTCGCCGGTCCACACCTGGTCCTGGAAGGTCGCGGTGTAGAGGTACACCGCGCGCAGGCCCTCGGCGTACGCCTTCTGCAGCATCAGCGAGCGGCGGACGTCCGGGTGGTGGGTGATGGTGACGCGCGGCGCCGCCTTGTTCAGCATGTTCGGCAGGTCCGCGCCCTGGACGCGCTCCTTGGCGTACTCGAGCGCGTTGAGATAGCCGGTCGACAGCGTCGCGATGGCCTTCGTGCCGACCATCATGCGGGCGTACTCGATGACCTGGAACATCTGCGCGATGCCGTCGTGCACCTCGCCGAGCAGCCAGCCCTTGGCGGGGGTGCCGTGCTGGCCGAAGGTCAGCTCGCAGGTGGTGGAGGCCTTGATGCCCATCTTGTGCTCGACGTTGGTGACGAAGGCGCCGTTGCGCTCGCCCAGCTCACCCGTCTCGCCGTCGAAGTGGAACTTCGGCACGAGGAAGAGCGAAAGGCCCTTGGTGCCGGGCTTGGTCTCGATGCCGGGGCCCTCGGGACGGGCCAGCACCAGGTGCATGATGTTCTCGACCATGTCGTTCTCGGCCGAGGTGATGAACCGCTTCACGCCGTCGATGTGCCAGGAGCCGTCCTCCTGCTTGACGGCCTTGGCGCGGCCGGCGCCGACGTCGGAACCGGCGTCGGGCTCGGTGAGGACCATGGTGGCGCCCCAGCCGCGGTCGATCATGATCTGCGCCCAGCGCTTCTGCTCGTCGGTGCCGTTCTTGTCGACGATGCCGGCGAAGTTCGGGCCCGCCATGTACATGAACAGCGGCGCGTTGGCACCGAGGATGAGCTCGGCCGCGGCCCACTGCACGGTCGGGGGCAGGCCGAAGCCGCCCAGCTCGTTCGGCAGGCCCAGCCGCCACCATTCGCCGTCCATCAGCGCCTGGTAGCTCTTCTTGAACGACTCGGGGATCTTCACCGAGAAGGTCTTCGGGTCGTACACCGGCGGGTTGCGGTCCGCGTCGGCGTACGAGTCGGCGAGGGGACCGGAAGCGAGCTTGTTCAGCTCGGTCAGCACGCCGCGGGCGGTCTCCTCGTCGGATTCCGCGAGGACGCCCTTGCCGAGGCGGTCCTGCACGCCGAGGACCTCGAAGAGGTTGAACTCCAGGTCTCGGACGTTGCTCTTGTAGTGGCCCATTTCGTCACTCCAATGTGTTCGGCTCCCCGGCCGGGCACACGTCCCTACTCGCCGGTAACATCAGGATATTACCTGTGGGTAACCGGCGGCAAGTGAATGGCCACTGTTGTGATGTGTAAATCAGCAATTCGGGGGGCCTGGGTGCTGGTTCATCGGGGTGACGGCGCGATCGAAGCCGCGGCGGCCGGCTCGACCGGGGTGTGCGCGTCGTCGGGGTTCGCCACCAGGATGCCGGAGCGGAACGCGATCGTCACGGCGTGCGTGCGATCGCGGGCCGAAAGCTTGCGCAAGATGCTCTTGACGTGCGTCCGCACGGTTTCGACGGACAGGAACAGGATCTTCGCGATCCCGGAGTTCTCCAGCCCCTCGGCCACCAGTTGCAGGACCTGGTACTCGCGGCGGGACAGCGGCATCAGGCCGCGCGCGGTCGCCGGCTTGGGGGCGTCGCCCGGTTTCGGAAGCACGGGCTGGCGCTTCGGCCGCGCCGTCAGCGCGGCCAGCGTCGGATCGATGTAGCGGCGGTCGCTGTGCGCGCGCCGGATCGCCTCGGCCAGGTGCCGTCCGTCGGTCGCCCTCGGCACGATCGCGTGCACGCCCGCCGCGATCGCCGCGGCGAGGTACTGCTGGGTGCGGTTGGTGTCCCTGATCATCGTGATGATGACCAGCGCCGGGTCGCCGCCGCTGAGCAGCCGGGACAGATGGCAGTTCGGGTCGAGCGCGGAATCCAGCACGATGACGTCCGGTTTGAGCTGTTCGCACAGCTGGAGCGCGGCATGATGGCTCGCCGCGTGGCCGAGCCACGTCAGTCCCGGCGTGCGGTGGACCAGCGAGCTCAACCCCTCGCAGAAGATCGGGATCGGATCGACGGCGGCCACGCCGAGTCCGCGGCCGCCTGGCGACAGTCCGCCAGGCCTGCCGGCCTGCGTTCGGTTCGGCTCGATGCTTCGCATCACGGACCCCTCCGTTTTCGTGCCCGCCATCTCCGGACGAGAGGACTCGGAAGTCCATTCGGTGACCACTGCCCCCCGGCGTGGTCACCCTCGTCAACCGGTCCCCCCTGCGGGACCGGACAGAGATGACACCTCGTAACTATTACGAGTCGGTAGGTCGGAGCACGTGACGCGATATCCCCCTCATAGATGTATCGCTTCGTCGCAGCAAACTCTGCGTATCAGCTGGTTGTGGATCTCTTGCTCGAATGAGCGCGCCGGCGGGAGATCCTGACCCGTTCACTACTCAGAGTGGACTTCGGCCCGAAGGCGCCCGAACTCGTCCCCGAGCGCCGCGGGCGTCCAGTGCGCGTTCAGCCCGCTCGGATTCGGCAGTACCCAGACCCGCGCTCCGCCGATCTCGGTGTCTTGCGGGCCGATCTTCGCCTTCGGCAGGCCGAACGCCGTCCGGTAGGCCGTGATCCCGACCACCGCGAGCCAGCGTGGGCGGAATTCGGCGACCCTCGCCGTGAGCAGGCGGCCGCCTTCCCGGAACTCATCCGGCGTCAGCTCGTCGGCCCGCGCTGTCGTCCGCGCGACGACGTTGGTGATGCCGAGACCGAGGCCGAGCAGTTCCTCCTGCTCACTGGGGTCGAACAGACGCGGGGTGAAGCCGCCGCGGTGCAGCGCGGGCCAGAACCGGTTCCCCGGCCGCGCGAAGTGCAGGCCGAGGGCGCCCGAGTAGAGGCCGGGGTTGATCCCGCAGAACAACACGTCCAGATCGGGCGCGATGACGTCGTCGATGGTCTTGCCGTAGGCGGCGGCCAGCTCGTCCTTGGTCGGTTTGGTCCTCACCGGGCCAGTTTCCGGCACGCTGGTGGGTATGGAGCAGGGGGCGTTCACGGCGGACGGCTGTTCGGTGGAGGTGTACCGGCTGTTGCCGCCCGGCGACGAGCCGGGGATCGTGCACGCGGCGGCCCCGCCCGGGGCCCCGATCCTGGAGCTCGGCAGCGGCGCCGGGCGGGTCACGCACGCGTTGCTGGAGCTCGGCCATCCGGTGGTCGCGGTGGACGATTCGCCGGAGATGCTCGCCCACGTCCGTGCCGAGACGGTGTGCTCGAAGATCGAAGACCTGCGGCTCGGCCGGGTCTTCGACGTGGTGTTGCTCGGCAGCCACCTGGTCAACACCGCCTCGGAAGCCGATCGGGCGGCCTTCCTGGCCACCGCCCGCGCGCATGTCGCGCCCGGCGGGCGGGTGCTCGTCGAATGGCATCCGCCGGAGTGGTTCGACTCGGTCCGCGACGGTCAGGGCGGCACGCTCGGCGAGGTCGACGTCCGGCTCGGTCAGGTCGTCCGTGACGGCGACCTGCTCTCGGCCGTCGTGCGGTACTCGGCGGGCATCCGGTGGTGGAGCCAGGCGTTCACCTGCCGACGGCTGGACCTGCAGACCCTGAAAGCTGCCCTGACCAGCGCAGGCCTGACCTTCGAACGCTGGCACACCGAAGACCGGACCTGGTTCTCGGCGAGCCCCGAGTGGCCTGCGACACCCACTTTCGTCTCAAGGGGTGGTCAACTCAGCACGATGTGCGTACTGTTTGTGATCTCGCACACAAGGTCGTTCCGAGGAGGCGTTTTGCAGCTCTCGCTCATCCTCGGCCTGGTCGCGTTGATCTTCGTCGTGGCCACCGTGCTGGTGATCGCGGAAGACCGGCGGGCCGCGCGGCGCGCGGCCCAGCGACGGCAGGCGAGGCTAGCGGACCTGGGCGAGATCGACCCGCTCGCGGCGCGGAAGCTGAAGCTCGACCGTTGAGGGAACGGGCTTCCGCACGAGGCTGAGCAGCAGGGCCCCGGCGATCCAGCCGAGCATCGCGCCACCGGTGTTGTTGAGCAGGTCGTCGACGTCGAAGATCCGGTAGACGTAGGGCGCGGTGCCGAAGTTCGCGGTCAGCTGCGTGACCTCGATCAGCAGCGAAGCGGCGAAGCCGATCAGTGTCGTGCCGACGAGGCCGCGCTTCCAGAGCGTCCTGGCGAAGAAACCGAGCGGGACGAACAGCAGCACGTTCATGGTGGCCTGCTGGAAGGTCTGCGTGGTGAACCAGTCGGCCATCGGCAGCCCGTGCTTGAGCAGTTCGGTGTGGATGTCGGCGACCCACTGGAAGGGGTTCAGCTGCACGGTCTGGCTCAGCCGTTTGACACCGGGGCCGGGCAGCGGCAGGAAGGTCACCGCCACCGTCATGGTCGCGTAGAGCAGTACGGCGGCCATGGTCAGGACGGGACGAAGCCGCACTCGGCCGTGCCGCGCGTGCAGGACGATCAGCTGCGGGATCAGCACCGTCGCCCAGAGCGCGAAGAAGCCGATCAAGCCGTACTGCAGGGCGGTGACCTGTGCGTTCGTCATGACCACGACGTTATGGATCACGAAGGGTCCGCCACTTCGGTCGAAGGGCCGCGGCGGACGGCGCCGGATCGGCCGAGTGGCCGACCCCGATCTTGGCCGATCGGCGATATTCGTTCCCCGATCCGCCGCTCGACGTGGGATTCTGCCCGGATGTTGCTCGTTCGACGGCTCGTCCCCTCGGACCTCGACGTCTTCCGCGAGATCCGCCTGCGTGCCCTGACGGACACTCCCGAGAACTACGGCTCGATCGCCGCGGCCGAAAGCGCGCAATCCGACGAGGAGTGGCTCGCGAAGCTGGCGGGCGACGTCTGGTTCGCCGCCTTCGACGACGAGCGTCCGGTCGGTCTCGTCGCCGGACGGGCGCGGGACGACGGCTGGATCCTCTACTCGATGTGGGTCGCGCCCGAAGCCCGGGGCCGGGGGCTGGGCACCCGGTTGATGGGCGAGGTGCGGTCGGCGGCCGAGGACGACGGCGCGCGCGAGGTGTGGCTGCACGTCGCGGAGGACAACGACCGGGCGCGGCGGCTGTATCTGAAGCTCGGGTTCATCGCGACGGGTGAACTGGAGCCGATGCCGAACGACGTCACCCGGCGGCGTGAGCGTCTTTATTTACCTGTTACCGCCGGTAGCAGTTAATGGCTCGCGGGTACTGCTCGACGGCAGTGCGCGCGCCATGTGACGGTTGCCTATCGTCCTCCTTTTTCCTCTGGTGAAGGTCAAACCCGCAAGGCAGACTCCTCCGCCGTGCGCCCAACAATGAAGCTCTCCACCCGGCTGGCCGTCGTCGCCGGTGCCGCGCTGACCGCGCTGGCCGCCGTCGCCGCGCCCGCGTCCGCCGCGTCGGCGACCACCGACGTCCGGCTGATCACGTTCAACGACCTGCACGGCAACCTCGAACCGCCGTCCGGTTCGAGCGGCCGCGTCACGCTGCCCGACGGCAGTACCGTCAACGCTGGCGGCGCCGCCTACCTCGCGACGCACCTGAAGAAGCTTCGCGGCGAAGCGCGCAATTCGGTCGTCCTGTCGGCCGGTGACAGCATCGGCGCGTCGCCGGTGATCTCGGCGCTGTTCCACGACGAGCCGACCGTCGAGCTGCTGAACCGGCTCGGCGTCGAGGCTTCCGTGGTGGGCAACCACGAATTCGACGAGGGCCTCAAGGAACTCCGCCGGATGCAGCACGGCGGCTGTCACCCCACCGACGGCTGCCAGTTCCGCGAATCCTTCAAGGGCGCGAACTTCCCCTTCCTCGGGTCCAATGTGTACTACGAGAACGGCGTCCCGGCGTTGCTGCCGTTCAGCATCAAGGTCTCCGGCGGCGTCCCGATCGGCGTCATCGGCGCCACGCTGAAGGATCTGCCGCAGGTCGTCACCCCGGAGGCGATCAAGGGCCTCAAGTTCGGCGAAGAGGTCCAGGCCATCGACCGCACGGCCAAGCTGCTCGACTTCTTCGGGGTCAAGGCGCAGGTCGTACTGCTGCACCAGGGCGACAACTCCGAGACCGCCGGTCCGGACGAGTGCAAGGTCAAGCCGGGTGCGGCGACCGCGATCGCGCAGAAGGTGACGTCCAAAGTGGACGCCATCTTCACCGGGCACAGCCACCAGCAGTACAACTGCGTGATCAACGATCCCGACGGCGCACCGCGTCCGGTGATCCAGGGCGCGTCGTTCGGCCGTCTGCTGTCGGTCGTCGACCTGAAGATCGACCGCCGGACCCGCGACGTCGTCCGCGGCGAGACCAAGGCGCACAACCAGATCGTCACCCGCGACGTCACCCCGGACGCCGACGTGGTGAAGCTGATCGACGAGGCGAAGACCAAGGCCGCGCCGATCGCGAACAAGGCCGTCGGCACCATCACCGCGGACCTGGTCGCCAAGGGCGCCGCGTCCGGTGAGTCGCCGCTGGGCGACGTCATCGCCGACGCCCAGCTCGAAGCCACGAAATCGAACGGCGCGCAGATCGCGATGACGAACCCGGGCGGTATCCGCACGGACTTCACCTACGCGTCGTCGCCCGCCGGCGAAGGCGACGGTGTCGTGACCTACGGCGAGGCGTTCGCCGTGCAGCCGTTCGCGAACATCATGCAGACGATCACGCTCACCGGCGCGAACCTGAAGAACGTGCTCGAACAGCAGTGGCAGGCCAACGGCGTCGTGCGCACGCTGCAGATCTCGAAGTCGCTGAAGTACTCGTACTCGGCGTCGGCGGCACAGGGTTCGCGCGTTTCGAACCTGACGCTCGACGGCGCGCCGATCGACCCGGCGGCGTCGTACCGCGTTTCGGTGAACAACTTCCTCGCGGCCGGCGGGGACGGCTTCACCGAGTTCACGAAGGGGACCAACCTGTCGGGTGGTCCGGTGGACCTGGACGCGCTGATCGCGTACTTCGCGGCGCACCCGGGCATCGCTCCGCCGCCCGCGGACCGGATCACCGTCCTGCCGTAGCTCCCGCGAGTGTCATGAAAGGGCTGTTCCTGACGTTTTTCGTCCTGAACGGCCCTTTCATGACGTCAACGGGGTGGTTTTGTCAGTGACCCAGGGCACAATGTCCGCCATGACGACCTGGGAAGAAGTCGTGGCTCTGGCGGGCAGGTTGCCGGAGGTCGAGGAGTCCACGTCGTACCGCACGCCGTCGCTCAAGGTCGCGGGCAAGAACTTCGCCCGGCTACGCACCGAGGCCGAGGGCGGGCTGATGCTGCTGTGCGAGCACGCGGAGAAGGAGGCCCTGCTGGCTTCCGGCGACCCCGCGTACTTCACCACGCCGCATTACGACGGCTACGGCGCGATCCTCGTCGACCTCGAGAAGGTGGAGAAGGCACAGTTGAGCGAACTCATCGAGGAGGCCTGGCGGATGAAAGCACCCGCCAGGCTCACGAAAGGACTGAACGACTAGCGGAGTTCCCCTTCGAGCAGGCTCATCAGGTACTCGTCGTGCCACTGGCCGTTCTGGCCGCGGAACGACTGCCGATGCCTGCCGTCCACCTGGAACCCGAGCTTCTTGTAGATGTGGATCGCGGCCTCGTTGTCGACCACGACCCACAGCGCGATCATGTGCAGCCGCATCATGTCGAAGCCGTAGCGGCAGAGCGTGCGCATGGCGTCGGTGCCGTAGCCGCCGCCCCAGTGGTCCTTCTCGCCGAGGTAGATGTCGAGTTCCGCGCGGCCCTGCTCCGGGGTGGCGTCGCGCAGGGTGCAGGTGCCGATCAAGGTGCCGACGGCGAGGCTCTCGATCGCGAAATCCACCTGGCTGAAGCTGTTGGGTTTCCGGTGGGTGAAGCGTTCGCGGATCTGGGCGAGGGATTCCGGGTGGTCCGCGGGCAGCCAGCGCGTGACCTCCGGGTCGTTGTGCCAGCGCCACAGCGTGTCCGCGTCCTCGGGTTCCAGCGGGCGCAAGCGGATCAGTTCACCGGTCAGCATCGTCCATCCCAAGATCGGTATCGGACTTTCCAGACTATTGGGCGACACCCTCGAGCAGCCACCGCTTAACGGGGACTTCCAGCAGCACTCTGGCGCCGAACGGGGCGATCTCAACTCCGGCCGCCCAGCCGTCGTACTTCGCCGCCAGGGCCGCGAGGACGTCTTCGCGCAGAGCTCCTCGATGGACGCGCGCCACGCCTTCGGCGACAGCCGGAGCGTCGCCGTCCTCAAGCGCGAGGCTGACCCGCGGATCGCCGTCGATGTTGCGCACCTTGACGTTCCGCTCGCCGCTCCCGATCCAGAAGACGTCGTCGAGATACACGAACCACACCGGCGTGACGTGCGGGGATCCGTCCCCGCGGAGCGTGCACAACCAGGCGTTGCGCTCCCGGGCGAGCCGTTCGATAAGCGATTGATCACGTTTCATCTGGTCAGCCTGCCCGAAAGCTAGGGTGCCGGGCGTATGAAGGTCCACCAGTACTGCTACTTCGCCTTGAAGAGCGAAACCGTGTCCGCCGGGGAGATCACCGCGCGGCTCGGCATGGAGCCCGACGAGGTGCTGGTACTGGGTTCGCGGTCCGCCGAACACCGGTTGCCGCGGATGCACGCCTGGAAGGTGACGCATCGCGGTTCGGAACCGGTCGACGACCAGATCGAGAGCGTGATCGGCAGGCTCGCCCCGGTCCGCCCGGAAATCCGGCGGCTGGTGGACGAAGGCGTGAGCGCGGTGCTGCAGGTGGTGCGCTACTTCCATCACCGTGACGGCGGCGAGGAATTCGGCTGGCACCTCTCGCCCGCCGTGATCGCGTTCCTCACCGAAGCGGCGGCCGCGCTCGACGTCGACGAGTACGACCTCAGCGAATGAGCTTCCGCCGGTCGTGGTGGGATGGGGCCCCACAGCCGGACAACCCCGTTGGGAGCCCAGCATGTCGAGCGAGAACTGGCCGATGAGTCAGGATCCCGAGTCGCCGGTGATCATCTCCCGGTCGCTGGTGGAGGATCCGTCGAACCTCGCGTTCGTCGTCCTGGACGACGACGGCGACTGGTTCATCAGCGACGGCAACGAGTTCTCCGAGGACATGGAGGAGAACAAGGACGCGTTCGGCGCGCTGCCCCTGCGGGACGCGGTGGAGCTCATCCCGGAGATCGCCGCGCTGGCCGGCCTCCCCACCGGCATGGCCGCCGACTGGGATCCGGAGCGGCGCACGTGGCTGCTCAGTTCGGTCGCCGACTCGGACGACGACGAGGAAGACCTCCTGGTGCGCGCCGCCCGCCTCGCCGCGTGGACGCATCCCGGCTCGCCGCTGGAGGAAGTCCAGGTGAGCACCGAACTCGCCGAGATCTCCACCGACCCCGCCGCCCCGGTGCGAGCCGTCCGCCAGGTCGTCCGCGAGGCGGACGGAAGTTGGCTGCTCGTCGGCTTCCAGGTCCCGGAGAGCGAGGACTTCGAGGTCGAAGCCCTCGAAATGGAACACGCCGTCACGCTGTATCCCGACGTCGCGCTGGTGCTGAGCGCCGCGCCCGGCCAGGTGTACGACCGGCCGAGCGCCGACGCCCCTTGGGAACTCGTCGAAGGCTGACGCTCAGCCCCGGCCGAAGTCGCAGTACATGACGTGCAACCCGATGCGCCCCAGCGTCGGGTGCTCGAACGCGCCCGGCACCGTCCCGACGATCTCGAACCCGAGCCGTTCGTAGATCCGGATCCCGGCGGCGTTCGACTCGGCGACCGCGTTGAACTGCATCCCCGCGTAACCCCGTTCCCTGGCCCAATCCAGGGCATCCGCGCACAGCGCGCCACCGATGCCCTTGCCGCGAACGTCCTTGTCCACCATGAAACTGGCCGTCGCCACATGGGACCCGGGCCCGCCGCGGTTCGGCCCCATCTTGGCGGTACCGAGCACGCGGCCGCCCTCGACCGCGACCACCGTCCGGCCAGGCAGCGTCTCGACCCAGGTGCCGCGGGCGTCGTCCTCGGTGAGGTTCGGGTCGTAGGTGTACGTGTCCGCCGCCCGCACGACTTCGCGCACGATCGGCCAGACCTGTGCCCAGTCGTCTTGGGCGAACTCCCGGATTTCCATACCTGGCACGGTAACGACGCGGGGAAATCAATAACCGGCCCGGCGGTTCCGGCGCCACCGCCAGGCGAAGCCGGAGAGCAAGAGCAGGCCGGCGACCGTCAAGCCCGAGCCGATCCAGATCCGCGTCGAGCCGGATTCCCGCTCGACACGGACCCCCGGCGGCAATCCGGCCGCGATCCCGTCGATCCTGGTCTGGACCGAACGATGGTCGAAGACGCTCAGCTCGCCGTCTTCCGCCAACGTGGCCAGCCAGCGGCGAATCTCGTCGTTCTGCTCGCGGGAGAAACCGGGGAACTCGAGCGAGGCGTCCCGCAGCACTCCCGGACCCATGCACCTGAGCGGGTCCCCTGTGGACGCGTCGAGATATTGGCCTGTCGCCCCGCATTCGTCACCCGCCTTGGCGAAAACGACGGTGTACGGCCCCGGGGTGCTGCCGGTGTTCAAGCCGACGATGAGGAAGATCCCGCCGACCAGGAGGAGCGGAAGGATCAGCGACCCGGCCAGCACGGTCAGCAAGGCCGCGGCCGTACTGTCGCTCGGCATTTTCCGCACGGTGGAGAAGGTAATCGCGGGGCGCGGGACGGGTCCCCGGCTTCGGCTCAGGTCGTGACAGGGCCGGTGACGCGTGACTGTGTGGATTTTGGGACGTCAGATGTCCCGAAATCCACACAATCACGGCGAAACCACGCTCGGCGTAGACGGTGATCCGTTGCGTATCACCGACAAGCATGTTGATCACCCGGTTCACATCGCCGATGCTCGCGACGTAGTCATCCAGCGGCAACGGCCGGGAAGCGCAGATGAGGTCCACCCCAGGCCATAGCTTCCTGCAGGTCGCGTAAGCCCGCCACTGTTGGTACGGCCGAGAGATGAGAACGACCAAAATCGCACGTGGGGCGCAGACGTCGTCCGGCAGGGTCGCGGCCATCATAGGGGCCCAAATCGAAAGCCCCAGGTCCTAAGTGGATATCCACTGGCCTGGGGCTTCGCGTGAGAGCGGATGACGGGAATCGAACCCGCGTATTCAGCTTGGGAACCAAGGGTGCTCATACTGGAAGGCCCTGACCTGCGGACGATGCTTGCTCGGGTGGCCACGATTGACCGTGGCTGACCCCCTGAATGGCCCAACGTTCCCCTGTCTCCACCTGCGTCTTTGTGCCTGTTTGCTCCGCTTCCCTCGCCCCTGCCATCTCTAGCGCCGGGCCGGTCGTGTCAAGGCACGCTTTCCCGCCTTGATGCGGGCGACACGGTGTTAGGCGCTGAGCAGCGAGGGACACCCGGTGACCACTGCCACGCGGTCAGGTGGGTCGGATGATCTGACGTCATGTTCCATGGGTCTCCGGTAGCGGCGGCGCGCTGTGCGGTGCTGCCTCGTCGGCGGGCTCGCCCGGCGTCCGCCATGGGACGGAGCCCGCCGTACGGGCGGTGACGTGCGCGCCGCCGCTGGCGGCGCCTTGACCCCATAGAGCCAAGTCCGGCAGGTGTGTAACTTGTATGCCTCAGTCGGCGACTCAACTGCATGACCCAAGATGACTCGTCGGATAAGGCCGGTAAGGACGCTGTCTCGCCGGACCCCGTTAAAGTGGTGGACGCGAAAGCGGAGCCAGGCGAATCGGGTCCCGCTGGCCTGGCTTGGGTGACGAAGTTGAGGCGTGGTGCCGCATTCTTGCTGGTGGTACTTCTCGTGCTATTGGCGATGTTAAGCTACCGGTGGTCTGCATTTGAAATCTGCCGCGATACTGCGGCTGCCAACTCGTCAGTTGTGACTTTATGCAATCCGTGGGCGACTCAAGATCTAGTCCCATTTATTGTTTTGGTTGGCTTTCTGCTATTGCCGGATTTGTCTGAGTTGAACATATTTAACCTGATAAGCATAAAAAGAGAGGTAAAGTCCGCAAAGGCTGAGGCTGAAGTGATCAAGGCGCGCCAGGAGGCTCTAGAGGTTAGATTTGCTTCTGCCGTCTCGCAAGTTTCGTCCCAGCAAACAAGTGTGGTCAGTCATAGTCACTTTTATAATGATCAGCGCGCTTCGGAACTGCCTGGCTTGATAGACAAGAAGGTTCACGATATTGACGAGCGACACGGTGATTCGACCAGCGATGATCCGGTTAATGGTGGGCAACACGATGAGTGGACGCCTGATCGTGAAACAGATTCCGTTGAGTCTCGCGATCGCGTTTCATCTGCAGAGTCGAATGGATCTACCGATGCTGGCGGCGTGTCGCTTGACATGATAACTGACGATGTGTTAAAGCTGGGCATACTGAACAACTGGGAGCAGCTTTCGGAGAGTTTACAGCTGGGGTCATACTACCGAATTAGTCAAGATGGTTTCACGCCAGCTCGTCGCAGATTTCTTGATTTATTCAAAGAGGAAATTGGTACGGTTGGAGCGGTTCGTAATAGTATTGCTCATGCTAAACCTGTTTCAAGGGAAGATCTCATCGGTGCGTATGACGCGGTTCGTCAACTTAACAAAATTTGGAGAGAATCTGCCGCAACTCTTGGTTGACTTGTTAGGAATAAATGATTCCCGCTCGAGAGTCAAAGCAGTCTCTTTGTGAATCCCTGCCTTATCAATTGGGTGTAAGATTCTTTGACTGTTGCAGGAACTTCCTGGGCAATCGCGAAACCGCGTTCCGCGTAGACGGTGATCCGTTGTGTATCACCGACAAGCATGTTGATCACCCGGTTCACATCGCCGATGCTCGCGACGTAGTCATCCGGCGGCAACGGCCGGGAAGCGCAGATGACGTCCACCCCGGGCCATAGCTTCCTGCAGGTCGCGTAAGCCCGCCGCTGTTGATACGGCCGAGAGATGAGAACGACCGACCCGACCTCGATGCCGCGTGACTCCAACAGCGCGCGAGTGAGCGTGATGTTGTCCCCGGTGTTCCGCGCCTCGGTCTCGACCAAGATCGCGTCATCCGGCACGCCCAAGTCAAGCGCGTGTTCGCGGTAGTGCACCGCCTCGCCGCGCGGGAAGCGTTCGACGGTGGTCGGCGCGTTGGCCCCGGTGAAGACGACGAGCGGGAACATCCCGGCATGGAACAGTTCCGCGGCACAGGTGGCGACGCCGAGGTCGTGGCTGCCGAGTCCGATCCCGACGTCGGCGGGCCGTAGTTCGTGCCGCATGTCGTGGTAGTCCCAGAGCGTCTGGACGTCGTGGCGGAGGTCGTCCGGCAAGGTCATAGGACTCCAAAGCGAAAGCCCCAGGTCTAAAGTGGACATCCACTGACCTGGGGCTTTCGCGTGAGAGCGGATGACGGGAATCGAACCCGCGTATTCAGCTTGGGAAGCTGATGTTCTACCATTGAACTACATCCGCAGTGCTCGGCCAGCATACATGGCCCGGATCTCTCCTTGCCAAGACCCCGCCCATCTTGACGTCGCCGCCGAAAGTGACAACACTTGTTGTCTACCTCGGAGGTGATCCGGATGGGCGAGCGGCTGCCTGACCCCGAACTGTTCCGTCAAGGCGGGTTCCGGGTCGCGTCGAGGTTGTTCATCGAGGGCGACATCAGGGGCGACGAGCGCCAGGTCGCCCGGTTGCGGCAGTTCGCGCAGCGCGAGGACCCGGCGGCCGACGTGCTGGTGCCGCTGCTGCGAAAGGGCGCGCAGCCCCAGTTCGAACAGGCGCTGCGTCAAGGCATCGACAGCGTCGAGAGTCCGCCGACGGAGCTCGAAGCCTTCTTTCGCGACGTCGAGGCGACGCCGTACTGGGTCGACCGGGACCGCCTTGACCGTGGAGCGCGGGCGATCACGCGTGCCGGGTTGCTCGGCCTCTTCCCGCTCGGCGACGTCTCGTTGATGGGCGGCTATCTCGCTTCGCGCGCCACGAAGTCGCTCGTCGGCACCGGCGAGATCGAGTACAAGGCGGCACGACGTCTCGTCGAGACGGCGACGTGGTGGATCCACGTGACGACACCGGGCGCGCTGGTGCCCGGCGGGCGCGGGTACGAGTCCGCGTTGCGGGTGCGGATCGTGCACGCCCACGTCCGCGCGGCCATGAACCGCCGCAAGGACTGGGATTACGCGGCGTGGGACAGGCCGGTCAACCAGGTCCAGACCGCGGGCACGCTCCTGCTCTTCTCCCTCGTCTACGTCTTCGGCACGCAACTGCTCGGGCTCCGCTACAGCGCCCGCGAGCGCGCCGACATCCTGCATCTTTGGCGCTATGTCGGCTGGCTGATGGGCGTCGACGAGGAACTCCTGCCCGCCGGCGAGGACGACGCCTGGCGGCTGCTGTGGCTGCTCGCGACCACCGAGTTCATTCCCGACGACGATTCCAAACGGCTCGCCGCGGCCCTCATGAAGGCCCACGCCGGGATCGGCGACGGCCGCGGCGCGCTCGGCAAGGTCCTCGCGCACGTGTCGGTCGCGGGGCACGGGGCGATCAGCAGGCTCCTGCTCGGCAAGACCAACGCCGACTTCCTCGAACTGCCCGACGATCCGATCGCCCAGGCGGCCGTGGTCGCGGCGGCCGGGGTCAACTTCGCCGCCGAGACGGTGCGGAGGGTGGTGCCCGGCGCGACGGCGCTCCAGGAGCTGATCGGGGCGGCCGGCCGTCGCCACTATCTACGGCAGGTGACCAAGGTGTTCGGGCTCGACCCGACCTACGGCAGGCACATGAAGGCCGCTTGACTACGCTGATCGCGTGCTCCTCAGCGACCGTGACCTCCGTAAAGAGCTCGACGCCGGCCGTCTCGGCGTCGACCCGTTCGACCCGACGATGGTCCAGCCGTCGAGCATCGACGTGCGACTCGACCGCTTCTTCCGCGTGTTCGACAACAGCAAGTACACGCATATCGACCCGCAGCTGCAGCAGGACGAGCTGACTTCGCTGGTCGAGAAGGAGGGCGAAGACCCCTTCGTGCTCCACCCCGGCGAGTTCGTCCTCGGCTCCACCTACGAGACCGTCACGCTCGCCGACGACCTCGCCGGCCGCCTGGAGGGCAAGTCCTCCCTCGGCCGCCTCGGCCTGCTGACGCACTCCACCGCGGGCTTCATCGACCCCGGCTTCTCCGGCCACATCACCCTCGAGCTGTCGAACGTGGCGAACCTGCCGATCACGCTCTGGCCGGGCATGAAGATCGGCCAGCTCTGCATCTTCCGCCTGTCCAGCGCGGCGGAGTTCCCGTACGGCTCGAACGAGGCCGGTTCGCGCTACCAGGGGCAGCGGGGCCCGACCCCGAGCCGCGCGTACAAGAATTTCCACCGCGTAGACACCTGGCGCTAAGAAGCGACCGGGGCTTCCCAATCGATCCGATGCCGCCACATGAAGGCGTTCGGATCCTCCGTCGGCGGGTTCTTGAACGCCCGCGTGAGGAAGAAGTCCCGGATCACCCGCCCGATGGGCCCGGCCGCCTTGTCGTCGCCGTTGCGCTTGCCGCGCTCGACGACGGCCTCGACGCGCTCGCGCCGCAGGCCTTCGTAGACGGCGAGCGCCTTCGGGATCGAGGGCACGTCACGCAGGCATCGCGCCAGCGTGACGGCGTCCTCGATGGCCATCGCGGCGCCCTGCCCGGCCGCGGGTGAGGTCGCGTGCGCGGCGTCGCCGATGATGACCATCCGGTCCGTCCGCCACGTCGGCACGCTCGGGAAGTCGTACGTCGCCCACGGCCGGTAGATCTCGCGTGTCGCGCGCACGATCTCGACGGCCGGGGTGCGGTCCACCGCCAGTCCCCGGATCAGGTCCTCGCGCCAGGTGGCCGTCACGGTGAGGTCGGACGGCGACGGCTCACGCTTCCGGGGGACGTTCGCGAACCACCAGACACCCCCGTCCGGGTGGACGACATGGGCGAAGAACAGCCGCTTGCCGAACGTCATGTGCATGACGCCGGGTTCGTCGTCCAGCCGCAGGCCTTCGGCCAGTCCGCCGGTGTTCAGCAGCGGCACGTAGCGCGGTGACGGCGCCTTCGGGTCGATGATCGTCCGCACCCGCGAGCGGAGCCCGTCGGCGCCGATCAGCAGGTCGCCTTCGGCCGATGAGCCGTCTTCGAAGGTCGCGAGGACGCCGTCGCCGGTCTCGCGCGCGTCGGCCAAACGTTTGCCGTAGCGGATCTCGATGCCGCGTCTGACGGCTTCGTCGCGTAGGCCGATATACAGCTCGGAGCGCAGCACGGTCTGGCTCACGGTGCCGTCCTCGAGCGCCCCGCCGAGGGCGAAATCCGCCAGTTCACGTCCGTCGCCGAGATGCATCTTTATCCGTGGCGTATCGAATCCCAGGCCCTTGACCAGGCTTTTCAGTCCCAGCGGCGCCAGTGCGTCGAGGCCGTTCACCGCCAGGGTCAGGAACGCGCCGACCCCTTCGGCGGTCCGGTCGTACGCCTCGTGGATCACCGGCTCGTGGCCCGTCTCGTGCAGTGCGATCGCCGTGATCGTGCCCGCGATACCCCCGCCGGCGATCAGTACCTTCGCCATATCGTTCACCCCATCGAATCTCTTAGAAACTAATTCGTTCTATCGAACTAAAGACTCCGCTAGGCTGGTCGATGTGTCAAGCGAGCGAGCGGAACTGGTCGAGCGGATCCTCAACGGGTCGCGCGCGCTGTCGACGGAGACGGTCATGTTCCACACGGCCATCGCCGAGCTGAGCGGACTTTCGGCCGTCGAAAGCAAGGTGACCGATTACCTCGCCCGCTTCGGACCGCAGACGCCGAAGGCTCTTTCGCAGCTGTCGGGGCTCGCGCCGGCCTCGATCACCGCGCTCATCGACAGGCTCGAAGGCAAGGGGATCGTCACCCGGAAGCCGCATCCCGAGGATCGGCGAAAGGTCCTGATCGAGATCGACGCGGCGAGGATGGCCGCCGCCGCGCCTCTGTGGGATCACCTGGTGAAGTCGGTCCGCGAGGCCTGCGAGAACTACACGGACGACGAGCTGAAGACCGTGATCCGGTTCCTCGCCGACGCGGCGGCGATCACGCACGACTCCACGGGCCGCCTCAGCCGCTGACCGGTATTACTACTTTCGGGGGTATTGCCGTAACCAGTTCGTGATAGTTTTCGGCCCCGTGTCCCCCAATAGAACACGAAGCCGGTTACTGCTTGTCACGCTCAGCGTCCTGCTGGGTGGGGTGATCGCCAGTGCGAGCTACCTGATGGTGACCGATCGGTTCCAGGGCACCGCGCTGAGCAATCTCTCACTCAGCGTCCCCGACACGAAGGGCAGACCGGGCGACGCCCTCGCGAAGCCGCCCGCCTACTTCGGTCAGACGTCGTCTCCGGCGCCTGAGGGTTCCGCGCCTGGCTCGGCCGCTCCGACATCGTCCTCGGCGGCTCCCACGTCGTCCACCGCCCCGCCCAGCTCGTCCTCCGCCGCGGCCGAGCCGCCCGCGAAGTCTTCCGAGGCTCCCAAGCCCACTTCGAGCAAGGCTCCGGAGCCGCCCCGTTCGCAGGACAGCTCGCTCGCCGGGCAGGTCATCGACCTCGTCAACGCCGAGCGCGCCGACGCGGGCTGCTCGCCGGTGAGCAACGAGTCGCATCTCGCCGCCGCCGCGCAGGGCCACAGCGACGACATGTCCGCGCGGAACTACTTCTCGCACACCACGCCGGAAGGCGTCACGTTCGACCAGCGCATCCGGGCCGCCGGCTACGACAAGCCCGGCGCCGAGAACATCGCCAAGGGCCAGTCGAACGCCGCCAAGGTGATGGACGCCTGGATGAACTCCGAGGGCCACCGCGCGAACATCCTGAACTGCAAGCTGAAGAAGATCGGCGTCGGCGTCAACACCAAGGGCATGTACTGGACGCAGAACTTCGGCTACTGACCCTTGTCCCACCGTTCGGCGATGTCGCCGTAGCGGGCCAGCACGGCCGCGCGCAGTTCGGCGTCCGTGCGCGGGACCGGTTCGATGAACACCTCGGTGACGTCGCCGAAGGTCCCGGTCAGCTCGGTCGCCATCCGGACGCAGGCGCGTTCGACGTCCGCCGCGCCGAGTGCATCGTCGAAGTCGACACGGGCGCAGACGAGTACCTGGTCGGTGCCCATGAGCATGGTCTGCAGGTCGACGACGGCCTCGATCTCCGGCGCGTTCCTCAGGTGCTCCCGCACCCCGCGCACCAGCCGGGGATCCGCCTGCCTGCCGATCAGCAGGCCGCGGTTGGTCCGCCCGAGCACGTAGGCGACCAGCGCCAGCAGGATGCCGATCGCGATCGACGCCGCGCCGTCCCAGACGTGCGAGCCGGTGAGCTGGTGCAGGCCGATCCCGGCGAACGCGAGCAGCAGGCCGATCAGCGCGGCCGAGTCTTCGAACAGGACGGTCTTCGGCGCCGGGTCGTCGATCATCCTCAGGTAGACCGAGACCTTCTGGCCGGAGTCGGCGGCGTCGCGGCGCACCTGCCGCACGGCCTGGAACCAGGAGACGGATTCGAGGGCGAACGCGATCGCGAGGACGATGTAGCCGACGATCGGATCGGTCTGCTCGGTCGCCTCGCCGAAGACCGTCGAGAAGCCTTCGTAGAGCGCGAACATCGCGCCGGAGGCGAAGATCGACACCGCGGCGAGCAGTGACCAGAAGTACCGCTCCTTGCCGTAGCCGAAGGGATGGACACGGTCGGCGGGGCGGTCCGACCGTTTCAGCGCGGTCAGCAGGAGCACCTCGGTGATCGTGTCGGCCACCGAATGCGCGGCCTCCGACAGCATCGCGCCGGAGCCGGTGATGATCCCGGCGATCAGTTTCAGCACGGCGATGGCGAGGTTGACCCCACCCGCCAGCACCACGGTCAGCGTGCTTTCGTCACCGGATTCTTCACTCACCTCGCGTAGCGTAGTGCGGGTGCGCCGATCTCACAGGCGACGCAATCCCTGCAGGACGCGTTCCATCAAGGCGAGTGCCGGATGACCGTCGAATTCAGCCTGCGTTTCGTGAACGGTGACCAAACCGAGTTCGGCCATGTCACCCAAAAGGACCTTTGCAACGCCGAGTGGAACACATAAGGACGCGGCCACTTCGGCGACCGAAGTCGGACGACGGCAGAGTGATCTCACGGAATGGAATTCGACGCTGAATCCCGGGGCGGTCCACGGTGCGTCGTTCCGGACGGAAATCATCGCTTCGATCGCGAAGTTCCGCTTGGACTGCGTGCGTCCGCCCGTGCGGACGTACGGGCGGACGCGCGTGCGTTTCCGTTCCTGTCGCGGCGGCCGCCGCGCGGCCGGGATGCTGGGGATGGTCGCTTCCTGGGCCACTCTGGCGAGTGCCGCGGACGACGGGATACGGGCGGTCGGGCGAACGGTCGGCGATCCCGGTGTGGCGAGCCGGTGCTCTCTGACCGAGCGGAGTTCGTGACGGTTGCCCATTGATTCCTCGCCCCTTTTTTCCGGATCCGCTGCAGCCTATCGCCACGGTGTACCGCCGAACGGGTAATGGAACGAAATAACCGCACCGGGATAAAACAAGAGGGAACATTCTCTCGCATTATGTGCGAGAGAATGTCCCCTCCGGGTGTGACGTTCTACTTGTCTTCCTCGGGCAGCGGAGTTCCGGTGGCCGTTTCGTCGGTCGGCGTGTCGGCCTTTCCGTCGAGTTCGGCGTCCGAGACCGCGTCCAAGGAGGGCGCGCCCGCCGGGACCAGTTGCGGCTCTGGCTTCCGCTTGACGGCGGTCAGCAGCAGCTGGGCGACGTCGACGACCTCGACCTTCTCGCTCGCCTGCCCGTCGCTCTGGCGCGCGGTGACGCCGTCGGTGAGCATCACGCGGCAGAACGGGCAACCGGTCGCGATCTTCGAGGGGGCGGTGCCGAGCGCTTCGTCGACGCGCTCGACGTTGATCCGCTTGCCGATCTTCTCTTCCATCCACATCCGCGCGCCACCGGCGCCACAGCACATCGAGCGGTCGCCGTGCCGCGGCATCTCGCGCAGCTGGGCGCCCGAAGCGCCGACGAGCTCACGGGGAGCGTCGTAGACCTTGTTGTGGCGGCCCAGGTAGCACGGGTCGTGGTAGGTGACGTCCTCGGCGACCGGGGCCACCGGGGTCAGGTGCTTCTCCCGCACCAGGCGGTTGAGCAGCTGCGTGTGGTGCACGACGTCGAACTGGCCGCCCAGCTCCGGGTACTCGTTCGCGAGGGTGTTGAAGCAGTGGGCACAGGTGACGACCACCTTGCGCGCCTTGCGTTCGCGGCCCTCGAACACCGAGTTCAGGATCTCGACGTTCTGCTGCGCCAGCATCTGGAACAGGAACTCGTTGCCCGCGCGGCGGGCCGGGTCACCGGTGCAGGACTCCTCCGAGCCGAGCACGGTGTACTTGACGCCCGCGATGTGCAGCAGCTCCGCGACGGCCCGCGTGGTCTTCTTCGCGCGGTCCTCGAACGCGCCGGCACAGC
Organism: Amycolatopsis sp. MJM2582; assembly: GCF_000754115.1. Lineage (NCBI taxonomy): Bacteria > Bacillati > Actinomycetota > Actinomycetes > Pseudonocardiales > Pseudonocardiaceae > Amycolatopsis > Amycolatopsis sp. MJM2582. The sequence goes on from NZ_JPLW01000001.1 coordinate 1,477,578, forward strand.
CGACCCAGAAGAGGTACTCGGTGTCGCCGAGGTCGCCGTCGAACACCGGCACCTCGAAGTCCAGGTCCTCGGTCCAGGCGAGCCGGTCCTTGGCGTTCTGCCCCCACGGGTTGCCCTTGTTCTCCAGGTTCTTGAACATCCCGTTGAGCTCGCTGGGGAACGCGGACTCGATCATCACCTGGTAGCGGCGCATGTCGACGATGTGGTCGACGTGCTCGATGTCCACCGGGCACTGCTCGACGCAAGCGCCGCAGGAGGTGCAGGACCACAGCACCTCGGGGGCGATGACGCCGCCGTCGTCACCGATGAGGGCCTTCTGGGACTCGGCGATCGCGAGAACGTCGATACCCGCGTACATGTTGTCGCCGGACAGACCGACCTCGTCGCCGGCCATGTCGCGCTTGCCGCCCGCGAGCAGGTACGGCGCCTTCGCGTAGGCGTGGTCGCGAAGCTGCGTGATGAGCAGCTTCGGCGAGAGCGGCTTGCCGGTGTTCCACGCGGGGCACTGCGACTGGCAGCGGCCGCATTCGGTGCAGGTGGAGAAGTCCAGCCAGCCCTTCCAGCTGAAGTCCTCGATCTTGCCGACGCCGAAGGTGTCCTCGTCCGGGTCCGCTTCTTCGAGGTCGAGCACCTTGCCGTTGCTCATCATCGGCTTGAGCGCGCCCAGCGCGACGCCACCGTCGGCCTCGCGCTTGAAGTAGATGTTGAAGAAGGCGCTGAAGCGGTGCCAGGCGATACCCATGGTCATCGTGCGCGCGATGACGAACAGCCAGATCGTCGCGCTCATCAGCTTGACGAAGGCGAACACCGAGACCAGGTCCGGGCTGGCGGGCAGCAGTTCACCGATCGGGTGCGAGACGAACGCGGCCCAGATCGGGGTCTCGTGGACGTTCAGCGCGGACTTCGCGGCACGGACGCCGATGATGCCGATGCCCTCGATGAGCACGACGGCCTCGATGAAGTACGCCCACTTGAAGTTGGAGCCCTGGAAGCGGGACTGCCGGTCCGCGCGGCGCGGGTGGTTCTTCTGCCGGATCCAGATCAGCACCAGGATGCCGACGATGGTGCCGACCCCGAGCAGCTCCATGAGCAGCTGGAACAGCGACCAGTCGTCGAGGATCGGCCAGCCCCACGTCGGGACGAAGACCTCGCCGTACGCCTCGAACAGCGCGAGCGACCCGATCAGGAAGCCCCACATGACCAGCCAGTGCGCCGGGCCGACGCTCTTGACCTTGTTCATTCGGGTGTGCGCGGCGAATTCCTTGATCAAGGTCTTCATGCGCGGGATGAACGGGCCGTTGCGGGTCGAGTCCGGCTGACCGAGGCGGATCACCCGCACGAAGCGGGCGATGGTCGCGAAGAACATTCCCCAGGCGACGACGCCGAGCAGGACCGCGATCCCGCCGAGCGTCAGCTGTACAGCGCCCATCTTCGGGTGCCTTTCGTCCGAGTGAAGCGTGTGGTGGTGGGGGCAGACTAATGCTTCTTACTGATGGGTAACCCACTGACCGCGCCCAAGTCCCACCGATGTGGTGTACGCCTCTCTTTGTTTTAAGACGATCGTCCAGGTAGTTTTTGTGACATGGGTGCGTATCTCCTTCTGGCTTTGGCCATCGCCGCTGAGGTATCCGCGACCGTGTCGTTGAAACTTTCCGAGGGCTTCAGCAAGGTGGGGCCGTCGATCGTCGTGGTCGTCGGATACGCCGTCGCGTTCGTCGCGCTCGCGTATGTACTGAAGGCGGGCGTGCCGGTGAGCGTCGCGTACGCGATCTGGGCCGCGGCCGGGGTCGCGCTGGTGGCGGCCGTCGGGATGGTGTTCTTCAAGGAGCCGGTCAACCTCTCCGTGATCGCCGGTCTGGTACTGGTGGTCGGCGGCGTCGTGTTGATCGAGGCAGGGAGCGCGCACTAAGTGAAGATCCAGGTCGACGGCCGCAAGGCCAGGGGCGAGAAGCGGCGCGAAGAGATCATCGCGGCCGCGTTGCGGGTGATCGAACGGGACGGCGTCGCCGGCGTCACCCATCGGACGGTCGCCGCCGAGGCCGGCGTGCCGACGGCCTCGACGACCTATCACTTCTCGAGCCTCGACGACCTGCTGATCGCCACCCTCATCTCGTGCGCGCGGGATATGGCGACCGAGGTCTACTGGATGATCGACCGCGCCCGCTCGCGCGGCAGCCGCGGTGCGGAAGAGGTCGCCGGGCTGCTCGCGGAGGCGCTGGGCCCGCGCCGCGGGCGGACGATGGCGGAGTACGAGCTGTACCTGCTGGCCGCGCGCAAACCCGAGCTGCGGCCGGCCGCCCGGCGCTGGCTGGACGTGCTCACCTCGATGGTCCGGCACGACGACGAGGTCGCGTTCCGGGTGTTCCTCGCCGGGATCGACGGCCTGCTGATCCAGGGCCTCATCGACGACGAGCCGCCGTCCGCGGAGGAACTGCGGCCGGTGGTGGACTATCTGCTGAAACCTCGTTGACCTGCTGGGTAGCGTTCGGATCATGAGGATCGTCGGCGCGTACGAACTGGATGACGACCCGGCACGGGTGGACCTCGACGTGGTGTGGAAGCACCTGTCCACCGGCGTCTACTGGGGCAAGTGGCGAGACCGCGAACTGGTCGAGAAGGTCTTCAGGAACGCTTGGCGCGTCGTGGGGGCGTACGAGACCTCGACCGGTCGTCTGGTCGGTTTCGCGAGGGCGTTCTCGGACACCATCGGCAGTGCTTATCTCGCGGACGTCTTCGTCGTCGACGACGCGCGTGGCGCTGGGCTCGGCAAGGAACTGGTCCGGGAGATGATCGACAACGGGCCGGGCGCGGAGTTCCGGTGGATGCTGCACACCGCCGACGCGCACGGGTTGTACCGGCAGTTCGGCTTCGGCGACCCGCCCGAAGGGCAGTACATGGAGCGGGGCCGGGCGAACGGGCAGGTCTAGGGCGGTCGTGAGTGGCGATTCGGGTTAGAACCCGAATCGCCACTCACGACCCGCTGGACCGATCAGCCCTTGTTCTCGTGCAGGGCCGTCAGCGACGCCCGGGCGATCGCGTGGCCGAAGAGGTTGAAGCCGAGGAACGCCGGCGTCGCGTCTTCGCCGACTTCCAGCTTTTCGACGTCGACGGCGTGCACCGTGAAGATGTACCGGTGCGGCCCGTGTCCGGGCGGCGGAGCCGCGCCGAGGAACTGCCTCACGCCGCCGTCCCCCTTCAGGGTGACAGCGCCCTCCGGCAGACCGGAGCCCGTTTCGTCGCCCGCGTTCGCGGCGAGCGCGGTCACCGACGCCGGGATGTTGAACACCGCCCAGTGCCAGAATCCGCTCGCCGTCGGGGCGTCGGGGTCGTAACAGGTCACGGCGAAGCTCTTGGTCTCAGCGGGGAACCCCTCCCACGACAACTGCGGGGAACGGTCCTCGCCGCCCGCGCCGAAGATCCCGGAAAGCTGGGGTGTCGGCAGGAAGCCGCCTTCTTCGATGTCGGTGCTGCTCAGGGTGAAGGCAGGCAGATCGGGCAGGAAGCTGTACGGATCGGGTGCCTGCGGCATGCGTCCTCCTGGTCGTTGAACAGATGACGGAGCCAGGTTATGACCCCGAGGCCCCGGGCGCGGGTTCAGGGACGAATCCGGGGGTTACCCCTATGTCCAAGCCGTCGTGGTGCCCTTAGCGTCGGGTTACACGAAAACCTGCTCTGGAGGGACTCAAGACCATGGCGCGCCCACTCCTCGCAATCGGCGGCATCGCCTTGATCGGTGTCGGTGTCCTCACCGGCCTCGGCTGGTGGTGGCCGTCCGACGCGGAGGCCACCGCGGAGGTGGCCCAGCCGATCCGCAGTGTGCGCATCGACAACGAGGAGGGCCGCGTCAAGGTGCACGCCGGCGAGGGGCCGGTGCGGATCCACCAGCAGTTCGAGTACCGCGGCGGCAAGCCGGGCGACGCCTTCCGCGTGGAGGGCGACACCCTGGTCCTCGCCGATTGCGGCTCGTCCTGCGAGGTCGCCTACGACGTGGTGGTCCCGGCGGGTATCCCGGTCTCGGGCAAGCTGGACTCGGGGGCGCTCGACATCGCCGGAGCGTCCACTGTGGACGTCACGGTCGACTCCGGCCGGGTCGAGGTGCGCGACGTGCCGGGCACGGTGAAGGTCCGGTCCGAAGCCGGTCGCGTCGACCTGGCGAATATCGGGCAGGCCGTCACGGTGCAGGCGGCTTCCGGTGCCATCAAGGGAGAACGGCTCGGCGGCGACGTCGAAGCACGGACCGACAGCGGCCGTATCGAACTCGAACTCCTCAAGAGCGCCGACGTGACCGCGCGGACCGACAGCGGTTCGGTCGAGGTCACCGTCCCGTCGGGTGAGTACAACGTCACCGGCGGCACCGGCAGCGGCCACCGCGACATCGAGGTGAACCAGTCCGGTTCGGCACAGCACAAGCTCGATCTCAACACCGACAGCGGAAGCGTCACGGTCAAAGCGGCCTGACAGACTTATCGGGGGAATACTTTCTCATGGGGAACAAGGAGAAGCGCGTCCTCGGCGCGCTCGCTCTCGGCGCGCTGACCGCCTTCGGGATCGTCGGCTGCACAGGGGAATTCCAGCAGAAACTGAGTGACGGCGCGCCCGTCACCGAGCAGATCACCGCGATCCGGGTGGACGTGCCGGTCGGCACGGTCACGCTGCGGGTCGAGGACGGCGCGCCCGTCTCGTTGCGCCGCGAAGTGACTTATAACGGCAAGAATCCCGGCAAGACGTACAGCGTCGAGAACGGCACGCTGGTCCTCGGCGGCTGTCAGCAGTGCGGCGTGGACTACGACGTCGTGGTGCCGCGCGAGCTGGCGGTCTCCGGGTCCATCGGCACCGGCAAGATCACCCTCGCCCGCGCCGCCTCGGTCGACCTGAAGGGCGACGTCGGCGACTTCAAGGTGATGGGCACGTCCGGGCCGGTCAACCTGCGCACCGGCACCGGCGACATCGAGATCGGCCTGGCGAAGCCGGGCGCGGTCACCGCGAACGCGGAGGTCGGCGAGGTCGTCGTCACCGTTCCCGACGGCGCGTACCAGGTCCGTGCGAAGGCGGAGACCGGCAAGGTCGAGACCGGTGGCGTGCGGCAGGACCAGGCTTCGGCGAACGTCCTGGACCTCCAGTCCGGCACCGGTTCGATCACGGTGAAGCCCGCATGAAAGCGCTCGCCGCCGTCGCCGCGCTGACCCTGCTTCCGCTGACCGCGCTGCCGGCGTCCGCCGCGTCCGGGATCGACTGGAGGCCGTGCGCGACCGAGTACGCGCCGACGCTGGAATGCGCGAACCTCCGGGTGAGCGGCGGTTTTTCGATCGCGCTGGCGAAACTGCCCGCGACCGATCCCGGGCGCCGTATCGGTTCGCTGCTGACGAATCCGGGCGGGCCGGGTGGTTCCGGGGTCACCGTGCTCAAGTACGGCGGCCGCGGTTTCGCACTGGACAAGCCGGAGACGGCCGAAGTGCGGCAGCGGTTCGACGTCATCGGATTCGATCCGCGCGGCGTCGGCGAAAGCACGCCCGCGATCACCTGCGGGCCGGATCTGCACGATCCGGCGGTCAGCCGGTTCCCCCGGAGCCGCGCCGATTACGACAAGCTCCTGGCGCACAACCGCGCCTCGGGTGAGGAATGTCTGAAGAGGACCGGGCGAGCACTGTCCTCTGTGGACACATGGCACGCCGCGGACGACATCGAAGCGATCCGTGGCGCTCTCGGCGAGCCGAAGGTGAACTGGCTCGGCGTCTCCTACGGTTCCGAACTCGGCGCCGTGTACGCGGAGAAGTATCCGAACCGCATCCGGACGATGGTGCTCGACGGCGCCGTCGACCATTCGCGGCCGACCAGGCAGGCGGTCCTCGAAGAAGCCGTCGCGACCGAAGGCGCCCTCAAGGACTTCGCGCAGTGGTGCACGACGTCGGCCGACTGCGTGCTTCGCGGCAAGGACGTCCTCGCCACCTACGACGCCTTGATGCGGACGCCCGGCGGCGTGCCATCGAAACAGCTCGGGCGGAACGTGACCGCCGAGGAGATGGCGTCCGGGGTCTACGGCAACCTCATCCTGCCCGCGTTCTGGCCGGGCTTGGCGAAGGCGATCGACGCCGCGACGGCGGGCGACGCGGACGGACTGCTGCCGTATTCGCAGCTCGACCCGTCCTATGGCGCGTATCGCTCGATCGGCTGTCACGACTTCGGCTCGCCGTTCACCTCCTATGCCGACATGAGGGCGATGCAGGGACTGGTGAAGACGCTCTCCCCGCACGGCTGGCGGTACTCGGAGTTCTGGGACATGGCCAGCGGGTGCGCGGCCTGGCCGGTGCCCCCGGCGTACCTGCCGCGGCCGCAGAAAGTGAGCGGCGCCGCGCCGATACTCGTGGTCGGCGGTGAACACGATCCGGCGACGCCGCTCGTTTGGGCGAAGGGGCTCGCGAGGAACATCGAGAACTCGACGTTGCTCGTCGACGCCGGGTACGGGCACACGGGGCTGCTGAACTCGGCCTGCGTGCGCTCCGAAGAGGTGAAGTACCTGGTGAGCGGTGTCACACCCGCTCCGGGCACGGTCTGCCGGTAGTCCGGGAACAAGACGACCGTGCCGCACGTTGAGCCGGATACAAGGTTGAGTGAGGGTGACTCAAGTCCGGCTTGACGGAAGCCCCACCATCCCGATACAACTTGCGTTGAGCCCACTCAAGGTGGGTGAGAACGTGCAGGTCACGAACTAGCAGGAGGATCACACCATGGCGCGAGCGGTCGGCATCGACCTCGGCACGACCAACTCGGTCGTCGCTGTCCTTGAGGGCGGCGAGCCGACGGTCATCGCCAACTCGGAAGGTTCACGCACCACCCCGTCCATCGTCGCCTTCGCCAAGAACGGCGAAGTGCTGACCGGCCAGCCGGCGAAGAACCAGGCCGTGACGAACGTCGACCGGACCATCCGGTCGGTCAAGCGGCACATCGGTACCGACTGGAAGACCGAGATCGACGGCAAGGCCTACACCTCGCAGGAGATCAGCGCCCGCGTGCTGATGAAGCTCAAGCGCGACGCCGAGGCGTACCTGGGCGAGACCATCACCGACGCGGTCATCACCGTCCCCGCGTACTTCGAGGACGCGCAGCGGCAGGCCACGAAGGAGGCCGGGCAGATCGCCGGCCTGAACGTGCTCCGCATCGTCAACGAGCCCACCGCGGCGGCGCTGGCGTACGGCCTCGACAAGGGCGAGAAGGAACAGACCATCCTGGTCTTCGACCTCGGTGGCGGTACGTTCGACGTCTCGCTGCTGGAGATCGGCGAGGGTGTCGTCGAGGTCCGCGCGACGTCCGGTGACAACCACCTCGGTGGTGACGACTGGGACGAGCGGATCGTCACCTGGCTGGTCGACAAGTTCAAGTCGTCCAGCGGCATCGACCTCACCAAGGACAAGATGGCGCTCCAGCGCATCCGTGAGGCCGCCGAGAAGGCGAAGATCGAGCTGTCCAGCTCCAACTCGGCCAGCATCAACCTGCCGTACATCACGGTGGACGCGGACAAGAACCCGCTGTTCCTCGACGAGCAGCTCTCCCGCGCCGAGTTCCAGAAGATCACTTCGGACCTGCTCGAGCGCACCCGCAAGCCGTTCAACAACGTCATCCGTGACGCGGGCGTCGCCGTCGGCGACATCGACCACGTCGTGCTCGTGGGTGGCTCCACCCGCATGCCCGCCGTGTCCGAGCTGGTCAAGGAGCTGACCGGCGGCCGCGAGCCGAACAAGGGCGTGAACCCGGACGAGGTCGTCGCGGTCGGCGCGGCGCTGCAGGCCGGTGTGCTCAAGGGTGAGGTCAAGGACGTCCTGCTGCTCGACGTGACCCCGCTTTCGCTGGGCATCGAGACCAAGGGCGGCGTGTTCACCAAGCTCATCGAGCGCAACACCACGATCCCGACCAAGCGTTCGGAGATCTTCTCCACCGCGGACGACAACCAGCCGTCGGTGCAGATCCAGGTGTTCCAGGGTGAGCGCGAGATCGCGGCGCACAACAAGAAGCTCGGCATGTTCGAGCTGACCGGTCTCCCGCCCGCCCCGCGTGGCGTGCCGCAGATCGAGGTCACCTTCGACATCGACGCCAACGGCATCGTGCACGTCCTCGCGAAGGACCTCGGCACGAACAAGGAGCAGTCGATGACGATCACCGGTGGCTCCGCGCTGCCGAAGGACGACATCGAGCGCATGGTCAAGGACGCCGAGGCGCACGCCGAGGAGGACAAGCAGCGCCGCGAGGAGGCGGAGACCCGCAACCAGGCGGAGACGCTGGTCTACCAGACCGAGAAGTTCGTCAAGGACAACGAGGACAAGCTGCCCGACGAGCTCAAGGGCAAGGTGAAGTCCGCGATCGACGAGGCCAACGAGGCGCTCAAGGGCACCGACTCGGCGAAGATCCGCGAGTCCATCGAGAAGCTGAACACCGCTTCGCAGGAGCTGGGCACCGCGCTCTACGCCAACGCCACCCCGGGTGCCGAAGGTGCCGCCGGTGAAGGCGCCGCCGGTGCGGCGGGCGCGGGTACCGGTTCGCAGGCCAAGGCGGACGACGTCGTCGACGCCGAGATCGTCGAAGAGGACGAGAAGGACAAGAAGTGACGGGACGCTACGACGAAACCGAGGGCCGGGGCCCGGAGGAACCGGTGGTCGTGCGGGACCGTAGGCGGATCGACCCGCTGACCGGTGAGGTCCGCCCGGCTGCCCCGGCCGCCGAACCCCAGGACGGCCCGAAGCACGCCGCTCCGAGTGAAGACACCGCATCGACCGAGCCGGAGCCCGCGACCCACGCGGGCCCCGGCCTCGGGGAGTCCATTGTGGACGACTCGGTGTCGGTGGCCACGGGACTGGAGAAGGAGCTGGCGGAGCGCACCGCCGACCTTCAGCGCCTCCAGGCCGAGTACGCGAACTACCGCAAGCGCGTGGACCGCGACCGCGAGCAGGTCGTCGTCGGCGCGAAGGCGTCGGTTGTCGGCGACCTGCTTCCGCTGCTCGACGACCTCGAGCGCGCGGAGCAGCACGGCGATCTGACCGGTGCCTTCAAGGCGGTCGGCGAGAAGCTGGTCGGGAGCCTGCAGCGGTCGGGCCTCGAAGCGTTCGGCACCGAAGGCGAGCCCTTCGACCCGAGCGTGCACGAGGCCGTGCAGCACAGCACGTCCCCGGACGTCACCGGGCCGACGGTCACCATGGTCATGCGCCGCGGTTACCGCTTCGGCGAGCGCGTGCTGCGTCCGGCGATGGTCGGGGTCACCGACCACGAGCCGGGTGGCGCCCCGGTGGACCCGCCGGTGGGCGGCGAGCTGCCGCTCGAGGGCGAACTTTTCGATGAGAACAACCGCTGATCGGCGATACGGCGTGAAAGGAGGAGACGTTCGGTGAGTGCACGGGAATGGATCGGTAAGGACTTCTACCGTGAACTGGGCGTCTCCTCCGACGCCACCGCGGACGAGATCAAGAAGGCCTACCGCAAGCTGGCCAAGGAGAACCACCCCGACGCCAACGCGGGCAACGCGGAGGCCGAGAAGAAGTTCAAGGCGGTCTCCGAGGCGTACGGCGTGCTGTCCGACACGGCCAAGCGCAAGGAGTACGACGAGGCTCGCCGCCTCTTCGGCTCCGGCGGTCCCGGTGGCTTCGGCTTCCCGGGCGGCGGTGCCGGCGGCGGCGGTTTCGACGTCGGCGACATCTTCGGCCAGGCGGGGCAGCAGCAGGGCGGCTTCGGCGGTCTCGGCGACATCCTGGGCGGGCTGTTCGGCCGCCGCGGCGCCGCGGCCGGTGCCACGGCGAACCGGCCGCAACGCGGATCGGACGTCGAGACCGACGTCCGGATCGACTTCACCGAGGCGGTCAAGGGCGCGACCCTGCCGCTGCGGCTGTCGAGCCCGGCGACCTGTTCCACCTGCGGTGGCAACGGCGCGAAACCGGGGACCTCCCCGAGGACGTGCGCGACCTGTCAGGGCAGCGGGCTGGTCAGCCGCAGCCAGGGCGCGTTCGCGTTCTCCGAGCCGTGCCGCGACTGCCGCGGCCGCGGTCAGATCATCGACGACCCGTGCCCGGAATGCGCGGGCGAGGGCATCAGCACCCGCACTCGCACGCTGACCGTGCGGATCCCGCCGGGCGTCGCCGACGACCAGCGGATCCGGCTGGCGGGCCAGGGCGAACCGGGCCGTGGCGGCGCGCAGCCGGGCGACCTGTACGTCCGCGTGCACGTCGCTCCGCACACGTTGTTCGGGCGCAAGGACCTCGACCTGACGATCACCGTGCCGGTGTCCTTCACGGAGCTGGCCCTCGGCGGCACGATCACCGTGCCGACGCTCGAGGGCAAGGTCTCGCTGAAGGTGCCGCAGGGTACGGCGAGCGGTCGCGTACTTCGTGTGCGCGGCAAGGGAATCGCGAAGCGTGACGGCTCGCAGGGCGATCTGCTGGTCACCCTGCAGGCGGCCATCCCGGCCAAATTGGACGACAAGGCCCGTGAAGCGCTGGAGGCGTACGCGGAAGCCATGGCCGACCACGACCCGCGACCGGAGATCACCGAACTTCTCGAAGGCAGGTGAGCAAGATGTTCGGCGGGCTGCCGCACGGTGCGGACGAGGACACCCCGGTGTTCGTCATTTCGGTGGCGGCACAGCTTTCCGGCCTGCACGCGCAGACCCTGCGGTCCTACGACCGCCAGGGTCTCGTGTCGCCGGGCCGGACCTCCGGCGGTGGACGGCGTTACTCGATGCGGGACATCGCGTTGCTGCGCGAAGTGCAGCGACTGTCCCAAGAGGACGGTGTCAATCTCGCGGGCATCAAGCGGATCATCGAGCTGGAGAACCAGGTCGACGCGCTCCGCTCGCGTATCGCCGAACTGACCGAGGAGCTCACGGCGGCGTACCTCACCGCCGAACAGACGGCCGCGGCCGTGCATGCCTCCTACCGCAAGGATCTCGTTCCCCTGCGGCAGCAGACGGCCCTCGTGGTCTGGAAGCCCAAAAAGCGCAATTAGTCCTCTAAATGCCGCGGGTCCCCAGCCCTCGTGAATACGTGAAGGCCCCCTTCACTGCGCTAGACGCAATGAAGGGGGCCTTCACGTACTTCACGCATTCAGAGGACTAAATGCGTCATTGGCCGGGGACCAGGGTGCGGATCTGCTGGACCTCGCCGGTGCGCGAGTCCTGGATCCGCTGGGCCAGCGCCTTCGACTCGGGGTTCTTCCCGTCCTTCAACTCGGTCCTCGCCAGCGCGACCCCGTTGTGCTGGTGCGCCACGAAGATGTCGGCGAAGTCGAGGGTGAACTCCGGACCATCCTTTTTGGACAGTGCGTCGAGCAGGCCCTTGTCGGTGAGTCCGTCGCCACCGTGATGATGGTGCGCCTTCGGGTCCATGGAACCCGTCTCGGGTTTGCCCCAGGCCTTCAGCCAGTTCCGCATGTCGGTGCTCTCGGTCTGCTGCGTCGCCTCGATCGCGGCCGCGAGATCCTTGAGCTCCTGCTTCTGCCCCTGCTTGGCCTTGACCAGCTTGACGATCTCCACGCCCTGGTTGTTGTGGGCGATCATCATCTGCAGGAACATCACGTCGGCGTCGTTGTACTCCGCGGACGCCCCGGCCGACTGGGGAACCGGGGAGATCGGGGCGCCGGCGTTGGTGGGTGAGCCATCGCCGGCCCCGCAGCCCGCGATGGCCACGAGACCGGCGACGAGAACGAGGGCCAGCTTCACTGGCACGTCCCCCTTACTGCCGGGTCCACAAGGCGGGGGTGTTCGGCGGTTCCCAGCCTTGGATCGCGGTATGCGCCAGCTGGCAGCGGTAGGTCGCGCCGCCGTAGGTCACCGTGTTGCCGACCGCGTAGGACGTTCCGGCCGCCCAGGTGCCGCCGGTGGGCGGGTTGCTGGTGCTGGTCGGCGGGTTCGACGTCGTGGGCGGGTTGCTGGTGGTCGGCGGGTTGCTGGTGCTGGTGGGCGGGGTGCCGCCGCCGATCTGCAGGTCGATGCAGCTGTAGAAGGCCATCGGCGTGTCCGCGATGTTCCAGATGGCGAGCACCTTCTGGCGGCCGCTGAAGCCGGCCAGGCTCACCGTGTGCGACGTCGGGTCCTTCGGCGCGGAGTTGTTCCCGCTGATGTCGGCGATCTTGGTGCCGCCGATGTAGTACTCGTAGTTCGTGGTCCGGTGGTAGGCGGTGAACTTCCAGTTGAAGGTCACGCTGTTGCCGACCGACGCGGCGGGCCACGGCTTCGACTCGTCGTTGAGTTCGGCGAATCCGGGAAGGCCGCCGTTGCAGCTGCGGAGCCCCTTGGGGCCTTCGACGCTCTGCGGTTCGTAGACGATGGCGCCGCAGCCGGAAACCTTGCCTTGGGCGCAGTTCGCCTGGCGGCTGGGCGGGGACAGCACATAGCCGTGGGCGCTGGCCACCTGCGGGATGGCCACGATGGCGATCGGGGCGAGGATCGCACCGGCGGCGGCTGCCACGAGCTTGCGTTTGACGGTCATGCCGGCTCCTGGGGATGGAACGACGGTGTTCCCGTGAGGGGGAGCAATGTGGTCTAGACCATAAATCCGCCGGTGACCGTGGTCAATGATTCACTGACCTACTGCTGCGTCGGGCCCAGGTGGAACAGCCGATCGGCCTAATACGAACGAAGTATCACCTCAGTCCAGGGTGAAGGGGTCGTACTTGATCCGGCCCAGGTCCGTGCCCGCGGCGAGCAGTTTCGCGATGGTCGCCCGGATCATCGACGGCGACCCGGCGACGTACACGTCACGCTCCTTCCAGGCCCCGCGCTGCGTGACCGCCGTGGCCAGCGTGCCGCGGTCGCCGCCGGTGACGGCGCCTTCCTCGGTCACCGGTGTCACCGTCAGCCAAGGGCAGGTGACGGTGAGCCCGCGGAGTTCGTCGAGGGCGTAGAGGTCTTCCGGACGGCGCCCGCCGAAGAACAGGTGCACCGGCGGATTGTTCTTCCAGCGCGACATGTCGTCGAGCAGGGCGAGCAGCGGCGCGACGCCGGTACCGCCGCCGATCATCAGCAGCGGACGGCTTTCCGTGTGACTCACCGAAAGCGCGCCGAGCGACGGGCCGAGGCGCCAGACGTCGCCGAACCGGGTGTGGTGGACGATCGCGCGCGAGACCCAGCCGCCGCGCACGGCGTGCACGTGGAACTCCATCGTCCCGTCGTCGTGTGGCGCGGTGGCCGGCGACAAGTACCGCCACATCCGCGGCCGTTGCGGGACCTCGACGCTCACATAGCCGCCGGCCCGGTACGGCAGCGGCTGATCGGTGCGCACCTTGACGATGGCGACGTCACGGGACACGACGCGGTGTTCGATGACGGTCGCCTTCCACCACGCCGGCCCGACCTCCTTGCCCGCGGCCTCGCGCATGGTCTTCGAAATGACGCCGTACGCGGTGACCCAGGCGTCCTCCACCTCGGGAGTCCAGTCGTCCTTCAAGAACCTTTTCAACGCGGCGATCAGCGCGACGCCGACGGCGTCGTAATGGCGGCCGAGGACGTCGAACTTCCGGTGGTCCCGGCCGAGCTGGCCGAGGAACGTGGCCAGTTCGTCGGGCCGGTCCACCATCTGCACGACGTAGACGAGGGCGCGCAGCAAACGATTTCGCTGCGTGGCCATGTTGATCGGGAAGAGTGCCCTGGCGTCGGGTGAAACGGAGAAGAGCGCCCCGTAGAAGTATTGGGACAGCTCCTCGGACTTCGTTTCGACGGCGGCGAAACTCTCCCTGATGAGCTTGGCCAGCTGGACGGACTTGTCCGCCGTCGGCGTCTCGATCAAGGGCGGGACGGGAATCGGTGAAGATCTGGACGAACTGGGCGGATGCTCGTACTTCACTGTTTCGGCAGTCATGGGTGAACGATTTTCTCCAGTTGGATCGGGCATATTCTCCAGACCCGATGTCATCGTGCGCGTGTTCCCCCGAGGGTTCTCGACTGTATGCCCGAAAGTCGCGAAAGGATCCACGAATGTTTGTTTCCCGCTCGAACGGAGCAAACGATATACGCGCCGTCAACCCCGTCTGGCACTAAGTAAAGGAATGCGTGATCGGCCGATCGGGTGGGTTTTTCTCCGTGTTTACGAGATCACGTAACGCGGCCGAACACCATTGTGGAATCGAATTGCCTAGTCGATGGTGAAGGGGTCGTACGCGATCTGGTCGAGCGCGCTGCCCGCGACCAGCATCCGGGACACCGTCGCCCGGATCATCGCGGGCGAGCCGGCCACGAGGATCCGGTGTCCCGGCCAGGATCCTTGCTGTGTAACGGCTTCCGCGAGCGTGCCCTGCACGCAGCCGGGTGCTTCTTCGCCGTGTTCGACCACCGGGGTCACGGTGAGCCACGGGTTCGTGGCCGCCAGGGCGCGCAACTCGTCGAGGTCGTAGAGGTCCTCACGCGACGGTCCGCCGTAGAACAACTGCACCTTCGGGTTCTCGCCCCACTGCGCCAGATCGTCCAAGATGGCGCGCAGCGGCGCGATACCGGTGCCGCCCGCGATCATCAGGACGCCGCGGCCGTCGGTCCGGTCGACCGAAAGCCTGCCGAGTGGCGGCCCGAGCCGCCAGACGTCGCCGGGTTGCGTGTGGCTCACGATGGCGCGCGACACCCAGCCGCCGTCGACCGCGCGCACGTGGAACTCGATGCCGCCGTCCTCGCGCGGCGCGTTCGCCGGCGAGAGGTAGCGCCAGAGCCTCGGCCGCTGCGGTACTTCGACGCTCATGTACTGGCCGGGCTGATACGGCACCGGGAATTCGGGCTGGACGCGGACCAGGGCGAGATCCCAGGTGAGCCGCCGGTGTTCGAGGACGGTCGCCGACCACGACGCCGGGTTGACGTCGGCCGCGGCGGCCTCCTGCATCGCGCGGGCGACGATGGTGAACGCCTCCGCCCAGGCCCGTTCGACCTCGGGTGTCCAGTCCGGACCGAGGTGGTTCTTGAGCGAGGCGAGCAGCGCGGTGCCCACGGCCTCGTAGTGCCGCGGGATGACGCCGAACTTGCGGTGGTCGCGGCCGAGCTGGGTCAGGAACGGGACGAGGTCGTCCGGCCGGTCGACCATCTGCACGATGTGGACCAGCGCGCGGACCAGCCTGCCGCGCTGGACCTCCATGTTGATCGGGAAGAAGTCGCGGGTGGCCGGCGCGAGGGTGAACAGCATCCCGTAGAAGAACTGCGAGATCTCCGGGATGAAGGGTTCCGACTTCGCCCAGGTGTCCCGGATGAGCCGCACCATCGCGGTGACGGCGGGCGGTGCTTCGCGCGGCGCCGACGACCGCGGGACCGGGCTGACCGCGTCGGCCGTCACGGGCTGGGAGTCGCTGATCGGGAAGCGCATACCGGAAGACAGTTCCCCGGTTTCACGTACGAGGGTCCACTGGAGAAGAATTCACGGATCATTCACCTCTCCGGTCAGTGGCTGTCGGCCGGTCGGCTGAGTTCCGGCTCGTTCGCGAGACTAGCCGCCGAGAGACCTTTTGCCCGCATCGTTGCTCCGGACGGGTGTACTCGAAGCCGGTCCGCAGTGGGCGATCTCACGAGGTAAATAGTTGTCTTACGCAAGTGTCGCCGAATAAAGTTGTACTGTACAAGTAGCCAGGAGGGACCGATGAGCTCCGCGGACGACGCCAGGGTCGAGCTGATGCGTGAGTTGAAGGCCGCCTCGCAGCTGCAGCACGCCTGGATAATGCAGGCGTGGCAGGACGACCCCGGGCTGCATCCGGCGGCCGCGATGCTGCTGTCGGATCTGGCGAAGCACGGCGAGGCACGGCCTTCCGAATTGGCCAAACGACGCTTCGTGGACCTGTCGGTCGTAAGTCGTCAAATTTCCCAGCTGTCCGCGGCGGGCATGGTCGACCGCCGTCCGGCGCCCGAAGACGGCCGCGCGTCGATCATCAGCATCTCCGAGCGCGGGCGCGCGGAGCTGGGGCGCAGGCGGGCCGGTTATCTGGAGTTCATGGAGCGCGCGCTGGGCGGCTGGGACGACGAAAAGGTCCTCGAACTGACCACGCGCCTGGCGGAGATGAACGCCGACGTCCGCGCCGCCCTGTCCGTGCGGACCTGCGACGTTTGACCCAGGTCGTTACTACCCGCCGGTCTTGACTGAACGGACCTTTCGTAGCGCTGTGACGCCGGTAGCGTCGTATCAGTGCGTAACCGGGTCGCATTGCTGGTCGCCTTGGGAATCGACAACTTCGGCTCGGGACTTTTCCTCCCGCTCGGGCTGGTCTTCGTCATCCGTGTGGTCGGTCTGCCCCTCGCTCAGGCGGGGAGCGCCGTCACTCTCGGTGCACTCGCCGGCTTGCTCGTCCCCGCGTTCGCCGGACGGCTCGTCGACCTGATCGGCCCGCGGACGGTGATGATCTGCGCCCACGTCCTGCAGGCCGCCGGGGTGGGTGCCTTCCTGCTGGCCCGCGGGTTCGCCGGGGTCGTCGGCGCGTCCGTCATGCTCGCGGCCGGACAGCAGCTGTTCTACAGCTCGCAGTTCTCGCTCATCGCCGACGTCGCGGGTGAAGGACCGAAGGACCGGCCGTTCGCCGAAGCCGCGATGGTCCGCTCCGCGGGCTTCGGGCTGGGCGGGCTCGCGGCGGCCGGGCTGCTGGTGTGGATCGGACGCGAAGGCCTCTACGTCGCCGTGATGCTGGACGTCGCGACCTTCGTCATCGCCGCGGCCATCCTCTCGACGCTCGTCACGCCGGCCCCTCGGCATCTGCCGCGGCGCCCGGGGCCCGCGCGGGTCTGGCGGAACCGTCCGTACCTGGCGCTCATCGTGTTCAGCGGCCTCTTCGCGCTCACGATGGACTTCTTCCTCATCGGGATGCCCGTGTACGTCTTCAACGCCTTGCATGGGCCTCGATGGCTTCCCGGCGCGATCATCGCGCTGCTCACCGTCGTCACCAGTCTGGGTGGAGTCCTCGGGCTGCGGCTGACCAGGAAGCTGACCCGGATCGCCGCGATGCGCGCCGGTTCGGCGTTGTTCGCGGTGTGGTGCCTCGCCTGCCTGATGGTGGTGTTCGTGCCGAAGGTGTTCCAGCCGGTTTACCTGCTCGGCGCGACCCTCGTGCTGGCCGCGGGCGATCTCGCGTTCGGTCCGCGCTCCGGGGCGCTGGCCGAAGCGGCGGCGCCACCGGAGGCGCGGGGCCGGTATCTGGCGGCCTTCCAATACGCGTTCACGCTCGCCGCGGTGATCGCTCCGGCCGTCGTCGCGCTGTTCTCCGTGGCAGTCTGGATCCCGTGGGTGCTCGTGGCCGCGTGCGCCTGCACGGCCGTCGTCGGCCTCGGCCGGGTGGGTCCGCGGCTGCCCGCGGAGGCCGTCTCCCCGACCGGGGGCTGAAACTTTTCGGAGTTGAGTGGAACAGACTCAACTTTCCTGACGTTGTACCTGTCGACAGAGCTTTGCAAGACCTAGTACGAGGTGAGGGATGGACGCTTTCAACCCGACCACGAAGACCCAGCAGGCGATCTCGTCGGCGGCCCAGGCGGCCACGATGGCGGGGAACCCGCACGTGGCGGCCGCACACCTGCTCGGCGCCCTGCTGGCGCAGGGTGAGGGGCTCACCGCACCGCTGCTGACCGCGGTCGGGGCCGATCCGGCGCAGGTGCACAAGGAGCTGGAGCCGCTGATCGCGGCGTTGCCGTCGGCGACCGGCGCCACCGTGTCGAGCCCGCAGTTCGACACGAACGCCGTCAAGGCGCTGACGCACGCGCAGAAGCTCGCGACCGAACTCGGCGACGAATACGTCTCGACGGAGCACCTCCTCGTCGGCCTCGCCACCGAAGGCGGGCCGGTGGCCGAGCTGCTCAAACGGCACGGCGCCACCCCGGACGCGCTGCGCGAGGCGTTCGCCAAGGTGCGCGGCTCCGCGCGGATCACCAGCGCGGATCCCGAAAGCACGTTCAAGGCGCTGGAGAAGTACGGCGTCGACCTGACCGAGCGCGCCCGCGCCGGCGAGCTGGACCCGGTGATCGGCCGCGACACCGAGATCCGCCGCGTCGTGCAGGTGCTCTCGCGCCGCACCAAGAACAACCCGGTGCTGATCGGCGAACCCGGCGTCGGCAAGACGGCCATCGTCGAAGGGCTCGCCCAGCGCATCGTCGCCGGTGACGTGCCGGAGTCGCTGCGCGGCAAGCGCGTGGTGGCGCTGGATCTCGGCTCGATGGTCGCGGGCGCCAAGTTCCGCGGCGAGTTCGAAGAGCGGCTGAAGGCCGTGCTCAAGGAGATCACCGACTCCGCGGGGGAGGTCGTCACCTTCATCGACGAGCTGCACACCATCGTCGGCGCCGGCGCGACCGGCGAGGGCGCGATGGACGCGGGCAACATGATCAAGCCGATGCTCGCCCGCGGCGAGCTGCGCATGGTCGGCGCGACCACGCTCGACGAGTACCGCGAGCACATCGAGAAGGACGCCGCGCTGGAGCGGCGTTTCCAGCAGGTGCTGGTCGGCGAACCGTCCCCCGAGGACACCATCGCCATCCTGCGGGGGCTCAAGGAGCGGTACGAGGTGCACCACGGTGTGCGCATCACCGACGCCGCGCTGGTCGCCGCCGCGACGCTGTCCGACCGCTACATCACCGCCCGGTTCCTGCCGGACAAGGCGATCGACCTGGTCGACGAGGCCGCTTCGAAGCTCCGCATGGAGATCGACTCGCGGCCCGTCGAGATCGACGAGGTCGAGCGCGCCGTGCGGCGGATGGAGATCGAGGAGATGGCGTTGTCCAAAGAGGACGATGCCGCGTCCAAGGAGCGCCTCGCCGCGCTGCGCTCGGAACTGGCCGAAAAGCGGGAAACGCTGACCGCGCTGACCGCGCGCTGGCAGAACGAGAAGGGCTCGATCGAACGCGTCCGCGAACTCAAGGAGCAGCTGGAGCAGCTGCGCGGCGAGTCCGAACGCGCCGAACGCGACGGCGACCTCGGCAAGGCCGCCGAACTCCGCTACGGCCGGATTCCCGCGCTGGAGAAGGAGTTCCAGGCCGCGACCGAGGCGAACGAGGTCAGCCAGCAGAACGTCATGCTCAAGGAGGAGGTCAGCGCGGACGACGTCGCCGACGTGGTCAGCGCGTGGACCGGCATCCCGGCCGGACGGCTGCTGGAAGGCGAGACGGGCAAGCTGCTCCGGATGGAGGAGGAGCTCGGCAAGCGGGTCGTCGGGCAGAAGGAGGCCGTGCAGGTCGTCTCGGACGCGGTGCGCCGCACCCGGGCCGGCGTCGCCGACCCCGACCGGCCGACCGGTTCGTTCCTGTTCCTCGGCCCGACCGGGGTCGGCAAGACCGAGCTGGCGAAGGCGCTGGCGGAGTTCCTGTTCGACGACGAGCGGGCGATGCTGCGGATCGACATGAGCGAGTACGCCGAGAAGCACTCGGTGGCGCGCCTGGTCGGTGCGCCCCCGGGTTACGTCGGCTACGACCAGGGCGGGCAGCTGACCGAGTCGGTGCGCAGGCGGCCGTATTCGGTGGTGCTGCTGGACGAGGTCGAGAAGGCGCACCCGGACGTGTTCGACGTGCTCCTGCAGGTGCTCGACGACGGACGGCTCACCGACGGCCAGGGCCGCACGGTCGACTTCCGCAACACGATCCTGGTGCTGACGTCGAACCTCGGCTCGCAGGCCATCGCCGACCCGGCGCTCGACGAGCGTCAGCGCAACGACGCGGTGATGTCGGTGGTGCAGCGGCAGTTCAAACCGGAGTTCCTGAACCGGTTGGACGACATCGTGGTCTTCCACGCGCTGGGCACCGACGAGCTGACGTCCATTGTGGACATCCAGATCGAGCGGCTCGCCACGCGGCTTTCGCGGCGCCGCCTGACGCTGGAGGTCACCGACGGGGCACGCGAGTGGCTCGCGCTGAACGGCTTCGACCCGATCTACGGCGCGCGGCCGCTGCGGCGGCTCGTGCAGTCGGCGATCGGCGACAAGCTGGCGAAACAGCTGCTGGCCGGTGAGATCCGGGACGGCGACACGGTCCGGGTGGACATCCCGGCCCAGGAGGCGTCGGACGCCCTGACGGTCACGCGGGTGGACTGAGGCCTCGTGAGTCGTCCGGCTGATCACACGTGTCGTCCGTCTGATCACGTGTGATCGCCGCACCGGGGTGGTCGAGGCGCCTGGGTTCCCTCGCCTGAGTGCCATGAAAGGTCCTTTCCTTGCAAATTTCGCAAGGAAAGGACCTTTCATGGCATTGGCGACAGGGAGATTTGTCGACCTTTCCTTGCGTCTTTCGTGGTCTTTCCCGGGTGCCGCACCGAAAGGGGCGCGCGACACGGCGCCCGGCGATCACATCCGGTGAGGGCAGGGGGATACCCTGACCGTCGTGGGTATTCCGGCGTGGATCTGGTTCGTCATCGCCGCCGTCGCCTTGGTGGCGGGGCTGGCGCTGCTCGCGGCCGACCGGGCGAAGGAGGGCTCGCGCAATCGCGAGCGCATGCGCTGGGCCGAGCTGCGCGGCTGGCAGTTCGTCGAAGAGGACGAGCGGTTGCCGCGGCAGTGGTCCAACGGCGCGATCGGCTACTTCGGCGCGCAGCTGGCGGTCAACGTCGTGGCCGGGTCCACCTTCACCTCAGACGGACGGCGCCCCGTCTTCATCTTCGACATCGAGACCGAGGGCCAGATCCCGGCGGTCGTGGTCGCCGTGCGCTGCAACCGCGTGCACGAGACGCCGCTGGAGATGTGGCTGTCCAGCGTGCCGTTCCAGCGCCAGGACATGCCCGAGATGCTCGGCCCGATCGGTCAGCGCTACGCCTTCGCGGACGATTCCGAGGGTGCTCGCAAGGTGATCACGCAGGAACTCGTCGACGCGGCGGATTCGCTCGGCGGCGACGTCGGCGTGGCGTGGCTGGAGAACGAGTGGGTGCTCGCGAGTGTCGCCCCGAACGCCGGGCCGTCGCGGCTCGAGCGGCTGCTGCGTGACCTCGGCGAGATCGCCGACATCGTGGACCCGTTCGACGAGGAGTACGACAACGCGTCGACCCCGGGCCGTCACTGGCAGGCCGAGGCCGCCGACGACATCGAGCCGCAGGCCTAAGCCGGCTTGAGTTCCAGCGGGAGCGCCCCGGCGACGTAGCCGGTGTGCGCCGGCTGACCGAGCAACGTCAGGTCGAGCGTCCCGGACTGCGTCCCATGCCCCGCCTCCGCCGGATCGGTGGTGGGCAGGACCCCGCGCACGGACGACGTCGTGGTGCCGTGCACGGCGGCGACCTCGCCGATGCCGAGGTCGCCGCTGATCGTGTGCGAACCGCCTCCGGTGAATCCGCCGCCGTGCTGCGCCAGATCCACGTCCTGTCCGGTGGTCACCAGCCCGGTCGCCGGGCCGACGGTGCCGCCGAACGCGTGTTCCTGGCCGAAGGCGGCGCCCGAGCCGACGTCGAGCGGAAGAACACCCTTGAACCGGCCGTTGCCGTGCTGTGCCGACGTCGTCCCGACGGCCGCGAGCTCGCCGACGTCGACCGCGTGCCCGGACGACCGCCCGGCCTCCAGGACACCGCCGAGGTCGCCGGAGAATCCGCCGTCGAGCCGGAAGGCGCGGTCGAGAGTGCCGCCTGCTCGCTGGTCGGTCTCGTTGATCACGCCGACCCCGGGCAGCGGACGGACGGCGTGGTAGGTCCCTTCGGAGGCGCGGAGACCGCGGCCGTCCTGGGAAACAAAGCTGGGGACGCCGGTGCGCGGGTCGAGCGCGACCTCGGTCAGCCGGGCGCCGGTCCGCTCGAGTTCGGTCTCGTTCCCGGCGACGACGCTGCCGTAGCGGTCGACCTTCACGGCTTCGCGCTGGCCTTGTTTGAGGGTCTCGGTCGTCTTCGCCGCGCCGAGCGCGCCGACCTTGTCCGGGCGGGCCGTGACACTCTCGCGGGTCTCGACGGTCTCGCTCACCGAGCGGCGGACGTCCGCGACGGCCTTCGCGTCGCCCAGGTCCTTGCCGAAGACGTTCCGTTCGGTGCTGGTCAAGAAACCGCGGAAGACGGATGTGTCGCCTTCGGTGGTGAAGCCGGCCCCGCGGTCGAGGCTGCCTTCGCGCTGGTGGTCGAGGGGCAGCGGGATCGACGGGTCGGTCTGGGCGGCGATCGCGGTGGCCGGGCCGGCGAGCAACAACGCCAGCGGCGCCGCGCCGACCGCGACTTTGGGCAGGTAGCTCGGCTTTCGCCTGCTGTGCTTCCCCATGGGGGCGGACGATACTTCCCGACTCCGGCCATTGCACGTCAAATCCCCACGGTGGGTGACCCCCACACCCGGCTCAGCCGAGCGTCTTCCCGGAATCCGACCGAGGAGTAGGTTCGGCGGCATGACACAGACCGCCCTGATCACCGGTGCCACCGCCGGCATCGGTGCGCAGTTCGCGCGTCGGCTCGCCGCCGAGGGGTACGACCTCGTGCTCGTCGCCCGCGACGTCGACCGGCTGGAGGGCTTCGCGGCGGAACTGATCGAGGCGCACGGGGTCGACGTCGTCGTCCTGCCCGCCGATCTGTCCGAAGTGGACGGACGAGCGCTGGTCGAGGCCCGCTTGGAAGACGAGCCGGTGGACCTGCTGGTGAACAACGCGGGTTTCGGCCTCAACGGCGATTTCTGGACCATCCCGCCGGACGCGCTGCAGCGTCAGCTCGACGTCAACGTCACGGCCGTCCTGCGGCTGACCCGCGCCGCGCTGCCGGGCATGATCGACCGCGGCGAGGGCGCGATCATCAACGTCAGCTCGGTCGCCGGTTTCTTCAGCGGCCGCGGCTCGACCTACACCGCCAGCAAGAACTGGGTCACCTCGTTCACCGAGGGCATCGCCGCCTCGCTGCCGAAGAACATCCGCATGATGGCGCTGTGCCCCGGGTTCACCACCACGGAGTTCCACGAGCGGGCGGGGCTGGACAAGCCAGGACCGAAGGCGTTCTGGCTCGGTGTCGACCAGGTCGTCGACGAGGCGCTCGCGGATCTGCGTCGCGGCAAGGTGATTTCGGTGCCGAGCCTGCAGTACAAGGCACTCGTCGCGGTCGGCGGATTGTTGCCGAGGGCGGTGCTGCGCAAACTCGGCGGAGGCTTTGGCGGCAAAGGCCGCACCTAGTCGTCATCGGCGGTTTCGATGGACCGCACGCCTTCGGTCGCGGCGAGCACGGTCGGGGCCGTGGCGTGATCCGGGCCGGTGAGGTCGAGTGAGACCGTCACCTCGCCGTCGCGGTCGTCGGTGATCCGCAAGGACGTGATCGACCATCGGTGGCTCGTGCAGAGCGCGAGCAGATCGCGCAGGACGCCCTGCCCGTCCGCGTAACTCACGCGCAGCCTGGTCGTACCCGTGCCGCCAGGAAGATGCTCGGTCAGCCAGGTGAAACCGAGTACCACCACGAAATGCATGGCCGTCACGACGACCGCCAGCAGCAGCAAGCCGGCACCCGCCGCCATCCCGATGGCCGCGGTTTCCCAGACCGCGGCGGCCGTCGTGAGTCCCCGGATCGCGCCCTGCCTGGTGATGATCAGCCCGGCGCCGAGGAAGCCGACACCGGAGACGATCTGCGCCGCGATCCGCGACGGGTCGAGTACCACCTGCCCGGTCGCGAGGATGTCGCCGAAACCGTACTTGCTGACCAAAAGGATCAGCGCGGACGCCGTGCCCACGATCGTCTGGGTCCGCAGCCCGGCGCTCTTGCCCCTGATCTGCCGCTCCAGCCCGATCGCCGCCGAAAGCGCGAACGCCGTCGTCAGCTCGCCGATCTGGAGCCAGCCCTGTCCGTTCGAGACCATCACCCCACAGTGCCATCCGGTCCGGCGACGGTTCGAGCCGGCGGCGGGCGGGTACGCGCGGATCATGAAGTCATCACTTCTCGTCATCGCGGTCGCGCTGACGCTGGCCGCCTGTTCCACCGAGCCACCGCCGGGGCCCGCGGCTCCGGGACCGGAAGCCCAGCCGGTGAAGGCGATCCAGGCCGCGGCGGCCGCCGTGCCCGGCGGGCGGGTGTTCGACGTGGAGCCCGCGAACGACGGCTGGGCGATCAAGGTCGCGTCCGGCGGGCAGGAACACGAGATCCGCGTGAGCCGGGACGGCGGGCAGGTCCTCGGCGATCGGCAAACGGCGAAGCCGAGCGACGATCTGGCGAAGATCGCACAGGCGGACGTCGACGCGGTCAAGGCACTGCAGACCGCGCAGCAACGGCAGCCGGGTGAGCTCGACGAGATGGAGATCGACCGCGCCACCGACGGTGCCCTCGTCTGGCAGGTCGGCTTGCGTGACGGCAAGGGGATCGAGCACGACCTCGACGTGGACGCCAAGACCGGGGCGGTCAGGTAGGGCCCGCCCTACCAAGGAGACGCACGCTCGCCCCAGGGTGCTTCCGACCTGGGATTCCTAGGGTTTTCAGCATGAACCCTGGGTGGAACGGAGACGCGGTCCGGCTCGACGGCGTCCGCAAGGAGTACGGCAAGGGCGTCGTCGCGCTGGACGGCGTGACGCTCGCGTTCCCGCGTGGTGGCTTCACCGCCGTGATGGGCCCTTCCGGCTCGGGCAAGAGCACCTTCCTGCACTGCGCGGCCGGGCTGGACCGGCCGACGTCGGGATCCGTCGTGCTCGACGGGCAGGAGCTCGCCGGGATGAGCGAGACGAAGCTGACGAAGCTGCGACGCGACCGGGTGGGCTTCATCTTCCAGGCCTTCAACCTGCTTCCGGCGCTGACCGTCGAACAGAACGTCACGCTCCCGCAGCAGCTCGCCGGTGCCAAGCCGGATCGTCGCGTCGTCGAGGAGATGCTGGCCCGCGTCGGGCTTTCCGGCCGCCGCAAGCACCTTCCCGGTGAACTGTCCGGCGGGCAGGCACAGCGCGTGGCGATCGCGCGGGCACTGGTCACCCGGCCCGCGGTGGTCTTCGCCGACGAGCCGACCGGGGCGCTCGACACCCGCACCGCCGCCGAAGTCCTCGAACTGCTGCGCGCTTCGGTCCGCACCACCGGTCAGACGGTGATCATGGTGACCCACGACCCGATGGCGGCTTCGTACGCGGACCGCGTCATCTTCCTGGCCGACGGCCGGATCGCGGACGAACTGCACGCGCCGACCGCGGATGTCGTCGCCGAACGCATGACCCACCTGGGTGCCTGGGGCAGCCCGGCCAGGACGGGTGCGTGATGCTGCGACTCGCCTTCCGGACCTTGCGCCTGCGCAAGGGCGGCTTCATCGGCACCTTCATCGCCGTCTTCTTCGGCGCGCTGATCGTCGCCTCCTGCGGTGGCCTGATGGAGACGGGGATCCGTGGCAACGCGGAACCGCAGCGGCTCGCGGCCGCCCCGATCCTCGTCACCGGCGGCCAGACCTTCGAGCTGCCCAAGGAGGACCCGGCCTCCCTCGAACCCGACGACAAGCGCAAGTTCGAGGACGCGCGGCTGCCCGAACGCGTCCGCCTCGACGACGGCCTGGTCTCCCGGCTGCGGTCCGTCCCCGGCGTCTCGGACGTCGTCGGCGAAGTGAGCTTCCCGCTCGCGGCGGGCGGGAAGCCCGCGCTCGGCCACGCTTGGGACTCCGCCGCCCTGACCCCGTACACGCTGGTCGCGGGTGCCGCGCCGGTCGCGGGCGAGGTCGTCGTCGAGTCCTCGTCGGGCGCGAAGCCCGGCGACGTCGTGCAGATCGCCGCGCGCGGCAAGACCGAGTCGTTCCGCGTCGCCGGAGTGGCCGGTGCGCCGCGTTCGATCACGCAGGCCGCCGTGTTCTTCTCCGCCGCCGACGCCGCCCGGCTCTCCGGGCACCCCGGCAAGGCCGACGTCATCGGCGTCTTCACCGATCCCGGCGCCGACGTCGAAACGGTGCGGGCGAAGGTCGCCGAGGCCGCGTCCGGGGCGAACGTCCTGACCGGTATCGACCGCGGTGTCGCGGAGTTCCCCGAGGCCGAGACGAGCGGGACCAACCTGATCGTCATCGCCGCGGTGTCCGGTGGGCTTTCGGTGATGGTCGCGATGTTCGTCGTCGCCAGCACGCTGAGCCTGTCCACCCAGCAGCGTTCGCGGGAACTCGCGTTGATGCGGGCGATCGGCACGACCCCGCGTCAGCTCCGGCGCATGGTGCTCGGCGAAGCGCTGGCCGTCGGCCTGCTCGCCACCGCGCTCGCCGCGGTCCTCGGCCCGGTCCTGGGCGAATGGCTGTTCGGCCAGCTGGTCGAAAACGGCGTGGTGCCCTCGGTCCTGCGGTTCTACCAAGGCTGGCTGCCCGCCGTCGTCGGCGCGGGTGCCGCGATGCTCGCGGTGTTCATCGCCGCCTTCGTCGCGGGCCGCCGGGCCGGGAAAATCCGGCCGACCGAGGCGCTCGCCGAGGCCGCGGTCACCCGCCGCTGGCTGACCCCGACGCGGTTCATCGTCGCCGCCCTCTGCTTCGGCGGCGGCACCGCGCTGGCCATCGTGACCGTCGCGGTGATGACCGGACCGATCGCGGCCAGCACCGCCGGCCCCGCGGTGATCCTGTGGGCGATCGGCGTCGCGATGATCACGCCCGGCGTCGCCAAGGTGATGACGGCGATCCTGCAGTGGCCGATGCGCCTGCTCGGCGGCATCGACGCCCGGCTCGCCGTGCTCAACACCCGCGCCGGGATCGTCCGGGCGGCGGGCGCGGTCACCCCGATCATGCTCGCCGTCGGCATCGCGACCGCGAACATCTACCTGCAGACCACCCAGCAGGAACTGGCGAACCAGGCCTTCACCGAAGACGTCCGGGCGGACGCCGTGATCGGTTCCGTCGCGGGCGGGCTGTCCCCGGATCTCGTCCAGCGGATCCAGGCCGTGCCCGGCGTCGCCGGCGCGTCCGAGTACGTCACCAGCAGCGTGTTCCTCGAGAAGCCGTACGACTCCTCCGACGAGGGTCGTCCGGCGATCGGCCTCACCGCTTCCGGCGCGGCCGCCACGACCGACACCAAGGTGACCCAGGGCGACCTGACGGCACTGACCGGCCGGACCGTCGCGCTCCCCGAGGTCTTCGCGAAGGACTTCGGCCGCGGCCTCGGCGACACGCTCAGCCTTCGGCTCGGCGACGGCGCGCCCGTCGACGTCGAGGTCGTCGCGGTGACCAGCCAGCGCCCCGGCTTCGAAAGCCTGCTGCTCCCGGCCGACCTCCTGGCGCCGCACACCACCGCGGGACTCGCGCCGCAGATGCTGGTCCGCGCCGCCCCGGACGTCGATCCGGCGGCGCTCACCGAGCGGCTCCGCGAGGCGACGGCCGGACTGCCGGTGTCCGTCGGGGACCGGGCGGCGCTCGTCGCGGCGCACGACAAGGACCAGGCCGTCGGCGCGTGGGTGAACTACCTGCTGGTCGGGATGATCATCGCCTACACGGTGATTTCGGTCGCCAACACGCTCGTGATGGCGACCGTGCGGCGGCGCCGTGAGTTCGGCCTCCAGCGGCTCACCGGCTCGACGAGGGCTCAGGTGCTGCGGATGGCCGGGTTCGAAGGCGGCCTCGTCGCACTGGTCGGGATCGTGCTCGGCACCGTCGTCTCGGCGGGTGCGATCGTCCCGTTCTGCCTGGTCGCGGCCGATTCGCTGCTGCCGATGGGCTCGCCGCTGATCTACCTGACCATCATCGGGCTCGCCGCGGCGCTCGCATTGGCGGCGACCCTGGTCCCGGCCTGGGCGGCCACCCGCGGCCCGGCCGTGGACGCGGCGACGGCCGGCAGTGACTAGAGCTACCGTCGAAGGACCCGGCGGGCCGTGTGTAAGACTCTCGGCCGTGGCGTACCCCGGTGTTGATCAAGCGGCGAAACTCGAACTGGCGAGACTGGTCGGCGAACTCGCCGTCGTGCACGGCAAGGTGACCTTGTCCTCTGGCAAGGAAGCCGACTACTACATCGACCTCCGGCGGGCGACGCTGCATCACGCGGCCGCGCCGCTCATCGGGAAGCTGCTCCGGCAGCTCACGCACGACTGGGACTACGTCGCCGCCGGTGGCCTGACCCTCGGCGCGGACCCGGTGGCGCTGGCGATGCTGCACTCCGCGGCGACCGACGGCGTCGTGCTCGACGCGTTCGTCGTCCGCAAGGCCGTCAAGGAACACGGCATGCAGCGCCGGATCGAAGGCGTCGAGGTGCTGGGGCAGCGCGTGCTGGCCGTCGAGGACACCTCGACCACCGGCGGCAGCGTCCTCACCGCCGTCGAGGCGCTGCGCGAGGCCGGAGCGAACGTGGTCGGTGTCGCGACGGTCGTCGACCGGGACACCGGAGCGCGCGAGGCCATCGAGAAGGAAGGCCTCGAATACCGTTACATCCTGAACAAGGACGATCTCGGTCTGTCCTGAGTAAAGTCTCCCGAACGGGGCATCCTCTGTGCGAACGGAGGATGCCCCGTTTTTTCGTGAGCGTTTCTCAATACGAGAGGGGTAACGTCGCTGGTAGGGGTGTGAAAGGGGGCTTGAGGTGGCGGGTTTCCTGGCGAACGTGACAGTCGCGGTGCATATTTTCGCGCTGTTGTTCATAGGATTCGGCGGTTTCCTGGCGTGGCGGTGGCCGAAGGTGATCTTCGTGCATGTGTTCTTCGCCGCATGGGGTGTGCTCGTCAACGTCTTTCCCTGGCCCTGCCCGCTGACCGCGGCCGAGAACTACTTCCGGCACCAGCAGGGCCTCGGCGACCTGCCCGGCGGCTTCAACGCCTACTACCTCTACGACACCGTGTTCCCGCGTTCGTCGCTGCCGGTGGTCGTCGTGATCGCGATGGCGACGGTGATCGTGTCCTACGTCGGCGCGTACCAGCGCTGGCGTCACCGCCACCACGACGGGGACGCACCGGCGCACCGCGTCAGCATGGGTTAGTGGTCACCATCGGAAGTCCTCCGAGGGTCTCGACGGCCCAGCTTCCCGCTGGGCGCACGGCCGCGAGGCCCGAGTACGACCCGGTACGAGGACCTCGCGGCCGCGCACCCAGCGGAAACCTGAATCCGCCGAATACCCCCGAAGGACTTCCGATGGCGACCACTGGGTGACAATCACCGGGTGACTGAGAACGAGGCCGGGCCCACCGAATGGGTGGCGCGGGAAGAGGTCGGCGTCGGTCCGTGGGAGGGCGAGTGGCCCGCGGACGAGCGTTACGACCCGGAACTCCTGGCCAACGGTGATCGCCGCAACGTCGTCGACCCGTACCGCTACTGGCGGCGCGAGGCCATCGTGTCCGATGTGGACTCGCGGCGGCATCCGTTCCACGTGGCGATCGAGAACTTCCAGCACGACCACAACATCGGCACCGTGGTCCGGACGGCGAACGCGTTCGCCGCGGCGGCGGTGCACATCGTCGGGCGGCGGCGCTGGAACCGGCGCGGCGCCATGGTGACCGATCGCTATCAGCACCTTCTCCACCATGAGGACGTCAACGGCCTGCTGACCTTCGCCGCGACGGAAGGGCTCGCCGTGGTCGCGGTCGACAACACGCCCGGTTCGCAGCCCGTCGAGACCGCCGAACTGCCGCGCGAGTGTGTCCTGCTGTTCGGCCAGGAAGGGCCGGGGCTGTCGGCCGAGGCGCAGAAGACCGCGTCACTGGTCGTTTCGATCGCGCAGTTCGGCACGACCCGCTCGATCAACGCCGGCGTCGCCGCCGGGATCGTCATGCACGCCTGGGTCCGGCAGCACGCCGATCTCACCCAAGCCTGGTGACCCCCGCATTTCGTCCTCTGAATGCGATAGTTGCACGCGCAAGGACCGCATTCAGAGGACGAAACGCGGGCTAGACGGGGGCCACCTCCACCGGGATCCCGTTCAGGACAGCGTTCCCGGACGGCACATCGAGCAGGGTCTCGTCGGCGACCAGGTTCGAGTTGACCCCGGCGTGCGCGGCGGCGACCTTCGTCCGTGTTCCGTCGAGGTCGTGCCCCCAGCCGTGCGGCATGCTCACCACGCCGGGCCGGACGTCGGCCGTCACCTCCACCGGCGCTTCGAGCTTGCCCGCCCGCGAAGTCACCGACGCGAGCCCGCCGTCGGTCAGCCCGAGCCGGGAAGCGTCGTCCGGATGCACCTGCACGGTGCACCGGTTCCCGCCGCGCACCAGCGGCGTCAGGTTGTGCATCCACGAGTTGTTCGAGCTCAGATGCCGCCGCCCGATCAGCAGCAGCCCGCCGTCGGGCGCCTTGTCCAGCTCCGCGCGCAGCCGCGGCACGTCCTTCGTGATCGCCTCCGGGGCCAGTTCGACCTTCCCGCTCGCGGTGGCGAGCGCCTCGGGCAGCCGCGGCTTCAGCGCGCCGAGGTCGATGCCGTGCGGGGCGGCTTCGAGGTCGGCCAGGCTCAGCCCGTACGGTCCGCCGCGCAGCATCAGATCGATCATCCGCGCCGGTCCCGTACGACCTTCGGCCAGCGACAGATCGACGCCGGTGCGCCGCGCCGTTTCGCCCGCGACCATCGTGTCGAAGGCGGCGACGTCGACGTCCGGGCCCTGGCCGGCGGCGATCCCGGCCAGCCGCAGCAGGGTCACCCACTCCTGCGGCATATCCGTTTCGAGCGTCTGCGGCGTCCAGTTCGCGACATTGCGTACGGCGAGCGCGTACAACGCGACGTCGTAATGCGGCCGCTCCAGCGGCGACGGCCCGGGCAGGATGACGTCGGCGTGCCGTGTGGTCTCGTTGAGATACACGTCGAGCGAGACCATGAAGTCCAGCTGCCGCAACGCTTCCGATAGCCGCGCAGAGTTCGGCGTGCTCAGCGCCGGGTTGCCGCTGATGGTCACCAGCGCCCGCACCTGGCCTTCGCCCGGCGTCTCAATCTCGTCCGCGAGTGTGGCCACCGGTAGTTCGCCGAGCACCTCGGGATACCCGCGCACCCGGCTCGTCCAGCGGCCGCTGGTGAACGGCGAGGACCGGCGCGGCCGCCACAGGGCGGGCAGCGGGAACATCACGCCGCCTTCGCGATCGAGGTTGCCGGTCAGCGTGTTGAGGACGTCGACCAGCCAGCTCGTGATGGTGCCGTACGCCTGGGTCGTGGTGCCCATCCGGCCGTACACCGCGGCGCGTTCGGCGTCCGCGAGTTCGAGCGCGATACGGCGGATCTCGGCGGCGTCGATCCCGGTCGCGGGCGCGACCGCTTCCGGCGTGAACGGCTCCGCGAGCGCGCGGACCTCGTCGACACCGGCGACGTGCTCGCCGGAACGGACGCGGTTCTCCGCGAACAGGACGTTGACCAGCGCGAACAGGAACAACGCGTCGGTGCCGGGCCGGATCGCATGGTGCTCGTCGGCGAGCTGCGCGGTCCGGGTCCGCCGCGGATCGAGGACGACGATCTTGCCGCCGCGTTTCTGGATCCCGCGCAGCTTTCCGCGCGTGTCCGGGGCGGTCATCAGGCTTCCGTTGGACACCAACGGGTTCGCGCCCAGGATCAGCAGGTGCCCGGTGCGGTCGAGGTCGGCGACGGGGATGGTCTGCGGGTCGCCGAACAGGTAGCCGGAGGAAAAGTGCTTCGGCATCTGGTCGACCGTGGTCGCGGTGTAGAAGTTCCTGGTGCCCAAGGCTTTGAAGAACACGCGGCCGTAGAGCACCAGTGCCGCGTTGTGCACCGTCGGGTTGCCGGCGTAGACCGCGACGGCGTTCCGGCCGTGCTCGTCGATGATCGGCCGCAGCCGCCGGTCGATCTCGGCGAACGCCTCGTCCCAGGTTACCTCGACGAACTCGCCGTCCCGTTTGACCAGCGGCGCGGTGAGCCTGTCTGGGTCGTGGTGCAGCGCTCCGAGCGAAGCGCCCTTCGGGCAGATGTAGCCCTTCGAAAAGACGTCCTCGCTGTCGCCTCGAACCCGGGTCACCAGACTCTTCTCGTCGATCGTCACCTCCAGACCGCAGGTGGCTTCGCAAAGCGGGCAGGTCACGTGCGCCGTGGTCATGAAGCACCTCGCGGGTCCGGGAATCATCCCAACATACTGAGCGGTATGTCGGCGGGCAAGGGATGATGGCCCGATGACTGCTCTCGCCGACCGGGCCGCGACCGCCGAGCGCGCGATCCGCGACCGGCATCTGCGCCGCGTGTGGGGGCTGCCGGGGACCGTGCTGGGCCGCAGCGGCTGGCCGCCTTCGGCGGGGCAGCGCGTCCACTGGCACTGGAACTACTGGTGGCAGGCGCATCTGCTGGAGACGCTCGTCGACGCCCAGTTGCGGGAGCCGTCGCCGGATCGGCTGAAGCTGATCGACCGGTTCGTGGTGTCCGTGCGGCTGCGCAACTTCGGCAAGTGGATCAACGACTACTACGACGACATCGCCTGGCTCGGCCTCGCGCTGCAACGGGTGGGGCACCTAGGGCTGGACGTCCGCGGTGGGCTGGAGGCGATCAGTTCACGGCTGCGCGAAGGCTGGACCGACGACGCGGGGGGCGGGATCTGGTGGCGCGTCGGCGACGACTTCAAGAACGCGCCCGCGAACGGCCCGGCCGCGATCTTCCACGCTCGCGAAGGCTCGACACAGCACGCTCACGGCTTGACCGATTGGATGACCGAACGGCTCGTCGACCCGGAATCCGGGCTGGTGTGGGACGGCCTACGTGTTGGCAGTGGCGAACTGGTGAAGCATATTTTCACGTACTGCCAAGGTGTTTACCTCGGCGCCTGCCTCGAACTGTCCGAAATGGACAGAGTGGAGCACACGATCCACGCGGTCGCGGAGCACGTCGCGCCGAACGGCGTGATCAGAGGGCAGGAAGGCGGTGACGGCGGCCTGTTCGGCGGGATCCTGGCCCGATATCTGGCGCTCGCGGCGCCGCTGCTGCCGAGCGGCGTGGCGCGTGACCTGGTCATCCGGTCGGCTGACGCGTGCTGGTCGGGTGCCACCGAGACGCCGCACGGGCCGCTCTTCAGTGCCGACTGGGCGACTCCGGCGCCTTCGCTACCCCTCGCCGCCGACGCTCCCGAACGCGATCTGTCCGTCCAGGTGAGCGCGTGGATGCTGCTCGAAGCCGCGGCCACCCTGGAACACCGCATTTAGAGGACTAAACGCGTCACCAGACGTCGCCCGCCCGCCAGTCGCAGGTGATCTCCCCGTCCAGGTCCAGCGTGACCCCCACCGGCAGCACGTGGATCGACCCGTCCTCCTCCTTCGTCGCCTCGATGCCCGTAGGCGTCATGGCCGACGAAGTCCCGCGCCACAGCAGCCAGCCCCGCGACGCGTAGAACTCCAGTGCCTCGTCGGACGCCGAAAGCGCCCCGAGGTCGTACGCCTTCCGCAGGACCCGCTCGAGCGCGTCCATCATCGCGGCGCCATGCCCGCGCCGCCGGTGATCCGACCGGACGGCGACCGCCTCGATATAACCCGTGCGGAGGACCCGTCCGTCGTGCAAGAGCCGCCGCTGGACCAACGACGCGTGCCCGATCAGCTCGCCGGACTCCCAGACGAGCGTGTGCATGCCGCCGAGGGCGTTTTCCCAGTCGTGATCACTGAAATCGCCGTCGAAAGCGTCGTCCAGCAGAGCGCGTGCCGACGTCAGCACGCCTGCTTCGAGGTCGGCGGTGTGCACGGTCCACAGGTCGGTCATGCCGCCATCATCACCCGGCGGCGGGCTTCTCACCAGCGACTTGTGATTCAGCAGCCGCACGACTGCCGGTGGATGAACCGCGGCGCGAGCCGGACGGATTCAGGCCGTCGCTCCGGGTCGGTGATCCGGGCCAGCAGGAGTTCGACGGCCTTGCGCCCGATCTCCTCGATTGGCTGCGCCATCGTGGTGACCGCGGGGGTCACCTGCCCCGCCCACTCCATGTCGCCGTAGCCGACGATCGCGAGGTCGCGCCCGATCCGGATGCCGAGCCGGTGCGCCTCGTACTGGACGCCGATCATCATCGCCTCGCTCGCCACCACGAGCGCGGTCGGCGACGGCCAGCTGTCGAGCAGTTTCGCGGTCGCGGCGGCCGCCCCGCCGGGCGTCGACCGCCCGCACGCGACCAGCTGCGACGTCCACCGGAGGCCGGAGCGGCCGAGGCCGAGCCGGTAGCCCAGTGCCCGCTCCTCGTAGGTGGTCACGTCCTCTTCGCCGGAGATGAAGCCGATCTTGCGGTGCCGCAGCGCCGCCAGATGCCGCACGAGCGCGCACACGGCCTGGATGTTCTCGGAGCCGACCTGGTCGACGTCGTTGCGTCCGGCCATCCGGTCGACGAGCACGGTCGGCACGCCCATCCGGACCAGCCCGTTGATCACCGCTTCGTCGCCGGCCGCCGGGACAAGCAGGACACCGTCGACGCGGTCCGCCCGCAGCGCGCGGATGACCGCGGCTTCTTCGGCGACGCTGTCGCCGGTGTCGGCGAGGGTGATCTCGCAGCCGTGACGGCGCGCGGCGCGGCGGATGGCGCGGACGAGTTCACCCGAATACGGGTTCGCGTGCATCGCCATGGCCACCCCGAACCGGTGGGTGACAGGGGTGTCCTCCCACAGGGGTAACGCCGGGGACAATGCGGTCATCGCTCCACGCCTTCATCCGAGCTTGAATGACGGTAACGGCTGACGGAGCGTCACTCGGCGGCGAGACCGGAAAGTCTCCCAACAATCATCAATGTGAGTGAACGAGAGCGCATCCGCAGGACGCACGATGGCGGAGCGTAGGCGGAATCCGCATCGTCTGGGCCTTGCGTGCGGGATCGTTGATGCGGGCGAGCAACAGGCGCACCGCCTGTGTGCCTATCTCCTCGATCGGCTGGGCCATCGTGGTCAGCGGCGGATCGACCAGATCGGCCCACTCGACGTCGTCGTAGACCACCACCGGCAGGTCGACACCCGCGCGCAGGCCGCGGCGCCGCAGCTCGTGCAGCACGCCGACCATCATGGTGTCGTTGGCGACCACGAGCGCGGTCGGCGGCTCCGGGAGCGCGAGCAGCGTGCTCAGCGCGAGCGCGCCACCGGCCTGCGAAGACTGCCCGCACGCGACCAGGTCCTCCGACCAGGTCAAACCCGAGCGTCCGAGCCCCAGCCGATACCCGAGGATCCGCTCCTCGCTGGTGCTCAGCCCGGCCGTGCCGCTGATCATGCCGATCCGCTGATGCCCGAGCGACGCCAGATGCGCCGTCAGCGCCGACGTCGATTGGATGTTCTCCGCGCCGACCTGGTCGACGTCGGTACGCGTGGAGAGCCGGTCGATGAGCACGGTCGGGACGTCGAGCGAGACGAGCTCGCCGATCACCGAACCGTCGCCAGGCGACGGTGTGATCAGCAGCCCGTCGACCCGGCGCGAACGCAGCGTCCGCACGGTCTCACGCTCGGTGTCGACGGTGTCGTGCGTGTCCGCGAGCAAGACCGTGTACCCGGCCAGCGCGGCCTCGCGTTCGATCGCCTGGATCAGCACGGCGAAGTACGGGTTCGCGATCAGGGAGATCGCGACGCCGATCGACCGCGTCCCGCCGGTCACCAGCGAGCGGGCGATGGCGTCGCCGGTGTAGCCCGTCTGCTCGATCGCGCGCAGCACCGCCAGCTTGGTGTCCTCGGCCACCGCCCTCGTCCCGTTGACCACGTGGGAAACGGTGGTGATCGAGACTCCCGCCAGCTCGGCGATGTCGCGTTGGGTGGGACGGGACGAGCGAGACGGCGGCATTACCAATCCTCGTGAAGTCAGCTGGCAAGCGTTTGCGCAAACGCTTGCGACTGAGCATAACCCTGTCTACCTTCCGGTCCATCACGGACAGCCTTGAATCGGAGGGCATCCCCCATGAGACAGCGCAGTCTCGCCGCGCTCGCCATGGCCGCCGCGCTCGCGGTGACCTCGGCCGGGTGCACCGTCGAACGCCACTGGGGTGGCGGCTCGAACGCAGGCGGCGGTGGCAAGGCCAAGGTCGGCCTGGTCACCAAGACCGACACCAATCCCTACTTCGTGGAGCTGAGAGCGGCCGCCAAGGCCGCCGCCGAGGCCAACGGCGCGGAGTTCAGCGCGCTCGCCGGCCAGTTCGACGGCGACAACGACGGTCAGGTCCGCGCCATCGAGAACCTCATGCAGCAGGGTGCGAACACCATCCTGATCACGCCGAGTTCCTCGACCGGCGTCCTCGACGCGATCGATCGCGCCCGCAAGGCCGGGGTGCTGGTCATCGCGCTCGACACGGCGACCGAGCCGGACACCGCCGTCGACGCCACCTTCGCCACGGACAACTTCGAAGCCGGACGACAGCAGGGCGCGTACGTCAAGGCCGCCCTGAACGGCAAGCCGCCGAAGCTGTTCATGGTGGACGGCACCGCCGGGTCCACAGTGGACACCCAGCGGCACACCGGATTCCTCAAGGGTATCGGGCTCACCGACGCGTCGCCGGAGATCAAGGGCAAGACGCCCGCGAACGGCGACCAGAGCCTCGCGCAGCAAGGCGTCGAGAACCTGCTGCAGCGCACCACCGACATCAACGCCGTCTACACGATGAACGAGCCGATGGGCCGCGGCACGTACGCCGCGCTCCAGGCCCGCGGTCTGGTGGACCGGATCGTGATGGGCTCGATCGACGGCGGCTGCGAAGGCGTCAAGAACGTGCGCGACGGCCAGTACGCCGCGACGGTCATGCAGTTCCCCAAGAAGATGGCCGAGCAGGGCGTCCTCGCCGCCGTCGAATA
Source organism: Amycolatopsis sp. MJM2582 (assembly GCF_000754115.1). Lineage (NCBI taxonomy): Bacteria > Bacillati > Actinomycetota > Actinomycetes > Pseudonocardiales > Pseudonocardiaceae > Amycolatopsis > Amycolatopsis sp. MJM2582. The sequence goes on from NZ_JPLW01000001.1 coordinate 1,514,004, forward strand.
CGCCAAGACCGGGAAGAAGCCGAGCGGGTTCGTCAACACCGGATCCGCGGTGATCACGGACAAGCCGATCCCCGGCGTGGAAAGCCAGGACACCAAGTGGGGCCTCGAGAACTGCTGGGGGACGAAGTGACTACCGCAACCCTCAAAGGCAACGAACGCCCGTCCATCGGTGAGTTCTTCCTGCGCGCGCCCGCGGTCGGGCCCGCGCTGGCCCTGCTCGTCGCGATCGTGGTGTTCTCGCTGTCGACGGACACCTTCCTCGACCTCGACAATCTTTCCCTTGTGGTACAACAGTCCCTGGTGGTCGGCACGCTCGCGCTCGGGCAGACGCTGATCATCCTGACCGCGGGGATCGACCTGGCCAACGCGGCCGCGATGGTGCTGGCGACGCTGATCATGGCGAAGCTCGTGGTCGGCGGCGTCTCCGGGATCTGGGCACTGCTGCTGGGAATCGTGGCGACCGTGGTGATCGGGATGGTCACCGGTTCGCTGGTCACCCGGATCAAACTGCCGCCGTTCATCGTCACGCTCGGCCTGCTGACCGTGCTCACCGCGGCCGCGAAACTGTTCGCGAGCGGGCAGGCCGTCCCGGTCGCCGACGAACTGCTCAAATGGCTCGGCACCCGCCGGTACCTCTTCGGCGGCATCCCGATCACCTACGGCATGACGCTCGCCTTGCTGATGTACCTGGGACTTTGGTACGCGCTCACGCGGACGCCGTGGGGCAAGCACGTCTACGCGGTCGGCAACGCGCCGGAATCCGCGCGGCTGTCCGGGATCAAGGTCAACCGGACGATCCTTTCGGTGTACATCGTCGCCGGGGTGATCGTCGGGATCGCCGCCTGGCAGGCGCTCGGCCGCGTGCCGAACGCCGACCCGAACGCCTTCCAGCTCGGCAACCTCGACTCCATCACCGCGGTGGTGCTCGGCGGCGCGAGCCTGTTCGGTGGCCGGGGTTCGGTACTCGGCACGATGATGGGCGCGCTGGTCGTCGCGGTCCTGCGGTCCGGGCTGACCCAGCTCGGGGTGGACGCGCTCTACCAGGACGTCGCCACCGGCGCCCTGCTCATCGGCGCGGTCTGCGTCGATCGGTTCGCGAGGAGGCAGCAGTCATGACGACGCCCACGTTGTCCGCTCAGGGACTGGTCAAACGCTACGGCCGGGTCACCGCCATCGACGGCGCCGACTTCGAGCTGTTCCCCGGTGAAGTGCTCGCCGTCGTCGGCGACAACGGTGCCGGGAAGTCGAGCCTCATCAAAGCCCTTTCGGGCGCGGTGATCCCGGACTCCGGAGAGATCAAAGTGGACGGTCAGACCGTCCACTTCAAGTCCCCTTTGGACGCTCGGCACTACGGGATCGAGACGGTGTATCAGGATCTCGCCGTCGCCCCCGCGCTCGACATCGCGTCGAACATGTTCCTCGGCCGGGAAAAGCGGCGCACGGACCTGTTCGGGCAACTGTTCCGGAAGCTGGACACCGCGACCATGCGGGCCGACGCGCAGAGGATCCTGGACGAGCTCGGCATCAACATCAAATCCATCACGCAGCCGGTGGAGACGTTGTCCGGCGGGCAGCGCCAGGGTGTCGCGGTCGCGCGGGCGGCGGCCTTCGGCACCAAGGCGGTGATCATGGACGAGCCCACCGCGGCGCTCGGCGTCGCCGAATCGGGCAAGGTGCTCGACCTGATCAACCGCATCCGCGAACGCGGCCTGCCGGTGGTGCTGATCAGCCACAACATGCCGCACGTGTTCGACATCGCCGACCGCATCCACGTGCACCGCCTCGGAAAGCGGGTCGCGGTGGTCTCACCGAAGACGCACACTATGAACCAGGTCGTCGGCCTGCTCACGGGTGCGCTGAAGATCGGTGAGAACGGCGAGGTCGAAGAGGTCGCTTCAGCCGTCCACACCGGACTGTAGTGATGCGAGTGCTGCTGGCGGGCCTGTGCACCGTCGACCAGATTCAGCGCGTCGCCGAGATCCCGGCGCCGGGCGAGAAGGTGCGTTCGCTGTCGATGGACGTCGCCGCCGGGGGGCCGGCGACGAACGCGGCGGTGACCGTGGCCGCGCTCGGCGCCGGGGCGACGTTGCTGACGGTCGCCGGTGCGCATCCGCTGGCGGCACTCGCCCGCGCCGACCTCGAGGCGCACGGCGTCGACCTGGTCGACCTCGATCCCGAACGACCCGATCCACCCGCGATCAGCGCCATCGTCGTCCGTGACTCCGACGGGGAACGCACCGTCGTCTCGCGCAACGCCCACGCCTCCTCGCGTTTCGTCCTCTCGATGCGGTCCTTGCATGCGCAACTACCGCATTCAGAGGACGAAATGCCGGGGTGTGTGCTCCTGGACGGGCACCATCCGGAGGTCGCGCTGGCGGTCGCGCGCTGGGCGAAGGACCGGAAGGTGCCGGTGGTGCTCGACGCCGGGAGCTGGAAGCCGGTCTTCCCCGAACTCCTCCCGCTGGTCGACGTCGCCGCGTGCTCGTCGCTGTACCGCGGGGACGATCCCCGCGAGCACGGCGTGCCGGTGGTCGTCACGACCGCCGGGCCCGAACCGGTCCGCTGGTCGACGACGGACGGATCCGGTGCAGTTCCCGTTCCCGGCGCGCGGGCGCGTGACACGCTGGGCGCGGGCGACGTCTGGCACGGAGCTTTCGCGTACGCGGTCGCCAGGGGCACAGGGGATGTCCCGGGCTGGATCGGGTTCGCCAACGAGGTGGCCGCCGAACGGGTGCGGCATGAAGGACCGAGGTCGTGGACGGCCGCGGTCGCGAAGATGGGAGAAGGACAGCCATGAGTGCCATGCCTCCGGTGTTCGAGGACCTGTTGAGCAGGGCTCAGACGCTGGCGAAGCCGGGACAGCGCAGTGTGCTCGGCATCGTCGGCGCCCCCGCGTCCGGCAAGACGACGCTGGCCTGGGGCCTGGCGAAGGCGCTGGGCACGCGGGCGGCCGTGGTCGGGATGGACGGGTTCCACCTGGCGCAGGTCGAACTGCAGCGGCTCGGGCGGGTGGAGCGCAAGGGCGCGCCGGACACCTTCGACGCCGCCGGGTACGTGCACCTGCTGCGCAGGCTCGCCGAAGGCCGCGAGACCGTGTACGCGCCCGAGTTCCGCCGGGAGATCGAGGAGCCGATCGCCGGTGCCGTCGCGGTCACGCCGGACGTCCCGCTGGTCATCACCGAGGGCAACTACCTGCTCATGCAGGACGACCCGTGGAGTGGCGTGAAGCCGATCCTCGCCGAGTCGTGGTTCCTCGCGCCGGACGAACCCGAGCGCATCGAGCGGCTCGTCTCGCGGCACCGCCGCTACGGCCGTTCGCTGGTCGAAGCGCGTCGCCGCGCGCTCGGTTCCGACCAGCGCAACGCCGACCTGATCGCGTCCACCAGTGGCCGGGCCGACCTGGTCCTCGAGAACCTGCCGCTGGTCAACTTCGCCATATGATCCGGTCATGACTGGGGTTCTCGTCGTCACCGGCGGAAGCAAGGGCATCGGCGCGGCGGTCTGCGAACTGGCCGCCGCGCGCGGATACGACGTCGTCGTCAACTACGCGGGCGACGCCGAAGCGGCCGAAGACGTCGCTTCGCGCGTCCGGAAGCACGGCGTCCAGGCGATCACCCAGCGCGGTGACGTCGCGTCCGAAGACGACGTGGTGGCCCTGTTCGACGCCGCCGTCGCGCTCGGCCCACTCGCCGGGGTGGTCGCGAACGCGGCCATCACCGGCAACACCCCCGGCCGCTTCGACGAGTACGAGGTCGATGTCGTCCGCCGCGTGGTCGACGTCAACGTCACGGGAGTCTTCCTGTGCGTCCGCGAGGGCATCCGCCGGATGTCCACCCGGTACGGCGGTGCGGGCGGCTCGATCGTCACGCTGTCTTCGACCGCCGCGAAAACCGGTTCACCCGGGGAATGGGTCCATTACGCGGGCACCAAGGCGGCGGTGGAAACGATGACCTACGGCGTCGCGCAAGAAGTCGCGAAAGAGGCCATCCGGGTCAACGCCGTCGCGCCGGGCATGATCCACACCGGATTGCACGCCGCGGCGGGGATGCCCGACCGCATGGACCGGATCGCCCCCACCATCCCGATGGGACGGGCGGGTGAACCCGGCGAAGTCGCGGAAGCCGTGCTGTGGCTGCTTTCCCCGGCGGCGTCGTACACCACCGGGACGGTGCTGACCGTCGGCGGAGGACGTTGACACCCGGGGCCACGGACCGGTCACGGGGCGATATCGGGTCCGCGTGCGGTTCAGCCACTTTTCAACACGCTTTCCCGGCGGATATCACGATTCATGTGGGAAGTCGGCGGATCACCTCGTGGCCCGAGGCGCCTGTGTCACCCTGGTGGCGCCCCCAAGCTTCTTGATCAGGACGGTCATCCCCGATGTCCAAGCTCATGTCTGTGCACCACCTGGCACTCACCGTGACCGATGTGGACCGGAGCGTGCCCTGGTACGCCCGTGTGCTCGAACTCGAGGAGTTCACGCGGCGCGAAGACCCGGAGACGGGCCTGCGGAAGGTCGTGCTCAGGTCGCCGAGCGAAGGTTTCGCCGTGGTGCTCGTCGAGCACCAGGACACCGAGCGGCCGCGGTTCGACGAACGACGGACAGGTCTGGACCACGTGGCGTTCAAGGTCTCGTCGCGGTCGGAACTGGCCGAATGGGAAGCGCGGCTCTCGGAATACGGCGTCGTCTATTCGCCGTCGAAGGGATCGCGGACCTTGGAAGGCTCGTCGGTCATCGTGTTCCGCGACCCCGATGGGATCCAGCTGGAGATCTGGGCTGACCCCGAGGTTTAGGTGGTGCTCTGTTCCGGCTCTTCGGCGGGGCGCCGCATCTCCTGGCGGTAGCGGATGAAGCCGTAGGCCGTACCCACCACGAAGAACGCGATGCTGATCCACAAGGCCGCCGTCTTGACCCACGGCAGCTGGTCGAGCAGGCCGGCGCCGTAGTAGCCGAGCAGGACCAAGGTCGGCACCCAGAGCAGCCCGCCGAGCGCGGTCGCGAGGGCGAAACGCCGCGGATCCATCCGCGCGGTCCCCGCGATGAGCGGCGCCAGCGTGCGGATCCACGGGATCCAGCGCGCGGCGACGATGGCGAAGAAACCCTTGCGATCCAGGAACGCCCTGGCGCGGTCGAGGTTGTGCCGGTTCAGCACCTTGCCGCCGCGGCGGGCGATCAGTTTCGTGCCCGTGCCCCGGCCGATGTAATAACCCACCTGGTTGCCGAGGATCGCGACGAGCAGCGCGGCGGCCGAGAGCAGCCACGCGTTCAGGTCGGAGCCGTGCTGCGCGAGGACGACTCCGGCCGCGAACAGCAGGGAGTCGCCGGGCAGGAACAGCCCGATGATCAGCGCGCACTCCACGAAGATGAAGCTCAGCACGATCACCCAGACGAGCACCGGCCCGGCGGTGTCGAGCCAGCTCACCCCGATGCCCGCGGCCTCGGTGTACACCTCACTCACGACGCGAGCCTACGTGTACTCGGCGAACCGCACTTCACCGAACGGTGGAATCGGGGTGTCCTGACTGTCCCGGTGATGCCTTCCCCGAGTGCAATGAAAGGTCCTTTCCTCGCAAATTTCGCGAGGAAAGGACCTTTCATTGCGTTGGTGACTAGTGCTCGACGAGCTCGTCGAGCGCCTGGTCGTAGCTCAGCCGGACGTCGTGTTCGGCCTGGTCACCGCCCAGCAGCTCCACCCGGCTGGTCGCCGGCGGGTAGCCGCTGGCGATCACCGTGTAGGTCCCGGCGGGCAGGTCGCTGACCGTGTAGTTGCCCTCCGCGTCGGTCCTCGCCACGGCGGCGACGCCGCCCGAGGAGTCGAGCACGGTGATCCGCGCGTCCGGCACCACCCGGTCGCCGTCGGTACGCGCGACCCCGCTCAGCAGGATCGTGCTGACCAGTTCGACGTCGTGGCGCAGCATCCCGGAGCCGGTGGCGGTCAGCGTCGCCGCGACCGGCCGGAACCAGCGGCCGCTGGCGACGATCGTGTACCGCCCGCCCACGATGCCGGCGAACGAGTAGACGCCGTTCTCGTTGGTGTGCGTCCTGGCCACCTGATTGCCGTTGTGGTCGATCAGGGTCAGCGCCGCCCCCGCGACGTTCGTGGCGTCGTCCCGGCGGACGTGCCCGCTGATCTGCGCGGATCCCGCCCGGTAGGCGCCGTTCCCGTTGGCCAGCGCGTGCTTGCCGGGCTCAACGGGCGCGGTCACCACGGTCTTCTCGGAAGCCGTCTCGACAGGCACGTCTTCCTCTTCGAGGAGTGCTTCGCCGCCTTCGAGCGCCGATGCCGCCGAAGGAGCCGAGCCGCCGAGCAGCGGGATCTCCTTCATGAACATCAGCACCAGCGTCGCCAGCAGCGCGACCGCACCCGCCACGTAGAACACCGTGGTGATCGACTCGGTGAAGCCGATCAGCACCGGGGTCTTGATGGCCTCGGGCAGGCCCGCGATACCGCTCGTGTTCGACTGGATGTCGCCCAGCGCCGCCGCGCCGGGGCCGCTCGGCGGGTTGCCGCCGAACGCCTTGGTGATGTTGCCCGGCAGGACGTTGAACAGGATCGTCAGGAACACCGCGACACCCGCGGTACCACCGATCTGCCGGAAGAACGTCGCCGACGCGGTCGAGACGCCCATGTCGCTGCGCGGGCCCGCGTTCTGCACCGCGATGATCAGCGTCTGCATGCAGGCACCGAGGCCGAGACCGATGATCGCGGCCGCGACCAGCGGGTGCCACAGCGCGCTGTTGTACTCGACCTGCGCGAAGAAGAACGCGCCGCCCGCGATCAGCAGCGTGCCGACCACCGGGAACACCTTGTAGCGCCCGGTCTTGCTGGTGATCTGGCCCGAGATGATCGAACCGCTCATGATGCCCGCCATCAGCGGGATCATCAGCAGACCCGATTCGGTCGGCGAGAACTCCTGGACCACCTGCATGTACTGCGGGATCATCATGATCGCGCCGAACATCGCGACACCGACGATGATGCCGCCGACGATCGCGACCGTGAAGGTCGAGTTCTTGAACAGCCGCAACGGGATCAGCGCCGCGTCCTTCATCAGCTTCTCGATGAAGACGAAGGCGATCACGCCGATACCGCCGATGATGTAGCAGATGATCGCGTTCTGCGAGCCCCAGCCCCACTTGTTGCCCTGCTCGGCGACGATCAGGAACGGCACCACGGCGACGACGAGCGCGAGCCCGCCCCACCAGTCGATCTTGTGGTCGTGGCGCTGGTGCGGCACGTTGAGCACGCGGGCCACCACGAACAGCGCGACGATCGCGATCGGCACGTTGATCAGGAACACCCAGCGCCAGCCGGCGATGTCGTAGCCGAAGACGCTGCCGAGCTTGTCGAAGTCGGCGAAGAAGCCGCCGAGCACCGGGCCGAGCACGGTGGAGATACCGAACACGGCGAGGAAGTAACCCTGGTAGCGGGCGCGTTCCCGCGGCGGCACGATGTCGCCCATGATCGTCATCGCCAGCGACATCAGACCGCCGGCGCCGAGGCCCTGGATCGCGCGGAACGCGGCCAGTTCGTACATCGACGTCGCGAACGCCGAAGCGATCGAGCCGACCAGGAAGATCGAGATCGCCGCGATGTAGAACGGCTTGCGCCCGTAGATGTCGGACAGCTTGCCGTAGATCGGCGTGACGATCGTCGAGGTGATCAGGTAGGCCGTGGTGATCCAGGCCTGCAGGTCGAAACCGTTGAGGTCATTGGCGATCCGGACGATCGAGGTACCCACGATCGTCTGGTCGAGCGCGGCCAGGAACATGCCCGACATCAGGCCGATCAGGATCGTGACGATCTGACGGTGACTGAGCCGGGGTCCGTCTTCCGAGACGGAGGGTGGACTTTCTACGGTGGAACTCATTGCTTCAGGCCCCCTTGGCCTTCGACGCCGACGCGGGGTCGGCGAACTGTGGAGATGTTTTTTCGAGGTCGTCGTTCAGCCGGTGGAACAGCGAGTTGAGGGTCTTCCGGTCGTCGTCGGACCAGTCGCCGAGCACCTCGGCGAGCCACTGGTTCCGCTGCTTGCGGTTCTCCTCGAACACCCGGAGCCCTTCGGCGGTCGGTGCGAGCAGGCAGGCGCGGCCGTCTTCGGGGTCGGCCAGGCGTTCGACCAGTCCGTGCTGGACGAGGGAACTCGACTGCCTGCTGATGGTCGAGATCTCGGAGTGCAGGAACTCGGCGAGTTTGCTGGTCCGCTGGGGGCCGACGTGGATGAGGCAGAAGAGGATCGCGTACGCGGCCCGCTCGATGCCGTCCGGTCCCTGCTTGGACACCTGGGACTTGGCCCGGTTGACCAGGCGCACGAGCCGCACGAGCTCATGCCCGAGGGTGTCGGCCAGATCGAGGTCGGATTTCGACCTGGTGCCGGGTGTCGTGGGTGTCATGGTGGTCTCTCTCGCCGGTTGCTTGGTCACTGCAACTAGTTGTCTAGAGCAAGGATGTTCCTCTCAAAGGAGGTTCGCAAGGAGAAAACGATGTTGTGTGTCGGATGACACTTTAGTTGCCGCATGCAAGCACATTTATTCGTGCATGTTTGTCCGATTCGCCCTGAGCTGCACTTTTGCTTTGATGGAGTCATGACCGACTCCGCGCTCTACGCGATCCTCGCCGCCCGAAACTTCGGCACCCTCGCCACCATCAAACGAGACGGGCGGCCCCAGCTGTCGACCGTCAACTACCTCTACGACGCGGACGCCGGCGCGATCCTGATCTCGATCACCGCGCCGCGGGCCAAGACCAAGAACCTCCAGCGTGATCCGCGGGCGACGTTCCACGTTTCGACCGAGAGCGGCGATGGCTACGTCGTCGTCGAGGGCCCGGCGGTGCTCACGCCGACCGCCGCTTCGCGTGACGACGCGACCGTCGACGCGCTCGTGGACCACTACCGGCGGGCGCGGGGCGAGCATCCGGACTGGGACGAGTTCCGCGACGCCATGGTCGCCGACCAGCGGGTGCTGCTGACCATCCCGATCGAGCGCGTCTACGGGCTCCAGATGTAGGTGCCCCGCATTTAGTCCTCTGGATGCGGTAGTTGCACGCGCAAGGGCCGCATCCAGAGGACTAAATGCATCAGCGGGCGATGCGGGCCTTGATCTCGTCGAGCCGGTCGAGGAGCGGGCTCGCGTCGTCCCGGCCGAGCGCGGCCCGCAGATAGAGGCCGTCGCCCACCAGGATGACCAGTTCGGCGGTCAGCGGGTCGTCGACGTGCTCGCTGATCAGGTCGTGGACCTTCTGGTTGTAGATCTGCACGACCTCGGAGACCCGGGGCTCGTTGAGCATGATCCGGATCGTCGCCATGGTCGTGCGATGCAGTGCCTTCTGCTGCGTGACGTCGGTGATCGCGGTCCGCAGATACCAGGAGACGACGCCTTCAGGCGCCTTCCGCGCCTCTTCGAGATCCGCTTCCGACAGCGTGGCCAGACGTTCCATCAGGCCTTCGACCAGGGCTTCCTTGGAACCGAAGTGATAGAGCAGGCCGCCCTTCGACACCCCGGCGTGCGCGGCGACGGCGTCGAGGGTGACCCCGCCGGGGCCTTGCTCGATGAGGATCTCCTCGTACGAGTCGAGGATGCGTTCCTTCGCGGTGGGCTTCGCCATATCAGTTGACTATACCGTCTGGACGGTTTACCTTCGAACGAGGCGGTAACTGTACCGTCCAGACGGTTTAGCTAAAGGAGAGTGCGCCATGGCGGGGCGCAAGCAGTGGTGGGCGTTGGCGGTACTGGTGCTTCCGGTGCTGCTGATCAGCGTGGACATGACGGTGCTCGGGTTCGCGCTGCCGTTCCTGTCCGAGGATCTGGCGCCCACCGGTGCGGAGCAGTTGTGGATCGTCGACATCTACTCGTTCATGCTGGCGGGCCTGCTGGTCCTGATGGGCACGCTCGGCGACCGCATCGGCCGTCGCAAGCTGCTGCTCATGGGTGCCGCGGCGTTCGGTGCCGCGTCGGTGCTCGCGGCCTTCTCGACCAGCGCGTTCATGCTGATCATCGCCAGGGCGCTGCTCGGCGTCGGTGGTGCGACGCTGATGCCGTCGACGCTGTCGCTGATCCGCAGCATCTTCGTCGACGCCAAACAGCGGCGAATCGCCATCGCGGTGTGGAGCGCCGGGTTCTCCGGCGGGATGGCGCTCGGGCCGGTGCTCGGCGGCTGGCTGCTGGAGCACTTCTGGTGGGGTTCGGTGTTCCTCATCAACGTCCCGGTGATGCTGGTGCTGCTGATCGTCGGACCGTTCGTGCTGCCGGAGGCGCGTGACCCGAAGCCGGGCCGGTTCGACCCGCTGTCGGCGCTGCTGTCGCTGGCCGCGATGCTGCCGGTGGTCTACGGCATCAAGCTGGTCGCCGAACACGGCTTCACGGTGAAGGCCGCCGTCAGCGTCGTGATCGGGCTCGGCCTCGGTGTCGTGTTCGTCCGCAGGCAGAACAGCCTGGACGAGCCGATGCTCGACCTGAAGCTGTTCTCGAACCGGGCCTTCAGCGGCTCCGTCGTGACGAACATGCTCGGCGTGTTCGCCATGGTCGGCCTGCTGTTCCTGGTGCCGCAGTATCTGCAGCTGGTGCTCGGGCTGAGCCCGGTCGTCGCCGCGCTGTGGATGCTGCCGGCGACGGTCGCCGGGATCGCGGGTGCGCTTCTCGCGGCTTGGCTCGCGAAGCGGATCCGGGTGTCCTTGCTGGTCAGTGGCGGTCTCTTGGTCGCGGCGGTCGGCTTCCTGGCGTTGACCCAGGTGTCGTCCGGCGGTGGGCTCGCGTACGTCGTCGTGGCGTTCACGCTGCTCGGGGGCGGTGTGGCCCTGTCGGAGACGTTGACGAACGACCTGGTCATCTCGGCCGCTCCGGCCGAACGGGCGGGCGCCGCGTCGGCGATTTCCGAAACCGGGTTCGAGCTGGGTGGCGCGCTCGGTACGGCCATCCTCGGCAGTGTCGCGACCGCGGTCTACCGGTCCGGTCTGCCGGAGGGGACGGCCGAGTCCGCCCGGGACACGCTGGGTGGCGCGGTGGCGACCGCGCAGCAACTCGACCCCGCCGCGGGGCAGGCGCTCCTGGAGTCGGCCCGCGAGGCCTTCACCCAGGGGATGCACGTCACCGCATGGGCAGGCGTGGCCGTGCTCGTCTATACAGGTGTTCAGGCCTTCGTTCTGCTAGATCGGAAAAAAAATTCCGCAGTGCGGAGCTGATCCGGCTTACCATGAGGGCATGAACAACCATGCCCTGGTCACCCGCCTCCGCGAGCAGCTCGGCGACGCCGCGGTGCTCACCGACACCGATGTCACGGACGCCTACTCGCGCGACATGATGCCGCTGGCGGCCAGCGGCAAGCCGCTCGCGGTGGTCCTGCCGTCCGACGTGGAAGGTGTGCAGGCCGTGGTCAAGGCCTGCGCGGAGTTCGAGGTGCCGATCGTGCCCCGCGGCGCCGGCAGTGGTCTGTCCGGCGCCGCGAACGCGATCGACGGCTGTGTCGTGCTGGTGCTGACGAAGCTCGACCAGATCGTCGAAATCGACGAAGGCAACCGGCTCGCCGTCGTGCAGCCCGGCGTGGTGAACCTCGATTTCCGCAACGCGGTGGAGAAGCACGGCCTGTTCTATCCGCCGGACCCGTCCAGCTACGACTGGTGCACCATCGGCGGGAACCTGTCCACCAACGCCGGTGGACTCTGCTGCGTGAAGTACGGCGTCACCACGGATTCCGTGCTGGGACTGGAAGTCGTGCTCGCCGACGGCTCCGTGCTGAAGACCGGGCGCCGCACGGTGAAGGGCGTCGCGGGGTACGACCTCGCGCGGCTCTTCGTCGGCAGTGAGGGCACGCTCGGCGTGATCACGCAGGCGACCGTCGCGCTGAAACCGTTGCCACAGCTGCCTTCCACGCTCGTCGCCGCCTTCAACAGCACGGAGGCCGCGGGCGAGGCCGTCGCGCGGGTCGTGCGCGAAGGTCTGGTGCCGTCGCTGATGGAGATCATGGACGCGACGTCCATCAAGGCCGCCGAGGCGTACCTCAAGACCGACCTCGGCACGAGTTCGGACTGCAAGGCCTTGCTGCTCGCGCAATCCGACTCCGGCGGCGAGGTCGCGCGGAAGGAACTCGCGGTGCTGGAACAGATCTGCGTCGACTGCGGCGCGGATCTGGCCTATGCCACCGAAGATCTCGAAGAGGGCAAGATGCTGCTGCAGGCGCGGCGGGTCGTGCTCACCGCGCTGGAAATGTACGGCGTCTGGCTGACCGACGACGTCTGCGTGCCGCGTACGCGGATCGCCGAACTGATCGCCGGCTGCGAGCGGATCAGCGAAGAGGTGGGGCTGCGGATCGCCGTCGTCGGCCACGCCGGTGACGGGAACATGCACCCGACGATCGTCTACGCGCCCGATTCCGAGGAGGAGTTCGCCCGCGCGCGGGTCGCCTTCGACGCGATCCTCGACGTGGCCCTGTCGCTGGGCGGGACGGTCACCGGCGAGCACGGCATCGGCCGGATCAAACGCGAGTGGCTGGCCAAGGAGATCGGCGAGGTCGGCATCGCTGTGCACCGGCAGATCAAGCGGGCGCTGGACCCGGGGAACCTCTTCAACCCGGGCTCGATGTTCTCCCTCTGAACGCCATGAACGGTCCGTTCCTTGCAAATTTCGCAAGGAACGGACCGTTCATGGCACGGAAGCGGGTCAGTCGCGGATGCGCGGGATCTGCTGCGTGACGTCCTCGGCGGTGTCGGCGACGATGCCGGTCGCGGTGTTCCCGTGCTTCTTCTCGCGACGCGCCTTCAGGTACTCGATCACGATCGGCACCACCGAAACGAGCACGATCAGGATGAAGATCGCGTCGACGTTGTCGCGGATGAACGCGACGCCGCCGAGCAGGTGGCCGAGCGCGGTGATCCCGGCGGCCCACAGGATGCCGCCGATGACGGTGTAGGTGAAGTACTTCTTCGGGTCCATCTTGCCGATGCCGGCGATCCAGGTGATGAACGTCCGCACGAACGGCACGAACCGCGCCAGCACGACCGCCTTCGGCCCGTGCTTCTCCAGGAAGGCGTGGGTCTGATCCACGTACTTCTGGTTGAAGAACTTCGAATCCGGCTTGCGGAACAGCCAGGGGCCGACCTTCCAGCCGAGGCCGTACCCGACCGCGTTGCCGAGCAGCGCGGCGACGGTGACCAGCACGCACACCAGCCACAGCGGCGCCTCGATCGAACCGTTCGCGATGAACAGGCCCGCGGTGAACAGGAGCGAGTCACCGGGCAGCACCGGGAAGATGCTGCTCTCGATGAAGATGATCAGGCAGAGCACGGTGATGACCGGAACGGTCAGCCCGCTCAGCAGGTGCTGCGGGTCCAGCCACTCCGGCAGGAGGCCCATCGTCGTCACGTTGTTCTGCGCCAGGATCACACCAAAACGGTACAGGGTGACGCAGAGTGCCTTGACCCGGCGGGAGACCGCGCTCAGATCAGCGTGAGCAGACCGATCACCGAACCGGCGGCGAGCCCCAGTAGGACAGCCAGCAGCAACACCCAGTACGCGGGCAGCGGCGGGCTGCCCGGCGAAGGTGCCGGAGGCGGCGTCGGACGCTCCGCCAACCTGGCCGTTTCCGCGTCTTCCAGCGCGACTCGCTCTCGTTCGAGCGAGTCCGCGCCAGCGCCGGACAACAGGCCGTACTGCAGCGGCAGTTCGTGTTCGCCGGCGGAACCGAGATTACTCTCGGTGTCCGTTTCGACCGGTTTGTCGGTGGTCGTCTCGGAGATCCGCTCCGCCGAAGGGGCGAAGACGGCCTGAGCGCGCAGGGCGTCGGCTAGGAGCTTCTCCGGGTCCTTGGGCTCGCTCATCCGGGACTCCTTTCGCCGCTACCCGTCGCTGACCGACACACCGCCTTCGATGGCGCTGCTCAATGTAGCCGCAGCGTCGTCTTCGACCCACTCGCCCTGACGAAGCACCTTGACCGGCCGCAGGTCGCGGTCGAGCACGACGAGGTCGGCCGCGAGCCCGGCCCGCAGCGAGCCGGTCCGGTCGGCGATGCCGAGCAGTTCGGCGGGGCGGCCGGAGGTCGCGCGGACGGCGTCGAGCAGGTCGATGCCCGCGCCGCGCACGAGGTTGCGGAAGGCCGCGTCCATGGTCAGCGTGCTGCCCGCCAGCGAACCGTTCCCGGCCAGGGTGGCGACGCCGTCGCGGACGTCCACCTCGAGGCGGCCGAGGATGTAGCTGCCGTCGGCGGCGTCGGTGGCCGACATGGCGTCGGTGATGAGCACCGTCCGGCCCTTGCCCGCGTGGTGCGCGGCCAGCCGCAGGACGGTCGGGTGCACGTGGACGAGGTCGCAGATCAGCTCGACGGTGATGCGCTCGTCGTCGAGGAGGGCGCCGATCGGGCCAGGCTCGCGGTGGTGGAGCGGCCGCATGGCGTTGAAGAGGTGTGTCGCGACGGAGGCGCCCGCGTCGATCGCGGGGATGATCTGGTCCTCGACGCCGTCGGTGTGCCCGATGGCGGCGATGACGCCCGATTCGGCCAGTTGCCGGACGGCCTTGATCCCGCCGTGCAGTTCGGGGGCGAGGGTGACCATCCGGATGTCGCCGCGGCCGGCGGCGAGCAAGGCGTTGACCGTCGCCGTGTCCGGCTCGATCAGCGTCGCCGGGTCGTGCGCCCCGCACCGCGCCTTCGAGATGAAGGGTCCTTCAAGGTGAATTCCGGCAAGTTCACCCTCTTGGACCAGCTCACGCAGGGCCGCGATCTGGTCCCTGAGCACCGGGATGGGGTCCGAGACCAGACTGCCGAGCATCGTCGTGGTCCCGTGCCGCCGGTGCGCGCGGACCGCGCGGAACAGCTCCTCGGGGTTCGCACTGGAGAACGATCCGCCCCCACCGCCGTGGCAGTGCGTGTCGACGAAGCCCGGGACGACCAGGCACCCGTCCACATCCACGCGGTCGATGTCCGGGGGTGTCCCGGAACCGACTTGGACGATCTGGCCGCCGGCGATAGCCAGCCAGCCGTCGTCGAGTACACGGTCCGGGGCGACGACCCGGCCGCCCACGATCACGAAATCTCCGGCGCCTCTCACGCCCCCCAGCATATATTGGTCTGGACCAAGCATGGCGGCACAACCCAGCGGTCGAGATGAAGGCCGGGCATCAGTTCGGTGACTGCATCGCTTTCTGCAGTGCTTCGAGCGCCCGGCTGGCGGTTGACTTAACGGTACCTTTCGAAATCCCGGCGGCCTCCGAGATTTCGGCCTCACTCAGCCCACCGTAGTAACGGAGGACCAAAACCTCGCGCTGGCGAGGGGGCAGTTTGGACAAAGCGCTCACAACGGCCTGATGTTCACTCGACAGCATGGCGAGGCTTTCGGCCGAACGCGCGTTGACGGCGTGCGGCGCGACGTACTCGCGCGCGGTCTTGCGGCGGCGCAGCACGCTGCGTGAGCCGTTGACCACGGCGGTGCGCAGGTAGCCGACGGCCGCGGCGGCGTCGCGCAGGCGCCCCCAGTTGCGGTGCAGCCCGGTGAAGGCCTCCTGGACGACGTCTTCGGCGGTCGCCGGTTCGTCCACGAGCAGGATGGCCAGCCGGACGAGCCGCATCCGGTGCTGGCGATAGAGATCCTCAAGGGTCAGCGGTGCCGCAGGCGGCGGTGGCGTGACCGGTCCGTCCATGGTGCGCAAGTGGCCGAGGGTCGCCTCGACACTGCGTTCCGCATTGCCCTCGAGCATGTACCCCTACCTGTTCATTTACCCCTTTGAAGCACAACCTGTGCATGGCGCTCGATCAGCGTATCGGGTGGGGTGACGGTCCTGCCTGATCGGATCCTGAGAAGCTGGGAGGCGTCTGTCGGAACGACCTTGGAGATGTCGATGGCCTGGTTCCTGGTGGAGATCACGTACGTGCAGGAGAAGCTGGCGGACGTGCGTCCCCGGCACCGGAAGTTCCTCACCGACCTCGCGGACCAGGGCGTCGTCGCGCTCGGCGGCCCGCTGGGCGACGGCTCCGGAGGCATCTCGATGTACCAGGCGGCCGACGAGGCGGCGTTGATGGAGATCATCGACCAGGATCCGTACCACCTCGAAGGGGTCGTGGCGAAGCGGACCGTGCGCGAGTTCAAGCCGGTGATCGGCGCCTGGATCCCGAAGGAAGACTGACGGGTCAGAGATCGAGGGTGACCGGCTCGCGTTCGACGCAGACCCGGACGCGGTCGCCGGTCACCGTCGGCAGCTCGCACGTCCCGCAAAACCCCTGCCGGCACGAATAAGCGATGCCGGGCACGGTCTCGCGCAGGACGTCGAGGGTCGACCGGTCGGCGGGCACGTCCAGCGTCACGCCGCTGCGCGCGAGTTCGACGCGGAACGGCTTGCCGCCGACGATCGGCGGCGTCGAGAACCGTTCGAAGAACACGGGTCCCGAGTCGCGCAGCGCCGCGTCCGTCCGGACGCTCACGATCATCGGAACCGGGCCGCAGCAGTAGATCGGGGCACTCTTCGGTGCCCCTTCGAGCAATTCCGCGCCCGATGCGGGGATCCCGTAGTCCGTGTCCGGCCGGATCCACACCCGGTCCTCGAATTCGGACAATTCCTCCAGGAACGGCATCGAAGCCTCGTCGCGACCGGTGTAGACCAGTCGCCAATCCGCGCCCGAAGCGGCCGCCTGCCGCACCATCGGCAGGATCGGCGTGATCCCGATACCGCCCGCGATGAACAGATACGCCGGGCTCTCGACGAACGGGAAGGCGTTGCGCGGGCCGCGCCCGGTGATCCGCGCGCCCTTCTTCAGCGCGTGCATCGCCGTCGATCCCTCGCCGAGCAACCGGACTCCGACGCGGTAGGCCGAGCGGTCGTCCGGGTCACCGCACAGGGAGTACTGCCGGACCAGACCCGGCAGCGGCGAGAGATCGACATGCGCGCCGGGCCGCCACCGGGGCAGCGGCTCGCCGCGTTCGTGCACCAGCCGCAGGACGGCGACGCCGTCCGCCTGGGCGCGGAGGTCGTCGACGACCAGCGGGAGGTCACGGTCGACGGCGACCACAGGCGGACGGCGACGGCCGCTCACCCCGCTGAGCCTGCGGTACAGCGCGACGACACCGGTCAGCGACGCCATCGCGCGGTCGGTGCGCCCGCTGCCGTCGAGCCGCAGCGGCCTCGGCGGTGTCATCACCGGGGTTCGTCGGCGGCCAGCGCGGCCGGAGAGCTCGCGAGGTACGCGACGGCCTGATCGGTGTTGCCGGTTTCGGTGGGGTGGTAGGACTTCCGGAAGTACGGCCGGATCTCGCGCCGCAGCTGCTTGCCCGAAGGCAGAAGCCCGAGCTTCGCCACGCGCAGATAGGTCCGGAAACTCGCCTTGCCCGGCCGGGTCGGGTCGTTCTTCATGAGGAACCTGGTGCCCCGCAAGAAGACCCACGCGAGCACCGGTGTCACCACGAGCATGCTGCGCACGCGGCGCGCGTAGCGGCCGTCGAGGTGCATGAACAGATCGAAGGCGACCGAGCGGTGCTCGACCTCTTCGGCGCCGTGCCAGCGCAGGAGATCCAGCATCGTCGGATCGGCGCCCGCCTTGTCGAGCGCTTCGGCATCGAGGATCCACTGGCCGAGGAACGCGGTGTAGTGCTCGATCGCGGCGATGACGGCGAGCCGTTCGATCAGCCACTCTTCGCGCCGCTTGGCGGAAAGCTCACGGTCGCCGAGCAGACGGCGGAACATCCACTCCATCTGCGCGATGTACGGTCGCACGTGGACGCCCGCGGCTTCGAGGTGTTCCGCCGCGCCGTCGTGCGCCTCGGCGTGCATGGCCTCCTGGCCGATGAAGCCGAGGACGTCCTCCTTGAGCCGCTCATCGCGGATCAGCGGGACGGCCTGCTTGAACACCTCGACGAACCAGCGTTCCCCCTCCGGCAGCGCCAGGTGCAGCACGTTGATCGTGTGCGTCGCCTGCGGTTCGCCGGGGATCCAGTGCATCGGCAGCGACGCCCAGTCGAACTCGACGTCGCGGGCGTGCAGGACGATCTGCTCGTGGTCGGTCACGACGACCTCCCGCTGAGTTCGTAGTCGCTGGCGTCGACCTTGCGGGTGTCGAGCCAGTAGCGCCAGGTGAAGCCCGGCCAGATCGTGCGGTTGACGCCCTTCGCGTCGAGGTACCAGCTCTTGCAGCCGCCCTGGGTCCACACGCCCTTGACGAGTTTGTCCTGGATCTCGCGCTGGAACTTCTCCTGCACGCCGGGGCGGACGTCGAGCGCGGCGGCGCCCCGCGAGTCGGCGAGCTTGATCGCGTCGACGACGTACCGCGCCTGCGACTCGATCATGAAGACCACGGAGTTGTGGCCCAGCGCGGTGTTCGGGCCGAGGAGGAAGAACAGGTTGGGGAAACCGGCGACGTTGATGCCCTTGTGCGTGCGCATCCCCTCGGTGGCCCATTCCTTGGCGAGGTCGCGGCCGTCGATCCCGGTGATGTCCAGGTATTCCAAGGCATCCGTGACCTTGAAACCGGTGCCGTAGATGATCGCGTCGACCTCGTGCTCGACGCCGTTCCCATCGACGATGCTGTGCGCCTTGACCTCTCGCACGCCTTCGGTGTTGACGTCCACATTGGATCGATTGATCGCCGGGTAGTAGTCGTTGGAGATCAGCACCCGCTTGCAGCCCATGGTGTAGTCCGGGGTGACCTTCTTGCGCAGCTTCGGATCCTTGATGGCCTTGCCGATGTGGCGCTTCGCGATCACCTCGCCGGCCTTCATGATCGCGGGGTGACCGTTGAAGCCGACGGCGCGCACTTCGAGGAACCAGTACAGCGCGTTGCGGTAAAGCCGTTGCACGCCGGGGATCCGACGGAAGGCGGTCTTGGCCCAGCCCGGCATGGCGTGGTCGGGCTTCGGCATGATCCACGGCGGCGTGCGCTGGAACAGCGTCAGCTCGTCGACCTCGGGCGCGATCTTCGGGACGAACTGGATCGCGCTCGCGCCGGTGCCGACCACGGCGACCTTCTTGCCGCGCAGGTCGTACTCGTGGTTCCACTGCGCCGAATGCCAGGTCTGGCCCTTGAACTTCTCGATCCCGGGGAGCTGGGGCACCTGCGGGATGTGCAGGCCGCCGACGCCGGAGACCAGGAACTGGGCCTCGAACTCACCCGACTTGGTGTGCACGTGCCAGCGGCGTGCGGTGTCGTCCCAGGTGGCGCCGGTGAGCTCGACCCCGAAGCGGATCTTGCGCCGCAGCCGGTACTTGTCGGTGACGTCCTTCAGGTACTGGAAGATCTCGGGGGCGGGCGAGAACGACCGCGACCAGTCCGGGTTCTGCTCGTAGGAGAACGAGTACATGTGGGACTGCACGTCGCAGGCGCAGCCGGGGTACGAGTTGTCGCGCCACGTACCGCCGACTTCGTCCGCCTTCTCCAGGATCACGTAGTCGGAGATCCCGGCCTTTTCGAGCTGGATGGCCTGGCCGAGCCCGGAGAATCCGGTGCCCACGATCACGACCTTGAATCGCTCGGTCATCTGCGCCCTCCACGTCGAGGCTTTCTTGCGCAGATGACGTTACCTGAAGTAACAGTTACTTGCTAGTACTACCTACCCGTCAGTACGTGCCACCGAGTTTCGTGTGGTCCCAGCTGACGATCTTGGTGGGCCGGAAAATCAGCCCGATCCGCTTCGGGGCCTGCTTGCCGATGAAGCCGGACAGCTCGTCGGGCACCGGGTCCCCGGGCTTCGCGCCCGCGTACCGCTGCATGAGGCTGATACCCATCCGGGTGACCACGGCCGTATCGGTGATGACCTCGACGTCGGCTTCGAGGGAGACCCCGCGCAGCTTCTCGTAGCTCTCGCCGTCCTCGATGAGCACGGTGGCACGGGGGTCTCGCTCCAGGTTCTTCGCCTTCTGGGACGTGCCGTAGGTCCAGGTCGCGACGCCGGACTCGTACGGGTAGTACCAGAGCGGCGCCAGATGCGGGCGGCCGTTCGGGCCGATCGTCGCGACGTTGATGACCTTCTGCTCGTCGAGGTAGGCGGCGAGTTCGTCCGGTGACATGCGGATCTGGTCGCGACGGGACATACGTCAGCCCTTTCGTGTGGCGGCCCGGCCTGCCTGGCCGGTCACTGAAGATTCGTACGCCCCGCGCTCTTTGATGTCCATGAGCGCGGCGGCGTCGGCCTTCTTGATCCGGCCCTTCGCGCCGATCTCGATGATCGGCGGCAGGAACGCGCGGATCAGCTTCAGGCCGCCGACCCAGCGGGGAACGTGCACGGTGCGGGCGCGTTTGTTGACCCCGGCCTGCAGGTGGTCGAGCGCGACGGACAGCGGGTAGGTCTTGCCGAGCAGGCCGGGCATGCCGGCGCGGAGCTTGCCGAAGACCGGGTGCTGGTCGGCGCTCTCGACGAGGTCGGTGCGGATCCAGGTGGGGTGCGCGACACCGACCTTCACGCCGAGGTGGGCGACTTCGGCGCGGAAGCTGTTGCAGAACGCCTCGACGCCCGCCTTCGCGGCGGCGTAGTTCGCCATGCCGGGCGCGTGGGTGATCGCGGCCAGCGAGGAGATCGCGAGCAGGTAGCCCTTGCGGTCGATGACATGCGGAAGGGTGACGCGGAAGGTGCGCCAAACGCCCAGGAGGTCGACCTCGATGACCTTCTCGAAGGCGGCCGGATCCACCGACCGGACGAAACCGGAGGTCGCGATGCCGGCGTTCGCGATGACGATGTCGATCCCGCCGAAGTGCTCGACGACGCCCGCGGTGGCGCGTTCGAGGTCGTCCCAGCTGGTGACGTCGGCTTCCCACGCGTGCGCGCTGGGGCCGATCTTGTCGGCGACCGCCTGCTGTTCCTTGGCTTCGATGCCGACCAGGGCGACCTTCGCGCCCTGCGCGGCCAGGCGCTCGGCGAGTCCCGCGCCGATGCCCCTCGCGGCGCCGGTGATCAGGACGACCTTGCCGTTCACGCTGTTCTTGGCCACGTTGCCTCCTCGTCCGAGCCCTAAGGCTTTCGGACGGTACCTCAACCTACCCGGAGTAAGCTACCCGCAAGTAAGTCCGCGTTTCGTCCTCTGAATGCGGTAGTTCGTGGTGCCAACTACCGCGTTCAGAGGACGAAACGCGGGAGGGGTCAGCGCGAGGCGGCGGTAAGGGCGTCGACCTCCTCGGTGGTCAGCGCGAGGTCGACGGCGGGAAGGAGGTCGTTCAGCTGCTCGACCGAGCGGGCGCTCGCGATGGGCGCGGTGACGGTCGGCTGTGCGAACAGCCAGGCAAGGGAAACCGCGGCGACCGGGACGCCGCGCGAGGCCGCGACCTCGTCGAGCGCCGCGAGCACCCGCTCGCCCCGTTCGTCCAAATAGGACGATGCGCGGGCGGCGCGCGGGCTGTCCCCGAGGTCGTCCTTCGACCGGTACTTCCCGGCGAGGAAACCCTTGGCCAGCGAGAAATACGGCAGCGTGGTCAGGCCTTCGCGCTCGACCGTCGGCGCCAGGTCCTGCTCGTAGTCCCGCTCGACGAGGTTGTAGTGCGGCTGCAGCGCGACGTACTTCGCCAGCCCCTCGCGGTCCGAAATGGACAGTGCTTCGCTCAGTCGCTCGGCGGAGTAGTTCGACGCCGCGACGTAGCGCACCTTGCCCGAGCGAACGAGCGCGTCGAAGGCCCGCACCGTCTCCTCGACCGGGGTGTCCGGATCGTCGATGTGCGCGTAGTAGAGGTCGATGTGATCGGTGCGAAGCCGTCGCAGCGAGTCTTCGGCCGCCGCCGCGATGTTCGCCGCCGACAGCCCCTTGCGCTGCTCCCACATGCCGGTCTTGGTCGCGATGACGACGTCGTCACGGCGCCCGCGTTTGGCCAGCCAGTCGCCGATGATCGTCTCGGAACCGCCTTGGGAGTACAGGTCGGCGGTGTCGATGAAGTTGCCGCCCGCCGCCGTGTAGGCGTCGAGGACGGCGAAGGACTGCTCCTCGTCCGCGGTCCAGCCGAAGACGTTGCCGCCGAGGTTGATCCCACGGACGTCGAGGTCGGTGTTCCCGAGTTTCGCCATGGTTCGAACATAAGGGAAGACATCGCCCGCCCGTGGTGTTGGCTCGGAACATGGGAATCGAACTCGGCAGGATCGGCATCTGGCAGCACGAATCCGTCTTCACCCCGGAGATCGCCCGTGAGCTGGAAGAACTCGGCTACGGCGCGATCTGGCTGGGCGGCTCACCGGACGGCGACCTCGTGAAGGCGGAGGAGCTGCTCGACGCCACGAAGACGATCAAGGTGGCCACCGGCATCGTCAACATCTGGAAGGACGACGCGGCCACGGTCGCCGAGTCGTACAAGCGCATCGAGGCGAAGCACCCGGGCCGCTTCCTGCTCGGGATCGGGGCCGGGCACCGCGAGCACACCGCCGAGTTCAAGAAGCCGTACACGGCGCTGGTCGAGTACCTCGACGCTCTCGACGCCGCCGGGGTGCCGGTCGAAGGCCGCGTTCTCGCCGCTCTCGGCCCGAAGGTGATCAAACTCGCAGGAGACCGCACAGCGGGAGCCCACCCGTACCTGATGACGCCCGAGCACACCCGTCAGGCACGCGAGATCCTCGGCGAAGGACCGCTGCTCGCGCCGGAGCAGAAGATCGTCCTCGAGGCCGATCCGGCGAAGGCCCGCGAGATCGGACGGCCGAGCGTCAAGTTCTACCTCGGTCTCGTCAACTACACGAACTCCCTGCGGAAACTCGGTTTCACCGACGAGGACCTGGCGGGCGAGGGCAGCGACAAGCTGATCGACGCGCTGGCCGTCCACGGCGACGCCGAGACGGTCGCCCGCGGCGTCACCGCGCATATCGAGGCCGGGGCGGACCACGTCAACATCCAGGTACTGAACTCCGACCCCCTGCCGGTCTACCGGGCGCTCGCCGCGGTCCTCCTCTGACGCGACGGCTGTAGGCACCTCCCGGCCGACCTCGTACGATGCGGCCGAGAGGTGCACCAGCCTGCTTCGAGGAGGAGTAAACGATGCCCATCGCCACCCCCGAGGTCTACGCGGAGATGCTCGACCGGGCGAAGGCGAACGAATTCGCCTACCCGGCCATCAACGTGACCTCGTCGGAGACCCTGAACGCCGCCATCCGCGGGTTCGCCGAGGCGGAGAGCGACGGGATCATCCAGTTCTCCACCGGCGGCGCGGAGTTCGCGTCCGGCCAGAAGGTCAAGGACATGGTGACCGGTTCGGTCGCGCTCGCCGAGTTCGCCCAGGTCGTCGCCGCCAAGTACGACGTGAACGTCGCGCTGCACACCGACCACTGCCCGAAGGACAAGCTCGACGGCTTCGTCCGCCCGCTGATCGAGATCTCCGCGGAGCGGGTCAAGAACGGCCAGAACCCGCTGTTCCAGAGCCACATGTGGGACGGTTCCGCGATCGACCTCGACGAGAACCTCGAGATCGCGCAGGAGCTGCTCGCCAAGGCCGCGGCCGCGAACATCATCCTCGAGGTCGAGATCGGCGTCGTCGGCGGCGAAGAAGACGGCGTCGAGGCCGAGATCAACGAGAAGCTGTACACCGCCGAGGGCGACTTCCTGAAGACGATCGACGCGCTGGGTTCCGGCGAGAACGGCCGCTACCTGCTGGCCGCGACCTTCGGCAACGTGCACGGCGTCTACAAGCCCGGCAACGTGAAGCTGCGCCCGGACGTGCTCAAGGGCGGCCAGGAGGCGGCGGCGAAGAAGCTCGGCCTCCCGGCGGGCTCGAAGCCGTTCGAGCTGGTCTTCCACGGCGGTTCCGGCTCGCTGCCGGAGGAGATCCGCGAGGCGGTGTCCTACGGCGTCGTGAAGATGAACGTCGACACCGACACGCAGTACGCCTTCACCCGGCCCATCGCGGACCACTTCTTCAAGAACTACGACGGCGTCCTGAAGATCGACGGCGAGGTCGGCAACAAGAAGGTCTACGACCCGCGTAGCTACCTGAAGGCCGCCGAGGCCGGCATGGCCGCGCGCGTCGTCGAGGCCGCTCAGTCGCTGGGCTCGGCCGGCAAGAAGCTCTGACCTTCCCGCATTTCGTCCTCTGAATGCGGAAGTACGTGAAGGCCCCCTTCCTTGCGTTAGACGCAAGGAAGGGGGCCTTCACGTACTCGGAGCGTGGCTGAGGCCAGCGGTTTCAAGATCGGCAAAATGTCGGTCACTTGCGCTGTGGAATGTCGGTTCACCTGGTCGTGAAATGTCGGTCGAGGGTACTGTGAGATGTACACGACCTCCGGCATTCGAGGAGCTATGGCCGAATCGGACCTGGTACGCGCCAGTTGTGCCGTCGCAGAGGAGTACCTGGCGAGCTTTCGCGTCGTGATCCTCAACGGCCCGCGTCAGGCCGGTAAGACGACCATGCTCAGGCATCTGCACCGGCGGCACGGTGGTACCTCGTTCAACCTCGACGACGAGCAACTTCTGCAAGCGGCCATCGAGGACCCCGTCGGATTCGCCGGTACCGGCCCGGAGCCCAGGCTCATCGATGAGGTGCAACGGGCAGGGGACCCGCTGATCAGAGCGATCAAGGCGGAGGTCGACGCGGAGAACGGGCCAGGACGCTACGTCCTGGCCGGGTCCACCAGGTTCCTGGCGACTCCCAGTCTTTCGGAGTCCCTGGCGGGCAGGGGCGTCGTCGTCGATGTGTGGCCGTTCTCGCAGGGGGAGTTCGAGGGGCGGTTCGAGCGGTTCATCGATGTCGCTTTCGACGAACCCGGCCGTTTGCTCGGCCTCGGTCCCGCGAGCGTCGATCGCGCGGACTACTTCGAGCGGATCTGTCGCGGAGGTTTTCCCGAACCCGCGCTTCTCGGCGGCGCGCGTGCGCGTAAAGCCTGGTTCCGTGCCGATGTGCAGGCCATCGCGGAGCGCGACATCCGGGAGATGTCCAGGGTCAATGAACCCAGCGCGATGACGGCCTTGCTGGCTTACCTGGCCTCCATCACAGCGCAAGAGCACAACAGCGTGAACACGTCGACCAGGACAGGCCTTCACCGCACCACGGTGAACAAGTACGTCGAGTTGCTCGAAGCGGTGTTCCTGGTCCACCGGCTCCCGGCGTGGTCGCGAAATCTGACGTCCCGGGCGGTGAAACACGCCAAGTTGCACCTCACCGACACGGGACTCGCCGCTTCTTTGCTGGGCGTGTCACCGGAATCCCTGGCGAAGCCCGTGGCGCCGACCCGTGGCCCCCTTGTCGAGACCTTCATCGTCAATGAACTGGCCAAGCAAGCGACGTGGAGCGAAGCCGAGGTTCGGCTGCACCACTGGCGAGTGAGCGGTGGCGCGGAGGTCGACGTGGTCATGGAACGGGACGACGGGCAGGTTGTCGGCATCGAAGCGAAGGCGCGAGACACCGTGACCGCGGCGGATTTCCGCGGCCTCGCCCAGTTGAGAGACCTTCTCGGTGATCAGTTCACGCAAGGAATCGTCTTGCACACGGGGAGCCAGGGCGCCATCAGCTTCGGTGATCGGCTGATGGCGCTCCCGCTCGATTCCTTGTGGCGGGCCGGGCACGATCCAGCGACGTGAGACTTAGGCGGCGCGTGCGCGACGCTTCTCCAGCACCGAGTTCATCGCCCGCGTCCCCGGCCCGGCGGCGGCCCACAGCACGCCGACCCCGACCAGGCAGACCGCGGCCGTCCAGTAGGCCACCGGCGGCGCGGACTCCGTGTGCGCGTCACCGAGGATCCACGGCCGGAACTGCGACTGCACCCACAACATCCCGTAGCCGAAGGCGGTCACCAGCAGCGCGCCCGCGCCCGCCGTCAGCATCGGATGCCCCCGCCCGATGCGGAACGCCAGGTCGACGGCGAGCCCGACGGCCAGCAGATAGAACGGCACGACCGAGACCGGGAAGCCCATCCCGAGCAGCAGCGGCCACATCACCAGCCGGTACGCGAGGTACGCGGCGGCGACCGTCGTACCCGCCCAGCGGAAACCGGTCGTGTGCCGCGCCAGCGCGAAGATCAGCGCCATCACGCCGATGCCCCACAGCGGGTACACCCAGTCGTCGATCGGCATCGTGAAGTACTCGACGGCGACCCGGTCGACCGGATGCCCGATCTGGTTGGCGGCGAAGTTCAGCAGCTCGGGCTCCGCCTCGGGCGTGCCGCGTTCCCAGGCGCGCAGGCCGAGGATGCCGTACTCCTGCTGACCGTTCGGGAAGAACGTGTTCTCGAGGAAGAAGGCCCACAGTCCGATCAGGACACCGGTGCGCAGACGGCCGGGCTTGGCGTACTTGAGCCAGCCCATGATCACACCGGCCTGCATGATGCCCGTTCCGATGTAGAGCATCATGTGCGACGGGCTCCACGCGGTCAGGTCGAGACCGTTGACGCGGTGGTTGATGACGTCCAGCGGCGCCGCGATGAGGAACACCACGAGCCCGATCTGCATCAGCCGCAGCGAACGCCGGTCGGCGCCCATGCCGGTGTAGCTGTGGATCGCCACCAGCACCATGATGATCACCGTGCCGACGGTGTTGATCAGGTGCGGCGGGGCGAGGTCGTCACGCAGCCACATGAAATGCCACGACATGTCCCAGGACGAGCCCACCAGTTTGAAGGCGAACGCGGCCAGCCACATCGAGTAGCAGAAGTTCAGCACCCAGTCCGGCGTCGCCTGTCCCGGCGCGCCGCGGTGCCAATGGAGCTTGAAGAACAGCCTCGTCTTCGCGATCGGGCTGCGGGGGATGACACCCGGCGAAAGGTCCCCGGTCACTTCTGTCGCCTTTGTCATGCGGGCCATCTTCCCTGCTCCAGATCACGGGATGGGCATTTGGGGTCGAAAATCGGGGTTCACCCGTAGGGGTGGTGGATTTGCGACCGGCGTGCGAAACAGGGCAAGGTGTGCCGCCATGATGCCGAAACGACT
Source organism: Amycolatopsis sp. MJM2582 (assembly GCF_000754115.1). NCBI lineage: Bacteria > Bacillati > Actinomycetota > Actinomycetes > Pseudonocardiales > Pseudonocardiaceae > Amycolatopsis > Amycolatopsis sp. MJM2582. The sequence continues at coordinate 1,540,789 of NZ_JPLW01000001.1, forward strand.
CGTCGCGGCGGTCCTCGTCGCCGCTCTGGTGCTGGCCGGTGGGGGCATTCTCGGGAGCCTGTTCTTCTGATCACAGCGCTGCTGATCGCGCGCTGACGAAAGCTCGCCGAAGGGGCGCCTTTGTCCGGCGACGGTCGCGTGCTCCGAGATGCGCCCCTTCATCGAACTTTCGTGGCCTTCGGCCGACAGAGGGCGCGCGATGTGAAGTCTCCGTCGGGCGCGGGGCGCCCTTGGGGAGACGGGTCGGCACAATGGCCCGTATGACGAACCTCCTCGGCCCCCAGCCGACGCATCTCCCCGAGCACACCGCCGCGCAGGCGGCGCTGGATGCCGGGACCGATCCGGCCGCCGTCGCCGCCGAGCACCCCGACTACAGCGAGGCGTGGGCCGCCCTCGCCGAGAAGGCGCTCGACGCGGGCGAGACCGTCGCCGCTTACGCGTACGCCCGCACCGGTTACCACCGCGGTCTCGACCAGCTTCGCCGCGCGGGCTGGAAGGGACACGGGCCGGTGCCGTGGTCGCACCGTCCGAACCAGGGTTTTCTGCGTTCCCTCGCCGTCCTCGGCAAGGCCGCCGGCAAGATCGGCGAGACCGAGGAGTACGACCGCTGCAAGACGTTCCTGAGCGACTCGGACCCCGCCGCCGCGGAAGCCACCGGCCTCAAGTGACGTCGTGAGTGGCGATTCGGGTTCTAACCCGAATCGCCACTCACGACCACCTGGACCGATCGGCCGCGCTCACGTGATCGAAGCCGGAACACCCGAGTGCGGCCTCAAGTGACGTGTCATGAAAGGGCCGTTCAGGACAAAAGATGTCCTGAACGGCCCTTTCATGACACTCGGCAGCGCTAGAAGAGGCCGCAGTTCCCGAAGGCCGGCAGTCCCGCGAAGCGTCCCTCAAGCCAAGCGAAGGCCTCCGGGAACGCCCGGATCGCCCCGCCCACGTGCGTCGGAACCAGCGAAGTCGAGAACTGCACCTTCGCACCCTTCGCGCACCACGAGCGCGCCATGGTCCGTCCCTGCGCGTAGGGGACGATGTCGTCGAGAGCACTGTGGACGACCAGCGTCGGCGCGCCCGGCTTACGCGCACCGATGAGCTGCTCGCCGACTCGCGTCTTGTACGGCTCTTCGCCGAGGTAAGCCGTCAGCGGCCGACCGTCCTTCGTCAGGTCCTTCGACTGCGTGAACGCGTGCGCGAAGATCGCGTCCACAGTGCACTCCTGCTTGACCTTCTCGAACGCTTCGGCGCCCTTCGCGTTCAGCAGGGACGGGATGTTCAGCTCCGGGTACGCCGCGTCCATGCTGACCATCGTGAAGCCGAGGAACCCGAACGCGTAGTGCCCGTCGATGTTCTTGCCGACTTCGGCCAGGTCGGCCGGGACGGCGCCCGCGTACGAGCCCTTCAGCTTGAGTTCGGGCGCGTACGAGGGCTGCAGTTCGGCGGCCGACGCCGACGCCCCGCCGCCCTGCGAGTAGCCCGCGGTCGCGACCGGGCCGTTGTCCGGCAGGTTCGCTTCGGGCAGGCGCTGCGCCGCGCGGATCGAGTCGAGGACGGCGTTGCCCTCGGCGACGCGGTTGACGTACGTGTGGACGCCGGGAGTGCCGAGGCCCTCGTAGTCGGTGACGACGACGCCGTAGCCGCGAAGCAGCAGCCCGGCGATGAAGGGGCCTTCGTACTCCATGCCCGCCGAGAGGGCTTTCGACGGCGCGCACTGGTCGCCGACGCCCTGTGTCCCGGCCGCGTAGCCGATGACCGGCCGTTCGCCCGCGCCGGTCCACGCCTTCTTGGGGGTGAGGACGGTGCCGGTCACGGCGTTGGCCCGGCCGTGGGTGTCGGTGCTGCGGTACATGATGCGCTGAACGTCCGCGTCGGCCTTGATGAGTTTCACGGGATCGACGTAGAAGGTGGACGGCTCGTGCCGGATGATGTCGCCGGGAGCACCCGCGGGCAGTGGCGACGGGGGATCGTAGAAGGACGGGGCGGCGCCGGCCTGCTGTGCCCCGAAGGTCAGCAGGGCCGCGATGGTGGCCGCTGAGACGGCGGCGGACACACCGCGCCGGGATCCTGGACGCATGCTTGCTCCTCGTTGAGCACAAACATTTTCGACAGACGTGTCGAAAAAGAGAGTCAGTGAGGTGGCGCACAATGTCAAGTCCGGCGCCGCGAGGGAGACCCCGCAAACTCCCGATCGGCGAGCAACGCGCGCGGGTGCTGGGTTCGGCGGCCGGCGTCTTCGCGGTGCACGGCGCGCAGGCCGCGACGATCGAGCAGATCGCCCGGCGCGCGGGGGTGTCCCGTCAGGCCGTCTACGAGCAGTTCGGTGATCGCACGACGTTGTTCGCCCAGGTCGTGGCGGACATCGAGGAACGCGCCTTCGAGGCGATCGGCGCGCCCGCCCTCGACCTCTCGCAGCCCGAGCTCCGGTCATGGGCCCGCGCCAACTACGCCAACATGTTCGCCTTCGTCGCGGCGAATCCCGACGCGTTCCCCGTACTGCGCGAAGCGGAGCGCATGGGCGATCCGGCCCTCACCCGGCTTCGTGAACGGCTCGCGACCGTCTACACCGAGGCGAGCCGTCAGCGCTGGGCACGCCACGGCGTCGACTCCGGCCGCGCGGACAAGGCGCTGGTCACGCTGTTCTTCGCGATGACCGAGGCGCTCGTCCAGGCGAGCTGGGACGGTGAGCCGCCCGACGCGGACGCGCTCATCGACCTGCTCACCGAATTCACCGTCGGCGGCGTCGTCCGGCTCCGGACCGCGGCCGCCGACGTGATGGAAAGACTGCGCTAAGCCGCGACGGCCTCCATGGCTTCTTCGGTGACCGACGCCAGATCCGGTGACGAGACGACGCGGTTGCGGCCGTTGCGTTTGGCCGCGTAGACGGAGGCGTCGGCCGAGGCCATGACCTCGTCGATCGTCCGGCCGTCGAGCGGGAACGTCGCGACGCCGACCGACGCCGTCCGCTGCTCGATGACCACGGCGTTGCCCTCGTTGTCCTGGGTCTTGATGACCATTTCGCTGATCCGCTGCCGGATCCGCTCGGCGACCGCGACGGACTCCTGCTTCGAAGACGAGGTCAGGAGTACGACGAACTCCTCACCGCCGAAGCGGCCCGCGAGGTCCTGCGTCCGCGTTTCGGCCTTGACCAGCGCCGCGACCCCCTTGAGCACGTCGTCGCCCGCCAGGTGGCCGTACGTGTCGTTGATGCTCTTGAAGTGGTCGAGGTCGATCATCAGCGCGCCGAACTGGCCGTTCTCGCGCTCCGCGCGGGAGACCTCGCGGACGGCGCCCTGCTGCCAGGTCGTGGCGTTGAGCAGCTGGGTCTTCTGGTCGGTGGTGGCGAGCTCCTCCAGCTGCTTGATCAGCACCGAACGCTGCAGCAGGTACAGCGGCAGGAAGACGAGCAGCACGAGCACCGGCTGATGCGGCAGGACGGCGAGCACGAGCGCGCCGATGCAGACCGTCGAGGCTTCGAGGATGTTGTCGTCCCAAGAGCCGAGGAGCGTCTGGACGGTCGCCTTCTTGGGCGCCGCGAAGTACAGGCCGGTGCCGGTGAAGACGGCGTTCATCAGGAAGAAGGCGAGGCTCGCGGCACAGATCGACGTCACCGACGCCGTGTCGGCGCCGACGATCTGCACGGCCGCCCAGGCGGCGAACGCGGTCAGCGTCATCGATGTGGCGTTCGCCACAGTTCGGTGAGGGTTGACCGTGCGAAGGCCCGCCCAGCTGCGGTATCCGAGGTGAAGATAGATCACGGTTACGAGAAGCGCGGTCAACTGCGGCGGAAGCAGGATCGCGCCCGGCAGGACCCAGACCGAGGTCATGTTGATATGCGGGGTGACGCTCATGCTGCGCCGCTGGCGCTCGATCCGGCGGGTCGCCTCGGTGTGCGCGATGGCGAGCCCTGCGAGCAGGGAACACAGCAGGACCTGCGAAGACGTGATGGCGATGGATGCGGCGAAGACCCCCGTCAGTGCCAGCATCGTCGCGACGGACAGCCCGGTGTAGGCGATCCAGTGCTTGGGCCTCTTCCACAGCTCCCACGTCGCTACCGTGAGAGCCGAACGATGTCCAGCGCGTTCCTCCGATGTGATCATCTTTCCCCCTGACTCTTGCGTCATTCTCCGAAACCCCCTACTTACGGACAGCTTCTACCGACTTGCGGGCTGTCGACAAGCTCCCTAGGTGTGTACTTTTCTCTGAGAGGTCGAGGGAAAGGTGCCAGCGATGGCCGGTAGGGATCAGTGAACTGGGGCGCGCGCCAGACGTCCGCGCGATCGGGCCGGCGCGTGGAACAGCTCAATGTTCTGCGCGTGCGGCGTCTTTTTCCTGCCACCGTTCCGGGTCGCGGCTGAGGGTCCGGAACCAGCTCAACGCGAGCGGGACGGTCAGTATCAATCCCGCAAGGCCGAAGACGCCGACGGTCGACTGAGGGCCCACCTGGTCCGCCAGGATGCCGCCGATCAGGGGACTCACCCCCATCGTCGTGGTCAATCCGGTGTTCGACAGCCCCATCACCTGTGCCCGGCTCTCGTCCGGCACGGCCAGCGTCAGTGACGCGGTCGCCTGCATCAGCGCCACCGTGCCGAAGCCGCCGCAGAGCACGAACAACACGATCGACGACAGCGGTCCCGGCTGCAGGAAGCACAGCAGCAGCGGGAGCGCGGTCAACGCCGAAAGCGGCCCGATCAGTTTCGGTCTGACGTGTGCCGGCACCCACCGTGAGTAGATGAACGCCCCGATCACGCTGCCGATCGGATCGGCGGCCAGCAACAGGCCGATGACCTCGGGGCCGCCGCCCGACGAGGCGACGTAGGGCGCCGCGATGCCCTCGTACACCGGCAGCAGGCCCATCAGCCAGGTGAACAGCAGCAACGAGCGCAACCCGGCGCTGGCGAAGACGATCTTGCCGCCCGAACCGATCGACGCGAAGAACGATTTGCGCTTCTCCCCGGACGCCGCGGCCGGCCGCGATTTCAGTCCGAACCGGACGAACAGCGCCGAGATCACGAAGGTGACCGCGTCCAGCGCGAGGGCGATATGGGGTTCGAGCGCGGTCAGCAGGAGCCCGCCGCCGGCGAATCCGGCCAGCTGCGCCGATTGGACGGTCATGCTGCGGATCGCCATGCCGACGACGAACCGGTCGCCTTCGAGGATCTGCGGCAGCAGGGCCAGCTGGGCCGCCTTGAACGGCGGGTTCAGCAGCGAGACGCCGCCGACGAGCACGCACAGGACCCAGAACGGCAGCACCGGCACCGCGACCAGCGCGATCAGCAGGGCCCGTAAGAGGTCGACGACCACCATGACGGTCCGCCGGGGGAACCGATCCGCGAAGCCGGTGAGGAAGATGCCGCCGAGCAGCGAAGGGGCGTAGGTCAGCGCGTAGGTGAGACCGGTCAGGGTCGCGGAGCGGGTTTCGGTGAAGACGAGGACGGACAGGGCGACCCTGGCGAGTTGATCACCGAAGATCGAAAACAGTTCGGCGAACCAGAGCGAACGGAACTCGGCTACACCGAACACCTCTCGGTAAGTGACCCGTCCGGCCGAAGCCATGCTGCCCCCAATAGGGTCCTTATTACGCGAGAAACTCGTGACCGAGAGTAACGCGGTCACGAGCTCGTCACGAAGCGTCATTCGTTCACGTAAGTGTCTCCTGACTGTTGGTGATTGGCTAGGTTCTTTCGCCGGGTTTCTGGAGTTGGAGATCTTTTTCGTGGATGGACTTTCGCCCGCGAAGATGTCCCGTTGACCGGTATCAACGCCCAGGCCAGCGCTTTTGGGTCGATTCGGGCTCTTCGCCGGGAAAAAGCGGACAGGACGGCGTCACCCGGGGCGGGGATGCCGCGTCGCGACGGTGGTCCGCGAGTGGTCCCCGGGGCGCCTGCGGGCGAACGTGTTTCGACTCCGCTCCGCGACGACCGGGACAATCGACGGCAGTCGGCGTCGTGCGCCGAATGGATGACGCCGTCCGCCATTCGGTGTAGTGAACGGTTCAGCCGTCGACGGCGAGTACCTCGCGCGCCGAAGCCGCCTTCGCCGCGTCGCGTTTGGCGACCTCTTCGCGCACGATCGGGATGACGTGACGGCCGAAGTCGATCGTGTCGCCGAGCATGTCGTAGCCGCGGGCGGAGAGGATGTCGACGCCGAGGTCGTAGTAGTCGAGCAGGGCCTGCGCGACGGTTTCGGGCGTGCCGACCAGGGCGTTGGAGTTGCCCGCGCCGCCGGTCGCGGCCGCCGTCGGGGTCCACAGCGCCCGGTCGAACCGTTCGCCCTCGGCGGCGACCGCGAGGAGCCGCTGCGAGCCGGTGTTCTCCGGATTCGTGAGCGAATGCCGCCGGGTCAGTTGCTGACCGCCGCTCGTCCGGGCCTTGATCGCGTCGACCGTGCGGTGCGCCTTCTCCCAGGCGAGTTCCTCGGTCGGCGCGATGATCGGGCGGAAGGCGACCTGGATGCGCGGGACGTCGGTCCGCCCGGCGGCCTTCGCCGCGGCCTTGACGGACTCGATCTGCTCGGCCGTTTGCGCGAGGGGCTCGCCCCAGAGGCAGAAGATGTCCGCTTCGGCCCCGCCCGCCGCGTACGCCGCCGGAGACGAGCCACCGAACGAGACGCCGGGGCGCGGCTGCTGCACAGGCCGGACGTCGAGAACGAAGTCAGCGAAGCGGTAGTGCTCGCCCTCGTGGTCGAAGGGTTCTTCGGACGTCCAAGCCCGCTTCACGATCTGGATGTACTCGCGCGTGCGTGAGTAGCGCTCGTCCTTCGTCAGGTAGTCGCCTTCGCGCTGCTGCTCGTGGTCGCTGCCGCCGGTGATGAAGTGGACCGTGAGCTTCCCGTCCGAGAGCTGGTCCAGCGTGGCGAACGTCTTCGCCGCGAAGGTCGGGTACGAGACGTTCGGCCGGTGTGCCAGCAGGATCTGGAGCTTGTCGAGCTTCGCCGCGACGTACGCGGCCGCCTGCGCCGGGTCCGGCCCGCTGGAGCCGTACGCGAACAGCACCCGGTCCCAGCCGAATTCCTCGTGTGCCCGCGCGAGCCGCAGTGTGTAGTCCTTGTCGAAGACGCCACCCGATCGCGGATGTGTCTCCGAACCGTCGTTGGTGCCTCCGATACCCAGGAATTCGACCGGCATCGTCCGTCCCTCTCGTCCGTGTCCCCCTGTTCGACGAGTACGCGCCGGTTCCACGCCGTGGCAACGGGTTCCGCTCCTTGAGAACCCGCACACGCCCCGGAATCCCGGCGTAGCTTCGGCTTCGTGAGTACCGCAGACCTTCCCTACGTGCTCGCGGTGGTCGGCGCCGGTCCACGTGGGGTGGGCGTGCTCGAACGGCTCGGTGCCAACGCCGCCGAGCTCCTCGGCGGGCGGCGGCTGGTGGTGCATCTCGTCGATCCCTTTCCCGCCGGGGCCGGGCGGGTCTGGCGTCATGAGCAGTCACCGTTGCTGCGGATGAACTCCATGCCCGAGGACGTCACCGTGTTCACCGACGACACCGTGGAGATCGACGGGCCGATCCGCCCCGGGCCTTCGCTGATCGAGTGGGCGCGGTTGGTTCGCGAGGGCGCGCTCGACGCGGAAGTCGACGAAAGCCTGCGCGCCGAACTCGAGGCGCTGCAAAGCGACCACTTCCCCACGCGACGGCTGCAGAGCGCGTACCTCGCCTGGTTCCACCGCGAGGTCCGCGCCGGGCTCCCGCCCGAGATCGAAGTCGTCGAGCACCGGACGCGTGCGGTGCGGCTGGAAGACGGCGATCCGCAGTCGCTCTGGCTGGAGGACCGGGCGGAGCCCCTCGCCGTGGACGCGGTCCTGTTCACCGTCGGGCATCTCGACGCCGAACCGGACGAACGCGAAACCGCACTCGCCGATTTCGCCGCCCGGCACGACCTCGCCTACTACCCGGCAGGCTACACCGCCGACGTCGACTATTCGGCGATTCGGCCAGGGGAAACCGTGCTGGTGCGCGGATTCGGCCTCGCGTTCGTCGATCTGATGCTGCTGCTGACCGAAGGCCGCGGCGGCCGGTTCGAAGAGCAGGCGTGCGGCGGGCTGAAATACCACCCCAGCGGCGCCGAGCCGGTATTGCACATCGGTTCACGCCGTGGCGTGCCGTACCACTCGAAAATCGGCTACCGGCTGCGCGGCAAACCGTTGCAGTTGCCCAAATTCTTCGATGCCTACGCGATCGGGAAGCTCTGCGACGTGCCCGGACCGATCGACTTCCGCCGCGACGTCTGGCCACTGATCTCGAAGGAGATCGCGTGGGCCTACTACAGCGAACTTTTCACCGCCCACCCCGAGCGGGTGCGGATGGATTTCGCGGTCTTCGCCGACGCTTTCGCGGACGCCGCGCCCGGCGAGCTCGACGCGCTGGTGGCGCGGGCGGTTCCGGCGCCGGACGACCGGCTCGACCTCGGCAGGCTCGACCGGCCGATGGCGGGAGCCGAGTTCGGCACCGCCGAGGAGTACGGCAAGGAACTGCGCGAGTACGTCGAAGCGGACTTGAGCCGCCGGGCGGACCCCGAGTACAGCGCGGATCTGGGTGCGTTCATGGCGCTGCTTTCCGTGATGGGGCAGCTTCCGGCGCTGGTGCAGACCGGACGGCTCGACGCGGCGTCGCAACTGTCCGATTTGGACGGCTGGTTCCTCGGCTTCTTCTCCTACTTCGCCAGCGGACCGCCCCCGCGAAGGCTCGAAGAACTGCTAGCGCTCCAGGAAGCAGGTCTCGTTTCCTTCTTGGGTGCCGAAATGCGGGTGTCGGCCGACGAGGAGCGCAGGGCCTTCGTCGCTTCAGGTGCGAGCTTCCCCGGTGAGACCGAGGCTCGGACCCTGGTCGAGGCACGGCTCCCCGAGCCGAGCGTCTCCAGGGCGTCCGATGTCCTTTTGCGACAGTTGCGCGACAGCGGAGCGCTCGGCGAGGAAGCCGTCCTCGACCCGGTCACCGGCGACAGGCTGCTCGCCGGCCGTATCCACATCCGCGTCTCCGACGGCCGGATGCTCGACGGCGAGGGCCGGCCGCATCCGCGCCGGTTCGCGCTCGGGCCGCATACGTCGGCGCGGTCGGCAGGGGCGTTCACCCGGCCGAGGACCAACGCGCTCCCGTTCCGGCAGAACGACGTCGTCGCGCGGGAGATCTTGCGGTCGGTCACTTAACGAGCGGCGAACTCCTCCAGCCGCCGGACGACCTCCGACGGCGCGGGCATGGCGGCGATCTCGTGACGGGCCCTGGCCGCCACCTCGCGCACGCGGGCGTCGTCGAGGAGGGTCTTGGCCCTCTCCTCGACGGCGTCCGCGGTCACCTCGTCGCCGGTCAGCGCCCGTCCGGCATTGGCCGTCTCCAGCATTTCGGCGTTGACGAACTGGTCCGCGCCCTGCGGCAGCACCAGTTGCGGCAGGCCGGCCGAAAGCGCGCCGAGCACGGTCCCGGTTCCGCCGTGGTGCACCACCAGATCCGCGCGCGGAAGGACTTCGGACTGCGGCACGAAACCGGTCACGTGGACGTTCGGCGGCAGATCGCCGAACTCGCCGGGGTCACCGGGACCGCGGGCGACCAGTACGTCCACCGGCAGCCGCGCGAGGCCGTCGATCGCCGCGCGCAGTACGCCGGTGGCGCCGAAGGCCACGGTGCCCAGCGTCAGGTAGACGAGGGGTCGGTCGCGTTTGTCTAGCCACGACGGCACCGTGCCCGGTTCGTTCCACGGCACCGGCCGGAGCCGGAAGACCGTCGGCAGCGAGCTCGCCACCGGGTCGCGGACGACATCCGGCCACACGTCGATCCCGGCGTCGCCCAGCATGAGGTCGGCAGGCGGGTTGCCGTCCCACAGCGGCGCGAACCGGTGCGCGGCGGCGGCCATCAGCTCGGCGGGCATCGACCGCCCGATCACGTGGGACACCACCGGGATCCCGGCCCGGTGGGCGGCGGCCGCCGCGCCGACGTCGCTCATCTCGTAGACGACCAGATCCGGCCGGAGCGTGGGGAGCAGCGGGGTCAGGTCGGCGATCGTCGCCTGCGGCAGGATGTCGGCGAAGGCGGTGAAGATGGCCTCGAGCGCGTCCCCTTCGGCCTGGTCGACGGCGTCCTGGATCGAGATCCCGACCTTGTGCGCGTCGAAACCGAGTCCGCGGACCTTGTCCACGAACGCTTCGCCGGTCCCGAAGAGCACCTCGTGCCCGGCTGCGCGGGCGGCGATCGCCAAGGGCATCAACGGGTACAGGTGGCCGTAGGCGGGGCGGCACGTGAAGAGGATGCGCACCTTCTCGAAGCTACTAGCTTTCCCAGACGCGTGAGGGCAGTTCTTTCCGCACGATCGGGACGACGTCGGCGGCGAAGAGCTCCAGGACGTCCCGCGCCTCCCCGGCCTCCAAGCCGTCGACCGACACCGCCTGCACCTCGTGCCCGAACGACGCGTGGTAGTCGCCGATCTTGTCGATCACCTGTTCCGGGCTGCCGACGAGCGCGGAACCGCCGGCGATCTTGTCCTCCAGCGTGGTGAACTCCGACTTGTTGTGCTGATACGCGGGCGTCTTCATCAGCGCCTCGAAGTACGGCCGGTACCCGTCCAGCGCCTCCTGCGAGGTCTTGGCCACGTACAGCCCGCCCGCGCCGGAACCGACGAGCGCGTCCGCCGGATCGTGGCCGTACTCCGCCCAGCGCCGCCGGTAGTGGTCGATCAGATCGGCGTACTTCTTCTTGGGGTGGAAACCGTTCGCGGTGAACAGCGGATCGCCGAACTTCGCCGCCAGCTCGGTCGATTCGGTGCTCGACGCGCTCCCGTGCCAGATCCGCGGCCGGGCGTGGAACGGGCGCGGTTGCGTCGTGACGTCGGTCAGCGGCGTGCGGAACTCGCCCTCCCACGTCACGCCCTCCTCCAGGAACAGGTGGCGCAGCAGGGCGAACTTCTCCGCCTGGTACTCCCATTGCCGGTCTTCTTCGAGGCCGAACAGCGGGAAGTGCCGCGGATCGTTGCCCTTCCCGATCATGAGTTCCAGCCGGCCGCCGGAAAGCTGGTCGAGCGTCGCGTAGTCCTCGGCGACGCGCACCGGGTCGAGCACGCTGATCACGGTCAAGGTGGTCAGCAACCGGACCCGTTCCGTGCGTTCCGCGACCGCCGCGAGGATCACCGGCGGAGCCGAGGAAAGGAACGGTTCGCCGTGCCGCTCGCCGACGCCGTAAGCGTCGAAGCCCAGTTCCTCCGCGAAGATCGCCTCGTCGACGACCCGGCGCAGGCGTTCGTGCTGGGTCGGCGTCGCGCCGGTCACCGGGTCGGGATGGTTGGCGACCAGGGAGAAGAGCCCGAACTTCATCGTGTCTCCAAGGGTTTGCGGCCGGGGATGGCGGCGAGCAGCTCCCGGGTGTAGTCCGCGCTCGGCCGTTCGAGGACGTCCCTCGCCGGGCCGAGTTCCACGAGTTCGCCGCCGCGCAGCACGCCGACGGTGTCCGCGATCTGCCGGACCACGGCGAGGTCGTGCGAGATGAACAGGTACGTCAGGCCGAGTTCGTCCTGCAGGTCGGCGAGCAGCCGCAGGATCTGCGCCTGCACCGAGACGTCCAGCGCGGACACGGGTTCGTCGGCGACGATCAGCTCCGGGCGCAGGGCGAGTGCCCGCGCGATGGCCGCTCGTTGCCGCTGCCCGCCGGACAATTCGGCGGGTTTGCGCCTCAACACCGAAGTCGGCAGGGCGACTTGGTCGACCAGCTCGGCCGCCCGCGCCCGGCGTTCCGCCTTCGTGCCGACGCCGAACGCCCGCAGCGGCTCGGTGATGACGTCCTCGATGCTGAACTTCGGATTCAGCGACGCGTACGGGTTCTGGTACACCAGCTGGAACCGGCGCCGCAGCCGCCGCAGCTCCTCACCGCGCAGCGCCGTGATGTCCTGGCCGTCGAACTCGACGACCCCGTCGGTCGGCGTCTCCAGCCGCAGGATCATCCGCGCGGTGGTCGACTTGCCGGAACCGGATTCGCCGACCAAGGCGAGCGTCCGGCCACGGGCGATGTCGAACGAAACGCCGTCGACCGCCCGGACGGTCCCGAAGGTCTTCCCGAGGCCACGGACCGACACCAGGGCATCGGACGACGGCGGTTTCGGCTCCCTCAGCGGGGTGTCGGACAGACTGGGCGCGGCGGCCAGCAGATCCCGCGTGTACTTCTCCGAGGGCGCGGCGAGGATCTCGCCGGTCGTGCCTTCCTCGACGACACTTCCCTGTGACAGCACGACGATCCGTGACGCGCGATCCGACGCGACACCGAGGTCGTGGGTGATCAGCAGGACGGCGGTGCCCGCTTCGGCGGCGAGTTCTTCGAGGTGGTCGAGGATCTGCCGCTGCACGGTGACGTCGAGCGCGCTGGTCGGCTCGTCGGCGATGATCAATTTCGGCCGTCCGGCGAGTGCGGCCGCGATCAGCGCGCGCTGCCGGAGCCCGCCGGACAGCTCGTGCGGATACTGCCGCGCCCGCGTTTCCGGATCGGCGATCCCGGCCTTGCGCAGCAGCTTCACCGCCTCCGTACCGGCGCCGCGTTTGTCGGCGAGACCGTGGATCAGCAGCACTTCCGCGACCTGATCACCGATCCGGTGCACGGGATTGAGCGACACGGTCGGATCCTGCGGGACCAGCGCGATCTCGCGGCCCCGCACCGAACGCCAAGCGCGGTCGGAGAGTTTCGTGAGGTCACGGCCGTCGAAGGTGATCTCGCCGCGGTCGATCCGCCCGCCGCGCGGCAGCAGGCCGATCGCCGCGTGCGCCGTCGTGCTCTTGCCGGAGCCGGACTCGCCGACCACCGCGACGATCTGTCCCTTGTGGACGGAAAGCGAGACGCCGTCCACAGCGGTCACGGATTTGTAGGAAACCGCGAGGTCGCGGATGGTCAGCAGTTCGCTCACCGCACGTCTCCTTCGATCGCTCTGGACAGCCGGTTCGCGGACAGCACGACGGCCGCGACGGTGAGTCCGGGGAAGGTCGTCATCCACCAGGCGGTGGCGAGGAAGCCGCGGCCGCCCGCCACCAGCGAGCCCCACTCCGGGGTCGGCGGGGTGGCGCCGTAGCCGAGGAAGCTCAGCGCCGACACCTCCAGCACCGCCGTGCCGAAGGTGAGCGTCGCGAGCGCGAGCACCGGGCCGAGCGCGTTGGGCAGCACGTGCCGCCCGAGCACGCCGGTCCAGCGCACACCGCCCGCCCTGGCCGCCTCGACGAACACGCCATTGCGGACCCGCAGCACTTCGGCCCGCATCAGCCGGGCGAACTGCGCGAGGTTCGCGACCCCGACCGCGATCGCGATATTGGTCGTCCCGAAGCCGAGCGCGGTGACCAGCGCCAGCGACAGGAGAATCGACGGGATCGCCAGCAGGACGTCGACGCAGCGCATGATCGCCGAATCGAGGGCGCCGCCACGGAACCCGGCGACCAGGCCGAGCGCGGATCCGGCGACCAGCGCGACCACGACGGCGATCACGGTCGCCTGCAAAGAAAGCGCGGCGCCGTGGACGACACGGGCGAAGATGTCGCGCCCGGTTTCGTCGGTACCGAAGAGATGGCCGAGCGACGGCCCCTGCATCTTCTCGGCGGGGACGCCGGCGAGCGGGTCCTGTCCGGTGAAGAGGCCGGGTGCGACCGCCGACAGCAGGACGAAGGCCAGCACGGCGATCGCGAGGATCAGGCCCGGCTTGCGCCCGGTGCGCACGAGAACGTCAGGCATCGGCCGTCTCCCGGTGTCGGATCCGCGGGTCGAGCAGGGGATAGACGAGATCGACGAGCAGGTTGATCACCACGAACACCAGCGCCGCGAGCACGATCACCGCCTGCACCACCGGGATGTCCTGCGCGGTGACCGCCGACGACGTCACGCGGCCGAGGCCGTCGCGGGAGAACACGGTCTCGGTGATCACCGAACCCGCGATCAGGTTTCCCGCGACCACGCCGGCGATGGTGAGCGTGGGCACCGCCGCGTTGCGCAGGAGATGTCCGAAGTGGACTCTCGACCGGCTCGCCCCTTTCGCCAGCGCGATCTCGGCGTACGGCTCGGCGAGCTGCGTGCGGAGGCTTTTCGCCAGCACCTGCCCGATGATCGCGCCGGTCGGGATGGCGAGGGTGATCGCGGGCAGGATCAGCGACTCGAAGCCGTTCGAACCCAGCGCGGGCAACAGCCTGAGCTGGAAGGAGAAGAACTGGATCAGCAGCAGCCCGACCCAGAACGGCGGCAGCGAGATCCCCAGCGGCGGCAACGCGAGCAGAAGGTTGCCCAGCCACCGATGCCGCGTGAGGGTGCCGGCGAACGCGATCCCGCCGCCGAACAGGATCGCGAGCACCAGGGCGAAGCCGGTCACCGCCAGCGTCGGCGGCAGGGCGGAGACGACCATGTTCGTGGCGTCGTCCCCCGTGGCGATCGAGCGTCCGAAGTCTCCCTGGAGTGCCGCGAGCAGCCGCTTGCCGTACTGCAGCGGCAAGGGGTCGTCGAGTCCGTACTCCGCCTTCGCCGCGGCGAGTTGTTCCGGCGTCACCGAAAGACCGGCCTCACCCCCGCCGAGCTTCGCGCTGACCGCGTCGCCCGGCAGGAGGTAGAGGATCACGAAGGACACGGTGAACGCGGCCCACAGCACGAAGACCGCCTGCAGGATCCGCCGCAGCAGATACCGCGTCACGAGCCGGACACCCAGGCGTCGAACAGCTGAAGCCGGGACGACGCCTCGAAACCGACGCCGTGCGCGTTCGGCCCGTGCGCCAGCACCTGGGTCAGCTCGAACACCGGCGCCGAGTAGCCGTGCTCGATGATCGCGCGCTGCGCCTCCTCGGCCGCGGGCTTCCGTTTCGCCGGGTCCACAGTGGACGACTGCGCGTCGAGCGGCGCGTCGACCGGATTGCCCGCGGGCAGTTTGCTGCGGTTGTTGGCCTTGGTGGAGAACAGGTTGCGCAGGATGTCCGGATCGGCGCGGGTGGTGTTGTACCAGAGGTACTCGTAGTTCCCGCTCTGCGTGATCTGCACGCTCTCGGCCGTCGTGCGCTGCTCGATCTGAAGGTCGAAGCCGATCTTGCGCAACTGCTGCTGCACGAGTTCGAGCACGCTCTTGTTCTGGTTGAACACCAGGGAGAAGACGACCTTCGCGGTCAGCCGCTGCCCGTTCTTGGTGCGGATCCCGTCGGGGCCGGGGAGCCAGCCCGAGCTCTCCAGCAGCGCCGTGGCGCCGGCCGGATCGTAGGTGAGCAGCGGGGAAAGGTCGGTGTAGAACGGTGTCGCCGAGCCGAGGACGCTGGTGGCGGGTTTGTAGTTCGGGGTCAGCACGGTGTTCGTGACCTCGGGCCGGTTGATGCCCTTGACCACCGCCTGGCGGACCTTTTCGTCGGTGAGCACACCCTTGGTGACGTTGGCGTGCAGGTTGAACACGATGCCGGGGTTCGGGCGCGTTGGCTCGGTGAAACCGTTGGCGGTGAACTGCGGTTCGTCGACCGGCTGGACGTCGGTGATGGCGTCGAGCTGGCCGGACGCGAGACTTCCGGTGCGTACACCGGGTTCCGGAACGATCTTGTAGGCGATCTTGTCGAGGTATGCCTCGCCCTGGTGCTTGAACAGCGACGAACCCCAGTTGTAGCCCTTGCGTTTCGCGAGGACGATCTCTTGATTCTGCTTCAGGCTCTCGAAAACGAACGGCCCGGAGCCGATCAGGCCGTCACCCTGGCAACGCTGGTCGGCGGTCTTCCGGTACGCGGCGGGCGCGAGGACACCGAGCGACATCGTCGAGCTGGCCTGCAGGAACTGTGCGCTGGGAACGGAGAACTCGATCTTCACGGTCTTCGGGTCGACGACCGTCGTCCCCTTGTACACGGCCAGATAGCCGGAGCCGAGCTGCGCTTTCGGGCCGAGCGCCTTGATCGCGTCGAAGCTCGTCTTGACCGCGGCGGCGTCGACGGGACTCCCGTCGGAGAAGGTCGCGCCGTCGCGCAGATGGAAGGTGAACGCGGTCGAATCCGCGTTGCTCTCCCATTTTTCGGCCAGCCACGGCTTGATCTCGCCGGTGGCCGGGTCCTGGTCGGTCAGCGAATCGACCAGCTGACGGCCGACGTTGAGCGAAGCGTTGGTGCCGACCTGTTGCGGGTCGATGCAGTCCGGGCTCGACGAGATCCCGAGGCGCAGCGTGCCACCGGGTTTGGGCGGCCCGGCGTCGGCGCCCGTCGCACCACCCGCGGAGGAGCAAGCAGTGACGACGATCGCGGTGAGGGCGAGCAAGGAAGTGGCGGCGGTACGGGACACCGGGTGGCCTCCAGCGGGGAACGGGGGCGCTTTCTCTTGCGCCTACCCGAATCACGCTAATCACGGCCTTGAGGCCCGCCCACATGCTGAACCCGGCTCCCAGCCCGCGAAACGTCCCATGATCCCGCTTGACAGCGCGCGATGCGCGTGAAGGCCCCCTTCCCTCGGCTGAGCCGAGGGAAGGGGGCCTTCACGGGAAAACCGGTTCAGCAGCGGTTGAGCATGTCCGTCAGCGCGGTCTTCTCCGCCGACTTGATGCTCAGCTTGTACTTGTACTTCACCGTGGTCCACATCTTCGCGTAGGTGCACCAGTAGCCGACCGTCGGCGGCTTCCAGGCGTCCGGCGACTTGTCGCCCTTCTCCTGGTTGACGTTGTCCGTGACGGCGATCAGCTGCGGCGCGCTGAGGTCGTTCGCGAACGCCTGCCGCTGCGCGGTGGTCCACGAAGACGCCCCGGTGCGCCACGCGGCGGCCAGCGGGACCACGTGGTCGATGTCCACATCGGACGCCGCGGTCCAGGTCGCCCCGTCGTACGGGCTGAACCAGCTGCCGGAGACGGCGGCGCAACTGCTGTCCTGCTGAACGTTCGTGCCGTCCCGCTTCAGCACGACCTCGCGCGTGTTGCAGCTGTTGCCCTGGTCGGACCAGTGCGGGAACTTGTCGCGGCTGTACCCGGTCGACGAACCGTCCGGCTTGACGGTCAGCGAGGCGAGCTGGGACTTGGCGGTGTCCGCCGACGGGATGCCCGGGGGTGTCGCTTCGGCGACACCCACCACGCCCGCGGAGACGATCGCCGAGACGGCGAGAACGGTGAAGGAGCGACGAACAGCAAGCGCAGTTGGCATATTGCTGCCTCCGTGTCAGGTTTGGGGACCTGGTCACCATGCGACACGGATATGACCCACGCAACACCATCGGATGACACTCTGCTGGCTATTCGTGAACGGAGGGTGTCACGAGCAGGTAGGACAGGGTGTCCGTCTCCGAAAAATCTTCGGAAAGTCCAGCTGAAGGTTCTGAGCCGAACGGCCTAGTCCAGCCCGCGGACCAGCCGGAGATCCTCGGTGTGCCGGTACCAGGTCCACCGGCTCATGGCCCGCGGATGGGCGACGCCGTCGCTGCTCGGCCGCGTCGGGATGCAGCCGAGCTGGAACGCCCGCGCGTACTGCGTCGAAGGCCGCTTGAACAGTGTCCCCTTGGTCACCCGGACCATCAGCCCAGGGCCGCTCGTGTCCGGCTCGACCTCGATCGAGCGCGCGGGCCCCCGAAGGACGGTGTGCTCGTCGCAGTAGGCCACCCCGCGGATCATCCCGATCACCCCGCGTCCGACCAGCACGCCGCCGGTGTCGTCGCGGATCAGCGGCACCGGGTCGACCTCGCCGCGCAACGCGAGCGAGAGGGCGCGCAGCGGCTGCGTCGGCAGGCTCCAGATGCGGGCGACGTCGGAGTCCGGCGAGGAAGGCACGAAGCCGAGCGACACGCCCGAGAGCTGTTCTTTTCGTAACAGCCGCAGTGCGACCGCCGCCAGGTCGGCATCGGTGCCCGCGACCACGAGGTGATCGTGTTCCCCCAGCAAGGGGTCGATATCCGCCTTGCCGGGGCGGCTCGGGACGTGCACCATTTCGACGTCGTCGATCTCCGGGAGTGTGGGCTCGCCCGCCGGACAGACCACCACTATTCCGCGCACCCGAAGGCCCTCCGTTACGCTCATGCACCGGCATTTACCAGCGCCAAACCACAAGTCGCCGAACACCTGGAGTGTCACATGCCGGCCATCGTGCTGATCGGGGCCCAATGGGGGGACGAGGGCAAGGGCAAGGCCACCGACCTGCTCGGCGACCGCGTCCAGTGGATCGTGCGTTACCAAGGCGGTAACAACGCGGGCCACACCGTAGTCCTTCCCGACGGGCAGAACTTCGCCCTCCACCTCATCCCGTCCGGAATCCTCACGCCGGGCGTCACCAACGTCATCGGCAACGGCGTCGTCATCGACCCGGGCGTGCTGCTCGACGAACTCGCCGGGCTGGAAGAACGCGACGTCGACACCAGCAAGCTGCTGATCTCCGCCGACGCGCACTTGATCATGCCGTACCACGTGGCGATCGATAAGGTCACCGAGCGTTACCTCGGCAGCCGCAAGATCGGCACCACCGGCCGCGGCATCGGCCCCTGCTACCAGGACAAGATCGCCCGCGTCGGCGTCCGCGTGCAGGACCTGCTCGACGAGAAGATCTTCCGGCAGAAGGTCGAGTCGGCACTGGAGTTCAAGAACCAGGTGCTGGTCAAGGTCTACAACCGCAAGGCGCTGGACGCGAACCAGGTCGCCGACGAGGTGCTGGCCGCCGGCGAGAAGTTCGCGCACCGCATCGCCGACACGCGCCTGCAGCTCAACCAGGCCCTCGAACGCGGCGAGACCGTGCTGCTCGAAGGCTCGCAGGGCACCCTGCTCGACGTCGACCACGGCACCTACCCGTTCGTGACGTCGTCGAACCCGACCTCCGGCGGCGCGAGCGCGGGTTCGGGTATCGGCCCCGGCAAGATCGAGACCGTGCTGGGCATCCTCAAGGCCTACACCACCCGCGTCGGCTCCGGCCCGTTCCCGACCGAGCTGGACGACGAGTCCGGCGAGTACCTGCGCAAGCAGGGCGGCGAGTTCGGCGTCACCACCGGCCGCTCACGGCGCACCGGCTGGTTCGACGCGGTCATCGCGCGCTACGCGGTGCGCGTCAACGGCATCACCGACTACTTCCTCACCAAGCTGGACGTGCTGTCCGGCCTGGAGAAGGTGCCGGTGTGCGTCGGCTACGAGGTCGACGGGGTCCGCACGTACGACATGCCGATGACGCAGACCGACGTGCACCACGCGCTGCCGATCTACGAAGAGCTGCCGGGCTGGTTCGAGGACATCTCGGGCTGCCGCACTTTCGAAGAGCTGCCGGCGAACGCGCGGGCGTACGTCGAGCGGCTCGAAGAGCTCTCGGGCGCGCGGATCTCGGCGATCGGCGTCGGTCCGGGGCGGGAGCAGACCATCGTGCGGCACGAGTTCGTCTGACCCCCTTCGCGTGCTAGGAAAGGTCCTTTCATTGCAAAATTTGCAATGAAAGGACCTTTCCTAGCGTCTTAAGCGAGCGAGGTCTTCACCGGCGTCGGGTTCCGGAACAGGTCCAGCACCGGGCAGTGCTCGTCCACCTGCCGCTTCAAGTCCTCGTAGACCTCCGCCCCGGCGGGCCCGCTCAGCTCGACCGAAACGCGCACGTCCCCGAAGCCCGGCCGCGTCTCCGAGAACCCGAAGAACCCGTGAAGGTCGATGTCGCCGTCCACGGTCACCTGTACGCCTTCGAGCGGCACACCGAGCTTCGCCGCCCAGAACTGGTACGTGATCACCTGGCACGAGCCCAGCGCGGCGAGCGCGTACTCGACCGGGTTCGCCGCGGTGTCGGTGCCGCCGAGTGCGGCGGGCTCGTCGACGGCGAACGAGTGGTCGCGCACCCGCACGTCCACCCGGGTCGCGGTCCCGGGGGTCAGCGCGTTGGCGACGCTGAACGAGACGGCGGCGTTGCGCGGGTCGGCGTCGACGGCGGTCTTGGTTCCTTCGATGACATCGGTCAGCGACATCGGGTCTCTCCAGGATCGAGGTGTCGGACGCCGCCCAGGGTGGGCCACCACCGCGATCCGCGCGCATGATCCCAACTGGTGAACGGCGAAATATCCTCGAGGCGCCGTCGTTGGCCTCGAACATGACCATCGGAGTGGCACTCCCGTCCGGGGACACCGCGGACGCCGTCAACATCGTCGACGAACTCGTCACCCAGACCCGGCAGGCCGCCGACGCGGGCCTGACGTCGGTCTGGTTCTCGCAGCAGATGGAGCACGACGCGATCACCGTCGCCGCCCTCGCGGGCCGCGCGGTCCCGGGGATCACCGTCGGGACGAGCGTCGTCCCGATCTACCCGCGGCATCCCTTGCTGATCACCGGTCTCGCGCAGACGGCGCAGGCCGCCACCGGGGGCCGCTTCGTGCTCGGCCTGGGAACCGGCGCGAAAAACTGGCTCGAACCGGCGTACGGCATCGAGTACCCGTCGCCGATCAAACACCTTCGCGAGTACCTGACGATCCTCCGTCAGGTGCTCGGCGGCGGCGAAGTCGACTTCCACGGCGAGACGGTCCGGGCACACGCCAAGGGTTTCGCGGCTTCGCTGTCCGTCGCGGGGTCTTCGGACCTCCCGGTGATCGTCGCCGCGATGGGACGGCAGGCGCTGCGCGTCACCGGCGAGCTCGCCGACGGCACGATCCCGTTTCTCGCCGGGCCCAAGGCGCTTTCCGGGCTGATCGTCCCCGAGATCACCAAGGCCGCCGCCGGCCGTCCGGCGCCGCGGATCATCGCGATGGCCCCGGTCGTCGTGACCGACGATCCCGACGCCGTGCGGGCCACCGTCGACCGGCAATACGCGTTCTTCCGTGACATCCCGTCCTACCGCGCGGTCTTCGACGCCCAGGGCGTGGATTCCGCCGGTGAGCTGGTGATCGCGGGGGACGAGGAGACCGTCGCCGCCGAGATCCAGCGGTACTTCGACGCCGGGGCGACCGAGGTCGTCGCGACACAGAGCGGCATCCGGAACACCGAAGAGCGGCTTCGCACCTGGCGGGTTCTCGGGGAGCTCGTGAAGCGCTGACGCTCGTGTCATGAAAGGGCCGTTCAGGACATTCATCGTCCTGAACGGCCCTTTCATGACATCCAGGGGCTCAGTGGCCTTGCTCACAGCGTTCGGATTGTGCATACTCGTGCGCATAGCGAACACAGCTGGAGGTCCCCATGTCCCCTGCCGCGGCCCGTTCGTGGGTGGTCCCACTCGCCTGGACGGCGGTACTGCTCGACGGATTCGACCTGGTCGTCCTGGGTACGGTGCTGCCCGCGCTGCTCCGTGACCACGTCTGGGGCCTGACGCCGGGCACGGCGTCGGTGATCTCGACGGTCGGCCTGATCGGCATGACGATCGGCGCGCTGGCGATCGGCACGATCACCGACGTCATCGGCCGCCGGAAGGCGCTGATCATCGCGGTCACCGCGTTCTCGGCGTTCACCGCGCTCTGCGCGATCTCGCCGTCGGCGTTCGTCTTCGGCCTGCTGCGCTTCCTGGCGGGGCTGGGCCTCGGTGGCTGTCTGCCGACGGCGATCGCGCTGGTCACCGAGTACGCCCGCAAGGGGAAGGGTGGCAGCGCGACCACCACGGTGATGACCGGCTATCACGTCGGCGCGGTACTCACCGCCCTGCTCGGCATCTGGCTGATCCAGCCGCTCGGCTGGCGGGCGATGTTCGTCGCGGGCGCGCTGCCCGCGCTCGTCCTGGTCCCACTGATGATCAAGTACCTGCCGGAGTCCGAGACCTTCGAGCGGGCGCGGGAAACGCAGGAGAAGTCGGCGACCGAGGTCGTCGGCGGGCTGTTCCGCGGCGGGCTCCTGCGCGCCACCATCGCGTTCTGGGTGACGTCGTTCATGGGGCTGCTGCTGGTCTACGGGCTCAACACCTGGCTGCCGGAGATCATGCGCCAGGCCGGGTACCCGCTGGGTGCGGCGCTCGGGTTGCTGCTCACGCTGAACCTCGGCGGGGTCGTCGGCCTGCTCGTCGCCGGCCGGGTGGCGGACAAGGTCGGGGTCCGGCCGGCGGTGATCTTCTGGTTCCTCGGCGCGGCCGTGTTCCTCGCCTTGCTGAGCGTGAAGCTGCCCGCCGTCGGCCTGTACGTGGCCGTGTTCCTCACCGGCGGTTTCGTGTTCAGCGCGCAGGTGCTCGTGTACGCGTACATCGGCAAGACGTACCCGGACGTCATGCGCGCCACCGGGATCGGCTGGGCGGCGGGTGTCGGCCGGGTCGGCGCGATCTGCGGCCCGATCCTCGGCGGCGCGCTGCTGAGCGCCGGGATCGCTTATCCGTGGGGTTTCTACGCCTTCGCCGGAGTCGGGGCGTTGGGAGCGGCCGCGGTGACCGGAGTCCGCGCGGGCCGCTCCCGGGAGAACGTCGCCGCTACCCCAGTTCCTTGAGTTCCTTTTCCACGGCGGCGAGTTCCTCCTCGGAGCCCTGCACCTTCGGACCCGTGAACCACTTGCGTGCCGAGACGAACCACCACACCGCCGCACCACCGAGTACGACGAGGAAGGCGATGGGCGTGTAGTTGAAACTGTCGATGGTGACCGGTGATCCCTGCGGAAGCATGAACAGCACGAAGATGAAGCAGACCCAGACGGTCGCGATGGTCCCGACGAGCTTGCCCCAGCGGCCGAGGTTCCACGGTCCTGGTTCGAAGTCGTCACCCTTGCGCACCCGCAGGAACACCGGGATCACGTAGGCCACGTAAAGCCCGACGACGGCGATCGAGGTCACCGCCGCGTAGGCGGTCGCGCTCCACAGGTACGGCAGGGCGAGCAGGAGCGCGCCGCCCGCGGCCAGCCACACCGCGTTGGTCGGTGTCTGGGTGCGCTTGTTGATGCGGTGCCAGAACTTCGATCCCGGGATCGCGCCGTCGCGGGCGAAGGCGTAGATCATCCGCGAGTTCGCGGTCACCGACGCCATCCCGCAGAACAACTGGGCCCCGATACAGATCAGCAGGAGGAACTTGCCGGTCGTCGCGCCGGTCGCGTCGATGAAGATCTGCGCGGGCGGCACCCCGGTCTCGGATTCCACGGCGCCGTCGTAGTCCTGGATGGCGAAGGTGAGGCCGATCAGCAGGATCCATCCGGCGACCAGGGAGACGAGGATCGAGTTGATGATGCCGCGCGGCCCGGCCTTCGCCGCGTTCTTGGTCTCCTCGGTCATATGCGCCGAGGCGTCGTAACCAGTGAGTGTGTACTGCGCGACAAGGAGCCCCAGTAAGAAGACGTAGACCGGGGACGCCCAGCCGGTCTTGTTCACGAACTCGCCGAAGACGAAGGACGCGTTCTGGTGCTTGGCGGGCACGACGATCAGCACCCCGACGATGACCAGCACACCCACCAGATGCCACCACACGCTGATGCTGTTCAGCAGCGCCACGATCTTGACGCCGAAGGTGTTCAGCAGGCCGTGGATCACCAGGATGATCGCGAGCAGCAAAATCGTGTTGCCCGGTGTCGCCTCGAAGCCGAACTGCAGGTCGAGGAAGGCGTTGAGGAACAGTGCCGCGCCGAAATCGATCCCCGCGGTGACGGCGATCTGCCCGATGAGGTTGAACCAGCCGGTGAACCACGACCACGCCGCGCCGTTGCGCGGGGCGAGCTTCGCGGCCCAGTAGTAGAGGCCGCCCGCGGTCGGATAGCTGGAGCAGACCTCGGCCATGCCCAGCCCGACCAGGATGACGAACAGGCCGACCAGCGGCCAGCCCCAGATCATCGCGGCGGGCCCGCCGGTCTTCATGCCGAACCCGTAGAGGGTCAGGCAGCCGGAGAGGATCGAGATGATCGTGAAGGAGACGGCGAAGTTGGAGAAGGTCGACATCGTGCGCCGGAGTTCCTGCGCGTAGCCGAGTTGGTGGAGCCGGGCACTGTCTTCGTCGGCGGGTTCTGCGGCCTGCTTGTCAGAGACATCCATCGGGCACCCACTTAAAAGGTATGCGGACAGACCATTGAGATCCGCCGAAATTAGGCCCGCCGACCTGCGCATGTCAAGGTCCCGTCAAGAAACCCTTCCCCAGATGTCAGGAAAGGGTCGTTCAGGACGAAGAACGTCCTGAACGACCCTTTCATGACACTTGCACAGCTGTAGGGCCACTGGATGTAACCAGTGGGGGCGCAAGCGTTACCGCGTGTGAGGGGTGTGTGGAAATAGAGACGTTCAACGTCCCCGTTTCCACACACCCCCACGTCTTCGGCGGTCTGACCGTCGTGCCGGGCGGTCACGCGGGCACTGTGTGGATTTCTGGTCACCCAACGCCCCAAAATCCACAC
This sequence comes from Amycolatopsis sp. MJM2582, assembly GCF_000754115.1. NCBI lineage: Bacteria > Bacillati > Actinomycetota > Actinomycetes > Pseudonocardiales > Pseudonocardiaceae > Amycolatopsis > Amycolatopsis sp. MJM2582. Next base: position 1,564,927 of record NZ_JPLW01000001.1, read on the forward strand.
AGTCGGCGGCGACCGTTCCGCAGGCCTTGCCTTGCGCCTGGAATCCCCTCAACGACCGGCCCGCCCGTCACCACCGCGAGAGAGCTCAGCGCCCCTGGAACGCCTTCACAGCCTCCAGCGCCGTGTCCGGGTGGTCGGCGAAGTACCCGTCGACACCCGCCTTGAGGAAAGCCTCCTGCTCGGCGAACGCGTTGCCGTACTCGGCGAGGTTCGCCGACGAACGCAGGCTCTGCGGGAGGAAGTTGTTCTCGTTGCGGAACGTGTACGGCCCGACCTTCAGCCCGGCCTTGTGCGCGTCGGCGACGAGCTTGGTCGGCTGCCCCAGCGCGCCGTTCACCACCGGGATGACCTGCGCCTTCTCCGGGCCCAGGTAGTCCGCGTACTTCGAGATCTCCTTCAGGCCCGCCGGCGTCACGAGGTCGGCGTACGTCCGCGGGTCGCCCTTCGCGACGAAGTCGGCCGGAGCGCCGGAAGCCGAGGTCAGCTGCAGCAACGGCACCCGCACCTGGCGCGAAAGCTCGATCAGGTTCGACACCTCGAACGACTGGATGATCACCGGCGCCTTCGGGTGGTTGAGCCCGTTGCGCTTGAGCAGCTCGACCAGCTTCGGCTCGGTCGGGTTCTTGATCGACGAGAAGTAGGTCGAGTGCTTGATCTCCGGGTACGTCCCCAGCTCACGGCGCAGTTCGCGGCCCAGGCGGCGCGTCAGGTCGAGCACTTCCTGGTAGGTGGCGATCTGGTAGCGGCCGTCGTAGATCTTGTTGTTCGGCCGCAGCTGCGGGATCCGCTCGGTCGCGCGCAGGGTCTTCAGCTCGGCGAGCGTGAAGTCCTCGGTGAACCAGCCGGTGAACGACGTGCCGTCGATGACCTTCGTCGTCTTCCGGCCCGCGAACTCGGGGTGCTTCGCGACGTCGGTGGTCCCGCCGATCTCGTTCTCGTGCCGGGCGACGAGCTGGCCGTCCTTGGTGGGCACCAGGTCGACGTCGACCCAGTCGACGCCCTGGCGGTAGGCGAGCTCATACGAGGCGAGCGTGTGCTCCGGGCGGTAGCCGGGGGCGCCGCGGTGTCCGACGATCACCGGCCCATCGTGGCCCTTGGCCGACGCCGACACATCTCGGGCACCCGGCTCGGCGGCGCCGGCCAATCCGGTGACACTGAGTACGGCGAGTCCGGACAGGGCGAGCACGCCCAGGCGCTTTCGCATGGTGGATGACCTCTTTCGGTTGAACTCGGGGTACCGCGCCACCCTTGACGCAGGAGGCGTCCGGACGGCGAAGACGGACCGGCGGAGGCCTGACCGCCGGGTGAACGCCGGATGGAACCACCCGCTCGAGGACGGCGACGTCTCTGTAGCTCACCGGCCCGGTTACCCTGTGCGTCGTGCGCGTACTGGTAATCGGGTCCGGCGCCCGTGAGCATGCACTCGTCCTCGCGGTCGCGGAAGACCCTTCCGTCACCGCACTGGCCTGTGCCCCGGGCAACGCCGGCACCTCTTCGGTGGCCGAGCAGCTCGGCGTCGACGCGGCCGACCCCGAATCGGTCTCCGCCCTCGCGAAGCAGTGGCAGGCGGACCTGGTGGTGGTCGGCCCCGAGGTCCCGCTGGTGGCGGGTGTCGCCGACGCGGTCCGGAAGGCGGGCATCGCCTGCTTCGGCCCGTCCGCGTCCGCGGCCAGGATCGAGGGCTCGAAGGCCTTCGCGAAGGACGTCATGGCGGCCGCGAAGGTGCCGACGGCGCACTGCGAGGTCGTCGACAACCCGGCCCGTCTCGACGCCGCGCTCGGCCGGTTCGGCCCCACCTGGGTGGTCAAGGACGACGGTCTCGCCGCGGGCAAGGGCGTCGTGGTCACCACGGACGTCGACGTCGCGCGCAAGCACGCCCTGATGCTGCTCGACGGCGGCCACCCGGTGCTCCTGGAGTCGTTCCTCGACGGTCCGGAGGCATCACTCTTCTGCTTCGTCGACGGCCGCACGGTCGTCCCGCTGCTGCCCGCGCAGGACTTCAAACGCGTCGGCGACGGCGACGCGGGCCCGAACACCGGCGGCATGGGGGCGTACGCGCCGTTGCCGTGGGCGCCGAAGGACCTGGTCGACGACGTCGTCGCCCGGATCGTCCAGCCCGTGGTCGACGAACTCGACAACCGTGGCGCCACCTTCTCCGGCCTGCTCTACGCCGGTCTCGCGCTGACTTCCGAAGGCCCGCAGGTCATCGAGTTCAACTGCCGCTTCGGCGACCCGGAGACCCAGGTCGTCCTGGCGCTGCTCCGCAGCCCGCTTGGCAAGGTCCTGCACGCGACGGCGACCGGCAAGCTCGCCGAACTGCCGCCGCTGGAGTGGGATTCCGGTGCGGCGGTAACCGTCGTGCTCGCTGCCGACGGTTACCCCGGCAAGCCGAGGACCGGCGACGTCATCACCGGTGGTGAGCTCGAAGGCGTGCTCCACGCCGGCACCCGCCGCCGCGACGACGGCGCCGTGGTCTCCTCCGGCGGCCGCGTGCTGTCGGTCGTCGGCACCGGCAAGAACCTGAAGGCCGCCCGCAAGGACGCCTACGCGACGGTCGAGAAGGTCCACCTGGCCGGCTCCCACCACCGCACCGACATCGCCCTGCTCGCCGCCAAGGGAGAGATCGCCACCCCGGTCTCGTGAATTCCGGACGGAACCGTTCCGGTCCCTGGTGCGTCTAACCCGGTATTTCCGGCAAAGCTTAGGCAGCCGATACATCCGCGTTGGTAGCCTCAGGCAGGACGAACGGTCACCGTGCGCAGTGTCCAAGGGGTGGGGAATGGCAGCATCGGGCAAGGTCCAGGACCTCACGTCGGCGGTCCCGACGCCACCGTCGGTGGCCGACATCAGAGTCGATCCGTCGAAACTGCTCGAAGTCGCGAAGATCGTCGAAGAGCAGGTCGACGCGTTGCAGGACAAGCTCATGACGCGGCTCGACCAGCTGCGGATCGACACTCCGGCCAACGACACCGTGAGCGTGCACGCGACCGACGTGTGGAACTCGCTGGTCGCCGACGGCGACCAGTCGTACGCCGCGCAGGTCCGGGCGTACGTGGCCGGGCTCCGGGGATTGGTCAGCCAGCTCCGCACGGCGGCCAAGGAGTACAAGACCAGTGATGCGGACAAGGCGGCCGCACTCGGGGACCGTGGTGTTCACCGGGCGTAGGCCCCGTGTGCTGGTGTCCGGCGGCGTGCTCACCCTCGCCTTGGCCGGATGTACCACGGACACGGGCGGCCAGCCGTTCCCCAACGAACCCGCGCTGGCTTCGGCCACGCAGGGTGCCAAGGCGTCCGCGCTGCCCGCCAGGCCCGCCGAGCTGCCCCTCCAGGGTGTCGATCCGTGTGCCCTGCTCGCCGATCCGCAGCTCGACCGGCTGAAGATCAACAGTAAACCGCGCACGGCCGCCGAACCGATCGACGGCCCGACCTGTGTCTTCGACGCGGACGCCGAGCAGCCCTTCCACAGCTATTACGTCCGCACGATCACCGCGGACGTCGAAGAATGGTTCACCGGCAAGCGCCGCAAGAACAGCATGACGACGGAACCGGTGCAGGTCGAAGGGTTCCCCGCCATCAGGAACCACCGTGACACCGGCACGCCGGGTGATTGCGAAACGCTCGTCGGTGTCGCGAAAGGACAGACGCTGGCGGTGCGGGCCGTCACCATCACCGCCGGCGCGTTCACCATGCCGCAGCTGTGCGAGAAATCCGCACTGGCGGCCGATTTGGCTTTGCAGACCTTGAAAGCACGCAATTAGGGAGGGCGGCGTGAACGTTTCCGACCTCGCGGGCAGGCTCCGCGATCTTCGGTTCGACGGCTACACCGACACCGGGATCGCGACCGAGATCGAGCAGTTCCGCAGCGGCGACGGCACCGGCAGCATCGGCATCGCCGTCGACGCGCTGAAGGCCGTCGCGGGCGCGCTCGCCGACACCGACAAGACGCTGCGTGACGAGCTGGGCAAGCTCGGCGTGGAATGGCAGAGCGAAGCGGGCGGCGCCGCCGGTCAGGTGTTCACCGAGCAGGCGGGTTTCTCCCAGGACGCGAACACGAAGGTCTCGCATTCCGCGGAGATGATCTTCGCCCAGGGTGAGGCCTTCAACCGGACGCTGCACAAGCTCCCGGATCCGGACGTGGTCCGGAAGGGCGCCGGCGGCCTGACCGTCGGCGACGTCCTGCTGAGCCTCATCGGGTTCGAGACCGACCACGCCAAAACCGTCAGCGCCGCGAACAACGCGCGGGCGCAGGCGCAGGAGGCGTTGAACGACTACGCCAAGACGAGCGGCGAGAACCTGCTGACGACCGACACCCTGGCCGATCCGCAGGCGATGAACCTGACCCAGACCACGACGACCGCCGGCGCGGGCGGCGGGTCCGCCCCGCTCGACCTCGCGGGCACGGCCACGGATCTGACCCCGGACGGCAGCGTGCGCCCCGCGTCGGCCGCCGTCGAGTCGAAGTACGTGCCGCCGGTCGCGCAGCCGGTCAGCCACCCGAAGGCGCCGTCCTACGACGCCCCGACCCCGGCCTACGGCGTCGCCATGGGCGGTGGAACGGCTCGGAAGACCGCTTCGGCGGCGCCCGGCCCAGGTACGACCGCTCCCGCGTCGGCGGGCTCGACGACGCCGGCCGGCACTTCGCGGCCGGCTCCCGCCCCGGGTTCCGGCTGGGTGACGCCGAACCGGCCGTCCCCGCAGCCCGAACAGGGCAGGCCTTCGTACCCGGTCACCGGCTCTCCCGCCTCGCCGCCGTTCGTCCCGCCGGGCGCGCCGTCCAACCCGAACATCCCGCCGGGCCAGTCCACCGGCAGCCTGCCGCCGAACAGCACCACGTCGGCGCAGCCGGTCGGCAAGTCCTTCGGCACCGGTCCCGGTATCGACGCCGCACTCGGCAAAGGCGCCGGTTCCAGCTCCGGCCCCGGTGTCTTCGGCAACGTCGGCGGTGGTGCCGGTGGCGACCAGGCGCTCGGCAAGGGCCGCTCGGTCGGCTCCGGACCGCAGGCGCCGTTGGCCCCCGGCAACGAATCCGGTCGCGGCTTCCCCGCCGTCCCGAAGGTCACCGGTCCGGCCGCGGGCGATCTGGGCGCCGGTGCCGCCGCGCTCGGCGCCGGTGTCGCCGGTGGCGCGCTGAGCGGTGACAAGGAACGCGACCGCCGTCCCCGTCAGGAAGGCGGCGTGAAGCCGACCCGTCAGCTGCCGATCGGCGAACTTCCCGAAGAGGAGGCCATGCGGCGCTCGGAGAAGATCGGCGCGAAGCAGCCGAAACCCGAGTCGAGGTTCATGGAGCGCGCGGCCACCCAGGACGTCGAAGAGGACGCGGAGCACATCAGGCGTTATGGCGTCGACGACAAGGACCTGTTCACCGACGAGCGCCTGGTGTCGCCCGACGTGATCGGTGACCACGGCAACCGGGAAGCGCGCTGAACCTGTGCCGAACGACAACGGCAGCCTGGTGCTGTCCGCACTCGAGTTCGAAATGCTCTGGGAAGCCGAAAGGCTGCCCCGCCGCCATGTCGCACTCGACGTGCCGAGCCCCGGAACGACCCATACGGAGCGGGCGGCACTGATCGAAGAGGCCTGGGAATCCCTGCGCGCGCGAGGGCTCGCGCGGGGACATCAGGCGTCGGGCGAACTGGTCGACATGCTGAACCTGTTCGCGCACCCCCGGCTCGCGATCGACGTCTGGGTGTGGACCGACCGCGAGATCAAGGGGCAGGCGGTCAGCGTCGGCAACCAGGCGTTGCTCGGCGTGATCGACGCCGGTCAGGTGTGGCTGATCCCGGCCCGCGAAAGCTCGCTGGCCGAAGCCGCCGTCTCGGTCGCGGGTGATCTCGGCCCCGGGGTCGGCCAGTCGATCAGCATCCCCCACGACGTGCTCGTCCAAGCCGACGCCGCGGCTCGCGGTGACGCGAAAGCGCTGGTCACGGCTCTGGAAGATCTGGACGTGCCCCTCTGGCAGGCGCAGGAGGCGGCGGGCATGCTGCTGGGCCAGGAGGCACGCGGCCAGTTCGGTGCCGAACGCGCGGGCCGAGACGGCCGCCCCCGGCGCGCGGGCGGCGTGGTCGCCTTCTACGACACGGACGCGGGCCGCTATCTGTTCCAGGTCGCGCGGAACCGCGACGGGCGGGATTGGGCGACCATCACCCCGGCGGACAATCAGCTGCTGGCGACGAGGATCCGGGAAGTCGCCGATTTCTGATTCGCCCGATTATCGGCGGGGTGGAAGTTGGCGTGGATACGCACACGGCCCCCTGCCGAGGTCTTAAAGTATGCGCGGGAACCGTCTTGATCGGCCGCGCGTCAGATCGGGCGGACACAAGTTTTTCCGTGAAGGGGATGACGAACCGTGCCTGTGTACGACCCGGATTCCATGGGGATCGCCGCCGGTCAGGTGGAGAAGCTCAAGGACGAGTTCGAGAAGACCAAAAAAGGCGTCACCGGGATGGATGACGAGAAGGAAAGCCCCTTCGGCGGAGTGGACGAGCACGGCGACGCGCACGGCGCGGTCGGCAAGTTCAAACAGGGTGTCCACAACGAATTCGATTCGGCCGGTCAGCTGATGGAGGCCACGGCCTTCGTGCTGCGAAAGGCCGCGGGGCTGATCAAGGAGACCGAAGCGGTCCACGTGGACAACCTGAAGGTGCACGGGGACCTGTGACGACTCGCCAGGCCTGGGGGCCGAAGACCAAGGGGGCTTGAGCAGTGGCTTTGAACGGTGTCGGCGCCGGCACGCCGGACGGCTGGGACGGACTGACCCAGAAGGCCGAGCAGATCAGCAAGGTCAACCTCGCCGCCATTCAGAACGCGTCGAGGCAGTTCAAGACGGCCGCCGACAACGCGGGTGACCACAGCGCGGCGTTGTCGACGTCGACCGAGGCGCTGAACGGCGGCGTCTGGGCCGGGCCCGCCGCGGAGGCCTTCTTCGAGTACGTCAAGTCGATCACCAAGGCCGGCAAGAACGTCGAAGAGCAGCTGGGCAAGGTCGTCGACGACCTCGATCGCGTCCACACCGATCTCGGCAACATCAAGGCCCAGGTGAAGGGCGTCTACGAAGACGCCGAAGCGGCGGTCAACACCAGGAACGCGCAGGCGGAGAAGGACAAGAACGCGGCGATCACGGCCGCGGCGCAGGCCGAGAAGGATCACAAGCCGGCGCCGAGCCCTTCGGCCGACGAGATCATCCAGAAGGCCAAGACCGACATCAACGGTATCGCCAAGGACGCGGACGGCCGGGTCAAAGGCCTGCTCGACCAGGCCAACCAGATGATCCAGAAGTCCCAGGAACTGATGAAGAAGGACATCCAGGGCGGCTATTCCACCGTCCCGATGCCCGGCAAGGACGGCTCCGTCCCCAAGCGCACCGGCGGACTCCACGCCGGTGGTGGCGGTGGAGGAGGCGGTGGCGGTGGTGGGGGCGGCGGCCTCGGCCCGAGCGGCGGCCCGCCGTCGACGACGCCGCCGGGCAACGTCCAGCAGTGGATCCAAGAGGCCATCAAGATCCTGCAGGCCAACGGGATCCCGGTGACCGAGGCGGATATCCAGAAGATCTGGACGATCATCGAGAAGGAGTCCGGCGGCAATCCCAACGCCATCAACAACTGGGACTCCAACGCGGCGAAGGGCACGCCGTCGAAGGGGTTGATGCAGTGCATCGACCCGACCTTCAACGCGCACAAGCTTCCCGGGCACGACGACATCTACAACCCGGTCGACAACATCATCGCGGGCGTGCGGTACACGTTCTCGCGGTACGGCGGTTTCGATGGCCACCCGGGTCTGAAGTCCATGGCCGGTGGCGGCGGATACCAGGGCTACTGACGAGATCGACCGGCTCGCTTGCCAGCGTTTCGGGCCCGCCAGAAGTACGTGAAGGCCCCCTTGAGGGACTCTGGGTCCCTCAAGGAGGCCTTCACGGCTATCAAGACGCGTGTCGTCCCTTCCGTCACGTGTGTCGTCCGTCCAGTCACGCGAGTCCCCCGGTCGGCGCACCCCAAGGGCCGCCGTCAGTAGTCCTTGAGTGCCAAGGCGTTCGCCGCTTCCGTGAGCGGTCGCATGGCCGCCTTCATCAGCCGGTTCCGGAACGGAAGATGAGGCAGCACCCGCATCGACTGGATCTGTTTCCACTGCCGGAACCGCGTCTGGTTCTTCTGGTTCATCGCGGCCAGTGCTTGGTTCTTGAGCACGAACGGCCGCATTTCCCTTTCGTAGGAAGAAAAAGCGGCGCGGTGGTCAAGAGAAGCGGCCAGCGACCCGGCGAGCACGTAGGCCCCGACGATAGCCAAACTGGTGCCCTGCCCCGAAAGCGGCGAGGGGCCATAGCCCGCGTCGCCGACCAGCGCGACCCGTCCGTCGGTGAACCGGTCCATCCGGATCTGGGTCATGGAATCGAAGTACAGCTCGCTCGACGCCATTTCGCGAAGCAACCGCGGCACTTCCCAGCCTTGACCGGCGAACCGGTCGGCGATCAGTTTTCGTTGCTGCTCCAGGTCGTGCCGGTCGAAGTCGAGCTCCGGCGACTGGAAGCCGAGCATCGCCCGCGCTTCCGTGTTCTTGCGCGCACTGTACAGCCCGGCCAGTTTCCCCGGCGTCATGTGGAAGGTCTGCCAGCGGTCCAGATCGAGGAAGTTCGGCACGGTGAACACCGCGAGATAGGTGTCCATGTGGTGCGAAAACTCTTTCTCCGCCCCGAAAACCAGTGACCGCACGGCCGAGTGCTGCCCGTCCGCGCCGATGACGAGGTCGAAGTCTCGGGCCTCTCCGCGTGCGAAGGCGACTCGGACATCGTCGGTGCGCTGCGTGATCCCGGTGATCCAGTCCCCGTAGACGTACTCGACGCCCTCCTGAGCGACCGAAGCCAGTGTGTCGGTGAGGTCGTCCCGCAGGATCTCGACGTCCTCGCTGTCGGTGAGCCCGCCGGTCAGCGTGTGGTCGGTGACGTTCACGAGGGTCTTGCCCTCGCCGTTCACGAACGACATCCCGCGCATGTCCGTCCGCAGCTCCCGGAGGCGTTCGAGCACCCCCATCCGGTCGACGACGCCGAGCGCCGTGCCGCGGATGTCGACCGCGTGCCCGCCGACCCGGGGCGCGGGCGCCCGCTCGACGACCGTCGGCGCGAAACCGTGCCGGCGCAGCCAGTAAGCCAGCGTCGTGCCGGCGATCCCCGCGCCCGAAATCAGGACCTTCCGCATGTCCACTCCCTGTGTACGGCGTTTTGAAGCACTGCGTACAACGTATGGACGCTGCGACTCGACCCCAGGAAAAAGCCTGGAAAATCCCCGCTGCACTAGTGCGATACGGCTAGTGCGCCGCCTGGAACGCGGTAAGGTGCACTATGGCAGGAACCGAGCCGCCCTACCTGCGGATCGCCGCCGAGATCCGTCGCCGGATCACGTCCGGCGAGCTTCGCGAGGGCGACAAGGTCCCGTCGACCCGCCGGATCATCGCCGAATGGGGCGTCGCGATGGCGACCGCGACGAAGGTCCTCGCCACACTCAAACGGGACGGCCTGGTCGTCGCCAAACCCGGCGCGGGCACGGTCGTCGCCACCCGCACCCGGAAGGCCGCGCCGAGGACCGAGGCGGAGCTGTCACGCGAGCGAGTGGTGAAGGCGGCGATCCGGATCGCCGACGCCGAGGGCATCCGCGCGCTCTCGATGCGCCGCGTCGCCTCCGGGCTCGGCGTCGCGACGATGGCGCTTTATCGCCATGTCACCGCGAAGGAGGAGCTGATCCTCGAGATGGCGGACATGGCGCTCGGCGAAATCCGCTTCCCGCCCGAGCCGCCATCCGGCTGGCGGGCCCAGCTGGAGCTGATGGCGAGGGCGCAATGGGCGCTGTTCCGGCGGCATCCCTGGCTCGCGCAGGCGCTCTCGATCACCCGCCCGCAGCCACTGCCGAATCTGCTGACGCACGCCGATTGGGCGACCCGCGCGCTCGACGGTCACGGCCTCCCGCCGTCGACGATCATGTACGCGCACATCACGATCTTCAACCACGTACGCGGCATCGCCCTCAACTTCGAGGCCGAAGCCGACACCGAATCCGGAACGGCGGTCACGGCCGACGCCTGGCTGGCGGAGCACGAGCCGATCCTCTGGGATCTGGTGTCCGGCGGTCGTTTCCCGAACTTCGCCGGTGTCGTCTCCCGCGCGCCGTTCGACTACGACCTCGACACGCTCTTCGAGTTCGGCCTGCAACGGCTCCTCGACGGCTACGCGGTTCTCCTCGCGAAGTCCGGTTAGCCTCACGTCATGCTCATCCCCGGTCCCGCCGCACGTTCCGACGTCCCGCCGTTCCATGTCATGGACGTCCTTTCGGCCGCACAAGCCCGGCAGCGCAGCCACGGCGACCTGGTCCCGTTGCTCGCCGGGCAGCCGTCCGCCCCGGCGCCGGGACCGGTGCTCGAAGCCGCGCAACGCGCGCTGAAGGACCACAACCTCGGCTACACCGAGCAGCTCGGCATCCCGGAGCTGCGCGAGGCCGTCGCGGAGCACTACAACCGCACGTACCCGGTCGACGTGAGCCCGCAGGACGTCATCATGACGACCGGTTCCTCCGGTGGTTTCCTGCTTTCGTTCCTCAGCGCCTTCGAGGCGGGCGACCGCGTCGCGATGGCGCGTCCCGGCTACCCGGCCTACCGCAACCTGCTGAAGGTGCTCGGTTGCGAGGTCGTCGAGTTCGCCACCGGGGCGGACACGAACTTCCAGCCGACCGTCGCGCTGCTCGACGAATTGGGGCCGATCAAGGGACTCATCGTGGCCAGCCCGAGCAATCCGACCGGCACCGTCCTGCCGCCGGGTGAACTGGCGGCGATCAGCGGCTGGTGCGCGTCACGCGGTGTGCAGCTGATCAGCGACGAGATCTACCACGGGATCTCCTACGGCGCCGGACTCGATTGTGCCTGGCAGTACGGCACGGAAGCGCTCGTCCTCGGCTCGTTCTCCAAGTACTTCGCCATGACCGGCTGGCGGCTCGGCTGGATGCTCGCGCCGCAGCGGCTGCATCGCGCGATCGACGTCCTGACCGGCAACTTCACCATCTGCCCGCCCGCGGTCTCCCAGCACGCCGCGGTCGCCGCGTTCACCCCGGAGGCGTACGCGGAGGCCGACGGCCACGTCGAGCGCTACCGGGCCAACCGCGACGTGCTCTTCGCCGGTCTCAAGGGCATCGGCATCGACAAGCTCGCGCCGGCCGAGGGCGCCTTCTACGCTTACGCCGACGTCTCCGCGTACACGACCGACAGTCTCAGCTGGTGCCAACGGCTCCTCGCTGAAACGGGCGTCGCGATCGCCCCCGGGATCGACTTCGACCCGGTCGACGGCGGCCGGTTCGTGCGGTTCTCCTTCGCGGGTGCTCGCGAGGACATCGACGAAGGGGTCCGCAGGCTGGGCCAGTGGCTCACCGCTCAGGGGGAACCCGGAAATCACCCTGAACGTTAGCCGGAATGAAGGCGCTCGCGAGCTTCGCCTGACAACCTGGACTCACCGGGCCCGCTCGGGCACGGTGAGGCAATCGGAGGATGCCATGTTCTGGAAGATCGTCGGCGGGCTGATCCTGGCTTGGGTGGCCTTCATGGTGCTCGGATCCGTGCTCGGTTTCCTCGTGAAGGCCGTCTTTTGGATCGCCGTCATCGGCGGCGCGGTCTTCCTCGGCACGGCCGCGTACGGCGCCATCAAGGGTAAGGGCACCCCGAAGCAGCTCCGCCGCTAAGGCTTACGCGCCACCCCGCCGAGCGACGTGAAGTTCACGGGCGAAAGCGGGGTGAAGCGCGGGCCGTCCGGCCACCACAGGTGCGGGTACGTCAGCCCGGGCTCCATGAGATCGAGTCCCTCGAAGAACGACTCGATCTCGTCACGCGTGCGGTACAGCGTGTCCAGCCCCGTGCCGTTGAAGCGCTTCTCGAGTGCCGTCGCGACATCGGCGGCTTCGGAGCCGTCGGCGGGGTTGTGCTGGTGCAGCAGCGCGACGAACGAGCCCGGGGCCAGCGCGTCGACGTAGGCGCGGACGGTCTTCCGCGCCTCGTCGAGGTCCTGGAGGTGGTGGACGATCGCGCACAGGACCAGCCCGACGGGCCGGTCGAAGTCCAGCCGGTGGGTGCGGGCGAGTTCCTCGACGACCTCGGCCGGTTCGGTCAGATCCGCGGCCACCATATGCGCGAAGTCGTTCGCCGCGAGCAGCGCGCGGCCGTGCGCCTGCACCACCGGATCCCGGTCGACGTAGACGACCTGGGCCTCGGGGTTGTACCGCTGCGCGACCTGGTGCGTGTTGTCCATGCTCGGGAAACCGGAGCCGAGGTCGAGGAACTGGTCGATGCCTTCCCGGTCGGTCAGGTAGCGCACGGTCCGCACCAGCCAGTGCCGCACTTCTTTGGCCATCGCCTGCGCGTCCGGCGAGATTTCCAGGATCTGGCGCAGCGCCACCCTGTCCGCCTCGTAGTTGTCCTGGCCGCCCATCAGCGCGTCGAAGACCCTCGCGATGCTCGGCCGGTCGAAATCGACGGGAACGAACGGGCGCTGGTCCGCTGACATGGGCACCTACCGGGGTAACTCGGTTTGGACGCGTTCAGCGTAGGTCATCCGCTTCACCGCGCGTAAGCGGATGAGCGGTGAGGGTGAATTATTCCTCCGAAGAGCCGAAGCCGGATTTCGCTGTTGTCACGCCGACCCACCGTTCGGCCTTCATCCCCACCGCCCGTGCTCCGTCCACATTGGACTGACGATCGTCGAAGAACAGGCAGTCGCCCGGTTCGGCGCCGAGTTCGGCGAGCAGGATCCGATAGATCTTCGCGTCGGGCTTCATGCAGCCGAGATCACCCGAGAAGAGCTTCACGCGGAATAGCTTCGCCCACTCCTGCTCGCGCACCCAGCGGCCGAAGGTGGACGAAGCGTTCGAGAGCAGCGCGAGCGCCGCGCCGGCCTCGTGCAGCCCTTCCAGCAGTTCGAGGACGTCCGGTTCGAGGTGCGTCCAGCCCTCGACGTCGATGCGGGTCAGCTCGTCGGCGAACGCCTTGTCGACAGGGACGTTCAGCGCGCGGCCGACGTTCTGCCAGTACTCGAGGTCCGAGCCGCCGGAGTCGTACTGGACCCGCTCGGCCCAGTAGTGCGGCTCGAAGTCGGCGACATCGAGGTCGAAGGCCTTGGCCAGGGTCGGCAGCGCGTCGGTGTGCTCGCTGATGACGTCGCCGTAGTCGAAGACGATCCAGTTCATGTTCAGCCCCCGGTCTTGACGCGTTGAAGGGTTTCTTCGATGTCCGCCGCGGAAAGGTCGCGGTGCGCGACGAAGCGGATCCGGCCCGAGCTCGGCAGGGTCAGGATCCCGAGCCCGGCCAGCCAGGCCAGCCGTCCTTCGAGGTCCGGTGCGGTGACCTGCACGATGTTGGTCTCGGGAGCGTTGACCTCCCAGCCGAGCTCGGCGAACCCGGCCGCGAGCCGGGTCGCGTTCTCGTGGGTCTCGGCGAGGTCGCCGATGCGGTCCAGCGCGACCATGCAGGCCGCGGCCAGCACGCCGGCCTGGCGGACGCCGCCGCCGAGCATCTGGCGCATCCGCCGTGCCTTCTCGACGAACTCCTCGCTGCCGGCCACCACCGAGCCGACGGGGGCGCCGAGGCCCTTGGAGAAACAGGCGGACACGGTGTCGACGCCGACCGTGAGGGCCGCGGGCGGGACCTCCAGTGCGACCGACGCGTGCCAGATGCGGGCGCCGTCGAGGTGCACGGTCAGCCCGGCCTCCTTCGCGATCGCGACCAGCTGCGCGTGCTCGTCGGGCGGGGTGACCGCGCCGCCCGCCGTGTTGTGCGTGTTCTCCAGGCACAACAGCGGGGTGCGCAGCGCGTAGTACGGCCCGCGCGGGACGCCGATCGCGGCCGAAAGCGTCTCCGGCGTCGGGCGCCCGGGCCCGGCGTCGTGCTCCAGCGGCTCCGGCATGCCGCCCGCGAGCCACGCGGCGGAACCGAGTTCGTCGGTGATGACATGCGAGCCGCGCGGCGCGAGGAACCGGTCACCACGCTGGAGATGGATGCTCAGCGCGATCAGGTTCGCCATGGTCCCGGACGGGGTCCAGAGCGCGGCGGGCATACCGAGGAGTTTCGCGGCGCGCTGTTCCAGCGCGGCGACGGTCGGATCGCCGTCGAGGACGTTGTCGCCGACCTCGGCCTTCGCCATGGCCTGGCGCATGACGTCGTCGGGACGGGTGACGGTGTCGGAGCGGAAATCGATCAGCGGGAGAGAGCGCGAGGTCACGGTACGATCACATCACATCGACGGGCCCGCCATGAATCTCCTCCCCGGCTGGTCCGCCGCGCCCGCTCATGCAACCGTGGACGCCCCCGGTTCCGTCCTACCCACCGACGAGGCAAGAGCGGAGACAAAAACCGCGTGAACCAGCGCGACGAACAAGAGTTCGCGGAGTACTTCGCCGCGAAGCGGGACTCCGTGCGCAGGACCGCGTACATGCTCTGCGGTGACTGGCATCGTGCGGACGATCTCGCGCAGACGGCGTTCGTCGCGCTGCACCGGAGGTGGAAGAAGATCAGAGAACGGGCGGCGACCGACGCCTACGTGCGGAAGACGCTGGTCAGGGCGGCCATCGACGAGTCGAGGCGGCCGTGGCGGC
>NZ_JPLW01000001.1:1579637-1784849 GCF_000754115.1 Amycolatopsis sp. MJM2582
AGACCGAAGAGCTGCCCGAACCGCCGCAGGACGGCTTCGACCTCGGCGAACAGGTCGTCACCAGGGAAGACCTGCTGGCCGCGTTGCGCGAAGTGCCCCCGAAGCAGCGTGCCGTGCTGGTGCTCAGGTTCTTCGAGGGGCTGGACGTCGGTGCGGCGGCGAAGGCGCTGGGCTGCAGCGAAGGGAACGTCAAGAGCCAGACCGCGCGCGGGCTGGCGAACCTCAGGCAGGTCATGGAGAAGGAGGAGGTGGCACGGGATGGACGAGAATGACCTGAAGGCGTTGTTCCGTGACGCCCCCGGCGACGCACCGTCGCCGACCTTCGACACCGCCGACGTGGTCCGTGCCTCGAAACGCGCCACCGCTCGACGCCGAAACGGTATCGCGGTGGCCTGTAGTGCGGTGGTTTTGGTGCTGGCCGGAGTGGGCATGTTCGGCGTGCTCGGCGGAACCGACTTCGAACTGGGGACCGCGGCCAAATCCGATCAGGAAGCGGCGTCCGCGGGGCAACCCGGGGCGGCGTCCGCACGTCCTCAGAACGGGGAGTCCTCGAACTTCTCGAACCCGCCGCCTCAGCAGGGGGGCGGCGGAGTAGAGAAGACCGGCCCATTGGTGGCCGAAGGCACCTACGGGTGCGACCAGGTGGACCGGGAGCTCGCCACCGCCCTCGCTGGCGAGCTCCCGGTCCCCGTGGATGTCGCCAAGTCGACGCCCGGCGACATCTGTACGACGGGAGCCAGGTCCGCGGGGTTCCAGGTGCCGGGCGGCACGGTCTCCGCGGCGGTCTACCCGGCGGGCTCGTCCGTCCCGGTGATGCCCACCGGCGCCGCCGAGGCGCGGCGGACCACCCCCAAGGGGTCCCTCGTGGTCGTGGTGAGCCTCGGCGACGGTTCGGGCAGGCCCGCTCTTCCCGAGTCCGACGTCGACAGGCTGGTCGGCGTACTCGCCGCCCGCTACTGACCGAGCTGGCAAAATAGCCCGCCATGACCGCCGCAGCGACCACACCGAAGGGTGAGCGACGCCGTGCCGAGCTGATCGAGGCCGCCTCGTCGCTCCTGGCCGAGGGCGGTTTCGACGCCGTGCGGCATCGTGCGGTCGCCGAGCGGGCCGGTCTTCCGCTCGCTTCGACGACGTACTACTTCGACTCGCTGGAAGAGCTGGTCACCGCCGCGGTGGAGCATCACGCGAAGGTGGAACTGGAGGACGGGCGGCAGCGTCTCGACGAGCTGGCGACCCGCAACCGCGGCGTCGAGGCCACCGTCGACCTGGTGCTGGACATGCTCCTCGGCCCGCTCCGCCCGGATCGCGAGGCCGATGCCGAAGCGGTCCTTCTGCGCTACGAACGCCTCGTCGGGACGGGGCGCCGTCCGTACCTTCGGCCCCTGATGCGGACGCTGTCCGCGCAGCTGTACGAGCTGCTCCACGAGATCTTCGCGCGCTCCGGCACTCCTGTGGACGCCACCGAGCTGGAGCGGCTCGTCGCCCTGGTCGACGGTGCCGTGGTCAACGCGCTCATCGAGGTCGACCCGGAGCCCCGGGCCGCCGCCGCGCGCATGCTCCAGGCGGCCCTCGCCTGACCTCCCGCATTTCGTCCTCTGAATGCGGTAGTTGGCGTCGCGAACCACGGCATTCAGAGGACGAAACGCGGGGCGGGTTAGTCTGGCCGCGTGACGGACAAGCCCCGCATCCCCAACGTGCTCGCCGGCCGCTACGCCTCGCCTGAGCTGGTCGAACTCTGGTCCCCGGAACGCAAGGTCGTGCTGGAGCGCGAGCTCTGGCTCGCCGTGCTCCGCGCGCAGGCCGACCTCGGCGTCGAGGTGCCGGACGGTGTCGTCGCCGACTACGAACGCGTCCTGGAGCAGGTCGACCTCGACTCGATCGCCGCACGTGAGCGCGTCACCCGGCACGACGTGAAGGCCCGCATCGAGGAGTTCAACGCGCTCGCCGGGCACGAGCACGTCCACAAGGGCATGACGTCGCGGGACCTCACCGAGAACGTCGAGCAGCTGCAGGTGCTGCGGTCGCTGGAGCTGGTGCGCAGCCGCGTCGGCGCCGTGCTGGCCCGGCTCACCGCGATCGCGGTCGAGCACGCCGACACGGTGATGGCCGGTCGTTCGCACAACGTCGCCGCGCAGGCGACGACCCTGGGCAAGCGGTTCGCCACCGCCGCCGACGAACTGCTGGTCGCCTTCGACCGGCTCGAAAACCTCATCGGCCGCTACCCGCTGCGCGGGATCAAGGGCCCGGTCGGCACCGCGCAGGACATGCTCGACCTGCTCGGCGACGAGTCCACTTTGGACGAGCTGGAGTCGCGGGTCGCGGCCCACCTCGGCTTCGAGAACGTGTTCACCAGCGTCGGCCAGGTGTACCCGCGTTCGCTCGACTTCGACGTGCTGTCCACCGTCGTCCAGCTGGCGGCCGCGCCGTCGAGCCTGGCGAAGACGATCCGGCTTATGGCGGGCCACGAGCTGGTCACCGAGGGCTTCAAACCCGGCCAGGTCGGCTCGTCGGCCATGCCGCACAAGATGAACACGCGTTCCTGCGAGCGGGTCAACGGGCTCGCCGTGGTGCTGCGCGGTTACCTGTCGATGATCGGCGAGCTCGCCGGCGACCAGTGGAACGAAGGCGACGTGTCCGACTCCGTCGTCCGCCGGGTCGCGCTGCCCGACGCGTTCTTCGCGCTCGACGGTCTGCTGGAGACCTTCCTCACGGTGCTGGCCGAGTTCGGCGCCTTCCCGGCGGTCATCGGACGTGAGCTCGATCGCTATCTGCCGTTCCTCGCGACCACCAAGGTGCTCATGGCCTCGGTCCGCGCGGGGGTCGGGCGTGAAACCGCTCACGAGGCGATCAAGGAGAACGCCGTCGGCGTCGCGCTCGCGATGCGGGAGCAGGGGCTGGCCGAGAACGACCTCCTCGACCGGCTCGCCGCCGACGAGCGCATCCCGCTCGACCGCGGTGAGCTGGACAAACTCCTCGCCGACCGCATCTCGTTCACCGGTGTCGCGCCCCGTCAGGTGGCCGCGATCGCGTCCCGCGTCGAGGCCATCCTGGAGCGTTTCCCGGAGGCGGCGAACTACTCGCCGGCCCCGATCCTCTGACCTGTGAGCAGCCCCACCACGGGGCGTTCACAGAGTGAGACGAAGTTACTCGATCGGGCGAAATGCCTAATCTCGATCGCTGAACCCGGAGCGCCAGGCCGCCCATGAGGCGGCCTGGCGTGCTTGTATCGCGCCTTGCGCGCCGAACCCACGGAAGAAGCGATGAGATCCACGCTGTCGAAAATCGTCGCCGTCGTCACGGCCGGAGCGGCCACCCTCGCCCTCGCCGCCTGCGGCTCCGGTGACGCGGGTGCGAGCGCCCAGAAGCTGCGGGTCGGCACCCTGACCGACGCGCCGCCGTCCATCTACCTGGAGAACGGCACCTTCACCGGCTACGACAACGAACTGCTGCGCGACATCGCGAAGCGCGAGGGCTTCGAGGTCGAGTTCGTCGGCACCGAGTTCGCCGGACTGCTCGCCGCCGTCGCCACCAACAAGTTCGACATCGGCAGCTCCACGATCTCCACCACCGAGGCCCGCAAGAAGACCGTCGCGTTCAGCAACGGCTACAGCACCGGGTTCACCTCGATCATCACCAAGAAGGGCGCGGGTCTCAAGGACGTCGGCGCCTTCAACGGCAAGCGGCTCGGCGTCGTGCAGGCGTCGGTGCAGGACGATTTCGCCAGCGGCAAGGTGCCCGGCGCCAACGTCGTCCGCTTCCCCGACTACAACGCCGGTTTCGCGCAGCTGAAGGGCGGCAGCCTCGACGGCTGGGTCGTGCCGAAGGACATCGGGCAGAAGTACATCGACCAGAACCCGGACCTGCAGCTGGAGTTCGGCTACACCGTCGAGACCAAGGACACGCCGTCCGCGTTCGCCGTCCGCAAGGACAACAAGGAACTGCTGAAGAAGATCAACGACGGCCTCGCGAAGGCCGTGGCGGACGGCACCGTCGCCCGCCTGCACGCTCAGTTCTTCAAAACCGAGCCGCTGCCCAAGGAACTCGAACAGGGCGGCCCCGGCCTGCCCGTGCAGAACCCGGGGGTCTGAAAATCATGAAGAAAACGTTCCTCGCCACGCTGGCCGCGGGCCTCGTCGCCGTGCTCGCCGCCTGCGGTGGTGGCGAATCCGCCACCGAGAAGACCCTGCGCGTCGGGACGCTGAGCGACGCGCCGCCGAACATCTACGTCGAGAACGGCAACTACACCGGCTTCGACAACGAACTGCTGAAGGCCATCGCCGCCAAGCAGAACCTGAAGCTCGAGTTCGCATCGACCGACTTCTCCTCGCTGCTCGGCCAGGTCGCGAACAACCAGTTCGACATCGGCAGCTCGGCCATCGCGCAGACCGACGAGCGCAAGAAGAACGTCGACTTCTCCAGTCCGTACAACTTCGAGGTCATGAGCATCCAGACCAAGGACGGCTCGCCGATCACCGATGAGAAGGGCCTGTCCGGCAAGCGGGTCGCGGTCATCCAGGCGACCGTCGGCGACAAGTGGCTCACCTCGACGGTGCCCGACGCGCAGGCCGTGCGCTTCCCGGGGTACGCCCCGGCGCTGGCCGCGCTCAAGAGCGGCGCCGTCGACGCCTACATCCTCGACCAGGCGATCGCCGAGACGAACGTCAAGGAGAGCACCGACGCGAAGCTCAAGGTCGTCAAGTCCTTCACCACCGACGTGCCCCACGGCTTCGCGGTGAAGAAGGGCAACAGCGAGCTGCTCACCAAGATCAACGAGGGCCTCAAGCAGGTCATCGCCGACGGCACCTGGGTCAAGCTGCACGAGAAGTTCCTGCCGACGGCCCCGGTCCCGGCCCAGTTCAAGGCGTGAGGATCACGATGAAGAAGTCACTCGCCGCCGTCGTCAGCGCTGCCCTTCTGGCGGTGCTGGCGGCGTGCGGCGGCGGTGAGGACGCCGGCGGGAAAACCCTCCGCGTCGGCACCCTCAGCGACTCGAAACCCAACGCCTATCAGGAAAACGGCGTGTTCACCGGGTTCGACAACGAGCTGCTGAAGGCCATCGCCGCGCACCAGAACCTGAAACTCGAGTTCGTCTCCACGGAGTTCTCGGCGCTGCTCGGCCAGGTCGCCACCGGCAAGTTCGACATCGGCAGCTCGGGGATCTCGCAGACCGACGAACGCCGCAAGACCGTCGACTTCTCGGCGCCGTACAACTACCAGTCGCTCGGTATCGAGACCCGCGAGGGCGTCGCGATCACCGACGAGAACTCTTTGGCGGGCAAGCGGATCGGCGTCGTCCAGGGCACGGTTTCGGACAGCTGGCTGACGGCCAACGCGCCCACCGCGCAGGCGGTGAAGTTCCCGCAGGACGCCGCCGCGCTCGCCGCGCTGAAATCGGGTGCGATCGACGGCGCGATCTTCGACCAGGCGACCGCCGAGGACTACGCGGCGAAGAACCCGGACGCGAAACTCAAGGTGGTCAAGGCGATCACCACGACGATCCCGCACGGTTTCGCGGTCAAGAAGGGCAACACCGAATTGGCGGGCAAGATCAACGCCGGGCTCAAGGCGGTCATCGCCGACGGGACCTGGGAAAGGGTGCACCAGCGGTTCGAACCGAACGCGCCGGTGCCCGCGGAGTTCAAGGCCGGGCAGAAGTAAGTGGACGATTTCCTCAACACCTTCCTGAACTGGGAGTACATCTGGGAGGTCTTCCCCGACCTCCTCGGGACCGGCCTGCTGAACACGCTGATCCTGTCGGTGTTCTCGGCACTGATCGGCACCGTGCTCGGCATGCTGCTGGCCACGATGGGCCTGTCCAGCAAGGCGTGGCTGCGCTGGCCCGCCCGGGTGTACACCGACATCTTCCGCGGCCTGCCCGCGATCCTGACCATCCTGGTGATCGGGCAGGGCGGCGGGATCCTCATCCCGTCGCTGTCGCGGAACCCTTACCCGCTGGGCATTCTGGCGCTGAGCCTGATCGCGGCCGCCTACATCGGCGAGATCTTCCGCGCCGGTATCCAGAGTGTCGAAAAAGGACAGATGGAGGCCAGTCG
This sequence comes from Amycolatopsis sp. MJM2582, assembly GCF_000754115.1. Lineage (NCBI taxonomy): Bacteria > Bacillati > Actinomycetota > Actinomycetes > Pseudonocardiales > Pseudonocardiaceae > Amycolatopsis > Amycolatopsis sp. MJM2582. Next base: position 1,585,691 of record NZ_JPLW01000001.1, read on the forward strand.
CGCGCTGGGCATGAGCTACACCAAGGCGATGACGCTCGTCGTCATCCCGCAGGGTGTGCGGCGCGTGCTGCCCGCGCTGGTGAACCAGTTCATCGCGCTGGTCAAGGACTCCAGCCTGGTGTACTTCCTCGGCTTCCTCGCCGAGCAGCGCGACCTGTTCCGCATCGGGCAGGACCTCGCGGCGAACACCGGGAACCTGTCGCCGCTGGTCGCCGCCGGTGCCGTCTACCTGGTGATCACCGTGCCGTTGACGCATCTGGTCAACTACATCGACAAGAAGCTGCGCACCGGCAAGAAGATCCGGGTCGACGACGAGGGCGGCGAAACGGAACTCCTGAACGCCGGAAAGGTGCCGATGTCATGACCGCCGCCGTCCGTTCTTCCAGCGTGGAACTCCGCGACATCCACGTCTCCTTCGGCACCCTCGAAGTGCTGAAGGGCGTGAACCTCAAGGTCGAGAAGGGCCGCACGACCTGCATCATCGGGCCGTCGGGGTCCGGCAAGTCGACGCTGCTGCGCTGTGTGAACCGGCTCCAGGAGCCCGACTCGGGTGACCTGCTGCTGGGTGGCGAGAGCGTCATCTCGTCCGATCCGGACGCGCTGCGGCAGCGCGTCGGGATGGTGTTCCAGCACTTCAACCTGTTCGGGCACCGCAGCGTGCTGGACAACATCACCCTGCCGCTGCGCAGTGTGCGCAAACTCGGCAAGGAGGAGGCGGCGGAGATCGCGCACGCCCGCCTCGCCGAGGTCGGGCTCGCCGACAAGGCGCCGTACCGGCCGAGCGCGCTCTCGGGCGGGCAGCAGCAGCGGGTCGCGATCGCGCGGGCGCTCGCCATGGAGCCCGAGGTCATGCTGTTCGACGAGGCGACCAGCGCGCTGGACCCGGAGCTGGTCAAGGGCGTCCTCACGCTGATGGCGGGCCTGGCCGAGCGCGGGCTGACGCTGCTCGTGGTCACCCACGAGATGGGTTTCGCGCGCGGCGTCGCCGACGAGGTCGCGTTCATGGACGACGGGAAGATCGTCGAACAGGGCGCTCCGGAGGCGATCTTCGACGCTCCGCGGAGCGAGCGGCTGCAGAGGTTCCTGTCGCAAGTGCTGTAGCGCGCCGGCGGTGAGGCGTGGGTCCGGTTGGTCGTGAGTGGCGATTCGGGTTCTAACCCGAATCGCCACTCACGACGCCTTAGTCGTTAACCTGCGGCTATGGCGAGAGTGGCGAAGCTGGTCTATTACCCGGTCAAAGGCTGCGCGGGCACGTCGGTCGCGACGGCCGACGTCACCCCCGCGGGGCTGAGGTTCGACCGTGCCTGGATGGTGGTCTCCCCGGAGGGCGAGTTCCGCAGTCAGCGCAAGCATCCGGTGATGGCCTCGATCCGGGCCGAGGTGCTCGACGACGGCGCCCGCCTGCGTCTCGCCGCTCCCGGCGTCGAGGAGCTGCTGGTCGAGACGGTCGCGGACGGGCCGAGGCAGCCCGCCGCGACGTTCACCTGGCAGGGCAAGGGCGTCCACCAGGGCGCGGAGGCCGCTGAGTGGTTCTCCGACGTCCTCGGCCTGCCGTCGGTGCTCGTCGGGCTCGCGCCGGAGCACGAACGCGTCACCAACGGCGAGATCCCCGGCACCGCGGCCTTCGCCGACGCGCACGCGATCCTGCTGACCTCCGAGTCCTCTTTGGACGGTCTGAACGAGCGCATCGCGTCGCGCGGCGCCGAAGCCGTGCCGATGGACCGCTTCCGGCCCAACATCGTCGTCGCGGGCTGGCCCGAGCCGCATCGCGAGGACGACGTCCGTTCGCTCACCGCCGGTGGCCTCGAACTGGGCTACGCCAAGGTCTGCATCCGCTGCACGGTGCCGATGGTCGACCAGGAGACCGGGAAGAAGGCCGGTCCCGAGCCGATCCGGTCGCTCGCCGACTACCGCCGCGAACCCGAGGGCGGCGTCTCGTTCGGGATCAAGATGGCGGTGACCGGGCCCGGTCAGGTGTCCGTCGGCGACGAGGTGATCGTGCACTCCTGGGCAGGTCCGAGCCCGAGCACCGCCGAGGCGGAGCCGCCGTTCACGGCGACCGCGAGCCGTCCCGCGGAATCGGTGTAGAGCACGTTCCGGCCCGGCGGCACCGTGCCGAAGGTGTCGCCGACCAGCGCTTTCACCAGCACGTGTTCGCTGCTGACCGAGACCGTGCCCGCCAGCCCGGCCAGTTCGAGGTCGGCGGGGCTCGCGGCCAGCTGGACGTTGCCGAAGTGGTCGACCGTGAGCACCTCGGCCACCAGCTTGCCGGGGAACACCGCGACGAACGGGTCGGGCAGCCGCACGAGGTCGTCGACGCGCGGCCCGAACTCCTCTGGCGGGACGCCGAGCGCGAGATGCGCCGCGGCGGAGGCGAACACGTCACGCCCGTGGAACGTCGACGACGTCACCGGAAGGCGGTATCCCGGCGCCGCGAGTTCGTACGCCGCTATCACCCCGGTGAGTGTTTCGGCGGCGGGAATGAGAAGTCCGTTGTCCGGGCCGACGAGCATTCCGCGCTCGGTGACCACCACGACACCGCGCCGGGCGGTGCCGACGCCGGGGTCCACGACGGCGAGATGGACGGACTCCGGCAGATACGGCGCGGTCTGGGCGAGCACCTCGGCGCCGGTCCTGACCTGCTGCGGAGGGATCTCGTGGCTCACGTCGATCACCCGTACGGACGGCGCGATCCGCGCGATCACGCCGTGGCACGCGGCCACGAAACCGTCGCTCAGTCCGTAGTCGGTCGTGAACGAAACGCAGTGGATCGGCATGATCAGCCATCATCCTTGATCGCTAGGGTGCAGCCGTGACGACGCTCGAATACCCGAAGATCGCCGCCGGCAAGGTCCGTGAGCTCTACGCCGTCGATGACGAGCATCTGCTGCTCGTCACTTCCGACCGGATCTCCGCCTACGACGTCGTCTTCGACACGCCCATCCCGGACAAGGGTCGGGTGCTCACCGCGATGAGCGTGTTCTGGTTCTCCCTGCTCTCCGATGTCCTCCCCAACCACCTGGTCTCCTACGAAGACGAACGCATCCCCGCCGAGGTCCGCGGCCGCGCGCTGCTGGTGCGGCGGCTGGCGATGCTGCCGCTCGAAGCCGTCGCCCGCGGGTATCTCACCGGTACCGGTCTCGCCGATTATCGCGCGCACGGCACGGTTTGCGGTGTCGAACTTCCGCCCGGTCTGACCGAATCGTCCCGCCTGCCCGAGCCGATCTTCACCCCCGCGACCAAGGCCGACCGCGGCTCGCACGACGAGAACATCGCCTTCTCCGACGTCGTCGGGCAGCTCGGCCGCGAGCGGGCCGAGGAGGTCCGCGAGGCGACGCTGGCGGTGTACCGCCGCGGCGCGGAGTACGCCGCCGAACGCGGCATCCTCCTCGCGGACACGAAACTCGAATTCGGCGTCGACAGGGAAGGGAACCTCGTGCTCGCCGACGAGGTCCTGACCCCGGATTCCTCGCGCTACTGGCCGGCGGGCGGCTACGCGCCGGACAGCCCGCAGCCGTCGTTCGACAAGCAGCCGCTGCGGGACTGGCTCACCAGTCCGGCGTCCGGCTGGCACCGCCGGGACAGACCCGGGTCGCCACCCTTGCCCGAGGACATCGTCGCCGCAACGCGCGCGAGGTACATCGAGTCGTACGAACGCATCACCGGCCGGTCGCTGCAGGATTGGCCCGCCTGACCTGCGGCGTTCACTCCGTCGTCAGTCCGGCGCAAGCCGAGGCTGGCTCACTGGTGGGGTGGACGCACGTTTGCTGGTTTCCCTGTCCGGCGTGACCACCCGGACGTTGCACCGCTGCGCCGATCTCGCGGCCGAACTCGACCGGCGCAGGGTCCCGTTGTCCGTGCTCTACGCCGCTCGCACCGGCGAGGGCCCCGTGACCGAGTGGGTCCGGACGCGCCGCACCCGCGGCGACTCGGTCCTCCTGCACGGGTACGACCACCAGATCCCGCCCACTCATCGTGCCGTCTACCTGGGCAAACGAGCCGAGTTCGCGGCTCTGCCCGCGCACGAGGCGAGGCTGCGCCTGATCGCGGCGAAGGCGGCGCTCGACGCCAACGGCATGGCCGTCGACGGCTTCGCGCCGCCGCGCTGGATCGCGTCGGAAGGCACCCTGCAGGCCCTGCGCGAGCACGGGTTCACGTTGTGCGCGGATCTGGCTTCGGTGCGGGATCTGGTGTCCGGCGACGTCCAGCGCGCCAGGGTGCAGGAGTTCGGCGGACCGTCGCACCGCACGGAGACCGTCCGGTGTTTCGCGCTGGTGCTGGCCGCCGCCAGGGCCGCGCGCCGCGGCGGGCTGGTGCGGCTCGGCATCGACGCCGCGGACCTCGCCCGGCCGGGACTGCGGCAGGCGTTCCTCGACGCCGTCGACGTCTCGCTGGAGAACCGCGCTTTCGGAACCACGTACGGCTCGCTCTCGCGAACGCGGGTTAAATTGTCGGGATGACCGACGAGGCAGGCGCACCGGCGACGCTGATGCGGCTCTGGCGCCGGTCGGAACGCCCGACGCGCGGCAGGCCGTCCGTGCTCGACATCGACGGTGTCGTGGCGGCGGCGGTGGACCTCGCCGACCGCGAAGGCGTCGCGAACGTGACGCTGGCGAACGTGGCGAAAGAGCTGGGCGTCACGAAGATGTCGTTGTACCGCCACATCGGTTCGAAGGCGGAGCTGCTGGAGCTGATGGCCGACGTCGCCATCGGCGATCCGCCGAAGGTCGAGCCCACCGGGGACTGGCGGGCCGAGCTGACCACGTTGGCCGAGGCCAACCGCGACGTGCTGATGAGCCACCCGTGGCTGGTCGAGCTGCCGCTTTCCGGCCCGCCCGCCGGTCCGCACGCGGTCGCCTGGATGGACGCGTTCCTGCGCACGCTGCGCGAAACCGGTCTCGACTGGCGGACCAAGGGCGGGATCCTGGTCCTGATCGGCGGCTATGTCCGCCTCGCCTGCGCGCAGGCCCTCCAGCTCGCCGAGGGCCGGAAGGACAGCGGGCTGACCCAGGCGCAGGCTGAGCAGGCCTACGGCAAAGGCCTTGCCGAGCTGATCGACCCTGAGCGTTTCCCCGACGCCGTGGGCTTCCTGAGCTCGGGCCTCGGCGGCTCCGAACAGAACTCCGACTTCGACTTCGGCCTCGGCGTCGTCCTCGACGGCATCGCCGCTCTCGTCGAAACGAGCTGACAAAACCCCTCCTCCACCTTTAGTATCCGCCGGACATTAATTAGTGTACGTTGGATACTAAAGGGGGAACCATGACATCGACACCGACGGGCGAGCGTGTGCTCGCACCGGATCTGGCCAGGGGTTTCGCGCTCCTGCTGGTCGCGCTGGCGCATACCGCGAGCATCTTCCTCGGCAACACGCCGGGCGTGGATCAGACGCCGGAAGGGCTGGAACGGCCGTACTTCGTGGTGCTGTTCGTGCTCGTCCACGCGTGCGCGCTGCCGCTGTTCGGCATGATGCTCGGCTACGGGATGGTGCAGTTCGCCGATCGCCAGGAGACGCTGGGGCAGCCGTGGCCGCGCACACGTGGCATCCTGCTCCGCCGTCACGCGTGGCTGCTCGTCTTCGGCGCCGTCGACGGGGTGCTGTTCTTCTCCGGCGACGTGCTCGGCGCGTACGGCGTGGTCGGCATGGTGTTCGCCCTGCTGCTTTTGCGGCGCGGCAAGGGTTTCTATCGGATTCCGGTGCTGTACCTGGGTTTCGGCGTCTGTTATCTCGCCGTGCTGATGTACCTGGTGCTCACCGGGAACTCCGGGAACGCGCCGGTTCCGTCCATCGAGGACGCGTCGTCACTGGCGCCGACGTACGGCGACGCCGTGCGGGAACGGCTCGTCGAATGGCCGATGACCACCGCGGTCCTGCTGTCGTCGATCCTGTTCGTCTGGGTGGGCGCCTGGGCCGCGAAGAAGCGTGTGCTGGAGGAGCCGAATCGGAAACTGCTCCTTTTCGGTCTGTTCGGGGGTTTCGGGGTCGCGATCGCGGGCGCGCTGCCGATGGGGCTCTTCGCCGGTGACTACGTCGGCTTCGACGAGGAGACCGCCGGGCTCGTCAAGCTGATGTACGAGGGCGCGGGCCTGTTCGGCGCGATCGGTTACATCAGCCTGTTCGGGCTGATCGGCATGGCGGTCGGCGGGAAACGCCGCGGCGTCGTGGTCACCGCGATCTCGGCGCTCGGCCAGCGCACGCTGAGCGCCTACCTGTTCCAGTCGGTGGCGTGGCTGATCCTGGCGCCGCCGTTCATGCTGGGGCTGAGCGGCAGCACGTTCGTCGCGGCCGCGTGCGGGCTCGGCGTGTGGCTGCTGACGGTCGTCGTCGCGTACGTGATGCACCGGCGGGCGTATCGAGGACCGGCGGAGATCTTGGTGCGGAAACTGGCTTACCGCTAGAGCTTCACCGGCTCCCCGACGTCGAGCACCTTCACCTCGGTGCCTTCAGGAGCGAGATTCGCGAACAGGCCGTAGTGCATCTGCGGCCGTGCGAGGACCGCTTCGTGGATCGGGACGGCGAGGCGCGGCGACACCGCACGCAGGTAGTCGACCGCCTCGCCGGCCTTCAGCCACGGGGCGCCGGTGGGCAGGCCGAGGACGTCGATCTTCTGTTCCGGCACGAAGAACGAGTCGCCCGGGTGATAGAAGGCGCCGTGGTCGACGAGGTAGCCGACGTTCGGGATCACCGGGATCTCCTCGTGGATCACCGCGTGTTCACCACCGACGACGCTGATGCCGCTGGAACCGATCTCGAAGGCGTCGCCGGGGTTCGCGATCTGGAACTCGGTGCCGATCTTCCCCACCGCTTCGGCGGAACCCGGGTCGACGACCAGCTTCACGCCGGGGTTGGCCTCCAGCAGCGCGGGCAGCCTGTCCAGGTCGAGGTGATCGAAATGCTGGTGGGTGATCAGGATGGCGTCCAGTTCGCGCTCGCCTTCGAAACCCGTCGAGAAGGTGCCGGGGTCGATCAGGATCCGCGCGCCCTCGGTCTCCAGAAGCGTGCAAGCGTGTCCAAAGTGGACAATACGCATCGGTGTTCTCCTTCGTGGTAGGTCGATTCCAGCCTATGCCCGGATCAGGGCGTCGCCAAGTTCGGTGCGCCGGTAACGGACTTCGCGGCCGCGTCGCCGGGTGTCGAGCAGGCCCGCGGCGTGCATCGCGGTCAGATGCTGCGAGACCGTCGGCGCCGAGAAGCCCAGCCGCCGGGCCAGTTCGGTGGTGCTCGCGGGTTCGTTGAGCGTCGTGAGCAGGGCGGCCTTCGTCCGGCCGAGGACTCCCGCGAGCGCGCCGGGCGGCCGTTCGGGGTCCGACCAGAGTTCGGCCACGCCGCGGGCCGGATACAGCAGCGAAGGCTGCCACGGCTCCATCGTGATCACCCCGACCGAAGGCCACGCGAAGACGCCGGGGATCAGCAGGAGCCCGCGGCGGTCGAGGCGGACGCGGCCGCGTTCCTTCATCTCGATCACCAGGACGTCGTCGACCAGCCGCACCCGCGGGTGGATGTCCTCCAGCACCAGCGCGATTCCGCCCGCGGCCAGCCGCCGCGAGCGTTCCTCGATGTCGGCGACGAGGAACCGGCGCATCCGGGGCCAGTGTGGTTCGACCAGTTCGGTCCAGGCGATCTTCATCTGGCTCGCCAGCAGATCCCTTGCCACGGCCGGGTCTTCGGGGAGACCGCTCAGGTCGGCGTCTACTTTGGACAGTTCATGGGCGACCTGGTCCGGTGGCGTGCGGCGGATCTCGGCGAGCTGGGCGGACGCGGTGGTCTCCGGCCCGCTCGGCGGCGGGCTGAGGAAGTCGGTGATGTAGTGCCGCGCGCTCATCACCTTGGTGAAGCCGTCGATGGGCAGGTCCGGCAGTTTCGCGGCCGCCTCGCGCAGCCACGGCAGGTGGCTCGGATGCCCTCGCCGTCCGAGCAGGGTCTGCATCGCGCCCATGGTCTCGTCGAGCGGGGAGATGCCGAAGCGGACGCGGTTGGCGCTCTCGGCGGTCAGGACCAGCTCGATCATCGGATTAGGCTATGTCCTAATCAATGGTTCTCGCCAGACCGTGTTCGGCAAGGTTCCCCGGCATGACGTTGTTGCGTAATCCCGGTTATTGGCGCTGGTCGGCGGGGGTGCAGCTGAACCGGCTGCCCGCCACGATGGCGCCGCTGGCCTTCACCGTGCTGACCACCGCGACGACCGGTTCGTACCGGCTCGGCGGGGTCATGATGGCCGTTTTCGTCGCCGCCGAGATGGTCGGCGCCGTGCCGACCGGGCGGCTGCTCGACCGCGTCGGCCCCGCCCGCGGTCTCGTCGTCCTGCTGCCCCTGGTCGCCGCCGGGCTGTTCCTGCTGGCCGCGGTCGCTTCCGCCGGAGCCCCGGACTGGGCGCTGCTCGCGCTGGCGATCCCGCCGGGCCTGGTCGCGGGCGGGCTGAACGGCGGTTTCCGGACCCTGCTCGCCGGGACGGTGACCGAAGAGGAACTGCCGAGGGCGGTTTCGGTGGACGCGATGATCCTCGAAGGCGTCATCGTCGGCGGGCCGCTGCTCGTGGCGCTCCTGGCGACGTCCGGACCGGCCGTCCCGGTCCTCGCGATGGCCGTGGTCGCCCTGCTCGCGGCGCTGCTCGTGCCACGACGGACGGTCCAGCGAGATCCACAAAGGACGGTCGAACGGCAGTCGATCCCGGTCGCCGCCTGTGTGCCCTGGCTGGCTGGGTTGTTCACCGTCGGGCTCCTGCTGTCGACCATCGAGGTCGGGTTGCTGCCGCTCGTCCAGCGTCTCGGCGCCCCTGACTCGGCGACGGCGATCGTCATCGTCGTGCTGTGCGCCGCGAGCATCACCGGGAGCGCGCTGTACGCGGCGCGCGGGAAGGTCGGTGATCCGCGGCTGTTCCTCGCCGGTTTCGTGCTCGGCGGAATCGTCGTTTCGGCGGGCTTCGGCTGGGCCGGGCTGCTCGGCGGGGTCGCGCTGATCGGGCTCTGCACCGGTCCGCTGATGGCCGTCTCGTCGGTCAACCTGCAGAAGCTGCTGCCGGAACGCCGCCGGTCGGAGGGGTTCTCGCTGGCCTTCACGGTGCAGGCGTCCGGCTTCGGGCTGGGCTCGCTGGCGATCGGCGTGCTGCCGGTCTGGCTGTGCCCTCTTCTCGGTGTCCTTGCGGCGCTCGTCTCCTGTGCGATGCTGGTGGCACGCCCCAGGCGAGCTATTGGCACGCCGTCAGTAACGTCGTAGCCTGGGCTTTGAGCCGAGACACGGGAGAAGTCGATGACCGCAGTCCAGCCGAAGCCGACCGCGCACAGCGTGGGGGAGACCTTCGATTCCCTCAGCCCGGCGACCGACGAGGTCGTCGGCACCTACCCGGTACACGGCAAGGAGGACGTCCGCGCCGCGATCGCCCGCGCGAGGGACGCCGCCGAATGGTGGGCCGGGCTCGGCTACGACGGCCGCGCCGAACGCCTGCGCCGCTGGAAGGGCGTCATCACCCGGAGGCTGCCGCAGCTGTGCCAGGTCGTGCGCGACGAGACCGGGAAGCCGATCGCCGACGCGCAGCTGGAGAGTGTCCTCGCCATCGAGCACATCGCGTGGGCGGGCAAGCACGCGCGCAAGATCCTCGGCAAGCAGCGCCGCGCGGCCGGGCTGATGATGTCGAACCAGGCTGCGACGGTGGAGTACCAACCGCTCGGCGTCGTGGGCGTGATCGGCCCGTGGAACTACCCCGTGTTCACCCCGCTCGGCTCCATCGCCTACGCGCTCGCCGCCGGCAACACCGTCGTCTTCAAGCCGAGCGAGTACACGCCGGGCGTCGGGAAATGGCTGGTCGACGCGTTCAACGAGGTCGTCCCGGAGGGGCCGGTGCTGCAGCTGATCACCGGCTTCGGCGAGACGGGCGCTTCGCTCGTCACAGGCGGCGTCGACAAGATCGCCTTCACCGGTTCGACCGGCACGGGCAAGAAGATCATGGCCGCGGCCGCCGAGACACTGACCCCGGTGATCATCGAGGCAGGCGGCAAGGACGCGGTCCTGGTCGACGCGGACGCCGACCTCGAGGCCGCCGCGGACGCGACCGTCTGGGGCGCGTTCTCCAACTCGGGCCAGACCTGCATCGGCGTCGAGCGTGTGTACGTCCACGAGCGTGTGCACGACGAGTTCGTCGCGAAGGTCGTCGAGAAGTCGAAGGACGTGCGGGCCGGCTCGGACGCGGCCGCGCAGTACGGCCCGGTGACGATGCCTTCGCAGCTCTCGGTGATCAAGCGCCACATCGCGGACGCCATCGAACGCGGCGGCAAGGCGCTGGTCGGCGGTGTCGACGCGGTCGGCGACCGCTACGTGCAGCCGACGGTGCTCGTCGACGTGCCCGAGGACTCCGCGGCCGTGCAGGAGGAGACGTTCGGCCCGACCGTCACCATCGCCAAGGTCCGCGACATGGACGAGGCCGTCGAGAAGGCCAACGACACGAAGTACGGCCTCGGCTCGACGGTGTTCTCGAAGTCGCGTGGCCTCGAACTGGCCGGACGGCTGCGCACCGGCATGACGTCGATCAACGCGCCGCTTTCGTTCGCCGGTATCGCTTCGCTGCCCTTCGGTGGCGTCGGTGATTCGGGCTTCGGCCGGATCCACGGCCCGGAAGGCCTGCGCGAGTTCGCCCGCCCGAAGGCCGTGGCACGGCAGCGGTTCACCGCGCCGATCGTGCTGACCTCGTTCTCCCGCAAGGAAAAGACCGACGCTCTGGTCGCGAAGCTGATCACGGTGCTGCACGGGAAACGCTGACGCTTCTCCCTCGGATGTCATGAAAGGGCCGTTCCTGACGAAAAACGTCAGGAACGGCCCTTTCATGACATTTGGCGCTACTTGCCCCGGATGAGATCCGCGGCCTTCTCCGCCACCATGATCGTCGGCGCGTTCGTGTTCCCGCGCGGCACCACGGGCATCACCGAAGCGTCCACCACCCGCAGCCCCTCCACCCCGCGCACCTTCAGCGACGGATCGACGACGGCGTTCTCGCCCGTCCCCATCGAGCAGGTCCCCACCGGGTGGTACAGCGTCTGCGTCTTCTCGCGCACGTAGTCGGCCAGTTCGTCGTCGGTCAGGTCGTGCCGCTCAGGCAGGAACGGCTTGTCCAGATACCGCGCCAGCGGACCGGACTTCCCGATCTCCACCAGCGCGCGCATCCCGGCGAGCATCTTCTCCATGTCGACGGACTCGGCGTAGTACGCCGGGTCGATTTCGGGTTTCCACAAGGGATTCCCCGACTTCAACCGCAGACGTCCCCGGCTCGCGACGTCCACGAGGGTCGCCGCCGACGTGAAGCCCGGCACCGTCGGCTCGCGCATCCCGTTGTCGTAGAACAACGTCGGCGCGACGTGGATCTGCATGTCCGGCGGCGAAACCCCGTCCGCCGCGGGGAAGAACGCGCCCGCCTCGCCGATGTTCGAAGCCAGCGGGCCGCGTTTGGTGAGCTGGTAGCGCACCAGGCCGGCGGGCGTCGCCGCGTCCACCAGGTCGGTGGTGCCGCGCGTCGACCAGATGATCCCGCAGGCCGGGTGATCGTGCAGGTTGTCGCCGACGCCCGGAAGCGCGGCCACGACGTCGATCCCGTGCTCCCGCAGGTGTTCCGCCGGGCCGACGCCGGAGAGCATCAGCAGTTGCGGCGAGTTCACCGCGCCACCGCTCAGCAGGACCTCGGTCGACGCGCGCACGGTCGTCTCGGCGCCTTGGTCCAAATAGGACACTCCGACGGCGCGGGTGCCTTCGAAGACGACGCGGGTGGCTTGCGCGTTGGTCCGCACGGTGAGGTTCGGGCGCGACAACGCCGGCCGCAGGTACGCGTCGGCCGTCGACCAGCGGCGGCCCTTCTTGCAGGTCACCTGGTAGACGCCGGCGCCTTCCTGCGATTCGCCGTTGAAGTCGTCGGTGCGCTTGAGGCCCCAGGCGACGGCGGAATCGACCCAGGCGAGGGACAGTTCGTGGGTGAAGCGGCGGTCCTCGACGTGCAGCGGCCCGTCGGTGCCGTGCAGCGGCCCGCCGAGCCGCTGGTTCCCCTCCGCCCGTTTGAAGTACGGCAGGACGTCGTCGAAGCCCCAGCCCTCGGCGCCGTGCCCGTCACGCCAGCCGTCGTAGTCCGCGCGGTTGCCGCGGATGTAGATCATCGCGTTGATCGACGAGCAGCCGCCGAGCGTCTTCCCGCGCGGCCAGTACAGCGACTGGCCGGTGTGCTTCTGCTCGACCGTCTCGTAGTTCCAGTCCCATTTGGTCTTGAACAGACCGGGGAACGCGGCGGGGATGTGGATCTCGTCGGCGTCGTCCTCGCCGCCCGCTTCGAGCAGGAGCACCCGTGCCGACGGATCCTCGCTCAGCCGGTTCGCCAGTACGCATCCCGCGCTGCCCGCGCCGACGATCACGTAGTCGAAGGAGTCCTGATCGGCCACGGTGCCTCCTGCTGCTCGCCCGGTGTTGACGCCCCGCCAATGGGCTCATCTTGGCCCAGCGCCGCGCTCCGAGCATCCCCCAGACGAAGGATCGGTGCGAGCTCAGTCGGAGTCGGGTGAAAAAGAGGTCACGCAGGGGCCGCCCTCGGCGTCGTCCTCGGTCTCGATGCGGCCCGGGTTCCGGACGCCGTCGACCTCGCCCGTGAGGTGCAGGATCGTCTGCTTCGCGGTGGTCAGCACGTCGGCGTTGTCGACGGTGTACCTCGCTTCGCCGTGGATGATCTGCTGCACGCCTTCGCGCGTCGTGTCCGCCACCTTCTCGCACAGCACGGACAACGCCGCCGGGATGTCGCGCGCGTTGATCGCGTCGACGAACTTGTTCCCCGCCTCTTCCCCGGTCTTGACGTCCGGTCGGGGCGAGGGCTTCGTGTCGAGGCTCGGCAGCGGCTCGGGCTCGCCGCCGGTCTTGGCGTCGCGCACGCACCAGCCGCCCTCGCCGGGGATCATCGCGATCCCGATGGTCTGACCCCCGAGGGTGAACGCGGCCGAGTACTCCTGTGGCGCACGCTGGTGCGCGGGCGTGCTCAGCTGTGCGCCTTCGGAGACCGCCATCATCTGCTCGAAGGTGTACGACCGCTTCGAGCGGATCGGGCACCAGAGCTGGCTGACGCGACCCTCGCCGACACCGTTCACGAACGACTGGCCCAGCTGCTCCGGCGTCGCACGCGAGGTGATGTCGGGCTTGGTCTTGAAGAACCCCGGCGTCACGAAGCCGGTGAACGCGACACCACCCGCGATCAGGACGAAGACCAGCGCCAGCGTGATCCAGAGCCCGGTCTTCGACTTCTTCGGCGCGTACTGCGGTTGCCCGTAGGTCATGCGGCAACCGTAGTGAAGTAGGCTCGGGCGGTACCCACGACCTGCGTGAATAAGGAGCAGCCTGCCGTGGCCCGAGTCGTCGTCGACGTCATGCCCAAGCCCGAAATCCTCGACCCGCAGGGCCAAGCCGCGCTCGGCGCGGCCGGTCGTCTCGGCTTCACCGGGATCACCGGGATCCGTCAGGGCAAGCACTTCGAGATCGAGGTCGACGACTCCGTCGACGACGCGACGCTCGAAAAGATCGCCGAAGGTTTCCTCGCGAACCCCGTCATCGAGCAGTGGACCATCAAGCGGGTGGACGCGTGAGCGCCCGCATCGGGGTCATCACCTTCCCCGGCACGCTCGACGACGGTGACGCGGCCCGCGCGGTCCGCTACGCCGACGCCGAGGCCGTGCCGCTGTGGCACGCGGACGAAGACCTCAAGGGCGTCGACGCCGTCGTCGTCCCCGGCGGCTTCTCCTACGGCGACTACCTGCGCGCCGGCGTCATCGCCCGGTTCGCGCCGGTGATGTCGTCGGTGATCGAGGCGGCCCACAAGGGCATGCCGGTGCTGGGCATCTGCAACGGCTTCCAGATCCTGTGCGAGGCCGGGCTGCTGCCGGGCGCGATGATCCGCAACGCGGGCCTGCACTTCATCTGCCGTGACCAGTGGCTGCGCGTCGAGCACAACGAGACCGCGTGGACCACCCGGTACGACAAGGGTGCCGAGATCCTCATCCCGATGAAGAACATCGACGGCTGCTACGTCGCCGAGCAGGCCACCCTCGACGAGCTGGAGGGGGAGGGCCGCGTGGTGTTCCGCTACGTCGGCGGCAACCCGAACGGCTCGCGTAACGACATCGCCGGGATCCGCAGCGAGAACGGCCGCGTCGTGGGGCTCATGCCGCACCCGGAGCACGCCATCGACGCCCTCACCGGCCCTTCCGACGACGGGCTCGGCATGTTCTACAGCGCGGTCGACGCCCTCGTCTCCGCCTGACACCCCTTCGCATTTCGTCCTCTAAATGCGTTCGCATTTAGAGGACGAAATGCGTCAGGAGGCGGCGGCGACCAGAGCCGCGTAGGGCCCACCGGCCGCCAGCAGCTCCGCGTGCGAGCCCAGCTCGGTCACCCGGCCGCCCTCGATCACCGCGACCCGGTCGGCCGCGGCCGCCGTGTGCAGCCGGTGCGCGATCGCGATCACCGTGCGCCCTTCGAGCACCGCGCTCAGCGACCGCTCCAGCTCCCGCGCCGAACCCGTGTCCAGCAGCGACGTCGCCTCGTCCAGCACCAGCGTGTGCGGGTCGGCCAGCACGACCCGCGCCAGCGCCAGCTGCTGCGCGATCGCCGCCGGAACGGCGACCGCCCCGGCCCCGACCTTCGTGTCCAGCCCGTCCGGCAGGCTCGCCACCCATTCCGAAGCCCCGGCCGAGGCCAGCGCGGCCAGCAGCCGTTCGTCGGTCCAGTCCCCGGCCGGGAGCGTGAGGTTGTCCCGCAGCGTCCCCGCGAACACGTGCTGCTCCTGCGTCAGCAGCAGCACCTCGCCGCGCAGGACGTCGTCCGGCAGCGTCGACACCTCGGCGCCGCCGATCCGCACCGAGCCCGAGGTCGGCGCCGACATCCCGGCCAGCAGCCGTCCCAGCGTCGACTTTCCGGCACCCGACGGCCCGACGATCGCCAGCCGCTCGCCGGCGGGCACCCGCAGGTCGATCCCGTGCAGCACCTCGCGGTCCGCGTTGTAGCCGAAGCGCACGTCGCGCACCTCGATGTCCTGGCCGCGCGGAGCCTCCGAAGCCTCATCTGAAGGCTCAGCAGGCCGGACGCCCAGCAGCCGCCGCAGCGAGACCCCCGCGACCTGCATATCCGCCAGCCAGAACAGCGCCTCGTTCAGCGGACCCGTCATGACCTGCGAATACAGCAGCATCGCGGTGATCGTGCCGAGCCCTTCCCAGCCGTTCGAGTAGGCCAACAGACCCAGCCCGAGCATCACCGGCACCGGCAGCACGTAACTGATCTCCAGCGACGGGATCCACCGCATCTGCAGTGCCCGGACCTTGCGCTCGCCCAGCATCGCCGCGTCGAGACCGTCGTGCCCGGTCCGGATCCGGCGGCCGGTCAGGTTCAGCGCCTCGGCCGTCCGCGCGCCCTCCGCGGTCTCGTGCGTGGTGGACTGCAGCTCGGACCACTTGTCCAGCATCCGCCGCATCACGTCCGGGATCCGCCGCTGGTACCAGATGTTCACCGGTACCAGCAGCGGCAGCGCGACCAGCAGGCCCAGCGCCAGGAACGGGGACGTGATCACCATCGCCACCACGGTGAACACCACCGTGACCGCGGCGATCAGGATCTCCGGCGCGCCGAAGCGCACCGCGTGGTCGATGCGGCTGACGTCGGTGGTCGCCCGGCTGAGCAGGTCACCGGTGCCCGCGGCCTCGACCGTCCCGAGCGGCAGGTCCAGCGCGTTCCCGACGAACTCCTCGCGGTTCTTCGCCAGGATCCGCTCGCCGAACACCCGCGCGCGAAGCCGCGCCAAACCCTTGAACCACGCTTGCGCGCCCAGCACGACCACGAACGCGATCGCCAGCCAGGTGATCGTGGCGGTCGTCGTGCCGCCGACGACCTCGTCCACCAGCGCGCCCAGCAGTTGTGGCCCGGCCAGCCCGATCGCGGTCGCGACGCAGAACAGGCCGAGCATCACGGAGAACTCGCGCTTGTTGGCGCGCGCGGTCTCCCTGATCCATCGTCGAACGTCTTTCTTGTCTGCCAGCGGCAGCTTCTTCATGCCGGTACTTTCGTACTCACGACCTCGTCGGCCACATGTGTCCACAATGGACTTTGACTGAACACGACGGTGGTCTTGCCGCGCCGCAGCTTCGCGACGCGTTCGGTTATGCGGGCTTCGGTATGCGCGTCGACGGCCGAGGTCGGCTCGTCGAGCAGCAGGACGTCGGCGTCGGTCGCCAGCGCGCGGGCCAGATTCAGCCGCTGCCGCTGACCGCCGGAAACCTCACGTCCGCGTTCGCCGATCACCTCGTCGACGCCGTTGGGCAGCGCGTCCACGATGTCCTCGGCGTCCGCCGCGTACAGCGCTTCGGTGATCTCGACGTCGCCAGGGTCGGCGGGGCTGACCTGCTCGCGCAGCACACCGGAGAACCAGATGTCCTGGTTGTGCGCGAACACGACCCGCCGCCGCAGCTCGTCGAGCGCGACCCGGTCCACCGGAACCCCGCCGACGAGAGCAGGTTCACCCGGATCGGTGAACCGCGCCATCCGCGACGCCACCGCTTCGGCATCGGCCCCGACGTCGATGACGGTCAGCTTCCCGGCCTCGACCTTGATCCCGGACGTCTCGTCGTACAGGTCCAGCGGGCCTTCCGGCAGCGGCACCGGACGCTCCGGCTCGGCGAGCGTGCGTTCGGTGGACAGCAGTTTGCACACCTTCCGCGCCGAAACCAGTGCGGCGCTCAGCACGCCGGCGAACTCGGTCGCCGTCGTCACCGGGATCACCAGGAACACCGAGACGCCGTAGAACGTGATCAGCTCGCCGACGCCGATGGTGCCGTTGATCGCCAGCTGCGCGCCCAGCCAGGTGATGACCACCGTGACCAGACCCGGCAGCGCGACCTCCGCCGCCGCGAGCCACGCCTCGCTGCGCCCGACCTGGACGCCGGCCGCGCGGACCTTCTGGCTGGATCGGCGGAAGCGGTCGAGGAACTGCTTCTCGCCGCCGACCCCGCGAAGGATCCGCAGGCCGGAGACGATATCCGCGGCCAGCGCGTTGACCGCGGTCTTCTCCTCGCGCTGCTTCGTCTGGCGCTTCTCGAGCGGCTTCAACAGCGGCCCGATGCCCACCACCGCCAGCGGGACACCGATCAGCGCGACCATGCCGAGCAGCGGAGACGTCGTCAGCAGCGCCGTCGCGCACACGACGAACGCGATCAGCGAACCGAACGCCCGCCCGAGCACCTCGAAGGAGTCACCGATCGGGTTGATGTCGCTGGTGGTGATCGCGACCACGTCACCCGTGGTGGTCGTGTCCCGCAGGTTCGCGCCCAGCTTCGCCGCGTGTTCGGTGGCGAGCCGCTGCGTCACCCCGGCGCCGTGGATCCAGCAGCCGTAAGACGCGAAGTGCTGCACAGTGCCCGCGAGCGTCTGCGCGATCCCGAGCCCGGCGGCCGCGAGGCCCCACAGCCAGACGGAATCGCCGTCGCCGCGGCCGATCGCGTCGATACCCCGGCCGATCGCGACCGGCAGCAGGGCGATCGGCAACGACCACAGCGCACCGCTGATCGCCGAGACGGCGAGCAGTCCCGGGCGCGCGAGCATCATCCTGAGCAGGTACCGCCAGGCGGTCGGCTTGGCGGGCAGTCGCAGTCGCGGAAGGGGATATGTGGCGGAAAGCACGATTATCGACGGTAAGCGGATCACCGCCGCGGGCGCGACCGATTTATCCGTGGGCGACCGAGAGGTGAACAACCCTCTCCCTTATTCTGGCGGCCGTGGCGAACCCTGATGCGGACACCGTGACCAGCACCGTTGACACCACTCAACACGCCGAGGCGACCCCCGAGCAGACCCAGCCGTACGTCGAACTCGGCCTCGCCGACGACGAGTACGCCCGGATCCGGGAGATCCTCGGCCGCCGTCCGACCGACGCCGAACTGGCGATGTACTCGGTGATGTGGAGCGAGCACTGCTCGTACAAGTCCTCGAAGAAGCACCTGCGCTACTTCGGTGAGACGGCCACTCCCGAGATGAAGGAAAAGATGCTCGCCGGTATCGGCGAGAACGCGGGCGTCGTCGACATCGGCGAGGGCTGGGCGGTCACCTTCAAGGTCGAGAGCCACAACCACCCGTCCTACGTCGAGCCGTACCAGGGCGCCGCGACCGGCGTCGGCGGCATCGTGCGCGACATCATGGCGATGGGCGCGCGCCCGCTCGCGGTGGCGGACGCGCTGCGCTTCGGCCCGGCGGACGCCCCCGACACCCGCCGCGTGCTGCCCGGAGTGGTCGCCGGCGTCGGCGGCTACGGCAACTGCCTCGGCCTGCCGAACATCGGCGGCGAGCTGGTGTTCGACCAGAGCTACTCGGGGAACCCGCTGGTCAACGCCCTGTGCGTCGGCGCGATGCGCGTCGAGGACCTGCACCTGGCCTTCGCCTCGGGCAAGGGCAACAAGATCATCCTGTTCGGCGCGCGCACCGGCCTCGACGGCATCGGCGGCGTGTCCGTCCTCGCCAGCGACACCTTCTCGGGTGACGAAAGCTCGGGCGGCCGCAAGAAGCTGCCCAGCGTCCAGGTCGGCGACCCCTTCACTGAGAAGGTGCTCATCGAGTGCTGTCTCGAACTGTTCGCCCAGAAGCTCGTCGTCGGCATCCAGGACCTCGGCGGCGCCGGGCTCTCCTGCGCGACGTCGGAGCTCGCGGCCGCCGGTGACGGCGGTATGCACATCTACCTCGACCGGGTTCCGTTGCGCGCCACCGGGATGACCCCGGCGGAGGTGCTCTCCAGCGAATCGCAGGAGCGGATGTGCGCGGTCGTCTCGCCGGAGAACGTCGAGGCGTTCATGAAGGTCTGCGAGAAGTGGGACGTCATCGCCACCGACATCGGCGAGGTCACCGACGGCGAGCACCTGGTCATCACCTGGAACGACGAGATCGTCGTCGACGTCCCGGCGCACACCGTGGCGCACCAGGGCCCGGTGTACGACCGCCCGATCCAGCGACCGTCCACGCAGGACGCCCTGCAGGCCGACACCTCGGCCAAGCTGCCGCGTCCGTCCACTTCGGACGAACTGCGCGCCGACATCCTCAAGCTCATCTCGTCGCCGAACCAGGCGTCGAAGGAATGGGTGACCTCCCAGTACGACCGCTACGTGCGTGGCAACACCGTGTCCGCGCAGCCGTCGGACTCGGGTGTCATCCGCATCGACGAGTCGACCGGTCGCGGTGTGGCCGTTTCGACGGACTGCAACAGCAAGTTCGTCTACCTCGACCCGTACGAGGGCGCGAAGCTCGCGCTGGCCGAGGCGTACCGCAACGTCGCCACCAGTGGCGCGAAGCCGGTCGCGGTCTCGGACTGCCTGAACTTCGGCGCGCCGACCGACCCGGGTGTGATGTGGCAGTTCGAGCAGGCCGTGCACGGTCTGGCCGACGGCTGCGTCGAACTCGGCATCCCGGTCATCGGCGGCAACGTCAGCTTCTTCAACCAGACCGGTGACGTCGCCATCCTGCCGACGCCGGTGGTCGGCGTGCTCGGCGTGATCGACGACGTCACCCGCCGCATCCCCACCGGGATCGGCGCCGAGGCCGGGGAAACCCTGCTGCTGCTGGGCGAGACCCACGACGAGCTGGACGGCTCCGCCTGGGCGCGCGAACTGCACGGCCACCTCGGCGGCCGCCCGCCGCGCGTGGACCTGGCGCGCGAGAAGCTGCTCGCCGACGTCCTCATCGCCGGTTCCCGTGACGGCATGATCTCCGCCGCGCACGACATTTCGGACGGTGGCCTGATCCAGACGCTCGTCGAGACCGTCCTCATCGGACAGTGCGGTGCCCGCGTCTTCCTCGACTCGGAGCAGGACCCGTTCGTGCAGCTGTTCTCCGAGTCCGCGGGCCGGGTGCTGGTCGCCGTGCCGCGGACCGAGGAACTGCGCTTCACCGAGATGCTGACCGCGCGCGGCCTGCCGTGGCGCAAGACCGGCGTGGTGGACCCGGAATCGGGTTCGCTCGAACTCCAGGGCATCACGGAGTTCACGCTGGAGGAGCTTCGGGAGCCTTGGGAGCGCACGCTCCCGGCCCTCTTCGACTGATACGTCGCCTCGTGCGTGAAGGCCCCCTTCCCTCGGCTCAGCCGAGGGAAGGGGGCCTTCACGCACTTGGGAAGGGCAAGACTCACGAGCCGGGAAGCGTCGAACCGGCCGCGAACTTCGCGCCCTCAAGCGACGGCGGCTCCACGAAGGTGGCCACGCCGAAGTCGACGGGTTTCTCCACGACGAGATGGTCCAGCGACACCTTGCGTTCGAACCGCGTCCTCGTGAGGTCGAACGTCCCGTGGATGGTCACGTCCTTGAGCGAGAACTTCCCGGAGATCTGGGCGTCGGTGAGATCCACGTAGCTCGCCACCTCGCACCGATCCGCCCCGAACCAGCCGACCCGCCTGCCGAGCAGTTCGAGTTTGTCGAGCCGGGCGTCGCTGAGGTTGAGCCCCAGCGTCGGCCCGGTGGTGCCGGCGTGGGGAAGGATGTCGCGGATCAGCCGCTCGGCCGCGCGCCGGACCAGCCGTTCGCGTTCCGCGGCCGCCTCGGTTTCCTTGTTCCACTTCGTCTTGCTCGGGAACTTGGGATGTTCGAACGGCCGCCGCAGGTAGGCGCACAACACGTCGAGCACCGTCTGCCGGTACTCCGGCCGGGTCCTGGCCAGCCCCGCGAGTGAATGCATCGCGCCGACCCGGACCTGATCGGCCTCGTTCCCCAGCAGTTCGATCGATTTGGCGAACCGCTCGTCGGAGATCCGGCTGCGCTCGATCTCGTGCCGGTCCTCTTCGGTCCGCCGTCGCCGGTCGTTGAGCCACAGCCCGTAGAGCGCGGCGATCGCCCCGCCCGCCAGCGCGCCGGTCTTGAGCGCGTCGCCGCGGCTGGTCGCGCGATCCGTGAGCAGCCAGGCGGTGACCCCCACGAGCACCACGACCGACGACAGCAACGTCCACAGCAACGGGGACTTGAGCAGGCGTCTCATACGTCCTTCATCGTGAGCCGGGCACGGCCGTCCGGCAGCGTTTCGACGGACCAGTCCGCCGGGAGTTCGTGATCCCTCGCCGGGTCCACCGACGTGTTGTACAGCGACACGGAGCCCGGTGCCTTGCGGAACTTCAGGTCCCCGAACCCTTCGAACCGCGCACGGCGCAGATCCAGCGTCCCCTCGAATTCGGCGTCGGTGAAGACGGCGTTCTTCGCGAAGACACTGTCCTTAAAGGACGTTTCACCCGAGAACCTCGTGCCGCGGAACTCGGCGTCCTCGCTGAACCGCACCCCGCTGAACCACGCCCGCTGCTCGAACTTGGCTTCGTTGCACCGGAAGTAGCCGATCCGCTTGCCGGTCTCCGTCCCGGCGCCGGTCAGGTAGACCGGCCCGAGGAACACGCAGCCGGACAGGTTGGTGCTGCTGTACAGACCGGCATAGCGGAGCAGCAGCTTGCCGACCTTCCGTTCGGACAGGTCGAAGTACTCCAGCACCGCCCCGGTCAGGTCGAGGTCGTAACCGGGGGCGTCCTCGGCATCCGCGGCCGGGAGCAGGTCCCCGATGAGCCGCTGGGCGGTCTGCCGCACCTGGAGTTCCTGTTCCTGCTCGGGTTTACCGGGTGCGGGAAGCTTGTTCCCTTGGCGTTTCGCTTCTCCTTCATAACGCGGATGCTCGAACGGCCGCCGCAGGTACGAGCACAGGATGTCCAGCACGGTCTGCCGGTAGAGCTCGCGACCGCGGGCGAGCCCCGCCAGCGCGTGCAGGGCCCCCACCCGCACCTGGTCGGCATCGTGCCCGAGGAGCTCGACGGCCTTCGCGAACCGTTCGTCCGAGATCCGGTCCCGGTCCTGGTCGGCCCGCCGCAGCTCCAGCTCCTGCCGCTGCCGTTCGACCTCCTGCCGTCGTTCCTCCACCCGGCGTCGCCGGTCGTTGAGCCACAACGCGTACAGCGCGACGATGGCGGCGCCGGCGACACCGCCGGTCTTCAACGCCTCACTGCGGCTGGTCGCCGGATCCGTCAGCAACCAGCCGCCGACCGCGAGCAACAGGACGAACGAGAGGACGAACGTCCACAGCAACGGGGAGCGGAGGAACCGCTTCATCGGGCCTTGGAGACCAGAAGCGAAGAGACGCACCAGGAGCCGGACTGGCTCTGCGCGAACATCGTTCCCTTGGCGTCTTCACCTTCGACCGTGCCGGTGATCTCGGCCATGACGAGGTTGGTCGTCCCCTGCGTCCGCTTGACCTCCGCCGTGGAGCCCGGCGGAAGGAAGACGTCGAGCACGGAGCCCATGCTCGAACGACGGTTCTCGCAGGCCAGGGCGATCGCCCCTTGCCGGTCGCCCGACGAGATCTTGGCGAGGAAGTCCTGGATGACCTTGACGCCCGCAGGATCGCCGGAGCTGGTGCCGCCGCTTTCGGTGCTCCGCGGGGTCCTGGTCGTGCTCGACTTCGGGCTGCTGCTCTGCGGCGCGGAGGTCGGCGCGGGCTCGGACGACGAGGGCGGCGCGGCCACCGGCTCGTCCTTGCTCAGCAGGAAGCCCGGCGCGACGAACCCGGTGACACCGAACGCCACCAGCACGACCACGCCGATCACGATCCCGATGATCAGTCCGGTCTTGCTCTTCTGCGGCGGCGCGGGCGGGCCACCGAAGCCCTGCTGGTAACCCTGCTGATTCGGGTCCCAGCCCTGCTGCGGCTGCTGCTGATATTGCTGCGTCTGGTCCCAGCCCTGCTGCGGCTGCTGCTGGTACTGCTGGGTCTGCTCCCAGCCCTGCTGCTGGCCGTACTGCTGAGGCTGACCGTACTGCTGGTTCGGGTCCCAGCCACCCTGCTGCGGCTGCTGTCCCTGCGGGTCCTGGCCATAGGGCTGGCCTGGCTGGGGTGGGTAGGTCATCGGTCTCGCCTTCCGTACTGGGGCCTGAGGCTTCAGATCAGACGACCGGCGGTCAGCGCTGGTTCCGGATCCGCCCGTGCCAGGGATTTCCCAGGGAAAATACCCCGCGCGCGAAAACGGCTCCCGGCCGAGGCCGGGAGCCGTTCTTCACGGAATGCGCAGCTCAGCCGTTGGCCAGTGCCTGCAAGCGGTCGTAAGCGCCGTTGAAGGTGTTCTGGTCGAGCGGGCTGGAGGTGTACTGCCACACGGTGTAGAAGCCCCAGCCGTAGGGCAGCGTGCCCACGGTGGACGCGTAGCGCGCGATCCACAGCGGGACCGTGCCACCGAAGTTCTGCGACGTGCCGACGCAGGTGCTCCACCAGCTCGTCGAGGTGTAGATGACGGGCCAGCGGCCGGTGCGCGCCTTGTACCGGTCGTGGAACGCCCGGATCCACGAGCCCATGGCGGACTGGCTCAGGCCGTAGCAGGTCGCGCCGTACGGGTTGTACTCCATGTCCAGCGCGCCCGGCAGCGTCTTGCCGTCCTTCGACCAGCCACCGCCGTTGTTGATGAAGAAGTCGGCCTGCGCCGCGCCGCTCGAGACGTTCGGCAGGGCGAAGTGGTACGCGCCGCGGATGAAGCCCTTGTTGTAGGAACCGTTGTACTGCTGGGCGAAGTACGGGTTCTTGTAGCTGGTGCCTTCGGTGGCCTTGGTCCACACGAAGCGCTTGCCCTGGTTCCACCAGTAGTTCCAGTCGACGTTGCCCTGGTAGCTGGCCACGTCCATTCCCGCGACCGTCGCGAGCACGCCGACCTCGGGCTGCGGCTGGGCGGCCTTGGCCTTCGACTCGGGGGTGGAGGTGTCGCCTTCCACGCGCCGGATCTGCGATCCGATCGTGTGGTCGTTCCGCTGGAGATCCTGTTCGATCGACATGATCTCGGGGGACGGGGCGGCCGACGCCTGGACCGTGCTGCCGAGCAGGAGCAGCGCGGAGCCGACGGCGATGGCGATTCTTCGGGAAGTGCGCATCACGACAATCCCTTCACGGATAACCCTCGCTGAGGACGGCGACCTTGCAGGTGGTAGCCGTCCGGGCACGATTGTTGACGACGGGTGCCGGGTTTGTCACTAACTTCCGTGAAATTGGTACTACGCGTGGGTGATTTTCATTTCCAAGTAGGGCGAGTTATGTGATCTTGTAACGCCCACTCGGGTGGATGTTCAGCCGAGCGACAACGCGCGCACTCGGTCGATCGTGCCGTTGAACCAGTTCTGATCGCCGGGGAGACTGCCCTTGTTCGAGAACTGCCAGATGGTCTGGTGTTTCCAGCTCGCGGGCAGCTCGCCGATCTCCGTGTTGTAGCGCGCGATCCACAGCGGGTTCTGCCAGAACACGTTGCTGTTGCCGGTGCAGCGTTTCCACCAGCTCGTCGACGTGTAGATCGCCGGATGCCGCCCGGTCCGCCACAGATAGGTCTCGGCGAACGACGCCATCCACGCGACCATCTGCGCCGGCGTCTTGCCGTAACAGGTTTCGCCGTACGGGTTGTATTCGACGTCGAGCGCGCCCGGCAGGGTCTTGCCGTCGCCGGACCAGCCGCCGCCGTGGTCGACGAAGTAGTGCGCCTGTGCCGCGCCGTCCGAGATGTCGGGGCGCGCGAAGTGGTAGGCGCCGCGGATCAGGCCGACGCCGTAGGAACCGTTGTACTGCTGGGGAAACCGGGGATTGACGAAGCCGGTGCCCTCGGTGGCCTTCACATAGACGAACTTCGCGCCGGTCCTCGCGGCGCCGGGCCAGTCGACGTCGCCCTGATGGCCGCTGACGTCGTGGCCGAGCGTCTGCGCCTCGCCGCCGTACAGCGGCCCCACCGACACGTTGACGCCTTCGTGCAGCGCGATCTGGGAACCGGCGTAATGCTCCTCGGCCCCGTCGTACCTGGGCCCGCTTTCCCGTGCGACGGCGGGGGTCTGCGCGAGCAGCAGAACCCCCGCCGCGAGGACGGCCCCCCAGCCTTTCGAACACACTCTGCGACTCATCACGTCGCCACGATCCCTCGGGAAAAGGGAATCAGCGACTCGAACATCACCCGAAAGTGTTGCTTTCGGGCCGAAAAAATTGGGCCGAGTGGGTTAATCGGGCCCTAACGACGCTCGTCTGAAAGGGCTTTGTCGAGGTGCTCCGAGGGGACGATCGCGGTGAGCCGGTCGTGGGGGTTGATCGTCACCGGGTGCCCGGCGAGCAGCGGGACCATGTCCCGGCCCAGCACCGCGCGGGCGTGCGGCCATTCGCGCGGGACCAGCGATTTGGCCGTGTACGCGGGCACGAGCACCTTGCCGTCGGTGTTGTGGAAGCCGATCACCGTGCGCTGCACCGGGGAAAGGGCGTAGACGAACAGCGTCGAATCGAGGATGACGCGCGGCAGGTCGGCGGCCGGGCGGTGGTTCGTGCGCACCAGCTGGAGGAGCTGCTCGAGCTCGTTGCGCGGCTCCGGGAAGCCGAGCGCCTTGGGCGAGGGACGGTAGCGATCGTTGGGGTGGAAGTCCTCGACGATCTCGCCGCCGCCGTTCACCGGGTACGCGCCGACGACCGCCCAGGACGGCACCGGGCCGTCGGGATCGAAGGCCTCGTCGATGACGTACAGCCAGCTGTTCGGGTTGGCCTTGGCGTTGGCGCGCATCTCTTCGGTGATCTTCGGCTTCTTCTTGCCCGCCGGGCTCGACGCCAACCGATCCGCCTCGTCCCGCTGCGCCATCGCCATCCCCACGTTCCGGGTGCCTGAAGGTTTGTTCGCGCTCACTCTACTGTTCTCCCATGGCCTCTTCGCGTACGGTCGACCCCGCTGAGTTACGAGCCGCGATCGCGGCGATTTCCCCCTGGTTGAGCGGATCCGGTCCGGAACCGGCCCGTCCCGAGCTGGCCGCCGCGGTGCGGCTGAGCCTGCGGACGCTGGCCGGGGACGCCCCGGGGAAGAGTGTCGAAGTGCGGGTGCCGCCGTTCGCGGCTGTGCAGTGTGTCGAAGGATTGCGCCATACCCGCGGGACCCCGCCGAACGTCGTCGAAACGGATCCGCGTACCTGGCTGGAACTGGCGACCGGGCTGCTCGGCTGGGCCGAAGCCGTCGAATCGGGGCGGGTCACCGCCTCCGGGAGCAGGGCCGATCTGGCCCGCTGGCTGCCCTTGGTCCGCCTCTAGACCGGATGTCAGGAAAGGGTCGTTCCTGACGTTTTTCGTCCTGAACGACCCTTTCCTGACATGCGCGAGGGCTAAGCCTTACGGCCGATACCGCCCGAGATGGTCCGCTGGGCCGCGTTCAGCTCCTTGATCCGCGGGCCGTCCGGCCACCAGTCCACGCACAGCTTGACGCCGGGCTCGACCATCTCGAGGTCGTGGAACAGCTCCTCGATCTCGGCCTTCGTGCGGAAGGTGCCCGAGCCCATCGGGCTGTGGATGAAGAAGTCCTCCATCTTGCGGGCGGTCTCGGACAGCTCGTCCTCCGGGTCGGAGAAGTGCGAGATCGCCACGTAGGAGCCCGACGGCAGCGCGTCGATGTACTTCTTCATGATCTTGGCGGGCTGGTCGTGCGGCCCGTTGTAGTGGTGCAGGGTCCCGAGCTGCAGCAACGCGATCGGCTGCGTGAAGTCGATGTGCCGCCGGATGTCCGGGTTCTCGATGATCCGCTCCGGCTCGAAGATGTCGTCCGAGACGAAGTGCGTGTTCTCGTTCTCCTCGAGCAGCGCCCGCCCGTGGGCGAGCACGACCGGGTCGTTGTCGACGTAGACGACCTTGATCTCGGGGTTGATCCGCTGCACGACCTGGTGCGTGTTCTCCGCCGTCGGCAGGCCGGATCCGAGGTCCAGGAACTGCGTGATGCCCGTCTGGCTGGCGAGGAACCGGCAGGCGCGGATCAGGAAGCCGCGGTTCTCGGTCGCCAGGTCCTGCGCCTCCGGGGCGGCCTGCTGGACCTTGCGCAGCACCTCCCGGTCGATCTCGTAGTTGTCCTTGCCGAGCAGGAAGGCGTCGTACACCCGGGCGATGCTGGCCCGGGTCGGGTCGACACCCACGGGCACTCGTTCCGTCCGGGTCGGGGCGTCGGGCATCTTGAACCTCACAAAACTGTGTCGGAAGTCTCGGGCTCTACGTAGAGTAGAACCACGTACGCGACCGGTAAACCGAGCCATCCCTGTCGTGTCGAGGCCCAAACGTGTACTTTCAGTAATCGGCTTGTTCTCCTGTGAGTGTCGTCGCGCGAAAGGTCCCCGGTCGATGAACGCGGTCACCCCGCCTGGCGGTGAGCAGTCCCTGGGTCCCACCGCGCGACGGATGATCCTCGGCTCTCAGCTCCGCCGGATGCGCGAGGACGCGGGCATCACGCGCCAAGAGGCCGGCTACAGCATCCGCGGCTCGGAGTCGAAGATCAGCCGTCTCGAGCTCGGCCGCGTCGGCTTCAAGGAACGCGACGTCGCCGACCTGCTGACCATGTACGGGATGACCGATCCCGGTGAGCGGCAGCAGTTCCTCGACATGGTCAAGGAGTCGAACGAGCCGGGTTGGTGGCGCCGCTACGGCGACCTGATGCCGAGCTGGTTCAACGACCTCGTCGGGCTCGAAGAGGCCGCGGCGCGGATCCAGGTGTGGGAGCCGCTGTACGTCACGGGTCTGCTGCAGACCGAGGACTACGCGCGGGCGATCATGAGCCACGGCCGCAAGGACATGGTCAACGAGCAGATCGACCGCCGCGTCGCGCTGCGGATGCGGCGCCAGAAGATGCTGTCGAGGCCGGACGCGCCGCGGTTGTGGCTGGTGCTCGACGAGTCGGTGCTGCACCGGCCGAGCGGCGACCGCGAGGTGCTGAAGGCGCAGATCGACCACCTGCTGGAGATGATCCAGCAGCCGAACATCTCGGTGCAGATCCTCCCGTTCGACCGGAGCGGTTACTCCGCGGACAGCGCGTTCTCGCTGCTCAGGTTCGCCGAAGAGGAATTGCCGAACATCGCGTACACCGAGTACCTGACCGGCGCGCACTACATCGACAAGCGCGACGAGATCGAGCGGTACAGCCGCGCGCTGGACATGCTCGCCGTCGACGCGGAGACGCCGGACCGCAGCCGCCAGATGCTGATGAAGCGCCGCGCCGAAATCTGAGTCGATCACCGTTGTGGGGCTGACCGCCGTTCCGGGGACGGCCGGGGTTTTCTTGCGGTCACCCGAAATTCCGGCAACCAGTCGTAGCTGTTCACCCGTTGGGGACAGTGCGCGTCACCCTTTGGTGGGACGGCTGAGGACTTAAGTCATCACTGCACGCGAATTCTGCAAAAACTTCTGCACGTGCATTTACCGCTGCAGTCACACGTGCTAACTTTGGGATCACAGGCAAATGCACATGCAGATGCATCGCCCGAAGTCTTCTGTCGGGGAAGGTGGGGACCATGGCTGAACAGTTCGACAACGGCATCCCGGCCGATCGTCTTATCGGCGCGCAATGGCGCAAAGCGAGCTACAGCAACGCGATCGGCAACTGCGTGGAGGTGGCACCGCTCGCGTCCGGCGAGATCGCGATGCGCAACTCGCGCTTCCCGACCGGTCCCGCACTGGTCTACACCCAGGCCGAGATGGCCGCGTTCCTCGCGGGTGCCAAGGACGGCGAATTCGATGACGTCCTCGGGTGACACCATCACCGCGGAAATCACCGACATCGAAAGCGGCCTGCAGGAACTGATCCACCGCGGGTACCAGTTCGTGCACCCGTGCGACGCGAACGGCGAGGTCATGGCCGTGGTCGGCGTGCGAGTCCACGACAACGTGGTCGACGTGGTCCGGCTCAACGCCGAGGACGACGTCGTCGCGACCCGCATGCCGGGCACCGAGGAGGACATCCTCGAACCCGAGGTCTGGCTGTGGCGGTACACCGGAGACGCCGCGACGGTGCTGACGGCACTGCTCGCGCTCCCGGACGAGCGCACACCCGGCTCGCTCTACGTTCCGGAGACCGCGGCCAAGGGCTGCTGGGTCCCCGGCCGCGGCGGCACGTCCAAATGGCTCGCCGCGGGCTAGTCAGCTCCTAAGCACAGTCGACCGCCTCTGTCGAGGGGGAGCGGTCGGCTGGTCGGGGGTCGTGAGTGACGGGTCTTGACACCCGCTCGTCACTCACGGTCATCAGTCGAAGCGTGTCCAGCGCCACCTCGTGCGGCGCGTTGATCTCCTGCTCACCGTTTACACTGGTGGCGGCCTGCCCTCTTTCTCCCTGGGAGCACCTCGGTGGTTTCCGACCCGTCCCTCGCCGGACAGCCCGTGACCGACCAGCCCGATCCGGAACCCCGCGAGGAATGCGGTGTCTTCGGTGTCTGGGCGCCCGGAGAAGAGGTCGCGAAGCTGACCTACTACGGGCTCTACGCACTTCAGCACCGCGGCCAGGAAGCGGCCGGAATCTCGGTCTCCGACGGTTCGCAGATCGTCGTCTTCAAGGATCTCGGCCTGGTCAGCCAGGTGTTCGACGAGCAGGTCCTGCAGTCGCTGCAGGGACATATCGCCGTCGGCCACTGCCGCTACTCGACCACCGGCGCGACCATCTGGGAGAACGCGCAGCCGATCTTCCGCACCACCGCGACCGGCAGCGGATTGTCCTTCGCGCACAACGGGAACCTGGTCAACACCGCGGAACTGCGGGATCGCACGGTCGAGGCCGGGCTCAAGCCGCACGCGGGGCTGACCGGTTCGTCCAGCGACTCCGACCTGGTGTGCGGGCTCCTCGCGGCCAATGCCGCCGACAAGGGCATCGAAGCCGCCGCGCTGGAACTGCTGCCCACCCTCAAGGGCGCGTTCTGCCTGGTCTTCGCCGACGAGTCCACCCTGTACGCCGCGCGCGACCCGCACGGCGTACACCCGCTGGTGCTCGGCAGGCTCGAACGCGGCTGGGTGGTCGCGAGCGAGACGGCCGCGCTCGACATCTGCGGCGCGTCGTTCGTCCGCGAGGTCGAGCCCGGTGAGCTCATCGCGATCGACGCCGAGGGCCTGCGCTCCTCGCGGTTCGCGAACCCCGAGCCCAAGGGCTGCGTCTTCGAGTACGTGTACCTCGCTCGCCCCGACACCTCGATCGCCGGCCGCAGCGTGCACGCCACCCGCGTCGAGATCGGCCGCAAACTCGCCGCCGAGCATCCGGCCGACGCCGACCTGGTGATGCCGGTGCCCGAATCCGGCACCCCGGCCGCCATCGGCTACGCGCAGGGTTCCGGCATCCCCTACGGCACCGGCCTGGTGAAGAACGCCTACGTCGGCCGCACCTTCATCCAGCCGTCGCAGACCATCCGGCAGCTGGGCATCCGGCTGAAGCTGAACCCGCTGCGCGACGTCATCCGCGGCAAACGGCTCGTGGTGGTCGACGACTCCATCGTCCGCGGCAACACCCAGCGCGCCCTGGTCCGCATGCTGCGGGAGGCGGGTGCGCTCGAGGTGCACGTCCGGATCGCCTCGCCGCCCGTGCGCTGGCCGTGTTTCTACGGCATCGACTTCGCGTCGCGGGCCGAACTGGTGGCCAACGGCGTCGACCTCGACGGCATCCGCCGCTCCA
Source organism: Amycolatopsis sp. MJM2582 (assembly GCF_000754115.1). NCBI lineage: Bacteria > Bacillati > Actinomycetota > Actinomycetes > Pseudonocardiales > Pseudonocardiaceae > Amycolatopsis > Amycolatopsis sp. MJM2582. The sequence goes on from NZ_JPLW01000001.1 coordinate 1,616,131, forward strand.
TCGGCGCCGACACCTTGGGCTACATCTCCCTGGACGGGCTGGTCGCGGCGTCGGAGCAGCCGAAGTCGCGGTTGTGCACCGCGTGCTTCTCCGGCGAGTACCCGATCGCGCTGCCCGAAGACGCGCTGATCGGGAAGCACCTGCTGGAGAGCCTGGACTCGGTGAATGGCGCGGCGAAGCCCGTCAGCCCTGCCGGGTACGGTGCTGAGGACGCCATCCGGCGTCCCTAGACCTCTCTTCCAGAGTTGGAGTCCGCTTCCGTGAGCGAGTCCACGAGCGCCACGTACGCCGCCGCCGGCGTCAGCATCGACGCCGGTGACAAAGCCGTCGAGCTGCTCAAACCGCACGCCGAGAGGGCCACGAGGCCCGAGGTGATGGGCGGCGTCGGCGGTTTCGCCGGGCTGTTCTCCCTGAAGCTGGACAAGTGGAAAGAGCCGGTGCTGGCCTCGTCGACCGACGGGGTCGGCACCAAGATCGCCGTCGCCCAGGCGCTCGACAAGCACGACACGGTCGGCATCGACCTGGTCGCGATGGTCGTCGACGACCTGGTCGTCACCGGCGCCGAGCCACTGTTCATGCAGGATTACATCGCCGTCGGCAAGGTCGTGCCGGAGAAGATCGCGGCGCTGGTCGGCGGCATCGCCGAGGGCTGTGTCCAGGCGGGTTGCGCGCTGCTCGGCGGCGAGACCGCGGAGCACCCCGGCCTGATGGGCGAGCACGACTACGACCTCTCGGGCACCGGCATCGGTGTCGTCGAGGCGTCGAACGTGCTCGGCCCGGAGCGGGTCCGCCCCGGCGACGTCGTCCTCGCGCTCGGCTCGTCCGGCCTGCACTCCAACGGCTACTCGCTGGCCAGGCACGTGCTGCTGGACATCGCGCGCATGCCGCTCGACGGGCACGTCGAGGAGTTCGGCCGCTCGCTGGGCGAGGAGATGCTGGAGCCGACCAGGATCTACGCGAAGGACTGCCTCGCGCTGGCCGCCGAGGCCGACGTCCGCACGTTCGCGCACGTCACCGGCGGTGGCCTGGAGCAGAACCTCGCCCGCGTCATGCCGCGCGGCCTGGTCGCGCGGCTCGAACGCGGCACCTGGACCCCGGCGCCGGTGTTCGCGCTGATCGGCCACCGCGGCAAGGTCGAGCGCGCCGAACTGGAGAAGACGTTCAACATGGGCGTCGGCATGGTCGCGATCGTCGGCCCCGACGACGTCGACCGCGCGCTCGCGATGCTGACCGCGCGGCACGTGCCGGCGTGGATCCTCGGCGACGTCCAGCCCGCGGAAGACCCGGACGGCCCGCGCGCCGTGCTGTCGGGTGACCACCCGCGCTTCTGATTTAACGGCTTGGGCCCGGGTGACACACTGGGTCCGTGGCTGATGACGTGGTGATCGGTACCCGGTTCGTGATCCCGGGTGCCGAATTGAGCGAACGGTTCTCCCGGTCCTCGGGCCCGGGTGGGCAGGGCGTGAACACCACGGACTCGCGGGTCGAACTGTCCTTCGACGTAGCCGGTTCGGCGTCCGTCCCGGAGCATCTCCGGGCCCGGATGCTGGACCGGCTTTCGTCGCGCCTGGTCGACGGCGTCGTCACGATCGCCGCGTCCGAACACCGCTCCCAGCTGATGAACCGGGAAGCCGCGCGGGCACGGCTGGTGATGCTCCTGACGGACGCGTCGGCGCCCCCGGCCGCCAAGCGGCGTCCCACCAAACCCTCACGGGGTTCGAAGGAACGCCGCCTGGCGTCGAAGAAGCGCCGCGGCGAGGTCAAGAAGTCACGCCGCGGCGGCTACTCAGACGACTGACAGGTGCACGCACTCGGCGGCGGTCTTGAACCCGACCCGGCCGTAGACGCGTTCCGCCTGCCCGGCGCCCGGCGTCAGGAACACCGACCGGCCGCCGCGCGCGTGTGCTTCACGCGTCAGGTACTCCGTCATCGCCGCGGCGATCCCGCGGCTCCGGTACTCCTCGAGCACCCCGATCCCGGCGATCTCCGTCGCGCCGTCGAGGATCGCGGTCGCGACCCCGCCGCCGACGACCTCGCCGTTCTCGTCGACCGCCATCACCGAGATGGTCTCGCCGCTCAGCTGATCCGGCGACGGGTCGAGGTGTTCGTCGGGATCGGTCTCGCCGAACGCCAGGTTCTGCGCGCGGATCATCTGCCGGAGTTCGCCCTCGGTCTTCGGGGTGACCAGGCTGATCCCCGCCGGTTTCGGCTGTTCGACGACCTGCCCCGGGGTGCAGATCATCAGCGGAACCCGCCGCTCCAGCGTGTAACCGCACCGGACGAGCACGGCTTCGGCGGCCGGAACGGCCTCGGTGAGGAACTCCAGACGCGGCGCGAGCCCGCGCTTGCGGAACGCCTCGGTGAGCGCGGCGACGTCGTCCTCGGCGGGGACGGCGCCGTCGTCGGGGATCGCGTAGTTGAGGAAGGGGCTGCTGGATTCGAGGTAGTAGGTGGCCAGGAACGGCCCGATCCGCTCGGTTTCGCGGAATTTCGCCGCGGTGAGGCGGATGTAGGACTGCAGAGCACGAATCGTCTCGGAAAGCACTGGTGGAAAGCCTTTCGGGCAGAAGAAGGAGACGCACGGGAGGATCCGCGTGCGTGGTGGGCTGGCGGGTGCGCCGGCTAGCTCGTGCCGACGCCACCGAAGGCGTCAGGCATGAGGCATCCCTCTTTCTTGCTGCGTAGGGCTTTCGCGATCACTCTCGCACGACGGTCAACTCCTTTACCTCCGCTGCGGATGCGCGATGCCCGAATACCGCTCGTCCCACACCGATCTCGGGACCCGGAGCCGGACCGGCGCCTCGCACACCCGCCGGACCTGCGCCGGGATCGCCACGGGCGGCCGGACGTCCAGGCGATGCCACAGTCGTTTGCTCACCGCGGCGCCCGCGACGGCGCCCAAGGTGTTCAGCAGGATGTCGTCGGCCGAGGTCACCCGGCCCGCCTGGATCAGGTATTGAGTGCCCTCCACCAGCACCGAGACGGCCAGCGCGCCCAGTGCGATCCGGCCCAGTGAGCGCAGGCGGCGGAACCGGAGGGGGAGCAGGGCGCCGAGCGGGCTCAGCATGACGACGTTGCCCAGCGCCTGCCAGAGATTGGCGCTGTCGTTCAGGGCGAGGCGGAGGTCGGTGCCGGGTTCGAGGTTCAGTCTGCTGCCCTGCGCACCGGTCACCGGCATCGTGACCAGGCACAACACCAGGAAGCAGGTCAGCACGAGCGTCATGTCGACGGCGGCCGTCGCCGACGCGGAGAAGAGGTCGGCCCGTCTTCGCCGCCGCCGATGCGCCGCGAGCAGCGGCCACCCGAGCAGTGCGTACGGAATCGCGGTGATCGTCAACGGGATCATCACACCGAAAGCGCGGAGCAGCTCACCCATGGCCTTCCTTTCCGGAGCGCCCAAGATCACCTTCGCATCACAAGATCGACTCGGCATGGCGGAGCGGACGCACTAAGAGGTGATCTTTTCCGGTGGCGGAAAAGGTTTTCCCATGCTCGGAACCGTCCACAAAGGAACCTGTGGACAAACCTGTGGACGGCCGCGAACCATCCGGAAGAAGGTGTTATCCCGCAAGGAAAAGCCTTGTGGGTGACCTGTGTACTACTTGCCGTGTCCGGCGAGCTCCCGCGCGCGTTCGAGCAGCTTTTGGAGGTGCAGCCCGCGACGTACGTCACATGGGTGCGAGGTCGTCCCGCTCGCGGCCATCGCCGCGAAATCGTCCAGGAGCGCGGTGTACGACTCGCCCGCCGAGCCCGGCTTGCGGCCGAGCGTGCGGTAACCGTGCTCGCCGTAGACGGCGACTTCGACGACCGTCGGCTGGATCGGCAGCCGCAGCGACAGGGTTGCCGTACTCGTCGCACCACCCTCGTGGGCTAACAGCACCTGCCACAGATCGTCATCGGTCCGGTTCGCCGCGAGCACGTCGGTGATCTCGCCGAGTGCCGCGTCGAGCAGATCGAAGGCGTGCGGGCCGATGTCGGCGAGCGCGCCGGAGTCGTGCCGCCACGCCGAGGACTGGTACTGACCGCCGAGCAGCGCGCCCGAAAGCCATCGAGCCCCGCCGCCCCGCCAGCCGCCGGCCTCCTTGATGCCGTCGAGCCACTCGCGGGTCATCGGTGAGAACCGCAGGATCAGGACCACGAGAGCCGCGACACCGGCGGCCTCGACCGCGTCCGCGAGGCGCCGGGCGCCGTCGAGATCCGCGGCGATCGGCTTCTCCAGGATCAGATGTTTGCCCGCTTCGGCCGCCCGGACCGCCAGTTCCGCCTGAACGGCGGGCGGCACGGCGAACGCGACCGCGTCCACCTGGTCGAGCAGTTCGTCGAAGCTGCCGACGGCCTGGGCGCCATGCGCCTCGGCCAGCTCCTTCGCGGCTTCGGGACGCCTGGCCCAGACCGCGCGCAACGTCATCCCGGGGTGATCGGCGAGACCTGGCGCGTGCACCGTCTTCGCCCACGGACCGGCACCGACCAGACCCGCGCGCAGCTGTCCCTGTCCCACACCCCCGAGTCTAGGACCCCGCGTTCAGTCCTCTGAATGCGGTAGTTGCGCGTGCAAGAACCGCATTCAGAGGACTAAACGCGTGGGGAAAGCGTGGGTCAGGAGTAGCTGTAGAAGCCGCGGCCGGTCTTCTTGCCGAGCAGGCCGGCGTCGACCATGCGCAGCAGCAGCGGCGGCGAGGAGTACAGCGGCTCCTTGAACTCGGCGTACATCGAGTCCGCGATGGCCTTGATGGTGTCCAGGCCGATCAGGTCCGACAGCCGCAGCGGGCCCATCGGGTGCGCGGTGCCGAGCTCCATGCCGCGGTCGATGTCCTCCGCGGACGCGAAGCCCGACTCGATCATCCGGATCGCGGAAAGCAGGTACGGCACGAGCAGCGAGTTCACGATGAACCCGGCGCGGTCCTGCGACCGGATCACGGTCTTGCTCAACGCCGTCGTCGCGTGCTCCTCGGCACGGCGGGCGGTGTCGTCGCTGGTCAGCAGCGAGGGCACCAGCTCGACGAGCGGCAGCACCGGGACCGGGTTGAAGAAGTGGATGCCGACCACCTGCTGCGGGCGGCCGGTGGCCATCCCGAGCTTCATGATCGGGATCGAGGAGGTGTTGGACGCGAACACGGCGTCCTCGCGCTCGACGATCTTGTCCAGCGACCGGAACACCTCGACCTTGGCCTGCTCCTGTTCCAGGATGGCCTCGATGACGAGGTCGCGGTCGGCGAACTCGCCGATCTCGGTGGTGAAGCGGAGTCGTCCGAGCGCGGCGTCGGCGTCTTCCTGCGAGAGCTTCCCGTTCTTGACGCCGCGTTGCAGCGACTTCTCGATCCGCGCCCGCCCGGAGTCCAGCGCCGACTGGTTCACCTCGGTGACGATCACGTCCAGCCCGGCCCGTGCGTGCACCTCGGCGATGCCCGAGCCCATGAGCCCGGCCCCGACGACACCTACTCGCGCTACGTCAGACATGGCACCTCCTCATATTTTGGGCAGCACGCGACACGCGAGGGCGGTCACCGGGACAAGCCCGGATCCACCCTCGCGTGTCACGCGTTGCTCAGCGGCGGTATTCGTCGTACCCGTCGTACGGGTCTTCGTCGTACCGCTTGTCGTCCTCGTGCCTGTCTTCCGAGGAACTACTGGACAGCTCGCGCTGCAAAGCATCGAAGTCGGTTTCGTGCGAGCTGTACTTGAGCTCGCGCGCCACCTTCGTCTGCTTGGCCTTAGCCCGGCCGCGCCCCATGGCTCGACCCCCTCGCACAGGGGCGGGGCGGCCGGGGGAATCGGCGGCCCCGCATCGTCTCGACAATTCTTTCCTGCTGACACCGTACCGTGTCCGGGGGGTTGGATGCGACGTGGCACGGTGTGCCGGTGGCGACAGTGTTCACGGAACGCCGGTTACCGGCCGGTCGGTGGCGATAGTCGCAGGTCGGCGTGCCACGATGCTCGTGTGCCCCGTCCGTTCGCGGCTTATCTCCGCGTCTATGAGCCCCTGCTCGCGCTGGGGGATCCACCGGACGAACGCCTGCTCGAGGCCGTCGAAGCGGCCCGGCTCGATCGTTCGGCCGCGGGCGAGCGCGAGCAGGCACTGTGGCTCAAGTCACAGCATGTCGGGCGGTTGCTGCCCGCCGAACTCGCGGACGGCAGGGCCGCCCCCAGTCTCGTCACCGACGTCCTCGTGCTCGACCCCGAAGACGTGCCGGAGGGTGAGCACGGCGACGCCGGTCCTGGACCGCTGATCTGCCCGATGGAGATCCGCGCGCGCTCGGCCGCGGCGTTGGTGACCTTCCTCGGCGACGCGCATCCGGCGTTGAAGAACGCGGTGCTCGACGCGGGCGGCGCGTCGCTGGACATGATCCGCTCACGGGCGAAGTCCGCGATCGGCGACTTGTCCGCTTCGGCCTCGCACACGCTCTCGACGACGTGGACCGTTCCGCTCCCGTGGTTCGTCCTGTTCGACCCGGGGATGCGCCGGGTCAAACTCGGCAAGGGGCGCGACGATCCGGAGCGCGAGGTGTCGTGGCGGGTCTCCATCGCCGACGCGCGGTACCGCGCCCGCGAGGTCGGGGACCTGCTCGAAGCGACCTTCGGCGACTCGGGGCCCGGCCGGGTGCTGCTGGAGACGCGACGCTGGCTCGACAGCTTCCACCCCGGCTCCGCGGTCGAACTCGACTACGGCGGTCTCGTGCAGCTCTTCGCCGACTCGATCCTGCAGGCCGACACGACCGCCGAAGAGGTGCACGACATCCTCGACGCGCTCCGCACCGGCAACGTCGACGAGCTGGCGGAACTGTTCGCCGACCTGCGCGACTTCTGGGGCGACCTGGCCGCGCGGGAACGCGCGAACTAGCCGAAGAGACCGGCGGCGACCTTCAGCTCGCCGACCGGTTTCCCGCCGCCGAGCACCGCGTCGCGCGCGAGGTCCACTGCTTCGTCACCCGGGTCGATGCCGAGGTGACGCAGGGTCGCGAGCAGCAGCGGGAGCCGGGCGCGGGGCGCGCCGTCGTCGATCTTCAGTGCCAGCGCCGTGCCGTCCGGGAGCGCGAACGCGTGCACTCCCTCGGCGCCGCCCTTCGAAAGCAGGCCGTCGATGGTCCGCATCAGCACGGTGTCCTCGCGGCCGGTGCCCGCGACCTGCCACGGATGCGCGCGGACCGCGTCCGCGACCCGGCGTTCCGGCCCGCCCATGGCGGTGACGAGCCTGCCGAAGGAGCGGGCGAGGCCGGTGAGGGAGAACGCGAACAGCGGAGCGCCGCAGCCGTCGACGCCGACCGTTTCGATCGTTTCGCTGGTGAGATCGGCGACCGTGGCCTGGATGATCTTCTGCAGCGGGTGAATCTCGGCCGCGTAGTCGTCGGTCGGCCAGCCGACTTGCGCGCAGGTCGTGAGCATCGCGGCGTGCTTGCCGGAGCAGTTCATCGCGGCCCGGCGTTTCCCGGCGGAGGCGACGGCCAGCATGCTCGGCTCGTGCAGTGGGAAGGCGGGCGGGCAGGCCAGCGCGTCCTCGGTGAGCCCCGCGCGGGACAGCATCTTCAGGGCGCCCTCGACGTGGCCGGGTTCGCCGTTGTGCGAGCCGCAGCCCAGCGCGAGTTCTTCGTCGCCGATGGTGAGGCCGGCGCGGAGCATGCCGACGGCCTGCAGAGGTTTGTTGGACGAGCGCGGGTAGACCGGCCGCTCGATGTCGCCCGCGGAGAACCGCACCGAACCGTCCGGGGCGGTGATCACGAGCGCGCCGCGGTGCACGCTCTCCACGAAACCGGATCGGACGACCTCGACCAGGACCGGATTCGTCACTCGGACCCGCCGCGTTCGGTGTCGAGCAGGTCGTCGACCGATGCCGTGCCCTTGCGGTAGCGGGTCGCGATCTCGGCGTTGATCGTGTCCATCACGCTTTGCACCTCACGGCGGTACGAAGAGACGGAGACCTCTTCGTCGGCGTACCGGTTGAGGGCGTTGACCAGCTTCTCGTCCGAGAGCGTGCTGACGTCGGAAAGGTCCGTGTCGCCGATGAGGGCCTCGGCGAACCGCCGGTGCTCGCCCGCGCGAGACGGCTCCAGCCGCTGATGTCTCCCCGAACCCGTGGCCGGGCCGATCGCGTTGTCCGCCAGGATCGCGGCCAGCCGCTCGACGACGCTGCTCTCGCCGCCGGAACTCCGGCGCTCTTGCTCGGCCCGCACGATGTCGATGCGCGCGTGGAGAAGGCGCCGCAGGTACGACAGGTCGGTCTCCTCCTGCGCGGCCTCGTCACGGCGCTCGCGCAGCACGGAAAGCGTCAGCTCGCCGAGGTCGCTGAGATACCCAGGGCCGAGCACGCGGTCGATACGACGGCGACCACCGGGCCGGACTTCGATCACGCGCGTAGCTTATCGCGCTCCAGCGGAAATGTTCCGCAGGGAGCGATACCACAAGGATCTCCGCCCCTTCCGAGCCCCTCCGCCGGACGGCTGCTCTTTCGGTCCCTTCCAGAGCCCGCCCCCCACCCGTCCCGGGGGCGGCCCCTGGTCCAGTCTACCGGGGGTGGGCGGGGAAAAGTGCTGGTCGGCGGAGTTGTCCACAGGTGGGCAGAGTTGTGGACAACCTGTGGATGAGTACGCGAAGGCCCCCTTCATTGCGTCTAGCGCAGTGAAGGACCCCTTCATGTACTTCGGTCGTGAGTGAAGGCCGAGCCCGGGCCGTGAAGGCCTCCTTGAGGGACCCTGGGTCCCTCAAGGAGGCCTTCACGGACAGCCGAAACCGGTTCAGCCCCGCAGCCGCTGAGCCGCTTCCCGTCCGGGAGCCGGAGCCTCCCCCGGAACCGAGTCCGGGTCGATGGTCGCCTGCACGACGCGATCCTCGGCGCCCACCAGCAGTTCCGCGCCCGGCTGCGTCGAGCGTTTGACCAGCGCCAGCGCGATCGGGCCCAGTTCGTGGTGCTGCACCACGCTGCCGACGCGCCCCACCGTCCGCTCGCCCAGCACCACCGGATCGCCGGTCTCCGGCGTGATCTCCGGCGAACCGTCCAGGTGCAGCAGCGCCATGTAGCGCGGCGGCCGCCCGACGTTGTGGACCTTCGCGACGGTCTCCTGCCCGCGGTAGCAGCCCTTCGCCACGTGCGCGGCGGAGTCGACCCAGTTCACCTCGTGCGGGATCGTGCGCTCGTCGGTGTCGACGCCCAGTCGTGGCCGTAGCGATTCGACCCGCAGCGCGTCGAAGGTCCAGCTGCCCGCCGGTCGCGCGCCCGCGTCGGTCAGGCGTCGCCACCAATCGGCCAGTTCGGCGCGGGGCACGGCGAGGTCGACGCTGTGCCGCCCCGGCCACGGCATCCGCCGCGCGAAACCGCCGGGGATCGCCACGACCGAGTACGGGTCCGAGCCCACGGAAACACCCACGGCGTCCAGCACGCGGTCCGCGTCGGGGCCGAGGACGGTCAGCAGTGCCAGCTCGTCCGAGACATCGCGGATGTCCACTTTGGACCAGAACTTCATCGCTTCGAGGTAGTCGCGCAGTGTCTGCTTGCCGCCGGACGGCAACGCGCTGGTGGCCACCGCGCCCCGGTCGCTGTCCAGCCACACCGTGCCGTCCGCGTGCGCGACGACCATGTGCGTGTCGACGCGGCCTTGGCTGTCCAGCACGAGCGCCTCGGTGCCGGTGCCCTCGGCGAGCCCGGTGACATGCTGCGAGATCACCAAATGCAGCCAGGACAACCGTTCTTCGCCGGTCACGGCCAGGATCTCGCGGTGCGAACGGTCGATCACGACCGCGCCGCGCGCCGCGGTCCGTTGCTCGGCGAAGGGGTCACCCCAGTGCCACGGGACACCTTCCTCCGGATGCCCGTCGGGTGCCGCGATCGGTCCGGGAAGGTCGAGCAAGGGGGAGCGGTAGGGCATGAAACCCATGCTAGTGAGTACCGTGTCCCCATGCGCGTGCTTGCCTTCCTCGACGGGACCCTGGCCGACCCCGAAGCCGCCCACCTGCGGGTGGACGATCTGGGACTGCTTCGCGGCGACGGCGTGTTCGAGACGATCCTCGTCGTCGACGGACGGCCCCGTGAGCTCCGCCCGCACCTCGAGCGACTGGCCCGTTCCGCGGCCATGCTCGACCTGCCGGAGCCGGACCTCGCGGTCTGGGAGCGCGCCGCGCAGACGGTCATCGACAACTGGTCCGGCCCCGCCGAGATCGCGCTGAAACTGGTGTACACCAGGGGAATCGACGGCGATCCGGAGGCGAAGCCGTTCGGGTTCGCGCTCGGTGTGGAGATCGACGAGAAGGTCCAGCGGGCCCGCGTCGAAGGCGTCGCGGCGATCACCCTCGAGCGCGGTATCGAGGCCGACCTCGCCGAGCGCGCGCCGTGGCTGCTGCTGGGCGCGAAGTCGATTTCGTACGGCGTCAACATGGCGGCGTTGCGGGAGGCGGGCCGCCGTGGCGCGAGCGATGTGATTTTCACCGCCGCCGACGGTTCGGTCTTCGAAGGACCGACGTCCACGGTCGTCCTCGCGAAGGACAAGACGCTCTACACGCCGCCGGCGACCATCGGCATCCTGCCGGGGACGACGCAGGCGGCACTGTTCCGCGGCGCCGAGCGCGCGGGCTGGTCGGTCAAGGTCGAGCCGCTCAAGGTCTCGGACCTCACCGCGGGCGAAGGACTGTTCCTGGCCTCGTCGGTCCGCAAACTGACCCGGGTGCACACGCTCGACGGCGTCGCGCTCACCGACTCCAGCGCGATCCACGCCGAGCTGGCCGCCGCGTACGAGAGCGAGTACGCGATCAGCTGAGCGTCGCGCGCAGCTTGGCGATGGTGCGAAGGATCTCGTCCCGGTGCTTGGCCGTCGTGAGCCAGGCGGGCAGCCGGGCGACCAAGGTCATGCCGGGACGGTTCCCGAGCCCGCGTTCGCGCAGCTTCGCCGCGACGAATCGTTCGAGCAGGTCGAGGTGACGTTCGTGGAACGCCCAAAGGGTGTTCCCGCCACAGCAGTCGGCGCGCAGCCAGAGGGGTTCGCGGAAGAACGGGTCGACCGGGCGGTTCCACCCGAGGTAGTCGGGCTCGGGGCGAAAGCGCACCAGAGCGCAGCCGACGCAGGTCAGCCGTTCGTGAGTGACCGAGGCACGGCCCGAGCAGCGTGGACAGACGACCAGGATCGGCTCGGCGGCAAGGTGCCTGAGCCGAATCTGCGGATCGCGGAACCGCGGGCCGTCCATCAGCCGAGCGGGCTGATGATCAGCAGGTGCGGCAGGATCTCCTCTTCGCGGTAAGCCGCGATCTTGTGGTGCCCGTCGAGGATCACCGCCGCGTCGGTCGTCTCCAGTACGACCGCGACCGGCCGGTGCCCGCTCTTGATCGCGGTCCGGTAGTAACCGACCCGGGACACGTCGGCGGGCGGCCAGTCGGCGCTCGGGGTCAGGTAGCGGTCCTCGGCCAGCCGTTCGGGTCCGGTGACCTGGTACTCGCCGTCGGCGAAGAGGTCGAGAAGCGGGCGGAGCGTGTCGCCGAGCGGACGCCGCATCTGGCCGGTGGCCAGCGCGATCCGCAGCGACTGCGGCAGTTCCGGTTGGGTTGGTACCGAATTCGTGTCGATGACACCCGTGCCACCGTCGACCTTTACCTGTTCCACATCCTCGTGGACGAGTGAAAGCGGAGAAGGGTTCCGGGTCTGGCCTGCGCGAGGGCCGGGAGTGACGCCTGTCTCACCACGGCCGCCACCGGATAACCACCGGTAGTCGGATGATCCGCCAAGAACACCACCGGCAACCCGTTCGGCGGAACCTGCACGGCACCGGTCAACAGGCCCTCGCTCGGCAGTTCCCGCTCCGCGTATTCGCGTCCGCGGGTCAACGCGGGGCCGTCGAGCCGGAGCCCGACGCGGTTGGATTCCGCCGTCACCGTCCAGGTCTTCGCGAGCCCCGCCGCCGGATCCTCGAACCAGTGCGCGCGCGGGCCAGGATTCACCCGCACGACCAGTTCCGCCGGTGCCGTCGTGGGCAGCACGACGTCGGCACCACCGGACACGGACGACGGGCCGAGCGGCAGGACGTCGCCCTTCTTGAGCGGCGCGGGGCCGATCTCCGAAAGGACGTCCCGCGACCGGCTGCCGAGTTCCGCGTCGACCGTGATGCCGCCGGAAACCGCCAGGTAGCACCGTAATCCGGTGGCAGGCGCGCCGACCGCCACGACCTGTCCCGCCGCCAGCCACACCGGAGCGTGCGAGCCGACGGGTCGCCCGTCCACCTCGACGGCGACGGAAGGACCGGTCACCGCGACCGTGCAGGACGTCGTCGCGCGCAGCCGCAGCCCGCCGAGCAGGCATTCCACGCCGGCCGCGTCCTCGGTGTTGCCGACGAGCCGGTTGGCCAGTTTCAGCGCCGGGACGTCCAGCGCGCCCGACGGAGGTACGCCGAGATGCGCGTAGCCGGGCCTGCCGAGATCTTGGATCAGCGCGAGCGGGCCGGTCTCGACCACTTCGAGAGACCTCATCCGGCGCTCCGGAACCGCACGCGGTCGCCGGGCGCCAGCAGCGCGGGCCGGTCGGAGCGGGGATCGAACAGCACGGTCCGGGTGTGCCCGATCAGCCGCCAGCCGCCGGGCGAGACGCGCGGGTACACGCCGGTGAACTCGCCCGCGATACCGACCGAACCCGGTGGCACGCGAGTGCGCGGAGCGGGCAGCCGCGGCTGCCGGAGTGGCTCGGGAAGTCCGGTCAGGTAACCGAATCCGGGCGCGAACCCGGTGAACGCCACGGTGTAGACGGCGCCGGTGTGCAGCCGGACGACGTCCTCTGTGGACACTCCGGCGTCCCGCGCGACGAGTTCGAGATCCTCGCCGTCGTAGGTCACGTCGAGGGTGATCTCGCGGGATTCGCCTTCCGGCGGGTGGTCGAGGTCGGCGTCCGCCAGCAGTTCACGGACGGCCGCGAGCGCGCCCGACCCGGGGGTTTCCACCACGAGCAGGCTGCGCGCGCCGGGAACGAGTTCGGTGACACCGTCCGGACGCGCGGAGGAGATCATCGCGTGCGCCGCCATCGACTCGGCCAGGGAAGCGCAGTCGAGCAGGGCGGCGTGCTCGCCGTAGGCACGCCACCGCATCGGAAAGTACGTCAGCCCACCACGCGACGCAGCAGCGCCGACGTGTGCGGCTGCAGCTCCTGGCCCATCATGGCGCGCTCCTCGACGTAGCCGAGTTCGCCGTTGACGATGCCGTAGAGCCGCTGAGACGCCGTGACGTCCTTGGCCGTCGAGGTGCGGACGACCGCGTCGGTGCCCAGTTCCCAGGCCGGGACCGAGGCCTTGCCACGCGGCTTGCCGTAGAAGAGCTCCACGATGCCGGTGTTGTGCGTCAGCAGCAGCTCGATCGTGTCGTCGGCCTGCGGGCGCCAGAACCCGGATTCGCGCGCGGCGGGACGGATGACCTTGCCGTCCTCGTCGAGCAGCCAGGCACGCGCCTCGTGCGTGAGGAACGGGCGGCCGTCGTGCGCGATGGTCAGCTGCATGCCGAATCGGTACGGGCCCTCGATGGTCGGGTAGTCGACCTCGCCCTCGCCGCGCCACACGCCGACGAGCGGCAGGAGCGCCAGGCAGGCGTCGTTGAGGTTCGGGCCCTCGCGCAGGTTCGCGGTGTCGCCCGGGATGGGCATGTCGTCGAACTGCGGAAGGTTCCGGTCGCGCGTGCTCTCCGCGCGCTTTTCCGCGGCCTGGATGGCCTCGTCGCCACTAGCCGTCATGGGTCAGCGCTGGTCCGCGTAAAGCCGGTAGACGACGTACACGGCGAACCAGGTGATCGCGACGCCGGCGAGCACCAGCAGGGTCGTAAACAGGATCTCCACGACACGCACCTTAGTCGCTACCTGCCCTGACAGGCCTGCCGAGGTCGCGTGGCAGTGCCCACACGCGCGTGAAGGCCCCCTTCCCGCGGCTGAGCCGAGGGAAGGGGGCCTTCACGCGCGAAAACGTCAGGCGACCGAGATCGCCAGCTGGTGCACGCCCGGTCCCTGGGCGGTCACCGAGGCCTCGCCGTTGCCGGAGCGGTGCAGCGCGCGCACCGTCCAGTCACCGGGGGCCGCGTAGAAACGGAAGTCGCCGTCGGCCGACGAGACCACCTCGCCGGTGAAGTCACCGCCGCCGTCCAGCAACCGCACGAAGGCGCCGCCGACGGGGCCGTCCGAGCCGGTCACCTTGCCGGCCAGCACGACCTGGCCGCGGGTGTCGTAATCGGCGGGGGTGGCCTCCTGGACCGGCGCGCCGCAGCTGTCGTCTGCCATCACTTAGCTCCCAACTCGACCGGCACGCCGACGAGCGAGCCGTATTCCGTCCACGAACCGTCGTAGTTCTTCACCTGGTCGTAGCCGAGGAGCTCGTGCAGCGCGAACCACGCGATGGACGAACGCTCACCGATCCGGCAGTACGCGATCGTGGACTTCGACTCGTCGAGGCCCTCGTCGGAGTACAGCTCCTTGATCTCTTCCTCGGTCTTGAAGGTGCCGTCCTCGTTGGCGACCTTCGCCCACGGGACGTTCAGCGCGCCGGGGATGTGGCCCGGGACCTGTGACTGCTCCTGCGGCAGATGCGCCGGGGCGAGCAGCTTGCCGGAGAACTCGTCGGGGGAACGCACGTCGACGAAGTTGCTCTTGCCGATCTCGGCGACGACCTCGTCGCGGAACGCGCGGATCGACAGGTCCTGCTCCTTGGCCTGGTACGTGGTCGGCTCGCGCTTGACCTCGTCCGAGTTCAGCTCGCGGCCGTCGAGCTCCCACTTCTTGCGGCCGCCGTCGAGCAGCTGCACCTTCTCGTGGCCGTAGAGCTTGAAGTACCAGTACGCGTACGCGGCGAACCAGTTGTTGTTGCCGCCGTAGAGGATCACGCGGTCGTCGTTCGAGATGCCCTTCTCGGACAACAGCTTCTCGAAGCCCTCCTTGTTGACGAAGTCGCGGCGGACCCCGTCCTGCAGGTCCTTGCGCCAGTCGAACTTCACCGCACCGCGGATGTGTCCGTTGTCGTACGCGGTCGTGTCCTCGTCGACCTCGATGAACACGACACCCGGGGTGTCCAGGTTCTCCTCGGCCCACTGGGTGGTGACCAGGACGTCTTCACGGCTCATGGAGCTGACTCTCTTTCTGGGTTAGGACGCGCGAGGGCTGGGGCTGAAACGCTTGATGAGCAGGTACATCTCGCAACCGAGACAGAAGTTGAACGCCGCGTTGAGGAACGCCGCGAACAGCGCGAACGCCGTGGCGACGAAGCCGAGCGCGGTCAGGCCGGTGGCGAAACCGACGGTGCCGACGACCGCGAACACGAACCCGACGGCCTGCGCGAACCGCAGCGGGGCGGCGTCTTCGCGTTCGGTCGTCGGGCCGAGCCGCGGCGCGATCAGGTAGCGATAGATCAGGGAGTACGGCGCCGGCTTCAGCCCGACGAAGGCACCGATCGCGAACACCACCGCCTGCGCCGCGAGCAGTGGCCACCACTGGGTGATGAGCACGACCGCGAGCACGATCGTCGTCAGGATGGCGGCGAAACGCGGACCACGGGGGTCGACGGCCGGTCCTGCGGACATGGTTCCTCCTGCGAACGAGAGGGAAGGAGCCGCGTGCCGGACGGGCACGCGCAGGCGAGGTTCAGCGAACGCCGGGACACAGGCTGCTGCGAACGCGGCACAGATCCACTGCGCGGCGCTGGGTCAGCAAGGTTCGGGGCAGCCTGTTCACGGGCACGAGGGTACGCAGAGCTCCCTCAGGTTGGGAACCGTGTTCACACCTTGGGACGCTTCCCAAAATTCGGGATCAGGCGTTCGCCAGATGGGGCTTCAGGGCTTCGAGAAGCTCCTGACCTCGGGGAACGCCGCCGACCCGGAAGACCTCCCTGCCGTCCGGGGTCAAGGCCAGCGTCGTGGGAGTCCGCAATATCGAAAGCGCCTGGGCGACTTCGGGGGTTTCGGTGACGTCCAGATCGACGTGCGTGAGGCCGTCGGTCTTGTCCGCGAGCGCCGAGAGGATCGCGCGGGTGTGGCGGCACGGCGCGCAGAAGGTCGTCGAGATCTGGACCAGGGTGACACCTTCGGGCGCGAGGGCGCCCGAGACGCGGCCGGGCAGGGTGGGCGCGCCGGGTTTGGCCGCGCGGATCCGGCCGTTACGCGCTCGCATCAGCACGCCCGCGACCCCGCCGAGCACCAAGACACCCAGCAGCACCCACACTCCGGTCATCCGCAAGTCACCCCTGAGGCTTCGCTCCGCTGAAGGCCACGTTCTTGCCTTCACCCTTGATGGTCACCGAGCCGCTGTTCACGCGCACCGAGGTCGGCGTCACCGAGAACGGCATCGCGCCGGTGTCGATGGTCGCGTTGAAGTTCGGCAGCAGCGCGTCCTGTACCGCCTGGGGAACGACGGTGGTCTCCTTGTCATTCCCGAACTGCAGCCGCTTCGGCTCGAGACGGATCTTCTGCCCGTCGAGTTCGATCATCGCGAAGCAGAAGATCTCCACCTTCTGCCCGGCGATCTGGACGTTGCCCGAAACCCGGATCCCGGCGCTGGCGGTGTCCACCGGCTCGCCGTTCTCGTTGGTCGCCGTCGGCTTCGTCTCGCCCTGGCCGCTGTCGCCGTTGCGGACGTAGTCCTCGGTGACCGGTTCGATCTTGAGGTTCTCGATCTTGTCCAGCGGCGCCTGCCGCGCGATGTCGGCGGCCTTGATCGTCACCTCACCCTTGAGCGTGCCGATGACGATCGACTTCGTGTTGCCGGACGTCAGGTCCGACAGCGGCGCCGTGACGTCGCTCATGTCCGCGTTGAAGTCCACGTCCCTCAGTCGCGGCGGAACGGCGACGCCCTGGGCGTTGATGGTGATGTGACTGTAGTCACCGGAAAGGGCCTGGGTCAGGAACGGGAAACCGTGCACCGTGACCGCCGGATCGTTGGCCAGGTCCAGCTGTTCGCGGGCCTTCTGGGAGATCGTGTGCTCGGCGAACGCCGCCGCCCCGAAATCGGCGCCGACCAGCAGCACCACGAGCACCGCGAGGGCGATGAGCCAGCCCCGGCCACGGCGCTTTCCTCGCTTGGCGGACCGCCCCGGAGAGGGTCGGTCGTCCTGCGCCACGGGCCTGCTCACCATTGCGTCGATTCTCCTTCGTCAACCTCTTTGGCCAGGTGTGATCGATCCAGCACGGGGTAGGTCCCCGGCTGTTCACCCGCTATTCTCACTAAGCACCGGCAGTCGCCACGTTCGAGGCGGCCACGATCCGAAGGCGGTGCGGCGATGAGCCTGGACCTTCTGGTACTGACCGCGGAAGCAGATGCCACCACGGTGTTGCCCGCCCTGGATCTGCTGCCCCACACCGTACGCGTCCGTGCTCCGGAAGTGACCGCGCTGCTCGACGCCGGCCACCGCGACGTCATCGTCCTCGACGCGCGCGCCGATCTCGCCTCCGCGAAAAGCCTCTGCCGTCTGCTCAAGGGCGCCGGTGAGGACGAGACCTCCACGCCGGTCATCGCCGTCGTCGGCGAAGGCGGACTGGTCGCGGTCAGCGCGGAATGGCGCACCGACGACATCCTCCTCCCGACGGCCGGTCCCGCCGAGGTCGACGCCCGGTTGCGGCTGGTCACCACCCGCGACGGCAGTGCCGCGCAGGTCGACGCCGAACTCCGCGTCGGCGACCTCGTCATCGACGAAGCGACCTACACCGCGAAGCTGCGCAAGCGCACTCTCGAGCTCACGTACAAGGAGTTCGAACTCCTCAAGTACCTGGCACAGCACGCCGGCCGGGTGTTCACCCGTGCCCAGCTGCTGCAGGAGGTCTGGGGTTACGACTTCTTCGGCGGTACGCGCACGGTCGACGTCCACGTCCGGCGTCTGCGCGCGAAGCTGGGGCCGGAGCACGAGCAGATGATCGGCACCGTGCGCAACGTCGGCTACAAGTTCGAGCGTCCCTCGAAGGGGGCGGCCAAGCAGGCCGTCGCCCCGGACTCGAGCGTCTACGAGCCGAGCGAGTTCTCCGCGCACTGAGTCCCCCTTCCTGTCTGACAAGACGTCCAGGCGGGTGCCGGGTTCCCGGGTAGGGTCGATTTCATGCTCGATCTGGCTTGGACCGGTGAACCGGACACGGAAGAGATCCACGACTTCCTCCTCGCCGTGCGCGAGGCCGACGGCCGCCCGGAGGACTCCGGGTTCGACGGTGGGCGGCACCTCCTCGGCCGCGTCGACGGCGCGTTGGTCGCGTACGCGCATCTGGACACCGAGGGCGACTCGCACGGCAACCAGGTCGCCGAACTGTTCGTCCACCCCGCGCATCGCCGCTCCGGCCACGGCAGGGCGCTCACCAGGGCACTCGTCGAAGAGACCGCGGGGAAACCGCTGCGTGTCTGGGCGCACGGCGACCACCCCGCCGCGGTCCATCTCGCCGGGACCGAAGGTTTCGAACGCGCCCGCGAACTGCTGATCCTGCACGCCGACGTCGAAACGGCCGACTGGCCGGAGCCCGTGACACGCGAAGGGGTCACGCTGCGCACGTTCGTCCCCGGGCAGGACGAGGAAGCGATGGTGCGGGTCAACGCCCGCGCCTTCGACTGGCACCCCGAACAGGGCGCGCTGACCGCCGACGAGGTCCGCGCGACCGAGAAGGACGCCTGGTTCGACCCCGAAGGCTTCTTCCTCGCGGAGGAGAACGGCGAGGTCATCGGCTTCCACTGGACGAAGGTCCACGAGGCGGTCCCCGGCCGGTTCGGCGGCGAGCCCGCCGGCGAGGTCTACGTCGTCGGCATCGACCCGGACGCGCAGGGCGGCGGCCTCGGAAAGGCCCTCACGCTCGCCGGGCTGCGGTATCTCCGTGATCGCGGACTGGGGCAAGTGATCCTTTACGTCGAAGGGGACAACGCGCCCGCACTCGCCGTGTATTCGAAGCTCGGCTTCACCCGATACGAGGTAGACGTTCAATACGCACGGTAACGGCGTTCACACGGGCGGCACTTGACCGGTCACGGAGAGCAGACGCGCAGGTCACGGGCGGGACACGGGTCACTTTCGGAGTAGTCGCGCTGCTCACATCGGCCGCCTTGTTCACTTGCCGTTCACCCTTAGACGGTCGCCTGTCCACTGTCGGTGCTTAATGTCCGGGTCCGGAAGGAACGCTCCCGTTCCACCGATCCGGCGAAAGTCTCCCAGTGGAGGAAATGCAGTGAAGATCATGCGGCCCGCGGGCGCGATCGGCATCGTGGCCACCGCCGCCCTCGTGCTCGGCGCTTGTGGATCCGACCCGGCGGCGACCAAGCCCGGCAGCACGGGTGCCGCCGCCGCTCCGAGTGGCGCGGCCAACGTCGAATGCGGCGGCAAGAACCCGCTTTCGGCCGAGGGTTCGTCCGCCCAGAAGACCGCGGTCGACATCTTCGTGCAGGCTTACGCCGCCAAGTGCTCCGGCCAGAAGGTGAACTACAACCCCAGCGGTTCGGGCGCCGGCATCAAGCAGTTCAACGCGAACCAGGTCGACTTCGCCGGTTCGGACTCGCCCCTCAAGGACGAAGAGGCCGAGAAGGCCAAGGCCCGGTGCGCCTCGGACGCGTGGAACCTCCCGCTCGTCATCGGCCCGGTCGCCGTCGCGTACAAGGTTTCCGGGGTCGACAAGCTGACCCTGACCCCCGAGGTCACCGCCAAGATCTTCAACGGCGGCATCACCAAGTGGAACGACCCGGCCATCAAGGCGGTCAAGGGCAACGAGAGCGTCAACCTGCCGGACAAGGCCATCCAGGTCATCTCCCGCACCGACGAGTCGGGCACCACCGACAACTTCCAGAAGTACCTGAAGGCGGCCTCGAAGGGCGCTTGGACCCAGGGCGACGGCAAGAAGTTCAACGGTGGCGTCGGTAACGGTGCCGAGAAGTCCAACGGTGTGGCCAGCGCGGTCAAGGCCACCGACGGCGCCATCACCTACGTCGAGTCCTCCTTCGCGAAGGACGGCCTGAACGCCGCCCTGATCGACAGCGGCTCCGGCGGTGTCGAGCTCACCGCCGCGAACGTCGCCAAGTCCCTCGACTCGGCGAAGTTCAAGAAGGAAGGCAGCAACGACCTCGCGCTGGACCTGAACTCGATCTACTCCAGCAACGTCGCGGGCGCCTACCCGCTGCTGCTCGCCACCTACGAGATCGTCTGCTCGAAGTACGCGGACGCCGAGGTCGGCAAGGCCGTCAAGGCGTTCCTGAACGTCGCCGCCACCGACGGTCAGAAGCCGCTTTCGGACAAGGGCTACGTGCCGATCCCGCAGAGCCTGCAGGACAAGGTCCTGACCGCCGTCAAGGCCATCGCCTGACCTGTCGACGACCTCTAGGTTGATCAGTAAACAGGCTGGACAGAAGTAGTCGATGAGCGATTCGTCTTCGCCCAGAACGCCCACCGGCGACCCCGGTGGGCGTTCTGGCGTCCGCGAGACCTTCACGGAGGACCCGATTTCGGAGCAATCTGCCGCGTCACCGCCCGAGCAGTCCTCGGTGCGCCTCGCGAGCCCCAATTCCAGGACGGTGCGACCCGGTGACCGCATCTTCCAGATCCTGACCACCGGAGCCGGCGTCTTCGTCGTCTCGCTGATCGGCCTGATCGGGCTGTTCCTGCTGGTGCAGGCCATCCCGGCGCTGCAGGCCGACAACGTGAACTTCCTGACCAGCCAGGTCTGGCAGACCACCCCGGACGACATGCGCTTCGGGATCATGGGCCTGCTGCTGGTGACGGTGTACTCGTCGCTGCTGGCGCTGATCATCGCGATGCCGATCTCGCTCGGGATCGCCCTCTTCCTCACCCAGTACGCGCCGAAGCGGCTGGCGCGGCCCTTCGCCTACGTGATCGACCTGCTCGCCGCGGTTCCCTCGATCATCTACGGCCTGTGGGGCCTGATGGTCTTCGCGCCGGCGATCGAGCCCTTCTCGCAGTGGGTCAACGACACCTTCTCGTGGATCCCGCTCTTCGCGGCCGGCAACGTCTCGCCGGACCTGCGGGGCACCATCTTCACCGCGGGCATCGTGCTGGCCGTGATGATCCTGCCGATCATCACCTCGCTGTCCCGCGAGGTGTTCGAGCGGACCCCGACCCCGCATATCGAGGGCGCGCTGGCGCTGGGCGCCACCCGCTGGGAGGTCATCCGCACCACGGTGCTCCCGTTCGGCAAGGCGGGCTACATCGGCGCTTCGATGCTCGGCCTCGGCCGCGCGCTCGGCGAGACGATCGCGCTCGCGATCATCCTGACCGGCGCGGTCGGCCGCGAGTTCACCTGGAGCCTCTTCGACGGCGGCGCCACGTTCGCCTCGAAGATCGCGGCGGACTACGCGGAACTCAACAACGAGATCTCGGCGGGCGCGTACATCGCGGCGGGTCTCGTGCTGTTCCTGCTGACGCTCGTCGTCAACTTCATCGCGCGATCCGTCATCGCCAAGAAGGGGGACTGAGCATGTCCACCACGCTCGAGAAAACCCCCGCCACCACCCCCGCCTTCCAGCAGGTCAGCCTGGCGAGGAAGGTCAAGAACGGCTTCGCCACGACGTTGATCTGGCTGTCGTTCCTGATCGCCGTCGTGCCGCTGGTGTGGCTGCTCGCCACCGTGGTCATCAACGGCGTCAAGCGGATCCCGTACAGCAACTGGTGGACCGAGGACTTCGGCTCCGTGCTGTCGGACGAGGTCGGCGGCGGCGTGCTGCACGCGGTCATCGGCTCGGTGCTGCAGGGCCTGGTCTGCGCGATCATCGCGGTCCCGATCGGCATGCTGGTCGCGATCTACCTGGTCGAATACGGTCGCGGCAAACTCGCGAAGGTCACGACCTTCATGGTGGACATCCTCTCCGGTGTCCCCTCGATCGTCGCGGCGCTGTTCATCTACGCGCTGTGGATCACGACGTTCGGCCTGCCGCGCAGCGGTTTCGCCGTGTCGCTCGCGCTGGTGCTGCTGATGATCCCGGTGGTCGTGCGTTCCTCGGAGGAGATGCTGCGGATCGTCCCGGACGACCTGCGCGAAGCCTCGTACGCGCTGGGCGTGCCGAAGTGGAAGACGATCATGAAGATCGTCCTGCCGACCGCGCTGTCCGGCATCATCGGCGGCATCATGATGGCGCTCGCCCGCGTGATGGGCGAGACCGCGCCGCTGCTGGTCCTCGTGGGGTACTCCGCCTACGTGAACTGGGACATCTTCGGTGGCGAACAGGCCGCACTGCCGCTTCTGATGAACAACGAACGGGTCAGCAACCCGTTCGACGAAGGTACCGTCGCGTTCGACAGGATCTGGGGAGCGGCGCTCACCCTGGTACTGATCATCGCGATCGTGAACCTCCTCGCCATGCTCTTTGCCCGTCTTGTCGCCCCGAAGAAGAAGTGAGCTGTTTGAGATGGCCAAACGAATCGACGTCAAAGACGTGGACATCTACTACGGCAAATTCCACGCCGTGGACGGCGTCACCCTCTCGGTGCCGCCGCGGAACGTCACCGCGTTCATCGGCCCGTCGGGCTGCGGCAAGTCGACGGTGCTGCGCACGCTGAACCGTATGCACGAGGTCATCCCCGGCGCCCGCGTCGAGGGTGAGGTGCTGCTGGACGGCGAGGACATCTACGGCGCCGGTGTCGACCCGGTGCAGGTCCGCCGCACCATCGGCATGGTGTTCCAGCGCCCCAACCCGTTCCCGACGATGTCCATCCGCGACAACGTCGTGGCCGGCCTGCGCCTGGGCGGCACCAAGGGCAAGAAAGAGCTCGACGACGTCGCCGAGCGCGCCCTGCGCGGCGCGAACCTGTGGAACGAGGTCAAGGACCGGCTGAACAAACCGGGCGGCGGCCTCTCCGGTGGTCAGCAGCAGCGGCTCTGCATCGCGCGGGCGATCGCCGTGCGGCCCGACGTGCTGCTGATGGACGAGCCGTGCTCCGCGCTCGACCCGATCTCGACGCTGGCCATCGAGGACCTGATCGGTGAGCTCAAGAAGGAGTACACGATCGTCATCGTGACGCACAACATGCAGCAGGCGGCGCGGGTCTCGGACCAGACCGCGTTCTTCAACCTGGCGGGCGTCGGCCAGCCGGGGCGCCTGGTGGAGTTGAACGACACGGAGAAGATCTTCTCGAACCCGGACGAGAAGGCGACCGAGGACTACATCTCGGGCCGCTTCGGCTGATCTTTGTCGCGCGTGAAGGCCCCCTTCCCTCGGCTCAGCCGAGGAAAGGGGGCCTTCACGCGCTTGGGGGCGATCGCGGCGAGGTCGGCGTCGGTCCAGGTGGTCGTGAGTGGCGATTCGGGTTAGAACCCGAATCGCCACTCACGACCCACCCGACCGAGGCCGAACCGGCGCTGACATGACGAAGGGGTCCTTCACCGCACGAGATGCGGTGAAGGACCCCTTCGCGGGGAAAGTCCCCTTACAGCTCGTCGGGCCCGTAACCGGGCATCTTGCCGGTCACCACGAAGATCATCCGGCGTGCGACCGAGACGGCGTGGTCGGCGAAGCGCTCGTAGAAGCGGCCCAGCAGGGTGACGTCCACGGCCGCGGCGACGCCGTGGTCCCAGTTCCGGTCCATGATGACCGTGAACAGGTGCTTGTGGATCTCGTCGACCTCGTCGTCGTCCGATTCGATCGTGCGGGCGGCCTCGACGTCCTTGGACTTGATGACCTGCTCGACCTGACGGGCCAGGCTCACGCCGACCTCGCCCATCTTGGCGAAGTCCGCCTTCACCTCTTCGGGCAGTACGGGGTCCGGGTGGCGGCGGCGCGCGGCCTTGGCCACGTGCAGCGCCAGATCGCCCATCCGCTCCAGGCTTTCCGCCGCGTGGATCGCGGCGAGCACGGTCCGGAGGTCGGTCGCGACGGGTGCCTGCAGGGCCAGCAGCGCGTACGCCTGCTCCTCGCATTCGGCGCGCGCGTCGTCGACCTTCGCGTCGTCGCTGATGACCTGCTCGGCGAGCCCGAGATCGACCTCGAGCAACGCCCGGGTCGCCCGCTCCATCGCGTCGGCGACCTGGAGGGACATGCTCGCTAGGTTCTCGGCGAGCTGTTCGAGTTCGACATGGTAAGCCTCACGCATGGCCCAACCCTACGGGGAACAGGGACCAAAAGCCGCATCCCAGAGTGAACCTGACGTGAACCCGGACTAACGAATGATCCTCAGCCTGAGCTGCTGCTCTTCTTGGCGCCGCCCGACTTGGCGGAGCTGGTCGGAGGCGACGCCGTGTCGCTCGCGGGAGGCGCCGGGGCCTTCTCTTCCAGCGGCGTGTTGTTGATCAACGCGTCGAAGACGGCCTTCGCCTTGCTCTGCAGCAACACCTCGTTGCCGCGTTTGTTCGCCTCTTCGGTGGTGGGCACGGTGAGGAACTTGACCTTGTCCGAGCCCATCCCGCGCATCGACTTCGCCAGCGTCATCATCTGGTTGATGCCGAGGTTCTCGCCGAAGGTGGCCTTGGCGAACGCGTCGATGAAACCGCTGAGCTTGCCGGTGTCCAGGATGACGTCCTTCGACATCACCGTCTTCAGCAGCGCGCCGAGGAAGGCCTGCTGCCGTTTGATCCGGCCGTAGTCCGACGTCGGGTCGCCCTTGACGTGCCGCGCCCGGACGTAGTTCAGCGCCTGGTCGCCCGAGATCCGCACCTCGCCCGCCTGCGGGATGATCATGCCGAGCGTGGTGTCGTCGATCGGCTTCTCGTTGTACACGGTGACGCCTTGCACGGCGTCGACCATGGATTTGAAGCCGTTGAAGTCGATCCCGACGAAGTGGTTCATCTTCATGCCGGTGATCTGCTGGATGACCTTCGTGACGCACTGCGGGCCGCCGACCGCGTAGGCGGTGTTCAGCTTCGCGATCTTCTGCGCCGGCGAGGTCTGGTCCGAGTACGACGACGTCGCCGGGTCCCAGCGCTTGCATTCGGGGCGGCTGATCTCGAGGTCGCGCGGGAAGGACACCATGACGACGCGCTGCCGGTCCGCGGGGACGTGCGCGATCATCACCGTGTCCGAGCGGGCGCCCGGCGTGCCCTCGGCGTCGCCGACACCGTCTTCGGCGGCCGCGCCGTCACGGGTGTCGGAGCCGACCATCAGGAAGTTCTCGTCGCCGGTCTGGCCCGCGGCGTCCTGGATGTCGGCCGAATCCTCGTCGAGCGAGGCGACGGTGTTGAACTTCGCGTCGAACCAGGTCTGGGCGCCCCAAGCCGAACCGATGGCGAGGAACACGAGCGCGGCGACGACGGCGGCGGTGATCCGGCCCGCCTTGGCCGTCTGCCTGGTCTTGCGTTCCTTCTTCTCCTGCAGCCGGGTCTGCGGCGCGGACTCCTCGGAGGCCGCGGCGGGCTCGGGATCGGTGGTCGTGACCACTCGCTGCAATGCCGTGCGGGTCTGCTCCAGCAGCGCGGCGGGGCGCAGGGCGAGCCGTTCGCGGCGCTCGCGTTTCTTGGCCTCTTCGGCCTCGAGTTCGTCGTGCGCGGCGGAGAACCGGGCGAGCGTGTGGTCGATCTTGCGCTTGGTGATCGTCGCGTCGTCGATCGCCTCGAGCTCGTCGGTCATCGTGAGCCGGTCCATCTCGGACCGCGGCGGGACACCCGGCGACGGTGGGACGGGTGCCTGCTGCACCGGCCGTTGCGCCGGACGGCGGGGACGACGTGGGGGCGGCGGTACCGCGGGCTGCTGCTGCGCGCCCGGGTTGACCACGGGCGGGCGGCGCTGCGTCGGCGCTTCGGGGCTGGGCGCGGCCTGCGAAGTGCGGCGCGGCTGGCGCGCGCGAGGCGGACGCGGGGCCTCGTCGGGCTGCGGGCCCCGCGGCGGCATCTGGGCACGCGGCGCGGCGGGTTTGGCCGCGCGAGGAGCGGGCGCCGGACTCTCGGCGGGGGCGGCGGGACGAGGACGGCGAGGTGCGGGCGGCTCCGTCCGGGCGGCTCGCGCACCGGGTCTCGGAGGCTCCGGCGACGGCTCGCTCTGCCGGAGACGGCGCGGAGCGGGCGCCTCGGCGGAGGGGTCGAAGATCGGGCGTTCACCGGTATGACGTGCGACGACGTCGGAAACGCTGATCCCGCCGTGGGTGTCCATCGAGCGGCGTCGGGCCCGGCGGCCGCGCTCACCGGCAGTCCTGTCGGTGTTGCTGTGGCGACCGGTCCCCGGGGTGTGGTGCTCGTCGGGCACTCGGTCTCCTTTCAGGCCTGGCGTCGAAGCTCTTTCGTTATCGTACGGACACCTCAGGTTCGTGACGACAACCATCCCGGAATTTTCTTCACCCAAGGTACCGAGAAGCGCCGAACGGTCCATGCGATCGGGTGAGCGGTCGTGGTTAAAGCTGCGTTAAAAGGTTCGAAACCGCTACGCAGAGTGCGACCGTTGACTGTGTGAGTGGACGGCGAGTGGCTAAGCGCCCGCGGACTCCGCCGTGTTCATCGGATGCGGAATCGTGCGCGACGATTCCCTATCCCGATAGGCCACTTTGTTTCGGCCCGCCCGTTTCGCCATATACAACAAAGCGTCGGCACTGCGCAACTGCCGTTCCGGTTCGGCCGCGAGATCCGGCTCCATACGGCTTTCGTGCGCGAGCCCGACGCTGATCGTCACCGACAGACCCGG
Organism: Amycolatopsis sp. MJM2582; assembly: GCF_000754115.1. Taxonomy (NCBI): domain Bacteria; kingdom Bacillati; phylum Actinomycetota; class Actinomycetes; order Pseudonocardiales; family Pseudonocardiaceae; genus Amycolatopsis; species Amycolatopsis sp. MJM2582. Next base: position 1,642,620 of record NZ_JPLW01000001.1, read on the forward strand.
GCGGATGCGGCGCCACGGATGGCGGGCCACCCGGATACGGGCGGTGTCGGCGATGCGCACGGCGCGGGCGGCGTCGACGTCCGGGATGACGAGCGCGAACTCCTCGCCGCCGTAGCGGGCGCAGAACGCCTCCGGCGGAAGTCCCTGTTGCAGCAGGTCGGCCACCTCGCGGAGCACCCGATCGCCCACCAGATGCCCGAAAGTGTCGTTGACGTCCTTGAACAGGTCGAGGTCGACCAGCGCGATCGCGACACCGGGCGGACCGCGGTGGTCGACGGCCGGGCCGTGCAGCCACTGGTCGAGGTAGCGGCGGTTGTAGCTGGAGGTCAGCGTGTCCCGCAGGCTGCCCGCCCTGGCGAGGTCGAAGGCGGACTTGAGGTGGTGATACGCGCGCCGCCAATCACCCTGTGTGGCCAATACCCCGGCGATCGACTCGTGGAGACTGAGCAGATCGGTGGCCGGCGCGCCCGGTGGGAGCGCGGCCTCGTCGTCGGCTGCCACGCTCACCTCCGCCACGAATTGGTTTTCGTCGTATAGGAGGGATCTCTTGAGGTATGAGTACGGGCCAAAGTGAATATCCCTCAAGAGGACGACAGTTCGGCGCCATTGTCACGCACCGAAGTGTCTTTTCATAAGGACGAAAACGGCTCGGCGTCCTTGAGCTGCGAAAACTGATCTTTCGCCCAGTAACTCACGTCAGTCACATCGTCATTCAGCAACAGTGCGTAATCGTTCCAGCTCAGCCAGCGCCAGTCGCCGACCTCGTCGGGATGCGGTTCCGGATCGTCGTCCACCCAGGCGACGAAGACCGGGCAGAACTCGTTCTCGACCACGCCTTCGAACGGCGGAGTGGAGTAACGGTAGGAGGGAAGGACGCACTGGAGCCCGTTCAGCCGCGGCAGCCCGAGCTCGAAGGCGGCACGGCGCCGGACGGCCTCCTCGATGGGTTCACCCGGTGCGGGGTGCCCGCAGACACTGTTGGTCCACACGCGGGGCCAGACCTTCTTGGTGGCGGCGCGGCTGGTGATCAGCAGGGCCTGGTCGCTGCCGCGCAGCAGGTAGCAGGAGAACGCCAGGTGCAGCCGGGTGTGCTCGTGGTGCGCGGCCAGTTTGGGCGCGGTTTCGCCGGTCGGCTCGCCGTCCTCGGTGACGTAGACGATGCGTTCGGTGTCCACTTCGGTCATGTTGTTCATCGGACCCACTGAACCAGCAGGCTCGCTGTAACCGGTACCGCGACCAGAGTTACCCCTGTTAGTGGGATGAAAGGTGCTCGACGAGCAAAGATGTGACGGCTTCGGGAGCTTCCTCCACGACCCAGTGGGAGACGTCCTCGATCATCTCGAAGCGGTACGGGCCGGTGACCCGGTTCGCGGTGTCGAGCGCGGCCGTCGAACCGAAGGCGGCGTCCTCGGTGCTCCAGATGTAGAGCGTCGGAACCTCGATCGGCCCGATCTTCCCGCCGGGACGGCCGGCGCGGTACCAGTTGAGCGCGGCGGTCAGCGCGCCCGGCTCGGAGAGACGCTGAACGTATTCGTCGATCTTGCTCGGCGGCACTTTCCAGTCGAACATGCGGCGCAGCGCGTCGGCGTTGTTCTCGAGCATCCGTCGTTCGGTGACGCGGGTCTGCCGCCATTCGGTCATGTACGCCGAGCGGAGATGCTGGTCCTCGTCGGTCTTCATGGCCTCCGCCAGCGCGGCCGGATGCGGTGTCGAAATCACGGCGAGACTGCGGAGCCTGGCGGGATGCGCGTCGGCCGTCCACCACGCGACCGCGCCGCCCCAGTCGTGTCCGACGAGGTCGAATTCGTTCCACCCCAAGCGATCCGCGATCGCGATGACGTCACCGACGAGGTCGTCGATCCCGTATTCGGACGCCTGTTCCGGCCGGACGTCCGGGGAGTAGCCGCGCTGATCCGGGGCGACCGCGCGATAGCCGAGCACGCCGAGCGTCGCGACCTGGTGCTCCCATTCCACCGCGGCCTCGGGAAACCCGTGCAGCAGCAGGACGGGGCGGCCGTCCTCGGGGCCCGCCGCGATGGCGTCGAAGGAACCGGCCGCGGTGGGGATGCTCAGCTGCTCGATCACGACGCCGACTTTACGGGTCTCCGGTTTCCGGCGAGCGGCAAGGGATTGACGACGAGTGTTCGTTGATCGTCTAATGAACGCGCTGCCGATCTTCGGCCGCACTGGGGAAACTGGGGTATCACATGTCGAACAGTTGGAGGCGCCGGCTCGCCGTCGGCGCCGCTTCCGTCGCGCTCGCGGGCGGAATCGGTGTCACCGCGGCGAATGTCGCGGTCGCGCAGGAAGCACCGGTTTCGGTGCTCGGGGTCTGTGACGGCAACCCGGGTTGTCATCTCGGGCCGTACCCGACCTACGAGGCGTGTCTCATCGAGCAGAGCAACATGGCCCGGTATTACACGATCACCATGCGGTGCTTCGAGGTCGACCACGACCAGTGGAAGTTCGCCTACAAGACCAGGGGAACCTGAGTCGTGAACGAAACGCTCCCGCCGCCCGGCGGGAGCGTTTTTCGTTTCACCCGCCCGAGTGCATGTCCTCGGCTTCGGGGACGCAGTCGTCGTCCGGGTCGTCGAGCCAGCCGTGCGGCAGCGTGACCTTGCCCGGCGAACCCTGCCGCCCGCGCGGACCGGTGGCCGCGGTGGGGAACGGCGCGTCGTGGTCGAGTTTGGCGATCAGGTCGTCGAGCTGGTCCATGCTGGACAGCATCGCGAAACCGCGTCGCAGCTCCGAGCCGACCGGGAAACCCATGAAGTACCAAGCCATGTGCTTGCGGATGTCGCGCATGGCCTTGTCGTGGCCGTCGTGCTCGACGAGCAGTTCCGTGTGGCGGCGCAGCACCTTCGCGACCTCGCCGAGATTCGGCGGCGTCGGCTGCGGGCGCCCGGCGAAGGCGGCCTCCAGTTCGCCGAACAGCCACGGCCTGCCCAAGCAGCCGCGGCCGACGACGACGCCGTCGCAACCCGTCTCGTCGACCATGCGCAGCGCGTCCTCGGCGGAGAAGATGTCGCCGTTGCCGAGCACCGGGATGCTGGTGACGGCCTCCTTGAGCGCCGCGATCTTCGTCCAGTCGGCCTGGCCGGAGTAGCGCTGCGCGGCGGTGCGCGCGTGCAGGCTGACCGCCGCCGCGCCCTCCGCCTCGGCGATGCGCCCGGCGTCGAGGTATGTCAGGTGGTCGTCGTCGATGCCCACCCGGAACTTGACCGTGAACGGCACCCCCGCCTCGGCCGCGGCCTTCGCCGACTCGCGCACGATGTCGGCGAACAGCTTGCGCTTGAACGGCAACGCCGCGCCGCCGCCCTTGCGCGTCACCTTCGCCACCGGGCAGCCGAAGTTGCTGTCGATATGGTCGGCGAGCCCCTCGCCGGTGATGATGCGGACGGCCTCGGCCATCGTCTTCGGGTCGACCCCGTAAAGCTGCATGGACCTGGGCTTTTCGTTCTCGCCGAAGGTCATCATGTGCATGGTGCCGGGGTGGCGCTCGACCACCGCGCGGGCGGTGATCATCTCGCAGACGTAGATGCCGGCGCCGTACTCCTGGCACAACTGCCGGAACGCGACGTTGGTGATGCCGGCCATCGGAGCGAGCACGACCGGCGGATCGACCTCGTAGGGGCCGATCTTCAGGCTGGGCTTGCTCAGGGTGGCTGTCACGCCCTCCATTGTCGCCTGTGGTGTCTGTCACTCGCAGGTGGGCCGGGCTCCAGCGCCGATTTCCTCGCCGCGAGGGGCGGTCACCCACCATTTGATCGCGCCGTTGGCGTAGGTCCCGTCGATGTAGGTCATGCGACCGGCGGTGACCACGCCTGTGTGCTTCGGGGATCTCAATTCGATCCGCAGGTTGTAGAAGCGGTACTTCTCGGTCTCGATGACTTCGTCTTCGTCTCTCCATACGGTCAGCTCGGGGAAGTGAAGGTTTTCGAAGTGCACTGACCGGACGCCTTCGAAGAGAAGTTCGACAGGATCGGCCTGCGGCCGGAACCCGGACCGGAGGATCAACTGTGAGTGCCCGGCGCCGTATCGCCACAGCTGGAAGGTTCGCGACGTGCTGAGGAGCGTTTCGCCGGGGTTCATCCACCCAGTATGGAGAAACTTCCGGCGCGCGGGCCTGACCTTTGGCTCCCTGCGGTGACTGTGTGGATTTTGGGACGTCAGATGTCCCGAAATCCACACAGTGGTCGAGTATTCACTCGATCCGCGCGGTGTTGCGGCACCGCGAATCCGGGCGTCGGACCGTACCGATTGAGCCGGGCGGGAATCCCTAGGCTCGTCCGATGGCCGCGCTTCAAGCCTTCGCCGACGAATCCTTCAAAGAAGACGACGACGGTGGTTTCTACGTACTCGCGGCCGCGGTCCTGCCCGTCGAACGGCATGCCGAACTACGCGAAGCCATGCTGGGCATACGGGCCGAACGCACGGGAAAACTGCATTGGACCGTGCTGACCGACGGGCAGAAGCGAGCGGTCGTCAAGCAGGTCGCCGACTTCGAGGAGCTTCACCTGGTGGCGGTGGGCACTCCGGTACCGGCGCGGCGGCAGGAACGTGGCCGCTCTCTGTGCATGCAACGCCTGGTGATGGAGTTGCACGCGCTCGGCGTCGGGCTCCTGGTCGCAGAGGGCCGTACGGCCCAGCTCGATGCCCGCGACGTGCGCACAGTCCAGCAATGCCGCTTTTCCTTGCCGCGAGGCGCCGTATTCCGCATTCGGCACGTGCGTGGTGCCGATGAGCCGCTGTTGTGGATCTCCGACATCGTCGCCGGGGCCGTTCGGGCTCGAAGGCAAGGAAATCCCGACTACGCCGACCAACTGGCCGAGTGCGCCATCGAGTTTCAGGTCGACACCCGTTGTTGACCACGGACATGCGTAAGGCCAGGGTCCCGGTATTCCCCGGGTGCACCTGGCCTTGCGACTCGTGCGGCGCCCGCGGCGCCACACTCCGTGTTCAGCGTAGCTCATGAGCGATCCGCACGCCGACCCCGATTTCGGTAGCTTCGCCTTCATGGGCGTACGGACCGGACTCGACGACCTCTACGCGCGACGGCTCCGCGCTCGCCTCCTGCGAGGTCCGATGCCCCGCCACGTCGGCGTGATCATCGACGGCAACCGCCGCTGGGCCCGCGCGATGGGCTTCGAGGACGTCCGCGAGGGGCATCGTCACGGAGCGCAGCACATCGCCCGGCTGATGTCGTGGTGCGAAGGCCTCGGCATCGGGCACGTGACGGTGTACCTCGCTTCGGTCGACAACCTGACGAAGCGCGCATCGCCGGAGATGGCCTTCTTGATGCAGGTGATCGAGGACGTCGTCCGTGAGCGGCTCACCGCGCCGGGCGCGAACTGGCGCGTCGCGCCTGTGGGACGGCTCGACATGCTGCCGTCGTCCACGGCCGAAGTGCTGAAACAGGCCGAAGAGGACACTCGGGGCGCGACGGGGCCTGAGCTGACTCTCGCGATCGGGTACGGAAGCCGCGAGGAGATCGTCGACGCCGTCCGCGATCTCGTGCTCGAAGGGGCGGCGGACGGCAAGACCCTGGTGGAGATCGCGGAGTCCGTCTCCGTGGACGCTCTTTCCGCGCATCTGTACACGGTCGGCAGTCCCGATCCGGACCTGATCATCCGCACCAGCGGGGAGGTCCGGCTGTCCGGATTCCTGCTTTGGCAGGCCAAGGATTCCCGGCTGTACTTCTGCGACGTGAACTGGCCGGGCTTCCGGTACATCGACCTCTTGCGGGCGCTCCGGGTGTGGGCCAGATCGCGATGATCTTGCAGGTCGCGACCACATCGTCATCACGATTGAGTAGTGCTACGGATCCCTCGGCGGGCCTCAGGCCGCATGCTGATCGCCATGACCACCGATGGGGATGTGCTCCTCAGGCTCGCCGGGGAGATCGACGACCTTGGGGCCCGCCTCGCGCGGGTCGGCACCGAGCTGCGGACCGTCCGGTCCGAGGCTGAGCCGAAGCCCGAAGAGGCACCTGAGCAGGCGGAGAAGCCCGCCGAGCAGCAGGAAGAGCAGGCCACGGCACCGCAGGCCGAGCAGGCTGACCAGCCGCAGGCAGACCAGCCGCAGCAGGCTGACCAGCCGGAGCAGCCGCAGGCCGAACAGCCGCAACAGCCCCAGGTGCCGCACCAGGGCCAGCCGCAGCAGCCCCACGTGCCCCAGCAGCCCTACCCGCGCTACTTCACCCACCCGCAGCACCCCCAGTACCAGGGCCAGTACCACCAGCAGGCCCAGTACGCGCAGTGGCAGCAATGGCAGCAGCAGTACCGCCAGCAGTACCAGCAGCCGCAGCAGCCCTACCGCCCGTACCAGCCCGCGCCGAAGGTGTCGCTCGCCGAGAAGCTGGGCAAGGAGGGCGCCGGCAGCAGGTTGCTGGCCTGGATCGGCGGCGCGGTCACGTTGCTCGGCATCGTGCTGTTCCTCGTGCTCGCGATCCAGCGTGGCTGGTTCGGCCCGGTGCCGCGGGTGATCGGCGGTGCCGTGCTCGGCGCGGCGCTGGTCGGGATCGGCCTCCGCCTGCACCGCACGCCGGCGGGCCGCACGGGGGCGTTCGCGCTCGCCGCGACCGGGATCGGCGCGCTGTACCTCGACGCCATCGCCGCGACGACGATGTACGAGTACCTCCCGGCCTACGCCGGTCTCGCGATCGGGCTCGTGATCGCGGTCGGCGGGTTGCTGCTGGCCGTGCGGTGGGAGTCTTCGCTGCTCGCGACGGCCGTCGTGCTCGGCTGCGTGATCTGCGCGCCCATCATCACGCAGGGGTTCACCCCGCAGCTGGTCGCGTTCCTCCTGGTCGTCCAGATCGCTTCGACGCCGGTGCAGCTGCGCCAGTCGTGGCCGTCGGTCGCGGTCGCGGCCGGGATCCCGCCGCTGCTCGCCTCGGTCTGCAGCACGGCGTTCGTCGGCTTCGGCGGCAGCACGGGCAACACCGCCGCCGCGCTGGCCGCGGGCGGCACCGCTCTCGCGCTGGCCCTGATCGTCACCCTCAAGCGGCCGGGAGACACCGCCGGGCTCGCCCTGCTCGCCGTCGCCCCCGCCCCGTCCTTGCTCGCCGCGCTGTTCCTGCCGAAGACCCCGGCCGTGCTCGTCACCGCGTCGGTCGCGCTGGTGCTGCTCGTGGTGTGGGCCGTCGGGCAGTGGCTCGACGGTTGGACGGGCGAGCTCGCGGGCGCCGCCGGGCTCGTCGCGGCCCTGCAGACGACGATGACGCTCTTCGACGGTAGTGCTCGCTCGGGCATCCTCATCGGCGAAGCGGTCCTGCTGGCCCTGGCCGCGCTGTGGACGAAGAAGCACGTCGCGCTCTTCGGCGGCCTCGCCTTCGCCGTCATCGGCGGCATGATCGCGCTGGTCATCGACGTCCCGCCGACGCTGTTCTTCCTCGTCCGCAACCGGTCGGAGGCCGACCTCGCCGCCGCGTTCCTGGTGGCGCTGGCGATCTTGGCCGCGGCGATCACGCTTCCGTGGGTCTCGCACCGGCTGGGGCTGTTCAAGGCCGCGGCGGAGAACGTGGTGCCGTGGCTCTTCGCCGGGATCTGCGGGCTCTACGGCGCGGGCGCGCTGGTGCTGTGCGGCGCGCTGATGGCGGTTCCCGGCCGGTCGGGTTTCCTCGTCGGCCACGTGGTGATCACGGTGTCGTGGACGGTCGCCGCGCTGGTGCTGCTCATCCGCGGCATCTCGGCGATCAACCTGCGGGTGATCGGGTTCGTGCTGGTCGGCGCCGCGGTGCTGAAGCTGGTCCTGTTCGACCTCGCCGCGCTCGACGGTCTGGCCAGGGTCGCCGCGTTCCTCATCGCCGGGCTGGTGCTGCTCGGCGCGGGGACGCGGTACGCGAAGCTCGTCGCGTCCCGCTGAGCGGACGTGGAAGAAAAGCCGCGGGATCGTGGTTGGTCGGTTCATGACCTACCAACCCGATCCGCGGCTCGCCGAGCGGGCGAAGGAGAACGTCGCCTGGCTGACCACGATCAGCCCGAAGGGACGCCCTTCGCCCCGCCCGGTGTGGTTCGTGCTCGACGGTGAGGATTTCATCGTCTTCAGCCAGCCGGACACGGCGAAGACCCGCCATATCGAAGCCAACCCCGAGGTCAGCCTCCACTTCAACAGCGACGAGCACGGGAACTCGATCCTGGTGATCGGCGGCAAGGCCGAGATCCTGCCGGACGGTCTCGCTTCGGAGCAGCCGGGCTTCCTCGCCAAGTACGAGAAGCACTACCCGGCGATCGACTACGACGTCCCGAAGTTCGACCGGGAGTACAGCGTCCGGATCAGGATCCGGCCCGAACGTACCTGGGGTTTCTAGAAAACACTGCTAGAAGCCGACGGTCACGCAGGCCAGCCGGGCCCCCGCGGTCCCGGCGTGGCCCGGGTCGGTGTGCGTATGCGTCTCGTGGATCACGATCGAGTTCGCGCGCCGGTCGGTGAACGTCCAGTCCACTTTGGACACGGCGACGCCGCGGCCGGTGGCGTCGGAGGTGAGGTCGAGCCAGATCTCGTTGCGGGGGTTGGCATAGGCCGGGTCCACCGACGGCTTCACCGGGTCTTCGACGTTCTGGTAGTGCGGGCCGGCGAGGTCACCGGTGGCGCCGCACGGCTTCGTGTGCGCGTGGGCGCCGTATTCGCGGTTGGGCAGCAGGCCGGTCACGAGGATCGCGGTCGAAGTGCCATGGGCCTTGGACGTCAACCCGAAGACGTGCGCGCGGGCGCCGGGCGGCACCAGGTCGGGTTTGTAGATGGTCAAGCCACTCTTGGCGGTGATCACGTGGACCCGGGAGCCGGGGACGGCGGTGGCCGGCCCGGCGCCGGCGGTCAGGGCCAAGGCGGCCGCGGACAGGACGAGGGCGAGTGCGGGGACGGGGCGCATGCCCCCTGCCTAGTCGGCACGAATCGGACACGCCAGAGCGGTCACTCCGTCGGGCGATCATTCTCAAACTATGGGCAGGAAAAGTGAGTAGCAACCCTCCGGATCGCACCTGGCTGGTCGCGGTCGCCGCCGCGCTTTGGGGTACCGACGGGCTTCTTCGGCTTCCACTGGCCGAGGCACTTCCGGCGGCCACGGTGGTCTTCTGGGAGCACCTGCTGGTGGTGCTCGTGCTGAGTCCCTTCATTCCCGGCGCTTTCCGCGCGCTGCGCCGGACCGGGCCGCGGGAATGGCTGGCCGTGCTCGCCATCGGCGGTGGATCCTCCGCGCTCGCGACGGCGATGTTCACCGCGGCCTTCAAACTGGGCGACCCGGTGACGCCGCTGGTGCTGCAGAAGCTCCAGCCGGTGTTCGCCGTGCTGGCGGCGTATTTCGTCCTTCGTGAGCGGGTCCGCCCCGGTTACGCCTTCTTCGCGATCCCGGCGCTGCTCGGCGCCTGGCTGCTGGCGTTCAAGGATCCGCTGAACATCCAGCTCGCCGCGGCCAAGGCGGCGCTGCTGGCGGTCGGCGCGGCCGCGTTGTGGGCGGCGGGCACGGTGCTCGGGCGGCTGCTCTCCACCGAACTGGCGCCGAAGGAGGTCACCACCCTGCGCTTCACCGTCGGGCTCCCGGTCGCGGCGGGCATCGTGGCGTATCAGGGCGGCGAGTTCGCGGTCGGCTGGGACAACGCGCTCGGGCTCGGCCTGCTCGCCTTCGTCCCCGGCCTGCTGGCGCTGAGCCTGTACTACCTGGGCCTGCGGTCGACGCCGGCCGCCAGGGCGACGCTGGCCGAGCTCGCGTTCCCCGTCACCGCGGCCGTGATCGGCGTATTGTGCTTGAACGCCGATTTGTCGGGTACTCAGTGGCTGGGCCTCGCCGTAGTGGTCGTGTCAGTGACGTCGCTCGGCTGGCATGAAAAGGTCAGGCGTCAACCGATGGTCCTGGAGCCAATGCATGGTCGAGCACACCGGCGAGACGAAGAACGAACGCCTGACCCGCAACGTCAGTGAGCTCTTGCAGGAGCTGCGGGTCGCGCAGGCCGGTGTCCAGATCCTCTTCGGTTTCCTGCTCACGGTGGTGTTCACCGACGAGTTCCATGAGGCGAGCGGGTTCGAGAAGGCCGTCCACCTGACGGCGGTCCTGCTCACGGTCTGCTCGACGGTGCTCCTGACGGCGCCCGCCGCGTGGCATCGGCTGCTGTTCCGCACCGGGAACCGTGAGCGCATCCTCACCGTCGGCAATCGTTCCGTGCTGGCGGGCCTCGCCTGCTTGGCGGCCGCCATCACCACGACCGTCGCGCTCATCGCCAAGGTCGTCTACGGCCCGATCGCGATGACGATCCTCGGCGTGGTGTCGGCGGTGCTGTTCGTCGTCATGTGGCTCGTCGTGCCGAAGAAGATCGACCGCAACGGCGACTGATCACCGCCCGGTGCGCACCGGCGTGCTTTCGGGCAGGCCGAAAGCGGCGGCCGACACGGACTTCGGGTCGTCCGGGCTCGCGCCGTCGAGTACCCGGCGGGCGCCGGTCCACGAGAACATCGCCTTGACCGAAGGCGAGAAGCCCGCGCCGTCCTCGGCGACCTTCCGATCGAGCACACGGAACCCGCCGGAGGTGCGTTCGACGCGGTAGACCATCGGCTGACGACGGAATCCGGCGCGCGTGACGAGGCCGCCGGCGTCCCGCTCGACCTCGTCGCAGCTCGCGACCAGGCCGACCTTGACCTGGTCACCGTCCGGCCTGGTCTCGATCACCTTCTGCGTGCACACCCAGCGGGTTCCCGTGTCGCCCGAACCGGCGAACGCGCGCAGATGCTCGTCGATCGGCGGCAGCGCCTCGCGGGCGACCGCGTCGTCCACCGTCGGCATCTCGTCCACGATCCACCAGCCCGACGCGGCCACCACCACACCGACCCCGGCGAGCACGGGCCAGCGTTTGACGTTCCCCATGGCACGAAGCTACCGAGCGGGGCAAGTGTTCATCCGCGGTTCGGGACGCGTTGCCTCCGCGACCGTAGGTTGCGGCCGTGAACGACTCATCCAGACGGACCTTCCTGCGCGGCGCGGGCCTGCTCGGCGCCGGTGCGGCGGTCTCCGCGTTACCCGCGCTCGGTGCCCCCGCCGCCTCGGCGGCCTTCGGTCGCGGCCCGGACACCGAAGACGGCCGCTTCACCCTCGCGGTCCTGCCCGACACCCAGTACCTGTTCGACGCCGACCGCGGCGATCCCGCGCCCTTGGACGCCACGCTGCGGTACGTCACCGGCGGCGACGAGAACATCGTCTTCCTGGCGCATCTCGGCGACCTCACCGAGAACGGGCAACCGGGCGAGTTCGACCAGATCAGCCGGTCCTTCCAGCACCTGGACCGGCGCCGGTTCCCGTACAGCACCCTGGCGGGCAACCACGACATCAAATCCTCGACCGACGACCAGCGCGGCCGCACGCCGTACCTCGACGCCTTCGGGCCGCAGCGGCAGCGCGGTTCGCGGACCTTCCGCGGCGCGAGCCCGGACGGCTACAACAGCCACCACGTGTTCCGTGCGGGCGGCCGCGAGTGGCTGCTGCTCGCGCTCGACTGGCGGCCGTCGGCGGGCGGGCTGGAGTGGGCGCGGTCGGTGCTGGCGCGGAATCCGCGGCTCCCGGCGATCCTGACCATCCACGAATTGGTATGGGCCGACGAGGCCGGGCAGGCGCAGTTCTCGGAGTTCGGGCAGAAGGTGTGGGACGAACTGGTCGCGGGCAACGACCAGATCTTCCTGACGCTCAACGGGCACTACTGGCCGCTCGGACGCATGGTGAAGCAGAACAAAGCGGGCCACGACGTCCATCTGCACATCACAAACTACCAGGACCGTTATTACGGCGGCAGCGCGATGATCCGGCTCTACCGGTTCGACCTCGCGCGCAACGTGATCGACGTCCGCACGGTCTCGCCGTGGCTGGCGGACCAGGCGCCGCGGCTGAACGAGCTGCAGCGGCAGGAGATCGAACGCACCGGCCCGGCGGACTACTTCAGCATGGAGATCGACTTCGAGTCGAGGTTCGCCGGGTTCGCGCCGGTCCCGGTGCCGCCCGCGCGGCCCGCCGAACGCCAGCTGATCCGCGGCACCGTCGCGTACTGGCGGTTCGAGGGCCGTGACGGCGCGCCCGTCGACAGAGTCCGTGACCTTTCGGGCCGGGGCAACGACCTGGTCCGCGTGACCCTGCCCGGGAGTGCGCCCGAGGCGTTGCGGTTCTCCGGCGAGTTCTCCACGCGGCAGCCGTCGAGGTCGAGTCTCCGGTTCGACGGTGGCAAGAAACCGGCTCGCGGCGGGTATCTGCGCACGGCGGACTCCGCGCCGATGAACGCGGAGACGTTCGCCCGCGGCTACACCGTCGAGGCGTTCGTGAAGCTGCCCGAGGATTTCAAGGACGGCAAGCATTCCTGGGCGGCGATCTTCGGCAGGCAGGGCTCGGGCGGCGAGGCGGGCAAGACCGGCGACGATCCCGGCGAGCCGTCGGCCACACTGTCCCTTTCGGAGGGTGCCGCGTTCCAGTGGGCGGTGTTCCCGGTGAACCAGAACGGGATCTCCACCTGCTGGGGGCACGAACTGGCGTTGCGGGAATGGATCCATGTCGCGGCCGTCAACGACGGCAGGCGGACGACGCTCTACGTCGACGGCTGCCCGGTGCTGCGGAACCCGAAGACGCCGGCGGCGGGGATCGCGAACCCCGGCGGTTCGTGGCTGATCGGCGCCTACGCCTATGACTCGATCGTCGAGCAGGCGTTCCACGGCTGGCTCGGCGACGTGCGCGTGGTGGGCAGGGCGCTGGACCCCCGCGAGTTCATGCTCGGCTGAGTTTCGCGCGGATCGTGCGCGGTAATGGTGGGCGACCGTCCCCATTATCGCGCACGGTCGTTTCCGGGGGAATACGGGGGGTCTCTTGACAAGCGGGGGACAATAAAAAATCGGCGCCTGATTCAGATTCACTGATCAGTACGCCGAATGTGTTGTCAGTCTAACCGCTGTGAGGGGAACTTGTCAAATCAGGGGTACGACGAGGAATTGCGATCCGAGCGGCGTTACGTGGCGTCGCTCTACGGGCGGCTGGACACCGAACGCGTGCGCGTGAGCGAGGCGTATGCCGGTGCACTGCGCGGAGAAGGCTTCGCGCTGTCCGACCGCGAGGTGTCCGTCGGCGCGAAGGCGCGCGAGATGGCCAGGCTGAAGGTCGCCGACGAAGGCCTTTGTTTCGGTCGTTTGGACGCCCTTTCGGGAGAACGTTCGTACGTCGGCCGGATCGGCCTTTTCGACGAAGAGAACGACTACGAACCCTTGCTGCTGGATTGGCGTGCGCCGGCGTCGCGCGCGTTTTACTGCGCGACCGGGGCGTCGCCGGAAGGAATGGCGAGGCGCCGTCAATTCCGCACCCTCGGGCGGGAGGTCCTCGACTTCACCGACGAGGTCTTCGGCCGTCCGGAATCGGCGGGGGAACGGGGCGATGTCGCGCTCCTGGCCGCGGTCAACGCGCCGCGCGGCGAGGGGATGCGGGACATCGTCGCGACGATCCAAGCCGAGCAGGACGAGATCATCCGGCTCGCCCACCCGGGGGTCGTCGTCGTGGAGGGCGGGCCGGGCACCGGGAAGACGGCGGTGGCACTGCATCGCGTGGCGTATCTGCTGTACACGAAACGGGAGCGCATGGAACGCCGCGGCGTGCTCGTGGTCGGGCCCAGCAGCGGTTTCCTCGATCACATCGGCCGGGTCCTGCCGTCACTCGGCGAGACCAGCGCCGTTTTCGCGACACCCGGCGGCCTCGTCGCCGGTCTGCGCGCCGAACGCGAGGATCCGCCGCCGGTCCAGCGGGTCAAGGGTTCGCTGGCGATCCTGGACGTGCTCGCGGCCGCGGTGGCGGACCGGCAGGAACTGCCCGCCGAACCGGAGCCGATCGAGCTCGACGACGTCACCGTGGCGTTGGACGCCGAGATCGCGGCCGCCGCGCGCGAGGTGGCCAGGGAGAGCGGCCTGCTGCACAACGAGGCCAAAGCCGTCTTCGAACGCACGGTGATCGCCGCGCTCGCCGTGCGCGCGGTCGACCGGATCGGCGCGGGCTGGCTCCCGGAGGACGATCGGCACACCCGTCCGGAGATGCTCGAGAACGCTCGCCGGGACCTGGAAGCGAGCGAGGAACTCGGTGCGGTGCTCGATCGGCTCTGGCCGTCGCTGACGCCGCAGCGGCTGCTCGCCGACCTCTACGCGTCGCCGGAGCGGTTGCGGGCCGCCGGGGCCGATCCGGCGCTGTTCCGTGAGGACGCGGACGCGTGGACGGTGTCCGACGTGCCGTTGCTGGACGAAGCCGTCGAACTGCTCGGCCGGGACCGCACCGCCGAGCGGCGGGCGGAGGAACGGCGGCGGCTGGCGCGCAAGGAATACGCGGAGCGGGTGCTGGAAATCGTCGAGGTCGAAGACGATCACGACGATTACGAGTTCGCGCTGCGGCCCACGGACGTGCTGATGGCGGAGGAACTGGCGGACCGGTTCGCCGAACGCGACGAGCGGGATCTCGCGGAACGCGCCGCCGCCGACCGGGAATGGACCTATGGCCACGTGGTCGTCGACGAGGCGCAGGAACTGTCCGAAATGGACTGGCGCGTGCTGATGCGACGCTGTCCCAGCCGGTCCTTCACCATCGTCGGGGATCTCGCGCAACGCCGGTCGCCGTCCGGCGCGCGGTCGTGGGACGAGATGCTCTCGCGGTACGTCGCCGATCGGTGGGTGTACCGGAAACTGACCGTCAACTACCGGACGCCGTCGGAGATCATGGCGGTGGCGGCGTCACTGCTGGCGAGTTTCGCGCCCGATGTCGTACCGCCGGAATCGGTGCGCTCGTGCGGGGTCCGGCCGTGGGCGCGACGACTGTCCGCAGTGGACATCGAAGACGCCGTCGCCGAGTTCGTCCGTGAAGAGGCGGGGCGCGAAGGGACGTCGGTCGTCATCGGGCCGCCGGGAGTGCCCGGCGCGATCGCGCCGTCCGCGACGAAGGGGCTGGAGTACGACGCCGTGCTGGTGGTCGAGCCGGAGCGGATCCTCGCGGAAGGCCCGAGCGGTGAGGCGGAGCTGTACGTCGCGCTGACGCGGGCGACGCAGCGGCTCGGGGTCCTGTACAGCGGGGTGCTGCCGAAAGTCCTCCGCGGTCTTGATTCCGGGCGGCGGACTCCCGACGCTTACCTGCACTGCGTCTGACCCTCCCGCGAGTGCCATGAACGGGCCGTTCCTTGCAAATTTCGCAAGGAACGGTCCGTTCATAGCGCGGGGCGTGCTGTCATCGGGTCAGGTTGCCCCAGGCATATGTCTGTTTTGCGAGTTTCAAGTAGACCAAGGTCTCCGTGCTGACGACACCCGGGATGGGCCGGATGTCGTCGTTCAGCACACTCAAGAGGTGTTCGTCGTCCCGGCAGGCGACCTCGGCGAGCAGGTCGTAGCCTCCCGCGGTCAGCACGACGTAGTGGACGTCCGGCATTCCGGAGAGCTGGTCGGAGACCGCCCGCGGATCGCCTTGCACCTTGATCCCGACCATCGCCTGACGGCCGAGCCCGACGTTCGCCGGATCCGTGACCGCGACGATCTGCATCGTCTCGTCCCGCAGCAGCCGCTGGACGCGCTGCCGCACGGCGCCCTCCGACAGTCCGACGGCCTTGGCCAAGGCCGTGAACGAGGCCCGCCCGTCGACTTGCAGTAGAGCGATCAGGGTGCGATCGGTATTGTCCAAACCTCTAGGTGTGCGCTGCTCCATCTGCGCGCGTGGTTCGTCACCCATGCCGTCCCTCCCTTTGTTTCGGCATGCGATTCTTGTCGCGCAGCGTATCGATAAGTGTCCAGAATGCTACCGCCGTTAAGTTGTTTGTCGTGATTCTCTTTCTCGGCGCCTTCGCGCGAAGGATTCTGTCGTGCGATAGGGCGGGTGCCGAGGTTTTCGGATGACGCGTCAGCCGAGGTCGCGTTTCAGCAGGTCTTCCTCGGTTTCACGGCGGACGAGCAGCGTCGCGGTGCCGCGGGAGACGCCGACCACCGGCGGCCTGCCGACGAGGTTGTAATTCGACGCGAGCGAGTGGTGGTATGCCCCGGTGCACGGGACGGCGAGCAGATCGCCGGGGTGGACGTCGTCGGGGAGCGAGAGTCCGTCGGCGAGGACGTCGCCCGATTCGCAGTGCCGTCCGACCACCGTCATCGGCCGACGGGCGGAACGGCTGCGCCTGCCGATCAGACGCGCCGTGTACGCCGCCCCGTAGAGCGCCGGCCGTGCGTTGTCGCTCATCCCGCCGTCGACGGCGACGAAAGTGCGCGAGCCGCGTTTCACCGCGCAGACCCGGTACACGGTGATCCCCGCCGGACCGACGATCGCGCGGCCGGGTTCGATCGTCAGCTTCGGCAGGGGGAAACCGTGCGAGGTGCATTCGTAAGCGAGCGCGACACGCAGACGGCGCACATAACCGTCGATGTCGAAACCCGTGTCGCCGGGCAGATAGCGCACGGCGTGCCCGCCGCCGAGATCCAGTTCGCGCAGGGTGACACCGTGGCTCTCGCGGAGTGCGACGAGCACCCCGATCATCTTGCGGGCGGCCAGTTCGTAGAAGTCCACCCGCGACACCTGCGAACCGATGTGGCAATGCAGCCCGGCCAGGCGGAGTCCGGGCTGCGCGAGCACGGCGGACACAGCGCGCCCGAGGTTGTCGCGGACCTCCTCGCGCAGCGAGAAGCCGAACTTCTGCCCTTCGGTGCCGGTGGTGATCGCGGCGTGCGTGCCGGCGGCGACGTCGGGGGTCACGCGAATCAGCACCTGCTGTGCGCCGGTGGCCAGTGCGCCGAGCTGCTCGATCTCGTCGAGCGAGTCCACCACGATCCGGCGGACGCCGTAGGACAAGGCGGCTTTGAGGTCTTCGGGGGTTTTCGCGTTGCCGTGCAGCAGGATCCGCTCGGCGGGGAAGCCGATCGACCGCGCCACCGCGATCTCGCCCGCCGAGCAGGTGTCGAGGGAAAGGCCTTCTTCGGCGACCCAGCGCAGGACCGCCCGCGTGCAGAGGGCCTTGCTCGCGTACGCCACTTCGGCGTCGGGCAGTGCTTTCCGGTACGCGCGGGCGTTCTGCCGGACCTCGTCCTCGTCGAGCAGGTACGCCGGTGTCCCGAACCTCGCGGCGAGGTGGGACACCGGCGCGCCGGCGAACAGCAGTTCCCCGCCCGGCCCGAGCCGGGTGCTCCGTGGCCAGACCCCGGGTTCGAGGTGGTCGGCGGCCTCGCAGCCGAGGCTGGGCAGGAGCTCGCTGAGCGTCACGGTTACCTCCGCGTCGATCGGTCAGTGCCTCCTCAGCACAACTCCGATCGACCCGGCCCGGCCGTCGCGGCAACGTCTCCCTGACGCTCCGCGCGGCCTCGCTGACGCCTTGTTAACGCGCGAGTAACCCCGGCCACACCGCGGCGGTGACCCGCTCGCGTTCCGCGCCGGTCAGCGGGCGGCTCGGCGGCCGGACGTCCGCGCGGCACAAACCCAGCTGTGCCAACGCTTCCTTGACCACGCTCACGTTGTGGGCGTTGCCGTCCGCGGCCCGCAGCTCCTCGAAGGGACGGATCCGCTCCCAGACCGCCATCGCCCCGGCGAAGTCGCCGTTCCGCAACGCACGGAACATCTCCAGCGAAAGCGACGGCGCGACGTTCACCAGGCCGGAGGTGAACCCGGTCGCGCCGACGGCGAAGTAGCCCGGCGCCGACAGCTCCGCCAACCCGGCGATCCACGCGAAACGGTCGATTCCCGCGTCCCGCGCCACCGAGGCGAAGCGCACCGGATCCGGCACCGCGTACTTCACGCCGATGACGTTCTCCGCGGCGTCGGCGAGCCTGGCCAGCTGCTCGCCCGTGATACGCGCGTCGCGTACGTAGAGCACAACACCCAGCTCCGGGACCGCCGCCGCGATGGCGCGGTGGTACTCGACCCAGCCCTCCGCCGAGACGTACGGATGCACCGGCTGATGGATCATGACCAGGTCGGCGCCCGCGTCCACGGCGTGCCGGGCCGCACCGATCGCCGTCCGGACGTCGTGCCCGACCCCGGCGACCACACTCGCCCGCCCCGCCGCGGCTTTGACCGTCACCTCCAGGCAGTGCCGTGCCTCGGCCTCGTCCAGCGCGTAGAACTCGCCGGTGTTCCCGTTCGGTGTCACGACGTCGACGCCGGCGCTGAGCACGCGGTCGACCAGGTGCCCGTAGGTCTCGGAAGCCACGGCGCCGTCGGCGTCGAACGGCGTCACCGGGATGGCCACGACCCCGGACAGCCGCCGTCGCCGCTCGTCGAACCGTGAGGTCACTGGCATGTCCGATCTGATATATGATGTGACGGCATCAGATTAGCATGCCGGGACGACTGTCCCGGACATCAGGACGAATGGTCCGATGCAACCGGGACAGCCGGTTCGCGCGTCTCTCCGGTATGCGAAGACGGCGGCTCTGGGGGACCCCGGCGAAACTGGTGCTGTTCGGTCTCGTGCTCGTGTTCCTGAACGCCTCGTGCGGCCCGCCGGCGGTGGGCGACGCGTTCACGCTCCGCCTCGGCGGCTGGACGGTGCTCCCGGACGAAGACCTGCGCCTCGCCTACTTGACGGTGCTGGACGAGCGGTGCCCGCACGGGGAGATATGCGCTTCGGCGGGACGTGCGATCGTGACGATGTCCTACGCCCGGCCGTCGGCGGGCCCGGCGGTGTCGTTCACGCTGGACGCCGTCAAGGCCGAGGGGGCCACTTTCGGCGGCTACCGGGTCGACTACGCGGATCTCTCGCCCAGTGCCGGCTTTCTCACCTTGCGCCTCGGCCGGCAGTCCACTTAGCACAAGGCGCCGAGGAAGATCTCCAGCTGCTCGACGACGAACGCGTGATCGTCGGCCTGGGGCAGCCCCGAGACGCCGACGGTGCCGACCGGACCGACTCCCTCGACGATCACCGGGAACACGCCGCCGTGCGCGGCGTACAGATCCGGGTCGAGGCGGGAGTCGGCCTCGAACGTCGTGCCCTTCGCGCGGAACTGTTCGCCGACGAAGAACGAGCTGTGCCCGTAACGGTCGACGACGCGGCTCTTGCGGTCGATCCACGCGTCGTTGTCGGCCGAGGTGCCCGGCAACGCCGCGTGGAACAGCCGCTGCCCGCCGCGACGCACGGAGACCGTCACCGGGAGGGCGCGGCCCCGTGCCGCCGCGAGCAGGTGGGCGCCCAGCTCCAGCGCGGTCTCGTTGTCGAACCGGCGGAAGACCAGGCGCTCCTCCTGTGCGGCCAGGACGGCCAGGGTGTCATCGCTCATGGCACCCATTAAATCAACGCTGTTGTGTAATGGCTAGCGAAGGGCGTCCAGGGCGAACGCGGCGTACATCGCCACGCCGTTGGCCATCGCGTCCTCGTCGAAGACCACCCGGTTCGAGTGGTTCGCCTCCACCGTGGCCAGATCGGCGCCGGGCGGGCAGGCCCCCAGGAACGCGAACGCGCCCGGCACCCGCTGCAGGACGTACGAGAAGTCCTCCGCGCCCATCACCGGGTTCTCCATGACCTCGGAGTTCTCGGCGCCGAGTACCTCGCCCGCCAGATCCAGCACCCTCGCCGCGACCTGTGGATCGTTCACCGTGACCGGGTAGCCGGGGAGGACCTCTGCGCTCACCTTGACGCCGTGCGCCGCGCCGACCGCCTCGCACACCCGCGGCAGTTCCTCGCGCACGAACGCCTGCGTCCGCTCGGACAGCGTGCGGATCGTGCCCTCCAGGAACGCCGTCTCCGGGATGATGTTCGTCGTCGTGCCCGTCTCGATACGGGTCACCGACACCACCGCGGGCTCGAACACGCTGACCTTGCGGGTCACCATCGTCTGCAGCGCGCTGACCATCGCGGCCGCCGCGGGCACCGGGTCGATTGCCTGGTGCGGCGCCGAGCCGTGCCCGCCCCTGCCGGTGACGGTGACGTGGAAGCTGTTGGCCGAGGCCATGATCGGGCCCGGTCGCGTCTGCACGACGCCGGACGCGGCCGAGGTGAAGATGTGCAGGCCGAACGCCTTCTCGACGCGCTCGCCCGCGGCGTCGAGCACGCCCTCGTGGATCATGTGGCGCGCGCCGTGCTCGCCTTCCTCGCCGGGCTGGAACATGAACACCACCGACCCGGCCAGCTCGTCGACGTGCTCGCAGAGCAGCCGAGCGGCCGACGCCAGCATCGCGACGTGGGTGTCGTGCCCGCAGGCGTGCATCGCGCCGTCGTCTTCGGAGGAGAAGTCGAGCCCGGTGTCCTCGTGCAGCGGCAACGCGTCCATGTCGCCGCGGAGCAGGATCGCCGGGCCGGGCTTCCCGCCGCGGAGGACGGCGGTCAGCGAGGTGGTCGATTTGCCCTCGGTGATCTCCAGCGGCAGGCCCTCGAGGGCGGCTTTGATCGATGCCTGGGTCTTCGGCAGGTCGAGGCCGATCTCCGGATTCCGGTGGATCTCCCGGCGGAGCTCTACGGTTTTCGTCTGGAGAGCGCGGGCTTCGTCCAGCAAACCGGCGAAGCGCGCGTCGGGGAGGGTGGGCAGGTCGGTGGGTCCGGTCATGTCTCGATAGTGGCGCATGCGGCGCTTCGGGCGCACCGTGCGTGCGTTCCGAATGCGGGCGGAATACGGTGTGCGCATGGCGGTGCAAGAGCCGATCACGGGGTTCGCGGTGGCCGTGGTGCGGGAGGACGGTCGGTGGCGGTGCAGTTCCCTTGATCCGGGGGCGCTCGGCGAGCTCGACGCTGCGATCACCGAGCTCGGCAAACTGCGTTCGACAGGGGCCGCGTTCGGGCTGCTGGCGGTGGACGACGAGTTCTTCGTGATCGTCCGGCCGAGCCCCAGAGGCCCGTCGCTGCTGTTGTCCGACGCCGCCGCGGCGCTCGACTACGACATCGCCGCCGACGTCCTCGACGTGCTGAGAGTCGACCCCCCGGACGAGGACGACGACGCGGTCTGGCCGGAAGGCGACCTCGAGATCCTGTCCGATCTCGGACTGCCCGGGGCGGAGCTGCAGGTGATCGTCGGCGAGGTCGATCTCTATCCGGACGAACAACTCCAGATGGTCGCGCAGCGATGCGGCTTCGCCGCCGAGTTCACCAAGATCCTGGACGAGATCTGAGCCCCGCCGCCTCCGCCGCCGACATCGCCGCCGTCCGGGCGGCGATCGTCGCGGCGCGAGGTGCGGGCGAAGACGTGCCGATCGGCGCCGTCGTCCTGTCCCCGGACGGGACCCCGCTCGCTTCCGCGCGCAACGCCCGCGAAGAACTCGGCGACCCGACGGCGCACGCGGAGATCCTCGCGCTGCGGGCCGCGTCGAAGATCTACGGCGACGGCTGGCGGCTCGAAGGCTGCACACTCGCGGTGACGCTGGAGCCGTGCACGATGTGCGCCGGCGCCCTCGTGATGGCGAGGGTCGCGAAGGTCGTCTTCGGCGCCTGGGAGCCCAAGACCGGGGCCGTGGGGTCGCTGTGGGACGTCGTCCGCGACCGGCGGCTCAGTCACCGCGCGGAAGTCGTCGGCGGGGTCCTGGAGGCCGAATGCGCGGCCCTGCTCGAAGACTTCTTCCACGGGCAGCGGGGTAACCGCACCGGGTGAAGGATGTGTCGGACCCCGGGGCACGGGTAACCCTCCGGAGAGGCGGCCGCAGACGGTGGCCGCAGTCGAAGGAGGAACATCCGCCATGAGCGTTTTCGACAAGGCGAAGGACAAGGCCGAGCAGGCCATCGGCGCCGCCAAGGAGAAGCTCGGCGAGAAGACCGACAACCAGGACCTCGCGAACTCCGGCCGGGCCGACCAGACCAAGGGCGAAGTCAAGGAGGCCGGGCACGACCTCCGCGACCGCGCGGAAGGCGGCGTGCAGGACCTCAAGGACAAGTTCAACAAGTAGCCGCGAACGCAGAAGAGCCGGTCTCCGCGGAGACCGGCTCTTCGCACGACCACGCTGAGTCTGAAACCGCAGTGCATTGAAGACGCCGTTTGGCGGCAACGCCTTCGGGCTGTAGCGGTGCGATGAAACGTCGCTCAGCACCACGAAGGCCTGGTGCTCCGCGCATAAGTAGATCCACTCAGCCGAGCTTGAGTAGCCCTCCCCGACCTGGGCGGATGCGGTTCACAGGTGACCGAATGCTGTCGTATGGTCACGGAGACAGCACGCGCGTCACCTTGGGAGGGTGTGGCAGATGGCTGGCTATGAAGCTGTACTCGTAGAGATCGACGAAGCGAGCAAGGCCGCCGGGCGATTGGTCGATGACGCCCGCGGGCTCGATACCGTCGGCGTGGTTCCGGCGGGTGATGCCGGTCTTCCCGGTACTCGTTCGGCAGGCAAGCTGGCCGCGTTGAAGTCCGCTTGGTCGGGCAAGGGCCAGCGGTGGGCCGGAGCCTGGGAGGCGTACTCCGGCGACCTCGGCAAGGCCGCGGCGAACTACCGCGCCAACGAAGCGGCCGCCCAGCAAGATCTGCATGTCACGGTCTCTCACGGCGGGCCAAAGGCCAGCTGATGGTTTCCTGGGGAGATCTTCGACGCTGGAATCCGAGCGTGCTCTCCGACATGTCGGCCGCACTCAACGGCAAGTACCTGCAACTGCTGGCCTGCTCCGAAGACTTCGAGGACGCCGCGATGCCGAGCGGCTGGTCAGGCACCGCGGCCACCGCGGCAGCCGGTGCATCGAAGCGCCTCATCGAAGAGGGCAAGGAGTGGGCGGCCGAGATCGCGGCCATCCGCCGAGCCAGTGGTGATGCAGCTGATGCGGCCACCGGTGTGCTGGCCGGACTCAAGGAAGCCGAGAGCCTGGCCAAGGCGCATAACTTCTCCATCGGGGACGACGGTGCGATCACCGACCACGGACTGCCGCCGGACATCCCGGAAGAGCAGCGTGAAGATGTGGAGCGCGAGCGCAAGATCGTGGCTTCGGAGCTGGGCGAGCGTGTGAAGCAGACGCTGCTCTCCGCCGAAGACGTCGACAACGACTTCTGCGCCGTGCTCGACCCGGCGATCAACGGGCACACGATCGACGCCAGCGGCGAAGGCACCAGCCTGGCCGCGGCCGGAAACGCCGGCGAGGCCCTCGGCTCCTTGTCGATCCCCGCTCCACCTGCCGTCGACGCGGGCCCGGCGGCCAACGCCGCCTGGTGGGACTCCCTCTCGAAACAGCAGCAAGAGCGCCTGATCAAGGATCACCCGGGGTTGGTGGGCAACCGGGATGGCGTGGCGGCGTGGGCCAGGAGTAAGGCGAACATCGCGCTCCTGGCGGACGAGAAGCAGAAGCTGCTCGACGAGCGCACCGAGCTCATGCGCCACGCCCCGGCGGATCCGAGCCGGGATGTGCCGAGTGTGCACAAGTATCAGGAACAGCTCGCCAAGCTCGATGAACGACTCGCTGCCCTGAGCAAGGTCGAAGGCATCATGGTGGGGCCGGACGGCAAGCCGCTGCCGAACCGGCAGCTCATGTCGCTCGATGTCACTGGTGACAAGGTGAAGGCCGCGGTGGCCAATGGGGATGTCGACACGGCAAAGCATGTCGCCGTGTTCACGCCGGGAATGAACTCCGCGGTCGAGACAAACCTCGACGGCTACGTGAACGACATGCAGAGCGTGCGCGAGAGCGCCAATCGCATGGTGGGTGACCTCAGCGGCAAGTCGGTCGCGACGGTGACCTGGCTCGGCTACGAGCCGCCCGCGACCGACAAGCCGGGCGACTACGTCGACGTCATCGGCGGCGGCGCGGCGCAGGATGGGGCCGAGAAGCTGGCCCGCTTCGACCAAGGGATCAACATGTCCCGGCCGGATGACCCACACCTCACGGCGCTCGGGCACTCGTACGGCTCGCTGACCACCGGCATCGCGCTGCAAAGTGACACCGGCGTCGACGACGCTGTGTTCTTCGGCTCGCCCGGCATCTCTGACCAACCGTATGGAGACGGCATCGGAGGCCGTTCCATCGACCGGCTGCATGTTCCGGAGGGCCACGCCTACACGCTCGAAGCAGATGGTGACCCAGTTGCGGACGTCGGCAACATCACCCATGGGCGGTTCGGCGAAGACCCCGGCAGCATGGAGGGCATGAAGCAGCTGTCGACCCACGGAGCGACATCGCTGCTCGACGGCCGGCCGCTGGCTGCTTCTTCGGGGCACAGCGAGTACACCCTGACCACGCCGGATGGCACCGACAGCACCAGCAAGTACAACATGGCGGCGGTCGTTGCCGGCCGCCCCGACCTGACCATCTCGAAGTAAGCCCAGGTGAAACATGAAGCACGCTGCTCGAACCACCAGCTGGATCGCCGGGATGGCGGTCGCCGTCCTGCTCGCCGGCACGGCGTGTGACAGCAGCCCGGACTACCTCGACAACGACCACAGCAAGGACGGCATGTCGACCCAGCAGCAGTTCACCGAACTCCTCAAGCGGCCGGACGCCAAGCAGGCCCAGGTGAAGTACGACGAAGCGCTCACCGACCTGCGCGCCAAGCTCACCGAGGCCACTGGCTTCTCCTCGTGGCAGCAAGGCACGGTGGCCGAAGTATCGCCCGGCTGCAACGCTTTCCGTGCGGTCGATGTCCACGACGTGTACACCGCCTACACCACATGGGGCCTGCCGGACGTAATTCCTGAAGCCAGCTGGGTGAAGACCACGCAGGCGCTTACCGAAGCCGCGGGTAAGCACGGCTTCACGAAGAAGGGCTTCGAAGTCAACCAGCCTGCGTTCCGGGAGTTCCACCTGCTCGATGACTTCGGAGCGGATCTGACGCTTTCGACCTCGACCGGCACGACGACCGGCACCAGCACGATGCTGACGCTGAAGACGGGGTGTCACCTGTCGGCGGAGGCACATACGAGGGGCACGCCGCGGGCGACGGGTGAACCCGGGCAATGACGGTAAGTCAAAGATGCCGCCCGAGGCACTGGTGTCCACAGTGGTCACTTTTCCGGGCAGCAAGCGCACGTTTTATGGCCATAAGTCCGTTTTAACGGGGAGTCGTGAGTGGTAAAGAGGGTTAGAACGACCATCGCCACTCACGACCCCCGGGCAATACTGCGCAAAGCACCCGAATCGGACGCCTCGATCTTGAAAATTGTCCTTTTTGGACAGTCGGAAGGTACGGTGCTGGGTCTCGGTGGCGAACCCGTTCGCGCCGCCGACGCCATCATCTTTGACTTGCCCCTCAATGACCCAGGGGCTCGGGCAAGCACCGGGCACTGCGGCGAGGCAACCGTGACATTCGCGGGCAGCCTAACGAGGGCTTCTTCGACAAGCTGTATGTCGACGAGCATGGAGAGATCGCTCGGGCCCGAGGTCACCGAGCCGTTTGCAAGCCTGCGCGTGCTCGTACCTGTCGCAGGAAACGACTCGTCAGGGAGCGACCAACCACGATGGCCTGTGACAAGGACCACACAACGGGCTTCTCGCAGGCGTTCCTGGTCGGTCAGACGCCCGTGAGAACGAACAAGCCCCGGGTCAGGTGGTCCCGACCCGGGGCTTGAACGTTGCATATGGCGGTGGCGGTGGGATTTGAACCCACGGACGGGTATTAACCGTCACACGATTTCGAGTCGTGCTCCTTCGGCCGCTCGGACACGCCACCGCCGAGAACAATACCGGAGGGCCTTCCGGTGTCTTCAGGGGGTCAAGAAAGCTGCGAGGTGATCTCGTCGATCGCCGCCGTCTGGTTCTCGACGATCTCCTGTGCCAGCGCTTTCGTCTCGGCGTGCTCGCCGGAGGAGAGCACCGTCTTGGCCATCGCGACGCCGTTGCGCAGATGCTCGGCCATCAGCGGGAGCCACATCTTGTCGAATTCGGCGCCGGTCAGGTTCTGCAGCGACGCGACCTGCCCTTCGGTGATCATCCCCGGCATCGCGTGCCCGGCGTGGCCCGCCGCGGGGAGCACGGCCGCGTTCCACGACTGGAGCCACGCGGTCATCGTCCGGACTTCGGCCGACTCCGCCTTGACGATCTTGGCCGCGGTGGCCTTCACGTATTCGGACGCCGAGCGTTCCGAGGCCAGGTTCGCGACCTGGATCGACTGCTGGTGGTGCGGCACCATCTGCTGGGAGAAGGTGATGTCGGCCTGGTTGGCGCCCGGTGTCGCCGGGGCGGCGCCCGTGGCCGTCGAGCAGCCCGCGAGCACCCAGGCGACCAGCGCGAACAGGGCCATCGGCAGTCGCCGTCGCATCGATACCTCCGTAGTCAGGGAAAACCGGCCCCTCCGCCCTGTGATACGGCTGTGACCTTCCGGCGGTTCAAAACCGGATCAGCCTTGGTGGAGGTGACGGATCCGAAGAGCTCGACATCGACGGCCCCGATCGGGCTGTGCCGCGAGGCGGAAATGACACACCGCCGGTGTACGGGCTCCGTCCTCCCCCGACGGGTCCCGTGCACCGGCGGTGCGCCCCCAGTTCCCCCTGCTCACCCTCCCCGGTGAGCGTCCAGAAGTCGTTCGCCCAGATCGGCCTCGCGCAGGACGGCGTCGAGCCGCGCCCCGCCGAACGGGGCCACCGGGCGTCCGCCGCGTTTCCGGTCGCGCAGGTCGACGGCCAAGGCGGTGGTCAGCAGCAGGACCAGTGCCGTACCGACGATGAGCCAGTTCATCGGACACCTCCTCCGGCGACGTGAGGGAGGATTTGTGTCCTCGCTCACGTCGCCAAGGTAGCTCCGGAAATGCCGGGTTGTACCCGGACTTGAGGTTCATTTAAGGCAGCGGAACACCAATGGGCTATTTCCGCGGGGCTCCCGCGACATAAACGTCACCGTCGGCCACGGAGACGTCACGGGCACTGGACGCGCCGGTCGCCAGAATGCGGGCGGGGTCCCGGAAACCGGTGATCACTTCGACGCGCTGGACCGGTTTCGGTGTGGTGATCAAGGTTTCCGGCGTCCAGACGCGGCCGTTCTCGAGCAAGAACGTTTCGATGCCCGGTCGTCCGTCGCGCGTTCCGTAAACGCGCCAAGTGCCGCCATTGAGCTGTTCGATCTCACGCAATCGGAGTCCGTTCGCGACTTCGCGCACTTCCCAGTTCCGGCCGTTCCACGCACCCGCGAAATCGCGCGGCGAGCCCCCGGCGTCGAACTGGAACCAGGTGACGAACGGTTTGCCGTCGCGCTGGGTGCCGACCTGCAGGATGTAGTCCGGCGACTTGAGCCCGCCGGGGAGTTCGAGCGGCGTTTCGACGACCTTGAGATACCGCTCCTGCTCGGCGTCGTCGACCTGCGTGCCGAGGTCGCGGCCGGCCGCGGAGAAGAAGTGCAGGCTCCGCACGTCGAACGACAGGTGGTAGACGTTCCGGTGGTAGACGTCGTGTTTGTGCTGCGACGGCCCGCCGCCGGCCAGCGTGTAGGCGAAGTGGATCCGCCCGGACGACGGCAGGTACCGCAGCTGCCCGACGTAGATCTCGTCCATGTGGTCGGCCCGGCCCAGCGAGCCGAACGCCCACCGCTTCCCGGTCAGCTGCACGGAGTTCTTCCACGTCTTCCCGTGATCGCGGGAGACGAGGTACTTCATCGGGCGGAAGTCGGAGTTCGCCGCCGGATCCAGTTCGTTGGTCGTCTCGCGGTAGAACAGGAAAAGCGTGCCGTCGACGGTCTTCACCGGCATCGGGTAGCTCGCCGAATCGCCCTCGGGCACCTCGGTGTCGGTCCAGGTGCCGTCGAGGGAATGGGCGAGCGGCGCGCGGCTGAGCACGGTCCGTGTGTTGTGCATGCCGCGGAAGATCAGCAGATGCCCGTCGCCCGCCAGCAGCATCGTCGGGTAGTTGTGCGGATCGGATTCGCCGTCGGCGATCTTCTTCGGCGCCGTCCAGACGCCGGTCCGGTGGTCGTAGGCCTGGACGTAGGTGTCCGCGGCCTTGCCGGACCACGAGATGAAGGTCTTGCGCGCGACCGGGTCGAAGACCCCGCCCGCGTTCGGCCGCCGGTCGGTGCGGGACGCGACCGTGCTCGCCGGGGTCATCACGTCGAACGCGACCTTGCCGGGTGGTGGTGCGGCGGTCGCCGCGGGAACCGGGATCACGAGACCGGCCGCGACGAGCGCGCAAAGCAGTCCGCGCATGAAAAACGCCTCCTGGTGTGTGGCAGGCGGCGGAGTTCGATCGTCTCACGCGAGGATCCGAACGGGCTAGTGGTGACGAATCGTTGTCTTGACGTCTTCCTCATTTCACTTGTTCGGGGGAGTATGCCTCGACCGATCTTGCGAAAAAGGGGACTCAGCGTGACCACATCCCGACGTGCTGCCCGGAGACGGGCCCTGACCGTGGCCGTCGCCTCGGGCCTGGTCGTGAGCGGCCTGACCGCTCCGGCCGCGCTCGCCGCGCCCAGCGCCGACGCCGTGATCGCCGAGGTCTACGGCGGTGGCGGCAACTCGGGCGCCACGCTGACCAACGACTTCGTCGAACTCGCGAACCGCGGCGCGGCCGCCGTGAGCCTCGACGGCTTCAGCGTCCAGTACGCGCCCGCGTCGGGGAACAGCTGGCAGGTCACGCCGCTGACCGGCGGCGTCGCGCCGGGAGCGCGGTATCTCGTCGCGCAGGCGAAGGGCTCGGGCGGCACGGTCGCGCTGCCGACGCCGGACGCCACCGGTTCGCTGGCCCTGTCCGCGACCGCCGGCACCATCGCGCTCGTCCAGGGCACCACGGCGCTGACCTGCAAGACGGCCGCCGAGTGCGCGGCCGACAGCCGCATCAAGGATCTGGTGGGCTTCGGCTCCACCGCCGTCATCCGTGAGGGTGCCGCGGCGCCCGCGCCGTCCAACACCGCGTCCGTCGCCAGGGGCACGACGCTCGCGGACACCGACGACAACGCGGCCGACTTCACCTCCGGCGCGCCCACGCCGACCAACGGCAAGGGTGAGACGCCGGGCGAGACCGGTCCGCCGCCGGTCGACGCCAAGATCCACGACATCCAGGGCACCACACGGATCTCGCCGCTCAAGGACCGGAAGGTCGCCGGGGTCACCGGCGTCGTCACCGCGATCCGGAGCTTCGGTTCGGCGCGCGGATTCTGGATCACCGACCCCGCGCCCGACGCCGACCCGCGCACCAGCGAAGGGCTGTTCGTCTTCACCGGCTCGACCACGCCCGCCGTGGCCGTCGGTGACGCGGTGACCGCCACCGGCACCGTCCGCGAGTTCTACCCGGACGCGCCCGCGAGCTCGCCGTACCAGTCGCTCACCGAGCTGACGAGTGCACAGTGGACGGTCGGCTCCAGCGGGAACGCCCTGCCCGCGCCCACCGTCGTCACGCCGGACACGGTCCCGGACACCGTCGCGCCCGCGCCGGGCGGCAGCATCGAGCCGTTGCCGCTGGAGCCCGCGAAATACTCGCTGGACTTCTGGGAGACGCACGAGAGCGAGATCGTCAGCGTCTCGGACGCACGCGTCGTCGGCCCGACGTCGTCGTTCAACGAGCTTTACGTGACCACGAAGCCGAAGCAGAACCCGAGCGTCCGCGGTGGCGCGGTGTACCTGGACTACGACCGGCTCAACACCGGCGTACTCAAGGTCGCTTCGCTGATCCCGTTCGCCGAGCAGCCGTTCCCGAAGGTCAACACCGGTGACGTGCTCACCGGCGAGACGTCCGGCCCGGTCGAGTACAGCAACTTCGGCGGCTACACGCTGTTCGCGACGAAGCTCGGCGCCGCCAAGGACAACGGTTTGCAGCGCGAGAGCACCCGTGCGCAGCGCAGTGGTGAGCTCTCCGTGGCGACCTACAACGTCGAGAACCTGTCCGCTTTGGACAGTGACGAGAAGTTCGGCGAGCTGGCGAAGGCCATCGCCACCAACCTGGCGAAGCCGGACATCCTGAACCTGGAAGAGATCCAGGACAACAACGGGCCGACCAACGACGGCACCGTCGCCGCGGACCAGACGCTGAAGAAGTTCACCGACGCGATCGTCGCCGCCGGTGGCCCGCGTTACGAGTGGCGTCAGATCGACCCGGAGAACGGCAAGGACGGCGGTCAGCCCGGCGGGAACATCCGTGTCGGCTTCCTGTTCAACCCGGCTCGGGTGTCCTTTGTGGACCGGCCGGGCGGCGACGCGACCACCCCGGTCGGCGTGGTCAAGGAGCACGGCAAGGCCCACCTGACCGTCTCGCCCGGCCGTGTCGAGCCCGGGAACGAGGCGTGGGAAGCCAGCCGCAAGCCGCTGGTCGGCGAGTTCGTCTTCAAGGGCCGCACCGTGTTCGTCATCGCGAACCACTTCAACTCCAAGGGCGGCGACCAGCCGACGCACGGCCGCAACCAGCCGCCGGTCCGGAGTTCCGAGGTGCAGCGGGCCAAGCAGGCGACCCTGCTTCGCGGCTTCGTCGACAAGCTGCTCGCTTCGGACAAGAACGCGAACGTCGTCGTGGCCGGCGACCTGAACGACTACCCGTTCTCGCCCGCCGTGAAGACGCTGACCGCCGGTGGCGCGCTGAAGGACCTGATCGCGTCGCTGCCCGAAAACGAGCGGTACAGCTACGTTTTCGAGGGCCAGTCGCAGGTGCTCGACCACATCCTGGCGTCGAACGCACCGCGCGGTCTCGACTACGACGTCGTGCACCTGAACGCCGAGTTCGCGAAGCAGGCGAGCGACCACGACCCGCAGGTGCTGCGGTTCCGGCCGAGCGCGGGCAACCCGGTCCAGGACGCGTTCTGGGACCTGGCCGACTACCTGGAGAAGATCTTCGGGCGCCCCTGACCCGCAATTAGTCCTCTGGATGCGGTACTTGCACGCGCAAGTACCGCATCCAGAGGACGAAACGCGGGTGGGGTCAGGAGCGTTTGGCGCGCCACCCGAGGGAAAGGACGGCCTGCACGAGTTCCTGGTAGCTCGGCTTGACCTCTTCCAGGTACTTCTCCAGGTACCCGGCTCGCGCGGTCGGCACCGGGCGAGGTTCCTCGTCCTCCGGCAGCCACGAGAGGCCTTCGACGTTGTGCTGCGCCATCTTCCACCAGCGCGTGCACCGGTCGACGGCGCGCTGCTCGCGTTCGGCGGCGTCCGCGACGGCCTGATGTGCCTCGGCGAGCCGGGCCTCCAGTTCGTCCGCGCGGCCGATCTCCCAGTTCCGGAGGTTCTCCGCCGAAGCGCGCGCGAGGCCGACGATCTCCTTGTACCGCATGGCCGCGGTGATGCCGTCATCCATCGAGAAGCCCTTCCGGACGCTGGAACGGGATGATCACCTCAGGGGCGCCGTGCGTGGTGCGGTCGAAGAACAGCGCGCGGCCCGGCCGCGGTGACCAGTGCACGACCTGCCCGGCGGCGAACGGCGACAGTTCGTTGCCCTGGACGTCCAACGCCGCCCAGGAGCCGATGTCGTCGGTGCCCGCGAAACCGAGCGTGTCCTTCAGCCGGGCGATGCTGCGCCACCAGCCGATGGTGTGGACACCGTGCGTCGGGCCCTGCTTCAGCAGCACCCGCAACTGATCCAGACCGCTCTTGAGCTGTCCGGGCGCCTTCGCCTCGAGTGCGGGGATCGACGCGTCGACGCCGTACAGCAGCAGCACCCGCGCTTTGTCCAAAGAGGACAGATTCTCCGCGATATCGATTACCCGGGCGGGAAGATCGTCGACCAGGGTCGCTTGGTGGCCCTCGGCGCGCAGGCGCTCGGCCAGTTCGGCCACGGCGGGGACGGAAGCCTCGATGGGGCACGAGAGTACGAACTCCACCGTCTCGCGGTGATACTGGCGGGCCAGCGAACGCGCGGCGGAGTCCATGATGGACAGTGCCTCCGCCGTGGCCGCGCCGAGGACGGCGACGTTCCGGCCCGGGGCCTTCGGCAGCTCGACCCCGCAGGCGGCCTCGTCGACGTCGATGGACTGGCCGAGCAACGCCCGCGGTTTGTCCGTCGGCTTCAGGTCGGTGAACGCCGGGAACTGTTCCAGCACCGGGGAATGCGCGCCGTCGAACAACCGGGGCCGCTTGAACGACTCCGAATACCGCTCCCAGAGCCGGTGCTGCAGTTTGTTGAAGACGTCCTTGCTGCTCGCGTCCGGGACGTGCGCGAGCTGGTTCCCGTGCGCCACACCGGAATCGTGGTTGATCACCGCGTGCCACTTCGGCGCGGAGACGGCCGCGTTGTTGGTCTCGGACAGCACCCGCCGCGCCTTCGGCATGGCGATCCGCAGCGTGCACTGCTCGAACACCGCCGGTTTGCCCCAGAAGGCCTCGATCCCGGCGACGTCCTGGCTCGCCAGCACCAGATGGATGCCCTGCGACCGGCCTCGCCGCGCGATGTCCTCCAGCAGCTGTGTCGCGGTCGCCGTCACGCCGTCGCGACCGGCGAACAGGTACTGGAATTCGTCGATCACCGCGACGATCCGCGGCCAGTGCCCGCCGGGGTCCTGCTCGCGCAGATCCGCGAGATTGGTGACCTCGTGCAGTTTCGCGGCGGCCGACCGGCGGCGCAGCTCGTCGGCGAGGTACCGCAGCAGCGCCAGGCCGAACTCGCGGTCGGTGTTGACGTTGACCCCGATGAGCTTGGCGTGCGGCAGCCAGCTCGCGTCCCGCCGCCCGGGCGCGAGCCCGGCGAACGACACGCCTTCCTTGAAGTCCAGCAGGTACAGCGCGAGTTCGTCCGGCGAGTACCGTGCCGCGAGGCTGCCGAGCAGCGAATACAGGAAGTTCGTCTTCCCCGAACCGCTCGGCCCGCCGATGAGCACGTGCGGGCTGGCGTCGCCGATGACGACCTCCACCGCCTCGCCCTCGAAGAACCCGACCGGCGCCCGCAGTTCCCGCGCCGAGCTCTCCTTGCCCAGTTCGGTCGGCAGGAGGTCGGCGAACGCGCGCGGCCCGCCCTGTTTGGCGATCAGCGCCTCGGCGATCCGCCCGGCGGCGCGGATGACCTGCCCGGACGGCATCGGCGGATCGAGGTCGACCATCAGGTCGGGGCCGGTCATGCTGCTCGTCGCGTGCCGTTCGTCGTGCAGGCTCAGCGATTCGACCGACGTCGACAGCATGGTCGGCACGTCGATCAGGATCAGGCAGATCCCGGCCGCCAGCGCCCCGGTGGCGACCCGTTTCAGTTCGCGGGCGCGCTCCGGTTCGAGGGTTTCGCCGTTGCCGTAGAGCACCGCGACACGGAACGGTTCGACGCGCTGGCCGCTCGCCCGCCGGATCTCCCGCAGCGACGTGTGCCCCGCCTGCATCCCGGTCGCGTGGATGCGGCGGATGTGCCCGGCCAGTTCGTCGAGGAGATCCTCGAGCCGTCCTGGGTCGTACAGGGTGAGCGCGCTGGTGCGGCTCAGCGGGTACAGGTCGGGGAGGATCGCGGTCAGCTGCCCCACGTCCCACAGATGGATGCGCACCGCGCCGGGTTCGAACGTGCTCAGGATCCGCATCAGCAGGTTCTGCACGATGCCGTCCACCGCGGCCCTGGTCTTCGGCGCCGACGTGATGGACAGATGCGACTCGTCGAGCAAGGGGACCGCGACGTCGAAGGTGCGCGGGACGTCCTGGCCCGGCACCGTCGCCGAGCCGACGCGCCACAGCCCGGGCGAGGTGATACCGGGATTCCCGCCGACGCGGCCCAGCCAGTCGCCCGGCGGCCGGCTCGCGGGCCCCGGCGCGTTGTTCGCGACGAGTTCGCGCAACGCGTTCGGGCCCGCTTCCCAGTCGGCGTAGAACTGGCCGCGCACGCTGCCCAGCAGGCCGAACACCTCGTTCGCGGCGGGATGCCGCGACCATTCGGCGTACTGCTCCGAGGTGGAGTTGTTCATCCCCACCCGGACTATGTGCTGTTCCAGTTGCAGTTTGGCCAGTTCCGCCTCGGCGGCCTGACGGGCGCCGGCGGCGGCGCCGAGGACGAGCCCGATCTGGTGCCGGACCCGCTCGAGCGCCGTGGCGACGCGATTGCGCTGTTCACTCGCTTTGCTGCCCATACCGGCTCGCCGATCTCAGAGGCGGGATTGGTAACCGCTGACCAGGTCGTCAGCGGCGGAAAGGCGCGTCAGGAGGTTTTCCATTCCCTCGTCGGCCTGCGCCAGCTGCGCCGGAACCCACGGCACGGCTTGGGCCTGGGGTTCCACGATGGCGCGTCTGGACTCTTCGAGCAGGCTCCTGGCCCGCTCGGCATGGGCGCGTCCGTCGGCGAGGCCGGTTTGGACGGCCGTCAGCAGCTGGTGCAGTTCCTCGAGGTACATGTCAGAGACGGGTCGAGTACGACTCGGCCGACGAGATGCCCGCCTGGATGGTGCTCTGCATGCCGGTGATGCCTTGCAGGGCTTCGGCGAGAAGCCCGTGCGCCTGGCTCACCTCGTGCTGGGTGCTGCCCTGGGTGGCCTGGGAAAGCGAAAGCTGGGCTTCTTCGAGAGACTGCGCTGCCTGCTGAAGTGCGGCGATGCTCGCGGATGCCTTCTCGTTCGCGAGCGCGATACCAGCGCGGATCTCTTCGACTCCGGCCATTTTGGCGGACTCCTTGGGACGTCGGGGGCTGGAACGACCACTATTAAACTTAGCGTGATCAACTGACTCTGTTAAGTGAAGGTCCTGCTAAGTAATCAACAAGGCCCCGGACGTCGGAACGTCCGGGGCCTTGCTGACGGCGGAGGATACAGGATTCGAACCTGCGAGGGCGTGAACCCAACACGCTTTCCAAGCGTGCGCCTTAGGCCGCTCGGCCAATCCTCCGTGGGGAACGATACCGGATGCCGTTTCGGCCCCTCGAAGGCGGGTCTGACCTGCGTTTGCCGCTTCGCCGGCTCAGGCGGCCGCAGGGGCGAGAACGTCCGCCACGACGCAGGTGATGTTGTCCGGTCCGCCGCCTTCGTTGGCCAGTTCGATCAGCCTCGGGACGGTCTCGGCGGGATCTTGGAAGGCGCCGAGGACGTCCTTGATAACGGTTTCGACAACCGTTGCCGTTAACCCGTCCGAGCACAGCAGGAGACGGTCGCCGGGAGCGGCGTCGAAGGTCCAGATGTCCGCTTCGCCGCTGCCGGTGCTCAAGAGCGCCTTCATCAACAGCGAGCCGCGGGGGTGTCCCTCGACCTCTGACGGGTCGATGCGGCCGTCGTCCGCGAGGGCTTGGGCGAGCGTGTGGTCGCGGGTGAAGCGCTGAAGCGTCCCACCGCGG
Organism: Amycolatopsis sp. MJM2582; assembly: GCF_000754115.1. Taxonomy (NCBI): domain Bacteria; kingdom Bacillati; phylum Actinomycetota; class Actinomycetes; order Pseudonocardiales; family Pseudonocardiaceae; genus Amycolatopsis; species Amycolatopsis sp. MJM2582. The sequence continues at coordinate 1,677,583 of NZ_JPLW01000001.1, forward strand.
AGGAGGTAGCCCTTCGAGTCGCCGATGTGGGCGGCCGTGAAATGCGAGCCGTCGAACAGCAGGGCGGTCAGCGTGGTGCCCATACCCCGCGTCTCGGGGTCCTGTTCGGCCGTCGCGGAGAGCCGGTCGTCGATGGCGCGAAGCCCGCCGGTGAGCACCTCGACCAGGTCGACGTCCGCGAGGTCGAAACCGCGGAGGTCCGTGTCGAGCCGGGACAGGACGCCGACCGCCGCGGCGCTGGCCACTTCGCCGTGTGGCTGCCCGCCGATGCCGTCGGCGACCGCCAGCATCCTGGCGCTGGCGTAGACCGAGTCCTGGTTGACCTGGCGGCGCCGTCCGACGTCCGAGCCGGCGGCGTACCGAAGGGTGTACCTCATGGGTCCCAGTAAAGCAGCTGTGTACTGAGTTCACAAACAAAGGGTTGGAATAGCCAGCTGTCGGTTACGATGCGGCGATGGAGGAGCAAGCCACCGTCACCGCGGCGGACATCGCGCGCATCGCCGGCGTCGGCCGCGCCGCCGTCAGCAACTGGCGCCGACGTTACGGCGATTTTCCGCCGCCCGTCGGCGGGACGGCGTCGAGCCCCCTCTTTTCCCTGTTCGCCGTCGAAAGCTGGCTGCGTGAGCGGGGGAAACCGGTCGAGATCTCGCTCGGTGACCGGGTCTGGCAGCGGCTGCGGAACCTCGGCGACGATCTGGCGCTCGGTGACCGCGTCGGCCGGGTGGGGTCGTATCTCTCGCGTCGAGGCGTGTGGACCTTCTCGCCGCGCTACGACGACGCGGAACTGCTCGCTCTGCTGGACCGCTTCGCCGAGGAGCGAGGAGCGCGCGAGGCCTACGAGTTCCTGTGCGAACGCTACGTCGAGGCGCACTCGCGCCAGCTGTCCGTCACGCCGGAACCGGTGGCGGCGTTGATGTCCCGGCTCATCGGTCCCGAACCCGGCGTCGTGCTCGATCCCGCGTGCGGGCTCGGGACGCTGCTGCTGGCCTCCGGCGGGACCCGGCTGCTCGGCCAGGTCGACGATCCGGCGACCTCGTGCATCGCCGCGCACCGGCTCCTGCTCGCGGAGGCGGACATGGAGATGTATGGCGCGGACGCCCTGTCGATGGACTCCTACGAAGGGGTTCTCGCGGACGCGGTGGTGTGCGATCCGCCGTTCAACGAACGGGAATGGGGTTACGACGAACTCATCGGCGACCCGCGCTGGGTGTACGGCCAGCCGCCGCGCGGAGAGCCGGAACTGGCTTGGGTGCAGCACTGCCTCGCACATGTGAAACCCGGCGGGCTCGTCGCGATCCGCATGCCGCCCGCCGCGGCCGGCCGTCGCACGGGGCGAAGGATTCGCGGGAACCTGTTGCGTGCCGGTGCTTTGCGCGCCGTGGTGACGGTCGGCGGCGCGGATCTCTGGTTGCTGCGGCGGCCGGAATCCGGGGAACGGCCGCCGTCCCGGCTTCTTCTGACGACTGATCCGTCCACTGTGGAGGGTTATCTGCGCGGTGCCGACGTACCCGGCACGATCCGGATCATCGATCTGCTCGACGAGGAGATCGACCTTTCCCCGGTTCGCCATCAGGCGCGCGGCGAACACGCGGGCGAAGCCTTCCTTGAAGTCCTCAAGCGTTTCGAGGGTGTTCGGCCGGAACCGCCGTCGCTGGTCGTGTCCGACGAGAAGCCCTCCTACGTCACGATCGGGGAGCTGCTGAAGTCCGGGGTGCTCACCGTGCCGGAATCGGTGGAAGAAGGCGACGTCGTCGCGTCACCCGCCGTGCCCGCGTATGTCCACAATGGAGAGACGTTCGCGGCGGAGCCGACGATGTCGAAGTACCGCACCGATCCCGAACGGCTGGACGCCGCGTTCCTCGCCGGCTGCCTGCGCGCGGCCGGGCAGATCGCGCCGACCTCCTCGACCAGGATCGACCTCAAACGCACCCGGATCCCGCGTCTGCCGATCGAGGCGCAACGCGCGCACGGGGCGGCGTTCACCCGGCTCGCCGCCTTCGAGGACGCCCTGCGCGAGGCGGCGGAATCGGGCCTGGAGCTGGTGAGGCTAGGCTTGGCGGGGCTCACCGAAGGACAGCTCAAGCCGGAGAACTAGTGTTTATCGCCGATCGCTACGAACTCGACGAGCTGCCGCTCGGGCGGGGCGGGATGGGCGCGGTGTACGCGGGCCACGACCGGCATCTCGGCCGCCGTGTGGCGGTGAAGTTCCTCGGTCTCCCCGGCGGCCCGGACGCCGAACTCGAACAGCGTTTCATCCGCGAGGCGCGGATCCTGGCCACGCTGGAACACGCGGGCGCGCCGACGCTGTACGACTTCGGCACCTACGACGAGCGGTTGTACCAGGTCATGCAGTTCATCGAGGGGGTGACCGTCGCCGACCTCGCCGCCGAACACGGGCCGCTGCCGGTGCCGTGGGCGGCCGCGATCGCCGCGCAGGCCTGCGCCGTGCTGTCCGCCGCGCACGCGCTGTCCATCTGCCACCGCGATCTCAAACCCACGAACCTGATGCTGTGCCCCGACGGCAGTGTGAAGGTGCTCGACTTCGGGCTCGCGATGCTGCGCGAAACCGACGTCGCCCAGTTCACCCGCGCGGGACAGATCCTCGGCACCCCCGCGTACATGGCGCCCGAGCAGATCCAGCGCGGGATCGCCGGGCCGCGCAGCGATCTGTACGCGCTGGGCTGCGTCCTGCACGAAATGCTGACCGGCAGGCAGCTGTTCACCGGCCCGACGGCGTACGCGGTCTTCGAGAAGCAGGTCAAGGAGAGCCCGGCCGAAGTGGACGGTGTCCCGGGTGGACTGAACGTGCTGCTCGCGGAGCTGCTGGAGAAGGACCCGGAACGGCGGCCCCGCGACGCGGACGAACTGTTCGGACGGCTGGCCGTGTTCGCGCGGGACCTGCCGCCGCTGCCCGGCTATCTGGACGAGGGCGCCAACCCGGGCCGGATGTACGCGAGGGTCGTCGGCCGCGTGCCCTGAGACGCGATCGTGACCTCCCGATCAACAACCCCGACCGGGTGAGCTCCGTCTTTACCCATGTCGGACGGACTACGGACAAACGGGGGTAAGGGTCGTGAAGAAGTTCCTGGTGGGGGTGACCGCACTGGCCACCGCGCTGGTGCTGACCGCGTGTTCGGGCAACGCCGGCGGCAGCGCGCCCGGTGGCGGAGCCGTCGCGCAGGGCGACCCGGCGGGCGGGCCCACGACCACGTCGGCGCCGTCTTCGACCCCGGCCACGTCGTCCCAGACGCCGACGCCGAGCAGCAGCAGCAGCAGCAGTTCCGCGCCGAAGCCGACGTCTTCGAAGCCCAAGCCGAAGCCCACGCCGAAACCGGCGCCTAAGCCCGCCGCGAACGCCGCCGACGTGCCCTGCAAGGCAGCGCTGGCCTCACCGGGTGTGAGCGCTTGCGTGGATCTCTCGGCGCTCAAGACGTGGCTGCTGCAGGACGGCAAGGTCATCTACGGGCCGGTCAAGCAACTGCCCGGCAAGAAGGGCCACGCCACGCCTACCGGGGTGTTCCACGTTTCGGCCAAGGTCAAGAACTACCACTCGAAGGCCTTCGACGCGCCGATGCCGAACTCGGTGTTCTTCCTGCCGGGTATCGCGTTCCACACCGGCAGCCTCTCGGTGTACTCGCACGGCTGCATCCACCTGTCGGCGGCGGCTTCGCAGAAGTACTTCACGACCTTGCAGAACGGCGATGTGGTGCAGGTCGTGGCCTGAGCCGCTTCGGTACCGGTGGTCGTGAGTGGCGGGTTTGGTTACTGAAAGTTAGTCACCTGTGGCGCGATGGAGTTGGCGGCGAAGGCATGCTCGCCACAGGGCGTTGGCACGCCCTTGACTGTCCATAAGGGACATTTTTGAGGGACTGACGTCCGATTTGTCGACTTTGCGCGGGGGTCGTGAGTGATTTGGGTGGTTCTAACGCTCATTCTCACTCACGACTCCGCGTAAAAGTGGATATATAGGCATCAAACGGACAGCTGATCGACCCGAGATGTCCCTTGTGGACACTCAGGGCCGCCTTTGTCCGCTGGGCAGGAAAACCCGGAACGACCCACGCGACCCAGGCCTCACCGCAGCCTTGGGTAGGTGACCGAACGCGATCCGTGGCGATCATTGCGGTTCGGTTGCTTTGAGATAAATGAAAGCTCCCGGTGGCAATGACTTCCCCGCTCCCGGCGACGTGCCCAGGACACGCCGGAAATGGGGAAGTGCCGATGATCTGGAGCCGCCTACTCGTCGCACTGTCGGTTTCCATCCTGCTTCTCCCGGGATGGGTGGGCGCTCCGGAAGCGACCGGGGCGCCCACTCTGCCGTCCGGCTTCGTCCTGCGCGACCAGCCGAGCGGTCAGGCCGCCTTCGACCTGACCGATTTCGCTTATCTGCCGGACGGTTCCGTGCTCAGCATCGGCAAGAGCGGCAAGGTCGCCTGGGTGCCGGTCACCGGTCCGGCCAGGACGATCGCGAACCTTCCCGTCCATGACGACGGCGATCTCGGGCTCGTCGGGCTCGCCATCGCACCGGATTACGCCACGTCACACCGGATCTACCTCGCGTGGTCGTTCGACACGGGCGGCGGCGCGTTCACCATGCGGGTGGCGCGCTGGACGGTGACCGGCACGGACATCCCCACCGGGCTCGCGAACGAACGCGTGCTCGTCGACCTTCCCGGGTTCTACGACGTCCACGGCATCACAGGTCTCGTCACGGCGCCCGACGGCACGTTGTGGATCTCCATCGGCGACGCCGCCGACTTCACCAGGATGGATCCGGGCGCGTTGCGCTCGCTCGACCTCGATCAGCTCTACGGCAAGATCCTGCACGTCACCTCGGACGGCGCCGGCGTTCCCGGCAATCCGTACTACTCCGCCGCGGCCCCGGATGCCAATCGTTCCAAGGTCTTCTCCAGTGGCTACCGCAGTCCCTTCCGGTTCTCCCTCGACCCGCGGCTCGGTCTGCCGGTCGTGGGCGACGTCGGCTGGAACACCTGGGAAGAGGTGGACGTCGTGCGGCCGGGGGAGAACCACGCCTGGCCCTGTTGGGAAGGAAACGCTCCCACGCCAGGGTATTCCGGGCTGGCGGGCTGCGCCGGGGTGGTCAACACACCGCCGATCGCCGCGTACCACCACGGTTCCGGCGTCGACGAAGGCAACAGCGTCACCGCCGGGATCGTCTACAGTGGATCGTCCTATCCGGACGAATACAAAGGCGCCTTCTTCTTCGGCGATTACGTCACGCAGAAGATCTGGACGATGACGTACGACAGCCAAGGCAGGCTCGTGCGCGCGCCGGAGCGGCCGCCGGAGTTCGTCGGCATCGGCGGGCCGGTGAAGTTCGCGGCCGCGGCCAACGGCGACATCGTGTACGCCGACATCCACACCGGCAATCTGCGGCGCCTCAGCTATCCGGGGACGAACGCGGAACCGGTCGCGGTCGCCACTTCCGAAACGAACCCCGAAACCCGCACGGTCACCTTCGACGGCGGCGGTTCCTACGATTTCGACGGCGATCCGCTGACCTACCACTGGGATTTCGGTGACGGCACGAGCCAGACCGGCGTCCGCGTGACCCACGCCTACGGCACCGGGCTCACGAGAGCGACAGCGCGGCTCACCGTCACGGACCGTCTCGGCGCGTCCGCCGGTACGGACGTCGTCGTGGTGCCGGGAAACCGTTCGCCGGAACCGGTGATGACGGATCCCGGCGCCCGGACGTTCGCGGTCGGGGAACCGGTCGTCGTCGAGGTGACGGCGACCGACGCGGAGGACGGCGTGCTGCCGGTCTCGTGGACCACCCTCATCCGGCACTGCCCGGAGGAGGCGACGTGTCACGCGCACCCCGGCTCGCCGGGCAGCGGACCGGCGTTCACCGTGCCCTTCACCGGACACCAGGACTCCCGCGTCGAAATCACCGCGACGGTGACCGACAGTGCGGGGGTGACGGCGAGCAGGACCTACGTCGCCATGCCGCGTGAGCACCGGCTGACGCTGACCGGCAACGTGGCGGCGGCGTTGAGCATCCCGGCCGAAGGCGGGGTCAGCACCGCGATGGTGACCGAAGGCGCCACGTTCGAGGTCGTGGCGGAGGAGATCGCCGCGGACGGCGTCTCGACGTTCTCGAACTGGTCCGACGGGCGGACTTCGCGCACGGTGACCGTCACCGTGCCGGCGAGCGACGTGACCCTGATCGCGAACTACCTCACCCCGATCGACAAGCGCTACCAGGCGGAACCCGCCCTGCGGCAGCGTCTCGGCGCACCCGTCGGGCCCGAGGTCGCCGACGGGACCGTGCGCTACCGGCCGTACGTGAACGGCAGGCTCTACTGGAGCGCCGAGACCGGCGTGAAGCAGATCGAGGGCGAGATCCTCAAGAAGTACCTCGCGCTGGGCGGGCACCGGAAGTTCGGGCCGCCCGCGACCGACGAGACCGCCACCCCCGACGGCGTCGGCCGCTACAACCACTTCCCGAACCGGCCCGGCACGATGCAGTCGTCGATCTACTGGACACCGTCGACCGGGGCGCATCCGGTGTACGGGCGGATCCGGGTCAAATGGGCGGCGCTGGGCTGGGAGGCGGGCCCGCTCGGCTACCCCACGACCGACGAGCTCCCGACCCCCGACGGGGCGGGCCGGTTCAACCACTTCAGCAAGAAGGCGTCCATCTACTACACGGTGCAGACCGACGCGCACGCGATCTGGGGCCGCATCCGGGTCCGGTGGGAGGCGCTCGGCTGGGAGACCGGCCCGCTCGGCTACCCGACGACGGACGAGTCCGCCACCCCGGACGGCGCCGGCCGCTACAACCACTTCACCAAGGCGGGCTCGATCTACTGGACGATGGCCACCGATTCGCACGCGATCTACGGCGCGATCCGGCAGCGGTGGGCCGCGCTCGGCTGGGAGCGGTCGTACCTGCGCTACCCGGCGACGGACGAGTTCGGCATCGCCATCGGGCGGCAGAGCAGCTTCCAGAGCGGCTACATCACCTGGAACCGGAGCACGGGGCAGGTGATCGACCGACGGTGGTGATCACAGTTCGATAAAGCCACTCGGAAGTGTGAAATGTCCACGTAGGCCCCTTCGATGAGACGTTCGACTGGGGAAAGGGGCCCTTGCATGCCTTCGAGATTCCGTGCGCTCTGTCACGCCCTCGTGACGTTGCTGATAGTGACCTTGCTGGTGCCGCTGACGTCCACATCCGCGTCCGCGGCGCCGGTGCTCCCGCCCGGCTTCGTCCTGCGTGACCAGCAGAGCGGGCAGGCTCCGTACGACCTGACCGACTTCGCCTACCTGCCCGACGGCTCGATGCTGACCACCGGGAAGCAGGGCAACGTCGCCTGGGTGTCCACCACCGGGCAGACCAAGAGCATCGCCACCCTGCCGGTGCGCAGCAGTGGTGACCTGGGGCTGGTCGGAATCGCGATCGCGCCCGACTTCGCCACCTCCCGCACGATCTACACGGCCCGCGCGGTCGACGTCGCCGGCGGCGGGATCGCCCTGCGCGCCTCGCGCTGGACGGTCACCGGTACCGCCGAGCCGACCGGGCTGACCGCCGAGAAGGTGCTCATCGAGGGTGCCGCCAACACCGACATCCACGGCATCACCGGCGTCGTGGCCGCCCCCGACGGCACGGTGTGGGTCTCGACCGGCGACAGCTCCCGGTTCCAGGGCGCGGCCGACCCGTTCGCGCTCAACGTGTACGACCTCGACAAGATCTTCGGCAAGATCTTCCACATCACCGCGGACGGTGCGGGCGTTCCCGACAACCCGTACTACACCGCGGCGAACCCGAACTCCTTGCGCTCCAAGGTGTTCGCGAGCGGCTTCCGCAGCCCGTTCCGGTTCAGCCTCGACGCCAGCACCGGCCTGCCGGTGGTCGGCGACGTCGGCTGGGGCACCTGGGAAGAGATCAACTTCGTCCAGAAGGGCGCGAATCTCGGCTGGCCCTGCTTCGAGGGCAACCAGCCCGCGGACGGTTTCTCCGCGATGCCGCAGTGCGCTTCGGCCGTGAACACGCCGCCGATGCTGGCGATCCGCCACGGGCAGGGCGTCGACAACGGCAACAGCATCACCGCCGGGATTGTCTACAATGGAGAGTCGTACCCCGAGGAATACCGGGGCGCGTACTTCTTCGGCGACTACGCCACCCAGAAGCTCTGGACGGCCAAGTACGACACGCAGGGCCGCGTCGTCCGCCCGCAGGAGACGCCGCCGAAGTTCACCGGCATCGGTGGCCCGGTCAAGTTCCTGGCCGCGGCCAACGGCGACATCGTCTACGCCGACATCTACAGCGGTCTGCTGCGACGGCTCAGCTACACCACCGGGAACAAGGCGCCGGTCGCGGTCGCCACTTCCGAAACGATCCCCGAAACCCGCACGGTCACCTTCGACGGCAGCGGTTCCTACGACTTCGACGGCGACCAGCTGACCTACGAGTGGGACTTCGGTGACGGCACCACCGGCGCCGGCGCGAAGGTCAGCCACGCCTACCCGGCGGGCACCGAGAAGTTCACCGCCAAGCTGACGGTGAAGGACGGCCTGCAGGCGTCCGGGAGCACGGACATCGCCGTGGCGCCCGGGAACCACTCGCCGAAGCTGACCATGACCGACCCCGGCGAGCGGCTGTTCGCCGTCGGCGAGGAGGTCAAGGTCGGCGCGACCGTGACCGACACCGAGGACGGCGCACTCCCGGTCACCTGGACCACCCTGGTCCGGCACTGCCCCGAGAACGCGGTCTGCCACGCGCATCCGGACCACAGCGGCACCGGACCCGAGTTCGCCATGCCGTTCACCGATCACACTGACTCCAACCTGGAGTTCACCGCGACGGCGACCGACAGCGCGGGCGTCAAGGTCTCGAAGACCTACATCGCGAAGCCTCGCGAGCACCGGCTCACGCTGACCAGCAACGTCGCCGCGGCACTGGGCATCACGCCGGAAGGCGGGGCCTCGTCGGCGATGGTGGTCGAAGGCGCGAAGGTGGAGATCCAGGCGGCCGAGGTCGCTTCGGACGGCGCGTCGACCTTCACCGGCTGGTCGAACGGCGCGACCGGGCGGCTGACCGAGATCACCATGGGCACCACGGATCTGACGCTCACGGCGAACTACATCACCCCGATCGACAAGCGCTACCGCGACGAACCCGCGCTGGCGCAACGACTCGGCGCGCCGACCGCGCCCGAGGCCGTCGACGGCACGGTCCGCTTCCGCACCTACGAGCGCGGGCGGCTGTACTGGTCGAAGGACACGGGTGTGAAGCAGATCGAGGGCGAGATCCTCAAGAAGTACCTCGCCCTGGGCGGTCACAAGGAATTCGGCCCGCCCGCGACCGACGAGATGACCACGCCGGACACCATCGGCCGCTACAACGACTTCCCGATGTGGCCCGGCAAGATGCAGTCGTCGATCTACTACACGGTGAACACGGGCGCGCATCCGGTGTTCGGCCGGATCCGCGTGAAGTGGAAGGCGCTGGGCGCGGAGGCCGGTGAACTCGGCTACCCGACCACGGACGAGAGCATCACGCCCGACCGGATCGGCCGCTACAACCACTTCAGCAAGAACGCGTCCATCTACTACACGGTGCAGACCGACGCGCACGCGATCTGGGGCCGGATCCGCGTCAGGTGGGAAGCGCTCGGCTGGGAGGCGGGACCCCTGGGGTACCCGACCATGGAAGAGGCGAAGACGCCGGACGGTATCGGCCGCTACGTCCACTTCACCAAGGCCGGCTCGATCTACTGGACGATGCAGACCGACGCGCACGGGGTCTACGGGGCCATCCGGCAGCGTTGGGAAGCGCTCGGCTGGGAGGCCGGGTACCTGAGGTATCCGACCACCGACGAGATGGCCGTCACCGGCGGACGGCAGAACAACTTCCAGGGCGGTTACGTGTTCTGGAACGCCTCCAACGGTGCGGTGACCGACCGCCGCTGGTAAACGGTCACGTACATGAAGGCCCCCTTCCTTGCGCCAGGCGCAAGGAAGGGGGCCTTCATGTACTTCAGTGCAGGAGGTCCGCCGGTGACGTGCCCGCCGACGTCAGCGGCAGGCCGAGCGCGACCCGTTCGGTGAGCCAGGCGCTCGGCCGGTAGCGCTGGTCGCCGGTGCTCGCGACGAGACCACGCAAGACCCGCAGCACGAGCTCCGCGCCCGCCTCGTCACCCCAGGTCAGCGGCCCGCGCGGGTAGCCGAGGCCGAGCCGGACGGCGGTGTCGATGTCCTCCGGCGTCGCGAGCCGTTGCCCGGCGATGAAACAGGCGGTGTTGACGATCGACGCGAGGAGCCGCTGCGCGATCGGCGCGGGACCGTCGCGGACCACGGTCACCGGCAGACCGGTCGCGGCGAGCGCGCCCCAGGCGGTGCGGCCGGCCGCCGGGTCGAGCGCGGGGTGGACCGAGAGTGTCAGGCGTTTCCCGTAGCCGCCGAGGGGATCGACGCCGACGACGCGTTCCGGCGGCAGACCCGCGGCGAGTGCGGTGTCCACAGTGGACGACCCGATCGGGCTGACGATCAGGACCGTGTCGGGGTAGGCGGAGTGCACGACCTGGATACCCGCCGCCGAGAGCAGCGTGCCGAGGCGTTCGTCGTCGACCCATACCGGGGTGCCCGGGGCTTCCGGCGCGGCCGGTTCCGGCTCGACCTGTTGCTGCCCGTCGACATAGCTGTAGAAGCCTTCGCCGTTCTTGCGGCCGAAGAGCCCGGCCGCGACGCGGGGGCGCGTCAGCCACGACGGCCGCAACCGCGGTTCGCTGTGGAAGCCGCTCCAGATGCTTTCGAGCACGGCGTGCGAGACGTCGAGACCGGTGAGGTCGAGCAGTTCGAACGGGCCGAGTTTCAGGCCGAGCACGTCACGGGCGACGCGGTCCACTTCGGCCGGGCTCGCGATGCCTTCGGCGAGGATCTGCAGCGCCTCGGTACCGAGCCCGCGGCCGGCGTGGTTGACCAGGAAACCCGGTGCGTCGCGGGCGAGGACCGGTTCGTGTCCCCAGCCGCGGACGAGTTCGGTCATGGCGGGCGGCAGCCACGCGGCGGTCCGCGCGCCGGGCACGACCTCGACCAGCCGCATCAGCGGGACCGGATTGAAGAAGTGGAGCCCGAGCAACCGGCCGGGATCGGTCAGCGCGGCACCGATCTCGGTGACCGAGAGCGAACTGGTGTTGGTGGCGAACACGGTGTCCGGACCGCAGACGCGTTCCAGCTCGGCGAACAGCGCGCGTTTGATCTCCAGATCCTCGCGGACCGCTTCGACGACGAGGTCGACTCCGTCGGCGGGGGCCAGCGGGCCCTCGGCCGCGATCAGCCTGCCCTTCGCGGACGCGGCGGCCTCATCGGTGATCTTGCCCTTCGAGGCGAGCTTGCCCAGCATCGCGCCGACGTGGTCGATGGCCTCGCCGACCGCCTCGGGCCGGGCGTCGGCGAGCTCGACCTCGAGCCCCGCCGTCACGGCGAGCTGGACGATGCCCCGGCCCATCACCCCGGTTCCGATGACCCGGATCCTGCCGACCTGCTCCGCCCACTTCTCCACCGCGAGCCGCCTTTCCGTCGATGTAGTCCCGTCCTGACGCTAGCCGCCACGCCGGTATCTCGCCCGGACGGGTGATCCGTGCGCCACTCGGCGTAAGGCCACCGAGCCGGCGAGGTCTCCTCCGCGAAAACCGAGTGTTCCGCGCACCACCCCCGAAGGGAAACCTCCCATGGCCACCGTCCCCGCCGCCGCAGCCGTCCGGACCACGCCGTTGCTCCTCGTCGCCGTTCTCTTCGGCGCGGTCTCCGCGTTCCTGGCGAGTCAGGCGTTGTGGTCGCTCACCGCACTGGCCGTCGTGGTCGCCGCCGCCGTCCTCGCGGGCGGGGTGTGGCTGTCCGGCCGGAAGGCCGCGGCCGAACTCTAAGATCGCCGTGTGACGGCGAAACGCTTGACGCGGGAGGAAAGCCGCGAACAGACCAGGCAGCGCCTGCTCGCGGCGGCCGCCGAGCTGTTCTCCGAACGCGGGGTCAACGGCACGTCCGTCGAGCAGATCGCCGAGCGGGCGGGTTTCACGCGCGGCGCCTTCTACGGCAACTTCGACGGCAAACACGAGCTGGTCGTCGAACTGCTGCGCCGCCGCACCCAGCGCGAGGCCGAGGAGGTCGCCGCGTTGCGTGACGGCGTCGGCTCCTTCGCCGAGATGATGGACCGGCTGCGCGCGTGGAACGTCGAGCGCGCCGAACACCTCGCCGGCTGGCTGACGCTGCGCACCGAGCTGGCCTTGTACGCGCTGCGGAATCCCGACGCCCGCCCGCTCGTCGGCGAAGGCGAGAAGTCGACAAGGGCACTGCTGGAGACGTCGATCCGGACCGAGCTCGCCGCGCGGGGCGCGGAACCGCCCGCCGATCCGGCCTTCCTCGCGCTGATCGTGCACGCGCTCGAGGACGGTCTCCTGTTGCAGCGCTTCCTCAGCCCGGAGGGAACCGGCGACGAGGACGTCGTCGACGCCGTCCAGCTGCTGATGCGCTCGTGGACCGCGCTCAGCCGGTCATCTTGATCCCGGTGAACTCGGCCATCTGACGGACCCCGTGCGCGAAGAAGGCGTCCGACGGGTCGACGGAGCCGACGTACTGGCCGAACAGCTCGAAGTTGATCATCCCGAACAGCTGGGTCCAGGCCATGATCAGCCGGGAGGCGGTTTCGGGGCCGAGGTTGACCTTGAGGATTTCGGTGAGCGCGTCGAGCTGGTGCAGCAGCTCGACCGGCATCTCGCCGACCTCGGTCTCGACGCGGAGGTTCGCGTCGCGCAGGACAGCGACCAGCGCGAAGGCCACCCGGCCGGCGGGGGCGACGGTGTCCTGCGGGGCCTGGTAGCCGGGGATCGGCGAACCGTAGATCAGCGCGTACTCGTGCGGATGTGCCTTCGCCCAGGCGCGAACCGCGTGCCAAATCGAGTCCCAGCGTTCCAGCGGGCTCTTCTTCGGGTCGTCGGCGGCCTCCGCGGCTTCTCCGACGGCGTTGTAGGCGTCGACGATCAGGGCGGTCAGCAGCTCCTCGCGGCTGGAGAAGTACCGGTAGAGCGCGGACGACACCATGCCCAGCTCTCGCGCGACCGCGCGGAGCGAGAGGCCGAGCGCGCCGACTTCGGCGAGCTGGCGGCGGGCTTCGTCCTTGATCTCACGGGTGAGCTCGGCGCGGGCACGTTCGCGCGCGGTCTGAGTGGCGGCCATGCTCTCACTGTAGAGCATTGCACCAAAAAGAGAGCACTGCTCTTGACATGGCGCACTGCTCTAGTGTTCACTGCTCTTAACAGAGAGCACCGCTCTCGCAGGCTTCGAGGAGACGAAATGACCACCAACGCCGCCGCCACCACCGCTACTGCCGCGAGCCGTTACGTCAAACCGGCCAAGGCGACCAACGCGTTCAACGAGTTCGTGCTCAAGCTGACGAAGCTCGGCGTCAGCGTCCTGGGCAGCCGGGTGCTCTCGGTCCGGGGCCGCAAGAGCGGCGAACTGCGCTCCGTCCCGGTCAACCTGCTGAAGCTGGGCGGCGAGCGCTACCTGGTCGCTCCGCGCGGTGTCACGCAGTGGGTGCGGAACCTGCGCGTCGCCGGCGAGGGGCAGCTCAGCGTCGGACGCCGCACCGAGACGTTCACCTACACCGAACTCGCCGACCACGAGAAGCCCGAAATCCTGCGTGCGTACCTCAAGCGCTGGAAGTTCGAGGTCGGTGTCTTCTTCGACGGTGTCGACGCGAAGGCGTCGGACGAGAAGCTGCTGGAGATCGCGCCCGGCTACCCGATCTTCAAGATCGCCTGATGCCGAGAGTTCGCCGTCCAATCACGCGTGTTCGCCACTCAATCACGCGAGTTACGCCTCTGATCACGCGTGTCCGGCGATAACGACCGTGGCTAGTCGGCCCGGTCCTCACCGGAGGTCTGCCGTGTGCGGCGGGCGGTGGCTGCCACCAGCACCACCCCGACCAGGAACGCGACGAGCCCGATCAGGAACCACAGCTTCTGCCCGGTCATGAAACTGCCGGTCAGCACGCCGGCGCCCTGCAGCACCCAGACGCCGCCGACCAGCAGGAAGACCAGCCCGATCGTGAGCGTGACCCAGCGTTTCATCCACGGCTCCAAGCGTCGACGTGCCCTGTGGCGATTCTGGCACCGGGCGCCCCGCCCGGCGAACCGATCAAGCCGGCGGGGTCAGTTCCCCACCAATCCGTTGCGGTAGGCGTAGACGACGGCGTGCACCCTGTCCCGCAGCCCGAGCTTCGCCAGGATCCGGGAGACGTGGGTCTTCACCGTCTCCTCGCCGACGTGCAGATGCGCGGCGATCTCCGCGTTGCTGGAGGCGTCGGCGACGAGCAGGAGGACTTCGCGTTCGCGTGAGGTGAGCCGTTCGAGTTCGGCCGGTTCGGCGGCCGCGGGTTCGATGCTGGTGGCGAAGGTCGACACCAGCCGCCGGGTCACCGACGGGTCGATCAGCGCGTCGCCGCGCGCGGCCACCCGCATGGCCGAGACGAGTTCTTCGGGCGCGAGGCTCTTCAGCAGGAACCCGCTCGCACCGGCGCGAAGCGCGCGATACACGTACTCGTCGGAGTCATACGTCGTCAGCACGAGGACCCGGGTGTCGTTGCCGGGCGCGGACATGATGGCCTCGGTCGCGGCCAGACCGTCCAATTTGGGCATCCGGACGTCGAGGACGGCGACGTCCGGGCGCAGCGAGGCCGCCTGCGCGACGGCCTCGCGTCCGTCCGCCGCCTCGCCGACGCATTCGAAGTCCGCCTGGGTGTCGAGCACCGCGCGCATCCCGGACCGGAACATCGCGTGGTCGTCGGCCAGCAGAACCCGGATCACTGTGCCTCCAAAGGAAAACCGACTCGAACCCGCCAGTGCCGCCCGTCGTCGAGCGGTCCGCATTCGGCTTGTCCGCCGAACAACGCGACCCGCTGCCTGATCCCGGCGAGACCGCGTTTCGTCGACTCGGCCGACGCGTTCGGACGGCCGATCTCGTTGGTGATCGTGAGGAGTACTTCCGTCTGCCGGTAGGCGAGGTCGATCTCGACGATTCCGCCGGCCCCGTGCCGGAGCGCGTTCGTCAGCGCCTCCTGCGCGATGCGGTACAACGCGATGTCCACCGAACCGGGGAGTTCGCGCGGCCCGCCGTGGCTGGTCAGCCGCGCGGGCAGCCCGGCGGTGCGGAGGTTGTCGAGCAGCTCGTCGAGGTTGTCCAGCCCCGGCTGCCGCTGGACGTCGCCGTTCTCCTTGCCGTGCAACAGATCCAGCAGACGCCGCAGATCGGCCATCGCGGCCCGGCTCGACGATTCGACCGCCGAGAGCGAACGCCGGACGGCGGGTTCGCCTTCGGGCAGGCCGAGCCGCGCGGCGCCGGCGTGCACGCCGATCGCGCTGACGTGGTGGGAGATCACGTCGTGCAGATCGCGGGCGATCGTCGTGCGTTCTTCGACGACGGCACGGCGGACGGCCTCGGCTTCGTGCTGCTGCCGTTGTTCTTCCGCGCGCTGGAGATCGGCGATGTACGCGCGCCGCGCGGTCGTGTAGCGGCCGACCATCCACGGCAGCAAACCGCTCACGCCGACGTCGATGACCAGCAGGCGCCAGTCCCGGTCGCCGCGGTCGACCGGGATGAGATTGCAGGCGACGAGCCCGGCGAGCATCGTCACCAGGGCGGCCACCGCGGGTTTGGTCGCGAGCCAGGCGCCCGCGCGGTAGCCCGCGATCAGCACGCCGGCGTTGGTGGCCTGCAGGTAATGGTCGTACGGGAACAGCAGGAGCGGCGCGGCGGCCAGCAACGCGCCGTGCGCGGCGGAAACCCAGCCGGAGTACCGCGAAGGTCCGGCGAGCGCGGCGTTGGCGAGGATGCCGCCGATCAGGAGAACCCAAGCCTGCCAGCCCAGTGAGAGTGGCGGACCGGCGATGAGGAACAGCCCGGCGTCGGCGATCAGGCAGACGGCCGCGACCGCGCACGCCTGCCTCGCCAACGAACCGCTGATGTCCCGCACGGGCTCAACTCTGCCCTATTTCGCTGGACAGGGGTTCCTAAGATCGAAACCCATGGGGGCAGCGAAGACACCCGTGCTCTGGACGACCGGGGCACCGGGAACCGGGAAATCGACCACCGCCTGGGGTTTGTACACCCGCCTGACGCGAGCGGGCGGCAGCGTCGCGTATGTCGACATCGACCAGCTCGGGCTGATCGGCCCGCCGCCCGGCGGCGGGGACGCCGCGCACGCGATCAAGGCGGCCAATCTGCTGCGCGTGCTGGAAGTCCTGCGAGGCACCGCGCAGATCGTCGTGTCCGGGGTGGTGGACCCGGCGAAGCCGTACATCGAAGACCCGGGCTTCGACCTCACGCTCATCCGGCTGACATGCGATCGCGACGAGCTCCGGAGCCGCTTCCTCGGCCGTGGCTCACCCGCCGCGGCCTTGCCCGACCTCTTCGCGGTGGCGGACGTCTACGACCGCGCCGGTTTCGGCGAGGCGATGGACACGACCGGCCAGCGGCCCGAGCAGACCGTCGAAACGCTGTTCCACCGCTGCACCTTGGACACTGGAACCGTTCGCCCGCCGGACGCGGGACAGCCGCAGCCCGGACCGGTGACCGTGGTGACCGGCCCGACGGCGGTCGGCAAGTCGACCGCCGCGTTCGGCGCGCTCCGGGATCTCTGGGAGCGCGGGATACCCGTGGCCTACGTCGATCTCGCGCAACTCGGCTTCGCGCACCCCGGCCCGGATCCGGCACGGGAAGCGGCGCTCCTTTCGGCCGTCTGGAGCGGCTATCGCGACGCGGGGGCGAAGCGGCTGATCGTCGTGGCCCGGGAATTCCGCCCGGAGCATCGGCGGGTCTTCGACGCCGTCAGCGTCGTGCACCTCGACGCGGACGACGCCACGCTCACCGAGCGAGTCCGGCGCCGGGCCGAAGGCGAGTCCGCCTTGCTGGCGGGCGACGAACTTCGCGGCGCGCCACCCGGTGTGCGTGACCGGGTGGCCGCCCGCGCGGTCGCCGAAGCGGCCCGGATGCGTGCATCCGGCGGCGACCGTGTCGTCCTCGACACCTCAGGGCAGGAACCCGCCGAAACGGCCGCCGCGTTGTTCGCGGTGGTGGCTCAGTAGCGCCGCTGACCGTCCTGGCCCTGTCCGGGCGGCCCACCGCGCTGGTTCTGTCCTGGTTTGCCGATGGTCGTCGCCGTCGCGGTGTTCCCGGTGACCTTTGCGGTCACCATCACCGTCTCGCCGACCTTGGGTTCGCCGGTCTTCATGGTCGACGCGTCGATCGTGTAGACCTGCTTGTAGCCGTCCTTGCTGGTCAGGCTGACGGAGGTCGCGCTGACCTCGGTGACCTCCCCGGTCTGCGTCCGCTCGGTGCTGTAGCCGCCTTTGCCGTCGGAGACGACGAAGTCGCCGTGCAGCGTGTCGCGAGGCATGCCCCCGCCGGGGCCCATGAGCACCCGGCCGCCGCCAGGACCGCCCGTCATCGTGCCCCGTTCGGCGCCGTTCGCGGCGGTCCCGGCCCAGATCGCGGCACCGCCGCCGGCGGCGATCACCACCGCCGCCCCGGCCGCGATCGCGGTTTTGCGCCCCGACCAGGTCTTCTTCGGTTCGCCTTCCGGGGCGGGCGCACCCCATTCGGCGGGTTCGGTCGGTTCGGTCATCTGGACGCCTCCCTGTACTCGGTTGCGGCCATGGTCGGCGCCGTCGCTGTGCGGGAGCTGTGCCGCCGGTGGGCACGCGCTGTGACTCGCACCCGGCAGGGTGATCGTTCACAGGAAACGCACAGGCGGCACACAGAGAAGCCTCATCGGCGCCGCCCAGGATGGCACCATGACCAGTGTGAACGTCCCTTCGTCCGGTTCCGCGAAGGCCGGCCTGCGCCGTGCCGACGGCAGCCCCGTGCGGGTGCTGGTCGTCGACGACGAGGCGACCTTGTCCGAACTCGTGTCGATGGCGCTGCGCATGGAGGGTTGGGACATCCGCACCGCCGCCGACGGCACCGAGGCCGTCCGCGTCGCGCGGGAATTCCGGCCGGACGCGGTGGTGCTGGACGTCATGCTGCCGGATATGAGCGGCCTGGAGGTCCTGCGCCGCCTGCGTTCCGAGGTGCCGAACCTGCCGGTGCTGTTCCTGACCGCGAAGGACGCGGTGGAGGACCGGATCGCCGGGCTCACCGCGGGCGGCGACGACTACGTCACCAAACCGTTCAGCCTGGAGGAGGTCGCGCTGCGGTTGCGCGCGCTGCTCCGCCGCGCGGGCGGGGTCGCCGGGCCGAGCGGGTCGACGCTCGTCGTCGGCGACCTGACCCTGGACGAGGACAGTCGCGAGGTGCACCGCGGCGGCGATCTGGTGCCGTTGACCGCGACCGAGTTCGAACTGCTGCGTTATCTCATGCGCAATCCGAAGCGTGTGCTGTCCAAGGCGCAGATCCTGGACCGGGTGTGGAGCTACGACTTCGGCGGCCAGGCCAATATCGTCGAGCTCTACATCTCCTATCTCCGCAAGAAGATCGACGCCGACAGGGAACCGATGATCCACACGATGCGCGGCGCCGGGTATGTCCTCAAACCCGCGGGGTAGGCGGCCGTGGTCCCTGCGGCGGCGGCTGATCGCACAGGTCGCGGGCCTGCTCGCGCTCGTCTGCCTGGTGGTCGGCGTGGTCACCGAACTGGCGTTGCGGAGTTTCCTGATCGACCAGCTCGATGCCCGCCTCGCCGAGACCAGCGAACGCGCGAGCCGTCCGCCGCCACCTGGCCGTCCCGGCGGGGAAAGGGTTCCCGAGGGCCTTCGCGCGTATGGGCAGAGCACCGGTTCGTTGTTCGTGAACGTGTTCCCGGACGGACGCGTGCTCGCGGCGGTGCTGCGGTCCAGCTACGACGCGAAGGTCACCGATCCGTTCCCGCACGACGAGATCAGCCCCACCCAGATCGCCACCCTGATGCGGTCGGCGACGGGTGACAAACCGACCGACGTGAACCTCGGGTCGCTCGGGGAATACCGCGTCGTGGCGAAGAAGACGGCGGGCGGCGGCGTCGCGATCACCGGGCTGCCCACCAAGGACGTCACGGATACGTTGTGGAGCCTCGGTTTCATCTTCGGCGGGGTCGCCGTCGGCGGCATCCTGCTGGCGGGCGCGCTCGGCGCGGTGACCGTGCGGCGCACCATGAAACCCCTCGACCGCCTGGCCGCCACCGCGACCAGGGTCGCCGAACTCCCGCTGGATCGCGGCGAGGTCGCGTTGTCCGAGCGAGTGTCCGAAGTGGACACGGATCCGCGGACCGAGGTCGGGAAGGTCGGGTTCGCGCTCAACCGCATGCTCGGCCACATCTCGAACGCGCTTTCCGCCCGGCAGGCCAGCGAAAGCCGGGTGCGCCGGTTCGTCGCGGACGCCAGCCACGAACTGCGGACGCCGCTCGCGGCCATCCGCGGCTACGCGGAACTCACCCGGCGCTCCGGTTCCGAGGTGCCGCCGGACATCGCGTTCGCGATGGGCCGCGTGGAGTCGGAATCGACGCGGATGACGGGCCTGGTCGAGGATCTGCTGCTGCTCGCGCGGCTCGACTCCGGCCGCCCGGTGGTGCACCAGCCGGTGGACCTCTCGCGCCTGGTCGCGGACGCCGTCGCCGACGCGCACGTCGCCGGGCCGGAGCACAAATGGCTGCTGGAGGTGCCGCCGGAGCCGATCACCGTCCTCGGCGACGCGGATCAGCTGCATCAGGTGGTGATCAACCTGCTCGGCAACGCGCGCACGCACACCCCGGACGGCACCGAGGTCACCACGTCGCTGTCCATAGTGGACTCGACGGTGACACTGTCCATTGTCGACGGTGGGCCGGGGATTCCGCCGCAGATCCTCCCGGAGGTCTTCGAACGTTTCGCCCGCGGCGACGACTCACGATCGCGGGCGGCGGGCAGCACCGGGCTCGGGCTGGCCATCGTCGCGGCCGTCGTCGCCGCGCACGGCGGGCAGGTCGGCGTCGCCAGCCGTCCGGGGCGCACGGAGTTCCGGGTGGTGCTCAGGGCCGCCACTCACTGTTAGCGCCGCAGAGGATGACGCAGGGCAGATCGCCTTCGGTGCGTCCGGCCAGCCACGCGGCGAACGGCACCGCGGCGGCCGGTTCGACGGCGAGGCGGAACTCCTCCCAGAGCCGGTCCCGCGCGGCGAGCAGTTCCTCGTCGCTGACCAGCACGGACGTCACCCGGTCCCGGAGCACGGCGAACGGGACGTCCCCGACCCTGGTCGCGCCCAGCGCGGACGCGGCCACCGAGTCGATCTCCACGTCCACCGGCTCGCCCGCCTCCAGCGCGGCGCCCAGCGCGCGGCACCGCTCCGGCTCGACGGCGAACGTCGGCAACCCGGCCAGCGACGTCCCCGCGACCAGCCCGCCACCGCCGACCGCGACCAGGAACGCGTCGACGTCCGGCGCGTCCTGGACCACTTCAGCCGCGACGGTGCCCTGACCGGCGACGACGGCAGGATCGTCGTACGCGTGCAGATACCGCGTACCCGGCTCAGCGGCGGCTTCGAGTGCCTTCGCGGCCGCCTCGGCGTACGTCGCTCCGTGACGGATGAGCTTCGCGCCCGTGGCCTCGATCCGGACCGTCTTCGCCTGCGGAGCCGACTCCGGCACGTACACCGTCGCAGGCAGATTCAGCAGCGAAGCCGCCGTCGCCACGCCCAGCCCGTGGTTGCCGCCGGACGCCGTCAGCACCCGTTCCGGCAACGGGCCGCTCACCAGCGCGTTCACCGCGCCCCGCAGTTTGAACGATCCGCTCCGCTGCAGATGCTCCAGTTTGAGGACCAGCGGCCGCCCGTCGACCTCGGCGCGCAACACCGGCGTGCGCCGCACGAACGGATGAACGGCTTCGGCGGCCTTGAGGACATCTTCCCAGGTCGGAGTACTCATACCCCCCACTGTCCTCCATGCCGGGACGGGAGTGACTACACTGGTCCCCGGATCCCGCGCGGCGTCCATCTTGTGAACCTCCCCAGGGCCGGAAGGCAGCAAGGATAAGCAAGCTCTGACGGGTGCGCGGGATCCCCTTTTTTTTGGGGCTAGAAGATCCCGAACACATCCTTCGGCGGCACGGGCGACGGCAGGGCTTCCGCGTCCGTGATGGGTTTCGCCTTGCCCTGGAGCTGCCGTAGGTCCTCTCCCGCGACGCAGCGCGCCGGGTACGCCGACGAAGCGGCGCGGCGGGTCAGGTCCGCGACCGGGAGCTCGACGCGGGAAGCGGCGACCACGATGTTCCCGAACCGGCGTCCCCGGAGGACGCCCGGCTCGGCCAGGATCGCCAGGTGGGGGAAGGAATCCGCCAGCGTCGCCAAGAACCGGCGAAGGAACGGCAGGTTCGGCCCGTCCGACACGTTGGCGACGTAGGTTCCGCCCGGGCGGAGGACCCGCGCGATCTCGTTCGTGAACTCGACGGTCGCGAGCCCGCCGGCCAGGATCCCGCGTTCGAAAGCGTCCACGATGACCAAGTCGGCCGAAGCGTCGTACCTGCCGGAGACGCCTTCGCGGCCGTCGCCGACACGGACCTTCAGCCCCTTCAGGCCCAGCTGCTCGCGGACGAGCGCGACGAGCTCACCGTCGGCGTCGAAGACCAGCTGCCGTGATCGCGGCCGCGCCGCCGCGAGGTAGCGGGGCAGCGTGCAGGCCGCCCCGCCGACGTGCAGCACGTCGAGCGGGCCTTCGCCGAGGCAGTCGACGACGTCGGCGATCCGGCGGATGTAGTCGAACTCGAGGTCCAAAGGGTCGTCGAGGTTGACGTGCGATTGGGCGACGCCGTCGACCGAGATCATCCGGGCGTTGGGACGGTCGGCGTCCTGGAGCAGTTCGGCGATGCCGAAGCGCACCGGATACCTGCCGGGGGTCGGTGCCGGTCTCACCTGTCGGGCCCTCCCGGTAGTCTCGCCGCGTGGCTCTAGCTCTATACCGAAAGTACCGTCCGGCTACCTTCGCCGAGGTCGTCGGGCAGGAGCATGTGACCGATCCGCTGCGCACCGCGCTGGCCGCCGGTCGCATCAACCACGCCTACCTCTTCTCCGGCCCGCGCGGCTGCGGCAAGACGTCCAGCGCCCGCATCATGGCGCGGTCGTTGAACTGCGCGAAGGGCCCGACGCCGGATCCGTGCGGCGAGTGCAACTCGTGCCGCAACCTCGCGCCCGAAGGCCCCGGCAGCGTCGACGTCACCGAGCTCGACGCGGCCAGCCACGGTGGTGTCGACGACGCCCGCGAGCTGCGGGACAGGGCGTTCTACGCCCCGGCCGACTCGCGCTACCGCGTCTTCATCATCGACGAGGCGCACATGGTCACCACGCAGGGCTTCAACGCCCTGCTGAAGATCGTGGAAGAGCCGCCCGAGCACCTGATCTTCATCTTCGCGACCACCGAACCGGACAAGGTGCTCCCCACCATCCGGTCGCGGACGCACCACTACCCCTTCCGGCTGATCCCACCCAGCTCCATGCGCGAACTGCTGGAACGCAACGTCGCCGCCGAGGGCGCGACGGTCGAGCCCGCGGTGTATCCGCTGGTCATCCGCGCGGGCGGGGGTTCGGCGCGGGACACGCAGTCTGTGCTCGACCAGCTGCTGGCCGGCGCCGGGCCGGACGGCGTCGACTACTCGCGCGCGGTGTCGCTGCTGGGCGTCACCGACGTCGCGCTCATCGACGGCATGGTCGACGCGCTGGCCGCGGACGACGCGGCCGCCGTGTTCGGCACCGTCGAGCGGCTCGCGGAGGCCGGGCACGACCCGCGCCGGTTCGCCACCGACCTGCTCGACCGCCTGCGCGACCTGGTGATGCTGCGTTCGGTGCCGGACGCGGGGGAACGCGGCCTCGTCTCCGCGCCGGACGACGAGCTCAAGAAGATGAAGGAGCAGGCGGGCAAACTGGAGCCCGCCACGCTCTCGCGTTACGCCGACATCGTCCACAATGGACTCCTGGAGATGCGGGGCGCGACCTCGCCGCGGCTTGTGCTGGAGCTGCTGACGGCGCGGATGCTGCTGCCGTCGGTCGCGGAGAGCACCGACGCGTTGCTCGCCCGCCTCGAACGGCTCGAGCGCCGCGCCGCTTCGGCCCCGGCACCCGTCGCCGCTGCTCCGGCGCAAGCCGCTCCGGTGGCGCAGTCCGCGCCCGCCCCGGCCGCTCCGCCCTCGGGGGAGCCCGTCCGCGAGTTCCAGCGGCCGTCGCAACGAGCCGCCGCCGCGCCCGCTCCGCAGCAGGCTCCGGTGCAACAGGCCGCCCAGCCCGCCCGCCGGCCCGAGCCGGTCGCCGAACGGCCTGCCCCGCAACGTCCTTCCGCGCCGACCCCGCCGCCCGCCGCACCCGCGCCAGCCCCGGCCGCGGCTTCGGGCGATGCGACCGACGCGGACGGGATCCGCGGCCGCTGGCCGCAGGTGCTCGCCGCGATCCGCAAGGTGCCGGGCGGCCGCAGCACCGAAGCGATGCTCACGCAGGCGAGCGTCGTGAGCGTCGAGGGGCGCGCCGTCACCCTCACGCACAGCGCGGAGCCGCTGGCCCGGCGGCTTTCCGAGCCGCACAACGCGGAGCGGGTCGCGGCCGCGCTGAAGGAGGTCTTCGGCGGCGACTGGCAGGTGCGCTGCGTCCACGGCGCCGCACCGGCCAGGCAGGCCGCCGCGCCGAAGGCCGCGCCGCCGCCACCCGCGCCCGAGCGTTCCTTCACCCGCCGGTCCGCCGAGGCGCCCAGCGCCCCTCCGGCGGCCCCGGCGCCGAAGCCGGAGCCTCAGCGGCCCAAGGTGACGACGAGCGAGCCGGACATCCCGCTCCCGCCCGAGCCGGTCGAGGAGGACGAGGACCTCTACAACGAGGACGCGAGCCCCGCGCCGCCGCCTCCGCCGCTCCCGCCCGAGCAGGATCCGGAAGAGATCGCCCGGAAGCTGCTCGCCGACCACCTCAACGCCCGCCCCCTCGACGAACGCAAGTAGTCCTCTGAATGCGGTAGTTGCACACGCAAGTACCGCATCCAGAGGACGAAACGCGGGGGTGAGCGGGTCACTGCCCTGCCGGACGCTGGTGACGAGCCCGGCTTGCTGGTCGTACGCGGGACACGCAGCGCGCCGAGGCCTTCGGCGCGGGTCCGGCCGAGGAGTGTCACCGGTCCGGGTGCCCGATTGATGTCGTGATGCACGACCCCAGGGTCATACCGCGCAAGTGCCCGCATCGGACGTCTTAATCTCGAAAAGTGTCCCTTTTGGACAGTCTGAGAGGCAGGCCAGGCCCCGGTGGCGAGCCCGCTCGCACCGCCGACTCCATCACGACGCCGCGAGGTAGTCCTCGATCGCCTTCGCGATGACGGCCGCGTACTGCTGCCGTCCCTCTTCGCTCGCCATCGCGGCGGCCTCGGCGGCGTTGCGCATGTTCCCGCATTCGACGAGCGCGGCGGGACGGGTCGAGAGGTTGAGCCCGCCGAGGTCGGCGCGCGGGGCGAGCCCGTTCGCACCGAGGTACGTCGAGGTCGGGAAGCCGCCCGTGCGGAGACCGTCCCGCAACGCGGTCGCGAGCCTCATCGACGGCTCGCCCTGCTGGGCGTTCAGCGGCGGCGCCGAGTAGGCGACGTGGAAACCGTGCGCCCCGGCGGAATTCGAGCCGTCCGCGTGGATCGAGACGACCGCGTCCGCCCCGGCGTCGTTCCCGATCGCGGCGCGTTCGTTGACGCACGGCCCGACGCCGGTGTCGTTCTGCCGGGTGAGGATGACGCGGATTCCCTTGGCCACCAACGCCTGCGAGATCCGCTGCGAGACGTCCCAGGTGAACGCGTGCTCGGTGTAGCCGGAATTCGTCGAGGTTCCGGTGGTGTTGCACGGTTTCGTCTTGCCGCGCCCCGCCGGGACCTGCTTGTTGATCTCGCCGGGCTTGCCGGAGTTGCCGCCGTTGTGACCGGGATCCAGCACGACGACCTTGCCGGTTTTCGGCGGCTGCTGGCTGCTCGGAGGCGGCTGAGGCGCGCTCGAAGGCGGAGCGCTCGTCGTGGAGCTCGGTCGCGGAAGGGTGGTGAACACCGTGGTGGTGCCGGGCGGCGGCGGACTCGACGGCGAAGACGCGGGGGTGTCCACCCCGCACGCCGTGAACAGCGTCAATCCGATCGCCAGCACCAGGCCCATCCGTCGTCGCACGGCGCCCACGGTGCCACACGGGTGGCGGCTAGGCTGGTAGGCGGCACGGGATTTTCCAGGAGAGGACCGATCGGATCATGGTGCAACCCGGTGGCGGCTTCGACCTGTCGCAGATCATGCAGCAGGCACAGCAGATGCAGCAGAAGCTGGTCGAGGCCCAGGAAGAGCTGGCCAACACGGAGGTGACCGGCACTTCCGGCGGCGGCCTGGTCACCGCGACCGTGTCCGGCGACAGCCAGCTCAAGTCGCTGTCCATCGACCCCAAGGTGGTCGACCCCGACGACGTCGAGACCCTGTCCGACCTGGTCGTCGCGGCCGTCCGCGACGCTTCGGCCAACGCGCAGAAGCTCACCGAGCAGAAGCTCGGCCCGCTCGCCGGCGGCCTCGGCGGCGGGATGCCGGACCTCGGCGGCTTCCCCGGGCTCGGCGGCTAGCTTGTACGAGGGTGTCGTCCAGGATCTGATCGACGAGCTCGGGCGGCTGCCCGGCGTCGGTCCCAAGAGCGCGCAGCGGATCGCCTTCCACCTGCTGGCGGCCGATCCCGCGGATATCGCGCGCTTGCAGGAAGTACTCGGCAAGGTCAAGGAAGGCGTGCAGTTCTGCGAGGTCTGCGGCAACGTCTCGGAGCAGGAGACCTGCCGGATCTGCCGCGACACCCGCCGCGACCTCACGGTCATCTGCGTGGTCGAGGAGCCGAAGGACGTCCTCGCGGTCGAGCGGACGCGCGAGTTCAAGGGCCGCTACCACGTGCTCGGCGGCGCGCTGGACCCGTTGTCCGGTATCGGACCCGAGCAGTTGCGCATGCGTGAACTGCTCGCGCGGATCGGTGGCGCGGAGATCAGCGAGATCATCATCGCGACCGACCCGAACACCGAAGGCGAGGCGACCGCGACGTATCTCGTGCGGATGCTTCGCGACTTCCCCGGGCTGACCGTGACGCGGCTGGCGTCGGGTCTGCCGATGGGCGGTGACCTGGAGTTCGCGGACGAGCTGACGCTGGGCCGGGCGCTCTCGGGACGGCGAGCTCTTTAGCTTCTAGCTCCAGATGTCATGAAAGGGCCGTTCAGGACGAAAAACGTCCTGAACGGCCCTTTCATGACATCCGAGAGCGAGCGCGAAGCGTCAGCAGTAGCCCAGCCGCGCCAGCGTGTCGACGATGATCTCCGACGGGTGGAACTTGTCGACCCAGGACTCGCCGCGGCGGTTCTGGTAGGTGTCGAGGAAGTTCTGCAGCTTGTCCCCGCGCATCTCGGTCAGCACGACGGTCTCGCCGAGGTGCTGCGGCGTCTCGGTGCGCTCGCGGTGCACGGCGCACGGCAGGCCGAGGTAGTAGCACTCGGCCGAAAGGCCGCCCGAGTCGGTGACGACGTACTCGGCCCGCGCGACCAGCGGCAGGAACTTCAGGTACCGCATCTTCGGCTGGATGATGAAGTTCTTCTCGTCGAACAGGTTCGCCAGGCCGAGCGCGCGGATCTTCTCGCGCTCGGGCGCGCCCGCCATGTAGAGGATCGGCATCTGCTTGCTCTGCTCGCGCAGGATCTCCAGCGCCTCGCGGTACTTGTCCGCGCGCGAGACCAGTTCGAAGCGGTGCAGGGTGGCGAGGCCGAACTTCTCCGGCAGGCCCTCGACGTCCAGCGGCCCGTTGATGGCCATCCGCATCGCGTCGATCGCGGTGTTCGCCTCGGTGTCGACGACGACGCCGCGGGCGTTGCGGAGGTTGTTCACCTCACGCGCGCTGGGCGCGAAGTGCATGTCGACGATCTTCGCGGCGATCTTCCGGTTCAGCTCCTCCGGCAGCGGCGACATGATGCTGCCCGACCGCGCACCCGCCTCGACGTGCCCGACCCGCGACTTGAGGATCCGCTTCCCGATGAGCGAGCCGTACGGCGTGGTGAAGGTGTCGCCGTGCACCAGCACCAGCGGCGGACGCCCGTCCTCGACCAGCGCGGCCTTCAGCTCGGCCCGGCGGCCCCACGCGGTCCGCAGCACCTGCGCGGCCCAGCCCGGCACCTGCGCGGGCGACTCCAGGTTGTGCGCCTTCTCCTTCGGCACGAGCCAGACGTCGGGCTCGGGCAGGTCCAGGTCGGCGAGAACGTCCGAGACCTCGTCGACGTGCTGGGCGGTGAACCAGATCTTCGGCCGGACCCCGCGTTCGAGGATGCCGTGGTAGACCGGCGCGATTTTGATCAGTTCCGCCGTGGTGCCGAGAATGAAGGAAATCACCGGAAGAGCCATTCTGTCGGGGTCTGCGGTGCCCGAAGGATACTGGTGGGCCGCGCAAGGTAGCCTCGCCGGGGTGAGTGCGAATTCGCTCCTCCCGGCCCTGTCCGTCGTGATCCCGGTCTACAACGAGCAGGACTGGATCGACCGCAGTGTCGGCGCGCTGATCGCGTCGGCACAGGTGGCGAACTGGCCGGTCGAGGTCGTCGTGGTCGACGACGGCAGCACCGACGGCACCGGCGGCAAGCTCGCCAAGCTGCAGGAGCTGTACGGCATCACCGTGCTCACCCAGCCGAACAGCGGCCGGTTCGAGGCGCGCCGCGCGGGCATCGCGAAGGCGTCGGGGCGGCAGATCCTGCTGCTCGACAGCCGCGTGATCGTCGACCCGGGTTCGCTCACCTTCCTCCGCGACCAGCTCGTCGACCACCCCGAGCGCACGGTGTGGAACGGTCACATCAACGTCGCGTCCGAACACAATCCGTACGCGGGATTCATGGCCGGGCTGGTCAAGATCCCGTGGCGCCGTTATTGCGCGAACCCGCGGTTGATGTCGTTCGGTATCGAGGAGTTCGACGTCTTCCCGAAAGGCACCGGATTCTTTTCCGCGCCGAAGGACGTTCTCGAGGATTCGTCCAACGCGTTCGAGTCGCTCTTCGAAGACGTCCGTTTCGCCAGTGACGACACGGGTGTTCTGCGCTGGATCGCGGAACGCCACCGCATCTTCCTCGCCCCGGACTTCTCCGCGACTTACCACGGCCGCGATTCGTTCAAGAAGTTCGTCGGGCAGTCGTATTTCCGCGGCACCACGTTCGTCGATTCGTATCTCGCGTCGCCCGGGCCCGCGCGCAACGGCCTGTTCGCCGCGATGGCCGTCGGCGTGCTCGGTCTCGGTGTCGCCGCGAAGCGCCCGAAGACCGCCGTCGCGCTGGCCGCCGCGGGGTCGACGGCCGCCGGGTTCGCGGTGACGAAGTTCGGCGCGACCAAGGCCGAGGCCAAGGCCGTCGCCCAGCTCACCCCGGTCTTCGCCGCCGGCTTCGGCGCCGGGGCACTCCGAGGCCTCTTCATGGCGCTGCGGGCGCGGCTCCGTAAATGAGCAGCGCGGTGAGCAGCGAAAAACTGGCGAAGGACACCGGGAAATCCGCCGGTCGCATCGGTGTCTACCTGCTGATCGCCATCGCGCTCGGCTACGTCCTCACCGTCGTCTGGGGCCGGACGCTGTCGCCTGCCGACAACGCGGTCCTGCTCTCCTTCTGGGGCATGTTGATGGGGCTGGGCGCGGCCCTGTCCCCGCTCGAACAGGAGATCTCGCGCCAGTCCGCGCACGCCGCGCTCGAAGGCCGCAAGGCGGGCCGTCCGGCGGTGCTCGCCTTCGTCACCAGCCTGGTCGCGGTCGCCGTCGCGGCCCTGTTCACGCTGATCCCGGCGGTGACCGACAAGGTCTACGGCGGCCAGTTCGCGCTCGCCGTGATCGTGCTCGCGGGCGGGCTGTCGTTCGCCTTCCAGTTCGCCGCGCGCGGTCTGCTGATCGGCCAGGACCACGTCCGGTCCTACTCGTGGCTGATCCTGGTCGAGGCCGCCGTGCGGATCCTCGTGGTCGCCGCGCTGGTGGTCGCCGGGCTCACCCAGCTGTACTGGTTCGCCATCGCCGCCGCGACCGGCTCGTTCGCCTGGCTGCTGTTCGCCCGCGGCGCCGCCAAACTGGTCGACCCGAAGCTGGACGCCGACGAGCCCGCGCGGCCGATCGTCACGAACATGCTGATGCTGCTGGCGGGCGCGGGGCTCACCGCGAGCGTCATCACCGGCTACCCGGCACTGGTCAGCCTGCTCGCGCCCGGCGGTGACAAGGACGCGCTCGGCGTGCTCTTCCTCGCCCTGTTCGTGGCGAGGACGCCGCTCACGCTGATGGCGCCGGTCCAGGCCCTCGCGGTCCCGACCGTGGTGCGCCTGTCCAGCACCGAGGAGGGCAAGCACCGGCTGCGGAAGCTCCTCGCGCTCGGTTCGGCGGGCGCGCTGGCGCTCGCGGCGCTCGGCGCGCTGATCGGCTGGCTCATCGGCCCGTGGGTGGTGCGCCTGGTCTACGGCGCCAAGAACGATCCCGAGGCCTGGTGGATGGCCGGGCTGGTCTGGTCGTCGGTGCTGCTGGCCGCGATGCAGTTACTCGCCGCCGTCCTGGTCGCGCAGGCCAAAGCGACGAAGGTGCTGATCACCTGGGCAGCCGTCGTCGTCGCGACCGCGCTGGTCCTGCTGTTCTTCCCCGGCGACACGGTCGTGCGCGCCGTCGTCGGGCTCGCCGCCGGACCCACCGTCGGCCTGCTGGTCGTGATGGCGTTCGTGGTGAGGGGCACGCCCGAGCCGGGCAACGCGCGACCGTCCGAAACGTCTCGATAGTGTGGCCGCGCCATCGCGCGCCGCGAGCGGGTGGCGTCTTGACGCCGAATAGGGTTGGACAGCGAATTCGATGAACGTTCTTTTGGTCTTGCTGGCGTTCTGGCTGCCGGGGCTCGTCTTCGGTGCCGCGATCCGGCTGCGCGGCTGGACCCTCGCCGCCGCGGCCCCGCTGCTGACCTTCGGCCTCGTCGCCATCGGCATCCCGATCCTCGGCCGCTTCGGCATCCGCTGGACGATGCTGAACGTCGGCCTTTGGGTGCTCCTGCTGTCCGTCGTCGGTTTCGCGCTCTCTTTCCTCGTGCTCCGCTTCACCGCGAAGCGTCACCCGGACTGGGCCGAGGACGAAGACGACGACGATTCGAAGCGTTCCCTGCGCGACCACCTGCTGATCGGTGCCGGTGTCCTGGTCGGTCTCGGCGTCGGCACGGTGACCTTCCTGCGCGGCTCGCACAGCCTGGAGAACGTCCAGCAGGGCTGGGACGCCCCCTTCCACGGCAACCTGGTGCGCTGGATCGCCGAACACGGTGACGCGCGCGCGTCGACCGTCGGCACCATCGCGAACCTGCCGAACCAGACCGACTACTTCTACCCGGACACCTACCACGCGCTGCTCGCCCTGGTCTTCGGCAAGGGCGGCCTGACGATGATGCCGACGCTGAACCTGGCGGCGCTCATGGTCGTGCTGACCGTCCCGGTCGGTGTCGCGGCGATGTGCCGCGCCTGGCGGATGCCGGTGCTCGCGACCGCGGCCGCGGCGGCCGTGTCCACCTGGTTCACCGCGTTCCCGTACGACTCGCTGTGGCGCGGCCCGCTGTGGCCGTACGTCGCCGGCGTGGCGCTCGTGCCCGCGATGCTCGCGCTCGCCCGCCTGCTGCTCAAGCCGAACGGCGTCGCCGGACCGCTCGCGATCGGCGTCGGCGTCGCCGGGCTGGCCGGCCTGCACACCAGCCTGATCTTCGTGATCATGGTCTACTTCCTGCTGATCCTGCTCGCGGTGCTGTTCCGCTTCGAGAAGATCGGCTGGCGCCGCAGCGCAGCCTCGCTGATCGCGACGATCGTGATGGCGGTCGTGCTCGGCGTGCCACAGGTCCTTCCCGCGCTCTACAACGCCGGCGGCGTGACGAGCGCGTTCTGGGCCTCGGAGACCAGCGTGTCCGGCGCGCTCGGGCAGACGATCACGTTCTCGCCGATGGCGTCGTTCCCGCAGTGGTGGATCGGCATCCCGGCGATCATCGGCGTATTCCTCCTGGTGAAGCACCGGCGGATGCTCTGGATGGTCGGCGCGTACGTGGTGCTCGGCGGCCTGTTCGCCGCGACGATCTCGCTGGAGACCCCGCTCATCCACACCCTGACCGGCGTGTTCTACAACGACCACTGGCGGATCGGGGCGCTCGTGCCGCTGGCCGGCGCCGTCGCGTTCGGCGAGTTCGTGCACACCGCGTCGGGCAAGTTCGCCGAGAAGATCGGCGAGCGCAAACCGAACCTGAACCCGTTCACCGCGGCCATCGCGGGCGCGCTCGTGGTCGGTCTCGTCGTCACGGTGCTGAGCCGGGGCGGCTACATCGGCCGCAACTCCGCGCGGCTCGCGATGAACTACGGCACGGAAGGTCCCTCGGTCAGCAAGGGCGAGGAAGAGGCCTACGCCTGGCTCGG
This sequence comes from Amycolatopsis sp. MJM2582, assembly GCF_000754115.1. Taxonomy (NCBI): domain Bacteria; kingdom Bacillati; phylum Actinomycetota; class Actinomycetes; order Pseudonocardiales; family Pseudonocardiaceae; genus Amycolatopsis; species Amycolatopsis sp. MJM2582. The sequence continues at coordinate 1,708,968 of NZ_JPLW01000001.1, forward strand.
GAAGCACGTCGTGCCGGGCGAGCGCGTGATGAACGACAAGGCCGACGGCTCGGTGTGGATGTACGCGCTCGCCGGGGTCCAGCCGGTCGAGTGGACCAACTACGGCGCCGAGTTCACCACCAAGGCGGGCTGGCTCAGCGTGTTCCTCAACGACATCAACCGCGAGCCGCGCGTGCGCGAGGCGCTCACCGACCTCAAGGTGCGCTACGTGCTGGTCGGCAAGGGCAAGGTGGCCCCCAACGCGCAGTCCGCGGTGGGTCTCCAGCGGCTCGACATCACTCCGGGTTTCAAGCGCGTCTTCCACAACCTCGACGCGTCGGTTTACGAAATCGAAGGTCAGCAAGGTGTGGTCGCCGCCGGCGCCCCCGCCGGGTCCGACACCGCTCACGGCCAGTAAGAAGATAGAGTGATCCAGTGTCCAGTACGTCCGTGACCACCCGCCGCGTACTCATCGTGATGCCTGCCTTGAACGAGCAGGCCAGTGTCGGCGCGGTCATTTCCCAGGTCAAGCAGTCCTTGCCGGGCATGGACGTGCTGGTGGTCGACGACGGCTCGTCCGACGACACGGCCAAGCTCGCCCGCGCGGCGGGCGCGGAGGTGGCCCGCCTGTCGGTGAACCTCGGCGTCGGCGGGGCGATGCGCACCGGCTTCCGGTACGCGGCCGCCCGCGGCTACGACGTCGTCGTGCAGGTGGACGCGGACGGCCAGCACGACCCGAACGAGGTCGCCGCCCTGCTGGACGCGCTCGACGACGCCGACATCGCGATCGGTTCGCGGTTCGCCGGCAAGGGTTCGTACAAGGCCAGCGGCCCGCGGAAATACGCGATGGTCGTGCTCTCGGTCGTTTTCTCCCGGCTCGGGAAGACCAAGCTCACCGACGTGACCTCCGGGTTCAAGGCGATGGGCCCGCGCGCGATCAAACTGTTCGCCGCGTACTACCCGGCCGAATACCTCGGCGACACGGTCGAATCGCTGGTGATGGCGATCCGCGCCGAACTGAAGATCAAGGAAATCCCGGTGATCATGCGGGAACGGGCCGGTGGCACACCGAGCCATTCGCCGGTGAAATCGGCCGTCTACCTCGGCCGCGCCGGACTCGCCCTGCTGCTGGCGCTCGTGCGCCGCCGTCCCGCCGTCGACTCGTCGGATTCGGCGTAAAAGGAGCTGATTATGGCTGGCTGGCGCATTCTCAGCATCGTCGTCGCCTGTCTGGTGCTGTTCGTCGTCCTCGAGATGATGCGGCGGCGGAAACTGCGGGAAAAGTACGCGGGTGTTTGGCTCGTCCTCGCCGTCGGTGTGGTCGTGCTCGCCCTCGTTCCGCAGGCCGCGGACTTCATGGCGCGGATAACCGGCGTGCAGACGCCGTCGAACTTCGTATTCCTCTTGGCCGGTGTCGTGCTGGCACTGGTCGCGTTGCATCTGTCGACCGAGGTCGGTCACCTCGAAGAAGAGGTCCGGACCTCCGTCGAGGAGATCGCGCTGCTCCGTTGCGAGCTCGCCGACGCCCAGCGTGACCTGGAAGAACGCGTCGCCGCGCTCGAAGCACGGACGGCCACGCCCGACAACGTCAAAGGGCTCCCCGAAGTGAGCCCCGCGCGCGCACGCTGATCGACGCCCTTTTCGCCGCCCCGCCGAGGTTGGGCGCCGTCCGCGTGCTCGCCGTCGACGGTCCTTCCGGCTCCGGGAAGTCCACGCTGGCCGGGAAGATCGTGGCCGAACTCGCCGGTCGCGGTGCCCGGGTGGCGCTGGTGAGCACCGACGAGTTCGCCACCTGGGACGAACCCGTTTCGTGGTGGCCGCGGCTGGAGTCCGGCGTGCTGGAACCGCTGCGCGCGGGCAGGGCCGGCCGTTACCGGCGAGTGGACTGGTCCACTGGCGTCCCACTGCCGGGTGAAGAGGTCGAGATCCCGGTCCCCGAGGTCCTGGTGCTGGAAGGCGTGTCCAGTGGGCGCGCGCGGATGCGGCCTTCGTTGTCCCTGCTGACCTGGCTCGATGGCGGCAGCGAGGTCGAACGTCTCGACCGCGCCGCCGCGCGGGACGGCGAGGGATCCAGGGCGGAACTGCGGCGCTGGCAGCTGTTCGAGCGCGGGTGGTTCGCCGTCGACGGGACCAGGGCCGCGGCGGATCGTGTGGTCACCTCTCGCGAGTGGTGAGGACGGCGGTTTCGCGTGACTGAACGGACGACACACGTGATCCGACGGACGACACGCGTGCGTGGACGGACGACACGAGCCCGGCCAAGCTCCGCCGCGAGTCGTCCGTCCAATCACGCGTGTCGTCCATCCCGTCACGCGTGTCGTCCGCCGAGTCACGCGAAACCGCCGTTCGGCACCCAGGCGCGGCGTGATCAGGGACGTGACTCGCGTGCTTGGACGCCGCACTCGCGTGTTCCGCCCCTGATCACGCGAGTTCCGCCTTCAATCACGCGAGAACCGGGACCCAATGTCCTGCCGATGTCCTGTTTCCTCCGGCACCCATTGGTTGTAGTGGTGGACACCCATTTGAGTCAGTGACCCGGCACTCTGCGCGTTAGTGGTCGGGAATTGATTACACTCCGTCCGGAATTGCGGACACTTTGCGGTCGTATTGGCCGTCGTGTAGCGCGATCGTAACCTCGCGTGCTTAAGTGCGGGCTGAGTTCCCGCTAGTGTCGGCGGGCACACCGATCGTCCGTGGAGTTCGAGTTACCGACCGACCGGACGGTGCCTAAACACCGAAAATCTCCTCAAGGGGTGCCAGATGCAGCAACTGCGGGTGACCCGAGCACGCCGTGTGGCCCTGATCGGGCTTGCCGGCGCACTCGCGGTCTCCATTTCCGCCTGTGCCGAATCGAAGCGTGAAGAAGGCGCAGGGGGTGGCTCGGGAGGCACCATGGTCTTCGGCGCCGCCGGTAACCCGAAGACTTTCGACCCGCTCTTCAACGACGACGGTGAGACCTTCCGCATCATCCGCCAGATGATGGACACCCTGATCATGAACAAGCCGGGGACCGCGGACCTCGAGCCCGGCCTGGCGGAGAAGTGGGAAGGCAGCAACGACGGCAAGACCTGGACCTTCAGCCTGAAGAAGGGCGTGAAGTTCCACGACGGCACCCCGTTCAACGCCGAAGCGGTCTGCTTCAACTTCAACCGCATGTTCAACATGAAGGGCGCCGCCGCCCAGAGCCAGATGATCTACTACGGCGACGTCTTCGAGGGCTTCGCCAAGAACGAGGGTGACGCCTCCGGCGCCCCGGTGTTCAAGGACTGCCAGGTCAAGGACGAGTCGACCGCCGTCCTGAACCTGAACAAGGCCAAGGGTGCCTTCCCGGCCGCCTTCACGCTGCCGTCGTTCTCGATCCAGAGCCCGGACGCGCTGAAGAAGTACAACGCGGACCAGGTCACCCAGAGCGGTGACTCGTTCCAGTACCCCGAGTACGCGCTGAAGCACCCGACCGGCACCGGCCCGTTCAAGTTCGAGAGCTGGGACCAGGCCAAGGGTGAGATCACGCTCTCCAAGGCCACCGACTCGCCGACCCAGACGGCCAAGCTCGACAAGCTGGTCTTCAAGGTCATCCCGGACGAGAACGCCCGCAAGCAGGCGCTCAAGGCCGGCGACATCCAGGGCTACGACTACCCGTCGCCCGCGGACTACGGCCTGCTGCGCAACGACGGCGAGCAGGTGCTCATCCGCCCGTCGTTCAACATCCTGTACCTGGGCATCAACCAGAAGAACAACCCGAAGCTGAAGGACCTCAAGGTCCGCCAGGCGCTGGCCTACGGTCTCAACCGCGCCCAGTTCGTGAAGTCGAAGCTTCCCGAGGGTGCCGAGACCGCGACCCAGTTCGTGCCGAAGGCGATCGACGGCTACAACGAGAACGTCACCAAGTACGACTACAACCTTCAGAAGGCGAAAGACCTGCTGAAGGAAGCCGGTGCCGAGGGCATGACCCTGAAGTTCTACTACCCGACCGAGGTCACCCGGCCGTACATGCCGAACCCGGCGGACATCTTCACCTCGCTGTCCGAGGACATGAAGGCCATGGGCATCAAGGTCGAGCCGATCGCCAAGCCGTGGAACGGTGGCTACAAGGACGACGTCCAGAAGGCGGGCAAGCAGGACGTGCACCTGCTCGGCTGGACCGGTGACTACAACGACGCCGGTAACTTCGTCGGCACCTTCTTCGGTCGCGAGAAGCCGGAGTTCGGCTTCAACAACCCGGAGCTCTTCTCGGCCATCTCGGCCGCGGACGCCGCGCCCGCCGGTGAGGCGCACACCAAGGCGTACCAGGAAGTGAACCAGAAGATCATGGAGTACCTGCCCGCCATCCCCATCTCCTACGGCCCCCCGGCGATCGTCGTCGGCCCGAAGGTGAAGGGTCTGGTGGCCAGCCCGCTGACCGACGAGCGCTTCTACACCGTCACGGTCAACTGATCCTCCACCACTAGTGGCTCAGGGGGTGGGTGCTACCGCGCCCACCCCCTGAAGTCCATCCCGGGCTGGCAACAAAGGAACGCACGTGCTCCGTTTTCTCGTGCGTCGGCTGCTACAAGCGATACCGACGCTCTTGATCCTGTCCATTTTGATCTTCGCCTGGCTCCGGTCCTTGCCCGGTGGCCCCGCCGGCGCCCTCCTGGGTGACAAGGCGACCCCGGAGAAGATCGCCGATCTGAACAAGCTTCTCGGCCTCGACGATCCGATCTTCGTCCAGTACTTCAAGTTCCTCGGCCGGGCGATCACCGGCGATTTCGGCAACTCGCTGGTCTCCGCCCAGCCGGTCATGTCGGAGATCGGGAACTTCCTCCCCGCCACCCTCGAGCTCGGCTTCTGCGCGATGCTCATCGCGGTGGGGCTCGGCATCCCGTTCGGCTACCTGTCCGCCCGTTTCCGCGGCGGTGCCGTCGACAACATCATCATCGTGCTCTCGCTGGTCGGGGTCGCGGTGCCGGTGTTCTTCCTCGGCTACATGATGCAGGACGCGCTGGCCGCTCCGCTCGGACTTCCGTCGCAGGGCCGTCAGATGGCGGGGCTCGACGCCACCACCGTCACCGGCTTCGCGGTCTTCGACGGCATCATCACCCAGGAATGGGACGCCGCCTGGGACGCGATCACCCACCTGATCCTTCCCGCGTTCGCGCTCGCCACCATCCCGCTCGCGGTGATCGTCCGGATCACCCGTGCGTCGGTGCTGGACGTGCTGAACGAGGACTTCATCCGCACGGCCAACTCGAAGGGCCTGACCCAGCCGATCGTCCGGCGTCGTCACGTGCTCCGCAACGGGCTCCTGCCGGTGGTCACCGTCATCGGCCTGCAGACCGGCGCGCTGCTCGGTGGCGCCGTGCTGACCGAGCGCGTGTTCAACTTCCGCGGCCTGGGCTTCCTGCTCGCCGAGGGCATCGAACGACGTGACTACCCGCGTCTGCAGGCGCTGCTGCTGTTCGGCGCGCTGGTCTACGTGCTAGTGAACACGCTGGTCGACATCTCGTACGGGCTCATCGACCCGAGGGTGCGTGTCCGATGAACACATTGCTGAACAAGAAGAAGGAACCGATCGACAAGCTCGCCGCGACGTCGGCGAAGGGGCACAGCCTCGGTGGCGAGGCGGTCCGCCGCATGCTGCGGAGCCCGGTCGCGATCACCGGTGGCGTGATCACCCTGCTGTTCCTGCTGCTGGCGATCCTGGCGCCGTTCATCGCGCCGAAGGACCCGTACGAGCGATACCTGCAGAGCGAGGTCATCCTCGGCCAGGGCATCATCCCCGGCGCACAGGCCGGTTTCCCGCTGGGTGTCGACGACTTCGGTCGCGACTACCTTTCGCGGCTGCTGGTCGGCGCGCAGAACACGCTGCTGGTCGGTGTGCTCGCGACGGTCATCGGCGTCGTGGTCGGCATGATCATCGGCGGTCTCGCCGGTGCCTTCGGCGGCTGGGTCGACACGGTGCTGATGCGCCTCGTCGACGTCATGCTGTCCGTGCCGTCGCTGCTGCTGGCGATCTCGGTCGCCGCGCTGTTCCAGAAGCCGAGCCAGTGGACCGTGATCGTGGCCGTGTCGATGGTCGGCGTGCCGATCTTCGCGCGGTTGCTGCGCGGTTCGATGCTCGCGCAGAGAAACAGCGACCATGTGCTCGCGGCGACGTCGCTCGGCGTCAAACGCGGGGCGATCGTGTTGCGGCACATGCTGCCCAACTCGCTCGGCCCGGTCATCGTGCAGGCCACGCTGACCCTGGCCACCGCGATCCTCGAGGCGGCGGCGCTGTCGTTCCTCGGTCTCGGCGACCCGGACCCGAACCGGGCGGAATGGGGCATCATGCTGAGCCGCAGCGCTCGGCAGTTCCTCGACATCCGTCCCGAGCTGGCGTACTACCCGGCCATCGCGATCATCATCGTCGCGCTCGGGTTCACCCTGCTCGGCGAGTCCTTGCGGGAAGCCCTCGATCCGAAGAACAGGCGGTGATCTTTCATGGCTCTCCTTGAAGTACGTGACCTCAAGGTCGTTTTCTCCCGACGCGGCGAGAAGCCGTTCACCGCGGTGGACGAGGTCAGTTTCGATGTCGAACCCGGCCAGACGGTCGGTCTCGTCGGTGAGTCCGGTTGCGGCAAGTCCGTGACCTCGCTGGCGATCATGCGGCTGCTCGCGAAGCGCGGCAACCAGGTCAGCGGTTCCGTGTCGTTCGAAGGCACGGATCTGCTTCGCCTGTCGGACAAGGAAATGCGGGACCGCCGGGGGCGCGACCTCGGCATGGTGTTCCAGGACCCGCTGTCCTCGCTGAACCCGGTCATCCCGATCGGGCTGCAGATCACCGAGGTGCTGGAGCGGCACCGCGGGATGGCGCGCAAGGCGGCGTCGGTGGAGGCGGCGGAACTGCTGGACAAGGTCGGCATCCCCGACCCGACACGGCGGCTTTCCGAGTACCCGCACCAGCTTTCCGGCGGGATGCGGCAGCGCGCGCTGATCGCGATCGCGCTGGCGTGCCGTCCGCGGCTGCTCATCGCCGACGAGCCGACCACCGCGCTCGACGTGACGATCCAGGCGCAGATCCTCGCGCTGCTGCGGGAACTGGTGCAGGACACCGGGACCGCGCTGATCATGATCACGCACGACCTCGGTGTGGTCGCCGGTCTCTGCGACCAGGTCAACGTGCTCTACGGCGGCAAGATCGTCGAGCGGGCGGAGCGGCACGCGTTGTTCGCCGAGCCGCGGCATCCCTACACGCACGGCCTGCTCGCCTCGATCCCGCGTCTCGACGCGGGCCGTGGCGAGAAACTGATCCCCATCAAGGGATCCGTCGCCGACAACATCCCGTGGGACGGCGGCTGCGCGTTCGCGCCCCGCTGCCCGAACGCTCTCGGCGTGTGCCGGGAGGTTTCACCGCAGCTGACCCCGGATCGCAACGGGCTGCTGCGCTGCCACAACCCGGTGATCCCGGCCGTGGCCGCACGAGGAGGGGCCCGATGACCCACACGGTACCGCCGCAGGACGTGCTCCTGGAGGTCGACGATCTCAAGGTGCACTTCCCGATCAAACGCGGCATCGTGGTCGACCGCACGGTCGGGCACGTGTTCGCCGTCGACGGCGTCGATCTGGCCATCCGCCGGGGTGAGACCTACGGCCTGGTCGGGGAATCCGGCTGCGGGAAGTCCACTTTGGGCAGGGCGATCCTCCGGCTGACCGAGCTGACCGACGGCAAGGTCGTCTTCGACGGCACCGACGTGGCCGGGCTCAAGGGCGAGGAACTGCGCAAGGCCCGCCGCCGGATGCAGATGGTGTTCCAGGACCCGATGTCCTCTTTGGACCCTCGGCAGTCGGTGGAATCCATCCTGACCGAAGGGATGAAGGCGCACGGCCTCGACAAGGACAAGGAGGCGACGGCCAAGCGGCTGCGCGAACTCCTTGCCGCCGTGGGACTTCCCGAGTCCGCGCTGCGGAAGTACCCGCACGAGTTCTCGGGCGGTCAGCGTCAGCGCATCGGCATCGCGCGGGCTCTGGCGGTCGAGCCGGACCTGATCGTCGCCGACGAACCGGTGTCCGCGCTGGACGTCTCGGTGCAGGCGCAGGTGGTCAACCTCCTGGAGGATCTGCAGGAGAAGCTCGGGCTGACGTACCTGGTGATCGCGCACGACCTCGCGGTGGTGCGCCACATCTCCGACCGCATCGGCGTGATGTACCTCGGCTCGCTGGTCGAAGAGGCCGACGCGGACACGCTGTACGAGAACCCGCTGCACCCGTACACGCGGGCGCTGCTGTCGGCGATCCCCGTGCCGGACCCGACGGTGGAGGACACCCGTGAGCAGATCCTGCTCGCCGGTGACCTGCCCTCGCCGGCGCGGCCGCCGTCCGGCTGCCGGTTCCACACGCGGTGCCCGTGGAAGCAGCAGAGCCTGTGCGACACCGACCGCCCGCAGCTGCGGGAGATCGGCACCGGGCACCGGGTCGCGTGCCACTACGCGGAGGACATCCGCGACGGGCGGATCAAACCGCACGAGGTCAAGGCGGAACTCGTCGAGGCCGGGGAGCTGAACCCGGACGTCGGCGGACTGCCGGACGTCGGCTCGGCGGCGGAGATCCTCTAGTCCCGAAACGCGCGTGAAGGCCCCCTTCCCTCGGCTCAGCCGTGGGAAGGGGGCCTTCACGCGCTCCCCGCATTTAGTCCTCTGAATGCGTGCAGTCGGCGAGGGCGCGAAGCCGTCCGCATTCAGAGGACTAAATGCGGGGAGTACGGCCATCAGGCAGACTCGGTGTCATGCGGGTCACAGTGCTGGGAGCGTCGGGGCGGACGGGGATCCACGTGGTCCGGCTCCTGCGGGGGCGGGGTCATCAGGTGCGGGCGGGCCTGCGCAGCCGCCGCCGCGCCGAGCAGGTCGCCGGGCTCGGCGCCGAGACCGTGGTCGCGGACGTCACCGCCGACGCGGACGACCTCGTCGAGGCGCTCGCCGGATCCGAAGTGGTGATCAGCGCGATCGGCGCGCCCGATCCGGATCAGGCCTCGGTCGACCTCGTCGACCGCGACGGCGTGATCACCGCGATCCGCGCGGCGGAGAAGGCGGGCGTCGCGCGGTTCGTGCAGCTTTCCGCGCAGTTCGCGGATTCGCCGGATCAGGGTGATCGCCTGGTGCGGTCGATCCTGATGGCGAAGCAGATCTCCGACAGCGTCCTGCGCCGTTCCAGCCTGAACTGGACGATCGTCCGGCCCGGCACGCTCACCGACGACCAGCCCACCGGCCACGTCAAGATCGCCGGTCACCTCGAACCGGGCCGCGTCTCCCGCGCGGACGTCGCCGCCGTTCTGGTCGCCACGCTGGAAGAGCCGCTCGCCGAGAATCAGGGTTTCGACGTCATCGGCGGGGAGATCCCTATTCCGTCGGCGCTGGCGTCGTTGGGCTGAGCGCCTTCTTCCGCTCCCGCGCGGCCCGCAGGTTCGCGACGTTCCCGCAGGTGCGCACGTCGTGCCAGACGCCGCTGTTGTTGCGCGAGACGTCGTAGAAGGCCGAACGGCAGCCGTCGAGCCGGCACAGTTTCAGCCGCGACCAGATCCCGGCCTGCTGCGCGAGCAGCGTCTCCGTCCACAGCGCCGAAGCGAGCCACTGCCGCCCGGTGCCGGAGGGAAACAGCCGGACGACGCCGTCGCGCAGGTCGAGGTCCGCCTTGATCGGCTTGCCGAGGTCCGTTTCGCCGCCGTCCACGAGTGAAACGAACGACGCGCGAAGTTCGCGAAGAGCGCGAAGGTCACCCGGACCCAGCGAGATGTCGGGTGCCTCGGAGTCCCGGGCTCGCGACCATTCCGCCAGCGCCTCGGCGGCCCAAGGCCGTGCCAGATCGGCGTCGCTCAGCAGGTCGAGGCCGTAGGTCTTGATCGCCTTGGTGTTGAGGAAGTCCTGAACGAGCGCCAGCCCCGAGGGGGCGGTGCGTAACCGGTACCGGTCCGTCGCGGTCCATGACATAGGTCAAGCGTACTTGACTCTGTCGAGTCGTGTCGCCATCCTGACGACAGAGGTAAAAGCCGAACACTTCTGTCAAGGGAGCAAGTCATGACCTCCATCGAAGGCGCCGTCGTCCTGGTCACCGGCGGGCAGCGCGGGCTCGGCAAGGCGTTCGTCGCCGAACTGCTCGACCGCGGCGCCGCCAAGGTCTACGCGACCGCCAGGTCGCCGCGCGAGGAGACCGATCCGCGGATCGTCCCGCTTCCGCTCGACGTCACCGACCCGGAATCCGTCCGCGCGCTGGCCGAGAAGGCGGGAGACGTGACGATCGTCTTCAACAACGCCGGCGTCCTCGGGCTCGGCTCGCTGTTGGGCGACGGCGTCGACGCGCACCGTCCGGTCTTCGAGACGAACGTCTTCGGTGCGCTGCGCGTCGCGCAAGCGTTTGCGCCGCAGCTCAAGGACGGTGGTGCGCTGGTCAACGTGCACTCGGTCCTGTCGTGGGCGGCGGGCTCGGGGTCCTACGGCGCCTCGAAGGCGGCGTTCTGGTCGCTCACCAATTCGCTCCGCATCGAGTTCGCCGAGCAGGGCACCCAGGTGGTCGGCGTGCACCTCGGCTACACCGAAACCGACATGACCCAGGGCCTCGACATCCCCAAGAACGACCCGCGCGACGTCGCCCGCCAGGTCGTCGACGGTCTCGAAAAGGGCGAGACCGAGGTGCTCACCGACGACCTCACCCGCCGGGTCAAGGCCGCGCTGTCCGGTCCGGTCGAGCATCTCGGCACCAGCCGGATCGGCGCGTAGAAAACCGTTGGCGGGAGGCTGCCGCTCCGAGGTAGCTTCGCCGCCATGTGTGCCCCCGCGTTCACCCGGATCCGCCGCGCCTAGCGGCGGATTCCCGGCTTTCGGCAAGGAACCGCCGCCCGAGCGAGTCATCGCCGGGCGGGCCTCGTGCTGCCCGGCTCACCTCGAAGCCGCGGAGATCCCTTGCGCACACAGCGTCCTGGCCGTCATGAACTCGGCCAGAACTTCCTCATCGACCGGAACATCATCGAAACCGTCGTGAAGCTCGTCGACGGCACGACCGGGCCGATCATCGAGTTCGGCACGGGCGACGGCGCCCTGACCCTGCCGCTGGAACGGCTCGGCAGGCCACTGACCGGCGTCGAGATCGACGACCGCCGCACCGCCCGGCTGGCGGGCCGCGTCCAGCCGCCGACGAAGATCGTCACCGCGGACTTCCTGCGGTTCCCGTTGCCGAAGACACCCCATGTGCTGGTCGGGAACCTGCCGTTCCACCTGACCACCGCGACCCTGCGCCACGTCCTCGCCGCTCCCGGCTGGACGGACGCCGTCCTGCTCATGCAGTGGGAGGTTGCGCGCCGCCGGGCCGGGGTCGGTGGCGCGACCATGATGACCGCGCAGTGGTGGCCGTGGTTCGACTTCCGGCTGGCGGGCCGGGTGCCCGCGGCGGCGTTCCGCCCCAGGCCCGGCGTCGACGGCGGTCTGCTCACCATGACCCGGCGTGAACGGCCGCTCGTCGACGACGCGGATCGTGCGCGCTACCAGGACTTCGTGCGGCAGGTGTTCACCAGGCCCGGCCAGGACGTCGTGCCCAAACGGCTCACCGCACGCCAGTGGGCTGAGGCGTTTCGGCTTCGGCGAGGAAATCCGGCTCGCGCACGCGGCGTTTCGTCGAGCCGAACAGGACGCCGCCGATGACGACGGCCGCCGCGACGATCTCCACCGGCGAAGGCCGCTCGTCGAGGACCAGGAACGCCATCGACAGCCCGACCACCGGCACCAGCAGGGAGAACGGCGCGACCACACCCGCCGGGTTGCGGCGCATGAGCGACGTCCAGATCCCGGAGCCGACGATCGTGCCGAACAGCACGACGTAGGCGAGGCCGCCGAGTCCGATCAGCCCGGTCGTGGTGCCGAGCGTGCTCAGCGAGTGCCCGATCTCGGCGGGGCCCTCCATGACCAGCGACAGCGCGAACATCGGCAGCGGCGGCACCACGGACATCCAGAGGACGAAATTCAGCGGGTTGTCCGGTGCCGCCTGCCGGGTGCTGAGGTTGCCGAACGCCCAGCTCAGCGCGCCGAGCAGGGTCAGGATCACCGGCAGCAGGGCGGCGTTCCCGGCCTGCTGCCAGGCGATCGTCGCCATCCCGGCGACGGCGAGCAGGATCCCGGCGAGCTGCCGTCCGGACACGCGTTCGCGCAGGAAGACGGCGCCGAGCAGCACGGTGAACGGGGCCGACGCCTGCAGCACGAGCGACGCGAGACCGGTCGGCATACCGGTGTCCATCGCGATGAAGAGGAACACGAACTGCCCGGTGCCGAAGCCCAGCCCGTAGCCGAGCAGGTGGCGGATCTTCACCTTCGGCCACGGGACGAACAGGATCGTCGGGATCGCGATGACCGCGAAGCGCAGCCCGCCGGCGAAGACGGGCGGGAACTGGCCGAGGGTGGCGTGGATGGCGAGGAAGTTGCAGCCCCAGAGGACGGCGACGAACAGGGCGAGCAGACGATCGCGGGCGGGCATGTCTTCACTCTTACGTGGAACGACCATTTAGGACCAGCGAGAATATTTGCAGCGATCGTTCAGTTCGGCTTCACATATGCTGGCGGTATGGACATCGGCCGGTTGCGCACCCTGCGGGAGTTCGCCGATCGCGGCAGCGTGACGGCGGCCGCGAAAGCGTTGCACTGCACGCCGTCCGCGGTCTCCCAGCAGCTGCGCGCCTTGCAGAGTGACGTCGGTCTCGCGCTGACGGAACCGGCCGGACGCGGCCTGCGGCTGACCGACGCGGGCCGCGCGCTGGTCGCCCGCGCGGACGACGTACTCGCCGCGCTGGAGCGGGCGGAGTCCGAATTGGACACTTACCGCAGCGCCCCGCGCGGCCGGGTCCGGGTGGCGATCTTCCAGTCCGCCGGGCTGATGCTGTTGCCCGGGCTGCTGCACCGGACGGCGGAGTTCGACGGGCTGGACGTCATCGTGCGTGACGTCGACATGACCCCGCCGGAGGTCCCCGGGCTCGTCGCGGATTACGACATCGTGGTGGCGCACCGGGACGAGCACGCGCCGTCGCTCGGCTCGGACCGGCTGGAGACCCGGCATCTGCTGCGGGAACCGCTCGATGTCGCGCTCCCCGCCGGGCACCGGCTCGCGAAGCGCCGCCGCATCGAACTCGCCGAACTGGCCGACGAACGCTGGATCAGCGTCAACGCCGGCTTCCCGGTGGACGACATCCTCCAGTCGCTGATCATCCGCACCGGGGTGCGGCCGCAGGTGGTCCAGCGCATCAACGACTTCCGCATCACCGAACGGCTCGTCGCCGCCGGGCACGGGATCGCGCTCCTTCCCCGGTACACCATGGACACCCGGCGCGGCAGCGGTCTGGTCTGCCGTCCGCTCGCCGGGATCAAGGCGGCCCGGCACGTGGAGGCGGTCTACCGGCTCGGTGCGTCCTCGCGGCCCGCGGTGGCGAAGGTGCTCGACGCGCTCGCCGACGAGGTCGGCGCGCTCACGGGCGAGCGTGACTCTTCAGGTGGTCCAAGGCGATCTTGAGCGCGTCGGCGATCGGCGTGACGTCGTGGCGCAGGTGGGCCATCAGCAGGCCGCCCTGCACACAGGTCAGCGCGGCCTGCGCGAGCCTCGCCGGGTCTGCGCCTTCGACCAGTTTTCCCTGTTCCCGCAACGATTCCAGGCCGCGCTGGAGATGTGATTCCCATTCGCGGTAAGCCTTGTCCAGCAGCGGCGCCATTTTGGGGTCGTCCCCGAGTTCGCCGGTGAGATTGCCCAGCGGGCAGGCGATCGGCCCTTTGGGCGTGGTCTGGATGGCCAGGATCTCCCTGGCCCACTGGTCGAAATCGGCCCAGTCGTGCAGCTCGAAGATGGTCGGCTGGTTGCCGAGGATGTTTTCGAGGAAGCGGGCGATGACCGCTTCGACGAGCTGATCCTTGTTCTTGAAGTAGTGGTACATCTGCGATTTCCCGGCCCCGCTGGCCGCGAGGACCTTGTCGACGCTCGTCCCGGCGACGCCGTGGACGTACATCAGCTCCGCCGCCGCGTCGACGATGGCGTCCCTCGTCATCCGCCCCTGCGGGGTCTTCGCCGGTTGACCGCTCATGTACCGAATAGTACAGTCGGCGCCACTGTACCGATCAGTACAACCGAAGGAGCCGACCATGGGGGATCTCAACACCGAACTCGCCGAGCTGCGGGAATCCGTCGCGAGCCATGTTCCGGCGGAGGTCGCCGAGGTGCTCAAGGCCGACCGCGCGACGTTCGTCGGGGTGGTCGCCGAGGCGGCCGCGAAACCGGGGACGCCGATGCCGGATCTCGCGCTGCCGGACGCCGGTGGCGATCGGGTGCGGGTCGCGGACGGGCCCGCGGTCGTGGTGTTCTATCGCGGCGCGTGGTGTCCGTACTGCAACCTGGCGCTGCGCACGTATCAGCAGGAGCTGGTGCCGGAGCTGGAGAAGCTGGGCGTGAAGCTGGTCGCGGTCAGCCCACAGCTGCCGGACGGCTCACTGTCCACAAAGGATCTGGAGTTCGCCGTCCTGTCCGATGTGGACAACGAGCTCGGGCGTGCGCTCGGCATCACGTTCCGGCTGGCCCCGGAGACGAAACCGGCGTTCGACACGCTCATCGGTGACGTCGAGAAGATCAACGGGGCGGCGGAATGGGAGCTGCCGTATCCGACCGTCCTGGTCGTGGACGGCGAAGGCGTCATCCGGTACATCGACGTGCACCCGGACTACACCACGCGCACCGACCCGGCCGACGTCCTGGCCGCGGTGAAAGCCCTGTAGAAGCGCGTGAAGGCCTCCTTCCCTCGGCTCAGCCGAGGGAAGGAGGCCTTCACGCGCAAAGCGGTTTTACCGGTTAGCGCGGTTCACGGCCGACACGACGGCCCGCAGCGAAGCGGTCACGATCGACGGGTCGATCCCGATGCCCCAGTACACCCGGTCGGAGATCGCGCACTCGATGTACGACGCCGCCCGCGCGTCGTCGCCCGGCGAGAGCGTGTGCTCGCTGTAGTCCAGCAGCCGCAGGTCGAACCCGACGGTCGACAGCGCGTCGAAGAACGCCGCGATCGGGCCGTTCCCGCGCCCGGTGACCTCGTGCTCGTCGCCTTCGACCCGCACGGTCGCGGTGATGTCGTACTCACCGTCGCCGTTGTCCCGGACGTGCTGGCGCACCAGCTCCAGCGGCGTCTTCAGCTCCAGGTACTCGGCCGAGAACGCGTTCCACATCGTGGCCGGGTCGACCTCGCCGCCCTCGGTGTCGGTGTGGCGCTGGACGACCTTCGAGAACTCGATCTGCAGGCGCCGCGGCAGGTCGAGCTGGTGCTCGGCCTTCATGATGTAGGCGACGCCGCCCTTGCCGGACTGCGAGTTCACCCGGATCACGGCCTCGTAGTTGCGGCCGATGTCCTTCGGGTCGATCGGCAGGTACGGGACCTCCCACGGGTGCTCGTCGACCGGCGTCCCGACCTTGTCGGCGGCGGCCTTCAGCGCGTCGAGGCCCTTGTTGATCGCGTCCTGGTGGCTGCCGGAGAAGGCGGTGAACACCAGGTCGCCCGCCCACGGGCTGCGTTCGTGCACCGGCAGCTGGTTGCAGTATTCGACGGTCCGCTTGATCTCGTCCATGTCGGAGAAGTCGATCTGCGGGTCGACGCCCTGGCTGTACAGGTTCATGCCCAGCGCGACGAGGTCGACGTTGCCGGTGCGCTCGCCGTTGCCGAACAGGCAGCCTTCGATCCGGTCCGCGCCGGCCTGGAAGCCCAGTTCGGCGGCGGCGATACCGGTGCCGCGGTCGTTGTGCGGGTGCAGCGACAGGATCACCGAGTCGCGGCGGTCCAGGTTGCGGTGCATCCACTCGATCGAGTCGGCGTAGACGTTCGGCGACGCCATCTCGACGGTCGCGGGCAGGTTCAGGATCACCGGTTTCTCCGGCGTCGGCTGCCAGATCTCCGTGATGGTGTTGCAGACCTCGAGCGCGTACGACAGCTCGGTGCCGGTGTAGGACTCCGGCGAGTACTGGAAGCGGAAGTCGGTGTCCGGCTGCTTCGCCGCGTAGTCGACGACCAGCTCGGCGGCCTGCGAAGCGATCTTCGTGATGCCGATGCGCTCTTCGCGGAACACGACACGACGCTGCAGGATCGAGGTCGAGTTGTAGATGTGGACGATCGCGCGCGGCGCGCCTTCGAGCGCCTTGAAGGTGCGCTCGATCAGCTCCGGGCGGCACTGGGTCAGCACCTGGATGCTGACGTCGTCCGGGATGGCGCCCTCGTCGATGATCTCGCGGACGAAGTCGAAGTCCGTCTGCGACGCCGCCGGGAAACCGACCTCGATCTCCTTGTAGCCCATGCGGACCAGCAGGTCGAAGAACTTGCGCTTCCGCGCGGGCGACATCGGGTCGATCAGGGCCTGGTTGCCGTCACGCAGGTCGACGGCGCACCACAGCGGCGCGCGCTCGATCCGCTTGTCCGGCCAGGTGCGGTCGGGCAGCGAGATGTCCTCGACCAAGTCGTACCAGGGGCGATAGCGGTGTACGGGCATCGAAGTGCCGCGCTGGGTGTTCCACGAAGCCTGCTCGGAAGGCGCAGGACGGGTGGGCTTGCGAATGCTCATGAGGGGACGGTTCTCCTGAAGAATCGGGTGCGACGACCGGCACCACGAAGCCCCGCGACGGGGAGCCGGTCCGATCAGGCCCCGTCGCGGCAGCGAAGCAGGAGAGCTCGAGCCACGACGCCACCTTAACCGCGCGATCTCCCGAAGGGAAACCCGGGCCGCGATCGAACCGTGACCACAGTGGCGCCCATTCGGGTTACTCGCGGGTAGCAATCGGACCAGGCGACGTGCCACACTGCCCGGCATGGGCGAGCACGCAGAAGAGAAGGAAACCGCTGATCAGGCGACCAGGCGCAAGGTCGACTGGCGAGCGGGCGGCAGCCGCGCGGCCGGGATCCTGGCGAGCGTCGTCCGCTGGGTCGGCCTGATCTTCGCGGCCATCCTCGTGCTGCACGTCGTCTTCGTGATCGGCGAGGCGAACCCGGACAACGGCATCGTGTCCTTCGTCCGCGGCTGGGCCGACGGGCTGCTGCTGGGCTTCAAGGATCTCTTCATGCCCGAAGACGCCAAGCTGCGCGTGCTGATCAACTACGGCATCGCCGCGATCTTCTGGATGGTCGTCACCGGGATCCTCGCGAAGATCATCCGGCGCGTGGGCGGTTCCGCTTAGCCTCGGAGCACTACGCTCGGAAGATGTTCGCGCGGGCGGTGCCCTACGAGATCGTCGCGATCGGGGCCTCGGCGGGCGGAGTCAAGGCACTGCTCACGGTGCTCAAGGCCTTGCCCGGCGACTTCCCGGTGCCCGTGGTCATCGTCCAGCACCTCGATCCCCACCACGACACGGTGCTCGCCGAGCTTCTGGACCGGCGGTCGCGCCTGCGGGTCAAGCTGGCCGAGGACGGCGAAGTGGCCGAGCCCGGTGCCGCGTATGTCGCCCCGCCGGACCGTCACCTCCTGGTCGGGCCCGGCGGAAAACTCCGGCTGTCGGAGCGGGACAAGGTGAGATTCGTCCGGCCGTCGGCCGATCTGCTCTTCGAATCCGTCGCGGTGGCCTGCGGTGCCGCGGCGCTGGTCTGCGTGCTGACCGGGACCGGTTTCGACGGCTCGGCGGGCGCGAGGGCGGTCTCGTCGCGTGGCGGTACCGTGGTCGCCGAAGATCCGAGTACCGCGGAATTCAAAGGCATGCCACAGGCCGTGGTGAACGCCGTGGCGGTCGATCTGACGCTGCCGCTGGAGGGGATCGCGGCCGCGCTGGTGGCCCTGATCGAAGGAACGAGATCGCTGTGACCGCGTATGACGGCGGGGCCGAAGACGAGCAAGAGCTCGAATCCCTGCTGACGTTCATCAACGATTCCCGCGGCTTCGATTTCACCGGGTACAAGCGGACGTCGCTCGGCCGCCGGATCCGTAAGCGGATGCAGACGGTGAACTTCGAGAGGTACGCGGATTACCGGGATTTCCTGGAAAGCAACGCCGACGAGTTCCAGGAACTCTTCAACACCATTCTGATCAACGTCACCGGCTTCTTCCGCGACCCGGCGGCGTGGGACTACCTGCGGACGGCCGTCGTCCCCGGCTTGATCGCCAAGGCCGACCCGGACCAGGACATCCGGATCTGGAGCGCCGGCTGTTCGAGTGGGGAGGAGGCCTACACGCTCGCGATCATCTTCGCCGAACACCTCGGGATCGAAGCCTGCACGAAACGGGTCAAGATCTACGGCACCGACGTCGACGAGGAAGCCCTGCGCGAGGCGAGGGCCGGGGTGTACTCCCTCAAGGCGCTGGAGAAACTCCCCGACGACGTGAAGGCGAAGTACTTCGAACCGAACGGCGCCCTGTTCGCCTTCCGCCGGGATCTCCGCCGCCGCGTGATCTTCGGCAGGCACGACATCACCCGCGACGCCCCGATCTCACGGGTCGATCTGCTCGTCTGCCGCAACACCCTGATGTATTTCAACGTCGAAGCGCAGACGAAGATCATCGAACGGTTCCATTTCGCGCTCAACGAAGGCGGCCACCTTTTCCTCGGCAAGGCCGAGATGCTGCTCGCCGACGGATCCCGGTTCGAGGTCACCGACATGCGCAACCGGGTGTTCCGGATCCAAGGCGGGGCGGGGACGGCGAAGCCCGGACGGCTCGACTTCCTGTCCGCCTCCGAGGTGGGAAGGATCAATCGGCGGCAGGTGGTCGAACTGGCCTTGGCGTCCTCGCCCGATTCGGTGCTGGTCATCGACCGTGACGGCATGGTCGCGTTGATCAACGGCGCGACGCGGCTGCAGTTCGGGCTTTCCCCGGACAAGGTCGGCACACCGTTCGGTGAGCTGGAGATCTCCTCCCGGCCGCTCGAACTCGGCGCCTTGGTCGACAGAGCCCACAGTGAGCGCCGGAGCATCCGGGTCAACGCCGTGCGATGGGACAAGAGCGACGGCGAGACACGGTACTTCGACGTCATCGTCAAGCCGCTGCTCACCACCGACGGCGAGGATCTCGGTGTCGCGATCACCCTCATCGACACCACCGAGGCCACCCGGCTCCAGCAGGAGGTCAAACGGGTGCAGGAGGACCTCGCCACCGCCTACGCGGAACTCCAGTCGACCAACGCGGAACTGGAGACCGTCAACGAGGAACTCCAGTCGAGCATCGAGGAACTCGAGACGACGAACGAAGAACTCCAGTCCACGAACGAGGAACTCGAGACCACCAACGAGGAACTCCAGTCGGGCAACGAAGAACTCGAAACGATGAACGAGGAACTGCGGATCCGCACCGCCGAGCTGGACGAGGCGCGCACCTTCCTCGAAGGCGTGCTGTCGAGCGTCGCCGCCGGAGTGGTCGTGCTCGACAGCGATCTCCTGGTGCGCAGCTGGAATCGCGGCGCCGAGGACCTGTGGGGGATGCGCGCCGACGAGGTCTACCGCACGGATTTCTTCACGCTCGACTTCGGCCTGCCGACGGACGGGCTCCGCGACATGGTCGAGATCTGCAACGAGACCGGACACCGCGCGCTCCCGGTCGAGACCGACGCGGTCGACCGGAAGGGCAGGCCGTTCGCCGCCTCCGTCAGTTGTTCGCCGCTGGGCGGGCCGGGAAGTGGCGTCGTGCTGCTGATGGAGAAGCGGCGGAAGTGAGGTCGTCGCCGTGGGGGATCAGGTCGGCGACCGTCAGACGGCGGCTCATCAGCCGTTCGGAGAGGTCGCCGATCCGCATGTTGTGACTGCGGGCGTACCGCCGCAGCACGCGGAAAGCGCCGTCCGGGCTGACTTCCAGCCGGGCGGACAGCAACCCCTTGGCCTGTTCGATGATCACCCGGCTCGACAGCGCGCCCTGCAGTTGCCGTGAGGTCGTGGTCAGCCCGTCGATCGTCCGGTGGTTGAGCATGGCGATCGTCGCGACGTCGGCGAGCGCGTTCGCGATGCTCAGCTCGGTCCGTGGCAACGGCGCCGTCTCCGTGGTCAGGATCGTCACCGCGCCGAGCGCGTCTTCGCGGCGGCTGAACGGGAACGCGTGCACCGACCGGTAGCCGAGGGAAAGCGCGGCGGGAGCGAATCTGCTCCAGCGTGACGTCGCTTCGTCGAGGAGCACGTTGACGACCGGCGTCCCGCTCTCCTCGCTCTCGACGCCCGGACCTTCTTCGGCGAACAGTTCGCCGAGCGGTGGCGCCTCGAGTCTTTCGTCGGTGTCCACCACGACGTGGCGGTCGCCGGAGGCGGTCAGGTGCACCGACGACGAAGCGATCAGCTGGGTGTACCGATCCGCCACGCAGAGCCAGTAATTCGCCGGATCCAACGCGGGGACGAGAGTGTCCGCCAGCTCCACCAACGTGTCGGCGACCCATTTTTCGCGATTCCGCATCAAAAATCGGCCTTCCTTGGGGGCAGCCAACGCTAGTCCTCTTGATGCGGTCACGGAAGTCGCCTCACTCAGCCATCCGGGTCACATCCGCGGGGCGGTCGCGGGCGTACTCTCGCCTCATGTGGGACGGCACCGGTGGCCGGTACGACCAGTCGGCCCTGCGGGAACTGGTCGAGGCCGAACGAGGGCGTGCGGATCGCGCCGCGGGGGTGGCCTCACGGCACGAAATCCTCATGGAAACGGCCGTCGCAACCATGCGGCCGTTCCACCGGAGGATGGCGGAACTCCATCGCGCCACCGAGGGCAGGCACCGGGCGGCGGCCGATCTCCACGCGGGTTATGTCGCCGCGGTGAGGGACTGGGCCGCCGGGCGGGCGGGCGTCCCGCCGGCGTTCCTGGCCGCGGTCGCCGAGAACGCCGGCGTCCAGAGCCTCGCGGTGACCTTGTTCAGCAGCCCCGGGACCGCGGCGGTCGTCGTGTCCGATCCCGTCGCCGCCAGGGCGAACGACCTTGAGTGCGTCTTCGGCGAAGGGCCCTCCCGGGAAATGCCCGGCGTGTGCGCGGAGTGGGAACTGTCGAGCCGGTGGCCCCGGTTCGGGCCCGCCGCGAGGGAACTCGGGGTCCGGGCGGTGGTGTCGGCCCGGCTGGGGTTGCGCGAAGCGCCGCTGGGCACCCTCACCGCGTATCGGTCCGAGCCCGAACCGGACGCCGAAATCGCCCGTTCGACGGAACTGGTGGCCGACGCGCTCACCGCGACCGCATTGCATCCGGCCACCCGGCTCGACGTGGAAGACGGGCTCCCCGTCCATCCGTTGTTCGGTGACCTGGACCTCGAGGTCGTGGTGCATCAGGCCACGGGGATGGTCATGGCCACCCACGACTGCACCTCATCGGACGCGGTCGCCCTCATTCACGCGCGTGCCTACGCCCAGGACGAAAGCGTCATCGAAGTCGCCAGGACGATCGTGAACCGGACGTCGACGCTCAGCTGACACCGAGCCTTTCGTACGCCTCGACGGCGGCTTTCGGGTCGTCCGCCTGGAATTTCACGACGCGGACGGTCTCGGTCGCCCCGAGCGGCCGGGTCACGGTGATCGGCTCACGCAATTCGGCGACCAGGTTCGTCTCGTAGAAGTTGTCGTGACGGAGCCAGGTTTCGTCGCGGAATGCCTTCGCCTTGGCGGGATCGTGGCTTTCCTTCACGTGCCTCAGGGCGACGATGTTCTCCCTCGGGATCCGCACGTCGTAGAACGAGCTGTAGCGCACTCGCACCTCGCGCGACGAGATCACGTGCGGCCGGACGACGGTGCCGGCGTAGACGCCGAAAACCAGCAGCGCCGAGTACACGCCGAGGACGAGCAGCAGGATGTCGACGACGAGACCGAAGTCGATCAGCCAGAAGAGACCGGCTTCGAAGACGCTCACCACGGCCAGGACGACGAAGATCGGCTTGCCGCCCGAGCCGTACGGCACCGCGACGGCGTCCCCGTCGATGCCGTCCTTCCGACCGGTCAGATACAGCCAGAGCCCGGCCATCGTGCGTGACTCGTTGCGGATCAACGCGCGAACTGCCCCCATAACCCCAGGTTAGCGATCGAACCGGGTCAAAATCTTCACCGCGTCGGCTGATGCCGGGTCCTTCGGGGTGTAGATCTCCAGCCGGTGGTCGGGGCTGTCGGGCTGCAGCCACACCTGATAGTCGACGCCGAGCGCGCCGACCGTCGGATGCCGCAACCACATGGCGCCGACCGTGCAGTCGGCGACGTCGCCGGTCGCCCAGAGCGTCGCGAACTCGTCGCTGCGCATGGTCAATTCGCCGATGAGCGCCGCCAGCCGGGCGTCGGTGGGGTAGCGACCGGCGGTCAACCGCAGATAGGCGACGTGGACGCGGGCGAGCTCGGCCCGGTTCCGGTGCAGCTCGCGGGTGAGCGGGTCGAGGAAGAACATCCGGGGCAGCGACGGCCGCCGGTCCGGATTCTTCGGCGCGTCGAAGCCGACGTGTTCGGCCATGAGCGCGTGCCCGCCGTGGTTCCACGCGAGCACGTCGCCGCGACGGCCGAAGACGAGCGCGGGCACGGTTTCGCCGAGGTTCTCCAGCAGCGCGAGCACCCGGGGATGCGGTTCTTCCGGTCCGGGATCGGCCAGCTTCGGGAGCGAGGACCTCCGCGCGAGGTTGTGCAGGTGCGCGGTCTCGACGTCGTCGAGCCGCAGCGCGCGGGCGAGCGCGTCGAGCACCTGTTGTGAAGCGGTCTCGGCCAGTCCTTGTTCCAGCCGCGTGTAGTACCCGGCGCTCACCCCGGCGAGCTGGGCGAGTTCCTCGCGGCGCAGCCCGGGCACGCGGCGAGAGGTGCCGTAGGTGCGCAGGCCGATCTCGGCGGGGGTCACCCGGTCACGACGGCTTTTGAGGTACACGCCGAGGCTTTCCATGACTCCGAGCCTAAGTACTCCGCCCGCCGCGTGGGTGTACCCGCGAGGTGTACCCACGGCACGGGGATGGCTGCGGTCGCGAAGCCGGTACAGCGTCGAAGGCATGACACGACAGCACACCAGGGCCTGGTTCGGCCTGCTGGTGATCCTCTGCCCGGTGTTCCTGGTCTCGATGGACGGCTCGATCCTGTTCCTCGCGATGCCCAGGATCAGCCAGGCCCTCACGCCCACGGCCGATCAGGCGCTGTGGATCCTCGACGTCTACGGTTTCGCGGTCGGCTCGCTGCTCATCGCGTTCGGTGCCATCGGCGACCGGTACGGACGGCTGAAACTGCTGATGATCGGCGCCGCCGTGTTCGGCCTGGGCTCGGCGGGCGCGGCCTTCGCCCCGAATCCGGAAACGCTCGTCGCCTTCCGCGCGCTGATGGGGCTCGCGGGCGCGACGCTGCTGCCGTCCGCGCTGGCCGTGCTCAGCGAACTCTTCCCCGATCCGCGACGGCGGGCGCGCGCCATCGGGATCTTCGCGGCCGCGTTCGCCGCGGGGTTCGCGATCGGCCCGGTCGTCGGCGGGGTGCTGCTGGAACGCTTCCCGTGGGGCTCGGTCTTCCTGGTCAACCTGCCGGTGATCGCGGTGTTCCTGGCGTTCGCGCCGGTGCTGTTGCGCGAGGTGCGGGCCGCCGGGACGGGCCGGGTCGACGTGCCGAGCGTGGTGCTCTCCGCCACCGGTCTCCTGCTCGCGATCTACGGGATCAAGCACGCGGCCGCCGACGGCCTCTCCGTCTTCTCGGTCGCTTCCGCGGTCGTCGGCGCGGTGCTGCTGACGTGGTTCGTCCGGCGGCAGCGCGGTCTGGAACATCCGCTGATCGAGTTCTCGCTGTTCCGCGACCGTGTTTTCACCATCGCGATCGTCACCGGGCTGGTGCCGTTGGCCGCGTGGTCGGCGGCCGCGTACCTGTCGGGGATCCACCTGCAGTCCGTGCTCGGCCTGCCCGTCCTGCACGCGGCGTTGCTGGCGCTGCCCGGCGCGGCCGTCCTCACGATCACGTGCGTCGTCACGCCCGCGCTGGTCGACCGCGTCGGCAAGCGAACCGCGCTGGTCGCCTGCCATTTCTCCATCGCCGCCGGGCTCGCGCTGCTGCTCATGACCGGGGTCACGGGCGGCGCTGGCTGGTACGTCGCGTCGACGGTGGTCGCCGGGATCGGCTACGGCATCTCGTTCAGCGTGGTGGCCGACACGGCCGTCGGCGCGGTACCCGCCGAACGCGCGGGAGCCGCGGGCGCGATCGCCGAGACCAGCAACGAGATCGGCAACGCGCTGGGCATCGCGCTGATGGGCTCGCTCGCCGCGCTGGTGTTCCGCCTGGCAGGACCGGATCTCGCGCCCACCCTCGGGGAAACCCTCGAAATCGCGCCCTCGGCCGCTCTTGACGCGAAGGAGGCCTTCGTCATCGGCCTGCACACCGCCGTCGCGGTGCTCAGCCTGCTGCACGCCGGGCTAGGGGTTCTCGCTCTGCGATGGCTCCCTCACCCGGAGAAGGCGCTCGTGCCCCAGGCGTCGGCGTAGGCGAACTCGGCCAGGGGAATCCGCTCGCGCGGCGCTTTCTCGCGCTCGATCCGCCAGTCTGCTTCGAGCACCGCCGGGTCCGCGGGGTGGCCGACCGCGATGGCGACTTTGGGGACGACGTCGTCGGGGAGGCCGAAGAAGTCCTTCGCCGCTTCGGCTGAGAAGCCGGCCATCTGGTGCGCGATCAGGCCGAGGTCGACGGCCTGGAGCACGAGGTTTTCGCTCGCCAGGCCCAGCCCGTACTCGGCGTACGGGACGTCGCCCTTCTCGTTCGTGGTCACCATCACGCCGATCAGCAGCAGCCCGGCGCGCTGCGCCCACGCGCGGTTGCCCGAGTTGAGCGTCGAGAGGATGCGGTCGAACGACGGCGTTCCGCGCAGGCCGACCAGGTAGCGGGCGGGCTGGGTGTTGCCGAACGACGGCGCCCAGCGAGCCGCTTCGAGCAGCGCGCGGAGCTGGTCTTCGGACACCGTGGCGGCCTCGTCGTAGGCGCGCGGGCTCCAGCGGTTGGCCAGGATCGACGCGATCGGGGTACTTGTCTCGGCGGGTTTGTGCACCGCCGGACCATAACAAGGGGGTGCTCTCCGTCACTAAAGTGAAAGCCCTCCGACTATTTCGTTGGTGTTAAGGAAGATTTACTTCGGGAAGTCCTCTATGTGGTGGTCAGGACCACTTACGAGGGTGGCGGGCGTGCGCGACCCCGGTAGGCTTTCGCCCAAATAAGGGACGCGGGGGCTCCTCGGTGCCCACGAGGAGCACGCCCGGCCCGTCGAGGAGGTTCGGGCGTGGCCCTCGTGGTCCAGAAGTACGGCGGTTCGTCGCTGGAAAGTGCCGACCGGATCAAACGCGTCGCGGAACGCATCGTCGCCACCAAGAAGGCGGGCAACGACGTGGTCGTCGTCTGCTCCGCCATGGGCGACACCACCGACGAGCTGCTCGACCTGGCTCAGCAGGTCAACCCGGCTCCGCCGGAGCGCGAGATGGACATGCTGCTCACCGCGGGTGAGCGCATCTCCAACTCGCTGGTGGCGATGGCGATTTCGGCCCACGGCGCGGAAGCCTGGTCGTTCACCGGCTCGCAGGCGGGCGTGGTGACGACGTCGGTGCACGGCAACGCGCGGATCATCGACGTCAGCCCCAGCCGCGTGACGGAGGCCCTCGACCAGGGCTACATCGCGCTGGTGGCCGGTTTCCAGGGCGTGTCGCAGGACACCAAGGACATCACCACCCTCGGCCGCGGCGGTTCGGACACCACCGCCGTCGCGCTGGCCGCGGCACTGAACGCCGACGTCTGCGAGATCTATTCCGATGTGGACGGTGTGTACACCGCCGATCCCCGGGTCGTGTCCGACGCCCGCAAGCTCGACACCATCGCCTACGAGGAGATGCTGGAGCTCGCCGCGAGCGGATCGAAGATCCTGCATCTGCGCTCGGTGGAGTACGCGCGCCGCTACGGCGTCCCGATCCGAGTCCGTTCTTCCTACAGTGACAAGCCGGGCACCACGGTGACCGGTTCTATCGAGGAGATCCCCGTGGAACAAGCGTTGATCACCGGTGTGGCGCACGACCGCTCCGAAGCCAAGATCACGGTGACCGGCGTACCCGACACCACCGGTGCCGCGGCCCGGATCTTCCGCGTGATCGCCGACAACGAGATCGACATCGACATGGTGCTGCAGAACGTGTCCAGCACCTCGTCCGGCCGCACCGACATCACCTTCACCCTGTCGAAGGCCAACGGCGCCAAGGCCGTGCAGTCGCTGGAGAAGATCAAGGACGAGATCGGCTTCGAGTCGGTCCTCTACGACGACCATGTCGGCAAGGTGTCGCTCGTCGGCGCGGGGATGCGTTCGCACCCCGGTGTCACGGCGACGTTCTGCGAGGCGCTCGCGCAGTCGGGCGTCAACATCGAAATCATCAACACCTCGGAGATCCGGATCTCGGTGCTCATCCGGGACGCGCAGCTCGACGACGCGGTGCGCGCGATCCACGAGGCGTTCGAACTCGGCGGCGACGAAGAAGCCGTCGTCTACGCGGGGAGTGGTCGCTGATGCCGGAAGGTTTGCGGGTAGGCGTGGTCGGGGCGACCGGTCAGGTCGGCGGCGTCATGCGCCGTCTGCTGGCCGAACGGGGTTTCCCGGTCGCCGAAATGCGGTACTTCGCTTCGGCGCGGTCCGCCGGTTCGAAGCTTCCTTGGGGTGACGGGGAAATCGTCATCGAGGACGCGACGACCGCGGATCCGTCCGGTTTGGACATCGCGCTGTTCTCGGCGGGTGGCTCGACCTCCAAAGCCCAGGCGGAACGGTTCGCCGCCGCCGGCGCCACGGTGATCGACAACTCGTCGGCGTGGCGGATGGACCCGGACGTCCCGCTGATCGTCAGCGAGGTCAACCCGGAAGCGGTCAAGGAGGCGCGCAAGGGGATCATCGCGAACCCCAACTGCACCACCATGGCCGCGATGCCGGTGCTCAAGCCGCTGCACGCCGAAGCGGGTCTGGTGCGGCTGGTCGCCAGCACCTACCAGGCGGTCTCCGGTAGCGGGCTCGCCGGCGTCGAGGAGCTGGAAGGCCAGCTCGCCGCGGCCGCGGCGAACGCGGGCGCCCTGACCCACGACGGCGCGGCGGTGACCTTCCCCGAGCCGAAGAAGTACGCGCGGCCCATCGCGCACAACGTCCTCCCGCTGGCCGGGTCCATTGTGGACGATGGCGAGTTCGAGACGGACGAAGAGAAGAAGTTCCGCAACGAGAGCCGCAAGATCCTGAGCATCCCGGAGCTGCGGGTCTCCTGCACCTGCGTGCGGGTGCCGGTGTTCTCGGGGCACTCGATCTCGATCAACGCCGAGTTCGCGCAGCCGCTTTCCGTCGCCCGCGCGACCGAGCTGCTGACCGGCGCCCCCGGTGTCGAACTGTCGGACATCCCGACCCCGCTGCAGGCCGCCGGCCAGGACCCGTCGTACGTCGGGCGGCTGCGGACGGACCCGGGTGTCGACGGTGGTCGCGGCCTGGTGCTGTTCCTGTCGAACGACAACCTGCGGAAGGGCGCGGCGCTCAACGCCGTGCAGATCGCGGAACTGGTCGCCGCGAACTCCTGACCCGTGCCATGAACGGTCCTTTCCTTGCGAAATTTGCCAGGAAAGGACCGTTCCTTGCATCCGCCGGTCCGTCTTCGCGTGGTGAAATGACCGATTGATCACCATATGCACGGGTTCCCGCGGGGGTCGTGAGTGTTAAAGAGGGTTAGAACGACCATTGCCACTCACGACCCCTCGGTGAACCACCCAAATCGGGCACCCAAGCCGACTTTGTGTCCCTTGTGGACGGTCGGGATCGGGTTCCGCGCGCCGCGGGCTAAGCATTCAGAGGACTAAACGCGCGTGGCCCCCGCACAGGCCGCATACCGCGTAGCGAGGAACTCGCCCCGAGGATCCCCGCTGTAGGACCACACCCCGCCGTCCGCCCGCGTCCCCAAGTGCCGGAACTGCTCGACGGCCTCGTCGAAGCGCCCGTTCTCCACCAGCGCCTTCGCCAGGTACGCCCGGTCTCCCCGTTTCTCCGGATAGTCTTCGCCGTCGAGCAACGCCAGGATCCCGTCGAGCGCGCCGGACACCCGCGGCGAACGCCAAGCGGGAACGTCCTGGAACTCGGCTTCGTGCGCCGCGACCAGCAGCAGCGGCGCCAGGTTCGGCGACTCCGCGGCCGCGGTCTCGGCGAACTCCCACATCAGCTCGTTCGAGCCGAACCACTTCGCGCACCAGTACTGCAACGCCCGCGAGTGCGCGCCGCGGTGCCGCGGGTCGCGGGCGACGAGTTCCGCCCAGACCTTCCGGTACTCGTCGTTCTCGTACTGCCGCCCCATCGCGATCGTGAGCGCGGTCACCCACGGCGTCGGGTCTTCGGGAGCGAGCCCGGCCGCCTCGTGCACGGCCTCCTCGGCCTGCTCCAGCACCCGGAAGAACGCGGCGAACTGCTCCTGCGTGACATGCTTCGCCTGCAGCGAGCTGCGCACCTCCCAAGCCACGTCCACCAGCGACGCCGCGTTGACGAGCGCCGCGCCCGGGTCGCCGGGGCGAGCCTTGCGCCACGCGCGCAGCCACTCGTCGTCCTTCGCGGCGGCCTCGCCGAGCGCGCCGGTCACCTGATCGCGGCGAGCCCAGTTCCCCCAGGTCGACGCCAGCAGCGCCGCGGCGCCTTCCCAATCGCCGCGGGCGGTCGACTCCTGCACGGCGAGGATCTCCCCGTCGGTCCAGTACTCCTTGGCCGACACCTCGCCGTCGGCCGGGAGACCCCAGCGGGTGACGTCCGGGATCCTGCCCTTGAACTTGGGCTTCTCCGGCGGCAGCAGTGCGGCGAACTCTTCGGGCGTCAGCACGTTGTTGAGTTCGTCGATGCTGACGCCGCGCCGCTTCGCCTCCTTCATCACGGCGAACACGGCCTTGCGCTGACGGGATTTGAGCAGCCAAAGCATGAAAACTCCTTAAGAACGAACAAGGGTGAGAGTCGGCCGGTAGCCGGCGGGCACCCCGGCGGCTGTCAGCAGCGCACGCAGCGGCGCGGTGTCGGATTCGGCGGCGGTGGCCTGGTCGAGCGCGGGCTCCAGCCCGTCTTCCAGCGGCTCGTCCACGGTGAACGGCGCCGGTCCTGACCACGAAAGCGACCATCGCCCCGCGCCGACGTCGGTGAGCGCCGCGTGGACGACGACCGCCAGCCGACGGCGGACCGACACGACGGCGAACTCCCGGCGGGCGCGCGGACCGGCGCCGGCAGGTGGCGCCGCGTCCGGATCGGCCAGTTCCTCGTGCCTGCCCGCGTCGAGCAGGTCCAGCGCCATGTCGAGGGTGCGTTCGCCCAGGATCTCCGCGGCGGCTTCGGCGGCGGCGTGACGACGGCCGATGGCGACCAGCGACTGCCAGTCCGTCCGCCGTTTCGTGCGCGCCTCGTCGGAGAAGACGGTGAACAGCGCCTCGTCGAGCATCTTCTCGGCACCGGTCAGCAGTTCGGTCGCCGGACGTTCGCCGCCGGGGCGAACCGGGAAGCGGGTGCCCGCTTCGAGCGTCGCGACCCGGTCCCGGGTGGCCGGATGCGTGTCCCACCGCGAGGTCTCGTCCTCCGACGGGTTCCGGCGCATCTCCTCCATCTGCTCCGCCCTGGTCGGGTCCGTGAGCAGCGCGCGGTAGCCCTCGCCGAACCGGTCCGGGAGATACCCAGCCTCCCAGCCGATCGCGGCGTAGTTGTTCATGAAGAACCGCCAGGTGACGGCCAGCGCTTCGATCTCGCGCAGGGCCGAGGTCGCCGCGTCGGTACCCGCGAGCCGTGCCGAAACGGCGTCGGCCGCGAGCTCCTGAGCTCGGCAGACACTCATCGAGACGACGAAGTACAGCTTCGCGTACTGCTTGAAGAGCCAGCCGACGAAGCGTTCGAAGTAGCCGTCGCGGTCGAGGCCGTTGACCACCCGCGCGATCGACTTGCGCCCGCGATAGGTCAGCGCGGCGAAGCGGGTGTCCTTGTTGCTGTAGTGCCCCAGTTCGTGCGCGAGCACGGCGCGGAACTGGTCCTGGCGCAGGCCCATGATCAGCGGGACCCCGATGATCATGCGGCGGCGCAGCACCCGCAGCCCGAGCCACGAGGTGCGCTCGGTGACCGCGGCGTTGACGTCCGGATCGAGGTAGATCTCGTCCGGCGGGCGGGTGCCCGCCTCGGCCGCGAGTTCCCGGACCAGCGCCCAGAGGGCGGGTTGGGACTCCGGCGTCACCTGGACGCCGGGTACGTCGTCGTCGGTCGCCCGCTCGACGGTGAGCAGGGTCTTCAGCAGGATCCAGCCGACCGGCACGGTGATGATGCCGAGCTTCACCGCCGCGATGACGTTGTGCCGCAAAGCCAGCACTTCGAGCGCCACGATCCCGCCCACGAACGCGAGCACGAGCAGCGGGAACCCCGCCAGCAGGACGGCAGCGAGCAGCCCACGAAAAGACTTCACTGTGAAACGGACCTTCCCCAGAGTTGGTGTACCCCCGACACCGAGCGCTCATTGTGCCCGAAGCGCCTCTCGCGGCCGATCACTTTTCGAATACGATCGAAGACTTCGGGATGAACATCACCCCGGCGCGCGTCGTCGCATGTGGACTGTCCATTGTGGAGCGGATAATTGCCTTGTCCGGTTCGCCCGATCGGTGCATTCTCGACGACGACAAAACGTTTTCCACGAAAGGAAAGTCATGTACACGGCGGTCGAAGGCTCGCGGGTTCCGATCCGGATGTGGGCGGACCCCGCATCGGTCGAGGACCAGGCCATGCGACAGCTGCACAACGTCGCCAACCTGCCGTGGGTGCACGGCGTCGCGGTCATGCCCGACGTCCACTACGGCAAGGGCGCGACCGTCGGCAGCGTGATCGCGATGCGCGACGCGGTGTCCCCGGCCGCCGTCGGCGTGGACATCGGCTGCGGGATGAGCGCGGTGCGGACCTCGCTCACCGCCGCCGACCTGCCCGACGACCTGCTGAAGCTCCGCCGCCGGATCGAATCGGCCGTCCCGGTCGGGTTCGGCCTGCACAAGACCCCGGTGAACCCGGCGAAGGTGCACGGTGTCGGTGGCTGGGACGCCTTCTGGAAGTCCTTCGGCGACCTGCATCCCGGCGTCCAGGATCTGCACGACCGCGCGTCGCGCCAGATCGGGAGCCTCGGCGGCGGCAACCACTTCATCGAGGTCTGCCTCGAACAGGGCGGCGAGGACGAAGGCCGCGTGTGGCTGATGCTGCACTCCGGCTCGCGCAACATCGGCAAGGAACTCGCGGAACGGCACATGGCCGTCGCGCGGAAGCTGCCGCACAACGCGGATCTGCCGGATCCGGACCTCGCGGTGTTCGTCGCGGGCACGCCGGAGATGCAGGCGTACCGGCGCGACCTGTTCTGGGCGCAGGACTACGCGGCGCGCAACCGCGCCACCATGGTCGCGCTCGTGAAGCAGGCGCTGAAGGACGTCGTGCCGCAGACGACGTTCGACGACGCGATCAGCTGCCACCACAACTACGTCGCCGAGGAGACCTACGACGGCGTCGACCTCCTGGTGACCCGCAAGGGCGCGATCCGCGCGGGTTCGGGTGACCTCGGGATCATCCCGGGCAGCATGGGCACCGGTTCGTACATCGTGCGCGGCCTCGGGAACGCGTCGTCCTTCCAGTCCGCGTCGCACGGCGCGGGCCGCCGAATGTCGCGGAACAAGGCCAAGAAGCTGTACACCGCCGAGGACCTCGCGGCGCAGACCGCCGGCGTGGAATGCCGCAAGGACTCCGGTGTGGTGGACGAGATCCCGGCCGCGTACAAGGACATCGAAACGGTGATCAAGGCGCAGACGGATCTCGTCGAGGTGGTCGCGCACCTCAAGCAGGTCGTCTGCGTGAAGGGCTGAAACGTGGGTGGTGTGCCGGGGAACCCGACATACCACCCACGTTTCTCGCTAATGTGGTCTTCATGAAGAGGTTGGGAATCGCGGCGCTCCTGGCGGCCGCCGGACTCGCGCTGGCGGGCTGCAGCGAGGTCACGAACGCCGTCGATCAGACGAACAAGGCAGCGACGAAGGTCGGTGCCTGCGCCGAGGCGCTCAGCCTCGCCGACCTCAATCCGGACCCGGCGACGATCAAGGAACGCGCCGCGGACAAGGAGAAGCGGCTGCGTGAGCTGGCGAACAGCGTCGGCGAGCAGAACGTCGCGAGCGCGCTCACCGGCATGGCCGACTCGTATCTGCAGGTGCAGAAGGAGAACATCCAGGACGCGGGCAAGATCGCGGACTGGACCAAGCGCAACCTCGACCGGCTCGACGCCCTCCGGAAGGTCTGCGCCTAGCCCCCTCTCGCATTTCGTCCTCTGAATGCGGTAGTTGGCGATGCCAACGACCGCGTTCAGAGGACGAAACGCATCAGGAGGAGGTGAGCGCGGGCACCCGGGCGGGCGTCCGGGACCGGCGCCAGAACAGGCCGACCGAAGCGATCGCCAGCGCGCCCAAGGCCGAGGCCGTGAACCCCCAGCCGGGGGTCGAATGGTCGATCACGAACCCGATGATCGGGCTCCCGATCGCCAAGCCGATCCGGCTGGCCGCGTCCAGCAGGCCCATCGCCTCGCCGCGCACCCGGGGCGGGGCCGCCGCGCTGACCGTCTCCGTGCTCGCCGCGAGCGTCGGCGCGCACAGCACGTTGCTCGGGAAGAGCACGATCGCCAGCAGCCACCACGGGTGGTCGATCAGCCCGACCGGCAGCGTCAGCACCGCGAGCAGCACCATCAGCGTGCCCTGCGAAAGCGACCGCCGGACCGCGCCGTGGATCGCCCCGCCGAGCACGGACGCGACGCACATCAGCGTGATCAGCAGCCCCGACCAGGCGATGTCCCCGCTCGCGCGCAGGGTCGCCAAGGCGGCGAGCTCCATGCCGACCAGGCAGAACAACGCGCCCGCGGCGATGAACATCGCCATCACGAGCCGTCCGGTGAGCCAGCTCCGCACGGGCGGCCGCTCCCCGGTGAACACCTCGGCGTCGGCCTCGGCGCGGATCGGCGGGTTCTGCCGGTAGATCAACGTCGCCGAAAGCGCGAAGCAGACCCCGATACCGGTGAGCGCGTAGACCGCGGGCAGCTGCGTGATCGCCATGATCCCGGCCGACGGCCCGATCATGAACGACGCCTCCACCAGGATCGTGTCCAGCGAGTAGGCCGCGCGCCGCTGTTCCAGCGGCACGAGCGCGGTGAGCACCAGCCGCGCGAGCGTTCCCGCGGGCACCGACAGCACGCCCGCGGGGAGCGCGACCGCGAGCAGCACCTGATACGGCAGATGCGGCGCGCTGATCCAGAACGTCGACGAGGCCACCCCGCAGATCGCGACCACCGGCCGCAGCCCGTAGCGGTCGACGTACCGGCCGACGAGCGGCGCCCCGATCGCGCTGCCGAGGGTGGTGGCGGCGCCGATCAGCCCGGCCGCGCCGTAACCGCGGCCGAGGTCGTTGACCACGTACAGCGTCATCGTCACGCCCATGGCCGTCATCGGGAGCCGGGCCAGGAACATCAGCAGCATCGAGCTGGGAACTCCGGGCACGGCTAACACGCGACGATACGGAGCGAGGGCCATGGAACCGATGAGAACGTAACTTGGTACGCGCGTGCAAGTTTTTTTCGCGAGGTACGGGTCACCCGGTCCGGGGGGTTTTCTTGACTGATTCCAGATTAGACGAGAGGGTGGTGGGGACTGACCGCTCACCACCACGAACCAGGAGGCACCGGCGTGACCCTGCCGACCACGAACAACGTGGGCATCCCCGTCGCGAGCGACAACGACTCCCTGACGGTAGGCGCCAACGGCCCGATCCTGCTCCAGGACCACTACCTGATCGAGAAGAACGCCCAGTTCAACCGTGAACGCGTGCCGGAGCGCGTCGTCCACGCCAAGGGCGGCGGTGCGCACGGCTTCCTCGAGGTCACCGAGGACGTCAGTCAGTTCACGAAGGCCGCGCTGTTCCAGCCCGGCGTGCGCACCGAGAGCCTGGCCCGCTTCTCGTCGGTCGCCGGCGAGAACGGCTCGCCCGACACGTGGCGCGACCCGCGCGGCTTCGCGGTGAAGTTCTACACCTCCGAGGGCAACTACGACCTCGTCGGCAACAACACCCCGGTGTTCTTCATCCGCGACCCGATCAAGTTCCCCGACTTCATCCACTCGCAGAAGCGCCGCGCCGACAACCACCTGCGCGACCACGACATCCAGTGGGACTTCTGGACGTTGCGGCCCGAGTCCGCGCACCAGGTCACCTGGCTGATGGGCGACCGCGGCATCCCGTCGAACTGGCGGGAGATGGACGGCTTCGGCTCGCACACCTACCTGTGGGAGAACGCCGGCGGCGAGAAGTTCTGGGTCAAGTACCACTTCAAGACCGACCAGGGCATCGGTTACCTGTCGCAGGCCGACGCGGACCGCATCGCGGGCGAAGACTCCGACTACTACATCCGCGACCTGTTCAAGAACATCAAGCAGGGCAACCACCCGAGCTGGACGCTGTACGTCCAGGTGATGCCGTACGCGGAGGCCGCGGACTACCGCTTCAACCCGTTCGACCTGACCAAGGTGTGGCCGAAGGGCGACTACCCGCTGATCAAGGTCGGCCGCTGGGTGCTCGACCGCAATCCGGCGAACTACTTCGCGGAGATCGAGCAGGCCGCGTTCGAGCCGTCCAACCTGGTGCCGGGTATCGGCCCGTCGCCGGACAAGATGCTGCAGGGCCGCCTGTTCGCGTACCCGGACGCGCACCGCTACCGGATCGGCGCGAACTACACGCAGCTGCCGGTCAACGCGCCGAAGTCGCCGGTGAACAGCTACTCGCGCGACGGTGCGATGCGCTACAACAACCCGGGCGACCCGGTGTACGCGCCGAACTCCTACGGCGGCCCGCACGCGAGCGCGGAGATCGCCTCCGAGACCGCCTCGGGCTACGGCGTCGAGGACGAGGTCATCCGGTCGGCGTACAAGCTCCACGCCGAGGACGACGACTTCGGCCAGCCAGGCACTCTCGTCCGCGAGGTGATGGACGACGCGCAGCGCGAGCGGCTGGCGAACAACATCATCGGCCACGCTTCGAACGACGTCTCCCGGCCGGTGCTGGAACGCGTCTTCGAGTACTGGCGGAACGTCGACAAGGACCTCGGCGACAAGGTCGCGGACGCCTTCCGCGAGTAGAAGGACCTCTTTCGAGAGGCTGCTCCCACCACGGAACGCCCCCGGTGCCCGCACCGGGGGCGTTCCCATGTCCCCACTCGCATGTGAAGCCAGAAGGTGGCGTGGCGTGCGTGGGGGACACCCCGAGTGGAGCAGTGCGACACGCCTGTCCGACGGAGTGATGAAGCCAAACGATCACCGTTTACACCGCTGTGGGTGAACGAGCCGCTCCACGGTGGAGATCGGTCACAGGTGGTCATAAATCGGCGGGAAAAGGATGATCTTCAGGGGGAAGCACAAGATTTCGACGTTAATCAATTGCGGGGGTCTTCCCCGGGAATGAATCCGGCACGTAAGGGTTAGAAAAGTGTTCCAACCGGTGATCGGGTGGTGTTCGGCCGATACGGCGGGTATCGATTTACCTCGTCAGGTCCCAGAGGCCAGGAGGTAAGGAATGAAAGGCAACATTGCCCGGATGATTGCCGTGGTCGCCACCGGCAGTCTGTTGGCGGTGGCCTCGGCCGGCGCCGCGACGGCTGGTACCGATGGTGGAAAGGGTTCGTCGAACACGCAGGCGCTCGCCGCGCAGGTGCTGCAGATGCGGGACGGCCTCACCAAGGTGGCCTACGCCGGTGACGTCGCCAAGACGCGGGCGGACTTGGACAAGCTGAGCCCCGTCCTCGGTGACATCGCCGCGGGCAAGCGCTACCAGATCCAGACCGAAACACAGAAGCTCGGCGACCTGGCCCAGGGCCGCTCCGTCGAGTCCAGCAGGCTGCTGGCCGACCCGACCGCCAAGGCGCGTCAGCTGCCGCCGCTGCCGGTGCCGATCCCGTCGCTGCCGGACCTTCCCGGACCGCTGAAGATCGTCAGCGACCTGGTGAAAGCGCTGCTCACGGCCGTGACCGGCATCCTCGCCGGCCTGCTCGGCGGACTTCCCGTCCCGCCGCTTCCGGTACCGCCGGTACCACTTCCCACGCCCTAGGAGACCGAGGGAGTTGTCGTCAGGTTCCGCCGTGCAGGGCGGCGGGCCACGAAATGGGGGCCGGGGCCCGAGTGGGGACATTTCTCCTCACTCGGGCTCTGGCCGTCACCGGGGCGCGAGGCCCACCCGCAACGCTCCCGCCGCCTCGGCCGTCGCCTCGCGGAACCGCCGTCCGACACCGAGGAAGTTGAGGTACCCGTGGATCAGGTCCGGCTGGCGGCTGAGCGCCACCGGCACCCCGGCCTTCCGCAATTTCTCCGCGTACGCCTCGCCCTCGTCGCGCAACGGGTCGAATCCGGCCGTCGCGATATAGGCGGGCGGTAATCCGGAAACGTCGCCGTGCAACGGGGAGAGTTTCGGGTTGTACAGATCGGTGCCCTTCGGCACGTAATGTCCTTCGAACCAGGACATATCCGAATCGGTGAGGAACAGGTCCTCCGCGAACAATTCCCGGGAGCGGCGGCGCACGGTGAAATCGGTCGCCGGATAGAACAGCAGCTGGAACGCCGGGATCCCGCCACCGCGTTTCACCGCCTGCTGCGCCGTCACCGCCGCCAGGTTCCCGCCCGCGCTGTCGCCGCCGACGGCGATGCGTGCCGGATCGGCCCCGAGATCCCTCGCCTTCGCGTAGGCGTACTCGAACGCCGCGATCGCGTCTTCGGTGGCACCGGGGAATCGCGTCTCCGGCGCGAGCCGGTATTCCACCGAAAGAACCCGCACGCCCGCCTGTTTCGCCAGGTAGCGGACGCTGTTGTCGTGGGAGGCGCGGCTGCCGACCACCCAGCCCCCGCCGTGGAAGAACACCAGCAGCCCGGACGGATCCGGCAACCCGGCCGGGGTGTAGAGCGTGGCCGGCACGTCGCCGTCACCCGTGGGGATGAGCAGTTCCCTGGTGGCGACCGGCTCGATCGTCGGCCCGCTCACCAGATGCCTGCTGGCCAGGAGCATGCTGCGCGACTCTTCGACGCTTCCCCGCACCAGCGACGCCTTCGCCAGCTTCTGCAGGCGGAGCAGGAGCTGGGCGTCCAACGCCAGTTCCTGACCGTCCAGGCGGAGCGGCGGCCCGGCGATGGCCCGTCTGACCGGCTTCGGGAGCCAGAACGCCAGCTGTGAAAACGCGGCCTCGGCACGGATCTGGAGCGGTATCGCCATGCTTCCTCCTGGGGGCTTCCGGCCAGGTTACTTTCGAGTAGGTATGCCGTCCAGCGGGACCGGGCCCGTTGCGGCGAACGGGTGTGACGCAGACCTCCGTTCCAGATCCTGGTCCTCCACTTAAGTAGAGGGGTTAGCCTCGAAAGCGTGACTTCGACGAATTCGGTGCATGTCCTCGGTATCGGCGGCTCTCTGCGGGAGGGCTCGCAATCCGAACGCGCGCTGCGGATCGCCCTCGGCGCGGCGGCCGAGGCCGGGGTCACCACGGAGCTGATCTCCGGGCCCGAACTGGTGTTGCCGTTCTACGACACCGCCTTGGACGAGCGGCACGAGCGCGCCACCCGGCTGGTCGAAGCGGTCCGCCGTGCCGACGGGATCGTCGTCGTCTCGCCCGGTTACCACGGGGCGCTGTCCGGCCTGGTCAAGAACGCCCTGGACTACGTCGAAGACCTGCGCGACGACACCCGCCCGTATCTCGACGGCCGGGCGGTCGGTCTCGCCGCCGTCGCCTACGGCTGGCAGGCCGCGGTCACCACGCTGGAGCAACTGCGCACGATCACGCACGCACTGCGTGGCTGGGCCACCCCTTTGGGTGGTTCGATCAACACCGCGGAGACCAAGTTCGACGAAGCCGGCGGCGCCTCGGACGAGAAGAGCGTCCGCACGCTCCGCCTGATCGGAAGCCAGGTCGCCGAGTTCGCGCTGAGTCGCGCCGGTCACTAGTCGTTTGCTCCGGTCGTCGTCCGGGTAATTCCCGGACGTGATGCCTGCCATGGGGTGGCAAGGTTTCGCGGTTGCGGGACGTTGACACCGAAGAGACGCTCAACGGGGCGTGTCTTGAGACCAGAAGGTAGGCGAAGAATGGCTGAGGCTCTGTACACCGCTGTGGCCACCGCTCGCGGCGACGGCCGCAACGGTGAGGTCACCTCCTCCGACGGCGTCATCGACGAGTCGCTGGCGATCCCGAAGGAGATGGGCGGGCCCGGTGGGGACAAGACGAACCCCGAGCAGCTCTTCGCCGCCGGCTATTCCGCCTGTTTCCACTCCGCGTTGCAGCTCGTCGCGCGCCAGGCGAAGGTGAAGCTGGACGGCTCCACCGTCACCGCCGAGGTCAGCGTGCTCAAGCAGGACGTGGGCTTCGGTCTCGGCGTGGCGCTCAAGGTTTCGCTGCCCGGCCTGGAGCAGGCGCAGGCCGATCAGCTCGTCGAGCAGGCGCACCAGGTGTGCCCCTACTCGAACGCGACCCGCGGCAACATCGAGGTCGCCCTGTCCGCGACGGTCTGATCCCGTCCACGGCAGGTCCATTCCCGAACCGACTGATTTCTGAAAGGAAGACCGAAAAATGGGCAAGTCTCCGATCCAGAGTCCGTTGAGCGAAGCCGACAAGGAGATCACCGGTAACGCCTTGCAGGCCACGCTGGTCGATCTGGTGGACCTGTCGCTGATCGCGAAGCAGGCCCACTGGAACGTCGTCGGCGCGAACTTCCGCAGCGTGCACCTCCAGCTCGACGAGCTGGTCGACACCGCGCGCCAGTACGTCGACGAGGTCGCCGAGCGCGCCAACGCCATCGGTGTCTCGCCGAACGGCCAGGCGAAGGCCGTCGTGGAGAGCTCCGGCCTGCCGGCCTATCCCGACAACTGGCAGTCCGTCGAATCCACGGTCGCCGCGATCGTCGGCATCCTCGCCGCGCTGATCGAGCGGCTGCGCAAGCGCATCGACGAGACCGACAAGAGCGACCTGGTCACCCAGGACCTGCTCATCGCGATCACCCAGGAGCTCGAAAAGGCGCACTGGATGTGGCAGGCGCAGCAGGCCTGACCCCTTCCGGTCCCGCGGATGTCATGAAAGGGTCGTTCAGGACGAAAAACGTCCTGAACGGCCCTTTCCTGACATTTGGGGGCTGACCGAAGTGCCCTCTCCCGCCTGCGGGGATAAGTTCAGATCATGGTGCTGCACAAGGGAACCGCGTCCGATCCGGACCGCAAGACCGGGGCCAACCCGCTGTACGCCGGCGCGTATCCCGCGCTCGCCGCGAACATCCGTCTCCCGCACGACAGCCTCGCCGAAGACCCGCTCCCGCCCGACACCGCGCTCCAGCTGGTGCGCGACGAGCTGATGCTCGACGGGAACGCCCGGCTCAATCTCGCCACGTTCGTCACCACGTGGATGGAACCGCAGGCCCGCGAGTTGATGGCCGAATGCGTCGACAAGAACATGATCGACAAGGACGAGTACCCGCAGACCGCGGAACTCGAGCGGCGCTGCGTGAACATCCTCGCCGATCTGTGGCACGCGCCCGATCCCACCGCGATCATGGGCTGCTCCACCACCGGTTCGTCGGAAGCCTGCATGCTCGCCGGCATGGCGCTGAAGCGCCGCTGGTCGAAGCTGGGCCGCACCGGCAAGCCGAATCTGGTGATGGGCGCGAACGTCCAGGTCTGCTGGGAGAAGTTCTGCGAGTACTGGGAGGTCGAGCCGCGGCTGGTGCCGATGGACGGCGACCGGTTCCATCTCACCGCCGACGAGGCGATCGCCCGCTGCGACGAGAACACGATCGGCGTCGTCGCGATCCTCGGGTCCACTTTCGACGGCAGCTACGAGCCGGTCGCCGAGATCGCCGCCGCGCTCGACGGCCTGGCGGAACGCTCCGGCTGGGACATCCCCGTGCACGTCGACGGCGCTTCGGGCGCGATGATCGCGCCCTTCCTCGACCCTGAGCTGAGCTGGGACTTCCGCCTGCCGAGGGTGGCGTCGATCAACACCTCCGGGCACAAGTACGGGCTCGTCTACCCCGGCGTCGGCTGGGTGCTGTGGCGCGACAAGGACGCGTTGCCGGAGGAGCTCGTCTTCAACGTCAACTACCTCGGTGGCGACATGCCGACTTTCGCGCTGAACTTCTCCCGTCCCGGCGCCGAGGTGGCCGCGCAGTACTACACGTTCGTCCGGCTCGGCCGCGAAGGTTTCCGTGCGGTGCAACAGGCTTCGCGTGACGTCGCGACCCAGCTGGCGGACGGGATCGCCGAACTGGGCCCGTTCCGGCTCCTGACCCGCGGCGATCAGCTGCCCGTGTTCGCCTTCACGACGAAGCCGGACGTCGAGGGCTTCGACGTCTTCGACGTGTCACGGCGGCTTCGCGAGCGTGGCTGGCTCGTCCCGGCGTACACGTTCCCGGAGAACCGGACCGATCTCGCGGTACTGAGGATCGTGGTGCGCAACGGTTTCACCCACGACCTCGCCGATCTCCTGCTCGCGGATCTCCGCCGCCTGCTGCCCGAGCTCGATCACGGCCCGCGACGGCGGACCGCGTTCCATCACTGAGCCGGGTGCCCTGCGTCACGCCGGATTTCCCCGGGCCCTACCGGCGCGTAACGTCGGGGTATGGGAGTCGCCGGAGACGAACGTCGTGCGTTGAGCGAGCTTTTCGAAGAGGTCGGCCCGGACGCGCCGACCCTGTGCACGGGCTGGAAGACGCGGGACCTCGCGGCCCATCTGCTGGTCCGCGAGCGGCGGCCCGACGCGGCGCCCGGCATCCTGGTGCCCGCGCTCGCCTCGTACACGCAGCGGGTGCAGGACTCCTACGCCGCACGGCCGTGGTCCGAGGTCGTCGGCAAGGTCCGGTCCGGCCCCGCCTGGTACTGGCCGACGTCGATCGGCGCGGTCGACGAGCTGGCGAACAGCGCGGAGTTCCTGATCCACCACGAGGACGTCCGCCGGGGGCAGCCCGGCTGGGAGCCGCGTCCGGCGGACTCCGCGCGGGACGCGGCGGCCTGGAAGTCCGCGAAGCAGGCCTCGAAGCTGAACCTGCGGAAATCACCGGTCGGCGTGATCCTGAAGACCCCCGAAGGCCGCGAAGCGCGGGTGAAGGAAGGCCCGGACACGGTGACCGTGATCGGCGCGCCGATCGAGCTGCTGCTGTTCGTCTTCGGCCGTGACGCGGCCCGGATCACCTTCGAAGGCGACGCCTACGCCGTCGACCGTCTGCGGAAACACGACCGCGGGCTTTAGAGTTCCGGCCATGCCGATGATCAATGTTTCGATGTTCCCCGGCCGCACGGCCGAGCAGAAGCAGGCCCTCGTGCGCGAGGTGACCGACGCCTTCGTCCGCACCTGCGGCGGAAACCCCGAAGGCGTCTGGGTGACCATCAACGAGATTCCCGCCGAACACTGGGCGTCCGGCGGGACTCTCTTCTCCGATCGCTGACCCGTTGGCCGGGGTCAGCGAAGCCCGACCGCCCGCTGCGCGAAGAACACCTCGATCGCGGTCTGCTTGATCGTCTCGGCGATCACCAGCGAACCGTGGCCGGCGTCGAACCGGTAGAACTCGAACGGGATCTCCCGTTTCGCGAGCCGGTCGAGGTAGTTCTCGACCTGCCGGATCGGGCAGCGCGGGTCGTTGTCCCCGGCGAGCACCAGCACCGGCGCCGTCACGGCCTCGACGTAGGTGATCGGCGAGCATTCCCGGTACACCGCCGGCACCGTCTCCGGCGAACCGCCGAACAGCGCCCGGTCGAACGACCGGAGCTGCTCCATCTCGTCCTCGTACGCGGCGACGTAGTCGGCCACCGGCACCCCGGCGATCCCCGCCGCCCAGCGCGCGGGCTGGGTGCCCAGCGCCAGCAGGCTCAGGTAGCCACCCCACGAAGCGCCGTTCACCACGCACTTCTCCGGATCTGAGAGTCCACTTTGGACCGCCCAGTCGTGCACGGCTGCGACGTCTTCGAGTTCGGTCAGGCCGGGACGGCCTTCGATGGCGTCGCGCCAGGCCGAGCCGTACCCGGTCGAGCCGCGGTAGTTGACCTCGACGACGGCGAATCCGGCGTCGAGCCAGACGGCGCGGTACGCGGAGAAGCGGTCCTCGTCGGCCGAATGCGGCCCGCCGTGCAGGGAGAAGACCGTCGGCAGCGGACCTTCGGGCGCGTCGGCCGGACGCGAGACCAGCGCGTGGATCTGCCCGCCGATCCCGTCGACGAACGCGTCGGTGACCGGGGAAGACTCCGGGGCGCGCTCACCCGGCGGTTCGAGGAGCACGGAGTCCTCACCGTCCGCGGTCCGCGCGCGCACCGCCGTCGGCTGCGCGGCACTGGACCACGAGTACTCGACCGTGCCGTCGGGCCGCACGCCCGCGCCGCCGATGCGGCCGGGCGGCGTGTCCAAAGAGGACAGTTCGCCGGTCGCGAGGTCGTACCGGTGCAGGGAACTGCGGCCTTGGTGGAAGTGCACGACCAGCAATGCCGTCGCGTCGGGATACCAGCCCGCGACCACCTCGCCGGGCAGATCCAGCTCGATCTCCTGCTCGGTGTCCGCGGCGGTGTCCCAGATCAGGAGCTCTTCGCGGCCGCGCCGCTCGTGCAGCACCAGCAACCGCTGATCGCCGGCGACCGGCGAGTACTCGAGCGCGCCGAGGCCTTTGCCCTCGCCGTCCCATTTGTCGGCGATCGTCGTGAACCCGTCGGTCGACAGGACACGCAGCGCGGGGTGGCGCGAATCACCGTGTTCGGAGTGGGAGATCGCGAGGAGCGACTCGTCGCGGGACAGGGAGGCGATCCCGGCGTCGTCTTCGTGCTTGTAGAAGCTGGTGGTCTCGCCGTCGATATGGGCGAAGAGTTCGCTGCCGTCGTCGGTCGAGACGCCGACCGCGATCACCCGTGTGCCGATCTCGAGCCCGGCGGGGTAGCCGTCGTGGACGTCCGGCACCGCGCGCTCGGCGGCGGCGCCCGGTACGAACGGTTCGCGGACCCAGGAACCGAATTCGTCGCCGTCGGTGTCGTTGAACCACCAGATCCAGCGGCCGTCGGGGGACGGGGTGGCGTGCATGGTGCCGTTCGGCCGGTCGGTGACGCGGCGGTGCTCGCCGGTCGACCGGTCCCAGGAATAGACCTCCCAGACGCCGCTGGCGTTGGAGACGTAGACGTTGGCGTCGGGGGCGTCGATGGCCCACTCGGGGACCGAGATCCGCGGCGCGTGGAAGCGGGCCCGCCACCTCGTCTCGGCTTCGGCGTCGTCGAACAGGCGGTCCGGGACCGCCGCGGACGGATATTCAGTGCCTGACTGCGTGCTCACCCCTCGATCCTGCCACTCGGGAGCCGTACTGTGTGCGGGGTGCTGGAGGGAAACGCGCCACGCGCGCGGTCCGCGCGTCAGGCGGTCGAACGGGCCGTGTTCGCGCAACCGCTGTTCGGGCCGGGGATGGGGTGCGTCGACGTCGGCTGCGGGCCGGGTTCGATCACCCTCGGTATCGGCAACGGACACAGAAAGTCCACAGTGGACTTCTTGGTGGCGGAGGCGTGCGCGTTGCCGTTCGCCGAGGATTCGGTGGACGTGCTCTTCGCACACGCCGTCTTCGAATACCTGAGGGAGCCGGGTGCCGCGCTCGCGGAGTTCCGTCGCGTCCTCAAACCGGGCGGCACCCTCGCACTGTCCACATCGGACTGGAGCCGGGCGCGTCTGCGGCCGAAGACGGCGAATGTCGACGCCGCCCTTCGTGGCCACTACCTGCTGTGGCGCCGCGCGGGCGGCGACCCGTTCGCCGGGCGCTCGCTGCCCGCGGCGGTCGCGGCCGCCGGTTTCACCGACGTACGAACGAAAACCCGCTACCGCACGGACACGACTTACCGCGCGCTGGCGACGTCCGTGGAGGCGCGGCTGGTGACGGCGCTGGAAACCGCGACGACCCCGGACCGCGACCAGCTCGCGTCGGCCGCCCGCTCGGCTTGGTCGTGGGCGCGCTCGGGGGACGGGGATTTCGCGCAGTGCTGGACCGAGTTGCTCGCGACCCGCTGAGCGCTCTTGCGGCGTCCCCAATGTGGCATTGGGGACGTTGAGTGTCCCCAATGCCACATTGGGCGCGCTCAACGCTCGTTGTCCACAGGCGTTCATCGTTGTGGACAACCACCGCCGCCGGCGGCCCTTTCGTCCAGTCCCGACGCCCCTCGGCGATACGCTGGAGCCGGGGTCGCCCCCCCTGGGAGTGGCGGGGGCTGCGCGGGGGTCCTGTGTTGGGGAGCGCGTCGGAGGGGGCCTGTCCTGAAGGGGGCCTTTGGGACGTTGGGTGTCCTGAAGGTGGCCTTCAGGACACGTTTCCCATGTCACACGGGGGCATCCGGCGTCAGCCCTGCGGAAGCCCGC
The DNA here is from genome assembly GCF_000754115.1 of Amycolatopsis sp. MJM2582. Lineage (NCBI taxonomy): Bacteria > Bacillati > Actinomycetota > Actinomycetes > Pseudonocardiales > Pseudonocardiaceae > Amycolatopsis > Amycolatopsis sp. MJM2582. Next base: position 1,753,239 of record NZ_JPLW01000001.1, read on the forward strand.
AACGCGAAAGAGCCTTGCTCGCGAAAGCGAGCAAGGCTCTTTCGATCTTGCGTCGGGGTGGCGGGATTCGAACCCACGACCTCCTCGACCCGAACGAGGCACGCTACCAAGCTGCGCCACACCCCGGATACTTCTTAGCGGGTCGAGGAGAAGTTTAGCGGACGGTGTTTCGGGCTTTGCGGGGGGCTGCTTTCCGGTGGTTCTCGCTGGTCGTGCCGCGTGGGACGAGGGTCAGCAGGCTCGCCTCGGGCGGGCACGCGAAGCGGGCCGGAGCGTACGGAGAGGTGCCCAGTCCGGCGGAGACGTGCAGCCACATCTGGGCGCCCCAGCGGGACGCGCCGCGGGCGCGGGTGCGGTCCAGTTCGCAGTTGGTGACGAGCGCGCCGTAGCCGGGGACGCGGAGCTGCCCGCCGTGCGTGTGGCCCGCGAGGACGAGGTCGTAACCGTCGCCGGCGAACTCGTCGAGCACGCGGGGCTCCGGCGAGTGCGTGACGCCGATGCGGACGGCCGCCGCGGTGTCCACGGGGCCCGCGATGTCGGCGTAGCGGTCGCGGTGAAGGTGCGCGTCGTCGACGCCCGCGGTGAACACGTACTGGTCGGCCACCTCGATGGTGCGCCGGACGTGGGTGAGGTCGTTCCACCCGTGCTCGACGAACGCCGCGCGGAGGTCGCGCCACGGCAGGTGCTCGCCGTGGATGCGCTTCTTCTTGCCCTTCGGCATGAGGTAGCGGGCGGGGTTCTTCGGTTTCGGCGCGTAGTAGTCGTTGCTGCCGAAGATGAACACGCCGGGCCGGTCCAGCAAGGGGCCGAGTGCGCGCAGCACGGACGGGACGGCCTGGTGATGTGACAGGTTGTCACCGGTGTTGACGACGAGGTCCGGTTCGAGTTCGTCGAGCGCCGCTACCCAGCGTTGTTTGCTCACGTGGCCGGGCAGCATGTGCAGATCGGAGATGTGGAGGATCGTGAAGGGCTTCGCCCCTGCCGCGAGGACCGGGAGCTCCGCGGTGCGAAGCGTCCACCGGCGCCTTTCGATACCGACCGCGTAACCGAGGGTCGCGGCACCCAGGGCGACGGTTCCCACGGCCAAGCGCCGTACCGTCGCCCCCGAAGTGCTTTTGTTACTGAGCGTGCTCACAATGTCCAGTTTACGTGCTCTGCGGTGGTGATCGTCCGCCCCCATTCCGGCGATCTCGGTAAATCGCTGGAATGGCCTCTTTTCTTCACCTTCCGTGGTCGGCGCGGAGTGTCGCGATCAACCGACATGGTCTCGTCGACCGCTGTTCCCCGTTAGGCCGCCAGGTGGTCACTCAAAGTTAGAATGACGTGACACATCGTGATTTGCGCTGGTGAATACGGCTTCAGCGCTGCTGATCGTTTTTCGGTGGCGTACCTGTCTGCTCGCCTGTGGCACCGGCCGGCCGGTGCCACAGTACGACAACGAGGCGGCACAGGGCGATGACCGCGCCGGGGCCGAGGATCGCTGACCACAGTCCGACGATGCCGGGTTCCTTGGGGCTGACCGTTGCCAGGGTCAGCCCCGTCACCAAAGCGGCGGATACAAGCAAATGAGCCGATAAAGCGAAGAGCTTGGTTCGCCGCGTCGGGTATGGCCGGCTGGCGAGGTAGATGGACACGACGAACGCGGGAATGTAGACGAGGAATGCTCCGGTCACATCAACCCCTTCGCTCCGGCTGTCGGCGAAGGCCGACCGGCGCAGGCCTCGGCATGTCAGGCGGGAGTCAGCGTCCGCCGCCCATGTACTTCGGGTCCGGAGCCGGCAACGGCAGCGCTTCCTGGCCTTCGAGGATCTTCGACATCGCCCCGAACCAGGTCTGCGCCGGCGTCTTCCCGCCGAACATGTTCGGGTTGCAGCCTCCTGTGCGTACATTGCCGGGCCCGAAGTAGCAGAGGCCACCGTTTCCGCCCTTCGGACGGAACACCATCGCCGCGCCCGCGAGCTGCGGGGTGGCCCCCAGGTAGGTGCCCGAGCCGTTGTTCTGCGTGGTCCCGGTCTTGCCCATCACCGGACGGTTCCAGCCGACACCGTTCGCGGCGCCGAACGACGTCCCACCGGGCTGGCTGTCCCTGCTCATGCCGACCGCGAGGGTGTTGGCGAGGCCTTCGGGCACCACCTGCTCGCAAGCGGCTTCCTTGACGGGCACCGGCTTTCCGTCCCGGTCGGTGACACCGGACAGCGGGGTCGGCGGGCACCAGACGCCACCGCTCATGATCGTGGCGCCGACGTTCGCCAGTTCCAGTCCGCTCAGCGGAGCCGGGCCGAGGGTGAACGAGGCGTTTCCGGCCCAGCCGGGTCGCGGACCGAACGCCTGCAGCTGACTGGTGTTGGCACCGGGGTTGTCGGACTTCGGATCCACGGCGCCACCGCCGAGGTTGCTGGCCATGGTGTCGCGCATCCCGAGTTTGCGCGCCATCTCCACGATCGGCCCCGTACTCCCGACCTTCTCCTCGAGGGCCACGAACGCGGTGTTCGGCGAAGTCGCCAGCGCCTGCTGCATCGACATCTGCCCGCCCGCCGGGTTGTAGTCGCCCGCGTTGCCGAGGCAGTACCAGCGGGAGCGCAACGGCGGCCCGGTCGGAGCGCACTTGGGGCCACCACCGGCGAACACGCGGGAGGTGTAGAAGTCGGTCACCGGAAGGGGACTGTTGATCCCCGCCACACCGGCTTCCAAAGCCGCGGCCGCGGTGAAGGTCTTGTACGCCGATCCCGCGCCACCGGTGTTGTAGACGCCGGAGGGCAACGCGAACGTCGTCTGTCCCTGATCTTCGTGCAATCCGTAGTCACGGTTCGCCGCCAGCGCGACGACCTCGTGCCGCTGTTTGCCCGGCTTCACCAAGGAAAGCGTGTTCGCGACGTTGTCCTGCGTCTTCTTGACCTGGGCCTCGGCCGACATCTTGGCCTCGTGGTTCGCCCGTTCGTCCAAAGTGGTCTGAATCCGGTAGCCGCCGGTGTAGAGATCGTCCTTCGTCATCCCGGATTTGAGGAGATAGTCCTCAACGTACTGGCAGAAGAAACCGTTCTCCGTGCCGGCGCCGACGCAGTTCGACGCGGGCTTCTGCGGGCCGCCTTCGACGACGCCGAGCGGCTCGGCCTTGAACCGTTCCGCGTCCACCTTCGCGAGCTTCTGGTTGTCGACCATGCGGTCCAGCACCAGGTTTCGCCGTTCGGTCGCCTTCGCCGGGCTCTTCCACGGGTCGTTGACGGCCGGGTTGTTCACCAGACCGGCCAGCAACGCCGCCTGCGGCACCGTGAGCTTCTCGACGGGCGTGTTGAAGTACGCGTTCGCGGCCGCGCCGACGCCGTAGATCTCACGCGAGAACTCGACGACGTTCAGGTAGCCGGTCAGGATCTGCATCTTGTTCAGCTTGGTTTCCAGCTGGATCGCGATGCGGGCTTCCTTCAGCTTCCGGGCGACCGACTGCTCCTGTGCGCGCTTCTGGCCCGGCTTGTCGTCCCGGTAGACGACGTTGATCAAGTAGTTCTTGACGTACTGCTGGGTCAGCGTCGACGCGCCCTGCGTGTCCCCGCCGGTGCTGTTGCTGACCGCCGCGCGCAGCGTGCCCTTCCAGTCCACCCCGTTGTGCTCGTAGAAGCGCTTGTCCTCCACGGAGATCAGCGCCCACTTCATGGCGTCGTTGATCTGCGTCTCGGTGGTCGGGATGCGGTACTGCTTGTACAGCGTCGCGATCTGCTTGCCGGTGTTGTCCGTGATCGTCGTCACCAACGGCGGCGGGATGTCCGCTAGGTCCGAAGATGTCTTGTCGACGGTCTCGCTCGCCTGGTTCGACAGCACCCCCGCGGCACCCGCCACCGGGAACAACATCCCCGCGACCAGCACCCCCGCGAGCACACAAAGGCCAATGAGCTTCAGCAGACCGTCCGTTTTGCGCACGCGGACCAGGGTACGCGGATGCCGTTAGCCCACCGTGACGTCACCTAGCTGAAAGTGTGGATTCGGTTACGAAATCGACCCCATGAGGTGACGGCCGGTAGTCGGAGGCATTCTAGGGCTTGGCGGAGGGAACCGAGGGCCCTTACAGTCCGTCAACGTCTCACGTATGAAAAAGCCGACAGACGGGTGAGTGCGAGCGGCAGTCGCATTCGGCCGAACGGAGGCACCGGCACCGGGGAGGTGTCGGCTCAACCGACGTGAGCACACAGGGAGACACGCTCATGGGGGCAGGAGCGCAGGCTTTTCGTCCCCCCGTGGTGTGTCGAACACCAGGGTAGGGAGCTGGGGGTATGGAAACCAACCAGTCGAGCTGGCGAGTCAATGCGTCGTGCCGCGACACCGATCCGGACGGGTTGTTCGTCCGGGGGGCGGAACAGAACCGGGCCAAGGCGGTCTGCCTCGGTTGCCCGGTCAGGACGGAATGCCTCGCCGAAGCGCTCGATGGCCGGATCAACTTCGGTATCTGGGGAGGTATGACCGAACGGGAACGGCGGGCGCTGCTGCGGCGGCGGCCGGACGTTTCCAGCTGGGCGGACCTGCTTGAAGCGGCGAAGCGCAGTTTCACCGGGATCGACGAAGAGGAAGACGTGCGCGTCCGAGTCTCGTGATCGTGGTTCCGTGAAAAGGCCCCTTCCCTGAGTCCAAGGTAGGGAAGGGGTCCTTCACGAAAGACTCAGGACTGGGTGGCGAGCCTGGTTCCGATGTCGCGCAGGCCTGCGAGATCGTGCACGTCGCTGGGGAGCGCGGGCACCCGCACCAGCGGGACCTCGGGATGCGCCCGCGTGAACCTGGCGAGCAGCCGCGTCTCTCGATCGGCCAGCGCGACCCGGTCCGCGTGCAGGCGAAGGACGGCTTCGGCCAGCGGAGCGCTGGTCTCGCCCTTCGCGAGCTGTTCGGCGGCCGCGACGGCTTCGGCACTGGAGAGCGGGGCAAGCACCGGATGCGTCCGGTTCGCGACCAGCCCGGCGAGCGGCATGCTCTCCTCCGAAAGCCGCTCCACGAAATAGGACGCCTCGCGCAGCGCGTCCGGCTCAGGCGCGGCCACCACGAGGAACGAAGTGCCGCCGGACCGCAGCAGCTCGGAGGTTTTGCGCGCGCGTTCGCGGAAACCGCCGAACATGCTGTCGAAGGCCTGCATGAACGCCGAAGCGTCCGTCAGCAGCTGGCCGCCGATGATCGTCGAGACGGCCTTCGCGAACATCGAGAACCCGGCGTTGACGACCTTGCGCAGGCCCCAGCCGCCCGCCTTGGCCGGACCGGTGAGCAGCCGGATCATGCGGCCGTCGAGTGCGCTCGAAAGCCGTGTCGGCGCGTCGAGGAAGTCCAGCGCGGACCGGCTCGGCGGCGTGTCGACGATGATCAGATCCCATTCGTCGGTTGCCGCGAGCTGCCCCAGCTTCTCCATCGCCATGTACTCCTGCGTGCCGGAGAACGACGTGGAAATGGTCTGGTAGAAGGGGTTCTGCAGCAGCTGCTCGGCGCGTTCAGGGCCGGCGTGGACGCGCACCATGTCGTCGAAGGTGCGGCGCATGTCGAGCATCATCGCCCACAGCTCGCCCTTGGGCTCGAAACCTTCGACCTGCACCTGCTTCGGGTGATTGCCCAGTTCGCGCAGACCGAGCGCCTGTGCCAGCCGCCGGGCCGGGTCGATGGTGAGCACCACCGTCTGCCGCCCGCGTTCGGCCGCACGCAACGCGAGCGCCGCCGCGGTGGTCGTCTTGCCGACCCCGCCGGAGCCGCAGCACACGATGACCCGGCTCTCCGGATCGTCGATCAGCTTGTCGACCTCCAGGATGTCCGACATCAGCGCACCCCCTGCTCGGTCAGCGCTTCGGCGAGGTCGTAGAGCGCCGCGACGTCGACGCCGTCGGTCAGATCCGGCAGTTCGAGGCCCGGCAGGTCCGCCTCGGACAGCTGTTCGCGGGCGCGCTGCTCGGCCGCGACCCGCACGGCGTGCTCGACGGTCTCCTCGACGAGCGCGTCGAGGGTGCTTTCGGGCAGGTCGAGACCGGCCGACGCGAGCCCGGCGCGGACGCGCGAGGCGTCGACACGGCCGTCGGCGGCGGAACTCACCGAGCGGGCGGGCAGCCGCGGCGGGCGCACCCGGTTCACCAGCACGGCGCCGGGACGCAGGTCGGCGCCGTCGAGTTCGGCGACCGCTTCGACGGTCTCCCGCACCGGCATCTCTTCCAGCAGCGTGACCAGGTGGACCGCGGTCTCACCGGAGTGCAGCAGCCGCACGACGCCGTCGGCCTGGCCGCGGATCGGGCCGGTTTTGGCGAGGTCGGTCAGGGCCTTGGTGACGTCGAGGAACTTCACGACCCGGCCGGTGGGCGGCGAGTCGACGACGACGGCGTCGTAGGTGTGGCGGCCGTCCGATTCGGTGCGGCCGACGCATTCCTTGATCTTCCCGGTGAGCAGGACGTCGCGAAGGCCGGGCGCGAGCGTGGTCGCGAACTCGATCGCGCCCATCCGCCGCAGCGTCCGCCCCGCGAAGCCGAGGTTGTAGAACATCTCGAAGTATTCGAGCAGCGCGGCCTCGACGTCGATGTGCAGGGCGCGCAGTTCGCCGCCGCCGGGGACGGCCGCGATGCGCTGCTCGGCGTACGGGAGCGGCTCGGTGTCGAAGAGCTGGGCGATGCCCTGGCGGCCTTCGACCTCGATCAGCAGCACTCGGCGCCCGCCCTTGGCGAGGGCGAGGCCCAGCGAGGCGGCGAGCGTGGTCTTGCCCGTCCCGCCCTTACCGGTGACGAAATGCAGCCTGGCTCTCGCGAGTTCGTCGGTCCAGCCGGCAAGGGGTGTGCTCACCGGTCCCACCCTAATTGAGCGATCAGCTCGCCAGCATCATGACGCCGAGCGCGGCCACGACCAATCCCACGACGCACCAGGTCAGGACGCCGGGCAGCACCGTGAGCATCACCACACCGAGCAACAGGAGCGCCACGAGGGCGACCGCGCCGGTGCTCGCGACCGTCGCCGAGCGGCCCGTGCGGTCCCGTGCCTTGGCCATCAGGACCAGCACCAGCGGCAGCCCGGCCGCGGCGAGCAGGACGGTCGCGACCACACGCCAGGTCTCCACGGGATCTCACGTTAGCGTCGTGAGTGGCGATTCGGGTTAGAACCCGAATCGCCACTCACGACCCACCGGACCGATCAGCTTCCGACGGGGGTCGCGGGCACGCAGGGGACCGGCTTCGCGTGCGCCGGGTCCAGCGCGTTGAGGACGTGCCCGGCGGCGTTGCGGTCCGCGGCGACCCCGGCGTGCTCGGCCAGGTCGAGCAGACAGCTGTCCTGCAGCACGATGTTCTTCACGTTCGGGCCGGTGCCCATCCCGCTCGTGTACGGGACGACGGCCTCGTCGTACCGGGTCATGATGTTCGTGTAGGTCACGCCCGGCTGGAAGACGCCGTTGCCCGACCGCAGCTTCGTCAGGAACTCCGAGCCGCGCAGGAACTGGCGGCACGAACCGCAGAGCGGGTCGAGGATGCCGTTGAAGCCGGGCGCGAGCCCCAGCGCGCCCGCGAGCGCGTACAGATGCGAGGCACCGAACAGCGTCGTGCCGTTCCAGAGCGGGGTCAGGCTGACGTACTTGTCCACTTTGGACGCTCCGCCGAGGAACTTCACATAGTAAGAAGGCATCAGCGTGCCTTCGGAATGCCCGAGGATGTCCACCTTGGACGCGCCGGTCGCGCCGCGCACCTTGTCGATGAACGCCGAAAGCTCCTTCGCGCTCTGCTCCATCGGCAGCAGCCCGCCGGGCTGGTAGATCGGCAGCGGTTCCCCGGGGACGCCGTAGGTGAGGGAGAAGACGCAGTACCCCTGGTTCTTGAGAAGCGGGCCGAACGTCTGCCAGTTCACCGTCTGGTTGGCGCCGAGCCCGTGGGTGAGCACCACCGGGTTCGGATGGGCCGCGCTCGGGCGGCAGTCGAAGTCGTTCGCGCCGGGTGGCGGGCCGCCGGGGTTCGCCGCTTGCGCGGGCAGTGCCGCGGCCAGCGTCCACGGGACGGGGAGTTCCTCGTCGGCGGTCGCGGGGGAAGCGCAGATCAGGGCAAGGGCCGCGGCCAGGAAGGTGGCGGCGAGGGACTTCGTCGTCCGCATGTCGGCGTCCTATCTACTCCCGAGTAGGTGTGAAGTGAACCACATCGACGGGAATTCGGCGAACCGTCCGCGAGAGGGTTTTCCGCATGTGTGTCGGGCGCCCTTGCCGGTTTGGCTACGCTCCCGGGCATGAGCGCCACCAAGTGGGAGTACGCGACCGTCCCCCTGTTGATCCACGCCACCAAGCAGATCCTCGACCAGTGGGGCGAGGACGGCTGGGAGCTCGTCACCGTGCTCCCGAACCCGACCGGCGAGCAGCACGTCGCCTACCTCAAACGAGCGAAGAACTGAGGGATTGAAGCCATGACCTGGAGCGATCGACTCGCCGAGCTCGGTATCGAACTGCCGGCCGTCGCCGCCCCGCTGGCGGCCTACGTGCCCGCGGTCCGGACCGGTTCGCACGTCTACACGGCCGGGCAGCTGCCCTTCGTGAAGGGTGAGCTCGAAGCGACCGGCAAGGTCGGCGCCGAGGTCAGCCCCGAAGAGGCGAAGCAGTACGCGCGGACGTCGATCCTCAACGCCCTCGCCGCGGTCGACTCGGTCGCCGGCATCGACAACGTCGTGCGGGTGGTCAAGGTCGTCGGGTTCGTGGCGTCCGCGGAGGGCTTCACCGGCCAGCCCGCGGTGATCAACGGGGCGTCCGAGCTGCTCGGCGAGATCTTCGGCGAGTCGGGCATCCACGCCCGGTCGGCCGTCGGCGTCGCCGAGCTGCCGATCGGGGCGCCGGTCGAGATCGAACTGATCGTGGAGGTGAAGTGATGGACCCGGACATCGAACGGTCCTCGCACGAGCTCCTGCTCCGGCTGGCCGGACGGCTGCCGGACCAGCTCTTGTGGCGGTTCCGTGACTGGCTGGGCGAAGGTGCGATGGGCACGCTCGCGCGGACCCTGCCCAGGTCTTTGCTTAAGCACAGGATCGACCTGGACCAAACCGAGTATCGCCTGCTAGTCGCCGGGCTCATCCCTCACGGAGCCGACTGGCATCAGGTGAGTTCCACCCTGGGGGTAGACGACGTCACCGAGACCAGGTACACATTCACGCAGAGTGCGCCCGAATGGGTGAACTCCGTCGACTCTGTGTCCGTATTGATCCACGCGACGTTGCGAGGACGGCCGGATGTGGGTGAAGTGCGGCAAAGCTGGCGACACCTCGGTGTGGTCGGCGAGGGTGGGGCGAAACGAGTCCTCCTGGTCACGGCGACGAACGAGCTGCCGAGGCTGACCGGCGAACTGCAGCGCGTCCTGCGCGTGCTGGGTGACGAGGAGCCCGGCGTCGAGGTTCTCCCGCCGAGCATCGACCTCACCGGCTATCACCGCACCGCGCTCACCAACTCCGAGCTGATCTGTGTGGGCGCGGTGGACACCGGAAGTCGGCTGGTCGCCGCTTAACGCTCGCTCCACCAGGCGAGCCGGGAGGGAGCAGAGCAATGGTGGAGGTCCACGACGGCCCGCCCATGGACGGGTTCTCGGTGCCCCTGCGCCTGCACAACCTGTTACTGGCCCTGGCGGGTCGTATCGACGACAGTGCTTTGACCGAAGCGCGTGAGCTGATCGCGCGTGCGCACATCGACGAAGCGGTGGAGCTCACCACCGGCACCCTGATCGCGGGGAAGATCCCGGTGAGCTCCTCCGAACAGCGTGAACTCGCGCTCGTCCTCGAGATGAGCCGGTCCGACGCCACCCTCGCGAACGACCTGCTGGTCGTCGAGGAGGACGAGCCGGTGCTCACCCACCGGTTCACCGGGGAGAACCAGCCCGAATTCGGCCTCGCCGAGGCGCTCGACCGCACCCTGCAGGTGCTGCCGGACGTCCGGTCGGTGCACGCGGTGTGGCGGAACACGCCGGCGGGCAGTGTGCCCGGCGCGCTGCCGCAGCGGGTGGTCCTGGTCGAGATCGGGCCCGAGGGCAACCCGCCCGCGGTCGCGTTCCGCGTGGACACCGCGCTTCGCCGCGCGGGCATCCGTTCGGTCGTCGAGGTCGCGGGCCCCGGCGTCGCGCGGTCCGCGTACCACCAGGCCGCGTCTTCGGCCGCGAGTCCTGTCTGGGTCACCGGGAGTACCCACTCCAGTGACTTTCGGTCCGAACCGGTGACTCCGCCGCCCGCTCCCGCCCCGGCTCCCGAGCCGGTCAAGGAGCAGCCGAGCAGGCACGGGCTGCGGCCGGTGGGCGGCGGAAGCCACGAACCGGCCGAGCCGATCGCGCCGGTGGTGCCGATCGTGCAGCAGGCGCCCGCGACGACGACGTCTTCCTCGTCTTCGTCGGAGTCGGCACCGCCGCGCAAGTCGCGGGCGGAGACCCGTGCCGAGCGCACGGCCGACCTGACCCCGGCCGAGGTGGCGCAGCTGCGCCAGGCGCTCAAGGAGGACCCCGAAAAGGGCCGCGAGATCGCCACGGGCAAGCCGAGCATGCACGAGGTCGTCGAGCTGCCCGCTCTCGATCTCGACGATCCCAGCCTGAGCGAGCGCGACCGCGCCCTCCTGCGCGAGCTGCACGCCGAGCTCGCCGAACGGGAGCGCGCCGAAGCGGCGAAGATCCGGCTGAACGGCGCTTCGCGCAGCAGCGGCTCTAGCTGGTCCTGACGAGTCCCACGCGTTTCGTCCTCTGGATGCGGTAGTTGCACGCGCAACGATCGCAACCAGAGGACGAAACGCGGTGTTAGGTTGCGGGTGTGGCTGAAGAACTGACATTCGACATCCCGGTGGGGGCCGGGGTGGGCACCCGCGCCAACGCCGACGGCGAGCCCGTGACGCCCAAGGACGCGGCGACCGTGATCCTCCTCCGCGACGGCACCGAAGGCGTCGAGGTCTTCCTGCAGCACCGGGTGAAGGGCATGCCCTTCGCGGGTGGCATGACGGTCTTCCCCGGCGGCGGCGTGGATTCCCGCGATGTCGACACCTCCGTGAGCTGGGCCGGGCCGGAGCCCGCCTGGTGGGCGGAACGCTTCGGCTGCGACGAGTCGCTGGCCCGCGCCCTGGTGTGCGCGGCCGTGCGGGAGACGTTCGAAGAGTCGGGCGTACTGCTCGCGAGCACCGGCGACACGGTCGTCACCGACACGACGCCGTATCACGACGCCCGCGAAAAGCTGGTCTCCCGCGAACTCTCGCTCGCCGCCTTCCTCGAAGCGAACGGCCTGACGCTGCGGGCGGATCTCTTGCGCCCGTGGGCGAACTGGGTGACCCCGCCGCAGGAACCGCGCCGCTACGACACCTGCTTCTTCGTCGCCGTGCTGCCCGAGGGCCAGCAGGCGGACGGCGCCACCTCCGAAGCCGTCAGCTCCGGCTGGCAGCGGCCCGAAGAGGCCATCGCCGATGCCAAGGAAGGCCGCCGCATGCTCATGCCACCGACCTGGCTCACGCTCGCGGAACTCGGCGAGTTCGAGTCGGCGGCCGCGGCTCAGGCCGCCGAGCGCGAGATCTCGAAGATCATGCCGACGCTGGTGCGCGACGGCGACAAGGTCCGAGTCATCCTGGACCCGGCGTGAGCGCCCCCGCGTACGGCGTGCTGCGCCGGATCACGCCGACGACTTCCGTGCTGCTGGAGAACAATCCTTCGTCGATGACGTTGGAGGGCACCAATTCCTGGGTGTTGCGCGGGCCCGGCGCGTCGGGTTCCGTGGTCGTCGACCCCGGTCACGAGGACATCGAGCATCTGACGCGGCTGGCGGAGACCGGCGCCGTCGAGCTGATCGTGCTCACCCACCATCACCCCGACCACGCCGAGGGCGCGCCCTGGTTCGCCGAGCGCGTCGGCGCCCCCGTGCGGGCCTTCGACGAGAAGCTCTGCATCGGCGGGAAGTCCCTTGTGGACGGTGAGGTGATCGAGGCGGGCGGTGTCCGGCTGTCGGTGCTGCACACGCCGGGCCACACCGGCGACTCGATCTGCCTGGTGTCCGACGGCCAGATCCTGACCGGCGACACCATCCTCGGCCGCGGCACCACCGTGCTGCACGACCTCGGTGACTACCTGCGTTCGCTGCGGAAGCTCATCGGGCTGCCCGACGGCACCGTCGGCCTGCCGGGACACGGCCCGGAGCTGCCCGATCTGGCCGCGACCGCGCGCGAATACCTGGCACACCGGGAAGAACGGCTCGATCAGGTGCGTTCGGCACTGGAGACACTCGGCGCGGACGCCACCCCGCGCCAGGTGGTCGAGGTCGTCTACGCCGACGTCGACAAGGCTTTGTGGGCGCCCGCCGAATGGAGTGTGCGGGCGCAGTTGGACTACCTGAGGTCGGAGGACGGCGAATGAGTGACGTCGAGGTCGAGTTCTACTGGCGCCCCGGATGCGGATTCTGCGCCGCGCTGGAGCGGCCGCTGTCGAAGAGCGGCTTCAAGGTGAAGCGGGTCAACATCTGGGAGGACCCGGACGCCGCCGCCCGCGTGCGTTCGGTGGCGAACGGGAACGAGGTCGTGCCGACGGTCTTCGTGGGTTCGAAGGCGATGGTGAACCCTTCGTTCGGGGAGATCGAGGCCGCGGTGAAGGCCGCCTCCGCCTGACCCCGCAGCGTGCTATGAAAGGTCCTTTCCTTGCAAAATTTGCAAGGAAAGGACCTTTCATGGCGTTCGGGTGCGGGCGCCGCGTGGGGCCGGGTGTCAGCGCGGCAGCATCGGCATCACGTAGTACGTCAGCTCCACCTCGCCCGGCTCCACCGCGCGGATGACGCAGGCGCGCATCCCGGGCTGGATGTCCAGCCGCACCCGTTCCCCGGCGAAACCCTGCAGCGCGTCCAGCAGGTAGCGCGCCTGGAACGAGGGCGACGTCCGGCCGCCGGACACTTCCGCTTTCAGCGTTTCCTCGGCCTCCCCGGTGTTCTGCTTGGCACTGGCCAGCCGCAGATGCGCGTCGCCGACCTCCAGTGTCAGCACCCGGCGATCGTCCGCGTAGACGCCGACGCGGCGCACGGCGGCGGCCAGCGCGTCGGCGGAGACCTCGACCGTCGTGTCCACAGTGGACGATTCGATCAGCTTCTCCGAGAGGAAACCCGCGTCGAGTACGGCGGTCGTGACGGCGACACCGGCCCAGCTCAGACCGAATCGGGTGCCGTCGCCATGCAGGCCCACTGTGCCGCGCGCCTGCTTCGCCGTCTCGGCGAGCAGGCCCGCCGGGACCAGTGCGTCGATCGGCTCGCCCGCGGAGCGCAGCGGCAGGGTGGCCACGGCCATCCGGTAGCGGTCGGACGCCGTCAGCCGCAACTCGCGGCTGAAGCTCTGCACGCGGACACCGGTGAACATCGGCAGCGCGTCGTCCTTCGCCGCCGTGCCCGCGACGGTGCGCAACGCGGTCACGAGCGCGTGACCGTCCACTTCGGACACCTTCGGCGGCATGTCCGGGAGGTTCAGCTCACGGCTCAGCAACGGCAGCGCGTAGCGCCCGCCCTCCACCCGCACGGCCAGCCGCGAACCCTCGACGACCAAACGCACCAGGTCGTCTTCGAGCATGCGCAGCGTCTCCGCCAGTGGCCCGGCGGGGACGAGGACCTCGCCATCGGTGTGGACCATGGCCTCGGCCGTCAGGCGGACGGCTCGTTCGCTGTCGTTGCCGCCGACGGTCAGCCCGTCTTTTCCGGCGCGCAGCAGCAGGCCGGAACGGGCCGACAGCAGCCGGGCGGCGGCGGAGACGGCGGACGAAAGGGGGCGGGTGGCGGCGGTCAGGTCCATGCCCGCAAGCTAGCGGGCGGCACCGACAAGTTCGGGCGCTTCGGCGGCGGCCGCGGCGGACTGCGGGCGGAAGGTGCCGCGCAGCAGCCACACCACCGCGGCGAGCGCGAACCCGACCACGCCGGCGGCGAGGAACGCCGCTTCGTGCCCGGCGTGCTCGACGAGGTAGCCGCTGATCGACTGCCCGAACGCGAGGCCGAGGGTCACCGCGGTGAGCACCCAGCCGAACGCTTCGGCCGCCGTGCCCTTCGGCGCGGCGATCTCGATGGCCGCCGAGTGCGTCGTCGACTGCGGCGTGATGAGCGCGCCCGCGGCGAGCATGGCGAGCGCGAGGCCCCAGAGCGAACCCGGCAGCGCGAGCAGCGCCACCAGCGCGCCGAACCCGGCCAGCAGCACCGGCAGCCGCAGGCCCATCTGACGCGGCCACGGGCGCAGGCTGTACGCCACCCCGAACGCGACCGAACTGACCGACCACGCCGAAAGCAGCAGACCGCCGATGGAGGTGTTCCCCGCCTCGGTCGCGGCCGCCGGGACGGCGACCTCGACGAACCCGATCACCGCGCCGAAGCCCAGCGCGGCGATCGCCAGCGTGCGCATCCCGGGGCTGGCCAGCGCGCCGAGCAGTTTGCCGCCCGTCGACGGCGACGGCCCCCACGCGCGCACGGTCGGGCTCAGCGCGAACAGGACCGCGCCCGCGATCATGGTCAGCGAGCCGGTCACGATGCCGGTGCCCGCCCACGGCGCGGCGATCAGCAACCCCGCGAACCCGGGGCCGAGGATGAAGAAGACCTCCATGCTGATCGCCTCGTAGGAGAACGCGGCGTTGCGCGTGGGCCCGGCGGGCAGCAGCCGTGTCCACAGTGCCCGCGAGGCCGAACCGACCATCGGTTCCGTGATCCCCGTGCCGAAGGCCAGCGGGACCAGCACGAGCGTCGGGGCGTGCGCCTCGATCGCGAGCACCAGCCCGGTCATCGCCAGCGCGAAGAGCATCGTGGTGGTCAGCAGCGGCCGCGTCGGTCCGAACCGGTCGATGAGCCGTCCCTGCACGACCGCGCCCACGGAGACGCCCACCAGCGACCCGGCTGACACCAGTCCGGCCGCGGCGAAGGAGCCCGTCTCACGCTGGACGTAGAGCAGCGCGGAGATACCGATCATCGCGATCGGCAGGCGGGCGAGCAGCGACGCGATCACCGCCCCGCGGGATCCGGGCGCGGTCAGCGCGGCGCGGTAGTCGGCGAGGGAGGTGCGGTGGCTCTCGGCGGAAGCGGACACAGACTGGGACACGCGTACCAGTATGAACACTTTGGTACGCGAGTACCAGATCTGCGGCGGTAAGTTTGGTCACCACCGGATCCGGGTACTACGGACCACGAATCCTCCAGGTTCGTCACGATCAGGTAACAGTCGGTCGATTCTGGGTCATTCGGGGCAACAAATCGACGCAGATGGCGTCCTTGAGAGTGAAAGAACTTGAGTTCACGGCCGATGGCCGTGGATGGTTGTACGACAAACACACAGCTTCCAGCTCCCTCCGGCGTACGGGTCGGGGCCTTGTTCCGGAGGGCGGGGAGCGCGGATCGTCGGGGGATGGTCCGCGCACAGCGAAGAGCCGGTGCGCCACGTCGGGGGTGGCGCCCGGCTCTTCGTTGTGTCTAGCGCTGTGTCCGGGTCCAGATGTCATGAAAGGGCCGTTCAAGACGAAAAACGTCCTGAACGGCCCTTTCATGACACATCGGAAGGGCGGGGCTAGCGTGCGCGGCGGGCCAGGCGCTCCGGGTCCAGGATCAGCACGCTCTTGCCTTCGAGCCGCAGCCAGCCGCGGTGCGCGAAGTCGGCGAGAGCCTTGTTGACGGTCTCGCGCGAGGCGCCGACGTACTGGGCGATCTCTTCCTGCGTCAGGTCGTGGGTGACCCGCAGCAGACCGGCCTCCTGGCTGCCGAAGCGCTGCGCGAGCTGCAGCAGCGCCCGCGCCACGCGGCCCGGGACATCGGTGAAGATCAGCTCGGCGACCATGTTGTTCGTCCGGCGCAGCCTGCGGGCGACCACCCGGAGCAGCTGCTCGGCGATCTCCGGGCGAGTGGAAATCCACTGCCGCAGCGCCGGGCGGTCCATCGTCACCGCGCGGACCTCGGTCACCGTCGTCGCGCTGGACGTCCGGGGGCCGGGGTCGAAAATGGACAGCTCGCCGAACATGTCGGACGGGCCGAAGATGCCCAGCAGGTTCTCGCGGCCGTCGGGTGACTTGCGGCCGATCTTCACCTTGCCGGACTGGATGATGTAAAGCTTGTCGCCGGGTTCACCCTCGTTGAAGATGACATGCCCGCGAGGGAACTCCACGGATTCCAAGGTCTGTGCCAGCGCCTCGGCGGCTGCCGGCTCAACACCCTGGAAAATGCCCGCTCGGGCCAGGGTTTCGTCCACCTCGGGTGCCTCCTCATCGAGATACGACGTCGATCCTCATTCTGCCGAGGACCGTGTCGTCGATCACTTTTCGCGTCAGTCTAGGTCGTGCGCGCGAGATCGCTCGTCGGCACGCCGAACGCGCGCGCGGGCCGGGAACGATCTCGCTCGAACGTGGAGCCTAACTCCGCACGCGTCGCGCGCGAAGCCTGGCCGCCTTCCCGCCCAGCCTGCGCAGCCGGAAAAGCTCGAGGGCGCGCCCGATGCCGTGCCCGTAAAGGGCCCTGACCTCGTTGGGCTGAGCCTGCTCGAGGAACTCCTCGACCTCGTTCTCCTGCACCGCGACGTGCTTGAGCCTGGTCTCCACGCGTTCCATGAACAGCGCGAAGAACATGATCACCAGGGGCACGAGGATGACGAACCAGACGGTCATGAGCCCTGCCCAGGGAATTCCGAAAAGTTGTGCATTACTCCAGATCCTCGCTCATGGCGTCCTCGATCGAAGCGCCGAGGTGGTGCTCTGGCGT
This sequence comes from Amycolatopsis sp. MJM2582, assembly GCF_000754115.1. Lineage (NCBI taxonomy): Bacteria > Bacillati > Actinomycetota > Actinomycetes > Pseudonocardiales > Pseudonocardiaceae > Amycolatopsis > Amycolatopsis sp. MJM2582. Next base: position 1,769,892 of record NZ_JPLW01000001.1, read on the forward strand.
GTCGGCCGTCGACCGGCGGGATGCTCCCACTGGCTCGTCCGATGGCGCCCGTAGGCTATCGGGGTGCCTCCTGCCCCCACCAATGCCCCCCGCGCGGGGGGCAAGGGTGAAAGCCGGCTCGCGTTGGTGAGACGCGCCAGGCGGATGAAGCGTTGCCTCGACGACGAGTTCCCCGACGCGCACTGTGAGCTCGACTTCACCACTCCGCTCGAACTGCTGGTCGCGGTCGTGCTTTCGGCGCAGACCACCGACGTCCGCGTGAATCAGGTCACGCCCGCGCTCTTCGCGCGCTACCGGACCGCCGCGGACTACGCCGGCGCCGACCGCGCCGAACTCGAGGAGTACCTCCGCCCGACGGGTTTCTTCCGCGCCAAGGCGAACTCGGTCATGGGGCTGGGTGCCGCGCTGGTGGAGCGCTACGACGGCGAAGTGCCCGGCAAGCTGAAGGACCTCGTCACGCTGCCGGGGGTCGGCCGCAAGACGGCCAACGTCGTGCTCGGCGACGCCTTCGGGGTCCCCGGGATCACCGTCGACACCCATTTCGGGCGCTTGGTCCGCCGCTGGGGCTGGACCGAGGAGGAGGATCCGGTCAAGGTCGAGCACGCCGTCGGCGAGCTGATCCCGCGCAAGGAGTGGACGCTCCTCTCGCATCGGACGATCTTCCACGGCCGCCGGGTCTGCCACGCCCGCAAACCGGCCTGTGGCGCCTGCCCGCTGGCCAAGATGTGCCCCTCGTACGGAACCGGCCCGACGGAATTCGAAGAGGCCGCGAAGCTGGTCAAGGGCGAAGAGCGCGACCACATCCTCGATCTGGCGGCCCGCCGGTGACCAGGGTCACCAAACTGGCCCTCGGTGCCGCCGTGCTGGTGGTGGCCCTGATCGTCGCGTTGCTCACGACGCGGGACGGCCAGGCGCCCGCGAAGACGTCGGGGGATCTCACGGCCGCGCGGGCGAAGGCCGCGCTCGCCCCTTGCCCGCCGCCTGGGCCCGGTGAGGTGGCGAAGCTGCGTGGTGTCGACGTCGAGTGCCTCGGCGACGGCTCCAGGGTCGACCTCGCCAAGGTGGTCTCGGGCGGTCCCGTGCTGGTCAACCTGTGGGCGTCGTGGTGCGAGCCGTGCCGGGCCGAGCTCCCGCTGCTCCAGCGGTACGCCGCGCAGCCCGGAGCCGCGCGGGTGCTCCTCGTCCAGGTCGCGAGCTCCGGCGCGGACGGGCTGGCGATGCTGGCCGAACTGGGTGTCCGGCTGCCGTCCGTGTTCGACGGTGACGGACAGTCGGGGCCCGTGCGGACGGCACTGAAGGCCCCTTCCTCGCTCCCGGCGACGTACCTGGTCACGGCGGGCGGCGACGTCCGGCTCATCGAGAACCCACGCGTCTTCCTGAACACTGACCAGGTGCGCGCCGCTGTGGAAGGGACACCATGACCGGCCCCCTCGTGGACCCGGAGGCCGTGCCCGCCTGGCTGCAACCGCTGGTCAAGATCAGCGGCGAGGTCGACGCGGCCACCTTCAGCCGGTTCAGCGTGCCGCCGGACGCGAGCTACCGGTCCGCGTCCGTCCTGATGCTCTTCGGCGAAGGCCCGCAGGGGCCGGACGTCCTGCTCCAACGCCGTGCGGACACCCTCGGCTCGCACGCGGGCCAGGTCAGTTTCCCCGGCGGGGGTGCCGAGCCGGAGGACGGCGGACCGGTCGGCACCGCGTTGCGCGAGGCGGAGGAGGAGACCGGCGTCGAGCCCGCGGGTGTGCTGCCGGTGGCGGTGTTCCCGGAGCTGTTCGTCCCGGTGTCCAGCTTCGCCGTGACGCCGGTGCTCGCCTACTGGCGGACGCCGTCGCCGGTGCACGCCGTCGACCCCGGCGAGACGGCGGCCGTGGCCAGGGTGCCGGTCGCCGAGCTCACCGACCCGGCCAACCGGTTCCAGGTCACGCGCAAGGGTTACGACTGGAAGGGGCCGGCGTTCGACGTCGGCGGGATGTTCGTCTGGGGTTTCACGGGCGGTCTGCTGGCGATGACGCTGGCGCTCGGCGGCTGGGAACGGGACTGGGACCACGGCGACGTCCGGGACCTTGACGTAGCGTTGGCCGAACATCAGGCGCGGGTCGACGGGCGGCAAGTGCCGGAGAAGGAGTAGGCGCCGGTGAACTGGGTCGACGTACTGGTGATCCTGCTCGCACTGCTGGCGGGCGTGTCCGGCGCGTTCCAGGGGGTGATCATCGCCCTCCCCTCGCTGGTCGGGGTGGTGCTCGGCGCGCTCGCGGGGATCAAGATCGCGCCGCTGATCGTGGAACTCTTCCAGCATCCGGCGGCGAAGGTCGCCTTCGCGGTGGCGACCGTGGTGTTCCTGGTCGCGCTCGGGGAGACCCTCGGGGTCTGGGCCGGCCGGAGGCTGCGGCAGAAGATCAACCCGGACAAGCTTTCCGGCGTCGACAAGACGCTGGGCGCGGTGGTGCAGGCCGCCGTCGTGTTCGTGGTCGCCTGGCTGATCGCGACCCCGCTCACCGCCGTCTCAGGCGTGCCGGGGCTGGCGAAGTCGATCAACAGCTCGGTCGTGCTCGGCGGCGTCAACGACGTCATGCCCGAAGCGGCGCAAGGTTTCCCGAGCGAACTGCGCAAACTGCTGGACGCCTCGGGCTTCCCGTCCATTGTGGACCCGTTCCAGAAGCCGAACGTCGAGGACACCAGCCCGCCGGACACCGCCCTGCAGGCGAGCGCGATCGTCAAACAGGTGCACCGCAGTGTGGTGAAGATCCGCGGCAACGCGACCTCGTGCTCGCGGGCGCTGGAGGGCAGCGGTTTCGTCGTCGCGCCGCAGCGGGTGATGACGAACGCGCACGTGGTCGCGGGCACCGACGAGGTCGCCATCGAGTCGACGTCCGGCAAGTTCCCGGCCAGGGTCGTCTACTTCGATCCCGAGGCCGACGTGGCCGTGCTCGCGGTGCCGAGGCTGCAGGCCCCGGTGCTCCCGTTCACGCCGCGGGTCGCCCGCGCGGGCGACAACGCGATCGTGCTGGGCTACCCGCTCGATGGCCCGTACACCGCGACGCCGGCCAGAGTGCGCGGCCGGATCAACCTGCGCGGACCGGACATCTACGAGTCCAACACCGTGCAGCGTGACGTGTTCACCGTGCGCGGGCAGGTCCGCAGCGGGAACTCGGGCGGGCCGATGATCAACCCCGACGGCGAGGTCATCGGAGTCGTGTTCGGTGCGGCCGTCGAGGATCCGGAGACCGGCTTCACGCTGACTTCGGAGCAGGTGCGGCCGGTGGTCGAGACGGCTCCGGCGCTGAGCGCGAACACCTCGACCGGGCCTTGCGCTAACTAGCGGCTTCGCGCCAGGAGGTCACGACCTCTTCCACGTCCAGCGGCCGTGCCCGCAGCACCGGACCGCCCGCCGGACGCCGGTGCTCGGCGCGGATCCGTTCGTTCAGGTCCTCGACGATCTCCCGCACCCGCGCCTCACGACGTACACGAGCCAAGGTGTCCGGCAGATCGTCGAGTTCCTTCGCGATCGCCAGCGAAGGCGGCAGCAGCGCCGAAACGTCGTGCCCCTCGGCGCGGACCTTGTTCACCACCCACGCCAGCGCGGTGTCCTTGCCGCCGGTCTTCGGCAGCGGTTTCCCCGCGCCGGGAAGGTCGTCGAAATCGCCCTTCGCGGCGGCCGCGCTGACCTGCCTGTCCACCCAGGACTCGAACGACACGCCCGTCGGTTTGCGCTCGGTCATACGTCCAGGGTACGGAAAAAGCCCAGCAAAGCGGCCGACGTGCGGTCCGGGGCCTCCAGATGCGGGAAGTGCCCGATGCCCGGCCAGCGCTCGAGACGGGCGTCCGGGGCCCAGCGACGGGACGCCGCCGCGGTGTCGGGGAGGACGCACCGGTCCTCTTCGCCGTGCAGCTGCAGCACGCGGGGCGCGAAGCGGCCTCGCAACGCTTCGCCGAATCGGCGTCCTTCGCCGCGGAACTGCGCGCGGAACGCCCATCGGTAGTACTCGAGCGCGCTGTGCGGCACTCCCGGCACGAGCATCGCCTGCCGGAACGCCCGCACGGCCTCGGCGAACTCGGCCGTGTCCGTCCACTGTGGACCGGACCAGGCGCGGAACAGCTCTTCGACGGCGAGCGCGTCGTCTTTGACCAGCCATTTCTCCGGCGCCATCGGCACCTGGAAGCGGAACAGATGTCCCGAAGCGCGCAGCTGTCCCGGCCGCCGGACGGCGCGGCGCAACGCCAGCGGATGCGCGCCGCCCAGCACACTGACCGAGGAGACCAGCCGTGGGTGCAGCGCGCCGACCGTCCACGCGAGCATGCCGCCCCAGGCATGCCCGACGAGATGGGCCTTGCGCGCGCCGAGCGACTTGATCAGCCCGCCGACGTCGCCCGCGAGGGTCCAGGCGTCGTAGCCGCGCGGGGGTTTGTCGGAGTCGCCGTAACCGCGCAGATCCACCGCGACCACACGGAAACCGGCCTCGGCGAGCGCGGTCAGCTGGTGATGCCAGGTCCACCAGAACTCGGCGAACCCGTGCAGCAGCACGACCAGCGGCCCGTCGCCGAGTTCGGCGACGTGCAGCCGGATGCCGTTCGCCGAGACGTCACGATGGGTCCACGGGCCGTCGATCCGGACGATCGACGGATCCGGTGTCGCCTGCACCGACTCGAAGATCGTCAGCCGCGGTCCGCGGGCGCGTCGTCATGACGCGGCTTGAACGCGGCGGCGGTGTCCTTGAAGCTGTTGATCGTGCGCTCGGGCGCCTTGATCTTCTTCACCTTGCGGTAGCCGAGGAAACCCGCGACCGCCGTCGTGGCGAGCATCAGCCCGAACACGATCGCGAACGCCGCCCAGCGCATCAGCCACTCCGACAGCAGCTCGCCGAGGAAGAAAAAGAAGAAGAACGAGCTGTACAGCCCGACGACCAGCGCGACCAGGAAGAAGATGGCGCCCTTGAGGCCCTTCTTCGCCTCCGCGACGACCTCGGATTTGGCCAGCTCGACCTCGGCGCGGATCAGCGTCGAGACGTGTTGTGTGGCATCGCCGACGAGTTTCCCGAGGGACTGCTCGCTCGCTACCACGTCGTCATCGCTCGACAGGGGGAGGTAGGGCACGGCCCCCACGCCGTCGGGGCCGGTACGTTCGTGCTTGGGGCTGCTCACACCGGTCATCGTGCCACGTGCCCCGATCACGGGCGCGGCGGACCGGCGAGTGTCGCATTCTCAATCTTCGCGCGCGTGCACGCGGCTGCGGTGCAGCAGCATCGCGGCGGCCGAAAGCGAGGCGATGGCCGAGGCGATCAGCACCGCCGCCTTCGCCAGTTCGACGGCCTCCCCGTCGAGCGCGAGATCGGCGATCAGCAGGCTCACCGTGAACCCGACGCCGCCGAGCATCGACAGCGCGCCGATGTCCCGCCAGCCCATCCCCCTGGGTTTCTCCGCGAGCTTGAACTTCACCGCGAGCAGGCTGGCGCCGAAGATCCCGATGAGCTTCCCGCCGACGAGCCCGATCAGCACGGCCAGCGGCAACGCGGTGGTGAACACCGCGCTGAGCGATTCGCTGTCCACCTTGATGCCCGCCGCGAACAGCGCGAACAGCGGTACCGCGACCGCGGCGGACCACGGCTGCAACCGGTGTTCGAGCCGGATCGCGGGCGGGTGCTCCTCGCCCTCGTCGGCGCGGACGCGGGTGAGCAGGCCGAGCGCGACGCCGGCGATGGTGGCGTGGATGCCCGCCGAATGCACCGCGACCCAGGTGATCAAGGCCAGCGGCACGTAGATCCAGGCGCTGCGGACGCGACGGTGCTGCAGGTACGCGTACAGCGCGAGGGCGACGACGGCGACACCCGCGGCGACGAGGTCGAACTTCGCGGTGAACAGGATCGCGATGAGCAGGATCGCGCCGAGGTCGTCGACCACCGCGAGCGAGAGCAGGAAGACCCTCGCGCTGCTCGGCAGGTTCGACGCGGTCAGGGCGAGCACGCCCAGGGCGAACGCGATGTCGGTGGCGACCGGGATGGCCCACGCGCGTTCGATGCCCGGGGTTCCCCAGCCCACGGAAAGCGCGACCAGGGCAGGCACGATCATGCCGCCGACCGCGGCGACCACCGGCAGGATCGCCTGTTTGAACCGGGAGAGTTCACCGACCACGAGTTCGCGTTTGAGTTCGAGTCCCGCGACGAAGAAGAACAACGCGAGCAGGCCGTCTTTCGCCCAGTCGCCGATCGTCAGATTCAGATGCAGGAATTCGGGACCGAGCCGGAAATCGCGGATGGCGCGGTAACTGTCGTCAATGGGCGAATTCGCCCACAACAGGGCGATCGCGGTGGCGCCGAGCAGGATCATTCCGCCGGTGGTCTCCGTGCGGAGATAGCGGGCGAACTCGGCGACGACGACTTTCGCGGGACGGTTCGGTCCGGACAAGGCAACCTCCGGTTTCGGCAACGACGAATACTGTTGCCGACCAGACTTCCCGGCGCACCTTGACACCATTTTAACGCCTGGAGCTGCGGAAATCTCGCGTTCATGACGGCGACCACAAGATCCATGCGGACGTCGGTGTCCCGTCCACATGCTGGGCTTCTAGCATGTCAACTGAAAACCGACAACGATGTCTTCGATAAGGACGGCATGGTGAGTACCTCTACCGAGGTCCAGCAAGACACGAGGTTCTTCGGGCACCCACGAGGGCTGGCGAACCTCTTCGGCGTCGAGATGTGGGAGCGTTTCTCGTACTACGGGATGCTCGGCATCCTCCCCATCTACCTCTACTACGAAGTCAGTCAGGGCGGCCTCGCGCTGCCGAAGGCCTCCGCGCTCGGCATCGTCGGCGCGTACGGCGGCATGGTCTACCTGTCGGCGGTGATCGGCGCCTGGGTCGCGGACCGCGTGCTCGGCTCCGAACGGACGCTGTTCTACAGCGCGATCCTGATCATGATCGGGCACATCAGCCTCGCCGTGCTGCCGGGACTGGCGGGTATCGGCGTCGGCCTCGTGTGCGTGGCCGTCGGCAGTGGCGGGCTGAAGTCCAACGCCACGGCCATCGTCGGGACGCTGTACGCCGACGGCGACGAGCGCCGCGACGGCGGTTTCACCATCTTCTACATGGGCGTGAACATCGGCGGTTTCGTCGGGCCGCTGCTGACCGGCCTCGCGCAGAGCGAGATCGGCTTCCACGTCGGCTTCGGGCTCGCCGCGTTCGGGATGGCGCTCGGCCTGACCCAGTACACGATCGGCCGCAAGAACCTCGGCGAGAAGGCGAGCGAGATCCCCAACCCGCTGCCCGCCTCGCAGCGGCCGCTGGTCTTCGGCGGCACCGCGGTGGGTGTCACGGCGATCGTGCTGCTCGTGGTGTTCGGCGTGATCAACCCCGGCAACCTCGTCGACGTCGTCGTCTGGGCCGTCGCGGTCATCTCGGTGATCTACTTCGTGGTGATCATCAGCAGCAAGAAGATCACCTCCGACGAACGCAGCCGGGTGTACTCGTTCATCCCCATGTTCATCGCGAGCGCCGCGTTCTTCTCGCTGTACCAGCAGCAGTTCACCGTGGTCGCGGCCTACACCGACGAGCGGCTGAACCGGACGATCTTCGGCTGGGAGATGCCGGTCGCGTGGGTCAACTCGATCAACCCCGTGTTCATCATCCTGTTCGCGCCGGTGATCGCGGCGATCTGGACGAAACTCGGTTCGCGGCAGCCGTCCTCGCCGATCAAGTTCGTGCTCGGCACGGTCACCATGGGCGTGGCGTTCCTGCTGTTCCTCCCGATGGTCGGCAGCGGCAAGAACGCGAGCCCGCTGCTCGCGCTGGCCGGCATCCTGTTCGTGTTCACCATGGCGGAACTGATGCTTTCGCCGGTCGGCCTCTCGCTGTCGACCAAACTCGCGCCGGAGGCGTTCCGGACGCAGATGGTGGCGCTGAACTTCCTGTCGATCTCGCTCGGTACGGCGATGTCCGGGAAGCTCGCCGAGTACTACACGGTCGACGACGAAGCGCCGTACTTCAGCATCGTCGGCGGTGTGGCCATCGTGGTCGGTGTGGCGCTCCTGGTGGCGACGCCGATGATCCGCAAGCTCATGAAGGGCGTTCACTGACGCGCTTCTTCCCGCGCTGACGAGCGACCCTCGGAGGTGCTGAAAGGGCCCTTCACCGCATAGGAAGCGGTGAAGGGCCCTTTCGCTGTCTTACGGCTCCAATCACGCGAGATCGCCGTCTGATCACGCGTGTCGTCCCTCCGATCACGCGAGATCGCCGTCAGCCGACGGTGGTCCCGAACAGCACGCCGACGTAGTACGTCACCAGCATCGTCAGCGCGCCCACGCCGACGTTCCGCGCGATCGCGCGGCCCGCGCGGGCGTCGCCGAGTTTCGCGCTGATGAACCCGGTCAGCGCCAGCCCGACCACGACGGCCGCCGCGCACGCCCAGACGCGGGCCGAGGTCGACGTCCACACGATCGCCAGCAACGGCAGCAGCGCGCCGACGGTGAACGCCACCAGCGAGGCCCACGCCGCCTGCCACGGACTGGTCAGATTGTCCGGATCGATGCCGAGTTCGGCCTCGGCGTGCGCCTGCAGCGCGTCCTTTTCGGTCAGTTCGCGGGCGACCTCGGCGGCCAGTTCCGGGGAAAGGCCCTTGCCTTCGTAGATTTGCGCGAGTTCCCGTTCTTCGGCTTCCGGCATCTCTTTCAGTTCACGCTTTTCCAGCCGCAACTGTGCGCGTTCGGTGTCGCGCTGCGTGCTCACGGAGACGTATTCGCCGCCCGCCATCGAAAGCGCGCCCGCGACGAGCCCCGCGATTCCCGCGGTGGCGATCGTGGTGGAGTCGGTGGTCGCGCCCGCGACGCCGACCACGATGCCCGCCACCGACACGATCCCGTCGTTCGCGCCGAGTACCCCGGCGCGCAACCAGTTCAGTTTGCCGCCCAGATCCGCGTGCGGTTCGTGGGGATGTTCGGTCGATACCGTCTCGGTCACCGTTTCAGTGAAACACGGAAAACGGCGCGAGGCGAGTGGAAACCGATTCGGTCAATTGAGGCAATCCTTATTCATTATTGCCTTACCTAAGTCTTCGGATAGATTGCCGGACATGGCAGAGGTGGTGATCCTGATCGGGTTGCAGGCGTCCGGGAAGTCGACGTTCTTCCGGCGGGTGTTCGCGGGCACGCACGTCCACCTCAGCAAGGACCACTTCCCGAACGCCAAGCAACGGCAGCGGCGCCAGCTGCGGATGCTCGCCGAGGCACTCGAAGAAGGCCGTTCGGTGGTCGTGGACAACACCAACCCGTCGCCGGAGGAGTGGACGCCGCTGATCGAGGTCGCGAGACGGCACGGCGCGCGCGTCTCGGGGTACTGGTTCCCGCCGGATCTCGAAGGTTCCCAAGAGCGTAACGCGCGGCGGAGCGGCAAAACCCGGGTGCCCGACGTCGGTCTGTATGCGACTCTCAAGCGGCTGCGGCGCCCGAGCGCCGAAGACGGTTTCGACGAGCTGTACACCGTCGGTTTCGACGGTGAAGGCGGTTTCGTCGTGGAGCGGGGGTGAGGCATGGACGCCGGTGATTTCGAGGCACGGCAACGGGAACGCGAGTGGTTCCACGGGCTGACCGTGCCACCGGGAGCCTGGACGGTGCTCCGCGTCGACGGCCGGGGTTTCTCCAAGTTCACCGAAGCGCGGTTCGAGAAACCGTTCGATCCCCGGTTCGCCGACTGCATGGCCGAAGCGGCGAACGCGTTGATGGCGGAGTTCGCTTCGCCTTACGTGTACACGGAAAGCGACGAGATCTCACTCGTGCTGCCTCCCGCCGCCGACCTGTTCGGCCGGGGCGTGGAGAAGCTCGTGTCGATCTCCGCCGGGGTCGCGTCGGCCGCGTTCACCCACGCGGCCGGGGTGCCCGCGCACTTCGACGGCAGGGTCTGGCTCGGCACGACGGCGGACGACGTCGTCGACTACTTCTCCTGGCGTCAGGCGGACGCGGCCCGCTGCGCGCTCAACGGCTGGTGCTACTGGATCCTGCGCAAGGCGGGGAAATCGGCGAGTGCGGCCGGAGCGGCCCTCGAAGGCGCCGGCGTCTCCGAGAAGAACGAACTGCTCTTCGCGCACGGCGTCAATTTCGCCGAAGTCCCCGCCTGGCAGCGCCGCGGCGTCGGGCTGTACTGGGAGTCCTACGAGCGCACCGGTTTCGACCCGGTGCGGGAGGTCGAGGTCTCCGCGACCCGCCGCCGCGTCCGCGTCAACCGCGAGTTGCCGATGAAGGGCGAATATCGCGCCTTCCTCGGCGAGTTGCTTCAGCCGATCGGTTCGGGCAGCCGCCGCACGGAGTAGGCGAGTTCGATCGTCTCGCCGGTCGCCGGGTCGCCCAGTTCGACGCGCCAGGAGTCGGCGAACTGGTCGACGCCATGCACCATCGGGATCGTCCCCGAGATCAGCACGGTGCCGGGGGCGTACAGATCGCGTTCGCGCAACACGTCCAGCCAGTACGACGGCGGCAGCAGTTCGGCGAGTTTCCCTTGCTGGATCAGGGTTTCCCCGGCCCAGGCGGACAGCGTCAGGTCGTCGAGCCGGTCCTGCACGTCGACGAGCCGCCAAGCCTTGGCGGCGAGGACGTCGGGGCCGGCGTTCTTGCTCCATGCGACGCCGTGCGCTTCGAGCGCGCGGTCGGTGTGGTCGCAGGCGGCGGTCAGGAGGACGTCCTCGGGCTCGGGGCCGGTGATGACGAGGGCCCATTCGGCCTCGCCGGAGGTCCGCTCGTGCTGCACCGGGACCTCGTCGGTCTGGCTCGCCAGGTACGGCGCGACCGGGTAGAGCGCCGGGATCACCGAAGGCGCGGGGACGCCGAGTTCGGCCAGTTCGGCCACGTGGGCGGCGACGTCCTCCTGGCTGCGACCGGCGTATCCGGCGTTCAGCAGCGTGTGGACCTCGGTCCGCCGCTCCTGGCCGTCGGGAAGGGTGAAACGCAGCTCAGGCATCTGTCCTCCGAGATTGGGGGTTGCGCATACAGCTTGTATACAAGGAGTATATCCGCAATTCAACCCCTCCCGGCGGGGTTGCGGACCTCCTACGGACGGATGTGGACATGACCTCACCAGCCGGTGACCGGCGTTCGTTGCACAAGGCCTTCGCGGCCAGCCTCTCGGGAACCGCGCTCGAGTGGTACGACTTCGCGGCCTACTCGGTGGCGGCCGCGACGATCTTCGGGCATCTCTTCTTCCCCTCGGAAGACCAGCTCGCGAGCACGATGGCGGCGTTCTCGACCTACGCCGTCGGCTACCTCGCCCGGCCGCTCGGCGGGTTCCTCTTCGGCCGCCTCGGCGACGTACTCGGCCGTAAACGCATCCTGGTCATGACGCTCGTGCTCACCGGCGTGGCGACGTTCCTCATCGGTGTCCTGCCCACGTACGAGACGATCGGCGGCTTCGCGGCGGTCCTGCTCGTGGCGCTGCGGTTCGCGCAGGGCGTCGGCATCGGCGGCGAATGGGGTGGCGCCGTCCTGCTGTCGAGTGAGTTCGGCGATCCGGGCAAACGAGGCTTCTGGGCTTCGGCCGCGCAGATCGGCCCGCCCGCGGGCAACCTGCTCGCCAACGGTGTCCTCGCCGTGCTGGCCGCGCTGCTCACCGAGGATCAGTTCAACAGCTGGGGCTGGCGGATCGCGTTCCTGCTGTCCGGCGCGCTCGTCGGATTCGGGCTGTGGATCCGGCTCAAACTGGAGGAGACGCCGGTCTTCAAGCAGATCCAGGAGCGGGGGGAACGTTCATCGGCGCCGATCTCCGAGGTCTTCCGCACCGAACGCCGCGCGCTCGTCGCGGCCGTGCTCATCCGCGTCTGCCCGGACGTGCTCTACGCGCTGTTCACCGTCTTCGTCCTCACCTACGTCACCACGCACACCGACCTCTCGCGCGGTGCCGGGCTGGCCGCGGTGATGATCGGTTCCGCGTTCCAGCTGATCCTGATGCCGCTGTTCGGCGCGCTTTCGGACCGGGTCTCCCGGCGCAAGATGTACCTGTTCGCGACCATCGCCGCCGGGATCTGGCCGTTCGTGTTCTTCCCGATGGTCAGTGGCGGATCGTTCGCGATGCTGGCGATCGGCATCGTGCTCGCGCTGGTCATCCACGCCGCGCTCTACGGCCCGCAGGCCGCGCTCGTCACCGAGCAGTTCTCGCCGCGTCTGCGCTACACCGGCAGCTCGCTGGCGTACACGCTCGCCGGCGTGATCGGCGGGGCGCCCGCGCCGCTGCTGTTCACGGCGCTGCTGGCGGGTTTCGACACCTGGCTCGCGATCGGGGCCTACTTGCTCGTGACCGCGGTGGTGACCATCATCGGTGTCGTGCTCGCCCGTGACCCGGACCGCGAGGAGGCCGCCGCCGTGGAGCCCGTGCGATGACGGCTTGGACACCGATGTCCACAGTGGAGGGTCTGTCGCTGATCGGCGGACAAGGCCGCTTCCGGACGCTCGCGACCGCGGAAGGCGGCCTGGCGTATGAGATCCACTATCCGGCGGGCGTCGCTTCTCCCGTGCACAGCCACGATCACGACAGCATCGTGTACCTGATTTCGGGTTCGCTGCGCGGCACGCTCGACGGTGAGGAAGTGACGCTCGAAGCGGGCGGCACGATCGTCCACCCGCGTGGCGTCCCGCACAGCGTCGAGGCCATTGTGGACAGTCAGTGGGTCGAGTTCAAGACCCCGCTGCCCGCACGGCCGCCGATCGCGGAATGAAAGAAACCGGGGCGGACACTGATATCCAGCGTCCGCCCCGGTCGGGAGGAAAGTCTCAGGCGTCCAGCTCGGCCAGCGCCAGCTTCGCCTTCTCCAGCTCGGCTTCGAGCTGAGCCACCTTCGCGGCCTGCAGCTCGCGGGCGGCGTTGATGACCTCGTCGATCGGGCCCGACAGGTCCGCGTGCAGCTCCTTGGCGGCGCGGGACACGGCGGCGGCCGGGATCTCCAGGCCCTTCGCGACCCACTTGGCGCCGTTCTTGAGCTCGGCCTGCCACTCGCCGTCGGCGGTGCCGGTGACCGTGAGGGTCAGCTCGACGGTGCGGGTCTTCTTCGCCGTCGTGGCGACCTTCGGACGGCCGCGCTTGGGCTTGGGGGACTCCGCCGTGGCTTCTTCGGCGGGGGTCTCCGGGGTGCTCGAAGCCTCGGGGGTCTCGGCCTTGGCCTCGGCCGGGGCTTCGGTGGTCTCCGAGGTGGTCTCCGCCTGCGGCGTCGAGTCGACGGGCGCTTCGGTAGCCGCTTCTTCGGACACGGCGTCAGTGCGTGTCAAGGCATCCACGGTCATCGTCGGTGTCGTCTCCTTGCCCGGGTATGGGGTGGTACCCGGCACATCCTAGAACAGGCGTTCGAGTGAGGCGAACCGGGGTGTGGTAGGCGTGTCGGATGCTATGAACGGTCCGTTCCTTGCGAAATTTGCAAGGAACGGACCGTTCATAGCGCTTGAGGTGGGGTTACTCCTCGGACTTGCCGGACTTCAGGCCCGAAGAGATCAGGTCCATCACCGACGAGTCGGCCAGCGTGGTCACGTCGCCGACCTGGCGGTTCTCCGCGACGTCGCGCAGCAGCCGTCGCATGATCTTGCCGGACCGCGTCTTCGGCAGCTCCTGCACGACCAGGATCTGCCGCGGCTTGGCGATCGGGCCGATCTCCTTCGCGACGTGGTTGCGCAGCTCCTGGACGGCCGCGTCGCCACCATCCACCGCGTTGCCGCGCAGGATGACGAACGCGACGATGCCCTGTCCGGTGGTCGGGTCGGTCGCGCCGACGACGGCGGCCTCGGCGACCGTCGGGTGCGAGACCAGCGCCGACTCGACCTCGGTGGTCGAGATGCGGTGCCCGGACACGTTCATCACGTCGTCGACCCGGCCCAGCAGCCAGACGTCGCCGTCGGCGTCGTACTTCGCGCCGTCTCCGGCGAAGTAGTAACCCTGGTCGGCGAAGCGGGACCAGTACGTCTCACGGAAACGCTGCTCGTCGCCCCAGATGCCGCGCAGCATGCCCGGCCACGGCTTGTCGAGCACCAGGTACCCGCCGCCGCCCTTGCCGACCTCGACGCCCTGGTCGTCGACGACCTTCGCCGAGATACCCGGCAGCGCCTTCTGCGCGGAGCCCGGCTTCGTCGCGGTGACGCCCGGCAGCGGCGAGATCATGATCGCGCCGGTCTCGGTCTGCCACCAGGTGTCCACGATCGGCGCCGAGTTCGCGCCGATGTTCTCGCGGTACCAGATCCACGCCTCGGGGTTGATCGGCTCGCCGACGCTGCCGAGCACGCGCAGCGACGAGAGGTCGTACTTCTGCGGGATCTCGTTGCCCCACTTCATGAACGTGCGGATCAGCGTGGGCGCGGTGTAGTAGATGGAGACCTTGTGCTGCTGCACGATCTCCCAGTGCCGGCCCTCGTGCGGCGTGTTCGGCGTGCCTTCGTAGACGACCTGCGTCGTCCGGTTCGCCAGCGGGCCGTACACGATGTACGTGTGCCCGGTGATCCAGCCGATGTCGGCGGTGCACCAGTAGACGTCTTCGCCCGCCTTGTGGTCGAAGACGTTGTGGTGCGTGTACGCGGCCTGGGTCAGGTAGCCGCCGGAGGTGTGCAGGATGCCCTTCGGCTTCCCGGTGGTGCCGGAGGTGTAGAGGATGAAGAGCGGGTGCTCGGAGTCGAACGCCTGCGGCGCGTGCTCCGCGGACTGGCCGTCGACCAGTTCGTGCCACCAGATGTCGCGGCCTTCGGTGATCGGCACCTCTTCGCCGGTGCGGCGGACGACGATGACCTTCTCGACCGATTCGGCGCCTTCGAGCGCTTCGTCGACATTGACCTTCATCGGGGCGGCCTTGCCGCGGCGGTACTGGCCGTCGGTGGTGATGACGATCCGCGCCGCCTGGTCGTCCACGCGGGAACGCAGCGCTGTCGGCGAAAAACCACCGAAGACGACACTGTGCAGGACGCCGATGCGGGCACACGCGAGCATCGCGACGATCGCTTCGGGCACCATCGGCATCTGGA
>NZ_JPLW01000001.1:1785450-2111476 GCF_000754115.1 Amycolatopsis sp. MJM2582
GGCGACGCGGTCGCCCGCCTCGAGACCGAGGGATTCGAGGGCGTTCGCCGCGCGGGAGACGTCGTCCTTCAACTGCGCGTAGGTGATGTCACGGCTGTCGCCGGGCTCGCCGACCCAGTGGATGGCGACCTGGTCGCCGTGCCCGGAATCGACGTGGCGGTCCACGCAGTTGTACGCGACGTTCAGCTTCCCGCCCACGAACCACTTCGCGACCGGCGCATTGGTCCAGTCCAGTACCTGCGACCACTTCGTTTCCCAGTGCAGGCGCTCGGCCTGCTTGGCCCAGAACGCTTCCCGGTCGGCGTCGGCTTCGGCGTAGAAGTCGGCGGTGGCATTCGCTTGCGCGCTGAAAGCCTCACTCGGGGGGAAGGTCCTGCTCTCCGTGAGCAAATTGTCCAGCGCCGGCGACTGCTCGGTCATGGTGCGATGCCTCCTGTGTTTCGCGTGTCTTCACGCCCGTTGGCACGCTATCGACGTTACGACGCGAAGTAAAAGGTTGCATCGTGGTTGCGCGCGGCATTCACACGCTTGAGGACAAAGCGGTACGGACCGCCGGCCATTCTGGTCCGGTCAGGGAGTAGACGACGGTGTCGCGGATGGTTCCGTCCGGCCGCACGCGATGCGCGCGCAGCACCCCTTCCCTTTGCGCGCCGAGACGTTCGATCGCCTTCTGCGACTTGAGGTTGCGGATGTCGGTCTCCCACGAGACGCGGTTCGCGCCGAGGTCGTCGAAAGCGTGGCGCAGCAACAGGAGTTTCGACTCGCGGTTGAGCCCGGTCCGCTGCCATTCGGAACCGATCCAGGTGTAGCCGACGGAAACGATCTTGTGGCGCGCGTTCATCGCGTAGAACGACGTCGTGCCCGCGACTTCGCCGGTGCGCGCGTCGATCTGCGCCCAGGCGCGGCGGTCGGTGTCGGCGAGGATGCCTTCGACCATCGCTTCGGCGGCGGCGAGATCCGCCGGCTGCCGGAGGCTGAGCCAGGTCCAGATCGCCGGGTCGGAGCCCGCCGCGAAGAGGCCCTTGGTGTGGTCGCGGGTGAGGGGTTCGAGGCGGACGCGTTCTCCGGTCAAGGTCGCATGGTCGTTCCAGTCGGTCACGATCTTGACGGTACGACCGGCAATGGCCTCACTGGATAGCCAGTTTCGAAGCATTCGAGAAGGCCACTACGGCGTTGCCTATGCTCGCGGGAACGATCGACGAAGGCGAGGCACCATGGCCGAAGAGCGGGAAGAGCTCACCTGGGAGTTGTTCGGGACGGCCAGCAGGGATCTGGCACAGGCCGTCGCCGACGACGGCTTCGAGCCGGACCTGATCCTGTCGATCGCGCGCGGCGGGCTGTTCGTCGCGGGTGCGCTCGGCTACGCGCTGGACGTCAAGAACCTGCACGTGATGAACGTCGAGTTCTACACCGGCGTCGACCAGCGTCTCGACCTGCCGGTGATGCTGCCGCCGGTGCCGAACGTCGTGGACCTGACGAAGAAGAAGGTGCTCGTCGCCGACGACGTCGCGGACACCGGTGCGACGCTGAAGCTGGTCCGCGACTTCTGCGCCGACCACGTCGCCGAGGTGCGCTGCGCGGTCGTCTACGAGAAGCCGCGCTCCGAGGTCAAATGCGAGTACGTCTGGAAGCACACGGACCGGTGGATCAACTTCCCGTGGTCGGTGCAGGCGCCCGTGGTGCGGCGCGCGGGTCAGGTGCTGGACGCGTGACGGATCCGCTGAAGCCGCTTCTGGACCTCGAAGGGGTCGCGGCGGCCGCGAAATCGGCTCAGGACGCGGTGTTCGCCGTCCACCGGCTGCCCGCCAACCTGCGCGGCGGCGCGGCGACGGCCGCCGAAGCCTCCGTGCGGTCGGCGCGGGCGTCGGCCGGGATCGAGGGCGCCGCGCCCGAACTGCCGGAATCCGGTGAGGTGACCGATCCGGTGCTGGCGGGCGCGCTGCGGGTCGCGGAAGCGCTCGAAGGACTGCTCCCGACGTGGCGGCGCGCGCCGCTGCAGGCGTTGGCGCGTTTGCACGTTCTCGCCGCGTCGGATCTGGTGACGGATCTCGACGCGCTGGGGCGGCCGCGGTCGTCCGGTGACGTCGGGCCGCGGCTGGAGCTGCTGGCGCAACTGGTCACCGGCGCGACGTCGGTGCCGGGTCCGGTGCTGACCGCCGTCGTGCACGGGGAACTGTTGGCGCTCAAGCCTTTCGGCTCGGCGGACGGCGTCGTCGCGCGGGCGGCGGCACGGCTTTCCGCGGTGGCGACCGGGCTCGACCCGAAGGCGCTGACGGTGCCGGAGGTCGCGTACTTCCGGCGGGTGCCGAAGTACCTCGAAGCCGCAACGGGCTTCTCCAGCGGGACTCCCGACGGCGTCCGCGCTTGGCTGCTCTTCTCGTGCGAAGCGTTCGAGGCGGGCGCTCGTGAGGCGAAGTCCATCTCCGACGCCGCCGGCTGACCCCCTCCCGCATTTCGTCCTCTGAATGCGGTAGTTCGCGATGTCAACTACCGCATTCAGAGGACGAAATGCGTGGGTGGGGTGAGCCCACATGGGATCTTGCCCAGGTGTGGTGCGTGACCACATGGCTTAAGCGCGCCGGGAGACCTAACGTCGTCCGGCATGAGTGGTGCGTATCACAGCGATCTGGCGGGTAAGTCCGCGCTGGTCACGGGCGCGGCCGGCGGGATCGGCCTGGCCTGCGCCGAAGCGCTGTCACAAGCCGGGGCCAAGGTCCACCTCGTCGACATCGACGACGCCGTCGAGAAGGCGGCGGCCGACGTCGACGGCATCGCGCACGTCGTCGACCTCACCGACGCCCAGGCCGTCGAGACCCTCCCCGCCGAGATCGACATTCTCGTCAACAACGCCGGTTTCCAGCACATCGCGCCGATCCACGAGTTCCCGCCGGAGACGTTCACCCGCATCCATGCGCTGATGGTCACCGCGCCGTTCCTGCTCATCCGCCGCGCGCTGCCGAGCATGTACGAACGCGGCTGGGGGCGCGTGGTCAACATGTCCAGCGTCCACGGCCTCCGCGCGAGCCCGTTCAAATCCGCGTACGTCACCGCCAAACACGCGCTCGAAGGCCTCTCCAAGGTCACCGCGCTCGAAGGCGCGGAACATGGCGTGACCAGCAACTGCGTCAACCCGGGCTACGTCCGGACACCGCTGGTCACCGGCCAGCTCCAGGCACAGGCCGAAGAGCACGGGCTCGAACGCGACGCCGTCATCGAGCAGGTCCTGCTGCGGCGGTCGGCGATCAAACGGCTCATCGAACCGGCGGACGTCGCCGCGTGCGTGCTCTGGCTGTCCGGCGACCACGCCGCCCACGTCACCGGTACCTCCATCCCCCTCGACGGCGGCTGGACCGCCGCGTGAACCCCTCCCCAGAAAGGATCTCCCCGGTGACCACCCAGAACCGCGGCTCGATCGCGAAGGTCGTCAGCGCCAGCCTGATCGGCACGACGATCGAGTGGTACGACTTCTTCCTCTACACCTCCGCCGCGGCGCTGGTGTTCGGCAAATTGTTCTTCCCCACCAACGATCCGCTCACCGGGACCCTGCTCGCGTTCCTCACCTACGCCGTCGGCTTCCTCGCCCGGCCCATCGGCGGGCTGGTGTTCGGGCATTTCGGTGACCGCGTCGGCCGCAAGAAGCTGCTGGTGCTGAGCCTGCTGCTGATGGGCGGGTCGACCTGTGCGATGGGCATCCTCCCGACCTACGCGACCGTCGGTGTGGTGGCGCCGATCCTGCTGACGCTGCTGCGGCTCGTGCAGGGTTTCGCGCTCGGCGGCGAATGGGGCGGCGCGGTGCTGATCGTCTCCGAACACGGCGACGACCAGCGCCGCGGGTTCTGGGCGTCGTGGCCGCAATGCGGTGCTCCCGGCGGCAACCTGCTCGCGACGGCGGTCTTGGCGATCCTCGCGGCGACGCAGTCCGACGAGGCGTTCCTCAGCTGGGGCTGGCGGATCCCGTTCCTGCTGTCCGGGGTACTCGTGGTGATCGGGCTGTGGATCCGGCTCGCGGTCAGCGAATCACCCGTGTTCCTCGCGGCGCAGAAGAACGACACGACCACGCACGCGCCGGTCGTCGAGGTGTTCCGCAAAAGCTGGCGCGCTGTGCTGATCACGATCGGTTCGCGGATGGCGGAGAACGTCTCGTACTACGTGATCACCGCGTTCATCCTCGTCTACGTCACCACCGGGCTGAGCCTGCCGAAATCGGTGGGACTCAACGCGGTGCTCATCGGTTCGGCCGTGCACTTCGTGACGATTCCCTTGTGGGGCAAGCTTTCCGACCAGATCGGCCGTCGCCCGGTCTATCTGTTCGGCGCGATCGGCATGGCGGTGTGGAGTTTCGTGTTCTTCGCGATGCTCGACACGAAGAACTCCGGCGTCATCATCCTCGCGGCGACCATCGGCCTGGTGCTGCACGGGGCGATGTACGGCCCGCAGGCCGCGTTCTTCTCCGAGCAGTTCCCGACGCGGGTGCGCTACACCGGGCTTTCGGTCGGCGGTCAGCTGTCTTCGATCGCGGCGGGCGCGGTGGCGCCGCTCATCGCGGTCGCGTTGTTCAAGGAGTTCGGCAGCACGGTCCCGGTCTCGCTCTACGTGGTCTCGATGTGCGCGCTGACCGTGATCGCCCTGCTCGCCGCCCGCGAGACCAAGGGTGAATCCCTGCACTCCGACGTTCTCACGGAGCGCGGTCACGTGTCAGCATGACCGCTGTGGACGGATCCGCGCAGTTGCGCCGGCTGCTCGAACTGCTCGCCTCCGGCGCGGGCAGCGAGCAGCTGGCGCACGTCCCCGTCGACCCGAAGGCCACCGAGCTGGCGCTGCGGATCCGGGACACCGTCGCCGAGCACCGGCGGCGCGAGGCGGAGCTGGCCGCGTTGTTCGACACGGCCAGCGACCTCGCGCGGCTGGACGATCCGGACGCCGTCCTCCGGTCGATCGTGCGGCGGGCGCGGGCGTTGCTCGGCGTGGACGTCTCGTATCTGAGCCTCAACGACGAGACCGAGGGCAAGACCTACGTCCGGGTCACGGACGGGTCGGTTTCGGCGCTGTTCCAGGACATCGTGCTCGGTATGGGCGAGGGGCTCGGCGGGCTGGTCGCGCAGACCGCGCGGCCGTACGCGACGGCGGATTACTTCAACGACAAGCGGTTCCGCCACACGTCGTCGATCGACACCGGAGTGCTCGACGAGGGATTGACCGCGATCCTCGGGGTGCCGCTGGCGATCGGCAGCAAGGTCATCGGGGTCCTGTTCGCCTCGGACCGGACCACGCGGGAGTTCTCTCCCGACGAGGTCGCGCTGTTGTCGTCGCTGGCCGACCACGCGGCGATCGCGCTGGACAACGCGCATCTGCTCGACGAGACGCGCCGCGCGGTCGCCGAACTGAACGCCGCGAACGCGACGATCAGCGCGCACAACGACGCGATGCGCCGCGCCGAGGACGCCCACGACCGGCTGATGGATCTCGTGCTGCGCGGGGGTGACCTGGCCGAGGTCGCCGCCGCGGTCGCGGACGTGCTCGGCGGCGCCATCGCCGTCTACGACGCGGACGGCGCGGTGCTCGCGCGGACCGACGGCGAACTGAATCTTTCGCGCACCGCGGTTTCCGCGTCCAGGGCGAGCGGGCGCGCGGTGTCCACTGAGGACGGTTGGCTGTGCGCGGTCCAGGCGGGGCAGGAATTCCTCGGCAGCCTGGTGCTGGGCGGCGGACGCTCGCTCGGCGAGGCCGACCGGCGACTGTTCGAGCGGGCGGGCGTGGTCACCGCCGTGCTGCTGATGCAACGGCGGTCCGTCGCGCGCGCCGAGGACGAGGTGCGCGGCGAGCTGCTGTCGGATCTGCTCACCGCGCCCGGCCGCAATCCGGCCGCGCTGCTGGCGCGCGGTCGACGGCTGGGAGTCGATTTGTCGACATCGCACGCGGTGCTGATCGCGCATTCCGACGACGTTTCCCGGCGACGGCTCGCCGCGGCGGCTTCGCGGCACGCGGACCTCGTCGGGGTCCACGCCGACGAGGTGGTCCTTCTGGTGCGTGGCGCGGATCCCGGCTCGTTGGCGCGATCCGTCGCTGCCGAACTTAAGTCCACAATGGACTGTCCGGTGACGGTGGGCGCGGCGGGGCCGGCCGCCTCCCCGAAGGCACTGGCCGTGGCGCACGCCGAAGCCGCGCGATGCGTCGCGTCGTTGCTGGCGCTGGGCCGGGCGGGGGAAGGTGCGAGCATGGCCGACCTCGGGTTCGTCGGGCTGCTCCTCGGCGAGCACGCCGACCTCGGTGCGTACGTGACCGCCACGATCGGCCCGGTGCTCGACTACGACGAACGCCGCGGTACGGACCTGATCGGCACGCTCCGCGCGTATTTCGCCTGTGGCGGCAACTTGACGCGGGCGAAGGATCTGCTCCACGTGCACGTCAACACCGTCGTCCAGCGGCTGGACCGCATCGCGTCACTGCTGGGCGAGCAATGGCAGGCGCCCGAGCGCGCGCTGGAACTCCAGCTCGCGCTCAGGCTGCATCGCCTCACCAGTGACCGAAACGGATGACGTCGTCGAAGTCGCGGCGGGCGACCGTGGTCGGCGACGAACCGGGTGACGGACCGGATTCGGCGCCGTGCCCGAGCGCCACGACACCGATCGGGTCGTGATCCTCCGGCACGCCGAACTCGCCGTGGAGCCGCTCCACGCTCTCCGGTGCCAGCCCGAAGAACACCGCGCCGAGACCTTCGTCGACGGCCGTCTGGAGGATCAGCATCGTAGCCATCCCGGTGTCGACGTCCCAGTACGGCACGCGCCACCACGAATCGTCCCGATCGGTGAACCCCTTGTCCGGCTTGGCATAACGGTCGAGGTACGCGTTCTTGACCGAAAGCGGGACGATCGCGACCGGGGCCGTGGTCACGGTTTCCGGCGCCCAGCTCGCGCCGAACTCCCAGAATTTGGCGAGTTCTTCGCCGGTGAGGACGAGAAATCCTTGTCCCTGTGAGAATCCGGCCGAGGGACCTTTGAGCGCGTTGCGCAGGATGCGCTGAAGGCTCGCCTCGGCGACGGGCTCGTCGGTGAACTTCCGGACCATGCGACGGCGTCGTACGACGTCCTGGAATTCCATGCGATCAGCTTAGTGCGCAAGAGGTCGCCAGGTCACCGCTCGCGCGCGGGATCGTCGCCGAAGCGGGCGGGCGGACGCCGTCGAGCCAGCCTTCGAGAGCGCTGAAAGCCGTACGGAAACACGGGCCGATCGGGCGCAGCTTGTCCGGGTACGCGTCGTACAGGCCGTCGACGTGGTTGCCGTCGGCGATCCGGTAGTAGCGCTGCAGACCGGCGCGGCCCTGATCGGTGACCATCCGCTGGTAGACATCGGAATCGCGGGTGATCGGCAGGAGTGTGTCGAGGGTGCCGTGCAGGGTGATCAGCGGTTTGCCGATCCGGCCGGTCAGCGAAATCCGTTCGACCGCGCGGTGCACCGATCGCGGGCGAGCGGCGTAGTCGTAATCGGTCCCGGTGAACGACGGGTCGAATTCGGCCTGATAGATCCGTCGGGTCAGGCCCCAGTAGACGTCGTTGTGGTACTTCCAGAGGAATTCCGAACCCGGCGCGAAGCCGGCGTCGAGGATCTCCTGGTGGGCTTGCGCGGAACCGGCGGCGTACGCGGGATAGGCCTTGATCGCGGGCGGCAGGAAGGTGAACAGGTTCGGGCCGTCTTCGTGCCAAAGCGTGCCCTCCCAGTCGATTCCGCCGTCGTAGAGCCACGGCCGGTTCTCGAGCTGCCAGCGGACGAGGTAGCCGCCGTTCGACATCCCGGCCGCGAGGGTGCGGCTCGGCAGACGCCCGTAGCGGTGCGCGACGGCCGCCTTCGCGGCGATGGTCAGCTGCGTGACCCGCGAGTTCCACTCGGCGATCGCGTCACCGGGACGGCGTCCGTCGGTGTGGAAGTCGGCGCCGGTGTTGCCCTTGTCGGTCGCGGCGAACGCGTAACCGGCGGCGAGGACCTGGTCGCCGATCGCGCGATCGTTCGCGTACTGCCGTCGCACGCCGGGCGATCCCGAGACCACGAGGCCGCCGTTCCAGCGATCGGGCAGCCGCAGCACGAACTGCGCGTCGTGGTTCCAGCCGTGCGTCGTGTTGGACGTCGACGAATCCGGGAAGTAGCCGTCGATCTGGATACCGGTAACACCCTTGGGTGCGGGGAAACCGGCGGAGGTGAGCCCGGCCCAGTCGGACTGCACGGTATGGCCGGTGGCCAGCGTGCCGGTGGTGGTCAGATCGTCCAAACAGGACAGTCGTTGGGTCGCGGCGCCGGGAACGCGCACGTTCCCGCAACCGCTCGCCGCCTGGGCGGGGGTGGCCAGGGCCAGCATCATCGCGAGGACCAGGAAGAGCCGCATCGGCCGACGGTAAGCGGGCGTTCCGCGGATCGGTACCCGGCACGACCACACAAAACGCGCCGTCGCTGTGGTGGTCTTCCACGTGGAAACCCCGCCGGCGCCGGTTTTAGCCTCGGGTGATGCGAAAACTCCTCATCGGCGCGGTGGTTTCGGCATTGACCCTTCTCTTCGCGACTCCGGCACAGGCGGCGACGATCCGTCCGGTGACCGGGTTCGGGAGCAATCCCGGTGCTTTGCAGATGTTCGAGTACGTTCCCGACGGGCTGCCGTCCGGACGTCCGGCGGTGGTGGTGCTGCACGGCTGCACGCAGGACGCCGCCGGATACGCGCGTGGCTCCGGCTGGGTCGGGCTCGCGGACAAGCTGCGGTTCAAACTCGTTCTGCCGCAGCAGGTCTCGGCGAACAACTTCAGCAAATGCTTCAACTGGTTCCAGGCGGCGGACATCAAACGCGGCTCCGGGGAAGCCGAATCGATCGCGCAGATGGCGCGGTATTCGGCCGGGAGCCGGACGTACGTGACCGGCTTGTCGGCCGGTGGCGCGATGACTTCGGTGCTGCTGGCGGCGTATCCGGAACTCTTCGCGGGCGGCGGTGTCGTCGCGGGGCTGCCTTACGGCTGTGCGGCCTCGATGATCGACGCGTACTCCTGCATGAACCCCGGCAAGGATCTGACCCCGAAGCAATGGGGCGACAAGGTACGCGCCGCGGGCACGGGGGCGCGTTCGCCGGTCAGCGTCTGGCACGGGACCGCGGACTACACGGTCGCTCCGATGAACATGCGCGAGCTTTCCGAGCAGTGGACCGACGTCGGCGCGGCCGTCGACACGCACGCCGTCAGCGGGATGGGGCACGGCCAGCCGATCGCGCCGGGGTCCGGCTGCGGGCAGGCGGGGCCGTATCTGCTCGATGTCGGTGTGTGCGCCGCGGCGGAACTCGCGGCGAAGTGGCGGCTAAGCGAGGACGGCGTCCAGTAGCCCGGGGAAGCGCGCGTGGACGTCCTCGGTCCGTAGCTCGACCCAGCGGGTCCGGCCCTCGACGAACGTCGTCGTGAGGCCGGCCTCGCGCAACACCTTCCAGTGGTGGGAGAGCGTCGGCGCGCTGATGTCGACGTCGTACTCGGTGACGGCGCAGCTTCGCGGCGAAGGGTTGCTTCGCAGGGCGCGGATCAGCTCCAGGCGCACGGGATCCGCGAGCGCCTGGAGCACCGGCACGATCTCGATCTCGTCGATCGACGGCTGCGGCAGCGTGCTGCTCACGGCGCTCCAAACTATTTGACAGTCATCGAACAGTCCCGCCACTATACCTCCTATGACGATTCGACGATCATCAAATGATCGGCTCGCTCTGGGGGCTCTGCTGGTACTCGCCGTCGGGACGTTCACCGTCGGCACCGACGGATTCGTCCTGAACGGGCTGCTGCCCACCATCGCCGCCGACCTGCGGGTCTCCGAGGCCGTCGCGGGCCAGCTGACCACGGTCTTCGCGGTGACCTACGCGATTTCTTCGCCGCTGATCGCGGCTTTCACCGGACGGCTCGACCGGCGCTGGGTGCTCGGCGCGGGGATGGTGCTGTTCACGATCGGCATGGCCGGTCAGGCGCTCGGCGAATCCTTCGCCGTGGTCGCCGTCGCCCGGGTGCTGGCCGCCCTCGGGGCCGCCGCGTTCCAATCCAACGCCTATGTGCTCGCCGGCGCGCTGGCGTCGGACGAGCGCCGTGGCCGCGCGCTGGCCACGGTCTCCAACGGGATGAGCGTGTCGATGGTGCTCGGCGTGCCGATCGGGGTGCTGGCCGGGAACTGGTTCGGCTGGCGTGCGGTGATGTGGGGGATCGGCGCGGTGGCGCTGATCGTGATGCTGCTCGTGCCGCTGCTGCCCGGGGTTCGGATGCCGACGGTGTCGTTGCGCGACAGGCTCGCCGTCGTGGCGCGGCCGCCGATCGCGCGCGTGCTCGGCGTGAGCGTCCTCGGCACCGCCGCGGGCTTCGCGGCCTTCGTGTACCTGCCGGTGCTGGTGGCTCCGGTGGCGGCGGGCGCGACGATCTCGTGGCTGCTCGTCGGCTTCGGCATCGGGCAGATCGTGGGCAACGCCTTCGCGGGCCGGGCGACGGACTCGCTGGGGCCTTCGCGCGTTCGGTCGATCTCGCTGATCGGGACGGTCGTGACGTTCGCGCTGCTGGACGTCGCCGTGCTGAGCCTGCCCGGTTCGCTGGTCCTCGCGCTGGCATCAGGGGTCTTCGGCGGCATGCTGATGGTGCCGCAGCAGCACCGGTTGTTCTCGCTGGCGCCTGACGCGCCGACGGTCGCCATGGGGCTCAACGGTTCCGCGATCTACGGCGGTGGCGCTCTCGGTGCCGCGCTGGGCGGTGTCGTCCTGTCTTCCGCCGGTGTCTGGTGGATCGGTCCCGTTGCCGCCTTCGTCGCTCTGCTGGGCTTCGCGCTTTCGGTGCCTTCGCGGGCGAAGGTGCCCGAGCCCGCGTGACCGAGGGGAGCAAGGGACCTTTGCTACCACTTCTCTCGACGTTGAGACAAGTGGTAGCAAGGGTCCCTTGCTCTCTTTCCGCAGGTCAGAGGCGCTGCTTGACCGACCAGCGCTCCTCGATCCGCCCGAAGCGCCACACCAGGAGCGCGAAGAGCCACGTAAGCACGAAGAGCGCGACAACCGCGTAGCCCACGTAGTCGAGACTCAGCGACCCGATGGCCGCGAGCGGTCCGGTCGTGATGCCGAACCGTTCGGTGATGATCGAGATGACCTCGATCGTCCCGATGAGCAAGGCGACCGCGACGGAAAGCGCCGTCACGATGAGGTTGTAGTAGATCTTCCGCA
The DNA here is from genome assembly GCF_000754115.1 of Amycolatopsis sp. MJM2582. Classification (NCBI taxonomy): domain Bacteria; kingdom Bacillati; phylum Actinomycetota; class Actinomycetes; order Pseudonocardiales; family Pseudonocardiaceae; genus Amycolatopsis; species Amycolatopsis sp. MJM2582. The sequence goes on from NZ_JPLW01000001.1 coordinate 1,796,648, forward strand.
CCGGCTTCGCGAACGCCCAGCCGTACGCGTAGTTCATGAAGCAGCCGTCGGCGGTGTCGAACAGCGTCATCCCCGCGGCGAACAGGATCGGCAGCACCAGGATCGCGTACCAGGGCAGGGAGAACGCCGCCGCGCCGCCGGCGAGCACCAGCAGGCTGATCTCGGTCGCGGTGTCGAAGCCGAGACCGAACAGCACGCCGATCGGGTAGATGTGCCAAGGCTTGCGCACCGCCTTGGTGGCCCCGCGGAGCAAGCGGTTCATGAAGCCGCGGTTGTCGAGCTGCCGCTCCAGCGCCGCTTCGTCGAACTCACCCCGCCGCATGCGCCGGAACACCTTCACGATGCCGACGAGCACCACCAGGTTCATGATCCCGATGAGGTACAGGAACACCGCCGAAACGGACGTCCCGATCAGCCCGGTCGCCTCGTGCAGTGCCGACGAGTCGTCCTCGACGGCCCCGGCGAGCGCGCGGACGCCGAGCGACAGCAGCAGGCACAGGACGAAGACGATCGTCGAATGGCCGAGGGAGAACCAGAAACCGACCGAAAGCGGCCGTTGCCCGTCGGCCATCAGCTTGCGGGTGGTGTTGTCGATCGCGGCGATGTGGTCCGCGTCGAACGCGTGCCGCGTCCCGAGTACGAACGCCGTGACGCCGAGGCCGACCCCGAACACGCCCGTGGCGCCGAGCTCGTACTGGCGCGGCGCCACGAAAAGCGTCAGGACCCCCCAGCCGATGACGTTGAGCGCCAGGATGAAGGAGGCCATCCCGGCGACGGACACCCGTTCGCGTCGCGTGAGCGCGAAGCGTCGGGATGAACGGGTCTGTCCGCCGGTGTTCAGCTCGCGCGCACCCTGAGGGAGTCGAGAGCCTTTCGTACGTGGCCATCGCTGGCCGTCAGCGCCTTCGCCGCACTCGCGACGTCTTCGCCGGACAGCAGATGGACCAGCGCGACCTTGAGGTCGCCGTCGGCCTCGGTGAGCGCGTCGGAGCAGTCCGCCATGCTCATGCCGGTGGCCTCGCGCAGGATCCGGATGGTCCGCCCGCGCAGCTTCGCGTTGGTCGCCCGCATGCTCACCATCAGGTTCGAATACGTGCGGCCGAGCTTGATCATCGTCGCGGTGGAGAACGCCGTGAGGATGATCTTCTGCGCCGTGCCCGCCTTCATCCGCGTCGATCCGGCGATCGCCTCGGGGCCGGTGTCCACCGCGATGAGGACGTCGACACCCGGCGGCGTCACCGCTGCCGGATTGCCCGAGACCAGCGCGGTACGGGCACCGCGACGGCTGGCCGCGGCCAGCGCGCCGAGGACGTAGGGCGTCCGGCCGGAAGCCGTCAGCCCGAGCACGAAGTCGCCGGGCGCGACGGTCTCGGCCACCTCGGCGGCTCCGGCCTTCGCGTTGTCCTCGGCGTCTTCGACGGCCTGGCGCAGAGCGCGCGCGCCGCCCGCGTGATGCGCGATGAACCAATCGGAGGGCACGTTGAACGTCGGCACGAGCTCCGCCGCGTCCAACGTCGCCAGCCTGCCGGAAGTACCGGCCCCGAAGTAGTGCACGCGGTGTCCCGACCGCAGCGCTTCCACGGCGAAGTCGACCGCCCGCGCCACCTGCGGCAGCACCGCGGCGACGGCTTCGGGGACCCGGCGGTCCTCGGCGTTGATCGCGCCGAGGATGCCCATGGTCGACATCAGGTCGATGTCGGTCGTCCGTGGATTGCGCTGTTCGGTTGGCGAGTCGACGTGCACCACCTGGCGTGGGACGGTCATCATGCGCCTCACTTTTTCGCTCATTTGCCGGTTTCCCGCGGCCGCCGCCTGCCGTCGGGCCGGACGCCCAGACGGTGCGAGCCAACCGCGTCCCTGGTCGCGTCGAGCGCGTTGACCGACGCGTCCATGTGCCGCTGCGCGACACCGATGAACAGGCAGTCGATGACGGTCAGCTGCGCGATGCGACTGGCGGTCGCACCCGAGCGGAACGTCGTCTCCCGCGAGGCCGTGGTCAGCACGTGGTCGGCGACCTCGGTGATCGGTGAACGCGGGAAGTTCGTCACGGCGACGGTGATCGCGCCGTGCTCACGCGCCACCCGCAGCGCCTCGACGGTGTCCGTGGTCGCGCCCGTGTGGGAGATGCCGATCGCGACGTCGCCGGGGCTCAGCACGGCGGCCGAGGTGAGCATGATGTGCGTGTCCGACCAGGCGAAGCTGACCCGCCCGATGCGGTGCAGCTTCTGCTGCAGGTCCGCGGCGACGAACGCGCTCGCGCCCACGCCGTAGACGTCCACGCGGCCCGCGCCGGCCACGATGTCGATCACGCGCTGTAGCGACGGGACGTCGAGCTGGTCGGCCGTCTCTTCCACGGCGCGTGCGTCCGCGAAGCTGACCTTGCCGATCACCGCGGCCAGGTCGTCCTCCGGCCCGATCTCGCCGCCGAGGTTGCGGGTCGACCGCGCCTCGGAACGGGCGGTGTCGGCCGCCAGGGCGATCCTGAGCTGCGGATACCCGCCGACGCCGACCGCCTTGCAGAACCGCGTGACGGTGGTTTCGCTGGTGTTCGCCGCGAGCGCGACCTCGGTGATGCTGCGCCGCGCGACCTGCGCGGGGTCGTCGAGGACGACCTTCGCGACGCGCTGCTCGGCCCGGGCGAGCCCGGGCAGGAGGGAGCGAATCCGGACGAGCGGGCTCGCGTCAGCGTCCCGTGTCGGCTGCGCCGGCACGGCCTCGGACGGTGCGGCCGCGATTACGGATTCGGTATCGCCCACCGTGGGAAAGTTACTAACCGTTGGCATCTGCGACAAGGCTACCCACACCCTTCGGGAAGATCGCAACCTATCCGTGTCTGCGGATTCGATTTGCGATTAATCGTTGACCAGAAAGTCGCTAACCAGGCTGAGGTCGTTAACGAGGTCGAGCTAACGACTTGGCAACTTAGTGTCGCGACGCAAGGGGCCGTGTCCCGGTCAACGGGGTGGTCCGGTCAGCACGACGGAGCCGATTGGCTACCTAGTGCTCAACTTCCAGCCGGTAGCGACGAAAGTAGGGGGATTATGCTCACTGTCCAGCAGTATGCGGCCGCGTTCAGTGACTTTCACACCGTCCAAGGAAATTCCCCGTCCGGTGTAACGGGCATCGGTCGTGTAACGCCAGCGGAGGGTGATTTGTGAGCTTTGCGACACCTCGGCGGCGGCCCGCCACCAAGCGCGATGGCCATGGCCGCCGAGCCCGGTTTGGTCCCCGGCGGGGGCACCTGGTCCGGAAGCACGCAGGGTAATCGATTTCCAGGTGGCTCCGCCGTCGGTACTTATTTCCAGGAACAGCGAATCCGAGGGGCCTTCGGTGTCCACGAAGGTGTCGAAGGAGACCTTCAGCGGCCCGCCGCGCGTCTGTAACGGCGGGGTCGTGAGCGTGGCCGTGGAGACGTCCCCGGCGCCGCTGAACCACGCTTCGCGGCCGTGCGCCGGGCGGACGGCCATCGCCTTCGCGAGCGAACTCGCCCACGTCTCCCTGGCGAGGTTGATCGAGCCCCAGTTCCGCGTCGGGTGCACGCGGTTGGTGAGCAGGATCGCGAACGACCGCGACAGCGGGTCGATCACCAGCGAGGTCCCGGTGAAGCCGGTGTGCCCGGCCGTCGACGGGGCCGACAGCGCGCCCATGTACCAAGGCTGGTCGAGTTCGAAGCCGAGCCCGTGCGCGTTGTCGGGGAACTTGTGGTTGTAGTTCGTCAGCATCGCCCGCACGGTCTCCTCGCGCAGGATCCGGTGACCGCGGTACGCACCGCCGTTGAGGATCGTCTGCGCCAGCACCGCCATGTCGGGGGCAGTGGAGAACACGCCCGCGTGCCCGGCGACGCCGCCCAAGGACCAAGCGTTCTCGTCGTGCACTTCGCCGCGTACGAGCCCCCGAGGCGGCTTCGCGGCGTACTCGGTCGCCGCGACCCTGGCGAGTTTCGACGCCGGCGGGTTGTACCCGGTGTCGACCAGACCCAGAGGTGCGGAAATGCGGTCCTGGACGACCTTGTCCAGCGGTGCCCCGGCCACCTTTTCGACCAGGAAGCCGAGCGTCAGCAGGTTGATGTCGGAGTAGAGGTACGTGCTGCCCGGCGCGTTCTTCAGCGGGCTGTCGAGGACGGCCTTCCGGCGGGACGGGATGTCCGGGTAGCCCTCCCACAGCGACGGGAGCGGTGTCGCGGCGAAGCCCGAGACGTGGGTGAGCAGCTGCTGGACGGTGACGGACTCCTTGCCGTTCACCCCGAACTCCGGCAGATACCGCACCACCGGCGCCGAGATGTCCACCTTGCCCGACTCGGCCAGCTGCATCACCGCGATGGAGGTGAACAGCTTCGAGATCGAGGCCATGTCGAAGATGGTGTCCGCGCGCATCGGCACCTGCTGCCCGGGCGGCAGTTCCGTGCCTTGGGCGTCGGCGTAGCGGACCGCGCCGCCGACGGCCTGGCGCTCGACGACGACGCCGTCGTGCGCGAGCAGGCCGACCGCCCCGGAGAAGTGCGGATGCCCGGTGGCGTCCGGCTTCGTCCAGCTCTCGATGAACCGCTCCGCCGCCTTGATCGGCTCGGGGTCGAGGCCGACTTCCGAGGGCGCGCCGTCGCGCAGCACGGTGGACGCGGGCGCGAAACCGCCACGCGGCTTGTCGAACCGGCCCGCCGTGCCGTTTCCCTGTTGTCCGGTACCCGGAATCGCCTGTGCTCCCGCCGTCGACAGCGTGGTCGCCGCGACCAGTACGGAGACGGCCGCGATCAGGATCTTCCTAACACGCACGGTCGTTCCTCTCAGCGGTAGATGAGATGGCGGCGGCGTTTCCGGTCGAACTCGGCCAGTTCCGCCTGCCAGGACCCGACGATCTCGTCCACCCCGGCGCCCTTGTCGATCATCGTGCGCAGCCGGTCGGAGCCCGAGAGCTTGTCGAGGAAATTGTCGGGGCGCCACTTGAACTTGTCCGGATGCACCTGTTTCGCGGTGACGAACATGGTGACCGCGGTGCGGATGGCGTCGAACGCCCGCGGATCGGTGATCGTCACCTGCACGCCGCCGCAGGGTTCGTTGACGAACTTGCCGAACGTCGGCACGAAATAGGCCTCACGGAACTTCACGCCGGGAAGCCGTAGCTCGCCGAGCTTCTCGCGCCAGCGCCAGTCGAGACCCGGCGCGCCGATGATCTCGAACGGCCTGGTGGTGCCCCGGCCTTCGGAGAACACGGTGCCCTCGAACATCCCGGTGCCGGGATAGACGAGCGCGGTGTCGGGCGTCGGCATGTTCGGGCTCGGCGGGACCCAGGTCAGCCCGGTGCGGGCGAAGAGCTGATCGCGGCGCCAGTCACGCACCTCGACGATTTCGAGCTTGCCCGGCGTGACCCCTTCGGCAGGCAGGAACTCGGCCGTGAAGAACCGCGCGAGTTCGCCGACGGTCATGCCGTGCTGCTGCACGATCGGCTTCCGGCCGACACCCGAGGCGAACGCCGGGTCCAGCATCGGCCCGGCGGCCTTGCCACCGAGCGGATTCGGCCGGTCCAGTACGACGACCGCCGCACCGACCTTCGCCGCCGCGACCATCGCCGTGTACAGCGACCAGATGTAGGTGTAGAACCGCGCGCCGACGTCGGCGATGTCGAAGACGACGGTGTCGACGCCCGCCTTCGTGAACATCCCGGCGAGCTTCGTCGCGTCGGCTCCGTACGCGTCGTACACCGGCACGCCGGTGCGTGGGTCGGTGTAGTCGCCCTCGGAGCCGCCTGCCTGCGCGCTGCCGCGGAACCCGTGCTCCGGACCGAACGCGGCGAGCGGCCGGACGCCGGCGGCGACCATCGAGTCGACGATGTGGTCGCCGCTCGCCAGCACACCCGTCGGGTTCGACAGCACGCCGAGCTTGCGGCCGGACAGCGGCGCCCAGCCCCGGGCGGCGAGCACGTCCGCTCCGGTGCGGGTGAGCGGGGGACCTTTGCTCTCGCTTTCCGGCTGGGCCCCCGCGACCGAGGACCCGGCCGTCAGCGCGGGGACCGCGAGCGCGCCGGTGGCGAGGAAGTGGCGGCGGTTGAGGTTCACCAGGTCAGCCCGTGGCCGAAGGGGTACTTCACCGTGCCCACGTCCTTGCCCGCGGGAACGTCCACTGGCAGCTTGCCCTGCGGCGTCACCTTCCCGAGGATCACCTTCGCCAGCGCTTCGAGCGAAGGCGTGATGTAGCCGTACGTGGCGAGCCACGTCTTGATCGGGTTTTCGTAGCCGGCGTCGTAGGGGATCTGGGCGGCGACAGCGACGACGGGCTTCCCGGTGTCGGCCAGCGCCTGCAACAGCTTGCTCTGCAACGGATACGTGCCCACGTTGTTGGTCAGCACGACGACGAGGTCGACGTTCTTGGCCGCCGCGGCCGCCTGTGCGATCTGCGCGTCCGTCGGCGTCTGGCCGGTCTGCAGCGCGGTCGCCTGCGTGCCGTGCGCGGTGAGCTTCGCGGCCAGCGACGTCGTCGTGGTCGCGCCCCAGCCGGTCACGAGCGTCTTCGCGGGCTGCTGCTTGAGCGGCAGGACACCACCGTCGTTGCGGATCGCGGTGATCGATCGGTCGGCGATGCCCTGCGCGGTCGCGAGGTTGGCCGGGACACCGACCTTCGTCATCACCTTGGCCGGGTCGACGAACGGCGAGGTCAGGATGCCGCGGTTCAGCTTGAGCTTCAGCACCCGCAGGACGCTCTCGTCGATCCGCCGCTCGGTCAGCTCGCCCTTGCGGACGGCGTCGAGCACCGAGTTGATCGCGAGTTCGAGGTTCACCGGCATGAGCAGCTGGTCGATACCCGCCTTGAGGGCCAGCACCGGGATCTCCGCGTCGCTGTGCATCTCGCGCACCGCGTCCATCGAGAGGGAGTCGGTGACGACGACTCCGCGGTATCCGAGCTCTTCGCGCAGCTTGCCGGTGAGGATCGGCTTCGACAGCGTGGCGGGCTCGCCCGACGGGTCGAGGCTGGGGAACTGGATGTGCGCGCTCATGATCGAGTCGATGCCCGCCTTGATGGCGGCCTTGAACGGCGGCACGTCGGTCTCGCGCCAGCTGGCCTCGCTCCGGTCGATCCGGGGCAGTTCGTGGTGACTGTCGGTGGCCGCGTCGCCGTGGCCGGGGAAGTGCTTCGCGGCGGCCGACACCGTCTCGGAACGCCGTCCCGAGTTCTGGAAGCCCCTGACCTGGGCTTCGACGAACTGGCTCGCCAGCTCCGGGCGGCCGGAGAAGGATCGGACGCCGATCACCGGGTTCGCCGGGTTCGAGTTCACGTCGGCGTCGGGGGCGAAGTCCTGGTTGATGCCGACGGCGCGCAGTTCGTGCCCGAGGATCCGGGCGGCGTCCTGCGCGGCCTTGGTGTCACGGCCGGCCGAGATCGCCATCGCGTTCGGCAGTTCGGTGGCGGGGGAACCCATCCGGGTGACCGTGCCGCCTTCCTGGTCGGTCGCGATCTGCAGCGGGATGCGGGCGCCGCTGCGGAGGGCCGCCCGCTGGAGCCCGTTCGACAGCTTGGCGACCTGCACCGGGTCGTCGAAGTTGTCGCGGCTGTCGTTGTTGAAGTAGATGACGCCGCCAAGGTGGTACTTCTCGATCACCTGCGCGGGGGTGTCCACGCCGAAGTCGGCCTTGTTCTTGGCGTTGACCTCGTCGGCCGACTTCCCGTTCACCCACGTGACGAAGAGCTGCCCGACCTTCTGCTCCAGGGTCAACCCGCGCAGCGCCCGCTGCGCCTCCGCGTCGGCCGTCACCGGCTGCGCGGTCGCCGGTACGCCCGCGACACCCAGGGCGAGCAGACCCGCGAGGGGCAGGGCGAGCGCATGGATCCTCCGATGACGGGCGTGCGCGATTCGGGTCGTCACCTCAAGCCTCCCAGATTCGTGCCTGACTCTCAGATGGAAAGAAGTCCACCTGGAAGCACTGATATCCGGAAGCTACCCACGAGCACTTTGCTTGTCCATCGGCCACCCGCACGAACGGTCCGTTCATACACAAAGGGACGCGAAGGGGCCTGTCACGCTTGAAAACCTGGGCAAAACACTGGCGGCGCCCGTCGGCAAGAAGCCGGCGGGCGCCGCCAGTCGGTGCGGACCACTCGGGCGACCAAGCGTGCAACTCTGGTCGTACCTTCATGGACTCGGCGTCCGGCGTCCCGGTACGCAGTCCCTAGACGACGAGCCTCCCGCGGCGCGCTGCGCGTGGGTACCCGGTGTCCGCACACGGAGATTCGCCGGGGTGGAACAGGCTTCTCTTCTACCTGTTCCCTGGCCGACCGAACGTCCGCACCTACTTTCTACGCCGTGAGCCGGGTCACTTCAAGTGCGCAGACGGGTGCACCGGTACAGAGGCTCGATCTAGTGACACGGGCACCCTCCGCGACGGACAATTCGCGGCCCTGACTGCGAAAACCGGCCCGGTACCGCCGTGTGGGTGCGTGCTCAGCGGGTGCGTTTGCGCCGGTTGTAGCCGTACCAGGTGGCCCCCGCCGCGAAGGCGCCGAGCGCGACCAGGCCGGCCGACCGCGCGGGGATCCGGGTCCGCAGCGACATCGGGTGCTCGAAGGCGAGGATCTCCCAGCCCTGTTCCGTCGCGTGCTTGCGCAGGACGCGGTCGGGGTTGACCGCGTGCGGCCGTCCGACGACTTCGAGGAGCGGGATGTCGGTGCTCGAGTCGGTGTACGCGTGGCACTGCGTGAGGTCGTAGCCGTACGTCGCCGCGAGCTGCTTCGCGGCGACGGCCTTGTTCTCGCCGTAGCAGTAGAAATCGACTTCGCCCGAGTAACGGCCGTCCACGATCTGCATCCGCGTGGCCACGCTGCGCGTCGCGCCGAGCATTTCGGCGACCGGCGCGACGACCTCCTCGCCGGTCGCCGACAGCACCACGACGTCGTGCCCGTCCGCGCGATGGGACGAGATCAGTTCCGCCGCCTCCGCGTACACGAGCGGGTCGACGACGTCGTGCAGCGTTTCGCGGACGATCGCGGACACCTGTGCGACGTCCCATCCGGTGCACAGCGCGGAAACCTCGGCGCGCATCCGCTCGGTCTTCGCCGCGTCCGCGCCCGCGAGCGAGAAGACGAGCTGGGCGTACGCACTGCGAAGGGCGGCTCGGCGGTTGATCAGGCCTTCGCGCAAAAGCGGCTTGCTGAAGGCCAATGCGCTCGATGACGCGATGATCGTCTTGTCGAGATCGAAGAACGCCGCGACCTGGCTCGGCGTCGTGCTGGGTCGGTCCACTCGCCAAGGATAGGAGAGCGGTACGGCCGGGCGCCCGTTGGTCGACCACGATCGGGATACGGCGGTGGAAAATTCACGACCGCGTACCCGATCCGGCGCGTCGTGCCGTTATCGAATTGTGGGTACCGGCGCCGCCCGCAACGGGCCGGTATCGGAGTTACAGTGAGATTGTCCGGTGTCGCACCGGGCCCAGGTTCAGTCCGACCCCCCGGGGCTGAACCCCAGGCGGCCCTCGTCCCTCCCCCCTGGCGAGGGCCGCCTCCTATTCCCCCATCGTACCAATGGTTCAGACCTTGTCGGCCGCGGAAACTTCGCCAGGGCAAGGACGAACCGGCGGGAGTTCGTTAACTTTCTTTTCTCTCAAGGCTTTCTTGAGTTCTGTTCCGCTCCGTGGCCCATAGCGGAAAGGGCCGACGGAATTCGCGGGAAACCGGTTTCCCGCGGCGGAGTTGTCCACAACACCCCAGTTGTCCACAGGTGGGGCGGAATGGCGTTGTGCGGGGTGGGGAAGCGGCGCGACCGTGGAGTGGTCACCCGAGTCCGACCGAATCACTGGGGGAGTCATGACCGCGGAACATCCGCTCGTCGTCGCCGGAGACGACGTCCTGCTCGACGAGATCCTGCGCGTGGCGGCGGCCGCGGGGTGCGAGGTCGAACGAGCACCCGATCTGGCCGCCGCACGCGGGAGATGGGCCCGTGCGCCGCTCGTGGTGCTCGACGAAGAGGCCGCGAGCGCGCCGAACCGGCTGCTGCGGCGGAACAAGGTCCTGCTCGTCTGCAAGGGCGCGCCGACACCGGTCACGTGGGAGCGTGCCGTCAACACCGGTTCGGAGAAGGTCCTTTCGCTGCCGGACGAGGAAAGCGACCTCATCGGCGAATTCGCCGATGTCGTCGACGGGCCGCCACGGGACGACGGCGTCGTCATCGGGATCATCGGCGGGCGAGGCGGGGCCGGGGCATCGGTGCTTTCGGCCGCCGTCGCGTACCGGGCGGAGAAGTCCGGCACCGGCGGGCTGCTCGTCGACTGCGATCCGCTCGGCGGCGGGGTCGACGTCCTCCTCGCCGCCGAACGCGATCGCGGGCCACGCTGGCCGGAGCTCGAACTCGGTGGCAGGGTGTCGATGGCCGCGTTGAGCGAAGCCCTGCCGCGGAAGAAGTACGCGACCGGCTCACTGTCCTTTGTGTCCTATGGCCGGGAAGGAAGCGGACCGGGGCCCGATGCGATCGAAGGCGTGCTGAGCGCCGGACGCCGGGCGGGACGGACGGTCGTCTGCGATCTGCCGAGGTATTTCGGCGCCGAGACGTCCGCCGTGATCGGGCTCGCCGATCTGGTCGTGGTCGTCGTCCCCGCCGAACTCCGCGCCTGCGCGGCGGCGAAACAGGTCCTCGCCAGGGTCGAACCGCACGCGTCGCGGGTCGGTGTCGCGGTACGGGGGCCGTCGCCCGCCGGGCTGATCCCGCAAGAGATCGCCGACGCCGTCGGCGTTCCGCTCATCACCTCGATGGGCCGCGAGCGCTCCCTCGCGGCGGCCCTCGACCGCGGTGAGTTCGTCCTGAGGCATCGCGGGCATCTGGCCATCGCCGCCGGCGAAGTCCTCGCGGCCGCGCGCGGGCGGCTGACCGGTGCCTCGCGATGACCGACGATCTGGTCGAGCGGGTCCGGCGGCGGCTGGCCGGGTCGGCCGCCCCGGCGGATCCGGTGAGCGTCGCGCGGGCCGTCCGCGCCGAAGCCGGTGGCGCGCTCGGGCAGGAGGCCGTCCTCGGAGCGGTGCGGCTGGCCCGTGACGAGTTCGTCGGAGCCGGTCCGTTGGCGCCGCTTCTCGAAAAACCCGGCGTCACCGATGTTCTCGTCACGGCACCCGACGAGGTCTGGACCGACACCGGCGAAGGCATCCGCCTGACGGATGTTCGTTTCGCCGACGAGGAAGCCGTCCGCAGACTGGCTCAGCGGCTCGCCCTCGCCGGCGGTCGGCGCCTGGACGACGCTCAACCGTTCGCCGACTGCTGGCTGCCGGGAGTGGGTCCGCAAGGCCGGGTCCGCATGCACGCGGTCCTCCCGCCGATCGCGCCGGCCGGGACCGCCCTCTCGCTCCGCGTGCTCCGGCCCGCCACCCATGATCTCGCCGAACTCCGGCTGCGCGGGGTGTTCGGCACCAGCGGCGCGGACCTGCTCGGCTCGGTCATCCGGCGGCGGCTCGCGTTCCTGGTCTCCGGCGGGACCGGGGCGGGCAAGACGACCCTGCTCTCCGCGTTGCTCGGCGCGGTGCCCCCGGCCGAACGCATCGTCTGCGTCGAAGACGCCGGAGAACTGCAACCGGACCATCCCCAGTTCGTCAGCCTGCTCACCCGGCCGCCCAACGTCGAGGGCGCGGGCGAGGTCGGGCTGAGCGAGCTGGTGCGGCAGGCGTTGCGCATGCGGCCGGACCGGCTGGTCGTCGGCGAAGTGCGCGGTGGCGAGGTCATCGCGTTGCTCAACGCCATGAACACCGGGCACGAGGGCGGCGGCTGCACCGTGCACGCCAACTCGCCGGAGGACGTCCCCGCGCGGCTGGAGGCGCTGGCCGCGCTCGGCGGGCTGAAACGGGACGCGCTGCACAGCCAGCTGACGGCGGCGATCCGGGTGGTCCTCCACATGCGCCGCCTGCCGAGCGGGATCCGGCGCCTGGACGAGGTCGGTGTCCTCCGGTCGTTTCGAGGCGAGGCCAAGGTCGTCCCGGTCTGGAGCAAGGGCTCGTGGATCGGCGACGAGACGCCGTTCGAGGAGATGGCGGCGTGAACCCGTGGTTCCTTCTCTCCTGGGGCGCGGGTCTCGCCTGCTGGCCCAAGTCGATGGCGCGTACTCAGATCGTCTGGCGGCTGCCTCGCGCCGTCCGGGCGGGCTGGTGGCCGTTGCCCGCGCTGGCTCTGTCCTTCGTGGGAATCGGCTGGGCGGTGGCGACGCTCGTACTCACCTGGACTCTCCGCCAGGAACATCGGTGGCGGGCACGGGAGAAGGCGGCGCTGGCCGAAGCGGAACTCACCGGGTCCGTCTTGCGCACGATGATCGCCGAACTCCGGGCGGGCGCCCATCCGGTGGCCGCGGCCGAAGCCACCGCGGAGGCGGTGCCCGCGGCGTTCGGGCGGTTGCGCGGACTCATCGCGGCCGCCCGGTTCGGTGGCGGCACCGCCGCCGAACCGGACGCGCCACCGGCGCTGGCGAACGCGTGGACACTCGCGAACCGGTTCGGGCTTCCGATGGCCGAGGTACTCGATGCCGCGCGACGGGACGCTGAGGCGGAGGTCGGCTTCCGCCGTCGGCTCAAAGCCAAGATGGCGGGCCCCAGGGCGAGTGCCGCCGTGCTCGCGGTCCTCCCGCTGCTGTGCTTGGTGCTCGGCGAAGTGATGGGTGCCGGGCCGGTCCACGCCCTCACCGGGACAGGCGCCGGGCAGCTGTCGCTCGTCGTGGGCAGCGGGCTGATCTGGGCGGGCACGACCTGGTGCCGGGCCCTCACCGGGAGGGTGGCGCCATCGTGATCGGGGTGGCCCTGATCCTGCTGGGCGGTGCCGTCTTCTGTTGGCCGCGCGTCACCTCCGTGGCTCCAGCGCGGCCCGGGTGGCTCCGGCCGCGCAGGAGAACGTCTCGCGAGAACGGCGTCTCCGAACTCCTCCGGTCCGCGGCCACTCTCGACCTGCTGGCCGCCTGCCTGGGCGGCGGGCTGCCGGTACCCGTCGCGCTCGGAGCCGTCGTACCGACCGCGTCACCGAAGACCGCCGCGGCACTGCGCTCGGTGGCGTCGCATCTCGCCGTGGGCATCGGACCGGCGGAAGCCTGGGCGCCGGTCCGCGACCGGCCCGGCCTGACCGAACTGTCCGTCGCCGCCGTCCGTACGGCGAGGGCGGGCACCGCGCTCGCCGACCACGCGAAGGATCTCGCGCGAAGACTGCGCGAGTCGCTCGCCGCCGAGGCCGAGGAACGAGCCGAACGGGCCGGAGTGCTGCTGGCGGCACCGATCGGCCTGTGCTTCCTCCCCGCGTTCCTGTGCCTCGGTGTCTTCCCCGTCGTGCTCGGCCTCGCCGGGCGTCTCGACTTCCTTTGATCGAAAGGCAGGGCGGAGCTGGAGAAATCACGCGAGAAGCGACCAAAGACGTGAACCCGCCCGGCCGAAGGCCCCGTTATCGCGGTGGCAGGGCGCCCTGTTCGCCACCGTGCCGTGGAAGGCCAGGCAGCGCTCTGCCGACGTCGATCACGGCCGCGGGTCACCGACAAACAACTGACTGAAAGGCAATCCCCATGACCAAGCTCCCCACCTTCCGCGAAGACGACGGCATGACGACGGTCGAGTACGCCATCGGCACCTTGGCCGCCGCCGGCTTGGCGGCCCTCCTCTATCTGATCGTCACCAGTGATGCCGTCTCCGCCGGGCTCACCGCGCTCATCGAGCGGGCCCTGTCGGTGAAGTTCTGATGGCCGACCACGGCTCCGTCACGGTGGAGGCCGCGCTCGGCATCGGCGCGCTGACCTTCCTCTCGGCCTTGTTGTTCACCGGGATCGGCGTGGCCTCCGATCAGCTCCGCTGCACCGACGCGGCCCGGGAGGCGGCCAGGCTCCTCGCCCGCGGTCAGCCTGCCCGTGCCGAACAAGCGGTGCGGGAGATCGCGCCGTCCGGCGCTCGGCTGGACGTCGTCCGCGAAGGGGAGGCGATCAGCGTCGGCGTCGAGGCCGAACCGGTCGGCGGCCTCCTGCCGGGGATCCGGCTGCACTCCCGTGCCTTCGCCATCGCCGAGCCTGGGAGCGGGCCATGACCTCGGGCAGCACGGACGATCGCGGTGTCGCGACCGTGTGGACCGCGTCGATCGTCGCGGCCCTGGTCTGCGCGGCGGCGTTCGTCTTCTGGCTCGGAGCCGCCGTCACGGCGCGGCATCGCACCGAGGCCGCCGCCGATCTGGCCGCGCTCGCGGCCGCCTCGCACGCGACGGAGGGCCCCGGCGCGGCCTGTGAACGGGCCCGGCAGGTCGCCGTCCGGATGTCGGTCACGCTGCTCACCTGCCGGTGGGAGCGCGGCGATGCCCTGGTCGAGGTGCGCTCGGAGCCATCGGGGCGGCCGGCGGTCACCGGACGGGCGGAGGCGCGCGCCCGGGCGGGGCCGGTCGACCGGCCACCGTGACGTGCGTCGCACGACGAACGGTCGTCGGGTGGTGACCGGCCGGTAGTACGCGTGAGTAACCGCTCGGCGCGAGCAGCGGTCGTTGACGCACGGCGAGCGGTCGAAGTCATGATCAGCGCACCGCCGAACGGCCGCCCGCCGCTCACCGTGAGCGCCGTCACGCGGGACGGAAACCCAGGTCGGCTGCGACGAACGGCCTCGGACCGGTCGCGTACGCCCGTTAATCGGACGTCCGGCGTTCGGTCCGTCCGGTCGCACTACCGCGCGTTCATCGCTGAGTAACCGCCGGTTGTCGCGCGAGGTCTTCTCCCGATGTGCAACTTGCCGTTTATTGAGATGTGCGCCACCTCGAGAAGGTCGCCGGGTAGCGCGGAGCAGAACCGACACAGGACAGAGTTGACCTGAGGCAGGGACGGAATGTTGGACGCGAATTGGCCGGACAGCTGGCGGGGCGCCTTCCGCATCGAGATGCGGGCGGAGGCGATCGGCCTCGCGTGGCGTGGCTGGCCGGTGCTCCCGGGTGCGGAGCCCGCCGCGATCACCGCGGAGGGTGACGACCTCACCTGGCGTCGTCCCGTCCCGGCGCAGGACAACTGGCGTGAACTGCTCGAGACCCACCCGCACGAGGTCGCCACCTGGTTCGGCGACGACACCCACAGCCTGCTCGTGGCCACCGGCACCGTGCTCGACGCCATCGAGGTCGACGACGAGCTCGGCAAGACCGCCGCCCGCCTGCTTCGTGCCACCGGCCACCCCGCCCCGATCGTCGCGATGCCGAACGGCCGCTGGCTGTTCCTCACCACCGTCGCCACGAGCATCCCGCGGGAACTGGCCGACCAGGCCTCGATCCAGTGGCACGGCGCGAATGGCTACATCCCGCTGCCCCCGTCGCCGTTCCAGCACGGTGTCGTGCACTGGCGGGTCAAGCCCGAGGTCTGGGGCTGGCAGCTGCCCGAGGCCGCCGAGGTGCACGACGTGCTCGTCCGTGCGCTGGCCGGTGACCAGACCGTCGCCCCGGTGGCGACCCTGAGCACCGCCGCCTGATCAACCCACAAGTTCAACCCACAATTTCAAGCCACCCCGTGGCCGGACACGGACCCGTGCTGACGCAAAGCCCCGAGCACGGTGTCCAGAACGGCCACCGCCCCCGCCTTGTCCAGCGGATCGTTGCCGTTCCCGCACTTCGGCGACTGGACGCAGGACGGGCAGCCGGCCGGGCACTCGCAGGAAACGATCGCCTCCCGCGTTGCGGCCAGCCAAGGGACAATCGCGGCAAATCCGCGGTCGGCGAATCCCGCACCCCCGGGATGGCCATCGTGCACGAACACCGTCGCCTCCCCGGTGTCTTCGTGCCACGCGGTCGACACCCCGCCAATGTCCCAGCGGTCGCACGTAGCGAACAGCGGTAGCAGGCCGATCGCCGCGTGCTCGGCGGCATGCAGGGCACCGGGGACGCGCGCCGGATCCAACTCGGCGCTCGTCCCCGGTGCTCCGCCAAGTTCCTTGGTCCCCACCCTGGAGCCTCCGGTCCCCACCGGCTCCAGAACTTCGGTCCCCGTCCGATGGCCCCCGGTCCCCGCCACACCATCGGACACACCGAGCAGCTCCCCCGAGATCGTGTACCAGACGGCGCGGGTGTGCAGGCTCTGCTCCGGCAGATCCAGCGGAGTCTGGTCCAGCACCTCGCCGGACGGGCGCCGCCGCAAGTAGCCGACCACTTGCGAACTGACCGACACCTCGCCGAGATTCACCGTGACCCCGCCGTGCACGCTGGTCTCCTCGGTGCGCAGCACACTGATGTCGACGATCTCGCGCGGCGACGTGGTCCAGTCCGGATCCTCCGCGTGCACCAGCGCGAGCCCGGTCTCCAAATCGAGTTCGTCGACCACATAGGACGAACCCTGGTGCAGGTACACCGCGCCGGGATGTACCGCGTAGCAGGCGGAACCCGGATCGACGGTGCCGAGCATGCGGCCGGAGTCGGCCTCCACCACGGCGATCTGCTCTCCGCCGGAACCGCGGATGCCGACCTCGGCGTGCGGCCGGTCCCGCGAAGTCCAGTACCAGCCGCTCGTCCGGCGCCGGACGATCTTCTCCTTGACCAGATCGGCGAGCACGGCACGCGCCGGATCGCCGCCGAAGGCCGCGACCTCCGGCTCGGTCAACGGGAGTTCGGCGATGGCGCACGCCAGCTGCGGCCCGAGGACATACGGATTCGACGGGTCGAGGACGGCGGCTTCCACCGGCCGGTCCAGGATCGCGGCCGGATGGTGCACGAGATAGGTGTCCAGCGGATCGTCCCTGGCCACGAACACGACCAGCGCCGCGTCTCCCGCGCGCCCGGCCCGGCCCGCCTGCTGCCAGAACGAAGCGAGCGTGCCCGGGTATCCCGCCAGCACCACCGCGTCCAGCCCCGCGATGTCGACGCCGAGTTCGAGCGCGTTCGTCGTCGCGACGCCGAGCAACCGCCCGGACAGCAACGCCGCTTCGAGGGCGCGCCGTTCCTCCGGCAGGTAGCCGGAGCGGTACGCGGCCACGGATTCCGCCAAGGAAGCGTCCACTTCGGACAGAATCCGCCGGGCGCCGAGCGCGGTCAGCTCCGCGCCTCGCCGCGACCGGACGAACGCCAGCGAACGAGCGCCTTCGATGACCAGTTCGGCGAGGATGCGGGAAGCCTCGGCCCCCGCCGAGCGCCGCACCGGTGCCCCGTTCTCGCCCGAGAGTTCCGACAGCAGAGGGGGTTCCCACAACGCGACCGTGCGGGCGCCACGGGGTGAGCCGTCCTCGCTGACCGGGACACAGTCCTGCCCGGTGAGCTTCGACGCGAACGCCGCCGGATCCGCCGTCGTCGCGGACGCGAGGACGAAGACCGGCGAAGCGCCGTAGTACGCCGCGACCCTTCGCAGCCTGCGCAGTAGCAGCGCCACGTGGGAACCGAAGACCCCGCGATAGCTGTGGCATTCGTCGACGACGACGAACGCGAGCCGCCGGAAGAACCGCGACCAGCGCGCATGCGACGAGAGGATCCCGCGGTGCAGCATGTCCGGGTTCGTGAAGACCCAGTTCGCGTGCGCGCGGACCCAGTCCCGCTCCTCCAGCGGGGTGTCGCCGTCGAACGACGCCGCCCGCGCCTTCTTGATGTCCAAAGAGGACACAGCGCGCAACTGGTCGGCGCCGAGCGCCTTGGTCGGCGACAGGTACAGCGCCGAAGCGCGCTCGTCCTCGACCAAAGCCGAAAGCACCGGCAACTGGTACGCGAGCGACTTGCCCGACGCCGTGCCCGTGGAGATCACCACGTGCTCGCCCGCGCGGGCCAGCGACGCGGCTTCCACCTGATGCCGCCAGGGCGCCTTGACGCCGTTCGCCCTCAGCGCCTCGACGACCGGGGCCGCCGCCCACTCCGGCCAGTCGACCGAATCCGCCGAACGGGCGGGCAGCTCGGCCACATGGGTGACCGGGTACAGCGAAGCCGGGATCCCCGCCGTCGCGCGGTCGAGAAGCCGCCGCCCTTTGCCGGGTCGCACCGTGCCGTCCACCTTCCGAGCTTCGCACAGCGCACCGACAGAAACGGGCCGCCGCCGAACGGATCCGGCACTGGAAGCGGCCCTCGATGATCGATAAAGTGACCAGCCTCACAAGGTAACGGAACGTGTGGTGGCAGGGACGCCTTGCCGTCCGCCATCCCACTACCAATACACTCCCGCAATCCACACCGTCTGTGGCGAGCGTCATGTGAGACGTACCTTGCAGTGCGACTAGCGTGACATTCGGCTCAGATCCCATGCCAGCGCGCGAGCCGCCGGTTCCATCGGCGGATCGTCGTTGGCCAACGGCGACGTCTCCAGGAGGACGAATGTCCCGGCAGTTCCTCGCGGAGGGCGAACTCACGCTCTCCGGAGGTGGTTACACCATCGTCGGTGTGATCGCCGTGGTCGCCCTTGCCGCACTGGTCATCGGCTACGTTCTGCTCAAGGAGGTGCTGGCCGCCGGCCAGGGCACCACCAAGATGCAGGACATCGCGAAGGCAGTGCAGGAAGGCGCGGCTGCCTATCTGAAACGGCAGCGCAACACCCTCGCGATCTTCGGTGCGATCGTGTTCGTACTGCTCTTCGCCTTGCCGGCCGATGACTGGAACGAAAAGATCGGCAGGTCGATCTTCTTCCTGGTCGGCGCGGCGTTCTCCTTCGCGATCGGCTATCTCGGCATGTGGCTGGCGACGCAGGCGAACCTGCGCGTCGCGGCCGCTTCGCGGGAGGAAGGCGGTCGCGAGAAGGCGATGCGCGTGGCCTTCCGCACCGGTGGCGTGGTCGGCATGATCACCGTCGGGCTCGGCCTCTTCGGCGCCGCGGTGGTCGTCCTCGTCTACACCGGACAGGCCCCGAAGGTGTTGGAGGGCTTCGGTTTCGGTGCCGCGCTGATCGCGATGTTCATGCGTGTCGGCGGCGGTATCTTCACGAAGGCCGCCGACGTCGGCGCGGACCTGGTCGGCAAGGTCGAGCAGGGCATCCCCGAGGACGACCCGCGCAACGCGGCCACCATCGCCGACAACGTCGGTGACAACGTGGGCGACTGCGCCGGGATGGCGGCGGACCTCTTCGAGTCGTACGCGGTCATGCTCGTGGCGGCGCTGATCCTGGGTAGCACCGCCTTCGGCGTGCACGGCCTGATCTTCCCGCTCATCGTTCCCGCCATCGGCGTGATCACCGCGGTCATCGGTGTCTACATCACCAAGGCCAAGGCCGGCGAAGGCGGTCTGGTCACGATCAACCGCTCCTTCTACATCTCCGCCGGTATTTCCGCGGTGCTCTCGACGATCGCGGCGTTCGTCTACCTGCCCGGTTCGTTCTCCGAGCTGACCGGTGGCGCCACCAACGAGTCCGGGAACCCGGCGGTCATCGCGACCGTCTCGGTCATCATCGGCATCGTGCTCGCGGCGGTCATCCTCAAGCTCACCGGGTACTACACCGGCACCGAGCACAAGCCGGTCAAGGAGGTCGGCAAGTCTTCGCAAACCGGTGCGGCGACGGTGATCCTGGCCGGTATCTCGGTCGGTTTCGAGTCCGCTGTGTACACCGCGCTGGTCATCGGCGCGGCGGTGTTCGGCGCGTACCTGCTCGGTGGCGGCGTCGCGCTGTTCGCCGTGGCGCTGGCCGGTACCGGTCTGCTCACCACCGTCGGCGTCATCGTCGCGATGGACACCTTCGGCCCGGTTTCGGACAACGCGCAGGGCATCGCGGAGATGTCGGGCGACGTCGACGAAGACGCCGCGCAGATCCTCACCGAGCTCGACGCGGTCGGCAACACCACCAAGGCCATCACCAAGGGCATCGCGATCGCCACGGCGGTCCTCGCGGCGACGGCGTTGTTCGGGTCCTACCAGGACGCGATCAGCAAGGCGCTGAAGTCGATCCCGGAAGCCGCGGAAGCCAGCATGTCGACGCTGAACTTCTTCGTGAACACGGTGGTCAGCCCGAACACCCTCGTCGGCGTGATCGTCGGCGCGGCGGTCGTGTTCCTGTTCTCCGGTCTCGCGGTCAACGCGGTGTCCCGTGCCGCCGGCGCGGTCGTCTACGAAGTGCGCCGCCAGTTCCGCGACATCCCGGGGATCATGGAGGGCACCACCCGTCCCGAGTACGGCCGGGTCGTCGACATCGTCACGCGCGATTCGCTGCGTGAGCTGACCACGCCCGGTCTGCTCGCGGTCTTCGCGCCCATCGCGGTCGGTTTCGGCCTCGGCACCGGCGCGCTCGCCGGCTACCTGGCCGGTGCGATCGCGACCGGCACCCTGATGGCGATCTTCCTCGCCAACTCCGGTGGCGCCTGGGACAACGCGAAGAAGCTCGTGGAGGACGGAAACCACGGCGGCAAGGGATCGGACGCGCACGAGGCCACCATCATCGGTGACACCGTGGGCGACCCGTTCAAGGACACCGCCGGTCCCGCGATCAACCCGCTGATCAAGGTGATGAACCTGGTGTCGGTGCTGATCGCCCCGGCGATCGTGCAGTTCTCGATCGGCGCGGACGCCAACGTCGGCATCCGCATCGCGATCTCGCTGGTCGCCGTCGCGATCATCGTCGCGGCGATCGTGGTCTCCAAGCGCCGCGAGTCGGTTCTTTCCGACACTCCCGCGGAAGCGAAGGCGTAAAACCGAACAGTTTCCCCCCGCCGGGCCCGCCACGATTTCCCGTGGCGGGCCCGACGGCTGTCCGGGGCGGGCTAATCTCTGCGCGTCACGCCGATCCGATCCGGGGGAGTTCCTGTCATGAGGCGTTCGGTCATCCTGTTCGCCGCCGGAATCCTGCTGGCGGGCTGCGGTGGCGCCGAGCGGACGGCTTC
The DNA here is from genome assembly GCF_000754115.1 of Amycolatopsis sp. MJM2582. Taxonomy (NCBI): domain Bacteria; kingdom Bacillati; phylum Actinomycetota; class Actinomycetes; order Pseudonocardiales; family Pseudonocardiaceae; genus Amycolatopsis; species Amycolatopsis sp. MJM2582. The sequence goes on from NZ_JPLW01000001.1 coordinate 1,817,356, forward strand.
TCCCGCTCCGGTGGCGGGGACTGCCTGGATGAACGATTTCTGCGGTTCGCTGATCGACTTCGCCAAGATCGGCGATTTCACGATGCCCGACTTCGAACAGAACGACGTCGCCAGCGCGAGGAAGGTGATGGACGACGCCTTCGGGGTGTTCGCGCCCGGTTTCGACAACGCGGTCACCGGCTTGGGAAAGCTCGGCCAGGCACCGAGCGCGGAGGCCGACGCGGCACGCAAGAGCATCGTCGAAGCGCTGACACCGATCCGGGACGAGGTGCTCGCCGCGAAGGCGGCACTCGACGCCGCGCCGAAGGACGACAAGAACGCCGTCGTGGCCGCGGGGGCGGCCTTCCGGCGAATCGGTTCCCACATGAACGACATGCCCGACCCGTTCCAGCAGCTGGAAACGAACGTTTCGGTGAAAACACTGGCCGCGCAGGCTCCGAACTGCGGAAAGCTGCCTTCTTGACCGTTCTTTCCACCACGTTGATTTGCATTGCCCCCCGGTATCGGTACCGTCGGGGGCCAGCCGGGAAGTCGTCAGGTCGGGAGGTGTTTTCGTGCGGCCGCGGTTCACCGTCCTTGCCGCGCTAGCAACAGGTATCGGACTCGGCCTCGCCGGGTGCGGGCAGCAGCCCGCGGTGACTTCCCACGCCAGACAAGAAGGTCTCGCGACGGTCAGCGCGTCGGAGGCCGACCCCACCTCCGCCTGGGCGGAGGCGTACTGCGGCGCGGCGGGCGGACTCGTCCGGACGCTGGCGGCGCTGCCCAGCGTCGATCCGAGCACGCCTCAGCAGGCCTCGCGCACCTCCAGCGAGCTGATGCTCTCGGTGGTCGAAGGGCTGGACCGCACTTCCGCCGCGCTCGAGAACCTCGGCCCGGCACCGGTCGCCGGCGGGGACTCCTCACGCGCGGCCGCCGTCGCTCAGCTCGGTGGCATCCGCGCCCGTGCCGACGACGTCCGCCAGCGTCTCGACTCCTCAGCCGACCCCGAGGCGACGAAGACCGCGCTTCGCGACGCCAGGACCTCGCTCGACGAACTGGACCGCCTTGACCTCCTCAGGGGCCTTAACGACGTCCCTCAGCTCGCCGCGGCGAGCAGCCGGATCCCGGTCTGCCAGGAATTGGTGAAACAACCTCGCTGAGTCATCGGCCGATCACTGGCCATGAGTCGAACTTGTGTTCTATTCTGTCCGGGTGGACGGGACGATCTCGCTCTTCTCGGCGGAGGCGAGCGGGCCGGTGCTCGCCGACCTCGCCGGAGTGCTGTGCGGGCCCGGGCGGATGACGGGCTTCGGGCGGACGGCCGGGCGGCTGTCCGCCGTGGTCGACGAGCCGTGGCGAGCGGGTGCCCTCGCCAGGGAATGCCGTCGCCGCGGCGTCCAGGCGCAGGTCTCGGCCGCCGAATGCGGGCGGCCGCTCGTGAGAACGCCGTTCCGGGTCGATCTGCTGCCGCTGGAGCAGCGGTGGAATCGTGGTGAAGAGAAGGTCCTGCCGGAAGGCTTCCGGCTCGACGGGGCCATGTTGAGGATGTGGGCGCTGGCGGCGGGCAGTCCCCAGGGCAACGGCTACCTGCTCGCGCTGGATCCGGCGGCGCCGGAGACGCACGAGCTGCTGATCACGGCGCTGGCGCGGCTGGGTGTGCCCGCCAAAGCGCAGAAGGGGGAAGAAGCGCTGCTTCGCGTCACCGGACGGCGACGGCTGGCGCACGTCCTCGAGCTGATCGGGGACGCGCCCGCGGGTGCCGAGCCCGCCTGGCCGAGCCTGGTGCCGGTGGTGCGCGCCGTCTGACGTTCCCGGTCGCGTGGGTCCCGAGTGCGGCGTCCAGTCACGCGAGTTACGTCCCCGATCACGCGAGTCACGCCTTCGCTCACGCCCCACTGGACCCGGAACTCGCCTGAACGCCATGAAAGGTCCTTTCCTTGCAAATTTCGCAAGGAAAGGACCTTTCATGGCAGCCGGTGAGGGAGGAAAGGTCAGGGTTTCGGCGCCCGGCAGTTCGGGTTCGCGAGGTCGAGTTCACTGTGCGAAAGGCAGGAGGTCAGCTGGTAGGTCTGCTCCCCGTAGTTGATGCTCTGCCGCACGGTCACGTTCCCGGCCGCGTCGACCTCGCACGGGTTGTTCATCGTGCACCGCTGGCCGCTTTCGTTGCCGGTGTTGTTGACGCCGACGACCTTCCCGGTCGAGGTCTCGATGATGGGCGACCCCGAGGTCCCGCCGATCGTCTTGCACGCCGAGGTGTACCGGATCGAGTCCTTCCAGACCCAGTCCGCCTCGTGCAGCTCGTGGACGAAGCCGTCGATGTTGCAGGAGTAGATCTTCTTCCAATATCCCGAGACCACGTCCATCGCGATACCCGCGGACGGACGGGTGGGCGAGAGCGTCAGCGGGGCGATACCGTACGTCGACTTGATCTTGGCGTAGCTGGTGTTGAGCTGGTAGAGCGAGACGTCGGTGTCGGTCATCGTGGCGTAGAGCAGCTTCTTCGCCTTGAGCGTGCCCAGTGACGAGCGGCCGTCCTTGGACAGCAGGCTGAACGTCCGTGACGAGGCCTTGTTGACGATTACTTCCCCGGGGTCCGGGAAACCTTCTTGCAGGCAATGCCCGTTGGAAAGGACGAGGGCGGGGTCGTCGAGGCTCGCCTCGGGCGGTTTGACCACCGACCCGGAGCAGTTCGACAACGCCACCGTTCCGGCGAAGGTGGTCGTGGCCGCTTCCGCCGGTGCGGTTCCGACCAGGGCGGACGCGGTCAGCATGGCGAACAGGGTGCCGAGGAGTCGTCGGGTCACGTGGAGTCCTTTCGGGTCGGCGTGGACATCAAGTGAAGCGTTGGCGGCCACGGTGTCACCACCGTCGAACGGAGGGTGTTCACCCCGTCACGCGGGACCCCAGGCGGACGTGTCCGACATCACGTGCTAGGTGTTGAAAGGAAACATCGACGAGGTCAGCGGCGATGCGCTGGACACACGATCGGCGGCGTGTTGCGCCACCTAGCCGTGGTCCAGGCGGTGCGAGCGTGCACACTGACGGGTCGAGAGGCGGCGCGAAGGCGCCGAAGATGAGCGGAGAGCAGGACAGCGTGGCAGGAGCACGGACGAAGAAGACCGCGGCGTCGGACGACGGCGCGGGCCGTCGTCGGCTGGTGATCGTCGAGTCGCCGACCAAGGCCCGCAAGATCGCCCCGTACCTCGGCGGTAACTACGTCGTGGAGTCCTCCGTCGGACACATCCGCGACCTTCCCCGCGGCGCGGCCGACGTGCCCGCCCAGTACAAGGGCGAGTCGTGGGCGCGGCTGGGTGTCGACGTCGACAACGACTTCAAGGCGCTCTACGTCGTCACGCCGGACAAGAAGTCCAAGGTCACGGAGCTGAAGGGCCTGCTGAAGGACGTCGACGAGCTCTACCTCGCCACGGACCCCGACCGCGAGGGCGAGGCCATCGCGTGGCATCTGCTGGAGACGCTCAAGCCGAAGGTCCCGGTGCGCCGGATGGTCTTCCACGAGGTCACCGAGCAGGCGATCCGCGCCGCGGCCGACAGCACCCGTGAGCTCGACGGAGACCTCGTCGACGCGCAGGAGACCCGCCGCATCCTGGACCGGCTCTACGGCTACGAGGTCTCGCCCGTGCTGTGGAAGAAGGTCATGCCGAAGCTGTCGGCGGGCCGCGTGCAGTCGGTGGCGACCAGGATCGTGGTCGAGCGGGAGCGCGAGCGCATGCGCTTCACCTCGGCGTCGTACTGGGACATCTCCGCGACGATGGACGCCGGCGCCGAGGCGTCCCCCCGCAACTTCCCGGCCAGGATGATCGCCGTCGACGGTGCCCGCCTGGCCACCGGCCGTGACTTCGGTTCGGACGGACAGCTCAAGACTGGCACCTCCTCGAACAACGAGATCCGCGTGCTGGCCGAGGCCGACGCCGTCCGGCTCGCCGAGGCGCTGAAGAACCGCGACTTCAAGGTCGCGAGCGTCGAGGAGAAGCCGTACACGCGCAAGCCGTACGCGCCCTTCATGACCTCGACCCTGCAGCAGGAGGCCGGCCGCAAGCTGCGGTTCACCTCCGAGCGCACCATGCGGATCGCGCAGAAGCTGTACGAGAACGGGTACATCACTTATATGCGTACCGACTCCACGACGCTGTCGGAGTCGGCGATCTCGGCGGCGCGCAGCCAGGCGACGCAGCTGTACGGCAAGGAATACGTCTCGCCGTCGCCGCGCCAGTACACCCGCAAGGTGAAGAACGCGCAGGAAGCCCACGAGGCGATCCGTCCTTCGGGTGAGGTCTTCCGCACGCCGGGCCAGGTCGCGAAGGATCTGGACACCGACGAGTACCGCCTTTACGAGATGATCTGGCAGCGCACGATCGCGTCGCAGATGGCGGACGCGAAGGGCACCACGATGTCGGTGCGCATCGTCGGCACGGCCACCAGCGGCGAGGAGTGCACGTTCGCCTCGTCGGGCCGCACGATCACCTTCGCCGGGTTCCTCAAGGCGTACGTCGAGGCCGTCGACACCGAGAGCGGTGGCGAGGCGGACGACAAGCAGAGCCGTCTGCCGCAGCTGGTCAAGGACCAGGCGCTGACCGCGACCGAGCTGAGCCCTGACGGGCACACCACCTCCCCGCCGGCGCGCTACTCGGAGCCGAGCCTGGTCAGCAAGCTCGAAGAGCTGGGCATCGGCCGCCCGTCGACGTACGCGTCGATCATCAAGACCATCCAGGACCGCGGCTACGTGTGGAAGAAGGGGTCCGCGCTGGTGCCCTCCTGGGTCGCGTTCGCCGTGATCGGCCTGATGGAGCGGCATTTCGAGCGGCTGGTCGACTACGACTTCACCGCCGGCATGGAGGACGAGCTCGACCGCATCGCCGCCGGTGACGAGCACCGGACGCAATGGCTGTCGAAGTTCTACTTCGGCGGTGACATGGGCGTCGACGGTTCCGTCGGCCGTCTCGGCGGGCTGAAGAAGCTGGTCGGCTCGGGCGTCGAGGACATCGACGCCCGCGAGATCAACTCGATCCCGCTGTTCAGCGACGCCGACGGGCACACCGTCGTCGTGCGCGTCGGCCGCTACGGCCCGTACCTCGAGCGCGAGGTGGACGGGACGTCGCAGCGGGCGAACCTGCCCGAGGATCTGCCCCCGGACGAGCTGACCAAGGAGATCGCGGAGAAGCTGTTCGCGACGCCGCAGGAAGGCCGCGTGCTCGGCAAGGACCCGGTCAGCGGACACGAGATCGTGGCGAAGGAAGGCCGCTTCGGCCCGTACGTCACTGAGCTCCTGCCCGAGCCGGAGCCGCTGCCCGAAGGCGCGACCGCCGCGCAGAAGAAGGCCGCGAAGGCGAAGCAGCCGAAGCCGCGGACGGGTTCGCTGTTCAAGTCGATGTCGATCGAGACGATGACGCTCGAAGACGCGCTGAAGCTGCTTTCGCTGCCGCGCGTGGTCGGCAAGGACCCGGAATCCGGCGACGAGATCACCGCGCAGAACGGGCGCTACGGGCCGTACCTGAAGAAGGGCACGGACTCGCGTTCGCTCACCACCGAGGACCAGCTGTTCTCGATCACGCTCGAAGAGGCGCTGAAGATCTACTCGGAGCCGAAGCAGCGTGGCCGGTCGGCGACCGCGAAGCCGCCGCTGAAGGAACTGGGCGACGACCCGGTGTCCGGTAAGCCGATGGTGGTCAAGGACGGGCGCTTCGGTCCGTACGTGACCGATGGCGAGTACAACGCGACGCTGCGGAAGTCGGACAGCATCGAGGAGCTGACCGCCGAGCGTGCCGCCGAACTGCTGGCGGAGAAGCGCGCGAAGGGCCCGGCGCCCAAGCGCAAGGCTCCGGCGCGGAAGACGGCGGCGTCGAAGACGGCGGCCACCAAGACGACCGCGGCCAAGAAGACCACCGCTACCAAGACGACCGCGACCAAGACCGCGGCGGCGAAGAAGCCTTCGACGCGCTCGACGGCCACGAAGACGAAGTAACTCCCTTCACGCGCCATGAAAGGTCCTTTCCTTGCAAAATTCGCAAGGAAAGGACCTTTCATGGCATCCAGGGTGACCACTGAGAGGACGTGAGTGGAGCCGGGGCAGGTCGCGCAGGCCGTCGGGATGTTCGCGGTCACCAACGTCGACGACATCCTGATCCTGGCGCTCTTCTTCGCCCAGGCGGCCGGACGCCGCGACGCCGCGAAGGTCGTCTTCGGCCAGTACCTCGGCTTCGCCGGGATCCTGGGCGCGTCGATCGCCGGTGCGCTCGGCGCGGGACTCCTGCCGCCCTCGGTGATCCCGTATCTCGGCCTGTTGCCGATCCTGCTCGGCCTCCGCGCGGCCTGGCTCGCTTGGCGCGATCGTCACGCCGAGGACGAGGAGACCGTGAGCAAAGGTCCCTCGCTACTCGGCGTCGCAGGAGTCACCTTCGCCAACGGGGGCGACAACATCGGCGTCTACGTCCCGGTGTTCGCCAATGCGGGGACGGGCACGCTCGTCGGCTACGCCGTCGTCTTCCTGGTCCTCGTCGGGGTCTGGTGCGCGATCGGCCGGTTCTTCGCGACGAGGCCGGTGGTCGCCCGCGCACTGTCGCGTTGGGGCCACGTCGTGCTCCCGGTCGTCTTGATCGGCATCGGCCTCCTGATCCTCATCGAGGGACCGTGAGCGCGGGTGTAGCCGAGCTCCGCGACCGTCTCGATGGCCGCCGCTCAGCCGAGCAAAACCCTGCACCGGAGACCGCTCACCGACCGCTCGCCGAACCACCTCACCCGTTCGAACAAAAGTTCTAAAAATTGTCGGTACCAGGGTGTTCAATGGTCAGGTGAGCACTTCAACGACCGCTGTCTTCGACGTCATCGACGAGGTCATCGCCCCGCTGGCAGCCGAGGTTCCGGAGCGTCCTTCGGTGATGGAGTTCTACGACCCGGAGCTCGCCGTGCCGCCGGTGCTGGCCGACGAGGAGCCGACTCCAGGGCTCACCCTGGCCGAGGAGGTGGAGCAGTACACCCGGTTCGTGAGCGGGATGGCGACCATCGGGCTGGCCCCCGGCGGCGAGGTCACGCCCGAGGCCGTCGGGCTGTATCGCGCGCTGCGCGGCGGGTTCATCCGCGGCGTGGTGACCGGCGTGTTCCCGTCGCGTCCGGAGCCGTGGGAGGTCCGGTTCTTCGGCGACGAGGACTACACCACGGTGCTGAACAAGCTCGGCAGGCGGGCGCGGCTGCGGTCCGGTTTCCTCAGCGCGCTGCCGGGCTGGGTGTTCGACGGCCTGCCCGACCATCCGCCGGGCACCGGCGAGACCGTGCGCATCGTGACGGACGCGGGCGGATTGATCCCGCTGCGGGCCCGCGAGGCCGTCGAGGTGATCCGTGAAGGTGCTTCGCGGCCGCGGCACGGCACGGTCCTCGTCGATCTCGCGGTGCGGAACTCCATCCTCGCCGAGTATCCGCACGGCGCGTTCGGCCTGGTGGACAACGACCTCGGCCGGTACCAGTTCAGCGCGGCGATGGGCGGCGACGGCCGCTGGACGCTCACCTGGGGCCCGGCCAGCCGGTCGACGGCCGAGCAATGGATCGTGAAGGCGGTGCAGAACCATGCGTGAACCGGCGACCGTGAAGGAACTGATGAGGCGCGCCGCCGAGCCGCTGCTGCGCGCGGTGCCCGAGCGGCGGAGCGTGTACCTGGGCTACGACCCGGAGATCACCGACGACGAGATCCGCCGCCTGTGCCCGTCCTACGACGAGCCGGCGGATCTCGTCACCCAGGCCGAGCGGTACGCGGCCAAGGCGGCGATGCTCGAAGAGGCCGGGCTGATGGAGAACGGCGAGATCCATCCGGCCGCGGTCCAGATGCACGGCGTGATGCTGCGCGGTTCGGTGCGAGGCGTCCTCACCGGCGTCTTCGCGTCCGCGCCGCGCTCGGTGCGCGTCGATTGCTACGGAGACGGGCACCAGGCGGTCGTCTGGCGGATGCGGTCGGGGCGGCGGACCACGTTCAGCCTCAGCGATTTCGGCGAGCTGGGAGCCCGGGTCTTCGGCGGGCTCCCGCATGTCCCCGCCGGGGAGACCGAGCCGATGCGCATCAGGATCGACGAGCACGGCGTGCCGCTGCCCGGCCAGGAGGAAGAGGCCGGGCTGGTCGCCGACACGCTGAATCGTCCGCGCACCGGCACGGCGATCCTCGATCTGGTCGCCTTCGGCGGGCTGAACGCCGAGTACCCGGACTACGGCTTCGTGATCGTCGACAACGATTTGGGGAGGTTCGTGTTGTACGCCGCCCCTTCCGAAGGGTGGCTGATGTTCGGTGGAATGGACCGCCGGGCACTGGCGGGCTGGCTGCACGAGGCGGTGGACTTGAGCCGGACGTAGCCGCCTTGGGCGATGACGACTGGGGAGGGCGGGCATGGACCTGGACCGGCGCGCGGCCGACGCGTGGTTCCGGCGGCGAGGGTTGCCGATGGTCATCCACCGGAGGAGGCGCGGAGCCGGCATGTTGCGCCGGTCCACGCCGGGGCTGGTGTTCCTGTGCCTGCTCGACCTGCTGCTGGCCGCGTTGCTGAAGCTGCTCGACGTCCCCGAGGACGTGCTCGCGGCCCGGATGCGCAGCAGTGGCGTCGGCTACGTGCTCGGCGTGCTGGCGCTGACCTTCGCCGTGGTCGTGGTGCCGGTGATCGCCGGACGGCTGATGGCGAAGCTGCTTCGCGTGCTGAGCCGCACCAGAGTCCGGTTGGCCGTCATGGCGGTGACGATCGGCTTCTGGCTGCTCGTGCTGCCGCTCGGTGAGCGGCTCACCGGGCTGGTGTCGTGGGACAACCCGTTGTGGGTCGCCATCCTCACCAACCTGGTCGCGCTGGCCGTGCTGATGTTCCTGGTCCGGATCGGCGTCGGCTCGATCCTCACCTGGGCGGCCCGGAGCGCGGTCGCCCAGGTCAGGGCCATTGGCACGCTCGCGTCGCGGGCGTTGCCGCTGCTCCTGCTGGTGGTGATGTTCAGCTTCTTCACCGCCGAGCTGTGGCAGGCGGTGGAACGGCTGACCCCCGGCCGGCTGTGGCTGGTGGTCGGCTTCCTCGTGCTGATCGGCGCCGTGTTCCTGGCGTCGATGCTGTCCGACGAGATCAAGGAGCTGAAGTCCTGGACCGTGGAGCCCGGCGCGACCGTCCTGCGCGGCACGCCGTTCGACGACGACACCCAGCCACCCGGCAGGCGCGCGCTGACGAAAACCGAGCGGCTGAACATCGCCCTGGTGCTGTTCTTCGCCCAAGCGGTGCAGATCGTGGCGTTCGGGGTGCTGGTGTTCGCGTTCTTCGTCGTGTTCGGGGTGCTGATCCTGAGCCCGGAGGTCGTGACGGAGTTCGCCGGCCGTGAATCGGCGCCGGGGACACTGCTGGGTGTCCCCCTTCCGGTGAGTTCCGCACTCGTCAACGTCTCCGTCTTCCTCGCCGTTTTCTCCGGTTTGTACTTCGCCGCATCGACCGCGACGGATGCCCGGTACCGGCGTTCTTTCTTCGAACCTTTGCTGGAGGATGTGAAGATCAGCCTCGCGGCGCGTGACATTTATCTGGCCCATTGGGCGGATGTGCGGCGGGCCGAGGTGGTTACCCTGGAAGCAGAGGACATTCCGTAGTGAGGTGGTCACCATGAGCGGGAAGGGCGGAACTCCCTTCTTCGATGCCCCCGACTTCGTGAAAGGCGATGGCACTCAGGCAGATCCTCCGGGCGACACGTTCGCCGACCCGCTGTCCGGGCTGGTCACGACCGGCACGACGGCCCAATCCGATCCCTCGGCGGGAGCCGACGACGTCCACGTGCAGGTGCCGGGACCGGTCCAGCACGACCCCGAAGTGGTGAGCAGGATGGTCAGCGCGGCCATGCTCGCGGACGACCAGCCCGCGGAAAGCCCGGGCGCGGAGCAGACCGCGGCGCCGTCGCCCGCCAAGATCGTCAGCACGGTGGGTGAGCAAGGCGCTGCGCCGATCGGGATCCTGCCCCAGCAGCGAACCTGGCCGTCGAGGCCGTCTCAGCTGATCCGCCAGCCCCGTCGGCTGAAGCCGGAAGAGCCGGTCGAGGTCGACGAGGAGGCCGAGGTCGAAGTACGGCGCGCCAAGCGTTCCATGCAGATGCCGAGGCTCGGCAAACCGTCGTCGAACACCGCCGGCGTGATGATCGCGATCGCCCTCATGATCGTCTTCGCGGTGCTCGCCATCCAGCTGCTCGCGAGCCTGTTCAACAGCATCGCGGGGATCTTCGGGTAACCCGTCCGGCGGATACCGCCGGACGGGGCCGTCCGTCCAGACGTCACCCATCGGGATACCCTGGCCCTACGGTCGGGGTACCCGGTGTTGACCCGGGTCGCAACCCCGGCGCCGCGTGACTAGTGGGGTGGGCGTATCAGCGAGGGCGTGCAGTCGGTGCCCGAGACGGGCACGAGTGGTCCGTCGGGACGTGACGCTTCCACCATGCACCGGGTGCGGCGGGTGCTGGCGATCAAGCCGTTCCGCCGGATCTGGGGCGTCTCTTATCTGTGCAGTGTCGCGGATTGGCTGAACCTCCTCACGCTGACCGGTCTGGTCACCAAACTGACCGACAACTACGCCGCGCAGAACTTCGCGTTCGTCGGGGTCGTGCTGACGTCGCTGCTGCCGGGGCTGCTGTTCGCCCCGCTCGGCGGGCTGCTCGCCGACCGCTTCGACCGGCGCAAGGTGATGGTGCTCTGCGACCTCGGCCGATGCGGGTTCCTGCTGTCGATCGCGTTCGTCGGCACGCCGTGGTGGGTGTTCGTCGGCAACTTCCTGGTCGGCTGCTGCTCGATGATGTGGATCCCGTCGAAGGACGCGGCGGTGCCGAACCTGCTGCGCCGTCCGGACCAGGTCGAGACGGCCAACCAGCTCGGCATGGTGATGACCTACGGCCTCGCGGTGATCACCGCGGCCGGGGCGAACGCCGTGCTCACCGGTAGCAACACCACGTTCCACTTCTTCCAGGGCGACGCCCAGCTGGGTATCGCCAAGGTCGCCGTCGTCATCACCGGTCTGCTGTACCTGACCAGCGCGATCGTGATCGCGACCCGGATCCCCGAGCTGTCGCTGCGCAACGTCCACGCGGTCGAGAAGCCCAAGGTCAAGCCCGCTGACGAGGAGAAGTTCGGCTTCCGGCAGATGATCGCCGACGGCGCCCGGTTCGTGCGGACGACGCCGCTGGTGCGCGGGCTGATGATCGGCGCTTTCGGCGCCTTCGCCGCCGGTGGCGCGGTGATCGGTTCGGCCAAGCCGTACTCGTCCAGCCTGCTCGCCGGTGACGCGGCGTTCAACCTGCTCGTCCTGGCCGTCTTCCTCGGGCTCGCCACCGGTATGGCGGTGGCGCCGAAGCTCGCGCGGCGGCTCGCGCACGACCGGCTGTTCGGGATCTCGATCGTCGCCGCGGGACTGTGTCTCGTCGTGGTGGCGCTGTCGCCGCATCTCGCCGTTTCGCTGGTCGCGGTCGCCGCCGTCGGCGTCTGGGCGGGGACGGCGTTCCTGACCGGTGTCACGATCATCGGTTCGCGGATCGAGGACTCGATCCGCGGCCGGATCAACGCGATCTACCAGTCGCTGATGAAGATCGTGCTGTTCGGCTCGACGGTGCTGGTGCCGGTGCTGATCAGTGCGGTCCGGACGACCGAGGTCGAGCTGTGGGGCGGCACGATCACCATCGACGGCACGCGGCCGGTGATGGTCGGCGGCGGCATCCTCGCGCTCCTCGCCGGCATCTTCGCGTACCGGCAGATGGACGACCGGCGGGCCGAACCGATCCTCGCCGATCTCCGCAACGCTTTGCGCCGCAGCCCACGTCGCGTGAACGGGCTCCTGATCGCGCTCGAAGGCACGCGGGCGATCAACACCGAGACGCAGGCCGCGCGGCTGGCCGAATGGCTGCGCGCGGGTACGCGTCCGGTCGTGCTGGCCGCCGACCCGGCGTTGGACGATCAGCGGCTCGCGAAGCTCGTCTCCGGTGCTTCGCTGTCCGGGGCGCGGGCGCAGGCGCTGGCCGCCGCCGCGGTGCGGGCGGACATCGTCGAACGGGACATCCAGCCCGCGCTCGACGCGGGTTCCGTCGTGGTGATGGAACGGTTCGTGGACTCGCCGCTGGCGCACCTGTCCGCGGTCGCCGGGCTGGACAGCCAGGAACTCGAAGGGCTCGCCGACTGGGCGACCGGCAGGCTGCGGCCCGACATCACCATCCTGCTCGACGCCGACCCCGGCACGGTGATGCGGAAGTCGGAGTCGCTGGACGCGCAGTGGCGGGTGCAGCATCTGCTCACGGAGATGGCCGCCGCCGACCCGGACCGGTATGTCGTGGTCGACGCGGAAGGTACCGAGGACGAAGTGGGCGACCGGGTGCGGACCGCGATCCGCGCGGTGCTCGTCGGCAGGCTCGCCGGGCTCGCTCCGGCGGAGGAGAAGGTCGAAGCGAAGTGACTGAAGCCCCTGTGCTGATCGGTGTCTGGAAGCAGCTCGTCGGCCAGGAGCCCGCCGCGCGCACGCTTTCGTCGGCGTCGACGGCGGCCGCTCGGATCATCGAGAATCAGCCCGTCGCGCCCGGCGCGATGACCCATGCCTGGCTGATCACCGGTCCGCCGGGTTCGGGGCGTTCGACGGCCGCGCGGGTTTTCGCGGCGGCGTTGCAGTGCAGTACCGGTACCGGCTGTGGCGAGTGCCCCGGCTGCCGCACCGTGATGGCCGGGACGCACGCGGACGTCAAGCTCGTCGTGCCGGAAGGCCTTTCGATCTCGGTCGCCGAAATGCGTTCGCTGGTGCAGGCCGCCGCCCGCCGCCCGACCACCGGGAAGTGGCAGGTGGTGATCATCGAGGACTCCGACAGGCTGACCGAAGGCGCGTCGAACGCGTTGCTGAAGGCCGTCGAGGAGCCGCCGGATCGCACGGTGTTCCTGCTGTGCGCGCCGTCGGATCACCCGGACGACGTGTCGGTGACGATCCGCTCGCGGTGCCGTCTGGTCACGTTGCGGACGCCGCCGGTCGAGGCGATCGCGCAGGTGCTGATGGAGCGGGACGGCATCGAGCCCGAGCGTGCGCGGTGGGCGGCGTCCGTCTCCAGTGGGCATGTCGGCCGCGCGCGGCGGCTCGCGACCGACGAGGCTGCGCGGCAGCGGCGGGCGACGGTGCTGCGGATCCCGCTCGGCCTGCGGCGACCGTCCGATGTGTTCACTTGCGCCGATCAGCTGATCAGCGCGGCGGAGGCCGACGCGGGCGAGGAGAGCAAGGTCCGCGACGAGGCCGAACGTTCCGAACTCCGCACCGCGATGGGCGGCGACGGCACCGGAAAGGGCGTCGCCGGGGCGAAACGTGCCGCCGAAGCCGCCGTGAAGCAGCTCGAGAAGCGCCAGAAGTCCCGCGCGACCCGTACGCAGCGGGACACTCTGGATCTCGCGCTGGTGGACCTGGCCGCGTTCTACCGGGACGTGCTCGTGACCGCGAGCGGCGCGGGCGCGACACTGAACCACCCCGACCACGCCTCGGAAATCTCGCAGGCCGCCTCCGCGTGGGCGCCGGACTCGATCCTGCGGCGGCTTGAAGCCGTCCTGGAATGCCGCGAGGCGATCGACCTGAACGTGAAGCCGAGGATCGCCGTCGAAGCCATGGTCACCACCCTGCGCCAGGGCTGATTCGCGCTTCGCTCCCTACCCCACCCCCCGCCCTTCCCAGGGGGGCGTCCCCGAGTCCAGTCTACCGGCGGTGGAGGGGGAAAAGGGCTGGTGACGGGAGTTGTCCACAGGTGGGGGTGGTTGTGGACAAGTGCTGTGGGTAAGTGAAGGCGCTTCGGGTTCGGGGGAGCCGAAAGCAAAGGAGCCCCACCGCGTCAAAGCGGCGGGGCCCCACTGCTGAAGAGCGATCAGGGGGTACGAACGGTCCTCTCACGCGGGAACGTGAAAGGACCGTTCATCACCCTCCTCGCCCCGTCTAGTCCTCCGAGTCCAGCGAGCGCGGCCGCGGCGAAGGCTTGAAGCCAGGCGACTTCTTCGCGACCGGAACCGGAGCCACGGCGAGCCGGCGGCGTCCCGGCATGGCGGCCACGAGAACGACGCCGATCAGCAGCATCGCCGTACCCGACCAGAACATCGGCACCGTGTCGTAGGCGGCGTTGGTGTACGCCAGGTTCTTGACCGGCCCCTTCGGCGCCGCGCCACCGTTGTTGCCCGCGGGCGGCGGGGTAGCCGTCCCGCACTCGACACCACCGGTGGGCGCGTACGCCCGTGCGATCTGCTCACCGAGCGACACCTGCGCCAGCGACGAAGGCAGCTTCTTCGCGGCGTCCGGCGGCAGCGCCTTCTGCAGTGCCGTCGTCGGCAGGATCTGCAGGTCCAGCAGTCGCGCCGAGGCACCCATCTGGAAGCCCTTGAACGGCGAGGTCATGTCGCTCGACTTCTGGTTCAGCCCGGCGATCGACAGCTTCAGCACCCCGATGTCGAGGGTGAGCCCGTTCCCGGCCTCGCCACCGGGGAGCTGCTTGGTGGCGCCGTTCAGCATCTCGGCCAGCCCGCCGATCACCGGCACGTTCTTCAGCTGGTCGAAGCCCGGGACCTGCTTGAGCGACGGCAGCGGGATGCCGATCGGGATGTCCTTGGTCGGGTTGTTCGCGTCGAGGGTGAACAGCACCTTGTCACCGCGGACGATCTGCAGCACCGGGGCGCTGTACTCGACCTTCGACGTCTTCTTCTCGCCGGTCGAGGTGACCCGCAGCGTCGGCTGGCTGGCGACCTTGATCGTCAGGCCGAGCGGCGTGCCCTTCAGGATTTCGATGTTGGCCGCCTGCAGGGTCGACGTCGATTCGACGGCCTTGTTCTTCGAGCCGGGGATGTCGACCAGCCGCACGACCGAACGCGACGACAGCGTGTTCGGCAGGCTCAGCACCGCGCCCTTGCCGTCGGCGCTGGTGCTGGTGCCCGACAGCAGCCCGCCGAGGTTCGCCAGCGGGCCGGGAAGCCCGCCGAGACCGGCCTGGAGCTGCTCATTCGCCTCCGTCAGCTGCTTGGCGTCCGGGATGTTCGGGATCGTCGGCAACAGCGCGAGGTTCGCGATCGACGTGCTCGAATCGGCGATCGTGCCGACGCACGGCCCGAGCGTCGGGCTCCAGCGCGCGTGCGCCTCACCGTTGAGCAGGCCGAGGTTGAACAGTGGGTTCTTCGGCGCGTTGAGGCCGCCGCTGATCGGCTTCGGGTTGTCCGGCAGCGCCGTCTGCACGAGGCTGCCCGGCGTCTGCGGCGCGTTGCCGGCGGCGGACAGGCCGAACGGCGACGACTGCGCGATCGACTTCTCGTAGTTCAGGTAGGCCTCGGAGTTGGCCTGCGCGCTGGAAAGCCCCATCCCCGCTTCGAGCGCGGACTGCTTCGGCAGCAACTCACCCGCGCCGGGCAGGATGGCGCTGGTCGGCACCGCGTTCGGCAGCAGCCGCAGCACGCCGAGCGCCGCCCCCGCGTCACCGACCGCCTTGCCGAGCGGCTGCGGCCCGATCGGCGCCGACATCGGCGGCTGTCCCGGATTCGCCGGATCGGGGATCGGCGTGGTCGGGATCGTCTGGGCGGTCGCCGGAGCCGCGGTCAGCAGAAGCAGGGCCGCGGCGGCCGGAAGCGCCAGCACACGGGGCAGTCGTTGCCGCATGAACAGGTCCTCCAGTGGGGATGGGCCGATCTTGGGGGACTGAGACCGGCGTCATAGGACCTTAACGACGGTGGCCCTCGAAGGTGACGTTCAAGCCTCCGCTACACTTGGCTCCGTCATCGGGTGCGAGCCCGATGTCCGCCGCCTTAGCTCAGTCGGCCAGAGCGATTCACTCGTAATGAATAGGTCAGGGGTTCGATTCCCCTAGGCGGCTCCGCAGGTCAGGGCCTCATTCGGAACACTCCGGATGAGGCCCTGACTCGTTTCCGGCTCGGCGCCGGGGCCGAGCCGAAAGTTCACCCGTTGGTGTCACCTTTGAGGAACATCCGCGACAGCGAGGTGCCCACCCCTGTGAGGTGCTCGACGAGCGTGTCCGCGTCCGCGTCGAGCAGTCCGGAGCGCCACGCGAGCATGATCTCGACGAAGCCGCCGATGCCCAGTAGGACGTTGACCCGGAACTCCAGCCCGTCCACGTCCGGTTTCAGATGCGGCCGCGCCAGGTCGATCAGCAGGCCGGTGGTCTCCTGGACGGTCTGCCGCCGCAGCTGCTCCAGCACCGCGCTGCCCGCGTGGTCGCCGAACAGGATCTGCGCGCGCGACGGCTCTTCCTGCACGTGGTGCACGACGACGTCGACGGCGGCGCGGAGCTGGTCCAGGGCGGGTTGCTCGATGCGGGCGGCGACGGCGTCGAGGACCATCCGCAGGGTTTCGTCGCGGACCTGTTCCCAGGCGGTGGCGAGCAGCGCGTCGCGGTTGGCGAAGCTCTCGTAGAAGTACCGGTCGGTCAGGTTCGCCCGCGCGCAGACGCCGCGCATGGTGACCGCCGCCCAGCCCTGTTCCTGCCAGATCTCCAGTGCGGCGCCGAGGAGTGCGAGCCGTCGTTCGGCGCGGCGTTCGTCGGCGGTTTTGCCGCTGTAGCGGCGGGACGCGGTCACCCCTCCATCTTGACAGCAGGTGCCCTCAGATTCATTCTGAGGGCATGCGACCGCAGAATGGCCTGCGTGCCGGATTGGCCTCCGCGCTGACGTCCGCTTTCGTGCGGCCGATCGCCAACGCGATCCCGGCCAACCGTGCGGGGGTCGCGTTCTCCCGTGCCTTCATCGCGAGCAGTTTGTGGCTGGCGTCGCCGCCGTTGAAGGGGAGCCGCATCGAGCCCGGCATCCGCGGCGAGTGGGTCCGCGCGCCCGGGACGAGCGAGGGCAACGCCGTGGTCCTCTACATCCACGGCAGCGGTTACGCGCTCTGCTCGGCGCGCACGCATCGCGGGCTGACCACGCGGGTTTCCGCCGGCACCGGGCTGCCGGTCTTCGCCTGCGAGTACCGGCTCGCGCCGCGGCACCGCTTCCCGAGCGCCGCCGACGACGTCCGCGCGGCCTACGACCGGCTTCTCGACCAGGGCTATCGGCGGATTCTCGTCGCGGGCGACTCCGCGGGCGGGCATCTCGCGGTCGACCTCGCCGCGCAGCTGCTCCGCGAGCATCGAGAACCGCCCGCGGCACTGGCGCTCTTCTCGCCGTTGTTCGACGTGACCTTCGGGCTCGCGGCCGAACGAGAGCGGATGAGCCCGGATCCGATGATCTCCGCCGCCGCGGCCGCGCAGCTGGTCGGTCTGTACACAGTGGACGCCGACCTCGCGTCGGAGCGGCTGCGCTTCGCCTTCGACGACATCAAGGGTTTCCCGCCGACGATCATCCAGGCGGGCGGGCGCGAAATGCTCGCCGCGGACGCCATCGAGCTGGCCAGGGCGCTGCGCCGCGCGGGAGCCGATTGCGAACTCGACGTGGTGCCCGGTCAGATGCACGTCTTCCAGGCCTTGACCCGCTTCATCCCCGAAGCGGCGCCGGCGATGGAGCGGGCTTGCCGCTTCCTCACCGGGAACCTTCCAGCGATCGTGAGGGCGGCATGACCAAGCGAACCCACGGAGCACACGCTGTCGTCACCGGCGCGGGCAGCGGGATCGGGAGGGCGATCGCGGCCGAGCTCGTTCGGCGCGGCAGCCGGGTCGTCTGCGCCGACATCGACCTCGAAGCCGCCGAGGAAACCGCGAAAAAGCTCGAGAACGCGGTCGCCATCGCCTGTGACGTGTCCGATGTGGACGAAGTCGCGGACTTGGCGAACCAGGCGCGGTCCTGGTTCGGCCGCGAGCCGGATCTCGTCGTCAACAACGCCGGCATTGGCGCGGGCGGCAAACTCGTCGGGGAGAGCCCGCTGTCCGATTGGCAGCGGACGCTCGGAGTGAACCTCTGGGGCGTGATCCACGGCTGCCACACCTTCGTCCCCGCCATGCGCGCGGCGAAGGCGGGCGGCGTCATCAACGTCGCGTCGGCCGCCGGATTCACCGCGGCGCCGAGGATGGCCGCGTACAACGTGAGCAAGGCCGGGGTCGTCAGCCTGTCCGAGACACTGGCCGCCGAACTCTCCGGCACCGGCGTCGCGGTCACCGTGCTGTGCCCGACCTTCGTGCGCACCAATATCTTCGGCGGCGAGCTCATCGAAGACGGCGCACGCGGCCTCGCGCAACGGGTGTCCGATGTGGTCGGGTTCTCGCCGGAGCGTGTCGCGAAGATGACCCTCGACGCCCACGATCGCGGACGCCTCTACGTCGTGCCGCAGCCCGACGCCCAGCTTCTGTGGCACGCCAAACGGTTCGTGCCCGTCCCGTACACGCGGATCGCCGGTCTGCTCGGCCGGTTCCTGCCCGCCGAAAAGGAGAAGTGATGGCCTACGACTTCGCGGCGATGCTCCAGACCATCAAGGACAAGCAGTGGTCGCTGGCCGACATCGACTGGGACGCGCCCGGTGCCGAGACGATGACCGACGAACTGCGCGCCAAGATGCGGCCGTTCATGGCCGACCTCGTGTGGATCGAGCACGTCGGCGCGCGCGGGTTCGCCTCGCTGGCCAAGAAGGCGCCGACCCCGGTTATCCAGGAGATCTACCGCTACTTCCACGCCGAGGAACAGAAGCACGCCAACGCGGAACTGGCGCTGATGAAGCGCTGGGGCATGCTCGACGAGCACGGTTCGATGCCCGAGCCGAACATCAACGTCAAGCTCGCCATCAAGGTCCTCGACGACTTCGGCGACACGCTGCCGCTGACGGCGCTCGCCACGCTCATCCCGCTGCTGGAATGCGCGCTGGACGGCGCGCTGGTGAAGTTCCTGCTGGACGAGGTCTCCGATCCGGTGTGCCACCAGGTGTTCCGGCATATCAACTCCGACGAGGCCCGGCACATCACGGCCGATTTCGAGGTGCTGGAACTGATCGGCGCCGGATCCACGACCAAACTGCTCACCGAATCGATCGGCTCGCTCAAACCCCAGATCGTCCTCGGCCTGATCGTGGTGTTCGTGCCGCTGATCAACAAGATGCGGGACAACATCGTCGCGATGGGCCTGCCGGAGAAGAAGCTGTACAACGCTGTGAAACGGTTCTCCACCATCGGCGGCCGCGGCGAGTTCACGAAACGCATCCCGGCGTACCACGTGCTCAAGGCGCAGGCGGCGATGATCGTCGACCGTTCGCACGTCTACCACCGGCTGCTCGCCGACCCGATGGTGAAGGCGACCAGGCTGATTCCCGCCCGGCTGCTGGGAAAGCCGCAGTCGTGGACCGAGGAGATCACCCACGAACCGGTCGCGTCATGACACTCGGGGAGTTCCGGGGCGAGGTGCTGCGCGGCACCGAGTGGTTCGGGCACGACTTCACCGGGCAGCGTGTCGCCGTGCTCGCGCCCGGCCGCGAGGCGGCGCAGATCGTGCCCGAGGTGGTGGCCACCGCGCGATCGGTGAAGGTGTTCCAAGAGGAGCCGGACTGGGTGGTGCCGATGCCGGTCCCGGGCCCGACCGTGCTCGGCATCGCCGTCGCCCGGGTTTTCCTGCGCTGGCAGGTGAAAGACCCCTGGATCCGCAGGCTCCTGACGCCCGACCGCCGCTTCGGTTCACGGCGGACGGCGCCGGGCCTCGGCTACTACGGCGCGCTTCGGCGGCCCGGCTGCAAGCTCATCACCTGGCCGGTTTACGCCTTCGCGCCCGGCGGAATCCGCACCGCCGAAGGTATCGAGCACCAGGCCGACGTGGTGGTGCTCGGGCCCAGCTCACTGTTCGCCGAGGAAGGACTCCCCGCATGAAACCCGACCACGAGATCGCGATCATCGGCGGGGGATTCTCCGGTATCGGGGCCGCGATCCTGCTGCACCAAGCCGGTTTCGAAGACTTCCTGATGCTGGAGGAGGGCGACGGCGTCGGCGGCGCGTGGCACTGGAACACCTACCCCGGTGTGGCCGTCGACATCCCGTCGTTCAGCTACCAGTTCTCGTTTGAGCAGATCTCCGGCTGGTCGCGGGTCTACGCGCCCGGCCGTGAACTGAAGGCGTACGCCGACTACTGCGTCGACAAGTACGACATCCGCCGCCGCACCCGCCTCGGCAGCAAGGTCGTCTCCGCGACCTTCGACGACGAGACGCACTTGTGGCGCCTCGAAACCGCCGAAGGGTGGTCGATGACGGCGCGGTTCGTCGTCGGCGCCACCGGCGTGCTCACCCAGCCGAAGCCGCCGGACATCGACGGCATCGACGCTTTCCGCGGCACGGTGATGCACACCGCGCGCTGGGACCACGGCGTGGACCTGTGGGGTAAACGCGTCGCCGTCGTCGGCACCGGGGCATCGGCCGTGCAGGTGATCCCGTCCATCGCGCCGGAGGCCGCGCATCTGACCGTGTTCCAGCGCACGCCGATCTGGTGCCTGCCCAAACCCGACGCCGCGTTGCCCCGGACGGCGCGGCTCGCGCTGCGGCGGCTGCCGGGCGCGAAACTGGTGTCCAGGCTGGCCAGTCAGGCCCTCGTCGAGGTGACCTTCCCGCTGGCGGCGCATTTCCACAACCTGCTGCCGACCGCGGGCGCCGGCGAGCGGATCGGGCGCGCGCATCTGCGCCGCGCGGTCAAGGACCCCGAAACCCGCGAGAAGCTGACCCCGCGCTACGCCTTGGGCTGCAAGCGGCCGAGCTTCTCGAACGAGTACCTCCAGACGTTCAACCGGGACAACGTCACGCTGGAGACCACCGGCATCGACGCGATCACCGAATCCGGCGTGCGCACCGCCGACGGCACCGAGCATCCGGTCGACGTCCTGGTGCTGGCGACCGGGTTCAAGGTGTTCGAGAAGGGCAACATGCCGGCCTTCACCGTGCGCGGTTCGGGCGGCGCGGATCTGGAGAAGTTCTGGGAGGAGAACCGGTTCCAGGCCTACCAGGGCGTCAGCGTCCCCGGTTTCCCGAACTTCTTCACCATCCTCGGGCCCTACGGCTACAACGGTTCCTCGTACTTCAACCTCATCGAGACGCAGACCGCGCACATCATCCGCTGCCTGCGCAACGCGAGGAAGACCGGCGCCACGCGCGTGGAGGTCACGAGCGAGGCCAACGACCGCTACTTCCGGAGCATGCTGGACCGGCGCAAACACCAGGTCTTCTTCCAGGACAGCTGTTCACTGGCCAACAGCTACTACTTCGACGCGAACGGGGACGTGCCGTTCCGCGCCTCGCCGACGCTGGAAACCATGGTGACGAGCCGGTTCTTCGACCTCGACGACTACGCCTTCGCGGACGGGCGGTGAACACTGGCTGAAGTCCGCCGTCCCCGGCCGTGACGGGCCTTAGGTTCGATTCCCCGAACCTGGAGGCTGGTCTTGGAAGGCTTTCCCTGGGACGTCCTGCTCGCGGTGGCCGGGATCGCCGTCCCGGCCGTCGCTTTCCTGTGGGAGTTCGCCCTCGTCGGCCGCAAACGGCTCGGCTACCGCGTGCAGATGGACACCCCGACGGCGTCCGGGCGCGGGTTCGCGCCGACCGCCGACGCGCTGGCGCAGCTGCAGCACGAGAACGGCGAGCGGCTCGTCGACCCGTCGTTCGTGCTGCTGCGCATTGAGAACAACGGCACCACCGACATCGACACCGACGACTACGCGGTCAACGAGAACGACCGCGTCGGCGTCCGCGTGAAGTTCCCCGGCCGCACCGTGGCGGGCATGGTGGTGACCGAACTCAGCTCGCCGCATCTGCACGAATGCTTCGGCGACGACTCCGGTTTCGGCGCGCGCGACGAGAATCCCGAGCGGCCGGCGGGTGTGATCGACCTGCCGAGGGTGCCGTTGAACCGCGGCGCGCACTACAAGATCCTCGCCGTGCTCGACCGGATCCCCAACGGCTCGCCCGACGATTTCGACGATCCCCAGGTCGTCGGCGAGATCAAGGGCGGCAGCCTCCGTGAGACCAAGAGTCGCACCGGGCCGACGACTTCGGTGATCGCGCTCATCCTGTTCCTCGTGGTGATCAGCATCTTCCAGCTGACCCGCTCCCTGTTCTTCGACGAGAAGCCGCCGCCGCTGGACTGCGCGTCCGGGAAGCTCACGATCACCGGATCGACGGCGTTCGCGCCGGTGCTGAAGGAAGCGACGGCTTCGTACGCGAAGACGTGCCCGGGTGCGTCGTTCGTCTTCGACACCCGGGGGAGCGCGGAAGGGCTCGGCAGCCTGAACCAGGCCGGGAACGAAGGCGTGCTGGCGTTCTCCGACGGCGCGAAGGGCGAGGGCTTCCCGCAGCTGCTGCCGCGTCCGGTCGCGTTCTCGCTGTTCACGCTCGTGATCAACAAAGAAGCCGGGGTCCAGGACCTCACGCTCACGCAGATCCGCGACATCTACGACGGCAAGATCGCGAACTGGCGGGAGATCGGCGGCAAGGACCGGCCGGTCCGGCTCGTCGACCGGCATTCGGACTCCGGCACGCGGCGGACGTTCGAGGGGCGGATCCTGGCGGGCAAGCGGGAGCCCGGCGACAACTCCGACGACTGCCTCAAACCGGCGCCGGGTGCCCAGCCGGGGGTGGTGCGATGCGCGAAGCCGTCCACGAACGACGTCCTCGACGCGGTGGCGCGCGTGCCGGGCGCGCTCGGCTACAGCGAACTGGGCGCCGCCACGAAACGCGAGGACGTGCTGCCGGTGCGGATCGACGGTCACCAGGCGACGCTGGAGGGCGCGATCCACGCGGCGTACCCGTTCTGGGAGACCGAGTACGCGTACACGTTCGGCGAGCCGAAGGCCGACTCGCTCGTCGCGAGCTTCCTGCGGTACCTGACCAACCAGGTCGGCAAGGACATCGTGCGGTCGCACGGGCACCGGCCGTGCGCCGAGCTGGCGAATCCGGTGCTGTGCCGTCCGGGCGCGTGAAGGCCTGACCGGCGTTCAAGTGTCATGAAAGGGTCGTTCAGGACGAAAAGTGTCCTGAACGACCCTTTCATGACATCCGGGGCGGTACGAGGGTCAGGCAGGCGGCTTCAGCGTGACGACGGTGGCGCTGGTCTCGCCACGCGGCGTCCGGTACGTGATCTCGTCGCCCTCCTTCGCACCGACGAGCGCGAGGCCGAGCGGGCTGTCCGAGGTGACCGTGGAGGCGTCCGCGTCCTCGCCGGGGATCGTGACGATGTGGAGCTCGTCTTCGTCGCCGTCGGCGAACCTGAGGGTGACGGTGGTGCCGTCGGGGAGCAGGCCCTTGCTGTCACGGCCGCCGTGCTCCAGTTTCGCCGCGACGTCGGCGATGCGCCGGTCGAGGTAGGCGGCGGCCTCCGCGCGGTCCAGCACCTCCGCCTGGTCGGCGGCGTCGCCGGTTCGTTCCTGCTCGCCGACGAGCGGCGCCATCGCGTCGCGCTGCGCACGCAGATCGGCGAGTTCCTTCTCCAGCTGCCGTCGTGCGGCCGGGCTGAACCCGTTGTCCCCTGAGGTCACCATGCCGGGCATTGTCCGCTACGGATCGACGGCTAGCCACCTAGATTTTTCACCCGCTGTGATCGGACAGGACGCTTGCCCTAAGCTTCAGGGCTCGTGTCCTGACTACTTGGTGTAAGGAACTTCGTGACCGCCGTTCCCGGCCGCAGCGCGCGGCTCTCCCCCAATCAGCTGCAGAAACAGGAACAGATCGTCGAAGCGGCGCGTGTCGTGCTCGCCAGGGACGGGCTCGCGGGCTGCACCGTGCGGGCGATCGCGGACGCCGGGCCGCTCACGAAGAGTGCGATTCATTACTACTTCGCGGACATCGACGTCTTGATCGACCGCGCGATGGCGGCGCACATCACAACGTTCACCGCCGATTTGCGCAAAATATCGGCGAAACACGATCACCCGGATGAGCGGCTCTTCGCCGCGCTGGAAGCCTTCCTCGCCGAGTTCTCCGGCCGTCCGAACGCGGCCTTCCTCTGGTTCGAATACTGGATCGCCGCCGGCCGCGCGCAGCACCCTCAGGCCATCGACGTCATGCTGACCTCGATCACCGAACTGCTCGCGGAACTGCTCGCGCCGCTCGACGTCGAAGACCCGCGGGCGCGAGCGCGGGCCCTACTGTCCTATCTGCTCGGTGCGATCGTCCAGCAGCGCGTCCGGCGGCGGCCGTTCGCCGCACTGCGTGGTGACATCGAAGCGCTCTGTTTCGCGAACTACGGCTAGAAATACGCATTAGATCCGTACCGTTACGGATTGTTCGCCCTTCCGGCTCCGGTCATGGTGAGGTTCCCCTTCCCCTGCCTCAGAGCTAGGAGACGACGATGCGCATAAGACGGTGCATGGCCGTGGCGATCGCGGCCGTCGCGGCGTTCACCATCCCGGTCGCCGCGAGCCCGGCGACCGCGGACCAGCAGGCCGAGGACGCGCAGGTCCAGATCTACGAGGTCTTCGGCACCGGGACCTCCCAGCAGCGCACCCAGATCTCCCGGCTGGGCGTCGACGTCCTCGGCTCCGCGGGCGGCACGACCACGTTCATCGGCGAGGCGCGCGACGCGGCGAAGATCCGCTCGCTCGGCTACCGCGTCGAGCAGCGCGGCGTGGTCGACCGGTCGGAGAAGGTCGGCACCAACGCGATCAACGACTTCCCGCCGTCGGACTCCGGCTTCCACAACTACGCCGAAGTGACGACGGAACTACGCAACGCCCAGTCGAACTACGGGTCGATCGCGCGGCTGAGCAGCGTCGGCAACTCGTACCAGGGCCGGGCGCTGAACCTGCTGAAGATCAGCGACAACGTCGGCACGGACGAGAACGAGCCGGAGGTCCTGTTCACCTGCAACCAGCACGCGCGTGAGCACCTGACCACCGAGATGTGCCTGCGGATCGTGAACCGGTTCACCCAGGGCTACGCCTCGGACCCGGCGATCAAACGCTTCGTCGACAGCACCGAGATCTACGTGATCCCGAACGTCAACCCCGACGGCTCGGAGTACGACATCTCCGGCGGCAGCTACAAGTACTGGCGCAAGAACCGCCAGGGCAACGGCACCGACCCCAACCGCAACTGGGGTTACAACTGGGGCTGCTGCGGCGGTTCGTCGGGCTCGACCACCAGCGAGACCTACCGCGGCCCGTCGGCGTTCTCCGCGCCGGAGACCCGCGCGGTGTCCAACTTCGTCAACTCGCGCAAGATCGGCGGCGTCCAGCAGATCAAGGCGAGCATCGACTTCCACACCTATTCGGAGCTCGTGCTGTGGCCGTTCGGCTTCACCTACAACGACACCGCACCCGGGATGACCGCGGCCGAGGCTCAGCGGTTCCAGACGCTCGGGCGGCAGCTGGCGGCGACCAACGGCTACACGCCGCAGCAGTCGAGCGACCTGTACATCACCGACGGGACGATCGACGACTGGATGTGGGGCACCCACAAGATCCTGAGCTTCACCTTCGAGATGTACCCGCGGGGTTCGAACCCCGGTTTCTACCCTCCCGACGAGGTGATCGTCCGGGAGACCACCCGTAACGACAAGGCCGTGGACCTCCTGCTGAACACCGCCATCGGCTGAGGCTCCAGAGTTCCGTGAAGGCCTCCTTCCCTACTCTCAAGGTAGGGAAGGAGGCCTTCACGGACTTTCGCGCATAGGGTGCGGGGCATGCCGATGTTCGAATTCGAGGGGCTGCGTCCCCAGGTGGATCCCGAAGCGTGGATCGCCCCCACCGCCACCCTGATCGGCGACGTCGTCGTCGAGAAGGGCGCCTCCGTCTGGTACGGCGCCGTGCTGCGTGCCGACTTCGGGAAGATCATCGTCCGCGAGGGCGCCAACGTGCAGGACAACTCGGTCATCCACGTCAACGGCGGCGTGACCGAGGTCGGCAAGAACGCCACCGTCGGGCACCAGTGCCTCGTGCACGACTGCACGGTCGGCGAGCAGGCGCTGATCGGGAACGGCTCGACCGTGCTCGACAAGGCGCAGATCGGCGCGAAGGCACTCGTCGCCGCCGGTGCCACGGTGACGCCCGGCATGGTCATCCCGCCGGAGACGGTCGCCATGGGCAGCCCGGCGAAGAAGCACGTCCCGCTCGACGGCACCGCCCGCGGCTGGGTCGAGCACAACGCGGTGATCTACCAGGAGCTGGCGCGCCGTCACGCGGAGACCGTCAAACCGATCGATTGACTCTCCAGTAACTGGAGACCATAGCTTCGGCGCATGGCACCGAAGTCGAAGAAGAAAACACATCAGGCGACCCTCGAGCTGACCGCCGGCAACGCGCCGGTGGTCGACCTCGGGAAGACGCTCGGGCAGACCGGCGTGAACCTCGTCGAGGTCAAGAAGGCCTACGACGCGGCGACGGCGGCGCAGCGGGGCGACATCGTCCCGGTGGTCGTGTCGGTGTTCGAAGACCGTTCCTTCGAGCTTCGGCTGAAGACCCCGCCGGCGTCCTTCCTCATCAAGAAGGCCTTGGGCGGCAAGGGATCCGGCCGCCCGGGGCATGAGGTCGCCGGGAAGCTGACCCGGGAACAGCTGCGCGAGATCGCCGAGCGGAAACTGCCGGACCTCAACACCGGCGACGTCGAAGCGGCCATGCGCACGATCGCGGGCACCGCTCGCTCGATGGGCGTCGCGATCGAAGAACCGTGACGCGCAAGCACGTGATCGTCCCGCCTTTCCGCGACCTCGACCCGGCTCTCGAGATCGCGGAAAGGCTGCTGGCCCAAGGGAATCCGTGGCTCGCCGGGGTCGTATCGGCGCTGCCGGACGAACCCGCCGCCGCCGACCGGCTCAACCGGATCCTCGCCGGGAACGGTGCCGCGCCGCGGCTGGTCGAGTCCGGGAAGGGCTGGCGATTGGTGCACGTGACGGCGTGGCCCGGCTGCGGTGACCTGGTCGCGGGAGCGTCCGGGCTGGCGGAACTCGTCGTGTTCGGTGGCTGGCGGCGGATCAAACGCTGTGCCGTCTGCGCACAGGCGTTCTGCGACCGCACGGCCGGATGCAGCCGCCGGTGGTGCGCCGGACATCGTCCGCACGCCGGGCCTCGCGCCGTGCTCTAGGCTGGTCCGCACCAGCGACTGGCGCCATTTGAGGTGGAGCACCACCGGGAAGCGACGACAAGGCCGGTACCGCGCGCCTGGGTCCGGCCGTCTCTGGCAGGAGTACGTCCGATGACACACCAGCCCGAACTTTCCGCGCTCGCCGCCGCCGACCCGCAGATCGCGGGGCTCGTGGAGGACGAGGCGAAACGCCAGCACGACAAGATCCGCCTGATCGCGTCCGAGAACTACGTTTCCCAGGCTGTCCTCGAAGCGACGGGCACCGTCCTCACCAACAAGTACTCCGAGGGCTACGCGGGCAAGCGGTACTACGAGGGCCAGCAGCTCATCGACCAGGTCGAGACTCTCGCCATCGAACGCGCGAAGGCCGTCTTCGGCGTCGACCACGCGAACGTCCAGCCGTACTCCGGTTCCCCGGCGAACCTCGCGGTGTACCTCGCTTTCGCGCAGCCGGGCGACACCGTGCTCGGGATGGCGCTGCCGGACGGCGGCCACCTCACGCACGGCTGGAGCGTGTCCGCGACCGGCAAGTGGTTCACCCCGGTCCGCTACGGCGTCCGCAAGGAGACCGGCCGTGTCGACCTCGACCAGGTCCGCGAACTCGCGCTGAAGCACCGGCCGAAGCTGATCTTCGCGGGCGGCACCGCGATCCCGCGCACCATCGACTTCCCGGCGTTCGCGGAGATCGCCCGCGAGGTCGACGCCGTGCTGGTCGCCGACATCGCGCATATCGCCGGGCTGGTCGCCGGTGGCGCGCACCCGTCGCCGGTCGGGCACGCGCAGGTCATCACCACGACCACGCACAAGACGCTGCGCGGCCCGCGCGGCGCGATGATCCTCTCCGACGCCGACCACGCGAAGGCCGTCGACAAGGCGGTGTTCCCCGGCCTGCAGGGCGGCCCGCACAACCACACGACCGCCGCGATCGCCGTCGCGCTCGGCGAGGCGCAGAAGCCGGAGTTCTCCGCGTACGCGCACCGCATCGTCGCCAACGCGCGGGCGCTGGCGGAAGCGCTGGTGGAGCGGGGCTACGACCTCGTGTCCGGCGGCACCGACAACCACCTGCTGCTGATCGACCTGACGAACAAGAACGTGCCGGGCAAACCGGCCGCGCAGGCGCTGGACCGCGCCGGGATCGAACTGAACTACAACACGGTGCCGTTCGACCCGCGCAAGCCGTTCGACCCGTCCGGTATCCGGCTCGGCACCTCCGCGATCACCACCCGCGGGCTCGAGCCGGAGCACCAGGTCAAGGTGGCGGAGTGGATCGACCGCACGATCACCGCGGCGGCGGGCGAGGAACAGTCCGCTTTGGACACCATCGCGGCCGAGATCCGCGAGTTCCTGGCGCCGTTCCCGATCCCGGGCTACTCGGCGTAGTTCAACGCGTGAAGGCCTCCTTCCCTCGGCTCAGCCGAGGGAAGGAGGCCTTCACGCGTTTCGAAGCTCTGACGAGCTAGTGAGCCGCCGGACCGTCGATGGCCTCCTTGGCCAGCCGGTCGGTCTCACGGTCGAGCGAACGCTTGATCTCGGCCTCGGCCTCGGAGCGCCCGACCCAGGTCGAACCCTCGACGCTCTTGCCCGGCTCCAGGTCCTTGTACACCTCGAAGAAGTGCTGGATCTCGAGCTTGTGGAACTCGTTCAGGTGGTGGATGTCGCGCAGGTGCTCGAGCCGCGGGTCGTTCGTCGGGACCGCGAGGACCTTGTCGTCCGGGCCCTTCTCGTCGGTCATCCGGAACATGCCGATCGCGCGGCAGCGGATCAGGCAGCCCGGGAAGGTCGGCTCCTGGACGAGCACCAGCACGTCGAGCGGGTCGCCGTCCTGGCCCAGGGTGTCGTCGATGAACCCGTAGTCGGCGGGGTACTGGGTGGCGGTGAACAGCGTCCGGTCGAGTTTGATCCGACCG
This sequence comes from Amycolatopsis sp. MJM2582, assembly GCF_000754115.1. Lineage (NCBI taxonomy): Bacteria > Bacillati > Actinomycetota > Actinomycetes > Pseudonocardiales > Pseudonocardiaceae > Amycolatopsis > Amycolatopsis sp. MJM2582. The sequence goes on from NZ_JPLW01000001.1 coordinate 1,846,188, forward strand.
GTCTTGTGGTCCACCTCGTACTTGTTGCGCTCCCCCTTGGGGATTTCGATAGTGACGTCGAATTCCACGCCGGCCTCGCTGCTCTCGTCTTTGGTACGCCCCGCCGTCGCGGACGGCTCACCGAAATCATCGTCTTGTCTTCACTAGTGTGGACCACGGGGGCCCGGGCGGTCGCATCGATGTGGTCGTATGTGAGCTTGGCCCCTTCCCCGGACGGTGGATGAAGGAGTGTTGCGTGCCGGAAAACGATGTCCCGATGTGGCCGTCGGACGACAAGGACACCTCATCCGCCGAGCCCAAGGGTGCCAAGGGGGAGGGTGAGGCCACCGTCTGGCTGCCGATGACGGGGCTGGCGAACGGCAAGACCGAAGAGCTGGCAGTGCCGAAGGTCACACCCGAAAGTGGCTCGTGGTTCCAGCCCGTCGTCGAGGTCGAGGAGGAGCCGGACGTCCCGGAGACCCCGACGCCGCAGTGGTCCGCCTTCGAGCCCGCGACGCCGGTCGAGGCCGTCAAGCCCGAAGAACCCGAAGCGCCGAAGACGGTCTTCGTTCAGCCCGTCCAGCCGCGGCAAACGGACAAACCCGACTGGGAGCAGTTCGACCGGGGCGCCCCGACGCCGACGCGGGATCACGAGCTCGCGAGACCCGAGCCGCGGCAGGAACCCCCGCAGCAGCAGCGCCGTCCCGAGCCGAGCCGGGTCGAGCCGCCGGCGCCCGCGCCGGTCCCGTCCGCGACCATGCACGCGCGCCCGGTCCGCATCGAGCCCGCCGAAGAGCGCTTCGACGCCGAAGCGACCGTCGGGATCCAGCAGTCCGAGCCGCCTTCCAAGGAGCCCCCGGCCGCCGAGGCCGAATCCGCACCTGCGCCGAAGCCGAAGCGCAAACGCAAGGCCCTGCTGATCACAACGCTGGTCGTCGTCCTGCTGCTCGCCGGGATGGGCGGCGCCGCCGCGATGCCGAAGGTGTCGAACCGGCTCGGCCTGCCCTGGGCGCCGAACGCGCCGAAGGGCGAGATCCCCAAGCCCGCCGGTGTCACCCGCGTCCTGCACGGGCCGGACATCAACGGCGCCGGGCCGACGAAGGACGGTCTCGCGGCCGCGCTGGCCGGCCCCGCCGGTGCGCCGGACCTGGGCACGCTCACCGGCACCGTCGTGGACGCGGCGACCGGTGAGGTCCTGTGGGACAAGAACTCCGGCACCCCGCTGACCCCGGCGTCGACCACGAAGATCCTCGTCGTCGCGGCCGCGCTGCTGTCGATGGAGCACGGGACGCAGTTCTCGACGAAGATCGTCCAGGGCGCCGAGCCGGGCACGGTCGTCCTCGTCGCGGGCGGCGACCCGTCGCTGACCGCGTTGCCGCTGGGCACCGATTCGCCGCTGTACCCGGGCGCGGCGCATGTCGACGACCTCGTCGCCCAGGTCAAGAAGGCCGTGGGCGGCAAGATCTCCAAGGTCCAGCTGGACGTCAGCCTGTTCAAAGGGCCGACGGCCGCGAAGGGCTGGGACCCGGAGGACACCGCCGCCGGGAACACCTACATGGCGCCGGTCCTCCCCGTGATGGCCGACGGCGGCCGCACCGACCCGAAGAACGATCACTCGCCCCGTGTCGCGAATCCGGCGGCCGCGCTGACCCAGAAGATCGCGGGGAAGCTCGAAGCCCAAGCCGGCGGTACGACGACGGCGCCGAAGGACGCGAAGGTGCTCGGCGAGGTCAAGTCTCAGCCGCTGACCGAGTTCGCCAACTCGCTGCTTCAGCTCTCGGACAACCTGATGGCCGACGTCCTCGCACGCCAGCTCGCGCTCGCGAAGGGCGTCGAGCCGTCGTTCACCGGCGGCGCGGCCGCGACGATGGACGTGCTCAAGCAGGCCGGATTCGACCTCACCGGGGTCCAGATCAACGACGGCAGCGGGCTGTCCGACCAGAACAAGATCCCGGCCAAGGTGCTCAGCGAGATCCTCGCGGTCGCGGCGGCGCCGGACGGCAAGGATCCGAGGACGCCCAAGCTGCGCCCGCTGCTGGCGGGCCTCCCCGTCGCGGGCGGCAGCGGGACGCTGGAGAAGCGCTACGGCGATCCGGCGTCGTCGGCGGGCCGGGGCTGGGTGCGCGGCAAGACCGGGACGCTGTCCGGGGTGAACACCCTGGCGGGCGTGGTGCTGGACACCGACGGCCGGATGCTGGTGTTCGCGCTGATGTCGTCCGGTTCGGACCAGAACAAGGGCAGGGCCGCGCTCGACGTCGTCGCGGCGACCCTGCACAAATGCGGCTGCAGGTGAGCGACCGGAATCGGAGCGTGAGGAACTCGGGACGGAAACCGGTCTTCCAGCGGGTAGCGTCATAAGAGTGACTGAGGAAACGCCGACCAAGACACGTTCGATGGTCGACTGGTCCCTGGCCGCCTCGACGGGCGCCCTCCTGGTGCGTGGCGGTCCGGTGGTCGACCGCGAAGAGGCCGAAGAAGCCGTCGCCGAGCTACGTGACCTGACGAGCGAGGCCGAGGGGCACGTCCGCGAGCTGACCGGGCTCGGCCTCGACCTGCCGCTTTTGCCCGCCGAAGTCGTCGACCGGCCCGGCTGGGTCCGTTCGGCCGCTGCCGGGCTCGACGCGCTCACCGGTCGCGCGCTGCCGGAAGCGCAGGGTGGCCCGCTGGCGCCCGTGCTGGCCGGTGGCGCCGGTGTCCAGACCGGTCTCGTGCTCGCCTTCCTGGCGTCCCGCGTGCTCGGGCAGTACGACCCGTTCGGCGGGCCGGACCGCGCCGGGCAGCTGGTGCTCGTCGCGCCGAACGTCGTCGCCGCCCAGCGCGCGATGGACGTGCCGGGGCACGACTTCCGGCTGTGGGTCTGCCTGCACGAATGCACCCACCGGCTGCAGTTCACCGCGGTCACCTGGCTGCGCGATTACTTCGCCGACGAGGTCGAGCGCCTGATCGGCGGGCTCGCCGGCCGGGACGCGGACGGGCTGAGCGATCTGGTCGGCCGCCTGCCGGACACCATCAAGCAGATCGGTAAGGGCAAGACGGGCGGCGCCGGTCTCGCCGAACTCCTGCAGTCGCCGGGCGAACGCGCGGTGTTCGACCGGCTGCTGGCCCTTTCCACCCTGCTGGAGGGGCACGCCGACTTCGTGATGGACGCCGTCGGACCGCAGGTGGTGCCGAGCGTCGAGCTGATCCGTTCGCGGTTCACCGCCCGGCGCAAGGGCGGCGGCCTGATCGACCGCGTGCTGCGCAGTCTGCTCGGCGTGGACGCGAAGCTGCGCCAGTACGAGCAGGGCGCGAAGTTCACCAAGCACGTCGTCGACGCCGTCGGCATGGACGGCTTCAACGCCGTGTGGACATCGCCGAACACGCTGCCGACCAGGGCCGAGATCGGCGATCCGGCGGCCTGGGTGCGGCGCCTGCACGGGTGAGCGGACCCGATCCCGCGGTCGCGGCCGTGCGGACGGCCGTGCGGGAGTTCCTGGCGTCGGCGAGCCCGCGCGACGAGGTGTACGTCGCGGTCTCGGGCGGCGCGGACTCCCTGGCGCTGACCGAAGCCGCCGCGTTCACCGGCGGCCGCGCGGGGCTGAAGGTGCGCGCGCTCGTCGTCGACCACGGCCTCCAGGACGGTTCCGCCGAAACCGCCGCCCGCGCCGCGGACACGGCACGAGAACTGGGCGCCGACACCGCCGAAGTCCTGAAGGTGCGCGTCGAGGGTGCGGGCGGACCGGAAGCCGCCGCCCGCCGGGCCCGCTACGGCGCCTTGCGTTCGGCGCTGCCGGACGGCCACGGCCTCGTCCTGCTCGGCCACACCCTCGACGACCAGGCCGAAACCGTCCTGCTCGGCCTCGGCCGGGGTTCCGGTCCGCGCTCGCTGGCCGGGATGCGGCCGCTCGACCCACCGTGGGGACGGCCGCTGCTCGGCGTCACCCGCGCCACCACGCGCCGGGCTTGCGCGGCGCTCGGCGTCGACCCGTGGCAGGACCCGCACAACGCGGACCCGCGGTTCACCCGTGTCCGGTTGCGGACGGAAGTACTGCCCCTTCTGGAGGAGGTGCTGTCCGGCGGGGTCGCGGCCTCGCTCGCCCGCACGGCGGCGCAACTGCGCGAGGACACCGAGGCGTTGGACACACTCGCGGGCGAGGTCCACCTGCGGGCTTTCACCGGCGAAGGGCTCGACGTCGCCGTGCTCGCCACCGAACCGCCCGCGCTGCGGCGACGCGTCCTCCGCAGGTGGCTGCTGGACTCCGGGGTCCGCGAGCTCACCGACGCCCATCTGCGTTCGGTCGACGCGCTGGTGGGGAACTGGCGGGGTCAGGGCGGGGTCTGGCTACCCGGCGACTTGGTGGCGAAGCGGGCGCATGGCAGGCTCTTGCTCGAAACACCCCAGTCCACCACCTAGAGGGGAACGTCCTGTGTACGAAGGCGAGATCGCCTCCGTGCTCGTCACCGAGCAGCAGATCAACGACAAGATCGCCGAGCTGGCCGCACAGGTCGCCGCGGACTACCCGGCCGACGGCCCCGGCTCCGGGCAGGGAGACCTCCTGCTCGTCGGCGTGCTCAAGGGCGCGGTGATGTTCATGACCGACTTCGCCAGGGCTCTCCCTCTTCCCTCCCAGCTCGAGTTCATGGCGGTCTCCTCCTACGGCTCGGCGACTTCGTCGTCCGGCGTGGTGCGGATCCTCAAGGACCTCGACCGCGACATCGCCGGCCGCGACGTGCTCATCGTCGAGGACATCGTCGACTCCGGGCTGACCCTGTCCTGGCTGCTGAAGAACCTCGCGAGCCGGAACCCGGCGTCGCTGGAGGTCGTCTCGCTCCTGCGCAAGCCGGAGGCGGTCAAGGTCGACGTACCGGTCAAGTACATCGGGTTCGACATCCCCAACGAATTCGTAGTCGGATACGGCCTGGACTACGCGGAGCGTTACCGGGACCTGCCCTACATCGGCACCCTGGATCCGCACGTTTACACGTCCTGAGAACCGCTTGCCCGTTCGCGGGGAAATGCGGAACCCTGAGCGCGGAGAACGCGTCATAGGCTGCGATCAAGTGCGTTAACCTATGCGAAGACCTTTGCCACGAAGCCGTCGTGGCCTGGCCCGGGGGAAACGGAGAGAGCTCAGATGGGGAACAGCAGCCTGGCGGACGCGAACGCGTTCAAGAACGCCGCGGCTCAGGGGCAGGTCGGGATCGACCCGGACGCGGCCCAGACCGCACTGAACAAGATCCGCACCGGCAAGGACGCCGTCGAAGCGCTGCTCCACAGCGCCGGCGACCTCGGGCAGGCGCCGAAGCTGGGCAACAACCCGGTCGGCAACGCGATCGCGGCGAAGGTCGCGAACCGGGCCGACGGCGGCGGCGACTCCTACACCGCCGCCCTCCAGAACCTTTACCAGCAGTACGAGGCGGCCGAGGCCGGCATCGTCACCGCGATGGCCCGTTACCACGAGATCGACCAGGCCGCGGCCGAGCCGTTCCGGAACGTCTGAGGGGGAGTCAGAAAGCCATGCCACCGAAGCACAGCGCCGACTCTTACGGCGAGAGCAACACCAGCGGCGCGCCGGTCCAGCTCGGCGACAACACCGAAGCCGCGAACATCGTGTCGTCCGCGCGCGGCCGTTCCGACGGGTTCGACATCGGCGCGGACCGCGCCATCACCAACCCGCCGAACTGGGAAAGCGCCCCGAGCAGCCAGGACCTGTGGAACCAGGCCAACCTCGGCAACGACCCCAGCACCGCGACCGCGATCAGCCAGTCCTGGAACTCGCACGGCAGCAAGCTGAGCCAGGCGTCGAACGACCTCTACAACGCGATCTCCGAACTGGGCTCCGCCTGGATCGGGCAGGGCGCGGCGGCCGCGCAGGGTTCGCTCGTCGCCATCGCGAACTCGGGCTCGCAGGCCTCCGAGGCCGCGCACACGATGTCGGACCGGCTGCAGAAGCAGGCCGACGCCGCCACCAAGGTCAAGCTCATGCCGAAGCCGACCGACTACAGCCCCGAGAAGGCCATGGGCCAGGCGCTGGCGGCGGGCCCGGTCGGCATGATCACCGACCAGAAGCCCCTCGCCGACCAGGACAAGGAAGTGCGGGCGGAGCAGGCCAGGTTCCTCGAGGCATACACCAAGGAGATGAGCGAGGTCGACAGCTCGACCCCGAGCTTCGGCCCCGAATCCCTCGGCATGAAGCCGACCGCCACGCACAACAGCGCTTCGTTCAGCGGTGTCGGCAACATCGGCGGCGGTGGCCTCAACTCCGGCGCCGTCTCCGGCACCCCTGTCTTCGCCGGTACGCACGGCTACGGCGGCGCGCACGGCAGCGGCGCGGCTCCGATCCACGCCGGTCCGGACTCGGGTGTGTTCTCGCAGGCCGGCTACAACCCCGCCGCGAACGTCCCGGCCTCCGGCGTCGCGCCGGGCGCCGGCGTCGCCTCCGGCGCGGGTGCCCCGATGACCCCGCACGCCCCGGCGAGCGGTGGCAACGGACTCGGCCAGGCCCTCACCGCGGCCGGGCTCGGCGGCGCTCTCGGCTACGCCGGTGCCAAGGCGCTCGGACAGGGCAACAAGTCCGGCGCCAAGGACACCGACAGCACCGACGCCGCGGCCACCGAGAAGGGCGGGCCCGCGCAGAGCGCGGCGTCCCAGGCCGTGCCGCAGCAGGGCATCGTGTCCTCCAGCGGCACCATCGGTGGCGGCGCCACCCCGCCGATGCAGGGCATGGGCGGCATGGGCATGGGCGCCCACGGCGCGCAGGCCGAGCAGGAGGAGGAGCACACGCACGCGTCGTTCCTCATCGAGCCGGACCCGGACGACGCCTTCGGTGCCAACGAGGCGACCCCGCCGCCGGTCATCGGCGCCTGGACCGAAGACGACGAACGCTAGAACGGTTTTCACCGGGCGCGCGGCCGATCGGCCGCGCGCCCGCTGACTTGTTTGGGGGCCGAAGATGGCGAACGGTGAACTGCTCACCCCGGTCGAGCTGGACTTCCTCTGGGAGGGCGCGAACGCCGGAGAGCTGCCGTACCCGTTACGGCTCCGCTCGCACGGGGCGACCATGGACGAGCGCGGCGCCCTGCGCACGCAGACGCTCCAGTCGCTGAACCAGCGCCGCCTCGCCGACGAGCGCGGACGCCCCGAGCCGCATATCGAGGACTACTTCGGTGTCCTCGCGAGGCCGGACCTGAGCCTGGACTGCGTCCAGCTCAACAATCCCAACACCGAACCGCTGCTCGCGGTCGCGTCCCTGCTCGGCGGCCAAGGCCTGCTGACGGTGCAGGACCCGCGCGGTTTCCACTTCCACCCCATCGCCCCGGACGGCCTCGCGAGCGCGATCGTCTCCCTCCTGCCGCCGGGGACCCGCGGCACGGAGAAGTCGATCACCCTCCCGCTGGACGGGCTCGTCGGCGCTTCGGGGGCGGACTTCCTCCAGCGTCGCCAGCCGCAGATCGACGGCACGGCGACGTCCGACGAGGACCGCAAGGCCCTGTCGAGGCTCCAGGCCCAGCCGCGGCTTCGCGGTGGCCAGTTCGGCGCGAACGCGCGCAGCAAACACGGCACGCGGAGCCGGTCTTCGGTGCTGAGCTGGTTCGACACGCAGTCCGGCCGGTACTTCACCCAGGCCACCCGCGGTGCCGACGGCCGGGACTGGATCACCATCGCGCCCGCGGATCCGGCGACGTTGCGGCACCGGCTCACGGAGATGCTGGGGAAGATCGCTTCCGACGCTTCTCTCGCGCGCTGACCCCTCTTCGAAATGTCATGAAAGGGTCGTTCCTGACATTTTTCGTCCTGAACGAACCTTTCATGACATTTGGCAACCCGGGCACTTAGCGCATCCGGACGACGACTGTCGTACCCCTTCGCTATCGTGAACCCGCTGGGCGTCCCGAGGCCCAGAAGCCGAGGTGCCGGGAGGGCACGGAGCAATGCACCAGGAACATTTCACGCCGATGGCGTTCGACTTCCTCTGGGAGTCCGCCGAGCTCGGCGACCTGCCGTACCCGCTGCGCGTCCGGTCGCACGGCGCGACCGAGCTCGAACGGCGGGCGCTGCGCCAGCGCGTCGACAACGAACTCCAGGCCCGCGGCATCCGCGACGGCCGGGGCCGGCTGGACCGGAAGATCGAGGACTGGCTGTACCTCCTCGCCCGCGGTTCGCTGACCATCGACGCGCTGCACATCCCCGATTTCCAGGCCCCGACGATCGCCGTGCTCGGCGCCACCGACGGCCGCGACGCGGTGATCGCGATCCAGGACCAGTCCGGGATCTGGCTGCGTGAGGCACCCGCCGACGGGCTCCCGACCGCGGTCGTCGACCTGCTGCCCCCGGGGCAGCGCGGTTCGGAGGCGTCCATCACGCTGCCGATCGACGACGCCCGCCGCACCGAGCCGATCCGCGCCGCCATCAACGCGACGAAGCAGTCCGAAGAGCCCGAAGCGGCGAAGTCCCGCCGCAAGGACAAGCCGCGCGTCTCGCTCAGCGAACGCATCACCGCGGACCCGCGCGAGGCGTTCGGCAAGCTCACCGGCCAGCCGAGGCTCCGCGGCGGTCAGCTCGCAGCGAACAGCCGGTCCCACGTCGGCGCCAAGCAGCGGTCCCGCGTCCTCGGCTGGTTCGACACCGCCAGCGGCCGCTATCTCAGCACGTCACAGGCCGGTCCGGACGGCCGCGAATGGGTCACCGTCTCACCCGCGGACGTCAAGACACTCCGCATGAGGCTGGGTGAAATGGCCGCCGGTGTGGCGGTCGACACACGGTGAGAGCCCGCTCCGGGAACCCTCGCGAGGCGTCCGCCGTTTACGTCCGAGAGGCTCACCACCCTCATCCGTCCAGGCGGGCGGTATCCTGAGGGGCGGGTGTCGGAGCACCATGGGTCGTCAAGATCGTGATGGCGGGTATCACAGGAGCCGCCCAACCAGGAAGGGTCGAGGCCACCAGGGCCGAGTCGTATGAACCGGAAGAGCGTGCTCAGGAACCCAGTGCTCTGGATTCTCGCGGCGGTACTGGCGTTTCTCGCATACAACACGATCTTCGACAGTGATCGTGGCTACACCCAGGTGCCGATCTCGATCGCGAACCAGCAGATCACCGCGAATAACGTCAAGGAAGCCTCGCAAGAGGACAAGGAGCAGCAGATCAAGCTGCTGCTGAACAAGAAGATCGAGGTCGACGGCCAGCAGGTCGACCAGATCATCGCGCAGTACCCGGCGAACGTCGCGGGCACCATCTACGGCCAGCTCATCGGCCTCAAGAGCGGTGACAACCCGGTCAAGTTCACCACCAAGGTCACCCAGCAGAACGTCCTCACCCAGATCCTGATCTTCGCCATCCCGCTGGCGCTGGTGCTGGGCCTGCTGATGTGGATGATGAACAACGCGCAGGGCGGCGGGAACCGCGTCCTCAACTTCGGCAAGTCGAAGGCCAAACAGCTCAACAAGGACATGCCCAAGACGACCTTCGGGGACGTCGCGGGCGCCGACGAGGCCGTCGAAGAGCTGTACGAGATCAAGGACTTCCTGCAGAACCCGGCGCGCTACCAGGCGCTCGGCGCGAAGATCCCGAAGGGCGTGCTGCTCTACGGGCCGCCCGGTACCGGTAAGACGCTGCTCGCGCGCGCCGTCGCCGGCGAGGCGGGCGTGCCGTTCTACACGATCTCCGGTTCCGACTTCGTCGAGATGTTCGTCGGTGTCGGCGCCTCGCGGGTCCGCGACCTGTTCGAGCAGGCCAAGCAGAACGCGCCCTGCATCATCTTCGTCGACGAGATCGACGCGGTCGGCCGCCAGCGCGGCGCCGGCCTCGGCGGCGGCCACGACGAACGCGAGCAGACGCTGAACCAGCTCCTCGTCGAGATGGACGGCTTCGACGCGCGCGGCGGCATCATCCTGATCGCCGCGACCAACCGTCCCGACATCCTCGACCCGGCGCTCCTGCGTCCCGGCCGCTTCGACCGCCAGATCCCGGTGTCCGCGCCGGACATGCGCGGCCGCAAGGCGATCCTCGAGGTGCACGCCAAGGGCAAGCCGATCGCACAGGGCACCGACCTGAGCAGCCTCGCCAAGCGGACCGTCGGCATGTCCGGCGCCGACCTGGCGAACGTGCTCAACGAGGCCGCCCTGCTCACCGCCCGCCAGAACGGGCACGTGATCACCGACGCCGCGCTGGAGGAGTCCGTCGACCGCGTCGTCGGCGGCCCCGCCCGCAAGAGCCGGATCATCTCCGAGAAGGAGAAGAAGATCACGGCTTACCACGAGGGCGGGCACGCGCTCGCCGCGTGGGCGATGCCGGACATCGAACCGGTCTACAAGCTGACGATCCTGCCGCGTGGGCGCACCGGCGGGCACGCCCTGCTCGTCCCGGAGGACGACAAGGAGTTGATGACCCGTTCGGAGATGATCGGGCGCCTGGTCTTCGCGATGGGCGGCCGGACGGCGGAGGAGCTCGTCTTCCACGAGCCCACCACCGGTGCCTCCTCCGACATCGAGCAGGCGACGAAGATCGCCCGCGCGATGGTCACCGAATACGGCATGAGCGCCCGGCTCGGCGCGGTCAAGTACGGCCAGGAACAGGGCGACCCGTTCCTCGGCCGCTCGGCCGGCCGCCAGGCGGACTACTCGCTGGAGGTCGCGCACGAGATCGACGAGGAGGTGCGCAAGCTCATCGAGACTGCGCACACCGAGGCGTGGCACGTGCTGAGCACCTACCGCGACGTGCTGGACGAGCTGGTCATCGAGCTCCTCGAGAAGGAGACGCTGACCCGCAAGGACCTCGAGCGGATCTTCGCGACCGTCGAGAAACGCCCGCACATCACCATCTTCAACGAGTTCGGCGACCGCAAGCCGTCCGACAAGCCGCCGATCAAGACCCCCGGCGAGCTGGCCATGGAGCGCGGCGAGCCGTGGCCCCCGCCGGAGGAGAAGAAGGAGCAGCCGGTACTGCAGCCGGCGCCGACCCCGGTCGGCACCGCGCAGGGTGGCGGCGACCTTCCCGGCGGCCCGCCGTACACGCAGCCGGCCCCGCCGCCGGACCCGAACGCCAACCCGTACGCCCCTCCGCCGCCGGGCGCCTACCCCAACGGCGGTCGCCCCAACGGCGGGCCGAACGGCACCGGTCACTGGCCCCAGGCATATGGTGGGCAGCAGCCGGGCGGACCGGCAGGCGGTTACCAGGGTGGGCCCGTAGGCGGCCCGCCGAACTACGGGGCTCCTCCCGGATGGACCCCGGCGACCCAGCCGGGCGGCCAGCCGAACCAGCCCTGGCGTCCCGCCGAAGACCGCCCGCGCGACGGCTGGTTCGCTGACCAGCCCGGCGGTCAGCAGGACGAAGGACAGCAACGGCGTGACGACGGACAGGACGACACCAAGCGATAACGGCGACCGCCCGGTCTTCGACCAGGACCGGGCCGAGAAAGCCGTACGCGAACTCCTGCTCGCCTGTGGTGAGGACCCGGACCGGGACGGTCTCTTGGAGACCCCGGCCCGGGTCGCTCGCGCTTACCGGGAAATGTTCGCCGGTCTCTACACCGAACCGGACCACGTCCTGGACCGCACGTTCGACGAGGCCCACGAAGAACTCGTGCTCGTGACGGACATCCCGATGTTCAGCACCTGTGTGCCGAGCAAGCAGACGGTGAACGCGGTCGGAGGTCGTAAGCAGGCGGCCGAGGTCGAAGTTGGTGACAAGCTGTGGACTCTGTCGGGTGGCAAGGTCGAGGAGACCACGGTCACCGAGATCAGCTCGCACCAGACTCGTGAGCTTGTCGAGGTCACGACCGCAGGCGGAAGTTTCAAGGTCACTCCTGACCATCCTTTGGCGACGCCCAAGGGCTGGGTGGAGGCCAAGGACGTCGAGGGTTCCTTCATCGAGTGGACCCACGCGCGCAAGCTTTGCCGGGATCGCTGGAAGCCGAAGTTCGGCTACGACTTGGGTTATGTCATCGGTGCGACCTGCTCGGACGGAACCGTCGCCGAGCGCTACGTCTCGCTGGTGGTGAACGATCGTGACTTCGCGAAGAAGTACGCCGAGTCCCTTTACCGTGCCTTCGGGATCGAGGCGAAACTCGAACCGGTCACGCGGCCGTCGGGCTACCTGGAGCGCGATGTTCCGGGATTTCGGGTGCGAGTCGTCTCGTCGTTCCTCGCGGATCTGATGCGGCAGTACGTCGGTGGCGATGCCCACCATCAGCGCCAGCGATTCCCCATGGTCGTACTCAACGACTTGAGCACCTTCAACGGCTTCCTCGACGGGTATGTGGACGGGGATGGCTTCCGTCACAAGAAGATCGCCGGCCGAACCGTTGTCAGCGCGAACGTGCCCTTCCTGGAGGATCTGGCCACGGTCATCGGCGCGCGTTTCACTCCCAAAAGTGGTGGGATCGCGTCGCACCTATACATTGCCGACAGCTGGTTCCGGCGACACGGCTTCCCTCAGGATGACTACTCAACCGATCTCATCGAGTCGGAGTACGTCGAGGTCGAGTCCGTCCGTCCGGTGAAGGCCACGGGAACCAAGCCCTACACGGTGTACAGCTTCAAATGCGAGCCACACCCGACCTTCCTGATCGCCGGGCACCTGACGCACAACTGTGAACATCATTTGGTCCCATTCCACGGTGTCGCCCACGTCGGCTACATCCCGAACGGCCACGGCAAGGTCACCGGCCTGTCCAAACTGGCCCGCCTCGTCGACCTCTACGCCAAGCGCCCGCAGGTCCAGGAGCGGCTCACCTCCCAGGTCGCCGACGCGCTCATGCGCAAACTCGAACCCCGCGGCGCGATCGTCGTGGTCGAGGCCGAGCATCTCTGCATGGCCATGCGCGGGATCCGCAAACCCGGCGCGAGGACGACGACGTCCGCCGTACGCGGGCTGCTGCAGTCTTCAGCGTCCTCGCGGGCGGAGGCGCTGGACCTGATCAAGGGCCGTCGATGACCGCCCTGCCCCGGCCCGGCCGGTGTGCGGTGATGGGCATCCTGAACGTCACCCCGGATTCCTTTTCGGACGGTGGCCGCTACCTCGGCGTCGAGCAGGCATTGGAGCACGCGCACGAGATGTGGGCGCGCGGCGCGGATCTGATCGACGTCGGCGGGGAGTCGACGCGGCCGGGAGCGTCCCGGGTGGACGCCGAGACCGAGATTTCCCGGATCATGCCGGTGATCCGCACGCTCGCCGCCGACGGTGTCGCGATGTCCGTGGACACCACCCGCGCCGAGGTCGCCCTCGCCGCGGTCGAGGCGGGCGCTTCCGTGATCAACGACGTCTCCGGTGGGCTGGCCGATCCGAACATGGCGAAGGTCGCCGCCGAGACCGGTGTCCCGTATGTGCTGATGCACTGGCGCGGGCACAGCAAGGACATGAACGCGCTGGCGTCCTATGAGGACGTCGTCGCGGACGTGCGCGCCGAGTTGCTGTCCCGAGTGGACGAAGCACTCGCCGCGGGTGTCGACCGCGGCGCGATCGTGCTCGACCCCGGGCTGGGTTTCGCGAAGAACGCCGAGCACGACTGGGCGTTGTTGAACGGTCTGGATTCCTTCCTGTCACTGGGTTTCCCGGTCCTCGTCGGCGCGTCGCGCAAACGGTTCCTCGGGCGCCTGTTGTCCGGAAAGGACGGAAAGCCCGCCCCGCCGGACGGTCGCGAGAACGCGACCGCGGCCGTGTCCGCGCTCGCCGCGGCGGCCGGAGCCTGGGGGGTGCGGGTGCACGAGGTCGGCGCGAGTATCGACGCCGTGACCGTCGCGGCGGCTTGGCGGAAGGGGAGTCCTGTTGTCTGACCAGATCACGTTGACCGGATTGAGGGTCTTCGGCAGGCACGGGGTCTTCGACCACGAGAAGCGGGACGGGCAGGAGTTCGTCGTCGACATCGTGGTGTGGCTGGACCTCGGTCCGGCCGCCGCGTCCGACGACCTGACCAAGACGTTGCACTACGGCGAACTCGCGGAGCTCGCCGCCGGGATCGTGGCGGGCGAGCCGTACGACCTCATCGAGAGTGTCGCGGGGAAGATCGCCGACGAGGTGCTGCGCGACGAGCGGCTGACCGCCGTCGAGGTGACGGTGCACAAGCCGTCCGCGCCGATCCCGCTGAACTTCGACGACGTCGCCGTCACGGTGCGGCGGGAGCGATGAGCCGCGCGCTGCTCTCGCTCGGCTCCAATCTGGGTGACCGGCTCGCGTACCTCCGGTCCGCCGTCGACGCGGTCCGGCCCGCGGTCGTCGCGGTGTCGTCGGTGTACGAGACCAAGGCTTGGGGCGTCGAGGACCAGCCGGACTTCCTCAACGCCGTCGTCCTGGTCGACGATCCGGCGCGCGATCACTGGGACTGGCTGCGCACCGGGCAGGCCGCCGAGCAGGCGGCGGAGCGCGTGCGCGAACTCCGGTGGGGTCCGCGCACGCTGGATGTCGACATAGTGACCGTGGACGGGGTGCGCTCCGACGACCCCCAGTTGGTGTTGCCGCATCCCGGCACGCCGGAGCGCGCGAGCGTGCTGATCCCCTGGCTGGAGATCGAGCCCGACGCGGTACTCCCCGGCCACGGTCCCGTCGCCGACCTCCTCGCCGCCCGCCCCGCCTCGGACCGCGACTCCGTCCGCCTCACGCATTTCGTCCTCTGAATGCGGTAGTTCGCGATACCAGCCACCGCATCCAGAGGACTAAACGCGGGTGGTAGCCAGCGCATTCAGAGGACTAAATGCGTTACTCCAGCGCGGAGCGCAGGGCGGCGACGATCCACTCGGCCTGCCGCATCTGCGACGGGAACGACGGCCAGCCGTTCATCTTCCCCAGCAGGAGCCAGTACCGCTCGGCCCGCGGATCCATGCTGATCGCCATCCCGTCGGTCAGCCGCTTCCGCCAGGCCGGGTCGCGCGGGTCACGGCCGTTGCGCGAAGACTGCGTGAAGACCGTCTCCGCCAGTTCCCGGCCTTCGGGCGAGTCTGGCGCGAGGCCGGCTTCGAGCGCTTCGGTCGCCTTCGCGCTCCACGCCGTCCACAGCTCCTGCTGCTTCGCGCCGAAGTCCGCCCCGTCCTCCTTCCGGAGCTGCGAGTGCCACTCGCTCATCCGGCGGATGGACGCGCGGAACTCCTCGTCCTGCACGAGTTCGGCGAACTCGATCCAGGCCTCCAGCTGCTCGGGCGTCGGGTCGTCGGGCAGCTCAGGTTTCGCCGAGCGCATCCGCTCGTAGAACTCCGGATCCAGCTCGAGCCCTTCGACCATGTCCGCCCAGAACTCGTCGAGCAAACGTTTGCGGTCTTCGTCCGACATCGACGCGAGTTTGTTCATCAGTTCGACCTCCTCCAGTGGTGAGTCCCGTTTGGCCACCGCTCGCAGGACCGCACGGCGCAGTTCCAGCCGCCGGATCTGCTCGTCCAGGGCGGCGACGTGCTGGACCGCGAGGTCCCCGATGGTCGCTTCCCTGGTCAGCGCCCGCTCCACGTCCGCGAGGCCCAGCCCGAGTTCCCGCAGCGTCCGGACCAGCTCCAGCCGCGCCATCGCGGTGGCGTCGTAGAGGCGGTAGCCCGAATCGGTGCGGTCGGTCGGGGGCAGGAGCCCTTCGTCGGAGTAGAAGCGGATGGTCTTCACCGGCAGGCCGGTCCGTTTGGCCAGCTCCCCGATGGTGAAAACCGCTGCGGTGCCCATATGCCTCATCGTCGACTCTCCAGTTGGTGGAGAGTCAAGCCTGCCAGGTAGCGTTGGACCATGCACTTCACCCGGCCACGCGAGCTGGCGGTGGCCGGCCTCCTGGGAGTGGTCCTGGCCTATCTGCTCTTCCAGGTCGCCTACGGATCCATCCCCGCGCTTCCGCTCTTCGCCGGAATCACGCTGCTCGTCCTCGCGCTCTGCGAGGTCGTGCTCGCTTTCATCATCCGTGCGCGGATCAAGAGCAACCGCGTGCTCTCAGCGATCTCCGTCGCCCGATCGGTGGCGCTCGCGAAGGCCTCGTCGCTCGCCGGATCCGCCATGACGGGGGTGTGGCTGGCGGCTTTCGCGTATCTTTTTCCGCGACGTGACGAACTCCTCGCGGCGAGCGGTGATCTCCGCTCGGCGACGGTCGGGATCGTCAGCTCGGCGGCGCTGGTAGCTGCGGCTTTGTGGCTCGAACACTGCTGCCGGACCCCCGAGGGCGGCGATCGGGAGCGCGATCCCGAGCCGACCGGTTAACGCTCGAGAGCCACCGCTCGAAGTACCGACTAGGTCTCGTTCGGATTACTAGAAGGTACGGTGTTGGGCATGACCGGGGTGGGTGACGACTCGCGCGGCCGCCTTGCGGGTAGGCCGTGGCTTGTCGTCGGCTTGGTTCTCGCCGTCGGCGCGACTCTCGCATTGGTGCTTTCCGACGACCTCCGCTACTTGCGGTTGGGTATCGTCGCGGCGCTGTGGGCCGCCTTGATCGGTGCGTTCCTCGCGGTCCGCTACCGCAAGCACGTGTCGCAGAGCGAGGACGCCGTCGCCGAGGCACAGGCCGTCTACGAGCTAGAGCTGGAACGCGAGATCGCCGCCCGCCGCGAGTTCGAGCTGGAGATCGAGGCGGAGACCCGGCAGGCCGCCGAGAGCCGGTCCCACGAAGAGCTCGAAGCGCTCAGAGCCGAGGTGAGCGCCCTGCGCGAAAGCCTCCAGTCGCTCTTCGGCGGCGAGGTGCTCCTCGAACGCGTCGCGCTCACCGCGCAGGCCACCCGGATGCGGTCCCTCGACAACAAGCAGCTGATGAGCGCGGGTTCCGAGAACGGCAACGGCAAACCCCAGCTCATGGCGGCCAAGAGCACCACGATCGACGTCGACGAGCGTGAACGCGAGCGCGAGCGCCCGACCGAGATGATCGACCGCGTCCTCGAACCCGCTTCCGCGCGGGTGGGCACGCCGCCCGCGGCTCGCCGCAAACCGGCGAACGGCCAGGTCAACGGCACCAACGGGTACGGGCAGAGCAATCAGGTCCAGCGGCCGAAGCCGGTCGACGAGTCGACTCGCCGCAGTATGCGCAAGGCGGACGCCCGTGCTTCGAAGGCGGCCGAGGCGCTCGCCGCCGAAGCCGCTCGCCGCGAGCGGCTCGAGATGTCCAACCCCGGGATGTCGCCCGCCGAGGTCTCCCGGCCGATGCCGAGGGTCGACGCCCCGCGCAAGACCCCGCCGCCGGTGACGCCGGCCGAGGTGTCCCGTCCGTCGATGCCGGGGGTGTCGCGTGCCGAGGTCTCGCAGCCGTCGATGCCGACCATCGCCCGGCAGCCCCAGCGGCCGGAGCCCCCGCGCAACGAACCGCCCCGCCGCCCGCAGCAGTCTTCGCTTCAGCAGCGGCTCGACGCCGGCACCGTGCAGCGTCCTCCCGCGACGCGGCCCGAGGAGCAGACCCGGAAGCAGACGCCGCCGGTGAAGCCCCCGGCGCAGGCGAAGCCGGTGAAGAAGGTCGAGCCGGACCGTCCCCGGCCGAACCGTGAGCTCGGCCTGACGCGCCCCGGGATGAAACCCGTCGAGCGGCAGCGTCCGGCCGGTGGCACGCCGCCGCCCGCGAACAAGCCGGCCACGCCGGAGCCGATGGAGGCCACCGGCGAGTGGAAGCCGTCGTGGACGCAGGAGCGCCCGGTCTCCGATCTGAGCGCCGCGTTCCCCAGGAAGGACGACTTCCAGGACCGGCTGCGGCCCACGCCGCCCGCCAAGCCCCAGCCCGCGGCCGCCCAGTCGCGTCCCGAGCCGCGTCCGGAACCGCGCCCCGAGCCGAGGCCGGAACCGCGTCGCGACCCGGAGCCGCCGACTCCGCCGTCGATCCCGGCCGTGTCCGAGCCGCCTCGCCGGGCCGAGCCCGTGCGGCAGCCGGAACCCGAACCGGTGCGCCGTCCGGCGGCCGAGGCGCCGTCGCGGCACGGATCCCCGGCCGCGGAGGAACCGCCCGCGGTCAACCCGACCCTGCCCGAAGAGATCCGGCTGGCGCAGAACGGTGGCGGCGGACGCCGTCGCCGGGCCGCCGAGGACTCCTCGGTCTCGATCACCCCGGCCCCGAACGTTCCGGAGCCCACCGGTGGCGGCCGTCGCCGTCGCCCGGACGGGGAGCCCCCGGCTTGGCAGAGCACCGAGTCCACCGGCGGCCGTCACGGCGGCAGGCGGGCGAAGCCGGACGACGAGACGCCGTCCCGCAACGGCTCGTCGCACAGCCGTCCGGAGCCCTCGGACGCGGGCTCGCACGCCTCCGGCCGCTCGGTGATGGACCTGCTCGCCGCCAACGGCGCGAACGAATCCACTCCGCGGCGCAGGCGGCGCGCCGAAGACTGACCCCGTACCGACGGTAGGGTGACCCGCTGTGAGCGAGCCTTCCTCCCCGGCGCCCGGTCTCGACCGGCCCCGCCGGTCTCGGTCGATCACCGTGCTGCTGCCGGTGCTCGGGTTGATCGCCGTCGCGCTGTGCGGGTTGTTCGTCTTCGGCACGGTGACCGAAAAGGTGGGCCCGCTCGCGGTGGGGATCGGTGTGCTCGCGGCGCTGGTCCCGGTCGCCGTGGTGGTCACCGCGTTCCTGTGGGTCGACCGCTGGGAGCCGGAACCGCCGAAGCTCCTGCTGCTGGCCTTCGTCTGGGGCGCGTGCGTCGCGACGATCATCGCGTTGCTGCTCAACAGCGGCGCCGAGGCCGTCGGTGACCTGCTGCTCGGTACGGGCGTCGGCGGCAAGATCAGCGGGCTGGTCTCCGCGCCGCTGGTCGAGGAGGCCGCGAAGGCCGTTTTCATCCTGTTGCTGTGGTGGCGCCGCCCGAGCGAGTTCGACGGCGTCGTGGACGGCATCGTCTACGCCGGGTTCACCGCGGCGGGCTTCGCCTTCACCGAGAACATCTATTACTTCGGCCGCGCGTTCGCCGAGCACGGTTTCGGCGACGGCACGAGCGCCGGTGTGCTCGCGGCGTTCTTCCTGCGTGGCGTGCTCTCGCCGTTCACGCATCCGCTGTTCGCCGTGATGACCGGGATCGGCCTCGGGGTCGCCGCGAGCAGCAAGGTCCGCTCGCTGCGGATCCTGGCGCCGATCGGCGGCTACCTCGTCGCCGTGCTGCTGCACGCGCTCTGGAACGGCGCGGCGCTGCTCGGTGGCGCCAAGACCTTCCTGAACGTCTACTTCCTGATCATGGTGCCGCTGTTCATCGGCGTCTTCTCCGTGGTGGTCATGCAGCGGCGCCGCGAGCAGCGGATCGTCGCCGCGGCCCTGCCGATGATGGTCGACGCCCGCTGGATCGCCCCGTCGGAGGTGTCGCTGCTGGCCAGCCTCTCCGGACGGCGGTCGTGGCGGAAACAGGCCCGGAAGCAGTCGGGGCGGGAGGCGGCGAAGGCCGTCGGCCGCTACCAGGCCAGCGTGACCGAGCTCGCGTTCCTGCGGCGCGGCCCGAAGCTCACCGACGAGGCGAAACAGCGGCAGAGTGAACTGTTGCAGGTGCTCAAGACGTCACGGGCCGAGGCCGTCCGGCTCGCCGACGGCGCGCCGCGCGGGTGACCACGGTCAGGTGAAGCTGGTCACGAGCGCCGGGTCAGACCCGGGGCGGAGGGTTACCCTCGCGCCGTCGTCTGGTACCCGCGACCGCAGAGCGGGACTGGAACGAGTTGAGGAGTTTTCGACCATGAGCGTCCATTGGCGCACGCCATGATGAGGCCCGCTCGCCTGGCCGTGGGCGTTGTCTCCGCAGGTCGCGTCGGCAGTGTCGTGGGCGCGGCGCTCACCAGGGCCGGGCACACGGTCGTCGCCGCTTCGGGCCTTTCCCACGCTTCGGTGCGCCGGGCGGAGCAACTGCTCCCCGACGTGCCGCTCCTGCCGCCCGACGAGGTCGCCCGCCGGGCCGATCTGGTCCTGCTGGCCCTGCCGGACGACGCGCTCGCCGGGATGGTGCGTGGTTTCGTCGCCACCGGTTCGCTGCGCCCGGGACAGATCGTCGTGCACACCTCCGGGTCGCACGGCATCGACGTCCTCGCGCCCGCCGCCGAAGCGGGCGCGCTGCCGCTGGCGCTGCACCCCGTGATGACCTTCACCGGCCGTCCCGAAGACCTCGACAGGCTCGCCGCCTGCAGTTTCGGCGTCACGGCGGCGGAGGGTGACGAGGCGGCGTGGAACGTCGGCGAGGCGTTGACCGTGGAGATGGGCGCGGAGCCCGTCCGGGTCCCCGACGAAGCGCGAGCGCTCTATCACGCGGCGTTGGCACACGGTGCGAACCACCTGATGGCGCTGGTCGCCGACTGCGCGGAACTGTTGCGGGAGGCGGGAATCGCCCAGCCCGAACGCCTGGTGGCTCCGTTGTTGTCGGCGGCGTTGGATAATGTTCTGCGACACGGGGACCGCGCACTGACCGGGCCGGTGGCCCGTGGTGATCTCGGCACCGTGCGCAAGCATCTCGCGGTGCTGGCCGAACGTGGCCCCGACATCGCCCCGAGCTATCGCGCGCTGGCCAAGCGCACGCTGGCGCGCGGCGACGCCGCCGGGCTCTTGGACGCCTCGGCCGCCGCCGAGCTCACCGAACTCCTCAGTGACCCCGCCGAAGGGCAGCAAAACCAGTGACCACACCGAAATTCGCCCGAGGCACGCTGCACACCTTCCAGCCGCCGGAGCAGGTCAGCCAGGTGACGCGTGCGCTGCACGGCGTCGGCCGCAAGGTCGCGCTGGTGCCCACCATGGGCGCACTGCACGCCGGTCACCGCGAGCTGATCCGCCGGGCGAAGCGGCTGCCGAACACGGTCGTCGCGACGTCGATCTTCGTGAACCCCCTGCAGTTCGGGGAGGGCGAGGACTTCGAGGCGTACCCGCGTCCGCTGGACAAGGACCTCGAAGTGCTGAAGGAGGACGGAGTCGAGCTGGGCTTCCTGCCCAAGGCGTCGGATCTGTATCCCGAAGGGGCCACCGTCACGGTGCATCCCGGCCCGCTCGGCGACGAGCTGGAAGGCGCGGTGCGGCCGGGGCATTTCGCCGGCGTGCTCACCGTGGTGGCGAAACTGTTCAACATCGTGCGGCCGGATTACGCCTTCTTCGGGGAGAAGGACTACCAGCAGCTGGTGCTGATCAAGAAGATGGTGCGCGACCTGAACTTCGACACCCGCGTCATCGGGGTGCCGACGGTCCGGGAGCGTGACGGGCTGGCGTTGTCCTCGCGCAACGTTTACCTGACTCCGGAACAGCGCGAGGACGCGATCGTGTTGTCGGCGGCGCTCACCGCGGGTGCCTTCGTCGGACGCGACGGCGCGGAAGCCGTGCTGGCGACCGCCAGGCAGACCCTCGCCGCGCGACCCGCGGTCGAGGTCGATTATCTGGAATTGAGGGGAACCGACCTCGGGCCCGCGCCCGTCGACGGTGAGGCGCGTCTGCTGATCGCGGCCAGGGTGGGGAGTACCCGGCTGATCGACAACGTCCCGGTGGTGCTCGGCGCGGCCGTGGACCATCCGGAACACGCGCCGGACGCAGGGGAATAGGGAGAGTCCACGATGTACCGCACGATGCTGAAATCGAAGATCCATAGGGCGACGGTCACCCAGGCCGATCTCCACTACGTCGGATCGGTGACCGTCGACGAGGACCTGATGGACGCGGCGGATCTGCTGCCGGGCGAACAGGTGTCCATTGTGGACGTCACCAACGGCGCGCGGCTCGAGACCTACGTGATCGCGGGCGAACGCGGCAGCGGGGTGCTCGGCATCAACGGCGCCGCGGCGCATCTGGTGCACCCGGGCGATCTGGTGATCCTGATTTCGTACGCGCAGATGGAGAACGCCGAGGCGGCCGCGTTCCGGCCGCGCGTCGTCTTCGTCGACGCGGACAACCGGATCGTCGAGAAGGGCGCCAACCCCGGGCACGCGCCGGAGGGCTCCGGCCTGTTGAGCGGCACCGTGACCCTGGCCGACGACGACACGATGACCTTCCCGGTCGCCGAAACCGCCGACGCCCGCCGTCTCGACGCGCTGCTGCACGCCGAAAGCTGAGTCCTTGCTGCTCACGATCGACGTCGGCAACACCAACATCGTTCTCGGGCTGTACTCGGGAAACGACCTGACCGGTGACTGGCGGATGCGCACCGACGCGCGGATGACCGCCGACGAACTCGCGCTCACCATGCGCGGGCTGCTCGGCTCGCACGCGGACGCGGTCACCGGGATCAGCGCGCTGTCCACGGTTCCCGCCGTGCTGCGGGAGCTGCGCGTCATGCTTTCGCGGTACTACGCCAGGGTGCCGAAGATCGTCATCGAGCCGGGAGTGCGCACCGGTGTGCCGCTTTTGGTCGACAACCCCAAGGAGGTGGGCGCGGACCGGTTGGTGAACACCCTGGCCGCGCACCACCTGCACCCGTCCACCGCCTGTGTGGTGGTGGATTTCGGGACTTCGACCAATGTGGACGCCATCTCCGCCAAGGGCGAGTTCCTCGGCGGCGCGTTCGCGCCCGGGATCGAGATCTCGGTCGACGCGCTGGCCGCGCGCGCCGCGGCGCTGCGGAAGGTGGAGCTGGTGCCGCCGCGGTCGGTGATCGGGAAGAACACCGTGGAATGCCTGCAATCCGGCATCCTCTACGGTTTCGCCGGCCAGGTCGACGGCCTGGTGAAGCGGATCAAGCGCGAGCTCTCACCGGGCGGGGCGGATCCGGTCGCGGTGATCGCGACCGGCGGCCTCGCGCCCCTGGTACTCGGCGAGTCCGAGACGATCACCGAGCACGCGCCCGATCTGACGCTCCTGGGCCTCCGGCTGGTCTACGAGCGCAACCACCGCGTTTAGTCCTCTGAATGCGGTCCTTGCGCGGGCAACTACCGCGTTTAGAGGACTAAACGCGGCGGGAGGCGATCATCAGCACCCGCCGCGTCATCAGGTCCTGGTTCCGCAGCGTCTGTTCGAGGCTCGCCCGGAGCCGCGAAGGATCGTCGCCCGATTCCGCCGCCAGCTCCTCCAGACGTTCGAGCGAAAGCTCCATGGTCCGCCGCTGCCGCGCCCGCCAGTCCGGCGTCTCCTCGTAGGTGAGGACGTCGAAGCCGGCGGCCTCCAGCAGCGGCCGGTGGTCGGCGACCTGGGGCGGCCGGTTCACCGGCTGCCCGTCGAAGTCCCAGGTGGTGACAAGCAGCCGCCCACCCGGCGCGAGGATCCGCGCGAACTCCTCGCAGGCGCGCCGCTTGTCGGGCGCGAACAGCAGCGCGTCGACGCTCATCACCGCGTCGAACGACGCGTCCTCCAGCCCGGTGTCCTCGAAGTCGCCGACCCGGAACTCGGTCGCCTCGACGTCCATCGCTTCGGCTCGGCGCCGTGCCGACGCCAGTGCCGTCGCCGCGATGTCGATGCCGGTGAGCGTCGCGTACGTGCGCGCGGCGACCCAAAGCCCGGGACCGCCGCGCCCGCAGCCGATGTCGGCGAGCCGGCCACCGGGCTCCAGCTGCGCTTCGGCCGCGATGCGGCGCAGGTCGGTCCGGGTCACGAAGCTGTAGGTGTCCAGCTCGGCGGGGTACTCGTCACCGTAGACCTCCGCCCAGATCCGCGCGGACACCGCCGACGCGGGGGCGCCGAACGTCGTCGTGAACGCGGCCTTCCAGTCGGTCATCGCTTACGCGCCCGGAAGACGGTGGTGGTGATCGGCAGATCGAATTCCCCTGACGCGGTTTCCGGATTCCGGTCGAGGAATTCCCGCGCCGTGCGGAGTTTGGCTTCGCGTTCCTCCGCCGGGGCCACCAGGATGTGCGAATGGGTCGCGAGGGTGGCCACGAGGGTTTCCGCCGTCCTGGGTTGTTTGTGACCGAACGTCTTCTTCTCGAACGGCTCGAAGGCCTCGTGTCGCGGCAGCGATTCGTAGTCGCTCAGCCAGCGCCTGCTCATCGACGTCTTGATCAGGGCGTTCAACTCCGCCAGCCAGCCCGCCGACTCGTCGTCGTGGTTCCACAGCGCCGCAACGACTCCGCCCGGCCTCAGCACCCTGGCCATCTCCGGATAGGCCCGGTCGAGATCGAACCAGTGGACGGCCTGGCCCACCACCACGGCGTCCACGGCTCCGTCCGGCAGCGGGATCTCCTCGGCGGTCCCGATGAGCGGGGTCACGGCGGGAAGTGTCCTGGTGAGCTCGGCGAGCATCTTCTCGTCCGGCTCGACGGCGGTCACCGCGACGCCCAGCGCCAGTAGTCCTTCGCTGACCTTGCCGGTCCCGGCCGCCAGGTCCAGGACCCGCTCCGGGGCTCCCGCCGCGCCGGCCAGCCCCCAGGCCAGTGCCTTTTCCGGATAGTCCGGCCGATGCGCGGCATAGTCGGCGGCCTTCGCGCCGAACGAGGCGGCGCGGCGGGCGTGCAGTTCGGGTTCGATGCCGGGAGTGGATGAGTTCACGCGCTCAAGGTTAATGGAGAGAAAACCGGCCGGTCCGGACCCGGAAAAGGTAATCCGGTTGGCGTAGGGAACCGGCGGGTTCGTACGCTGTGCGCCATGACTGAAATCCCCGCATCCGAGGGCGTGAGCCCCGACGAAGACCTGCCGGAACAGATGCGGGTGCGCCGGGACAAGCGCGACCGGATAATCGCGGAGGGTATCGATCCGTATCCGGTCGAGGTGCCCCGGACGCACTCGCTGGCCGAAGTGCGCGCGAAGCATTCCGGTCTTCCTGTCGACACCGCCACCGGCGACATCGTCGGTATCACCGGCCGGGTCATGTTCATGCGCAATACCGGCAAACTGTGTTTCGCGAGTCTTCGTGAAGGCGACGGCACCGAGTTGCAGGCGATGCTCAGCCTCGCGAAGGTGGGCGAGGACGCGCTCGCGGCGTGGAAGTCCGATGTCGATCTCGGTGATCACGTATTCGTCTCCGGTGAGGTCATCACCTCCAAGCGCGGTGAGCTTTCCGTGATGGCCGACTCGTGGCGCATCACGTCGAAAGCATTGCGCCCGTTGCCCGTGGCGCACAAAGACCTGGCCGAGGAAACGCGGATCCGGCAGCGTTATGTCGATCTGATCGTGCGTCCCAAGGCGCGGGACGTGGTCCGTACCCGCGCCGGTGTGCTGCGTTCCCTGCGTGACTCGTTTCACGGCCGGGGATTCCTCGAGGTCGAGACCCCGATGCTGCAAACGCTGCACGGCGGCGCCGCGGCGCGGCCATTCGTCACGCATTCGAATGCCTTCGACCTCGATCTGTACCTGAGGATCGCGCCGGAGCTGTACCTCAAGCGTTGCGTGGTCGGCGGTATCGAGAAGGTCTTCGAGATCAACCGGAACTTCCGGAACGAGGGCAGCGACTCCTCGCACTCGCCGGAGTTCGCCATGCTCGAGTACTACGAAGCGTATGCGACCTATGACTCCAACGCGGTGATGACGCGGCAGCTCATCCAGGAGGCGGCACAGAACGTTCTCGGTACTCAGGTGGTCACTCTCGCCGACGGTTCGGAGTACGACCTGTCCGGCGAGTGGACCACGCTCGGAATGTACGAGTCGTTGTCCGAGGCGTTGTCGGAAGAGGTCACTCCCGAGACATCGGCGGACAAGCTGCGTTCCTATGCCGAAGCGCGAGAGCTGGAGCTCGACCCTAAGTTAGGTCACGGCAAACTCGTCGAAGAACTTTGGGAACATCTCGTCGGCGATCATCTCCACGAACCCACTTTTGTCCGTGATTTTCCGGTCGAGACATCCCCGCTGACCAGGCAACATCGCAGCAAGCCGGGGGTCGCGGAGAAGTGGGATCTGTACGTGCGCGGATTCGAACTGGCCACCGGATACTCCGAGCTGGTCGATCCCGTGGTGGAGCGTCAGCGTCTGGTGGAACAGGCTCGGCTGGGTGCGCAGGGTGATAGTGAGGCCATGAACCTGGATGAGGATTTCCTCCGCGCGCTGGAGTACGGAATGCCGCCGAGCGGTGGTGTCGGAATGGGGATCGACCGGTTGCTGATGGCGCTGACCGGCCTTGGTATCCGGGAGACCATCCTGTTCCCGCTCGTCCGACCCGAATAACCCGTCCGCGTGACAGATACCTCGATCGTTCTCGTAAACAAGATTTGCGTTATGAGTCGGTAGCGGGTATTAATGTCGCTAGACAAAGTCTTCTGTCCGGGGCATGCCCCGTACCAGATCATTCGTGTAAGCCCCCAGCAGGAGGAAACAGATGGCACAGAAGGTGCTCGTCTCGCTCGTCGACGACCTCGACGGCACTGAGGCGGAAGAGACCGTCGAGTTCGGTTTGGACGGTGTGAGCTACCAGATCGACCTTTCCGCGGAAAACGCGGAAGAGCTTCGTGACGCGCTGGCCCAGTATGTGGAGCACGCCCGTCGCGCGGGTGGCCGTAAGCGCACCGCCATTCGTCCGGTCGCCGGCGTGAAGGCCGCCGCCCGTCCCGCGACCGTGGACCGCGAGCAGAACCAGGCCATTCGCGCCTGGGCCCGCAAGAACGGCTTCCAGGTTTCCGACCGTGGGCGTATCCCGTCCGAGGTCGTGGAGGCCTACCACAAGAAGAACTGAGGTCTTTCAGACCAGACGGCCGCCGGGAAACTTTTCCCGGCGGCTTTCTTGTTCTTGTACACGGTTCAAGCGGGCGTACTCGGTGGGCGCCCATCCGGTCACGGAGCGGAAATCCCGGGTGAAGTGCGCCTGGTCGCTATAGCCCAGCGTGAACGCCAGTTCCGCGTAGTCCGGCCGTTCCTCGGCCGCGATCCGTGCCGCCGCTTCGTTCAATCGGTATACCTGAATCGCCCATTTGGGGGCGGTACCGACATGTTCGGCGAACAGGCGTTGCAGGCTTCGTTGAGACAGGCCCGTCCGGCTTGACAGCTCGGCGACCCGGGTAATGGACGGCTCGGCCGCGATTGTTTCCACCGCTTCGATGGCCGCCGCGGCCGCGGCGGTGAGCACGGGGTGTTTCGCGAGGAGCAGTTCCTCCGCGACACGGACCATTTCGAAGTCGTCCGTCGCATTCCGTACCGATTCCGTCACTCCGCCGTCGCCGGGGAAGAGATCGGTGAGCGGAACGGAACCGCCGGAGATCATCGAGACCGGACCGCCGAGGAATGCCCGGAATGCCCCGGGACGGAATCGCACGCCGATACCGTGGTCCGTGCCCTCGACGAGGTAGCGGAAAGGCCGTTTCCCCGGCCCGAACGCGCCGGCCGCGAGACGGAAGAACGTGACGTTCACCGCCAGATTGGGCAAAACCACCTGTTCCGCGCCCGGTCTGCCGCGCAGATCCCACCGCAGCACCCAGTGATGGTCGACGTACGGGCGCAGTTCCGGCGAGGGCGGATGCCGGACGAGGCTGAACTTCGCCGCCCGCGCGTTGACGATCCCCGCCGGGATCCGGTGCCCGCTCACCGGATCAACCTAACCTTGTCGCGTTTCTTCAAGACAGCGCACGGGTCCTCGTGAACTCATGGCCTCATGTCCGAACACGCCGCCCTGATCGCCCCCGCCGCCGCGGAGTTCACCGGAATCCTGCGCGGGATCGGCGAAACCGACCTCTCCGCCCGCACGCCGTGTGCCGAGTACGACGTCCGCGCGTTGCTGAACCACCTTCTCTACTGGGGCCCTTGGCTCGAAGCCGCCGGGAGCAAGACGGCACCGCCCGAGGTGTCCGTCGGTGAGGCCGAAGCGGGC
Source organism: Amycolatopsis sp. MJM2582 (assembly GCF_000754115.1). NCBI lineage: Bacteria > Bacillati > Actinomycetota > Actinomycetes > Pseudonocardiales > Pseudonocardiaceae > Amycolatopsis > Amycolatopsis sp. MJM2582. The sequence goes on from NZ_JPLW01000001.1 coordinate 1,873,665, forward strand.
CTCGTCGACGGCGAATGGCTCAGCGCCATCGAGAAACAGACCGCGCGGCTCGTGGACGTCTTCGGGACATCCGAAGCGTGGCAGGGCACGACGGCGCTCGGCACGGCGGAAATGCCGTCCTCGTTCGTCGGCGACATGGTGCTCGGTGAGTTCGTCTTCCACGGCTGGGACCTGGCGAAGGCGACCGGCCGCTCGCTCGACGTCTCACTCGAAGCAGCCGAGGCGGTCTTGGCGTCCGCCGTGGCGATGGGCGAACAGGCCCGGGCGATGAAGGTGTACGGGGAAGAAGTGCCCGTCGCGGAAGGCGCGACGACGTTCGAACGCGCTTTGGGTGCGACAGGGCGAAACCCCGGCTGGCTCCCTTAACGGACCCGCGGGCAACCGCCGCATTCCGATTCCGCGGGAAGCAGATAGTTGTAACAGCAGCCTTCGCGGTTTCGCGTCCACTCGCGGCGTCCGTCGGCTCCCGATGTCAGGGTCAGCTTCGACGCGGACGTCAGCGGCGGGAACCGCGTTTCGAGGACCAGGGCGGCGTCCGCGACCCCGGCGCCCTCGGCCTCCGGAGTCCCGCCCAGCCGCCCCGCCGACCACAGCGCGTTGTCGAGCGCGTCCGTGGCGGCGGCCCACAACTGGCGCCGCCCGAGCCTCGTCAGCGGCCCGTAGACGTCGATGAACCGGCTCGCGTGCGCGACGTACCGGACCCGCAGGACGGTCGCGAGCGCCCGCTCGTCCGGGACCACGACGGCCCTCGGATGCGCCGAACCCGCGTCGGTCGGCAGGCAGTGGAAGCCGTCGCCGAGAACGGCCACCGAGTCCGGGTGGGGCCGGTCGGCGCCGATCCGGAACGCCAGCGCGGACGGCGTCAGCGACGGGACGCGGCGCTCGTGATGAAGCAGCATCGCGCCAGCGAGGGCCGGGACGTGCAGGTACCAGGACAGGATCCAGCTCGCCGGGGTCCGCTCGGGGATCACAGGGGCTTCCCGATACGTCTCGGCGAGCCAGCCGGTGAGCCGCTCCCGCCAGCGCAGGAGACGGGCCGGTTCGCGGAGCAGGTCGCCGCAGCGGACCCAGCCCGGCTCGTCCTCCGGCACGTCCGCGCGGAGCCGGGCGTCTTCGGGCATCCTCGACAGGGAGGCGCGGAGCCCGTCCTCGCGCGACGCGAGCGTGCGGGGATACGACACACCGGGCCTCCCGTCATTAGGTACGCCTAACCTTACATACCGTCCGTGACTACTCCGGACGGGTGTCCATCCACTGGGCGGAGCCTGTGTTCGCGCTCAGCGGACAACCCTCGTCCGGCGGAATCCGGACGCGTGTTCGCACGTTGGGCTTGACGTAAAGGTGCAGGGCAACCGGAAGATGAAAGAGCGCACGGCCGGAGAACGGCCGGGGCGCGAACGGGCCGCAATCAGCCGTAGTGGTACGCCAGCGCGACCGCATGGCTACTAGAGTGGTCTCACGGTGCTGAATCCATCGCGGTGAAAGCACGATGGAAACGGGCCGCCGTCGCAGCAGTCGAGGGAGTGCACATGTTTGAGAGGTTCACCGACCGCGCGAGGCGGGTGGTCGTCCTGGCCCAAGAAGAGGCCAGGATGCTCAACCACAACTACATCGGCACCGAGCACATCCTCCTGGGTCTGATCCACGAGGGTGAAGGTGTCGCCGCCAAGGCGCTGGAATCGCTGGGCATCGCGCTGGAGGGCGTCCGCCAGCAGGTCGAGGAGATCATCGGCCAGGGGCAGCAGGCCCCGAGCGGGCACATCCCCTTCACCCCGCGGGCCAAGAAGGTGCTTGAGCTGTCGCTGCGCGAAGCGCTGCAGCTCGGCCACAACTACATCGGCACCGAGCACATCCTGCTCGGGCTGATCCGCGAGGGTGAAGGCGTCGCCGCACAGGTGCTCGTCAAGCTCGGCGCGGACCTCAACCGGGTGCGTCAGCAGGTCTTGCAGCTGCTGTCGGGCTACCAGGGTGGCAAGGAGTCGACCGAGACCGGCTCCGGACGCGGTGAAGGCACCCCGTCGTCGTCGCTGGTGCTCGACCAGTTCGGCCGCAACCTGACCGTGCAGGCCCGCGAAGGCAAGCTCGACCCGGTCATCGGCCGGGGCAAAGAGATCGAGCGGGTCATGCAGGTGCTGTCGCGGCGCACCAAGAACAACCCGGTCCTCATCGGCGAGCCCGGCGTCGGCAAGACCGCCGTCGTCGAAGGGCTCGCGCAGAACATCGTCAAGGGCGAGGTCCCGGAGACGCTGAAGGACAAGCAGCTCTACACCCTCGACCTCGGCTCCCTGGTCGCCGGTTCCCGGTACCGCGGTGACTTCGAAGAGCGCCTGAAGAAGGTGCTCAAGGAGATCAAGACCCGCGGCGACATCATCCTGTTCATCGACGAGCTGCACACGCTCGTCGGCGCGGGTGCCGCCGAGGGCGCGATCGACGCCGCGTCGATCCTGAAGCCGATGCTGGCCCGTGGTGAGCTGCAGACGATCGGCGCGACCACGCTCGAGGAGTACCGCAAGTACATCGAGAAGGACGCCGCGCTGGAGCGCCGCTTCCAGCCGATCCAGGTCGGCGAGCCGTCGCTCGAGCACACGATCGAGATCCTGAAGGGTCTGCGTGACCGGTACGAGGCGCACCACCGCGTCTCGATCACCGACGGCGCGCTGGTGCAGGCGGCCACCCTCGCGGACCGCTACATCAACGACCGCTTCCTGCCGGACAAGGCGATCGACCTGATCGACGAGGCCGGCGCCCGGATGCGCATCCGCCGCATGACCGCGCCGCCGGACCTGCGCGAGTTCGACGAGAAGATCGCCGACGTGCGCCGGGACAAGGAGTCCGCGATAGACGCGCAGGACTTCGAGCGCGCCGCCCGCCTCCGTGACGAGGAGAAGACCCTCCTCGGCCAGAAGGGCGAGCGGGAGAAGCAGTGGAAGGACGGCGACCTCGACGTCGTCGCCGAGGTCGACGAGGAGCAGATCGCCGAGGTCCTCGCCAACTGGACCGGTATCCCGGTGTTCAAGCTCACCGAGGAGGAGACCACGCGTCTGCTCCGCATGGAGGAGGAGCTGCACAAGCGGATCATCGGCCAGGAGGACGCGGTCAAGGCCGTCTCCCAGGCGATCCGCCGCACCCGTGCCGGCCTGAAGGACCCGAAGCGCCCCTCCGGTTCGTTCATCTTCGCCGGCCCGTCCGGTGTCGGTAAGACCGAGCTGTCCAAGGCGCTCGCGGCGTTCCTGTTCGGCGAGGACGACGCGCTCATCCAGATCGACATGGGTGAGTTCCACGACCGCTACACCGCTTCGCGGCTCTTCGGTGCCCCTCCGGGCTACGTCGGCTACGAAGAGGGCGGCCAGCTGACCGAGAAGGTGCGGCGCAAGCCGTTCTCGGTGGTGCTGTTCGACGAGATCGAGAAGGCCCACCAGGAGATCTACAACACGCTCCTGCAGGTCCTCGAAGACGGCCGTCTCACCGACGGTCAGGGTCGTACGGTCGACTTCAAGAACACCGTGCTCATCTTCACGTCGAACCTGGGTACCTCGGACATCTCCAAGTCCGTTTCGCTCGGGTTCTCGTCCGGCGGTGACAGCACCAACCGGTACGAGAAGATGAAGCAAAAGGTCAACGAGGAGATGAAGAAGCATTTCCGGCCGGAGTTCCTGAACCGGATCGACGACATCATCGTCTTCCACCAGCTGACCAAGGAACAGATCATCGAGATGGTCGATCTGATGATCGCCCGGGTCGAGACGCAGCTCAAGGCCAAGGACATGGAGCTGGAGCTCACGCCCAAGGCCAAGTCGCTGCTCGCCAAGCGCGGCTTCGACCCGGTGCTGGGCGCGCGGCCGCTGCGTCGCACGATCCAGCGCGAGATCGAGGACCAGCTGTCGGAGAAGATCCTGTTCGGCGAGGTCCAGCCCGGCCAGATCATCCTGGTCGACGTCGAAGGCTGGAACGACGAAGAGGGCGAGAAGGACGACAAGGCGCACTTCGTCTTCCGTGGCGAAGCCCGTCCCTCGTCGGTCCCGGACGCCCCGCCGGTGAGCATCGGTGCCGGCTCGACCGAAGAGAACGGTGAAGCCGAGGGCGAGTAACGCCTCTCTGCTCCGGAAGTGCCCGTCGCGGTTCGCCGCGGCGGGCACTTCCGCGTTTTCGGTGCGGTGTGTCGTCCGCCCAATCACGCGTGTTCCGCCTTCAATCACGCGAGTTCGCCGTCCAATCACGCGAGTTCCGTGTTCCGTCACGTGAGTCACGTGTTTCCGTACGGACGCCATTCGTGTGCGGATGGACGACACGCGTGATTGGGCGGACGACACGTGTGATTGGGCGCGGGACTCACGTGATTGGGGCCGTGACTCGCGTGATTGGAGGCGGAACTCGGGTGGGGTCCTTGCGGTTGCGGAAGGCCCCGAGGCGGAAGCGCGCCTTCGTGGGAACTCTGGTCTTCGAGCCTCGACCGATATAAGGTCTACATTATGGTCGGCTGATGCAGTGGGAGATCGAACTTCACGAGGAAGTGGATCGCTGGTTCGCGGCGCTGTGTCGGGAAGAACCGCGTACGGCCGACCGGGTCGAAGAGGCGATCGACATGCTGGCTCGTGAAGGCCCCCGGCTCGGGCGGCCGCTGGTCGACCGGATCAGCGGATCGCGAAGACACAACTTGAAAGAGTTACGCCCGGCGTCGGCCGGGCATACCGAGATCAGGATCTTGTTCGTCTTCGATCCGGTGCGCAGGGCCGTGCTCCTGGTGGCCGGTGACAAGGCCGGAAACTGGAAACGGTGGTACGACATCAACATCCCGATCGCGGAGGAGCGATACCGGCACCATCTCGACGCGATGGAGGAAGGCTGAAATGGGTCGGTCCTGGAAAGAGGTCAAGGCCGAAAAGCTCGCCGCGGACCGTGACGCCGGCCGCGACGTCGAAGCCGCACGGGCCGAGGCGCGAGAAGCCACTCAGGCGTACGTTCTCGGCTTCCGGCTGTCGCGACTGCGTGAGGACGTCGGACTGAGCCAGGCCGAGGTCGCCAAGCGGATGGGTGTCAGCCAGCCGCGGATCAGCCAGCTCGAGCAGGGTGATCCGAGCCAGATGGAATTGGACACGCTCCGCAGGTACATCGGCGCCTTGGGCGGCCGGATGCGCGTGGTCGCCGATTTCGACGATCACGACGTCACCATTTCCACCGCCGTCTGAACCCGCCCCGGTCTCCCGATCTTCGCGTGAGACGATGCCCTTCGGGTCCGGGAGGGGGTCAGGTGGACGTTCTGGCGATCGATTTCGGTACCTCCAGCACGGTGGGGGTGCTTTCGATCCACGGCAGAGGGACGCAGGTCGTCGAGATCGACGGGTCGGTGACGATGTCGTCCGCGATCTACGCCGACAAGGACGGCACGGTCTTCGTCGGCCGGGACGCCGAACGCCGGGCCCGGCTGGATCCGAGCCGGTTCGAGGCGAATCCGAAGCGGCGCATCGACGAGGGCGCCCTTCAGCTCGGTGACCTCTCGCTTCCCATCGCCGACGCGTTCGCCGCGGTCCTGCGCCGGGTCGGCGAAGAGGCCGAGCTGCTCCTTCAGCGGATGCCCGCGCAGGTGCGCATTTCGCATCCCGCCGGCTGGGGCCCGGATCGCAAACAGATCCTCCGCGACGCCGCCCTCAAGGCCGGATTTCCCACCACGGTGCTGATTCCCGAGCCGGTCGCGGCCGCCGCGCATTACGCCTCGCTCAACAACGGCAGGCGCCCGCCCGGTCCGATCGCGGTGTACGACCTCGGGGCCGGCACCTTCGACTGCGCCGTCGTCGGCGTGAGCGCGCAGGGGTTCGCCGTGCTCGCCGAGGACGGGCTGCCCGATCTCGGCAGTCTCGACATCGACCAGGCGCTGCTGGTGCACATCGGCCGCGAGGTGTCGCATTCCGATCCCGCGCACTGGCAACGGATCCTGCGCCCGCAGTCGGTCAGCGACCGCCGGACGCGCCGGTCGTTGCTGCAGGATGTCCGTGACGCCAAGGAAAGCCTGTCCCGCCACCAGCAGACCGAGATCCCGATGCCGGAGCCCTTCGGCGACGTGCGGGTGACGCGGATGGAGCTCGAAGCGCTCGTCCGGCCGAGTTTCCTGCGCAGCGGCGAACTCCTGGCCACCACGATCCATCGCGCCGGGCTGACCCCGGACCGGCTCGGCGGCGTCTACCTCGTCGGCGGGCCGAGCCGGATGCCGTTGCTGGCGAGCCTGCTGGCGAACCAGCTCCGGATCGCGCCGACCACGCAGGACCAGCCGGAGACGGCGGTCGCATTCGGGCTGCATCACGTGCCCGCCGGTGGCGAGGATTCCCAGCTGACCGTGCCCGCTTTCGCGCCGGTGCGGCCACAGCCCGTCCAGCAGCAGGTGCAGCAACAACCCCCGCCTGTGCGGCGTCCGCAGCCGCCGCGCTGGACACCGCCGCAGCCACCGCCCGGCCGGAACTGGCAGAAACCCACGACCTACGGCGTCGTCGCGCTCGCCCTCGCGGCGATCGTGACGACGATCGTCCTGCTCACCGGCGGCGAGGACGAGCCGGTCGCCGGACCGGCCCCCGCGAAACCGGTGAGCTGCGATCAGCCCGGGACGAAGGACGCGCAGGGGTTCACGGACTGTCTCCGCCGGATCGCCGCCGTCATCCCGCAGCGGGACGAATGCCGGGACGCGCCGGACGCGGCCGCAACGGTGGGCGCGTCGTCGGCGGTCACCTGCGTGTTCAAGGACGCCAAAGGATCGAACGCGATCAACTACTACCAGGGCGTCGCGATGACCGGCCTGGAGGACGGCGTCCGGCAGCGGATGACCAAGGGCAAGCCCGCGGAGGGCACCTGGGCGGCTGACGGCCTCCGAGGGCGCTACGTGGCGGGCGTAGGCGCGCGAAGCGGCATCGTGCTCTTCGGGACCGAAGACGCGCCATTGAGCGCGATGCTCGTCTCGACCCGCAGCGACGGCACCGCGCGGACGACCGCGGAAATGGTCGAGTTCTTCACCGCACAGCTCAAACCTTGATCAGTGCAGGGTGCCCGCGGGCGTCGAAAGGTCTTCGGTCACCGAAAGCGCGGTGTCCACGATGATCTCCAGCGCCTCGGCGGCACGGTGCACGGCCAGGCTCGGCGCGGTGGTCCGCGCGGCCTGCTCCGGGGTGTACGGCACGTGCACGAAACCGCCGCGCACCCCGGGGAAGTCGTTGTCCAGCAAGTGCATCAGGCCGTAGAAGACCTGGTTGCACACGTACGTCCCGGCGGTGTGCGAGACCGACGCCGGCAACCCCGCGTCCTTGATCCCCGTGACACAGGCCTTCACCGGCAAGGTGGTGAAGTACGCGTTGGGCCCGCCGGGGATCACCGGGACGTCGACGGGCTGCGAGCCCGCGTTGTCCGGGATGCGGGCGTCGATCAGGTTGATCGCGACCCGCTCCGGGGTGACGTCGGGGCGGCCGCCCGCCTGGCCGACGCAGATCACCAGCTCCGGGCGGTACTCGTCGATCGCGTCGCGCAAGGTGACCAGCGAACGCGAGAAGACGCACGGCAGTTCGACGGCCACGGTGTCGTGCCGACGGCCGGTGAGCAGGGAAACCGCCTGCCACGACGGATTCACCCGCTCACCGCCGAACGGTTCGAAACCGGTGAGGAGCACAGACGTCATGCCCTCACCCTAACGTGTGACGCACCTCAGGCGGCGGGCTTGAGGTCCCCCGGGTACAGGTACTCGGGCGCCGGCTTGGTGTTGCCGTAGAACCACGCGTCGAAGAAGCCCTGGAGGTTCTTGTGCGCGACGCGCTCGGCGAACTTCTGGAACTCCGGCAGGCTCGCGTTGCCGTCGCGGTGGATGGCGGGCCACGTCTTGAGGATGCGGTCGAACGGCGCCGCGCCGATGTAGTTCTTCAACGCGTGCAACGCCACCGGGCCCTTCGAGTACACGTAGGTGAATTCGTTGCCGGGCCCCATGTCGTACAGCTTCCCGGCCCAGAACCGGTCCGTCGCCTTCTGCACGGCGTTCAGGTAACGCGCCTTGAGGTCCTGGCCCGACTTCGCCTCGGACCACAGCCATTCCGCGTACGACGCGAAGCATTCGTTGAGGCAGACGTCCTTCCACTTGTCGACGGCGACCGAGTCGCCCCACCACTGGTGGGCGTTCTCGTGCACGATCGTCGGGATGTTGCCCGCCGCGCCCGAGTAGATCGGCCTGCTCAGCGTCTCCAGCGAGAACCCGATCGGCTCGGCGAGGAAGATGCCGCCCGCCGCGTCCACCGGGTAGCGCCCGAACTTCGACGCCAGGAAGTCGATGATCTCCGGCAGCCGCGCTTCGGCCTGCTTGGTCGACGCGGGGGTGCCGGGGGCGTAGGCGTTGACGACCGGGGTGCCGTCGGACAGCTTCGTCCGCTCGAACTCCCATTTGTCGATCGCGACCGTCGTCATGTACGGCACGGCCGGGGTCTCTTCGGCCCAGACGTAGGTGGTCTTCGCCCCGTCGGCGAAGTGCCCGCGCTCGCGGCCGTTCGAGATGACGCCCCATTCCGAGGGCACGGTGACGGCGAGGTGGAAGGTCGCCTTGTCACGCGGGGTGTCGTTGACCGGGTACCAGGTGGTCGCGGATTTCGGCTCGCCCGCGACGAACGCGCCGCCGGATTTCGCGTACTGCCAGCCGTTCTCGCCCAGCGACGGATCCTCGATCGGCTGCGGGACACCGTGATACGCGATTTCGGCGGTGAACCGCTCGTGGTTCCGCAGCGAACGCGCCGGGGTGATCACGAGTTCGTGGTCGCCGGTGCGGGTGAAGGCCGCCTTCCGCCCGTTGACCTTGACCGAATCGACGGTCAGCCCGTGCAGGTCGAGGTTGAACGAGCTCAGCGCCTGCGTGGTCCGTCCGGTGATCGTCTGCAGGCCGGTGAGCTGTTTGGTGGCGGGCTCGTAGCCGATTTTCAGGTTGTAGTCGCCGACGTCGTAGCCGCCGTTGCCGTCCTGCGGGTAGTAGCTGTCGCCCGCGCCGTCGGCGCCGGGTTTCCCGGTGTCGGCGAGGGCGGTCCCGCCGCCGAGGACACTCGCGGCCAGAACGGCGGCGATGACGGCCGCACTCCGGTACCTCATTCACGCTCCCAGTCGATCGGCTGTGACTTGGCCTCGAACGTAGCCCCGTGACCTCGCCCTACCGCCCGGAAAGCTCCTTCGTGCCCGGATAATCCCCACTTCCGTCGCCTGACTGGGCTATGCGTTTGCGGCTTCTGGAAAGCTGGGGTCCGTGCGTGTGACGCTGCTGGGCCCGGTCGGAGCGGAGGCCGGTGACGGCACCCCGGTCGACATCGGCGGTGCCCGCCTCCGCATGCTCTTGGCCAGGCTCGCGCTGGAGCCCGGCCGCGCCGTCCCGGCCACGTCTCTCGTCGACGGTCTTTGGGGCGCGGAGCCGCCCGCCGACGCGGCGAACGCGCTGCAGTCCCTGGTCTCGCGGCTGCGCAAGGTCCTGCGCGCCGAAGACGTCGCCCTCGACTCCGGCCCGGGCGGTTACCGGCTGGACGTCGCCCGCGAGGACGTCGACGTATGCCGCTTCGAGCGGCTGGCCGCGGAGGGACGCGCGGAACTCGCGGCGGGCCGGGACGCCGGTGCGGCCGCGATCCTCGCCGAGGCGCTCGGGCTCTGGCGTGGTCAAGCACTGTCCGACGTCCTCGACGCTCCTTTCGCGCAGGCGCCCGCGACCCGCCTGGAGGATCTACGCCTCGAAGCCGCCGAAGACCGCTTCGAAGCGGAGATCCGGCTCGGCGGGCATGACCGGGTGCTGGCGGATCTCAAGGAGGCCGCCGCCCTCCATCCGCTGCGCGAGCGGCTCGCCGGGCTGTGGATTCGGGCGCTGTGCGCGGCCGATCGCCAGTCCGACGCCCTCGCGGTCTACGAGGAGGTGCGGGCGGCGCTTGCCGACCAGCTCGGCGTCGACCCCTCGGCCGAACTCCAGGAGATCCATCTCGCGGCGCTGCGCGGCGAACTCGGCCCGCCACCCGCGCCCGCCGATCATCTGCCGGTCCGGCTGACCAGTTTCGTCGGCCGTGACGACGAGCTGAAGCTGATCGCCGAACTCCTCGCCGGCGCGCGGCTCGTGACGCTCGTCGGGCCCGGCGGCGCCGGGAAGACACGGCTGGCCACGGAGGTCGCGACGCGGCATCCGGCGCACGCGCGCGGACGCGTCTGGTTCGTGCCGCTCGCCGGCGTCCGCGACCCCGGCGACCTGCCCGGCGCGGTCTTCGCGGCGCTGGAGCTGTGGGATCTCGGCCTCACGCACACAGGCGATCCGATGCGCCGACCGGCGGACGCGCTGGCCAGGGTCGTGGAGACGCTCGGCGCCGGTGAATCGGTGCTGGTGCTGGACAACTGCGAGCATCTGGTCGACGCGGCGGCGGAGCTGACGAACACCCTGCTGCGGCGGGTGCCGACCTTGCGCGTCCTCGCGACGAGCCGGGAGGCGCTGGCCATCGACGGCGAGACGTTGTGCCCGCTCGGTCCGCTGTCCGTCCCGGAAGGCACGCCGACCGTCTCCCAAGCGGCGGAGGCGGGCGCGATCCGCCTGTTCGTCGACCGGGCGGTGGCCGTGCGCCCGGACTTCCGGCTCGACGAGTCCACAGTGGACGACGTCGCGCAGATCTGCCGCAGGCTGGACGGGATGCCGCTGGCGCTGGAGCTGGCCGCGGCGCGGCTGCGGTCGATGACCGTCGCGCAGATCTCGCAGCGTCTCGACGACCGGTTCCGCCTGCTGACCTCCGGCAGCCGGACGGCGCTGCCGAGGCAGCGCACGCTGCGTGCCGTGGTCGAGTGGAGCTGGGACCTGCTCGACGACGCCGAACGCGTGCTCGCCAGACGGCTTTCGGTGTTCGGGGGCGGTGCCGAGGTCGAAGCGGTCGAAAGCGTCTGCGCCGACGACGATCTGCCCGTCGAGGACATCCTGTACGTCCTCGGCTCGCTCGTCGAGAAGTCCATTGTGGACGCGATCGCGGGTGAGCACGGCGAGCCGCGCTACCGCATGCTGGAGACCATCCGGGCCTACGCGGCGGAACGTCTCGACGAGGCCGAAGAGCGGGAACGGCTGAGGAAGGCCTATCACCGCTACTACGCGCAGCTAGCCGAGCGGCTGGAGCCGATGCTGCGGACGGCGGATCAGCTCGTCGCGATCTCCCGCTACGACGTGGAGCACGGCAACATCGTGACCGCGCTCCGCCAGGCCATCGACGCCGACGACGTCGACATGGCGATGCACCTGTTCGGCGGCACGTTCTGGTATTGGCTGATCAAGGGCGACAGCGAGCGGGTCGAGTCCTTCGTCGCCGAAGTGCTCACTTTCGGCGACCGCCTGGAGGATGATTTCGCGGCCGCGTTCCAGGCGATGCGCGAGATCACCACGATGGTGCCCGGCGTCGGCGACCCGGAAGCCGTGCGCTCGCTCATCGACGAATGCGTCCGGACCGGCGCGTACAACCGGTTCGCCGGGCTGGCCATCGGCCTGCCCATGCTGGCCTTCTTCTCGCAGGACAAGAAGCTCGCGCACCGCGAGGTGGAACGGGCGCTGTCGAGCGAGGATCCGTGGTCGAGGGCGGCGGGATCGTGGGCGCACAGCTTCGTCCTCACCGACGACGGTGATCCCGACGGCGCCGAACAGGCCAGGGACCGGGCCTACGAAGGGTTCCTCGCGCTGGGCGACCGGTGGGGCACCGCGATGGCGCTGGGTATGAAGGCGAGCGACATCTCGATGTCCGGCGATCACGAAGCCGCGCTCGCGCTGTACCGCCGAGGGCTCGCCCTCGCGCTCGAACTGGGTTCGCAGGACGACGTGATCCAGCAGCGCTGGCGGCTCGCGACGGAGTACGCGCGGGCGGGCGACCTGGACACGGCGACGCGCGAGATGATCGAGGCCGAGCGCTACGCGAACGAAACGGGCAACGCCCAGCTCGCGGTGATGGTGCTGGTGGGCAAGGCCGATCTGCTCTGCCGCGCCGGACGCGTGGACGAGGCACGCGAGGCCGCCGTCCGGTTCCGGGAGAAGATGACCTCGGTCGCGGCGCCGGGCATGTTCGGCGAGGAGTTCGGCGGCTACATCGACACCGAGATCGGGCTGGCCGCCGGGGATCTGGCCGCGGCGGAGCGCGGTGCCGCGGTCGTCGTGAAGTCCACCGCGGAACGCGGCGACATCGCCGACCTCGGGCGGATCGTCGAGGTCTGCGGCCTGATCCGGTTCCGGCAGGGCGACCCCGAGACCGCCGTCCGGCTGCTCGGCGCGGCGAAACTGCTGCGCGGCAGGCTGGATCTCGGTGAGCCCGCCATCCGGGACCTGATCGGCGAACTTCGCGAGCGATTCGGCGAAAAGCGCTACGAAGCCTTGCTCACACAGGATGCCGGGCTTTCCCGCCCCGACCTGATGTCCTGGATCCTGCGGGAAGTGGGCGCGTGAAGAAGGGCCCCTCGCCCGGCAGTGGCGAGGAGCCCTTCACGCGCGTTTCCCCCTGACCCGGAGTCAGACGCGCTTCCGGTAAGCCCATGTGGCGAGCGGGAAGAAGACCGCGAGCGCGGCCGCCATCCAGATCAATGCCCCGGTCAGCGGTCCGGCGATCGGCCCGCCGTTCATCAGCCCGCGCAGGACGTCGGACATCTGGGTCACCGGGCTGATGTCGGCCCACGCCTTCAGCCAGCCGGGCATCGTGCTCGTCCCCACGAACACGTTGCTGCCGAAGGTCAGCGGCATCAGCACCACGAACATCAGGCCCTGCACCGCGCCCGGGCTCTTCACCAGCATCCCGACGAACACCGAAGCCCAGCAGAACGACAGCGCGAACGCGATGACGAGCAGAATCGCCAGCGCGAACTCGGCGGGTCCGGTCTGGATCCGGTAGCCCATGATCGTCGCCACCACCATCAGCACGACCAGGCACACCAGGTACCGCACGATATCGGCCAGCACGGCGCCGATCAGCGGCGCGGACCGGGCGATCGGCATGGCGCGGAACCGGTCGAACACGCCCTTGGTGACGTCGGTGTTCAGCTGGACGCCGACGGTCATGCTGGCCTGCAGGATGTTGAACACCATGATGCCGGGCACGATCATCTGGAGGTAGCTCTCGGTGCTGCCCATGATCGCGCCACCGAACAGGTAGACGAACATGACCAGGAAGATGATCGGCGCGAGCGTGACGTCGGCCAGCTGCTCCGGGTTCTTGCGGATCTTCAGCACTCCGCGCCAGGCGAGGGAAAGCCCGTGCCGCGTGCTGCTCGACAGTGAAACGCGCCGTGGTGCGGGCGCGGCGATGGTCGTCATACCAGGCTCCCTTCCGGAGTAGCGTCCTTTGTGGACTCGTCGGTCTTCTTGCCGGTCAGCGCGAGGAACACCTCGTCGAGGCTGGGCAGCCGCAGCGCCAGCTCGTCCGCGGTGATCCCGGCTTCGTCCAGCTTGCGGACCAGAGTGGACAGCAGGACGGGATCGGCGACGGGCGCGGTGAGCAGCCCGGTGTCGTCGTCCCGGTTCGGCCGGACCCCGGTGAGCCCGGCCAGGATGCGCTCGACGGCGTCCAGGTCGGCGAGCGCGGACGGCCGAACCTGCAGCGTCTGGCCGCCGGTCCGCCGCTTGAGCTCGTCGGCCCGTCCGTTCGCCACGACGTGCCCGTGGTCGAACACGGTGATCGTGTCGGCCAGCTGGTCGGCCTCCTCCAGGTACTGCGTGGTGAGCAGCACCGTCGTGCCGTCGGCGACCAGCGTCCGGACCACGGCCCAGACCTCGTTGCGGGCGTGCGGGTCGAGCCCGGTGGTCGGCTCGTCCAGGTACAGCACCTTGGGACGGCCGACCAGGCTCGCGGCGAGGTCGAGCCGCCGCCGCATCCCGCCCGAGTAGGTCTTGATCGCGCGGCCGGCGGCGTCGGTCAGCTCGAACCGCTCCAGCAGCTCGGCCGCGCGCTTCTTCGCGTCCGCCCTCGAGAACTCCAGCAGCCTGCCGATCAGGACGAGGTTCTCCGTACCGGAAAGGTCCTCGTCGACCGACGCGTACTGCCCGGTCAGCCCGATCATGCTCCGGACCGCCATCGGGCTCTTGACGACGTCGTACCCGAAGACGCTCGCGTGGCCGCGGTCCGGCCGGATCAAGGTGGCCAGGATCCGGACGGCGGTCGTCTTCCCCGCGCCGTTCGGCCCCAGCACCCCGACCACCTTGCCCGCCGGGACCTCCAGATCGACCCCGTCGAGCGCCTTCGTCTCCCCATAGTGTTTGACCAGGCCCTCGGCCCTGATCGCGTGAGTCATCGCTTTCCTCCTGTGGATCTCGCCCCGCGGACAAAGGTGCACCCCGGGCCTGGCAGACCGCGCACAGCGCGCTGGCAGCGGCTGTCAGGAACTGATAAGCGCTGGTAGACGCCGTGTGAGGAGGTTGTGAAGGTGTTGTGGAGACCGCCGCCCCGGCGCGCTCGATCGGCATACTCGACGGCATGGTGATCGAAGAACGTCCGGTTCGCCCGGCGGCCCGTCCCGGCACCGGACGGAAGCTGGTCAGCGGGCTCCTCATCGCGGCGGTCGTGCCGTTCGCGGTGCTGACCGGGCTGCGGCTGGTCGGCTACGACGGCAACACGTACACGATCGCCGCGCTCGCGCTGACCCCGTACGCCGGGATCGCGACGCTCGTCCTCGGCGTTCTCGCGCTGGTGCTGCGCCGCTGGTGGACCGCGGTCGTCGCACTGGTGCTGACCTGCACGATCGCGTCCATGGTCCTGCCGCGCGCCTTCGCGAACGAGCAGAAGGTGCTCGACGGCAAGCATGTCCGCGTGCTGGCGTCGAACATGCTCGGCGGCCAGGCGGATCCCGCCAGGATCGTCGGCTACGTGAAGGAACACCAGGTCGACGTCCTGAGCCTGACCGAGCTGACCCCCGAGGCGATCACCGCGCTGGACCGGGCCGGGTTGTTCCAGGTCCTGCCGTACCACGTGCTGCATCCGGCCGAGTGGGCGTTCGGCTCCGGGCTGGTGTCGAAGTACCCGCTCACGCCGCTGAAGCTGAGCGGCGACTCGGATCACAAACAGCCCAGCGCGAGCGTGGATCTCGGGGAGGGCGTCCGCGTCGAGGTCGTCGCGGTCCATCCGTCGGCACCGATGTGGGACCGGTACGAGTGGGTCGCCGAGGCCAAGGACCTGCCGTACGCCGACGCCGAGCACGACATCCGGATCCTGGCGGGCGACTTCAACGCGAGCCTCGACCACGCGCTCTTCCGCGAGCTGCTGACCAGGGGATACGTGGACGCCGCCGACGAACTGGGGAAGGCGTTGGAAGGGACCTGGACGAACGGGATCGCGCCGCCGGTGGCCATCGACCATGTGCTGGCGGACAAACGGACGGCCATCGCGGACTTCAAGGTGCTGGAGACGCCCGGCAGCGATCACGACGCCGTCTACGCGGAAATCGTCCTGCCCGGAAAGTGACCTTCCGCTGGCAGGCTTCCCGCCCATGAGGAAGCTCTGGGGAGTGCTCGCGCTGTCGCTGCTCGCGGCCTGTGTCCCGGGGCAGTTGCCGCCGAGTGAGGCGAAGAGCGCGCTGGGCTTCGCCGCCCGGCCCGGCGAGGCGGACGCCTTCGGTGTCCAGGATCCGGTCGCCGAGATCCAGCGGCTGTTCCGGCCAGGGTCCGACCGGACCGGGGTGGCGCTGACCCGCGCGGGCCGGACCGTGATCGGCGTCGGCTTCCGGGAGTTCCCCGGGGAAAGCCGGTCGGACCCGATCGCGTGGGTGTCCGGGGACGGAGGCACCCGGGAGATCGTGTTGCCGCAGGACAGACCGGGTCACTGGGCGCCGACGGCGATCGCCGCCGACGGCGACCGGGTGCTCGTGACCGCGGCCCTCGGCGGGGACGTCCGGGTGTGGGCATCCGGTGACGCCGGCGCCACCTGGACGGTCTCGCAGGTGCTGGTGCGGGCGAGCGACGTCTGGTTCTCCACCGCGCTGCGGGCGGGCGGGAAATGGCTGCTGGCCGGAGGTTCCGCGGCCGGCGCGCTGGTCCTGACCGGCGAGCCCGGTGCCTGGGAACTCGCTTCGCTCGGCGATGGCCGGATCCTCGGCGGGACCGTCGGCAAGGCGGGTGAGCCCGTGCTGTTCGGGGATCGCGTCGAGTGGAACCGGGGCAAGACGTCGAATCGGTCGTGCTCGGTGGTGTGGGTCGGGCAGGGAGGCTGGCAGCGGGGTGAGCTCGGCTGCCCGGCCGGACGGCTGATCGCCGCGATGACCCTCGACGACGGGCGTGTGGTGCTGAAGGGCGACCGCGACCTGTGGATCCGGCCTAGCTGAGCAGGGCGTCCAGCGCTTCGAGGGTTTCCAGGCCGTTGGTCGCGAGGGAGACACCGCGGCCGTGCCGGATCCCGGGTTCACGCGGGTTGATCCGCACCAGGGCGCCGGTCGCGGCGCTGGCCAGCTCCGAGTACCGCCGCACCGTCGGCACGGCCTGTCCGGCGCCGAGTTCCACCACCACGAGGTCGCGATGCGCGCGGCGCCACGCGTTCAGCTCGTCGAGCTGGGCCTGGCTGCGCTGCCCGAGCCAGTCGTAGTCGCCGAACATCAGGATGTTGGGCCGGGCGAGACCGCCGCAGCGCGGGCAGGACGGCAGCGGGGTCCGCGCGCGCATGGTGTCTTCGTCGATCGGGACCTCGACGTCGTCCGCTGACCAGATCTCCTTGGTGCACCTTTCGAGGCACTGCAGGTGATGGATGGAGCCGTGCGCCTCGGCGACGTGCGGATAGCCCGCCTTCTGGAACTGTCCGTCCACATTGGACGTGAACGCGCGGGTGCCGCCCGGTTTGCGCGCTCCCCAGGACGACAGGAGACGGAACCCGTCGTGCGGGACGGTGGCGCGGTACAGCGCGAGCCGGTGGCCGTAGAAACCCCAGGCCAGCTCGGGATCCTCGGCGAAATGCCGTGGGTCGGCGAGTTCGACGAAGCTGATGCCCAGCCGCTCGTACGGCGGATACGCCTTCCAGAACCCTTCGTCACCCCGGAAATCGGGCAGGCCGGAGTCGACGCCCATCCCGGCACCGGCGCAGACGAGCAGCGCGCCGGCGCCGTCGATCAGTTCCGCGGCTCGTTCGAGTTCACTCACCCGGCTTCGAAGCCTGGACGACCTCGAATTCCAGCAGGTTCGCACCCGTGGAAACCGGCTTCGCGCGCTCGCCCGCGTGCGCCTCACGCGCCGGGCCGGACGCCCACGCCTGGTACGCCTCTTCGGACTCCCACTTGGTGTAGACGAAGTAGCGCGACTCGCCGGAGACCGGGCGGAGCAGCTCGAAGCCGAGGAAACCGGGCTGGTTGTCGACGGCGTGCAGTCGCGCGGCGAACCGCTTCTCCAGCTCGGGGCCTGCGCCTTCGGGTACCTCGATCGCGTTGATCTTCACGACAGCCATGCCGCCACCCTACGACGAAATCGTTTTGCGCCGCGATGTGATGCGTGGGACCTTCCAGGCGATGGCTGACACCAAGATCCTCATCTCCGGAGCGAGCGTCGCCGGACCGGCCTTGGCCTTCTGGCTGACCCGGTACGGCTTCCAGGTGACCGTCGTGGAGCGCGCGCCGTCGTTGCGTCCCGGCGGCCAGGCCGTCGACCTGCGCGGAACGGCCAAGGAGGTCGCCCGCCGGATGGGGCTCGACGAACGTATCCGCGCGGCCTGCACGGACACGAAGGGCGAGACGCTCGTCGACCGGAAGAACCGCACGAAGGCCACCATCCGCGCCGACGACTTCGACGGCGACGGTGTCGTCGCGGAGATCGAGATCCTCCGCGGCGACCTGACCGAAGTGCTCTACGAAGCGACCAGGGAGCGGACGGAGTACGTCTTCGGCGACCGGATCACCGCGCTGGACGAGCGGGCCGACGGCGTCGACGTCACCTTCGCGAGTGGTTCGAGGGCGACGTTCGACCTGGTCATCGGGGCGGACGGGCTGCATTCGGGCGTGCGGGCGCTGGCCTTCGGCGAGGAATCCCGGTTCATCCGGCATCTGGGCTCCTACCTGGCGTTCTTCACCGTGCCGAACCGGCTCGGCCTGCGGAACTGGGCCGTCGGCTACGACGACGTCGGCCGGGCCGCCGGGATCCGCGGCGTCCGCGACGGCGACGAGGCGATGGCGTACTTCGGGTTCGCGTCGCCGGAAATCGACTACGACTATCGCGACGTCGAGGCGCAGAAGGCGCTGGTCCGCCGGTTCGCCGCCGGGATGGAGTGGGAAGCGCCCTGGCTGCTGGACCGGATGGACGAGGCACCCGACTTCTACTTCGACTCGTGCGCCCAGGTGGTCATGGACTCCTGGTCGCGCGGCCGCGTCGGACTGCTGGGCGACGCCGCTTTCTGCCCCTCGCCGCTGTCCGGGCAGGGCACGAGCCTGGCGTTCGTCGGCGCGTACGTGCTCGCCGGGGAACTCGCCGCCGGTCTCGACACCGGGCTGAAGCGCTACGAAGCCGTCATGCGCGAGTTCGTCGAGAAGACCCAGGAGCTGGGGCGGGAGAACGCGGAGTCGATCTTCGCGAAGTCGCGGACGGGGTTGCGGATGCGGTACCTGGCGATGCGGGTCATGCGGCTGAAACCGTTCGCCGCCCTGGCCTCGCGGAAGATGCGGGACGTCGTGAACGGCATCGACCTGCCGGACTACCCGGCCCCGCATTCAGAGGACTAAACGCGTGGGCGGGGTGCCCCGCACGACCCGCATTTAGAGGACTAAATGCGGGGGTGGGGTGGCGTCAGCCGCGCAGGGTGCCTGGGAGGAGTTCGGCGTCCGGCGGGATCGTCGTCCCGTGGAACCACGCGTCGAAGAACGGCCGCAGGTCCTGCTCCGAAAGCTTGATCGTGAACGCCTCGAAATCCGCCCAGCTCGCGTTGGCGTTCCGGTGCGCCGCCGGCCATTCCTTCAGCAGTCGCGCGAAAGCGCCTTCGCCGATCTTCCGCCGCAGCGCGTGGACGGCCAGGATCCCCTTGTCGTAGACGCCGCGGAATTCCTGGCCGGCCCCCATGCCGACCAGCTTCGGCTTCCAGAAATCGGTGCTGCCCCGCATGATCTCCAGCGCGGCGCGATAACGGACGTCCAGGTCCTCGTTGTCCCGCGACTCCTGCCACAGCCATTGCGCGTACGACGCGAGACATTCGTTGAGGCAGATGTCCGACCACGAATCCAGCGTCACCGAATCGCCGAACCACTGGTGTGCGGTTTCGTGCACCACGGTGATCAGGTCGGCCCATTTCGCGTAGGTCGGCCTGGTCTGGGTCTCCAGCGAGAAGTGGATGTCCTCGTCGAGATAGATGCCGCCCGCCGCGTCCACCGGGTACGGCCCGAACTTCGAGCTCAGGAAGCCGATGATCTCCGGCAGCCGCCTGCCCGTGTCGCGCCGGTCCTCGGCGCCCGGCGCGTACGCGTTGACCACCGGCGTCCCGTCCGGGAGCGCCATCCGGTCGACGGTGAACTTGTCGATCGCCACCGTGGTCAGGTACGCCGCCACGGGGGTGCGTTCCTGCCAGGACGTCGTCGTCCAGCCGTTCGCCGCGGTCTTCTGGATCTCGCGTCCGTTCGAGATGACGGTCCAGCCGTCCGGCACGCGGGCGTTGAGGGTGAACATCGCCTTGTCGCGCGGGGTTTCGTTGACGGGATACCAGAACGACGCCGAATGCGGCTCGCCGACGATGAACGCGCCGCCGTCCTTCGACTTCTGCCAGCCGTTCTCGCTGCCGCCCGCCTTGGGCGTCGCCGACGGGTCGCCGCCGTAGAGGACCTTCGTGCGGAAGGAGGTCCCGTTCCGGATCGGCTCGGCGGGCGTCACCACCAGTTCGAATTCGCCCTCGCGCGCGAACTTCGCCGGTTTCCCGTCCACTTCAACGGATTGGACCGTCAAGCCGCGTAAGTCCAAGTTGTACCGATTGAGGTCTTGGGTCGCTTTCGCGATCACCGTGGTGTCGCCGTCGAGACGCCCTTTCGCTGGGTCGTAAGTGATCCCGACCTGGTATTCGGTCGCGTCGTAGCCGCCGTTTCCGTCCATCGGGTAGTACGGGTCGCCCGCGCCCGAAGCGCCCGGCGCCGGGTTCATCGGCGGCGGAGGAGGGGGCGTGGCCGGAGGAGGGTCGGCACTGCAGCCGATAATCAGGGCGCAGACGACCCCCAGGACCAGACCGGCGGCGGGGACACGGCTGCGCATGGAGGGGAGCTTAGTGGTGATTCAGCGCGACGGGTTGGTCACTTTCGGCGGTGAAGGGCCGCCGATCGTCCTGCTGCACGGGCTGATGGGCAGGGCGACGACGTGGTGGCGGGTCGCGCGAAGGCTCGAACCGTACGGGCGTGTCCACGGCCTCGACGCGCGCGGCCACGGACGCGGGCCGCGCGGCGGGCCCTGGCGCACCGAACGGTTCGCCGACGACGTCGCCGAGGTGCTGCGGGCCTTCGACGAACCGGCGATCCTGATCGGACACTCGATGGGCGGCCTGCACGCGTGGGTCACCGCGGCCCGGCATCCCGAACTCGTCCGAGCCGTGGTCTGCGAGGACTTCGCGCCGGATCAGCGCGGCCGGACCGTGGACACCTGGCGCGGGTACTTCGAGTCGTGGCCGGTCCCGTTCCGGTCGCTGGCCCACGTGCGCGAGTTCTTCGGCGACACCGGCGACTACTTCATCGAATGCGTCGAGGAACGCGAAGACGGCTATCACCTGATCGCGTCGCTCACGGACCTGTACGAGATCGCGGCCGAGTGGGGACGGCGTGATTTCTGGGAGTTCGTCGAACGCGTCAAGTGTCCGCTGCTCGCGATCGAGGGCGAACGCACCGCGATGCCGCACGGCCAGCAGGCCGAACTGGCCGCCCGCGTGCCCGGCGGCCTCGGACGGCACATCGTCGTCCAAGGCGCCGGGCACGTGGTGCACGACGAAGCGCCGGAGACCTACCTCGGTGCCGTCGAAGCGTTTCTCTCCGACGTCATCGGTCAGCCCTTCGCGAGCTGAGCGTCGATCCAGGCGCGCAACCGCGCTTCGCCCGGGTAACCGATGTTCCGCGACGACGGCAGCTCGGCGGCGTTGCGGACGCCGACCAGCGTCGGGAGGTAGCGGATGTTGTACCGGGTGGACAGGTCACGGCTCTGGTCGACGTCGACCTCGCCCAGCAGGAACCGCCCGCCGTATTCACCGGCGAGCCGCTCGATCACCGGTTTCATCTGGCGGCACGGCGGGCACCAGGTCGCGCCGAAGTCCATGATGACCAGCTTCTGCTTCGAGATGTTCATGACTTCGGCGTAGTTGGCCGAAGTCACCGTCATCACGTTCTCGGCCTTCGGTGCGGCCGAAGCCACGCCGCCGCCGAATCCGGTGACGAGTGCCAGCGCACCGGCCAGCACGCAGACGAATCGTTTGACCTTGGACAAGACGATCTCCTTTCAGGACGAAGACCAGGTCGGAAGATCGTTCGCGACCCAGTCTTCGATGCCTTCGCGGTACTTGCGGACGTTCGTGTATCCGAGTTCCAGCAGCCGCCGTCCGACGAATTCGCTGTTGCGGCACGGCGTGTTCGCGCAATAGACGACGATCGCGGCGGCCTTGTCCGGAAGCACCACGGGTGCCAGCCGGTCGGTGAATTCGGCGGCTCGTTCGTACGGGAAACCCGGAATGTTGCGTGCTTCCGGCAGATGTTCCTTGTCGAAATAGGCGACCGGCATCGTGTCGACCACGACCACCGAACCGGACTCCATCCGGGAAAGCAGTTCCGTACGGGTGATCAACGGCAGCATGGTGCCCCTTCTTTCGGCGACCGTGATTGACGATCCACATCGTCGGCCGCCTCGCGGGACACGCTCTAGTGCCGCCTCGGCATGCCGAGGGGTTATCCGGCGGCCACCCTTCCGTGGCGGTGCAACCAGGAGCGATACGACGCCGTCCGTTCGGCGAGCCGCCAATAGCCCGCCCTCGCCTCGGTGGCGAGTTCCGGGACCCCGTGCGCGCACGGACCGTCTTCCCGCCACGCCAGCACATGCCGCACGCACATCGGCGCGCCCGCCAGCGGCCGGATGGCCAGCCCGTCCGCCGGTGGCCGGGTCGGCTGGACCAGCCCGACCCCGTACCCGCCGCTGACCAGGTCTTCCCGTGCGGTGTCGATGTCGACGTCGTGGGTGATCCGCGGATCGAAACCGTGCGCGAGACACATTTCGCGGAACACCACCCGGCAGCCGTCGCCGCCGCTCGACACGATCCAGTCCTCCCCGGCGAGTTCGGCGAGCTCGATCTCCTCTTCGCCGGCGAGCGGATGTTCCGCGGGGATGGCGACGAAAGACGGCTCCTCGACCAGCGTCAGCGTCCGCACCTCCGGCGGCACGGGGAGACCGCGACGGCCGCAGATCATGATCAGCGCCAGGTCGATGCCCCGGTTCGCGACCTGCGCGAGCAGCCGCGTGCGCGAAGTGTCGGCGCGCGTGCGGAACGGTTCGCCCGGACGCAGATCGCGCAGGCCGCCGAGCAGGGAACCCGTGATGGCGCTGTCGTTCCAGCCGATCCGGATCGATTGGCTTGTCTCGGGTTCCTGCCGGTGGAAGTCGTGCTCCAGTTCGTCGAAGGTGAGCACGATCGCCCGCGCCCGCCGCAGGATCAGGGCACCGAGTTCGGTGGGCCGCACCCCGTGCTGGTCGCGGTGGAACAGCGGGCCGCCGACCATCCGCTCGATCCGGCGCAACTGGTGGCTGAGCGCGGGTTGCCCGAGTCCCAGCCCGGCCGCGGCACGATTGAGACTGCCGGCGGCGGCGATCTCACAGATCACGCGAAGATGCCGAACCTGAATCTCCATGACTTCGTATACCGCGACCGGTTCGCGCCCGGCACCCCCGAAAGTAGAGACAGCCGGTTTCTCATAACCCGGTGACAACATTATCCGGCAATACCTGCACCGCCGTGCCGTGGCTACGTTCGGTCGACGCCCCGCAGATCACGCGAATCAGGAGCCGTCTTGCCGCGACCACTGCCACTCACGGAGTATTGCGCCGATCCGCTGGCGCGGGCCGAGCACGTTTGTCTCGGCGTCAGCCCGTTCAACAGCCATTTCACGGTGGAACGTATCGCCGATCTCGCCCGCTGGGCCATGTCGGCCTTTCGGGGATTCCATTTCTTCGTCCCGGACGGCCCGTCCGCGTTCACCCTCGAAGCACTCGGTTACGACCCGGTCCGCGCCGCGCAAAAGGCGCAGCGGCAGGGCAATTACACGCGCAACAAGATCGTCCGCGCGCTGCAGCAGGTCTGCCCCGCGGATCCGCACACCTTGATACTGGACGCCGCGGCGTTGGAGGCCGACAGCGCGTATCTCGGCCTGCTTTCCGAGGCACACCAACGGTTCGCCACCGATCCGGAGTTCGCCGAGCAGTGCCTCGGCGCCACGGGCTGGGTGCTGGACCGGCGCCTGCCCGAAGGTGAACACCCCACGCGTGACCAGCTGCGCAGCGCCGTCCGGTACTTCCTCGCCGAGTTGCCGATGTTCGTCGGCACCGTCGCCGTGGCCGGCGTCGAAAGCTCCGTGTTCGCCTATCACCAGCGGGTCGGCTTCCTCGAACGGCTCTAC
Organism: Amycolatopsis sp. MJM2582; assembly: GCF_000754115.1. Taxonomy (NCBI): domain Bacteria; kingdom Bacillati; phylum Actinomycetota; class Actinomycetes; order Pseudonocardiales; family Pseudonocardiaceae; genus Amycolatopsis; species Amycolatopsis sp. MJM2582. The sequence goes on from NZ_JPLW01000001.1 coordinate 1,897,215, forward strand.
CGCGGCGAACTCTCGTGGCGGCCGTTGCCGGGCCAGGGTTTCGTCGTCCTCGAACAAGCCGTCCCGGAACGCGTGGAGTGAGCGTGGAACACGACGACTTCTCCCTGCGCCGGGTGCCCGCCGAACACCGCTACTCCTGGGTTTCCGTCGCGCTGCAACGGTTCGGGCAGGTTTCCTCGTTTCATCAGTTCCTGCTCGGCGCGGTACTGGGGTTCGGGATGACGTTCTGGGACGCGGTCCTCGCCATCACGATCGGCTCCGTACTGCTGGAGATCATCACCATCCTGATGGGGGTCGCCGGCACGCGGGAAGGGCTTTCGACGTCGGTGCTCGCGCGCTGGGCCGGGTTCGGCACCGGCGGATCGTCGCTGGTCGGGCTCCTGATGACGGTGAGCCTGGCCGGCTGGTTCGGGGTGCAGAACGACGTCTTCGCCCACGGTCTTCACGCGTTGATGGGCGGTCCGCCGGTGTGGGTGTGGGCGCTCGCGGGCGGCGCGCTGGTCACCGCGATCGTCGTGTTCGGCTTCCACGCGATGGCCTGGACGGCGTATCTGACGGTGCCCGCTTTCCTGGCACTGGCCGGGTTTTCGATCATCTCGGCGCTCGGCGACCATTCGCTGCCCGCGTTGATGGCCGGACCGCCGCCGGGGCCGTCGATGTCGCTGGCACAGGGCACCACGCTGGTGGCGGGCGCCTTCATCATGGGCGCGATCATGACGCCGGACATGACCCGGTTCAACCGGACCGCGTCCGACGTGGTGAAGCAGACGCTGGTCAGCGTCACCCTCGGCCAGTACCTGATCGGCCTGATCGGGGTGCTGCTCGCGCACGCGGCGAAAAGCGCCGACGTGGTCGGGATCATCACCTCGTCGTCCGGGGTGCTCGGCACGCTGATCCTGGTCACCGCGATCCTGAAGATCAACGACTGGAACCTCTACTCGTCCTCGCTCGGGCTGGTGAACGCCGTGCAGGTGCTGCTGTCCCGGCGGCTGGACCGCACCACCGCGACCCTGCTGCTCGGCGGCCTCGGCACGGTGCTCTCCGCGATCGGCATCCTCGATCACTTCACCACCTTCCTGACCTGGGTCGGCGTGCTCACACCGCCGGTGGCGGGGGTGGTGATCGCCGAGTACTACGTGGTCCGGCGCTGGAAACCGGAGCTGGACGCCACCCGCGCGTCGGGGGAACTGCCGCCCACCTGCCCGTCCTGGGTGCCCGCCGCGCTGATCTGCTGGGCGGCCGGTGCGGCGGTGGGGATCTGGCTGCCGTGGGGAATCCCCACGGTGAACTCCGTTTTCGCGGCTTTTCTGCTGTATGTTCTTCTCGGCAGACGGACCACGGCCGCGGCGGTTCCCGCGGCCAAGACTTCTTCCGGCGGGTCGAAAACCCGTTCGTGACAAAGGAGTTCGACGTCGTACAGCTGGATGTCCACCACCTGCGGGTGATCCGGGCGATCGCGGACACGGGCAGCCTTTCCCGTGCCGCGATCGCGCTGGGCGTTACCCAGCCCGCGGTTTCCGCGCAACTCAAACGGCTGGAGAACATGCTGGGGTACCAGCTGTTCGACCGGAGCGAAGGCGGCGTGACACCGACTCCGATGGGGGAGCTGCTGTTGCGCCGCACCGCCGCTTTGCTGCCACAGCTGGACAAACTGCTCGAAGACATCGAGCAGCGCGTCTGCCCCAGCGGTCCGCCCGCCGTGGTCCGGGTGGCCGCGGTGGCGAGCGCGCTGGTGGCGTGTCTTCCGTCGCTGGTGACCCGGTTGTGGCCGGAGGTCTCCGAGGTGCAGGTCGTGCACGACGACCATCCCGAGCGGCTGTTGCCGCTGCTGGCCCAGCGGCGCGCGGAATTGGCACTGGTCAAGGACTATCCGGGCTACGAGCTCGAAATCCCCGCGAACGTGGACACCGCGGTGGTGGTGACCGAGCCGACCTTCGTCCTGCTGCCCGCCTTCCATCCGTTGGCGCGGCGGAAGGTCGTCGACCTGTGCGACCTGCGGGACGAATCGTGGGTGATGGTGTCCGATTCGTCGGCGGCCACGTTCACCAAGTACTTCGCCGACACCTGCGCGCGGCATGGTTTCACGCCGTCGTTCACCCATCAGGTGACTTCGCAGCAGGTGGCGCTACTGGTGGTGAAGGCGGGCGCGATCGGGCTTTCCCAGCCGATCTGCGATCCGGGCGACCACGGCGTCGTGACACGGCCGCTGCGCGGGGATGTGTTGCCGCGCAGGCATGTTCTCGCTTGGAACAAGGAGACGTTCGTGGCGGGACGGCGGGAGGAGCTGCTCTCCGCGGTGGTCGACGCTTACTGGGCGGAGGCGCGGACGGCGCCCGTTTACGCGGAATACCTGGCCGGGCCTCGTGAGTGGTGAGGACGGTTAGAACCGTCCTCACCACTCACGAGGTCGTTCAGCTCCCGGGAAAGAGGAGCGAGTCCGGCGGCCGCACCGTACCGTCCAGCCAGGCGTGAGTGAACTCGCCGAGATCGCGCTGCGTCATCGCGGAGACATAGAGCTCGAAGTCGTGCCAGTTCTGGTTTCCCTGCGGGTTGATCACCGGAAAACCAGCCAGGATCTGGAAGAACGCGTCGTCACCGACGAGACGGCGCAGCGCGTGCACCATCAGCACCGCTTTGGTCGTGGGCGCGAATTCGGTGCCCTTGCCCGGATTGGTGAGCTTCGGCGCCCAGAAAGCCGCGTCGTCGCGCACCTTCGCCACCATCTCACGGTAGCGGCGATCCGGATCGACGCCGTTCTTCTCGTCCCACAGCCACACCGCGTACCGCGCGATGGACTCGGGCATCAGCGCGTCGCGCCACATCTTGCCGCTCACCCCGGCTCCCCACCATTGGTACGCGCTCGCGTACACCAGATCGGCGATCGTGGCGGCGCGGCCGTAGACCGGCCTGGTCTGGGCGCCGTGCGTGTAGCCGAGGGAGCGGTCGAGGAACAACCCACCCGCCGCCGACTGCGGGTAGTCGCCGAACTTCCCGGTGAGGAATTCCAGCACCTCGGGCAGCCGCCCGCCGATCTTCCGCTTGTCCACGGCGCACGGGTGGTAGGCGTTGATCGCGGTCCGCCCGCCGGGAAGAGTGATCCTCTCGACCTCCCAGCGGCCGATGCCGAGCATCGCCGTGCTCGGCGCGAGCGCGGTTTCCTCCGACCAGGTGACGGTGTGCCGCCCGAAGCCGGCAGGCACGTCGGAGACCTGGAAACCGTTGCCCAGCACGGAGAATTCGTCCAGGACGGTGACGGAGACGCGCAGGGTCGCCTTGTCGACTTCGGTGCCGTTGACGGGGAACCAGGTCATCGCCGAACGCGGCTGGCCGGTGGCGACGGCGGAATCGCCGTACGCGGCCAGCCAGCCGACCCGTCCCCGCGCCGTGGCGATCGGTTCCGGACGCCCGTCGTACCCGACCACAACGGTGAACCGCGCACCGTTGGCCAACGGGGTCCGCGGCGTGATCACCAGCTCGTGTTCTCCCTCCCGGCGGAACGCCGCGGCCACGCCGTCGACGGTGACCGACCGGACGGTGAGACCACGCAGATCGAGGTCGAACCGGTCCAAATCCTGCGTCGCGGTCGCGGTGATGGTCGCCTTGCCGCTCAAGAACATCGAGTACGGCGCGTAGTCCAACGCGAGTGAGTACTGGTCGACGTCGTAACCGCCGTTGCCGTCCTTCGGGTAGTAAGGATCGGGTCCGAGGACGGTGCCGTCGGGTGAGACGTGCACGTACCCGTCGCTGCCGGGGGCCGGCTTGGCCACCGCCGAAGCCGGGCAGGCGCCGAGCATCGTGGTGGCGAGCAACGCGGTGCACAGTGGCTCCTGCCACCGAATCCGCACGGTCATGAACGAGCCTTCTCTCTGACTGGGGAGGATGCCTGGTCATCGTGCGTACGCCCGCGCGGCGCGCGGCACTGCCAGCCGGTCATGCCGCCGGGTTATCCCGGCCGATAACCGCAAGGCATACCCGCCAGGGACTATCCGCGTCCCCCGGCAGAAGAGATCGTCGGAGCATGCTGCCCCTCCCGGCGCTGCTCGCGCTGACGACCACGGTCTTTCTCGGCTGCCTTACCGAAGTGCTCCCCGCCGGACTGCTGCTGGGCATGTCCGAGGACCTGGGCGTCTCGCCGTCGGCCACCGGGCAGCTGGTGACGGTCTACGCGATCACGACCGCGCTCACCGCCATCCCGCTCACGGGCGCGACCCTCCGGGTGCCGCGCAAACGCTTGCTCCTGGCGCTGATCTTCGGCTTCCTGGCGACGAATCTGGTGATCGCCGTGTCCTCGTCGTATCCGCTGATCCTGGCGACACGGGTGGTTTCCGGTGCGCTGACCGGGGTGATGTGGTCGCTCGTCGCGGGTTACGCGATGCGGCTCGCCCCGGCGGGACTCACCGGACGCGCGCTGGCCGTCGCGATGGCCGGCACGCCGATCGGCTTCGCGCTGGGCGTGCCCGCGGGTACCGCGCTGGGTGAATTCGCCGACTGGCGCTGGGCGTTCGCCGCGATGGCGCTGATCTCCGTGCCGCTGCTGGCCTGGGTTTCCGCCGTGGTCCCCGCCGTGCCCCCGGAAGCGTCGCGGCCCACCCGGCCGCTGGCGGCGTCACGGCTGCCGGGGATGCGTCCCGTGCTGGCGACGGTGGCGCTGTTCTCGTTGGGGCACAACGTGGCCTACACCTACATCGGGCCGGTGCTCGCCGGGCTCGACGCGGCACCGATGCCGGGCGCGGCGCTGCTGGTGTTCGGCTGCGCCACGGTGGGTGGCCTGGTCGCGGTCGGCTCCGCGCTCGACAGCCGTCCGCGCGCGGTGCTCGTGTCCTGCGCCGCCGTGACCGCGGCCGCCATCCTCCTGCTGGGGATCAGCGACGGCGTCCACGGACTGGTGCTGGCCGCCGCGGGCCTGTGGGGCCTGGGATTCGGCGGCGCGCCGACCGCGTTCCAGGCCGTCACCGCCTTGCTCGCGGGACCCACGGCCGACGCCGCCCAGTCGCTCACGATCGCGGCCTGGAACGGCGCCGTCGCCGGGGGAGCCCTCGTCGGCGGGCTGCTGCTGCCGCTGGGAACGTCGTCGCTCCCGTGGTGCGCGGCCGTGTTGATCCTCGTGCCCCTGCTGTTCAGCCGGCGAGTCGTGCTTTCAGTGCCCTTAGATCGGTGCCGGAGCCGACGATGAGCGGCCAGACGTCGGAGCCGAGGAACCCGGTCTCGTCGGTCGCCGCCGTCGCACCGCAGGCATCGCGTTCCAGCCCGTTGCGAGCCGCCACCGCGGCGACCGCGTCCTTTGTGGACTGTCCGAACAAGCCGTCGACCGGGACGGCGAAACCGCGTGCCCGCAGGAGTTCCTGCGCCGTCCGCACACGAGGCCCGGAGTCGCCGGGTTTGAGCAGCGGCCACTCCGGCAGGTCCACCTTGGGCGACGCGGTGCCCAGCAGCTTGCCGACCTCGGTGCGCAGCTCGGGAAGCCGGTTGTACAGCACCGTTCCCGGGCATTCGGTCGAGTTGAAATCCCGGTGTCCCTTGATGAACTCCGGCGAGATCCCGTACTGCGACGCGATGTACGCCACCAGCTTCACCAGCGAGTCCCAGAGCGCGGGCGTGACGTCCTCTTTGCTGTAGAGGCCCTCGTTCTCGATGCCGATGCAGGTGCTGTTGTTGTTGCCCACGTTCGCGCCCAGCACGTGCCGGGTCCCACCGCGCAGGATCTCCAGGCTGCGGTGCCGCCCTTCGGTGATGTGCCCGCCGCGGCTGTTCGTGAACTGCTGGCCGGTGTCGATCCAGCCACGGGTGTCCATATGGAAGTTCTGGATCGAACGCGACGCCCAGAAGGCGTGTTCGAGCGTGTAGTCGGTGACGTTCCCCGGATCGACCGTGTGGTGCACGACGATGTACGTCGGTTTGTGGTTCTGCACCTCGATCGCCCCGGCCGGCGGGCGGGCGTTCCATGCCGTCGTGTCGTGGATCTTGGGTTCCGCCACCCCGGAAGCCGCTTCGGCGGCGGAAGTCGTCGCTGTCCCCAGTAGCCCGACGGCGCTTACCGTCAGGCCGCCCTTGAGCGCGGTACGTCGGTCGAAGTCGGCCACGGGCGTAACTCCCATCATGCGCGTTGGCCGGAAAACTAACCCGCCATCGCGCCGATGACAACCATTGACCAACTTTTGTCGTAATGCGTTAGTGTTCGCCAGGGAGCGCGAACAGACCGTCCCGGGTCTGTTCGAGGAGGCCGTCGACGAGCAGGGAGTCGAGGCAACGGTCACGCTGCCCGGATTCGTCCCACACGAGATCGAGCCGCGCCTTCTCGACCGGTCCTTCGCTGCCGCGCAGGACGTCGAGCAGCAAACCGCGCACCTGACGGTCGGTGCCGGCGAACTTCTGGACCTGCTTCGCGGGCCCGGCGTAAGCGGGTTTGCCCGCGCGCTGCCACGCGCAGTCTTCGTAGATCGGGCAGTCCGCGCAGCGCGGCGAGCGCGCGGTGCAGACGAGCGCGCCGAGTTCCATCAGTGCCGCGGAGAGCTTCGCGGCGGGCGCGTCCTCCGGCGGGAGCAGCGCCTCGACGTCGGCCATGTCGCGGGTGTTCGACGGCGGCCCGGCGTCACCCGCGCCGTGCACCGCCCTGGCGACCACGCGCCGGACGTTCGTGTCCACCACCGGCGCCCGCTTGCCGTAGGCGAAGGCCGCGACCGCGCGGGCGGTGTACGCGCCGATCCCCGGCAACGCGAGCAGAGTGTCCACATCGGACGGAACGACGTCGCCGTGTTCGGCGGCGATGACGGCCGCCGCGGCGTGCAGCCGCAGCGCGCGCCGCGGGTAGCCGAGTTTGCCCCAGGCACGCACGACCTCGCCCTGCGACGACGCCGCCAGCGCCGACGGCACCGGCCAGCGCGCCATCCATTCGAGCCAGATCGGCTGGACGCGCGCGACCGGGGTCTGCTGCAACATGATCTCGCTGACAAGCACGCCCCAGGCGGAGCATTCCGGCTCACGCCAGGGCAGGTCGCGCCCCACTTCGTCGAACCATTCGGTCAGCACATCCGCGTCGACGCCCACTGTGTCAGCTTAAAACCCCTACTCGACCTCGGTCAGGCGGCCCAGCTTCACGTCGTAGACGAACCCGCGCACGTTGTCCGTATGCGCCAGGAAGTCGCTGCGCCGGACCCGCTGCACCGACCGGCGCACGCTGTCCTCCACCACCCGGAACGCCTCGACCGACCACGTCGGGCGCAGCCCGCTGGCGGCTTCGAGTTCGTCCTTGAAGTCGTCCTCGGTGACCATGGACAGGCCGCAGTCGGTGTGCTGCACGATCAGCACCTCACGCGTGCCGAGCTTCCGCTGGCTGAGCGCGAGCGAGCGGATCATGTCGTCGGTGACGACGCCGCCCGCGTTGCGCAGGATGTGTGCTTCACCCTGGATCAGGCCGAAGATCTCGAACACCCGGATACGGGCGTCCATGCAGGTCAGGATCGTCACGTGAAGCGATGGCCTCGGAGACGAGCGGTCACCAGGAGTGACATCACCCAGCTCCTGGTTTCGCTTGAGCAGTACGTCGATTGAGGTCACGTGTTCATTGGAACCGACGCGCGGGGCGACGGCAACGCGTGCGGGCGCAGATCACGGCCCGAACCAGCGTTCTTCGGCCGTCCGCGGCGGCGCGGACGTGCGCCCGACCCGGAGTTCCGTCGGCAGCGTGATCACCTTCGGCCCGACCCGGTCGGCGGAGCTGAGCAGCAGCTTGCCCGCCGCCTTCCCCTTTTCGAGCACCGGCTGGTGGACCGTGGTGAGCCCGGAACGCTCGGCCTCGGTGATGCCGTCGAAGCCGGTGACCGTCAGATCCTGCGGCACCCGCAGCCCACGGCGCTCCGCCTCGGCCAGCGCGCCGAGGGCGAGGATGTCCGAGGTGCAGATCACGGCGGTCACCTGCGGATACGCGTCCAGAAGCTGGCGTGCGGCCGACGCGCCGTCGTCCACGGTGTGGTCGAAGCGCTCGACCACCGGAACGGTCGCCCAGTCGACCCCGGCCGCGGAGAACGCGGCGGCCAGCGCCTCCAGCCGGATCCGCTGGACGTGGAAGTGGGCGGCGCTCTGCCGCTGGATGGAGACGAAGTCGTCGTTGCGCTCGCGGGCCAGCCGCATGCACAGCACGCCGATCTGCCGGTGCCCGAGCGAGATGAGGTGCTCGGCCATGGCGGTGACCGCGGCCGCGTCGTCCGGGCCGACCCGGTCGACGCCGTCCACGCGCGGCTGGTCGACGATCACCGTCGGCACCGGGCGCTCCAGCACGGCGCCCAGATGCGGGTCGTCGTCGGGCACCGAGTAGACGACGAAGCCGTCGACGCCGGCGCGGTGCACGGCCGCGACGTCCTCGCGCCCCGGGCTCGCCGGGACGAGGTGCAGGCCGACGCCCGCGTCCTCGCAGGCCAGCGCGAGCCCTTCGAGCACGCCGACGGCGGCGGGGTCGCGGAAGGCGTAGGAGAGGTTTTCGGTGAGCAAAAGACCCACAGCGCCGGCTTTGCGCGTCCGCAGTGAACGGGCCACCGGGTCCGGGCCCGGGTAGCCGAGGCGGCGCGCGGTCTCGAGGACGCGGCGGCGCAGCTCAGGGGACAGCTGGTCGGGTCGGTTGTAGGCGTTGGAGACGGTGGTCCTCGACACACCGAGCTCTGCGGCCAACGACGCCAGTGTCGCCTGCCTCCTGGTGCGGATAGGACGGCCCATCCGCAAACCGTAACGGTTCAGAACGTTTTGCAGAAGCATCACCCGACGTGTAGCAGGTCTCGATTCAGAGTGACCCTGGGTACAGCTCGCGCCTGGACGGGGGGCACCGTCATCCGGATGGGGTACAGTTGAATCTGACAACGGTTTCCATTACCCGGCATCGGTGACACCTGGCCTGGGCATCCGCAGGAGTGCAGTAAATGAATTCCCGCCGTACTAAGAGTGTTTTCGCGGCCGTGTCGGCCCTGGCCGTCCTCGCGCTCGGCGCGACGGCTTGCGCGTCGAGCGACAAGGCGTCGACGGGCTCCGGTTCGCCGAACGCGTCCGCCGCGAACCCGGGTGGCGAGAAGATCAAGGTCGTCGCCTCGACCGACGTCTGGGGCAGCGTCGTGACCGCCGTCGGCGGCGACAAGGTCGAGGTCACCTCGATCATCCACGACCCCTCGGCCGACCCGCACTCCTACGAGACCACCGCGAGCGACGCCATCGCCGCGAAGAACGCGAAGCTGACGCTGTCCAACGGCGGCGGCTACGACGAGTTCTTCTCGAAGCTCGCCGACCAGGCCACCGGCGCGCAGAAGCTGGTCGCCGTCGACATCGCCGCGACCGGCAACGAGAACGAGCACGTCTGGTACAGCCTGCCCGGCGTCGAGAAGATCGCCGACCAGCTCGCCGCGAAGCTCGGCGAGATCCAGCCCGCCTCGAAGGACGCCTTCACCGCCAACGCGACCGCGTTCAAGGGCAAGACCCAGGAGCTGCTGAAGAAGGTCTCGGGCCTGGGCGCCTCGAACGCCAAGGTGGTCGCGACCGAGCCCGTCGCGCACTACCTGCTCGACAGCGCGAAGGTCACCGACGCGACTCCGCCCGCCTTCGCCGAGGCCGTGGAAGCGGAGCAGGACGTGCCCGCCGCCGCGCTCAACGAGGTCAAGCAGCTGATCTCCGGCAAGCAGGTCAAGGCCCTGATCAACAACGCGCAGACCACCACCCCGGTCACCCAGCAGGTCGTCGGCGACGCCAAGAACGCCGGTATCGCGGTCGTCGACGTCACCGAAACGCTCCCGCAGGGTGTGACCGACTACATTGCATGGATGACCAAGGAAGTGGACGCGCTGGCCGGAGCACTGAAGTAGTGACCTCCGTACCCGCCGAAGCCCGCCCCGCGGTCCGTGTCCGCGGGGCGAGCCTCGCGTTCGGCACCAGGACCCTCTGGTCCGGGCTCGACCTCGACGTCGAACCCGGCGAGTTCCTCGCGATCCTCGGGCCCAACGGCTCCGGGAAGAGCAGCCTGCTCAAGGTGCTGCTCGGCCAGCAGGGGCTGCCCGAGGGCACCGTCGAGATCGCGGGGCGGCGCCCCGGTGGGACCAACCGGCGGATCGGCTACATCCCGCAGCAGCGCGCCCTCGACGAGGGCCTGACGATGCGCGGGGTGGACCTGGTCGGCCTCGGCCTGGACGGGCACCGGTGGGGCACCGGGCTCTTCGGGATTTCGAAGCGGCGTCAGCTGGTGGCGAAGGCGATCGAGTCCGTCGGCGCCCAGGCGTACGCGAAGCAGCCGGTCGGGCGGCTTTCCGGCGGCGAGCAGCAGCGGCTCCGCGTCGCGCAATCGCTGGTCGGCGACCCCGAAGTCCTGCTGTGCGACGAGCCGCTGCTCTCCCTCGACCTCGCGCACCAGCGCGCGGTCAGCGAGCTGATCGACGAGCGGCGGCGTTCGGCGGACACCGCCGTCCTGTTCGTCACCCACGAGATCAACCCGATCCTGTCCTATGTGGACAGGGTGCTCTATCTGGTGAACGGCCAGTTCCGGGTCGGCAAACCGGACGAGGTGATGAACTCGGAGACGCTGTCCGAGCTGTACGGGACGCGGATCGAGGTGCTCAAGGTCGGCGGGCAGATCCACGTCGCCGGGGCGCAGAGCGCGTTGTGCGAGGACGAACCCCACCACATCGACGAACAGGTTTCGTAGCACCGTGGACAAGATGTTCGACTTCGCCCTGACCGGCGAACTCCTCGGCCTCGATTTCGTGCAGACGGCTTTGCTCGCGGCCGCCGTCCTCGGCCTGGTGGCCGGCGTGCTCGGCCCGCTGGTGGTCATGCGGCGGATGTCGTTCGCCGTGCACGGCACCGCCGAACTGGCCTTCACCGGCGCCGCGGGCGCGCTGCTGCTGGGCGTCGGCGTCGAACTCGGCGGCCTCGCGGGCGCGGTCATCGCCGCCCTGCTGATCGGGATCCTCGGCGGTCGCGAGTCCGAACGCGACTCCGTGATCGGCGTGATCCTCGCCTTCGGCCTCGGCATGGGCGTCCTGCTGCTGTCGTTCTACGAAGGCCGCAGCGCCAACAAGTTCGGCATCCTCGTCGGGCAGATCATCACCATCGACTCGACCAACCTGAACCTGCTCGTCGGCGCGTCGGTCGTCGTGCTGGTGGTGCTCGCGGTGATCTACCGGCCGCTGCTGTTCGCCACGGTCGACCCGGCGGTCGCGACGGCGCGCGGCGTGCCGGTGCGGCTGCTGTCGCTGATCTTCGCGGTGCTGGTCGGCATCTCGAGCGCGCTCGGCGTGCAGATCGTCGGCGCGCTGCTGGTCGTCTCGCTGATGGTGACCCCGGCCGCGGCGGCCGCGCGGGTCACGGCGAGCCCGTGGAAGGCGACCGTGCTGTCGATCGTGTTCGCGGAGATCGCCGCGCTCGGCGGGATCATCCTCTCGCTCGCGCCGGGGAAGCCGGTGAGCGCGTTCGTCACGACGATCTCGTTCGTGATCTACCTGGTCTGCCGTCTCGTCGCGTGGCTGCGCGTGCGTACGTCGCGGGTCCGCGTCGAGCCGACGGCGACCGCGCGGCCGGCCCTGCGCTAGCGGATCGGGTTCTCGGCGAGCGCCTTCTTCAGCGGTTCGAGGAAATTCGGGTCGATGAAGGCGAGCTGACCGCCGGCCACACTGCGCTCCACGGCCTCGACGACCACGACGTTCGCGTTCACGAAAGCGTCGACGGCCTCGGCCTGCGACGTCTTCTGCGTGAAGTGCGCCAGCATCGTCAGGTTCGTGAACGCGCCAGAGAGATACCGCGAAGACGCCTTCGTGAACGAGTCGCCGTAGATCAGGATCTTGTCGTCCACGGTCCCGATCAAGGGGCTCGCCGTGCGGTAGACGGGCCGGTCGATGTCGCCGTTCGGCTCGCCCGCGCGCTCGACGACGCCGTCCGGGCGGAGGCTGTACAGCGTGTTCGTCTTCGTGCCCTGCTTGCTGATCAGCGGCGGCAGATCGGCGACGGTGTCGTACTGGCCGACGGGAACGCTGACCCAGGTCTGCGTGACCCCCGGTTTGATCGCGTTCGCGATGGCGCGCGTCATCACCAGGGCGCCCTCGTCGGCCCAGTGGGTGTCGTTCGGCGGGTAGATCGGATGCTGCACGCGGCCCTCGGACGCGCGGAGTTCGGGCCGCAGGTCGATCGCGCGGGCGTCCTTGAGCATCCGGTGCCAGGTGGACGCCTCGGCCGACCGCGAGCAGTCCTTGCCCGGGTAGGTGTCCGGCAGGAACTGCGGCACCATCGTCGACTTGTCCGGCGCGACGACGAGCTCGAACCGCCTCCCGGACTGCTCGACCGCGCGCCGCAGCTCGTTGATCTTGGCGATGGTCTCGGGCAGCGGACGGGACGGATCACATTTCGCGTCGGCGTCGTAGCCGTAGTAAAGCCAGCCGTCGCGGCCCTGCACGACACGGCGGTAACCGGACGCGGCGTTCGGCGTCGGCCCCTGGGTGGGCGCGGTCTTGGACGGCGACGGTGCCGGCGGCGCGGGGATCGGGCCCGCCTGCTGCTGCGGTGGCGGCTGGTCGAGCGGGGCGCCCTCGCCGAAGACGCCGCGGCTGATCGCGTCGGCGGCGGCGATCGCGCCCGGCCGGAACGACAGCTGGTCGATCGCCCAGGTCGGCATGTCGGTGAAGAACCCCCAGCCCCGGTCCAGCCCGGGGAAGCTCGCGAGCTTGTGGTTCTCGATCTCGCCCGGCCGCACGCCGAACACCCAAAGCAGCGTGGGGGTGGTGAAGAACAGAAGCGCGCTGATCAGCGCGGTCAGCTGCCTGCCACCGTGGCGGGGACGGTGCAACGCGTGCTCGCGCGGAAGCCACGCCTCGTGGACGGCTGGCAGCTGCTGGGGTTCGGACGCCACCCCTCCACCGTAATCACCCCGTGTCTCGCGCACGTGAGAACGCCTCACTTCCGCGCCCCGGATCGCGTTTAGCCCGCGAAACGCGATCCGCCCGCTCCGGGAGCGACGTCCCCAATGTGGCATTGGAGACACTGAGCGTCCCCAATGCCGCATTGGGGACATCGAGCTCCCCGCGCCTCCCACCCCCGATCGCATTTAGCGGGCTAAACGCGATCCGGCTGGCTGGAGACCTGGGATCGCGTTTAGCCCGCGAAACGCAGGTCAGTGCAGCATCAGCAGGACCTGCAGCTCACCGACCAGGAAGCCGATCAGCCCACCCACCGCGATCAGCTTCCACTCGTCCTGCCGGAACGCGGGCCTCAGCAACCCCTCGAACTCCAGCGGCGTCAGCCCCAGCATCCGCCGTTCGACGATCTTCGCGACGTCCATCGCCTCGGTCAGGTAGCCCTCGGCGTACCGGATCGTCGGCGGCAGCCGTTCCAGCGCCTTCCGCGCGGCCGCCTGCTTGATCTCCTGCAGCCGCTGCCCGCCGACGGCCATCACGACCATCGGTTTCGCGACACTCGCCTGCTCGTCGACGGCCTGCGCCACGAGCCGCTCGACCAGCGCGTACAGCCGATCCGACCGCGGCCCGCGCAGGACGGCGTCGAGCAGGTTCGGCACGGTGAGGATCTCGTTCGCGATCATCTCGCCGTACTGATGCGCGACCTCGGCCCGCCGCCGCTGGAATTTGCCCTGCAGGATCACCCGCCCGACCCGCACCGGCTCACGCGGCACGAAGATCAGCTTGATCGCCAGCCAGTCGGTGAACAGCCCGATGCTGCCGCCGAAGATCGGCAGCACCCACGGTTCCTTCGTCAGCGCCCAGACGAACGCCTGCACGACGCCGAGTCCGAAGCCGAAGTAGATCCCGGTGCGCGCGATGAACGCCATCTCCGGCCGCGACGTCTCGCGGATCAGCCGGACGAGCAGCTTCTTGTCCCTGGTGAGCCGCTGCACGGTCATGTGCTGGAAGTCGAGCACCTCGTCGAGGTTCTCGGTCATCTCTTCCATGAACTCGCGCACCAGCCGCGGCGTCGACGCCTGGACCTGCTTGATCAGCAGCTCCTGCGCCATCGTCGGCATGACCTCCCAGAGCCTGGGATGGTGCTTCTCGAGCACTTCGCGGGCGACCTCGTCCACGGCCCGCAGCAGTGGCTGCTCGATCTCGCGCGTGATGATCGCCGGATCGATCCGGCGGAAGACCTCCTTGACGTCCAGCAGATTCGACGTCAGCAGCTCGGTCGCGACGGCGGCCATCCGCCCGCCGTGTTTGGGCACCACGCCCTGCCAGCCGAGGAAGGGTTTGATCCCGACGAACTCGAGCGGTTTGAACATCATCTCGATGGCGACGCGTTTGGTGACGTAGCCGATCAGCGCGGCGACGAACGGGATCGCGGCGTACAGCCACCAGTGCCGGGCGAGGTCGTCCAGGACGGCGTCCACACGACCTCCTCGCTTCGCTCAGGGAAGGGGGAAACCGTATCGGTTGGCCTTCAGTGAAGCAGTAGAAGCACCTGAAGTTCACCGACAAGGCCGCCGATCACCGCGCCGACGGCGATCAGTTTCCACTCGTCCTGCCGGAACGCCGGGCGCAGCAGCTGCTCGAATTCGAGCGGGTTCAGCCGCCGCATTCTGTCCACAATGGTGTTCCGGACGTCGAGCGCGTTGACCGCGTAGCTTTCGGCGTGGCGGATCGTCTCCGGGATCCGCGCCGCGGCCTTCGCGGCCGCCGTCTGCTTCATCTCCTGGAACCGCCTGCTCCCGACGGCCATCGCGACGAACGGCTTCACGACACTCGCCTGCGCGTCGATGGTCCGCTGCACCTCGCGGGTGATCATCGAGAACAGCTTGTCCGATTTCGGCCCGCTCAGCACGGCTTCGAGCAGGTTCGGGATGGTGATGATCTCGCGCGCGATCATGTCGCCGTAGTCGGCGGAGACCTGGTCCTTGCGCTTCTGGAACACGCCTTGCCAGGTGTAGAAGCCGAAGAACCGTTTCGGCTCGCGCGGCAGGAAGATCATCTTCAGCGCGATCCAGTCGGTGAACCAGCCGATGCCGATACCGAACAGCGGCAGCACGATCGGCGACTTCGTCAGCGCCCACACCAGCAGCTGCACACAGCCGAGGGAGAACCCGAACACGATCCCCGACCGCGCGATGAACCGCATCTCCGGCCGCGAGATGTCGCGGATCAGCCGGTTCAGCAAGGCCTTGTCGCGCACCAGGTTCGTCACGACCATGTGCTTGAGGTCGAGGACGTCCTCGATGTTCTCCGAGATCTCGCCCATGATCTTCGTGATCGCACGCGGCGCCTCCGCCTGCACGCGTTTGAGCAGCAGTTGCTGGGCGGTGTTCGGCAGTACTTCCCAGAGTCTGGGCTGGTACTGCTCCATCACCTCGCGGGTGACGTCCTCGACGATCCGCAGGAGCGGTTGCTCGATCTCCTTCGCCACCTGGGCCGGGTCGAGTCTGGCGAAGATCTCCTTCGGGTCGACGAGGTTGTTCGTCAGCATCTCGGTGGCGGTGGCCGCCATCCGCTCCGCGTTCGCCGGCAGTACCCCTTGCCAGCCGAGGAACGGCTTGACGCCGACGAATTCCACCGGTTTGAACATCATCTCGATGGCGACGCGTTTGGTGACGTAGCCGATCAGCGCGGCGATGAACGGCATGCTGACGTACACCGGCCAGTGCTCGCCGAGATCGGCGATGACGGCGTCCACTTCCGAGCCCCTCCCGCGTCTTGCTTGAAGGGCAACCTAGCCGCCGGTCCTCAATGGAGGAGTAACAGGACCTGAAGTTCACCCACGAGCCCGCCGATCACCGCGCCGACCGCGATCAGCTTCCATTCGTCCTGCTGGAAGGCGGGACGGAGGATCCCCTCGAACTCGAGCGGGGTCAGCTGCTGCATCTTCGTGACGATGGTGTTGCGGACGTCGAGCGCGTCAGTGGCGTAGCTCTCCACGTGTTTCACCGTTTCGGGGAGATAGGCGATCGCCTTTTCCGCCGCGGCCTTCTTCATCTCCTGGTACTGGACCCCGCCGACAGTCAGCGCCACCAACGGTTTCGCGATGCTCGCCTGCGCGTCGATGGTCCGCTGTACCTCGCGGGTGATCATCGCGAACAGTTTGTCCGATTTGGGCCCGGTGAGCACGGCCTCCATCACGTTCCGCACGGTGAGGACCTCGTCGGCGATCAGCGCGCCGTAGTCCTTGGCCACCGCCTGGCGGCGTTTCTGAAACATGCCCTGCCAGCTGAAGAACAGGAACCGGCGGGGCTCGCGCGGGTAGAAGATCATCTTCAGCGCCAGCCAGTCGGTGACGAACCCGGTGACGAAACCGAAGATCGGCATGATCAGCGGTTGTTTCGTCAGCGCCCACGCGACGAACTGGATCAGGCCGATGACGAAGCCGAACCAGATGCCGGACCGGGCGATGAAGCGGAGCTCCGGGGTCGCGACCTCCTTGATCAGGCGGCAGGTCAGCGATTTGTCGCGGACCATCGAGTTGATCAGCATCTCGTTGACGTCGAGGACCTCGTCGATATTCGTCGACACCTCGCGCATCAGCCGCGCGACGACCTTCGGCGCCTGCGCGCGGACCTGATCGACCAGCATGCGCTGCGCCCGGGTCGGCAGCAGTTCCCACAGTCTGGGCTGATACTGCTCCATCACCTCGCGGGTGACGTCCTCGACGGCCTTGAGAAGCGGCTCTTCGAGTTCCTTGACCATTTCCTCGGGATCGAGCCGGGAGAAGATCTCCTGCGGATCGACGAGGTTCTTGGTCAGCAGGTCGACGGCGGTGGTCGCCATCCGGCGCGAGTTGGCCGGGATGACCCCCTGCCAGCCGAGGAACGGTTTGATCCCGACGAACTCCAGCGGCCGGAACATCATCTCGATGGCGACGCGTTTCGTGATGTACCCGATGAGCGCGGCGATGAAGGGCATCGTGGCGTAGACGTGCCAGTGCTCGCGGATGTCTTCGAGGATCGCCGAGATGTCCAACCGGGCCTCCGCTGCTTACGACCTGTCAACAATGCAGGATGCCATGTGATCGGTCCGCCGTACGCCGAGTGCAGCCGTTTGGCGGTACTGCCCGACGGGTGCCAGCTCATTAAGGTGGCCGCCATGGTCGCTCCTGAGAAGACGGCGCCTCAGGCGCCCTCAGCGAAATCGTCCCCGTTCGCGGGCTCTGTCCGCGGTTACGACAAGCGTCAGGTCGACGAGCGCCTCGCCGAGCTGGCGACCGAACTCAAGCAGACGTCACGCAGCCGCGACGAGGCCGTGGCGACCGCCGGTGAACTCACCAAGGCGCTCGGCCACGCCCAGAAGGAACTGGACGAGACCAAGGCCGCGCTCGTGCGGATGAGTTCGAGCCCGTCCGGTGCCGGCGCGATGGCCGAACGCGTCCGCATGATGATGCAGCTCGCCGAGGAGGAGATCGCCGACCTCAAGGCCGCCGCGGAAGCCGACGCCAAGTCGACCCGGGCCGAAGCGGACAAGTACGCCCACGAGACGCAGCGCGCGATCGAGAAGGCGGCCAAGGACGCGCAGGCCGAGCGGGAAAAGCTGCTCGCCGACGCCAAGGCGGAGATCGAGCGGCTGAACTCCGAGGCGGCGCAGAAGCGCAAGGAACTGGACGTGGAGAGCGTCCGTGCCCGCGCCGCCGCGGACAAGAAGGCCGAGGAGGCTTCGGCGGCTCGCCGCGCGGAGGCCGAGAAGGCGTCCGCGGACAAGATCGCGGAAGCCGATCGGGTGTCGGCGGCCAAACGTGCCGAGGCCGAGCGGATCTCCGCGGAGAAGATCGCCAAGTCGGAGAAGTCTTCGGCGGAGGACATCGCCGCGAAGCAGGAGCAGGTCGCGGAGGCTCTCACCGACGCGAAGACTCAGCAGGCCGAAGCCCAGCAGGCCCGGAAGCTCGCGCTGGAACTCCGGTCGAAGGTCGCCGATCGGCTCTCCGCCACGGACGTCGCCGTCCAGGAGGCCATCCGGCTGCTGGCTCCCGCCCCCGATGCCGCCGAGGCACCCAAACCGGAGGCCGCGCCGAAGCCCGCTCCCACCAAATCCAACGGCCCACGCCCTTCCTGATCTTTTAACGCCGGACGACGGCGAACAACTCGTCGTCGATCCAGCCCCTGGTGTGTAGCTCGGCGCAGAATCGCTGGTACGACTCGGCGAGCGCGGCACTTTCGCGCTCGTCGGGCTCCACCAGCGTTCCCCCGCCGAGCCCCTCGGATGCCTCGGTGAGCCCGCCCGGCAGGACTCCCGCCGCGGCGAGCAGCGCGGCGCCGTAACCCGATTCCGCCTGGGGCGACACCCGCAGGCCGAGGCCGCTGGCGGTCGCCCTGATCCGTGTCCACAAAGGACTTCTGCTGCCGCCGCCCGCCGCCAGCAGCGGATCGGTGACCGTGACACCGAGGCGGCGCAGGTGGTCCAACGCCAGCCGTTCGAGGAAGGCGACCCCCTCCAGCCTGGCCCGGTGCAGCTCCACCTCGTCCGCTTGACCCGACACGAAGCCCTCCGCGTCCGGGCTGGCGAACGGGAAGCGTTCGCCCTTGCGCCGCAACGGATACGCGACCACCTTCGCCGGACCCAGTTCGGCCGCGGCCGCGTCGAGTTCGGAAAGGCGATCCTGCCCGGCGACGGCCTCGCCGCCGGTGTTGGACGCGCCACCGGGCAGCCACCAGCCGTCCGGATGACGGTGGCTGTACATCGCCCCCGTCGGATCCGGCACCAGTTCTTCGGTGACTCCCTTGAGCACGTACGTCGTGCCGAGGATCCCGACGAAGCTCCCGGGAGCGACCGCGCCGGCCGCGAGCTGGCCCGCGCAACCGTCGGTCATCCCGGACACGACCGGGCAGCCGGCCGGGAGTCCGGCGACCGGACGGGCCACCTCGCCCAGCACGGTGGCCGGCGCGACCACCGAGGGGAGCAGGCTCGCGGGCACGCCCAGTGCCTCGAAGACCTCGGCGGGCCATTCGAGGGCGAGCGGGTCGTAACCGCTCTTCAAGGCATGCGACCAGTCGGCCGCCACCGGCCCGCCGGTGAGCTCCGCGGCGATCAGATCGGGGGTGTGGCGGATCCCGGCGACGTCGGGGACGTGCCCGGCCAGCCAGGCGATCCGGCCGAGCGCGGCCGTGGCGGACACGCCGAAACCGAGCCGCCGCCAGCGATCCGCGCCGAGCGCGGTGGCCTCGCGGTTGAGCTCCGCCCCGCGCCTGTCGTCGTACATCAGCGCGGGGGTGACCGGCGCACCGGACGCGTCGACCCCGACGATCGTCCCCGACGTCGCGGCGATGGCCACCGCGGCGACCTCGCCGCCCCTGCCCGGTAGCTCGCCGGTGACCTTCGCCAGCACCGACTTCACCGCCGGCCACCAGGACCGGGCGTCCTGCTCGCTGTGTCCGCGGCCGTCGCGGACCGGCGCGGGCAGCGGCCCGGCGGCCGAAGCGAGGACAGTGCCGCCGCGCACCGCGAGGGCTCGGACCCCCGCGGTGGCGACGTCGATGCCGATCGTGACGGGTTGGTTCACGTGGTGACGACCTTCTCTCCGACTTCTTGCAGACTCTTGTCCTCTTCGATCGCCTTCGCCGTCTCATCGGGCAGCTTCAGGTAGCGCACCATGACCGCCGCGACCAGATACAGCGCGGCGAAGACGATCACCACGCCGGCCGCGCCCAGCGGGCCGAGGAACACGCTGACGATCGCCGGCCCGACGAACGCCGCCGCGCCCGCGCCCAGGTTCAGCAGGGCCATCGCGCCGCCCTTGTTCTCCGGGGCGAGCGAGGGGAGCAGCGCCGAGATCGGCACGAACCCGGCGAGCGTGGCGCCGTACAGCGCGCCGACGAGCAGCGCGAGCCAGTAGTACTCGGCGCCCATGGCGATCGGGACGAAGTAGAGCAACAGGATCGAGACGGCGCAGCCGATCGCGCCGAACCAGAAGATCGTGGTGCGCCAGCCGATCCGGTCGCTCAGCACGCCGAAGATCAGGTTGAAGAAGATGTTCGTGCCGTAGATGACCGAGACCAGGAGGAGCCAGCGGCTCTCCCCGAACCCGATCTCCTCGATGAAGATCGTCGGGAAGAACACCAGCATCCCGAATTCGGGCGCGGTGTTGATGACGCGGACGAGCATCCCGACGCCGACGCGGGGCTTCTTCCACGCGATCGACACGCTGGAAACCAGGCTTTGCACCGGTTTCACGTCCGGCGGCGCGAGCCGGGTGTACCCGGTCCGTTGGCGGACACCGAAGATCGCGAGCAATCCGCCGAGCGCGAGCAGCGCCACCGACACCCACAGCGTTCCGTACTGGCCCAGTACCGGGTTCGTGAAGCTCGCGACCAACGCGCCCAGCGTCGGAAGCCCGCCGGTGAAGGCGAAGTAGAACCAGCCCACCGCCGCGCCGAGCCTGGCGACCGGCGCCACCGCGGTGATCCAGACCAGGAAACCGAACGCGAACATCGGATAGCCGAACCCGCGCAGACCGTAGAACACCAGCATCAACGGGTAGTTCTCACCCGACACCGCGACCGCGAGGAACAGCACGTCGAACACCAGCCAGATGGCCAGGCCGATCATCATCACGCGACGCGGGCCCCACAGATCCGACAGCGCGCCCGACAACCACGACGCCAGCATCACGGCGACGCCGTACACGGTGATCACGTACGAAGCCTTGATCTCGGTGCCCGCGCCGTTGTCCGCCATGAACGGCGCGATGAAGCCCGACTCGACCCCGTCGCCGATCATGAACAGCAGCAGCCCGGCGTAGCCGAGGAACAGCGGGGCGGGCAGGCCCCAACGGTTCAGTACGCGGGCGAACCCGCTCCCGGATCGCGATAACGGCGGTGTTACCTGGTTCATGCACGCCTCCATGACGTCGTGTTCAGCGTATCATGGATCGTGTTAAATTAACTTTCAAGATGTTACATCGGTGGATTTTCGTGTTAGCCTCGCGCGCCCGGCTGTCACGTACTTCAGGTCGCGACAGGCGTGCGCCTCAGAGCTCCGCGAGGTCCACTTCCACCTGGCTCCGCATCTCCTCGACCAGGTGCTCTTCCACTCCGTCGTCGACGATCAGCACGTCGAAGTCGCTCAACGGCGCCAGCCGGTGCAGCGCCGCGCGTTCGGTCTTGCTGTGATCCATCAGCAGCACCTTCGTCCGGGCGCTGGCCAGCATCGCGCGCTTCAGCATCACGATCTCCGGTTCCTGATGGAACGTCATCCGAGTGTTCATCGCCGACGTCGAAACGAAGGTCGCGTCGACGTTGATCCGCTCGATCGCCTCCAGGCTCTGCATGCCGAGGAACGAGTCGTGGGTCGCGGAGTAGTCGCCGCCGATACAGATGAGCCGCAGGTCGGGAACGCCTTTGAGCAGTTCGATGGCGCCGAGGTAGTTCGTCGCGACGGTCAGCGGGGTGACGCGGTGCAGCATCTTCGCCAGCGCGAGCGCGCTCGTCGAGTCGTCGAGCAGGATCGACATCCCCGGCTCGACGCGCGCGAGCGCGTGCGCGGCGATGGCCATCTTCTCTTCCGAATGCACGTTCATCCGGTAGTCGGCGTTGCTTTCGAACACCGTCGACGGCATCGCCGACACGCCGCCCCGGTACTTCCGGAGCAGGCCGCGCCGCGCCAGTTCGTCGACGTCGCGGTGCACCGTCATGGTGCTGACGCCGGTGAGTTCCACCAGGTCGGCGATGCTCGCGGAGCCGGCTGTGAAGACGTGTTCGGTGATCAGCTGCTGACGCGTGTTACGAGAGTGCGCGCTCGCACCGGCCGTCTTCTCATCGCTCATGTCGTCCAGTATCGCGTGCGGGCGGGTTGATTGAGGCGCAGCAGGCCGGTGCGCGTGCCGTCGATCTCTATCTCCGTGACGGCCGCGTTGTCCAGCCGCGGGAACACGGTGCGGTAGTTCTCGAGCGGGATGCCGAGCAGCGCGCACAACGTCAGCCTGATCAAGGTGTTGTGCGCGACGACCAGCACGGTCTCGCCCGGTACCTCGGCGGCGATCCCGCGCAAGGCGACGGCGCCGCGGGCAGCCGCGTCCGCGGGCGGCTCCGAACCGGGGAACGCGCCGCTCACGGGATCGGCGAGAAACCTCGCCACCGCAGCGGGATCCGTCTCCGCCAGCTCGGCCCTGGTGCGCCCCTCCATCAGTCCGAAGTGGACTTCGTGCAGCTCCTCGACCACCCGTAAAGGCAGGCTCAACGCCTTGGCGGACGGCTCCGCGGTGCGCCGTGCCCGGCTCTGCGGCGAGCAGAACACGGCAGACGGCTTGGCCACGGCGGCGAACCCGGCGAGCTTGTCCGCCTGCCGTAACCCTTCCTCGGTCAGCGCGACGTCACTGCTGCCCGCGTACCGGTTCTCGGCATGCCATTCCGTCTGGCCGTGCCGCGCCAATAACAACCGTGCGACCACGCGATCCCTCCTCGAAGCTTGCCCAGATCACAATATCGATGTTAACTTAACAGCATCGATGTGAAAGGAGATGCCGGATGGCACTCGCCGCGGTGGTGTTCGACCTGGACGGTGTCCTCGTCGACAGTGAACACCTTTGGGAGGAGAACTGGGTGGCGTACGCCGCCCGGCACCGCACCGAATGGACCGCCGAGGACACCGCGTCCGTGCAGGGGATGAGCGCGCCCGAGTGGGCCGCGTATCTCGCGAAGCGGTCCGGCACCCCGGAAAGCGCGGCCGAGGTCGAGCGTGCCGTCGTGGACGGCATGATCGCCGCGATCGAGGCGGGCGAGGCGCCCCTCCTGCCGGGCGCCGGGGAGATGGTCCGCGAGGTGAGCGCGAAGGTGCCGGTCGCGCTGGCGTCGTCGGCCGCCCGCCGGGTGATCGACGCGGTGCTCTCCAAACACGGGCTCACCGGCGAGTTCGCCGCGACCGTCTCCAGCGCCGAGGTCGCCAGGGGCAAACCGAGCCCGGACGTCTATCTCGAAGCCGCGGCCAGGCTCGGCCGGTCCGGTGAGGAATGCCTTGGCGTCGAAGACTCCAGCAACGGCATCCGTGCCGCCGCCGCGGCCGGGCTCACCGTGATCGCGTTGCCGAATCCGGTGTACCCGCCGAAGCCGGACGCGCTGGAGCTGGCCGCCGAGGTCGCGGAGAACAACGACGACGTCCGCCGCAAGCTGCTCGCGTACCTGTCCGGTGAATTCGCGGAAGCGAGCGGGCGATGACGGTCCTGGGCGCCGCGGAGACGTTCAAACGCGATTGGCTGGACGGGTTCGTCACGGCCTACGGGCGTTCGGTGCGCAAGGTTCCCGGCGCCTATGGCGTGCTGCGCCGGGAAGAAACCGAACCCAAGGTCGCGGTGGTGATCGGCGGCGGCTGCGGGCACTATCCCGCGTTCGCCGGGCTGGTCGGTCCCGGTCTGGCCGACGGAGCCGTCGTGGGCGACGTGTTCACCAGCCCGAGCGCCGAGCAGGTCTATCGCACCGCGCGGGCCGCGGAGAGCGGAGCCGGCGTGCTCTTCGGCTACGGCAACTACCAGGGCGACGTGCTGCATTTCGGACTGGCGGCGCGCAGGCTGGCCGCGGAGGGCATCGAGAGCCGGACGATCCTGGTCACCGACGACATCGCCAGTGGTCCCGCCGACGCGCCGGAAAGGCGTCGCGGTGTCGCGGGCGACTTCCTGGTCTTCAAGATCGCGGGCGCCGCCGCCGAACGCGGTGACGATCTGGCCGCCGTGCACGCGGTGGCGGAGAAGGCGAACGCGAACACCCGGACCTTCGGCGTGGCGTTCGGCGGTTGCACTCTGCCCGGCGCGTCCGCTCCGCTGTTCACCGTCGGCGAGAGCGAGATGGAGCTGGGGCTCGGCATCCACGGCGAGCCCGGTGTCCGCACGGTCGGCAGGCTGAGCGCACGGGAGCTGGCCGACGAATTGGTCGACGGTCTCCTCCCGGAACTGCCCACCGGCGACGGACGCGTGGTGGTCCTGCTGAACGGGCTGGGCCGCACCAAATACGAGGAGATGTTCGCGACCTACACCCGGGTGCACGAGCGGCTCGCCGCGGCGGGGCTCAGCCCGTCGCACACCGAGGTCGGCGAGTTCGTCACTTCGCTCGACATGGCGGGTGTCTCGCTGTCGATCCTGGTCCTCGACGACGAACTCGCCGAGCTCTACGCGGCCCCCTGCGACACCCCCGGCTACCGGAGCACCGGTGCCGCGCTGGCGCAGGTACCGCTGGAGTCCACAGTGGACGCTCTGCTGGCGGAGGCCGAGCCGGGCCAGGGCATCGTGGATCGCGCGTTGACCGCGGCCCTGCGTGACATCGAGGCCAATGAAGCCGAGCTCGGCCGGTTGGACGCGGTCGCGGCCGACGGTGATCACGGGCTGGGGATGACCAGGGGTATGCGGGCCGCGGTGTCCGCCGCTCGGCGCGACGGAGACTCGCTGTCCACCGCGCTCCTGGCCGCCGGGACGGCGTTCGCCGACGCGGCGGGAGGTGCGTCCGGCGCGCTGTACGGCGTCCTGCTCGCCGAGACCGGCGCGGGACTGCGTGGCCTGGCGGCCGAAGAAGTCACCACGGAAACGCTCGCGAGCGCGGTGGACGGCGCGGTGAAGGCGTTCGTCGAACTGGGTAAGGCCGAGCCCGGCGAGAAGACCATGCTCGACGCCATCGAGCCGTTCCGGCTGGCGTTGCGCGAACAGGCCGAGGTGGGCGCCGACGTCCCGCAGGCCTGGCAGAAGGCGGCCCAGGTCGCGGTGAGCGCTGCGGAGGCCACGGCGGACCTGCTGCCCGTCAAAGGCCGGGCGGCGCGGTTGGCGCGGCGGAGCGAAGGGCACCCCGATCCCGGGGCCACGTCGTTCGCGCTGCTCGTCACCGCGGTCGGCCAGGCTCTCGGAAAGGAAGACTGAATGCGGATCGTGGTGGCGGCGGACAACGCCGGGGTGGCACTCAAGGACCAGTTGCGTGACCTGCTCCTCGCCGACGACCGGGTGGACGAGGTCACGGACCTCGGCGTGGCGGACGGGTCCGACGACAAGGCGTACCCACTGCTCGGCCTGGCGGCGGCGGAGACGATCGCACGGGGCGAGGCGGATCGCGGAGTCCTGGTCTGCGGGACCGGGATCGGCATGGCGATCTCGGCGAACAAGGTCCCCGGTGTCCGGGCCACGGTCGCGCACGACTCGTACTCCGCCGAGCGTTCGGTCAAATCGAACGACTGCCAGGTGATCACCTTCGGCGCCCGGGCGATCGGTCCGGAGCTGGCGAAGAAGATCGTCGCCGAATGGGTCGGCCATCGTTTCGACCCGGCCTCGGCCAGCGCGAGCAAGGTCGCGCACATCACCGAATACGAGCAAGCTCACTGAACGCGGCCCGACACGGGCACGGAGAGAGGACGCAGAGTTGCGGATACTCGCTGCGGGAGACCATTTCGTCGGCACCGGCCTGCTGGCCGACGCCGTCCGTGCCGAGATCGGCGCCGGGCACGAATTCTCGGAACTGACCCTGCCGTGGCCGGTGGAGCCGTTCGGTCCGGTCGCGAACGTCCACGAGGCCAGCGGCACCGAGGAGCAGGTGATCGAGGCCTTGGCGGGAGCCGAGGTCGCGGTGACCCAGATGGCGCCTTTCACCAAGCAGGTGTTCGCGGCCGCGCCGGGGCTCAAACTCGTGTCCGTGTGCCGGGGCGGCCCGGTCAACGTCGATCTCGCGGCGGCCACCGAAGCGGGTGTCGCGGTGACGTACGCGCCCGGCCGTAACGCCGGTGCCGCCGCCGAATTCGCGGTGGGGATGATCCTGGCCGCGATGCGCCGGATCTCGACGTCCTCGGCCGAACTGCTGGGCGGCACCTGGCGCGGCGACTACTACGCCTACGACCAGACCGGTCTCGAACTCGACGGGACCACCGTCGGCCTGGTCGGGTACGGCGCGATCGGTGCGCGGGTGGCCAAGGTGCTCGTCGCGTTCGGCGCGAAGGTACTGGTCTCGGATCCGTTCGCCGATCCGGCCAGGATCAGCGCCGACGGCGCGGAGCTCGTCGAACTGGACGACCTGCTGCGCCGCAGTTTCGTGGTGAGCCTGCACGCCCGGCTCACCGAGGAGACCCGGCATCTGATCGACGCCGCCAAGCTCGCGTTGCTGCCGGAAGGCGCCGTGCTGGTCAACACCGCGCGCGGCGGCTTGCTGGACTACTCCCCGTTGCCGGAAGCCCTGCGCTCGGGACGGCTCGGCGCGCTAGCGCTCGACGTGTACGACGTCGAGCCCCCGCCCGCGGACTGGGCGTTGCGCGACGCGCCGAACGTGATCGCGACGCCGCATCTCGCCGGGGCCAGCAGGCAGACGGCGGAGCGGGCGGCGAGCATCGTCGCCGCCGAAGTCGGCCGGTACGCGCGCGGGGAGGCGCTCGCCAATCTGGCGAACCCCGAGGTCCTGCGGCCATGATCATCGGCGTCGACATCGGCACGTCACTGACCAAGGCGGTCGTCTTCGACAAGGCCGGGATGTCCGTGGCGAGCGCGTGCACCACGTCCGAGGTGCACCACCTGCCGGGCGGGCTGGTCGAACAGGATCTCGATCAGGTGCTGGGCACCGTGGCGACGGTGGTGCGCGAGGTCGCCGCCGGGCTCGACGGTCCGGTCACCGCACTGGCCCTTACCGGTCAGGGCGACGGGCTGTGGCTGCGCGACGAATCCGGCGAGGCCGTGCGCCCGGCGATCTCCTGGCTCGACGGCCGGGCGAACTCGTTGCTCGCCCAGTGGCAGGCAGGCGGAGTGACCAGGGAAGTGTTCCGCCGTACCGCGTCGGGAATGTTCCCCGGTTGCGCCGCGGTCATCATGTCCTTTTTGGACACCCATGAACCGGAGTCGCTGGACAGGGCGGCGGTCGCGGGTTACTGCGTCGACGCGGTACTCCAGCGGCTGACCGGCGAGATCACGGTCGACGCGTCGGACGCTTCGCTGCCGTTCCTCGACCCGGCCACCCGGCGGTACGACGAAGCCGCTATCGCGGCCGTCGGTCTCTCCCACCGCCGGAACCTGTTCGCGGAGCCGGCGGCGCCGAAGACCGTGTTCCGCTTGGACGAACGCGGTGCCGGGCTGCTCGGCCTTCCGGTCGGGCTGCCCGTCACCGCGGGGCCGTTCGACCTGCCCGCGAGTGCCATCGGCGCCGGTGTACGACGGCCGGGCGACGGCATCCTCACCGCCGGCACCACCCTCGCCTGCCAGGTCCTGACGGACTCGGCGGAGTTCGATCCGGAAGGCGAGCCCGCCGGGATGTTCCTCTGCACGCCGGAAGAAGGCGAGTTCCTGCGGGCGATGCCGGCGATGGTCGGCACGGCGGGGATCGACTGGGTGTGCCGCCTGTTCGGAATCGAGGTCGAGGAGATCGGCTCGCTGCTCGACACGAGCGAGCCCGGCGCGGGCGGGGTCCGCGCGCTTCCGTTCCTCTCCGCGTCCGGTGAGCGGGCGCCGTTCGTCGATGCTTCGGCGAGGGCCCAGTTCTCCGGGCTGAGCCTGGAGAGCGAACGTGGGGACATCGTCCGGGCGCTGTGCGAGTCGATCGCATACGCGGCAAGGCAATGCTTCGAGGCGGCCGGGCTCACCGGCACGTTGTACGCGTGCGGCGGCGGGGTCCGGTCGC
Organism: Amycolatopsis sp. MJM2582; assembly: GCF_000754115.1. Lineage (NCBI taxonomy): Bacteria > Bacillati > Actinomycetota > Actinomycetes > Pseudonocardiales > Pseudonocardiaceae > Amycolatopsis > Amycolatopsis sp. MJM2582. Next base: position 1,924,705 of record NZ_JPLW01000001.1, read on the forward strand.
TCGAATGGACCCGGATCTTCGCCGACGTTCTCGGACGGCCCATCGTGATCCCCGGCGATCCCGGGGTGGGCGCGCGAGGCGCGGTGATCGTCGCGGCGGACGCCCTCGGCGAGCCGGTCGACAGGGAACTCTGGGCGGAGAGCGCGCGCGTCGTCGAGGTCCGGCCCGAGAACGTAGGGTTCTACGAGCAGGGCTATGCCGATTATCAGGCCTCACTGGCCGCAGCCCGCGGACTTTGGAGGTTGTGACGGTGATTCTGGCCAAAGAACGCCTGGCGGTCTGCGAGTTCGCCCGCCGGATGACCACGGACGGGCTCGTGGTCGGCACCTCCGGCAACGTCTCCGCGAGGCAGGGCGAGCTGGTCGCGGTGACCCCGACCGGGGTCGACTACGCCGGGCTGCGGCCGGAAGACATCCCGGTGGTCGGCCTGGATGGCGAAATCGTCGAAGGCACGCTCAAACCGACCAGCGAACTCCCGATGCACCTCACGGTGTACCGGCAGGCGGCGGATCCGGACGGCAAGCCGATCTCCGCGGTGGTGCACACGCATTCCGTGCACGCCACGGCGGTCTCCACCCTCGTGATCGAGGTACCGCCGATCCACTACATGCTCGCCGCGATCGGTCCGACAGCCCGCGTAGCGCCCTATGCGACGTACGGCACCGAAGAACTCGCCAAAGCCATGCTGGAGGCGCTGGACGGTCGCCGGGGCTGCCTGCTGGCGAACCACGGCACCACCACCTTCGGCGACAGCCTCGGCTCGGCGTACAGCCGGGCGCAACAGCTCGAGTGGGTCTGCCAGGTATGGCTGACGGCCCGCGCGGCCGGAACGCCGAACCTGCTCCCGCCCGACGAGATCGAGCACGTCGTGGAGAAACTTCGCGGCTACGGCCAGCGCTAGGCCACACCTTCCCCCAAGCGACGGACGGGGTTCAAACCGGCGAGGGAGGCCGACGGGCAGCGGCGGCTGTGATCGTGGGATGCCGATCAAGTGATCGGCATCCGATGGTCCGAGGAGCACGCATGACTGTCCACCACCCCACCGCGCCCGGGCGACTGCGCGCCGCCTGGCACAACGCGCACGCCCCCGTGCCAGGAGTCCCCCGGTGGGCCCGGATCGCCGCCTACGCCATCCCCTTCGTCGTGCTGCCCTCCGGCGTGTGGCGGATCATGACCGTCGTTTTCCACATCGGCGACGACGCCACGCACGGCTCGGGCCAGCTCCCGTCGTGGTTGCCGGGGCCGGTGTACATCGTCGGCCTGTCCGTCGTCTCGGAACTGCTGGCGTTCACCGCCATCGGACTGATCGCCTCCTGGGGCGAGGTCGTCCCTCGCTGGATCCCGTGGCTGGGCGGACGCCGAGTGCGGCCCCTCGCCGCGATCCTGCCCGCCGCACTCGGCGCCACGATCCTGACCGTTCTGTGGACCACCGCCTTCGTCACCGGGATGTCCGGGCTCACCATCCAAGGCGACCCGCTCCCGGCCGACTACCCCGCGAATGCCATGCACGGCTGGCAACTCGCGTTCTTCGAACTCACCTACGTGCCGCTCCTGCTGTGGGGCCCCTTGCTGGCAGCAGTCTGCTTCGCGTACTGGCGGAGGCGCCGGCACGTTCACTGACGTCCTAGGACGCCGCGGGCTCGACTTCAAAGTCCGTGGCGTCCACGGCGTGCACCGCGTCGAGCAGTTCGACGACCGTCGGATCGTCGACGGCTTCCTTGATGCACTGCCACAACTGGAGATTCGCCAACGCCCAGCGGGAGTAGTTCTCCGCCGCTTTCGGGTTGTAGAAGTAATAGCCGCTGTCGTGGACGTCGCGTTGTTCGCCGACGATCTTGTGCGCCAGTTCGCGGAGGCTCAACCCGTTCTCCCGCAGATAGCGGTGGGCGAGGACGACGGGCGTCACCGGCAGCGCCTTGAACAGCGTGTCGGCGTCGCTCAACGCCTGAGCTTCGAGCGAGATGTGGCGGCCTCTGGTGGCCATTTCGGCTTCGTCGATGATCTCGTCGATCCATCGGCCCACGTTCTCCTCGACCCCGCATTCCCGCAGGATGTCCATCCGGAGGTCTCGTCCGGCGGCCGCGGGGGAGTTCCGGAGCACGATGTAGTTCACATCGTGCACCAGCGCCGCCACTTCGACGACGGTGCGATCCGCGCCGTTGTGGTCGGCGAACCCCGCGGCCTTGGCCCGGACGAAACTCACGTGGTGCCAGCCGTGGAACTGCAGTTTGTCCGCATAACGCCAGCACAGTCTCCGGACGTGCTGCTCGACGGCGTCAATGGTGTGGGAAGGAATCGTGCTCTTTCGCGCGCGCATACACCTCTCCGATCCCGTTCAGGAGACGGGTGGAGTAATGGTATGCGCCTTCGACGGCGGTGTGTAGTTAGATGCGGCCGGCGAGATCCCCCAATCGGACCTCAACCGGAACGTGACGGTGCCCTGTCCCGGTCTTCGGGTCAAAGGAAAGACTGAACTCGCTCACGGGGCGTGATTTCACCAAAAACGTCATAGTCCCTTCGGTGGCCTCGGGAATCCGATGGAACTCGTCCGCGTACATGACGCCTACCGACCCGGTCTGACACAGCGTGCTACGTCGTAACCGAACCGATGTGATCAATCCGGAAAGCTGGTCGCGCAGGGTCGAATAACGTTCGTGGACGTAGTTGCCACGGAGGATCGTGGTGCAGAAGTGGTATCTGTGATTGTGCACGGAATCGGCGTACCCCTCACGCCAGTCCTCCGGCGCCTTGTACTCGTGGAGCCAGACCGAAAAAGGATCTGTCGGACAATCGAGCAGGCACCAGGCGAAATGGGTGGTGGTCTCCCTGGATCGCTCGAGTACCGCGCTCGCCTCGTCCGGGCTCAGCGAATCCAGATGCCGCCGGAGGTCGTCGCGCAACTCCGGTCTCGACGTCCAGTCGCGGAAGATCCCGTCGACGATCTGCCAGTGCTGCGCCAGCGGCAGGTCCGTGGTCCGGAGCAGCGCGGAGAGCTGGGTGAGGGGGGACAAGCGAGTGAGCAACTTCAGCTCCTCAAATCTAGTGCTCTGCGACGCCGAGAGGTCAGGGGTTCAACTCGGCGAGTGTGGTGAACTCCTTCCGGAAGGCATGGAATTTCCCTTCCAGTTCGAGGAAGTTCTCTTCGGACAGGGGAGAGCCGGTGATCTTTTCGTACAGGGCGAGGAAATCCGCCCGCGTCGTCGTGGTGGAGATGCGGAAGTGCCGTCCCGAGCGCGACTGGGACACGCGCAGGAACTCGGAGCGTTCCTTGTTGTACAGGAAGGATCCTTCGCTGAACCGCAGCGTTCGCGGATACAACGTGGTCGCGCCGCGGATGTCGCTGTACAAGGTCACCCAAACGCTCTCGTCGAACACTTCGAGCCGGTCCAAGGGCGGGTCGGCGACGACGGTGATGTCCACCAGTGAGCACCGGCTGCGGGCCAGGAACAGCCCGACCAGGCCGATGCTGATCTCGTCGTTGAGCCGCGACCGGATCGTCTCGTAGTCCATGCCCGCTTCTTCGCTGCGCAGGAGATACCGCGCCCTGCCACCGATCGCGCCCTCGTCGCGTGGGTCGGCGATGACCACGCGGAGCTTCCTTTCGGTGCGGGACAACAACAATCGGGCCGCGGCGTGCCTGCCGGAGAACCCGCGGAAGAAGTAGTGCCTGGCCACGTCGAGGTCTTCGGTCATGACCCGGTTGAACAACGGATCCGGATCGGTGGTCGCTTCGAAGACGTGGGTGGGGAAGAATTCCTTGTTGAGCGAACGGTATTCGGCGCTGAGCGCTTCCAGCGCTCGTCGGCTTTCCTCGATCACCGGGGTCACCATCGCGCGTTGTGACGCGGTGGCGGTGATCAGGGTCTGGCCGAAGCCGACCACCGCGGAGATCAGGGTGCCGGTGCCCAGTGAGGTGAGCAGTGTCTTGCCGGCGCCGGGATCCATCATGCTGGAGATCCACAGGCTGAGGCCCGCGACGACGACCAGTACGGTGAGCAGAAGACTCGTCCTGGTCCAGAAGATCTCTTGCAACGGGGTACGGCGGAGCCGGTCGGCTTCCGCGGGCACGAGGGTCACCTCCTTGATCAGCACCCGAACGGACGAACGCAGTGCGTATCTGTTCGAGTGCGGGGAGTTACTCTACGCGCATCGTGACAATGTCGAAATAAGAAAATCGGGGGAAAGGGACCAACAACGAATGTGACGCTCGGCGATGCCGGTTTCGCATCGGAGGTTTCGCCGGATCGCGGAAAAACCACTCACGGAGCGTGCGGAAGGATTCCTTCGTACCACGCCGGACCGGGCTTCGCGGACGACAAGGTTTCGACGACGGCCGAAGACGGTGCGGTGTACACGGTGGGGAAGTCGATCTCGCCCTTCGCCGGGTCCAGCGTCCAGGCGAGTCGTTCGTCTTCCGGCTGACTCGCTCGTATGAAAGGAAAGTGCGCGTCCGCGCCGTTCTTGTTGCCCCTCGGGTCCAGCCGGATCCACCGGTCCGGACCACTGAGGTACACGGCGTTGAGCCCGTGCAGGACGCCGATCCGCTGATAACAGAACCCGGCCGGGATGCCTTGACTGCGAAGCAAAGCGGCCAGCAGGTGGGCCTTCGCGTAGCAGAGTCCGACCCGCTCGCGCAAAACCTCGGAGGCCATAAGGGTGACGCGGGAATCGGCGGCGTCCACCGTATGGGCGATCTCGTCGCGTACGAAGTGAAACATCGAACGAATCACGTCGACTTCGGTGCCGCCGGTCGGTGACAGGCTGTCAGCCGTTTCGCGGATCAGCGGATGATCGTGATCGACGATCGCGTCGGCGGCCAGATAATCTTCGAGCCGTTCGGATTCGATCTTCAGCGTGATTTTCACGCGGCACCACCCAGCACTGTGTCGACGACTTCTTCGAGGAATTTCGGACCGGTTTCGCCGCCGCGCAGCAGTGAGCGGAACCAGATCGCCCCCGCCAGCAGATCCATCACCAGGACCGGATCGACGCCGGCGCGCAGTTCGCCTCTGGAGATGGCGCGTTCGAAGATCGGCTCCTCGCGAGCCATGCGGTCGGCGAAGAAACTCCTCGCCACGTCACCGAGTTCCGGGCGCCGGGGGCCCGCGGTCAGGGTCGCGGTGACGACCGGCGCGGTGTGCTCCGAAGTCAGCAAGCGATGGATTTGCGTTGCCACGGCGAGAAGATCGCCGCGCAGGCCGCCGGTGTCCGGGACGTCGACGGCGAACAGGCCCGAATTGCGCAACGCGGCGGCCAGGAGCGCGTCCTTCGACGGCCACCAGCGGTACAGCGTCGTCTTGTTGACACCGGACCGGGCGGCGACGGCTTCGATGGCGAGCTTGTCGTAGCCGTGCTCCGCCAGGAGTTCGAGAGTCGCGGCGAAGATCGCCTCCGCCTTGCGAGGGCCGTTCCGAGTGCTCACCGACGGAGAATACAACGCATCGTTGCGTTGCGCGACGATCGGGCGTACTTTGCAACGCAACGGTGCGTTGCAATCAGGAGGCAGCCCATGGTCCCCGTCGTCTTCGTCCACGGCATCCGGCTCAGCGGTGCCGCCTGGTCCGAGCAACTGCAATTGCTCGGACATCCCGCGAAAGCGGTCGATCTCCCCGGCCACGGCACCCGGCGAGGTGAGCGGTTCACCTTGGCCGCGGCGGCGGACGCGGTCGCCGAAGCGATCGACGAGCCCGCGCTGGTGGTCGGACACTCGCTCGGTGGCTACGTCGCGATCGCGGCGGCGGCGAGGTACCCGGAGCGCGTGGCGGGTCTCGTCGTCGCGGGCTCGACCTTCCTGCCCGGCAAGGCACTGGAGACCCCGTTCCGCTTGGCGCACCGCTTGCTGATGCGGCTGCCGGACCAGGGTGAACGGCTGGGCCGATGGCAGTTCCGAAGCGCCCTGCCGCCGAAACTCGCCGAAGCGGTGATCAGCGGCGGCATTGCGACCGAGGTCATCCCGGACGTCGCCGAGGCCTTCGCGGGCTTCGACGTGCTCGGGGACCTGGCGGCCTATCCGGGGCCCACCTGGCTCGTCAACGGCTCACGCGACCACTTCAGGCGCCATGAACGCCGCTTTCTCGACGCGTGTGCCGACGGCAGGCTGGTCAACGTCCCGAAGGCGGGGCACTACCTGCCGATGGTGCGGGGCAAGGAGTTCGCTCAGCTGGTACTCGACGCGGCCCGCAGCCTGTCGATCTCAGCGGTCAGTTCGGATCGCAGCGAGTCGTGCTGAGGCCCGAGCGAAGCGGCCCAGTTCTCCACTGGATACAGCCAGACCGGCCGTCCGACCACGTCGGCCGGTTCCCAGTCGTACCGCGGCCAGACATGCGCGTGCAGGAAGGGATCCGTATTGCCGAGGATCTCCAGATTCACCCGGCGGAAGCCCGGATCCCTTCGCGCGCAGACGTTTTCGACGGCTTCCCCGAGCATCTCCATATCCGACAGGAACTCCAGCCGCCGCGGCCGCGGTAGATCGCTCAGCCTGCCGACACCGGGGGAATCGGTGAGCGGGACGCAATAGCCCGGGAGGAATTGCGTATCGCCGATCACCGCGAAACCCGCGTCCAGGCGCCGTAGCACGGTCGGATTCCCGCCGCGCAGCGCCGAACCGACGCGATCCCGCTTCCAGCCGTCGGTCATGAGGCCGAGCTAGCCGACCGGGAGGATCGAACCGCCCTGGCTGGTGAGCTGGGTGGCCAGCCGGACCGGCTCGTGATGCGGCGCCAAGACGATCGAGGCGAACGGCGTCGCACTGGACCCGGCCCCGTAGTTGGTCTGCATGTGGACGCTGACGTGCACGTTCCGGTCGGCGGGGATCTCGAACATGACCGACCCCCACGAGACCACGTACTGCCTGCCGTCGATGCTCGCGAACGGTACGTAAGTCAGCCTCATACTGGGAAAGGGCCGCATGTCGACCGTGAGCAGACGGCGCGGGCCGTCGTGGTTGTCCACGTACGGGATCACTCCGGGCTGAGCCGCCAGGTTGGTCATTCTCGGGCTCCCTCAGAACTGGTAGTAGAGGAACGGGCTGAACGTCCCGGTCGCGATCAGGATGGCCGCGTACACCAGGCCGACGGTCATCACGCCGATCCGCAGCGCCGTGGCCGGGCGGCTCCGCGACGATTCCAGCAGCGGCCCGGTCACCGGATGCGCGGGCAGGAACACGATCGCCAGCGCGCACAACAGGATGAGCAGCCGCTGGTTGGTCACGGCGCTCTCGACGACGTCGGTGAGCCCGGTGAAGTCCGGCAGCACCATGTGCCCGATCATGCCGAGCGCGTGCGGCAGGTCCTTCGCGCGGAAGAACACCCAGCCGAAGACGACGAGCACCAGCGTCAGCGCGCGGCGGCCGATGCGGGCGGCCTGGGACTTCGGGGTAACGTCGTAGCCGAAAGCGCGTTCCACGATCAGCAGCGCGCCGTGGTAGATGCCCCAGATCAGGAACGTCCACTGCGCGCCGTGCCAGAACCCGGTCAGCACGAAGACGATGCACAGGTTCCGGTACGTGTGCCCGGCGCCGGTGCGGTTGCCGCCCAGCGGGATGTAGACGTAGTCGCGGAACCAGCGGGACAGCGACATGTGCCAGCGTCGCCAGAATTCGGTGATGGTCACCGACGAGTACGGTCTCGCGAAGTTCTCCGGCAGCCGGAAGCCGAGCATGCGGCCGAGCCCGATCGCCATGTCGGAGTACCCGGAGAAGTCGAAGAACAGCTGCAGCGTGTACCCGATCGCGCCGAGCCAGGCGATCGCAAAGGTCATCTGGTCCGGTGGCGTGTTGAAGCAGGCGTCCACCATCGGGCTGAGCGAGTCCGCGATGATCGTCTTCTTGCACAGCCCCAGCGCGAACCGCGGGAAACCGGCGGCGATGTCGTCGAGGCGGTGCGACCGCCGCTGCGGCAGCTGGTCGGCGATCTCGCGGTACCGCACGATCGGCCCGGCCACCAGCTGCGGGAACATCGCGATGTACGCGGCGAACGACACCGGGTCGCGCAGCGCGCGGCGTTCACCGCGGTAGATGTCCACCACGTAGGAGATGTGGTGGAACGTGTAGAACGAGATGCCGATCGGGATGACCAGGTCGGCCACCGGGAAGCCGCCGCCGAACCAATGCGTCACGGCCGCGATCTGCTGGGTCGCGAACCCCGCGTACTTCCAGATCAGCAGCATGCCGACATTGAGGCCGATGACGCCGAGCAGCAGCCGTTTACGCCGTTTGTTCTGCAGATCCCACGCGTTCGGCTCCAGCGCGGGCCCGGCGAGGAAGTTCACCACCATGCAGCCGAGCAGCACGAGCGTGTACGGCCCGGCGCCGGTGGCGTAGAAGATCAGGCTGCCGACCGCGACGATGCCGTTCCGCCAGCCGCGCGGGCACACCAGCACGGCGAGCAGGACCGCCGGCATGAAGTACCACAGGAACAGCGGTGAAATGAACGACATCGGTGCGGGGTCCCCCAGGCGGTCTACGCGTTATCCGCTGGTGACCTTAGCCTGAGCACCCCGCACCGTGTGACGAAGTGCGGGGTCAGACACGTCCCGCGAGCCGACGGCGGCGCGCCACCTCGGCCAGCAGCACCCCGGCCGCGACCGACGCGTTGAGCGATTCGACGCCGGCCGCCATCGGGATCGAGACGGTCGCGTCGCAGGTCTCGCGCACCAGCCGGGACAGGCCGCGGCCCTCGGAGCCGAGCACGATGACCAGCGGGTCCGCCGCGAGGTCCAGTTCGTCGATGTCGACCGAGCCGTCCGCGTCGAGGCCGACGACCATCAGGCCTTCGTCCTTCCACGCCTTCAGCTGGCGGGTCAGGTTGGTCGCGACGGCGATCGGCAGCTTGGCCGCGGTGCCGGCGGAAGTCCGCCACGCGACCGCGGTCATGCCCGCGCTGCGCCGCTCCGGCAGGAGGACACCCTGCGCGCCGAACGCGGCGGCCGAGCGGATCACCGCGCCGAGGTTGCGCGGGTCGGTGACACCGTCGAGCGCGACGAACAGCGGGGTCTGCCCGGAGTCCTTCGCGACGGCCATCAGGTCGCGCGGGTCGGCGTAGACGAACGGCGGGACCTGCAGGCCGAGACCCTGGTGCATGGCCCGGTTGGTCTTGCGGTCCAGTTCCTCGCGCGGGATCTCCAGGATCGAGATGCCCTTGTCGCCGGCGAGCCGGACGGCCTCGTTGACGCGGTCGTCGATCTCGATGTTGATCGCCACGTACAGCGCGGTCGCGGGCACGTCGGCACGCAGCGCCTCGACCACCGGGTTGCGCCCGGCGATCAGTTCCGGCTTGTCGGCCTTCTTCTGCCGCGCCTGGTCCTTGCGGTCACGCGCGTTGGCCATCCGGTACGCCTTGTGGCCGGGCCGGTCCTCGGCCTTGGGGGTCGGGCCCTTGCCTTCGAGGCCCTTCCGGCGCTGGCCGCCGGAGCCGACGACCTGACCCTTCTTCGTGCCGGGCTTGCGAATAGCGCCCTGGCGCCGGGAGTTGCCTGCCATCAGTGAGAATCCTTGAGCTAGAAACCGGGTAAGAGTCAGACGTCCTTGACGGTCCACTGTGGACCGTTGGGCGTGTCCTCCACCACGATGCCCGCCTGCTGGAGGCGGTCACGCGCGGCGTCCGCACGGGCGAAGTCCTTGTCAGCGCGGGCCTGCTGCCGTTCGGTCAGCAGCCCTTCCACGAGATCGGACAGTGCCTGCCGGGTGGGCGTCTCATTGCCGCCCGCCTCGGACCAGCGCGCGGAGAGCGGGTCGAGGCCGAGCACGTCGGTCATCGCGCGCACGGAGGCGGCGATTTCGAGTGCCTTGGAATTGTCGGCCGCGTCGAGGGCCGCGTTACCGTCCCGGACCGTGTTGTGCAGCACGGCGAACGCCTGCGGGGTGGCCAGGTCGTCGTCGAGGGCGGCGGCGAATCCGGCCTGGATCTCGCCGAGGGGCACGGCGCCGGCGCCGCTCGCGGTCCGGCGGAGGAACTGCTCGATCCGGCGGTAGCCCTGCGCGGCTTCCGTGAGCGCTCCGTCCGAGTATTCGATCGTCGACCGGTAATGCGGCTGGACCAGGTAATACCGCAGTTCGGGTGCCCGGTAGTTCTTGAGCATCTCCGGGATCGAGACCGTGTTGCCCAGCGACTTCGACATCTTCTCGCCGGACATGGTCACCCAGGCGTTGTGCAGCCAGAACCGCGCGAACGGATCACCCGCGGCGTTCGACTGGGCGCGTTCGTTCTCGTGGTGCGGGAACACCAGGTCGACGCCGCCGCCGTGGATGTCGAACTCGGCGCCGAGGTACGTCGTCGCCATCGCCGAGCATTCGAGGTGCCAGCCGGGGCGGCCGGAACCCCACGGCGTCGGCCACGACGGCTCGCCCGGCTTCGCGCTCTTCCACAGTGTGAAGTCGCGCGGGTCGCGCTTGCCCTCGCCGAGGCTCTCGCCCTGCTGGACCTCGTCGAGCTTCTGGCCGGAGAGCTCGCCGTAGCCGTCGAACGCCTTGACCGAGAAGTACACGTCGCCGCCCGAGGCGTAGGCGTGCCCGCCGTCGATCAGCCGCTGCATCAGCTCGACCATCTGCGTGACGTGCCCGGTCGCCCGAGGGGCGATCGAAGGGGGCAAGCAGCCCAGCGCCTCGTACGCCGACTCGAAGGCGCGCTCGTGCGTCGCCGCCCACTCCCACCAGGGACGATCCGCCGCGGCGGCCTTGGTGAGGATCTTGTCGTCGATGTCGGTGACGTTGCGGACCATCAGCACGTCGAGTCCACTGTGGACGAGCCAGCGACGAAGGACGTCGTAGTTCAGCGCGCCGCGGACGTGGCCGATATGCGGGATGCCCTGCACGGTGGCACCACACACGTACATGGACGCCGTTCCGCTACGGGCGGGATGGAACTCCCGCACGCTTCGGGTCGCCGTGTCATAGAGGTGTAGTGCCACCCTAAAAGGGTACGGGGTCGGCGTGAGCGGTGTCGCAGTGACCGTATTACAGCACGTTATGGGTGCGCAGGGCGCTGAGCAGGGCGTCCGGCCGCTCGGTCGTCGGCAGCGGCTCTACCAGCGCGAACGCGCAGCCGATGTCGCGCGCGGCGCCGTCCGCTTCTTCGCTGTCGCCGACCATGAGCGTTTCCGCCGGGTCGACGCCGAGCCGCTCGACGGCCGCGCGGAAGATCTCCGGCTCCGGTTTCACCGCTCCGACCTCGAACGACAGGATGAACTCGTCGACGTAGGCGTCCCAGCCCCGGCGGCCGAACGCGGGCCGGATGTCGAAGGCGATGTTGCTCAGCACCCCGAGTTTCACGCCCTTGCCCGAGACACCCTTGAGGACTGCCTCGGTGTCCGGGTACGGCGTCCACTGGGTGGGATCGATCAGCCGGGTGTAGAGCGCGAGGGCCTGGTCGGCGTGCGGCACCCCGGACTGCTTGAGGACCTCGAGGTACACCTTCCGGTGCAGCACCGGGTCGCGGTCGCGGTGGTTCCAGGCGTACAGGTGCTCTTCGTCGAGATCGACGACCTGGCCGACCGGCGCGGTCATCCGGCGCATCAGTTCGGTCTGGGCTTCGAGGTCCAGGCTCTCGCCATCGTGGCCGGTGAGGTCGGCGAGCCAGGTCTCGTCCTGTTCGAGCCGGAAGACCGTGCCGGAGAAGTCGAACAACACAGCGCGAAAGGTCACGAGGTCCACATTAGCCACGATCGTGGGGTTCCTGCCGCGCTCGGGTGTGTCATGAAAGGGCCGTTCCTGACGTTTTTCGTCCTGAACGGCCCTTTCATGACACATCAGGCGGCGTTGCCGGTGATCTTGGTGGGCGTGATCCGGACCAGTACGCGGACGACCTCCGCCGGCTCGTCCGGGTAGTCCTTGCCGAGGTACTTGTGCGACAGCTCGTTGATCAGCTCGCGCCCGCCCTCGTCGGTCATCTCGACGGTCCCGCGGATCTCGACGTAGTCGTACGGGTTCTCCTGGTCGAAGACCGAGACGGACACCCGCGGGTCCCTGGCCATGTTCCGCTCCTTGAGACGGCCGCGGACGGTCGCGAAGATCACCGTGTCTCCGTCCCGCTTCGCCCACAGCACGGACGTCTGCGCGGAGCCGTCGGCGTTGATGGTCGCCAGCACCGGGAAGTTGTTGCCGTCGAGGAGTTTCTTGGTCGCGTCGTTGAAGGTCACACCCATGCCCGAGAGCCTAATCACCGGACGTTCCCGGCGATCCGTTCGACGCGCAGGCGGACGATCACGCGCTCGACGTCATCGCCCTCCGGCGGCGGGTCCTGGCCGAGGTACTTGTGGCTGAGCGCCTTCGGCAACGCCTTCCCGGGATCCGGGGTGATCGTGACCGTGCCGCGAAGCTGCGTGTGCCGGTACGGGTTCTCCGCGTCGGTGATCGACACGCTCGCGCGCGGATCGCGGCGCAGGTTTCGCACCTTCAGCCGGTCTTCGGTGGCGCTGAAGACCAGATCGCCGTCGTCGAGGCCCACCCAGACGATCGAGGTCTGCGGGCCGCCGTCGGCGTCCAGCGTGGCCACGGTCGCGAAGTTCTTGCCGTCCACCAGTGCACGGACCGGTTCGGGAAGTGTGACTGCCATGACAGCCCGAACCGGCTTCCGCCCGCGGCTATTCCTGCGAGGGCAGCAGCAATGCCGTCGCGAACGCCGCGATGCCCTCGCCGCGTCCGGTCAGGCCGAGTCCGTCGGTCGTCGTCCCGGACACGCTCACCGGCCCGCCGACGGCCTCGCTCAGCACCTTCTGCGCCTCTTCGCGGCGTTTCCCGACGCGCGGCGCGTTGCCCACGATCTGGACGGTCGCGTTCCCGACGGTCCAGCCGCCCGCCTCGACCAGACGCCGCGCCTCCGCGAGGAATTCGACGCCGTGCTTGCCCGCCCAGCGCGGATCGCCGGTGCCGAACACCGCGCCGAGATCGCCGAGCCCGGCCGCGGACAGCAGCGCGTCGCACAGGGCGTGCGCGGCGACGTCACCGTCGGAATGGCCGGCGCAACCGTCGACGCCGGGCCAGAGGAGCCCGGCGATCCAGCATTCACGGCCCGCCTCGACGGGGTGGACGTCGACGCCGTTCCCGATCCTCACAGGGTTTCCTCTGCTTCCCCGGCCCGAGCGATCGCTTCGGCCAGCTTCAGTTCGAACGAGTTGGTGACGCGCATCGCATCCGGGTGTCCGGCGATGGTGTGCGCGCCGTCGAGAGACGGCTTGGCGGCATACGAGAGAAAAGTCTCACGAGTGAAGCCGAGCGGGGTTTGCGCCGTGCGCAGAAACGCGCGGTCTTCGGTCCCTGTAATCACTTTCGCCGCATCAGTCACCTTCACGGTGTCCGCCATCGGCAGTACGGGAATCACGAAGGGGGATCCCGCACGGACCGCGTCCACGACGACATGGACCGTGTCCGGAGGAGTGAAGGCGCGCAGCGCGTCGTGCACGAGGAAGACCGGATTCCCGGTGATCTCTGTTTCGACGGTGTCGAAAGCATGCTTGAGCGACGAGCCGGGTACTATCCGGCAACGCTCCTCGAAGCCGCTCAAAGCGGCCGAAAACAAATCAGCACACCGCTCGGGGGCCGCTACGACCACCAGATCGAGATCCGGCAGAGCGAGCAGCCCCCGCACAGTGTGCGTGAGTAGCGCTTCACCATTGACCGGCGCGAGAGCGAGCTCCGCGTCGGAGGCATGGTGTCGAACGACAGTGACGAACACGATTGTGCTCATATGGACGGTGCTCATATGTGCGCGATCGTAGAGGTATCCCTCGCAGCCTCACCTGGCGTGGGACACCCGCCGGTTCAGACTGCCGCGGTTTCCAGAACTTCGTCGAGGAGGACTTCAGCCTTGTCCTCGTCGGTGCCCTCCGCGAGCGCCAGCTCGCTGACCAGAATTTGCCGCGCCTTCGCCAGCATGCGCTTCTCGCCGGCTGAAAGTCCGCGGTCCTTCTCTCGCCGCCAGAGGTCGCGCACCACTTCGGCCACCTTGTTCACATCGCCGGAGGCGAGCTTCTCGAGGTTGGCCTTGTACCGACGAGACCAGTTGGTGGGCTCCTCGGTGTGCGGAGCACGCAGAACGTCGAAAACCTTGTCCAGTCCTTCTTGCCCGACGACATCACGAACGCCGACGATCTCGGCGTTGTCTGCGGGCACGCGAACCGTAAGATCCCCTTGCGCGACTTTGAGGACGAGGTACTTCTTCTCCTCGCCCTTGATCACGCGGGTCTCGATGGCTTCGATGAGTGCGGCACCGTGGTGCGGGTAGACGACGGTCTCTCCGACCTTGAAAACCATGTGTCCTCTGCCCCTTTCGCTGAATTCATCTTAGCACGTGCCGACGAGGCCCACCTAGTGGCCCGCGATCGTCGTCGCAGGTCAGCGGCCTGACGGTGGTCCGCCCGGGGGTTGACAAACCCAATTCGCCCATGCTCACGCTGGTGAGAAGCGAACGATTTCCAAATCCTTTGTGGACGGTTGATCTTGGGCACGTCACCGCATTGGTGGGGTGCCAACACGCACCGGGTTCTTGGCCCGTGAAGGCGCCCGGCTAGTCTTCGCGGTGAAGAGGCCGTGAGATGGAAGGACTCCGACGTGAGGCTGCAGAATCGTCGCGTGTTCGGCGCAGGTGTGCTGGCGCTCGGCGCCGCGCTCGTGCTCGCCGGCTGCGGTGCTGGTCAGATCACCCAGACCGACTCGCAGCAGCCCGCGGTCAACGGGACGTACGCGCAGGCGAAGGACCTGGTGCTGCGGAACGCCGCGCTCCAGTTCCCGACCGAGGGGCAGGCGTACCCGGCCGGTGCCGCCGCGCCGCTGACGCTGACCATCGTGAACCAGGGCAAGCTGGACGACGAGCTCGTCTCGGTCTCCTCCGAAGCCGCCACCGGTGACGCCAAGATCACCGGCGCCAAGGTCGTCGTGGCGAGCCACGCGCTCGTGATCGGCCCGTCCGACGCGGTCGAGTCGACCAAGGAGGTGGCGCCGACGAGCGCCCCGGCGTCCTCCGCGCCGGCTTCGTCCTCGGGTGCGCCGTCCTCGTCGGGTACGCCCTCGTCTTCCGGCGCCCCGTCGTCGAGCGTCGCCGGGACGGTCACGCCGTCCGCGGGCCCGGAGCAGACCAACGCGCCGGACCAGGTGGGCAAGGCCACGATCGTCCTGCAGGGGCTGAAGCAGCCGGTGTGGGCGGGCCAGACCATCAAGGTCACCTTCGTCTTCAAGAACTCCGGCTCGATCACCGTCGACCTGCCGGTCGCGGCGCCGTCGCACCCGGGCAGCCGGGCGCCCGCGCCGGAGAAGCCCAAGGCCGAAGGCGGCGGGCACTAGCTCCCTCGTAATTACATGAAGGCCCCCTTCCTTGCGCTTGGGTACAGGAAGGGGGCCTTCATGTACTTGTCGCTCCCCGGGTTTGTCGGTGGTGGCCGCTAGCCTCGCGGGGTGGTCAAGAAAGGCAGCACCTACCGCTGCGGTGAGTGCGGGTACGAGGCGCCGAAATGGGTCGGGCGCTGCCCCGAATGTCAGGCGTGGGGAACGCTCGAGGAACGCGGCGACGCCCGCCCCGCGATAGCCAGGGTCGCGGCGGGCGCGCCCAGTGCCCCGGCGCGTCCGATCGGCGAGGTCGACGTCGAGACGGCGCGCGCGAAGCCCACCGGCGTCTCCGAACTGGACCGGGTGCTCGGCGGCGGGTTCGTGCCGGGCGCGGTCATCCTGCTCGCCGGGGAGCCCGGTGTCGGCAAGTCGACCCTCCTGCTGGAGGTCGCCTATCAGTGGGCGGCCACCGCGGGCCGCGCCCTCTACGTCACGGGTGAGGAGTCGGCGGGGCAGGTGCGGCTGCGCGCCGAGCGCACCGGCAACGTCCACGACGAGATGTTCCTCGCGGCCGAGAGCGATCTCTCCGCGATCCTCGGCCACGTGGACGCGGTCAAGCCGGGTGTGCTGATCGTCGACTCGGTCCAGACCATGGCCTCCCCGCAGGTGGAGGGCGCGCCGGGCGGGGTCACCCAGGTCCGCGCGGTCACCTCCGGGCTGGTCGCGCTGGCCAAGGAACGCGGGTTGCCGATCGTGCTGGTCGGCCACGTGACGAAGGACGGCTCGGTCGCCGGGCCGCGGGTGCTGGAGCATCTGGTGGACGTCGTCCTGCAGTTCGAGGGCGACAAGCATTCGACGCTGCGGATGCTGCGCGGTATCAAGAACCGCTTCGGCGCCGCCGACGAGATCGGCTGCTTCGAACTGGTCGAGGAGGGCATCGTCGGCGTGCCCGACCCGTCGGGGCTGTTCCTCAGCCACACCGCGGAGCCGGTCGCGGGCACCGCGGTCACGGTGACCATGGAGGGCAAGCGGCCGCTGCTGGGCGAGGTGCAGGCGCTGGTGTCGGCGACCCAGTCACCGCAGCCCCGGCGCGCGGTGAGCGGCCTCGATTCGGCCCGTGTCGCGATGGTGCTGGCCGTGGTGGAGAAGCGGGCGGGTATCAAGGTCGGCGACAAGGACGTCTACGTCGCGACGGTCGGCGGCATGAAGATCACCGAGCCGGGCATCGATCTCGCGGTCGTGCTGGCGCTGATGTCGTCGGCGCGGGACACGCCGCTCTCGCCCAAACTCGTCGCGATGGGCGAGGTCGGGCTCTCGGGTGAGGTCCGGAGGGTGCCGAGCGTCGGGCGGCGGCTCGCGGAGGCCGCCCGGCTCGGCTTCACGTACGCGCTGGTGCCGCCGGATTCCGGCAAGATCCCGCCGGGTATCCGGGTGCTGGAGGTGGCCGACGTCGGAAGCGCGCTCAACGCCGCGAAGCACGCCCGTTAGGGGCCGTCGTCGTCGGTGATCACCACCGAGATCGTCGTGTCGAACAGGGTCAGCCCCGGCCAGCTCTCCCGTTTGTCGTTCGCCCGGACGGCGCGGCTCCCGACGACGGCCGCCGTCGCCCGGTCGACGATGAACGTGCGTGTCCGGTCCGGCATCGTGACCGAGAACGACAACGCGGAGCGACCGTCAGGAGTGGTCACGGTCTCCAGGACGATGCCGGGCATCCGTGCGAGCGCTTTGCACAGAGCCACCCGTTGCGCACCGAAGCCCTGGGACGAGCGCAGTACGTTGAACGCCATCTCGAACATCTCGGGCGGCGAGTTCGGCTGTTCCGCGGGGCGGCCGTCCGGCCAGATGCCGTCGTGGCGGAGCCGCTCGGCCATCTTGCCGGGGTCGATGGGCAGTTCGGCGAGGAAATCCGGGGAGGGTTGCGTCCAGCCGCTCTCCGAAGGGAGCCGGTCCTGGGGCGGGAGGATCGGAGGTGCCTGCGACGTCGTGGTGGTGGGCGGCGGCACGTCGTTCACGCTGACCGAGGACGACGGGCCCGGCAGCGCCTCGCCGTTCCTCATCGCCGTCTGGTAGTCGCCCTTGACCCAGCGGATCTCGCCGGTGCCGGTGAACCGGGTCTTGAACGACTTCCAGCCTGGGACCGGCAGCCAGCGTTCGAGGATCTCGTGGGTCTGGTAGACCAGCCCGGACTTGGTGACACGAGTGGTCCAGGTGGACTCCGTGACGAGCCGGTACTGATCGTCGCGAAGCGGGAAGTCGTCGCCGTGGAGGGATTCGAGCGCTTCTTCGTTCGGGCCGACGACCGAATGGTCCGCGGGGGCCGGGCCGTCGCCGTCGGTGAAGGCGTTCGTCGCCACGATCCCTCCGCCCGACACCAGGGCCGCGGCCGCGGCGGCGGCGATCCATCGCCAAGCGCCGGGCCGTTTCCTCGGCGGGGGCGCGAGCCTCGGGAGCAGTTCGTCCTCGACCTCGCCGGCGGCGCGCAGAAGTGCTGCCTTGGCGTGGGACAGTTCGTCCCGCCGGGTTTCCGGTTCGGCGTGGAGGCAGGCCAGCGCCTCGTCGAGTTCGGCCTCCGACCACACCTTCCTGACGCTATCGCCGTGCACTTTCGCCCTCCTCGTTCCTGCTCGATCCGTCCTTTGTGGACTCCGGTGCGTTGGCGCGCAGCCATCTCCTGATCCGGTGCAGCCGTGATCTCACCGTCCCGGCGGGAATCCCCAGTGCTTCGGCGACCTCGCCGGGGTCAAGGCCCGCCCATGACACCAGCAGCAGGGTGTCGCGGTCCGCGACGCTCAGTTCGGCCAGCGCGCCCGCCAGCTGGGCCGCGCGGGACTGGGCGTCGACCCGCTCGGCGACGCGGCCGTCGTGCCCGGCCGAGACCGCCTGTCCGGCGGCCGCGAGCCGGGCCGTCGCGTTGAGCGCCCTCGTCTCGGTGCGGACATGATGCCGCAGCAGGTTCGTCGCGATGCCGTAGAGCCACGCCCGCGCCGTCCCGGCCTCCGGGCGGTACGTCTCGCGCCGCCGGAGGGCCACGAGGAACGTCTCGGCGACGAGGTCGTGCGCGGTCTCCGTGCCGACGCGGCGCGCGAGATAACGCTGCAGCGGGGCCGCGTGGGCGTCGAAGAGCATGCCGAAGACGGGTGCGGGATCGGGGCCACCGAGATCGGGTCTGTCCGGTCCACGCGAGCCGGCCTGCTCGTGATCGTCTTTCATCACCTGCACGATCGCTATTGCCCGATGGCGCTCGAAGCGTTCATCCGATCCTACTTTCGTCGTGGGCCGACCGGGGAAAGCGCAGGTGAAGCCGCAGACAAAAGCCCCGGGACCGGCGATCATGTTCACTATTCACCATTCAAAAGTGAAACTGGGGAAGGATTACCATGCGTCGACTCAGGACCGTGGTCGTCGCCGCGCTCGCGGCGTCCGCCTTGCTCACCGCTCCGGCGGTGGCCGTCGCTCAAGGTAAGACAGTCGTCGATGTGGAGTCGATGGCGCCGCCGGCCAAGGTCGAAGGGGTCAGGGCGGCCGCCGAACTCAACATCCAGTACCAGATCCAGGAGACCGGGTACTGGTGCGGCCCGGCCGCCACCCGTATCGCCATTTCGGCCAAGAACGGCAATCCGCCGAGCCAGCAGCAGCTCGCGAACGAACTGCCGACCACCACCAACGGCACCGACTGGATCGGGCAGGTCACCCGCGTCCTCAACAACCACGTCGCCGGTGGCTGGTACGAGACCAAGGAGATGCCGAACGATCCGCCGACCCAGGCGCAGCGCGACCTGCTGTGGCGCGACATCGTGCTGGACGTCGACAAGGGCTACGCGATCGTCGCGAACATCGTCGCCCCGGCGAACAACCACCCGCCGGGCTACCCGAACTACACGATCTACCACTACTTCACGATCATCGGCTACAACAGCGACAACATGACGGTGAAGATCGCCGACCCGGCCAACTTCGGCGGCAACCAGATCTACTGGCTCACCTTCAACCAGCTCGCGACCCTGATCCCGCCGAAGGGCTACTCGGCCTGACCCACGCCCTCCCGCGTTTCGTCCTCTGAATGCGATCCTTGCGCGCGCAAGTAACGCATTCAGAGGACGAAACGCGTGGGTTGTACGAATCTTGTACGGAAGAGCCCGAAGCTGGGGGACATGCGCATCAAGACGCTCGGTCTGCTGGCCGCCTCGTTGCTGGCCCTGGTCGCCTCGCCGGCCTTGGCCGCCGACGGCAACCCGCTCGAGAAGACCAACGGCTTCTACGTCGACCCGAACTCCAACCCCGCGGTCTGGGTCAGGGACCACCCGGGCAGCACCGCCGACAAGATCAAGGCCGCCATCTCCACCAAGGCGGGCGCGCGCTGGTTCGGCAACTGGAGCGGGAACATCAAGACCGCGGTCGACGGCTACACCTACGCCGCCGACGTCGCGGACAAGCTGCCGATCCTGGTCGCGTACAACATCCCCGGCCGTGACTGCGGCGGTCACTCCGGCGGCGGCGCGGGCAGCCCGGACGCCTACCGGACCTGGATCTCGAACTTCGCCGACGGTATCGGCGGCAAGCCCGCGGTCGTCGTCATCGAGCCGGACGCGCTCGCGCAGCTCGACTGCCTGCCCACCGGTGAGCGCCAGACCCGCCTCGACCTCCTCAAGTACGCCGCGGAGCAGTTCGCCGCGAAGGCCCCGAACACCTGGGCGTACATGGACGGCGGCAACTCGACCTGGATCCCGGCCGCGACCATGGCCGACCGGCTCAACGCCGTCGGGGTGAAGTCGATCCGCGGGCTCGCGATCAACGTGTCGAACTACAAGACCACCACCGACTCGGCGAACTACGGCAAGGCAGTCAGTGCCGCGCTGTCGAGCAAGTACGGCTACACCAAGCCGTTCGTGATCGACACGAGCCGCAACGGCAACGGCCCGCTGGGCTCCGAGTGGTGCAACCCGGCCGGGCGCAAGCTCGGGGCGACCTCGCAGACCGGCGGCGGCGCCGAGATGCTGCTCTGGGTCAAGGTGCCCGGCGACTCCGACGGCAAATGCGGGATCGCGCCGAACGTCGAAGCCGGTCAGTTCAGCCCCGATCTCGCCCTGCGCCTGATCAGCGGTACCTGACCGCCCCCGAAAGCCCGTCGCGCCGGCTGCTCGTCTGTGACCCTCGTTCTCCCGAGAAGGCGAAGGCCACGACCCCTTGGACAGCAGCCGGCGCGACGCCTCCATTTCCCCGCTCGCGGTAGTACGGTGACCTGGGTCACATAACCGGAGCGAGGAGGACGGCGTCGTGGAGTTCCAGCTGGGGATCGGTACCAGGAAGGGCTTGTTCCTCGCCCGGAGCGAGGATCGCGAGAACTGGGCGCTCTCCGAGCCGAAGTTCCCGATGGAGGCCGTGCGCGCGGTCGCGCTGACCCCCGGCAAGGTCTACGCGGCCGCGGTCAACGAGCACTTCGGACCGACGATCGCGACGTCCGAGGATTTCGGCGAGAGCTGGTCCGAACCCGACCACGCTCCGGTCGCTTTCCCTGCCGACACGGAGACCGCGCTCGAAGGCATCTGGCAGATCGTGCTCGCCGGGGACGTCGTCTACGCCGGTGTCGAGCCGTCCGCGCTGTTCCGGTCCGAGGACGGCGGCGAGACCTTCGAACTCGTGCGTGGGCTGTGGGATCACGAGCACCGTCCACACTGGACACCCGGTGGTGGCGGCCAGATGATCCACACGATCCTGCCGCATCCCAGCGATTCCCAGCGGATCACCGTCGCCATGTCGACGGGCGGCGTCTACCGGACCGAGGACGGCGGCAAGAGCTGGACGGCGTCGAACCGCGGGATCAGCGCGGGATTCCTGCCCGACGAGGAACCCGAGTTCGGGCAGTGCGTGCACAAGGTCGCCATGCATCCGGCGCGGCCCGAACGGTTCTTCCTGCAGAACCACGGCGGTGTCTACCGCAGCGACGACGACGCGAAGACGTGGAAGTCCATCGCCGGCGGCCTGCCGAACGACTTCGGATTCGCCATGGTGGTCCATCCGACCGAGCCGGACACCGTCTACAACTTCCCCTTGGTGGCCGACGTGCTCCGGTTCCCGCCGGAGGGCCGCTGCCGCGTCTACCGCAGCGAGGACGCGGGCGAGACCTGGACGGGACTCGGAAACGGCTTGCCGGACAAGGGTTTCTACGCGGGCGTGCTCCGGGACGGCATGTGCGTCGACGCGCGGGACGGGATCTACTTCGGCACGCGATCCGGTGAAGTGTGGGCCAGCCCGGACGGGGGCGACATCTGGCATCAGGTGGCCGCGCATCTGCCGGACGTGCTGTGCGTCCGGGCCCAGGTGGTCTAGATGGTCCGGGTCCTGCTGCCCGCGATGCTGCGACCGCTCGCGGGCGGAGCGGGGACGCTCGACGTCGACGCGCCGACGCTCGACGCGGTCCTGGACTCGCTCGGCGACGGTTTTCCCGCGCTGGAACGGCGGTTGCGCGACGAGACGGGTGCGCTGCGGCGCTATGTGAACTTCTACGTGGACGGTGAGGAATGCCGTCGTCTCGATGGGGCCAAGACTTCGCTCGCTGAGGTGAAGGAAGTCCAGATCATTCCGTCGGTCGCCGGGGGTTGAGCGGCAGCCGGATGTCAGGAAAGGGTCGTTCAGGACGAAAAACGTCCTGAACGACCCTTTCCTGACACGTGAAGCGATCTACTGGGAAAGCAGGTTCGCGCACCGGATCAACCCGATGTGCGAGTACGCCTGCGGGTGATTGCCCAGCGAACGCTCCGCGATCGGGTCGAACTGCTCGGGCAGCAGGCCGGTCGGGCCCGCCGCGTCGACGATCTGCGTGAACAGTTCCTCGGCCTCGGTGCGCCGCCCGGTGAGCAGGTACGCCTCGATGAGCCAGGCCGCGCAGATGTGGAAACCGCCCTCGCCACCGGGAAGGCCGTCGTCGCGGCGGTACCGGTACACAGTGGATCCACTGCGCAGTTCCGCCTCGATCGCGGTCACCGTGGACTGGAAACGCGGGTCGGCCGGATCGATCAGCCCGGTCAGCCCGACGAACAGCGAAGCGGCGTCGAGGTCCGTTCCGTCGTAGGCGGTGGTGAAGGCCTGGACCTCTTCGTTCCAGCCCTTCTCCAGCACGTCCGCGGCGATCTCGTCACGCAGCGAAGGCCACGCGCCCGGCACCTCACGGCCGTAGACCTCGCCGAGCTTGACCGCCCGGTCGATGGTCACCCAGCACATCACCCGCGAGTACACCCGGTGGCGCGGCACGTGCCGCTCCTCCCAGATGCCGTGGTCCGGCTCGTTCCAGCGCCGCGTGACGGCCTCGGCCATCGCGCGCACCATCTGCCAGTCCTCGTCGCGCAGTTCGCCGCGCGCCTCCGCCAGCGTCTGCACGAGTTCGACGACCGGGCCGAACACGTCCAGCTGCACCTGGTGGTTCGCCAGGTTGCCGACGCGGACCGGCCGCGAACCGGCGTATCCGGGCAGCGATTCGATGACCGCTTCGGCGCCGATCACGCTGCCCGCCAAGGTGTACAGCGGGTGCAGCCGTTCCGGACCGGCCAAAGTGGACAGAACACCGTGCAGCCACCGGAGGTAGCCTTCGGCCTCTTCGGTCGAGCCGAGGTGGACCAGTTCGCGCACGGTCATGGCCGCGTCGCGGATCCAGCAGTAGCGGTAGTCCCAGTTGCGGACGCCGCCGATCTCCTCCGGCAGCGAGGACGTCGCCGCCGCGAGCACGCCGCCGGTGTCGGTGTTCACCAGCCCGCGCAGGGTGAGCGCCGAGCGGCCGACGAGGTCGGTCTGGACGCTGGGCAGTTTGAGCGTCCGCGCCCACGTGCTCCAGTAGTCGCCCGCGCGCGTCCGTCGCTCCACTTCGGACAGTTCGTGCTCGCTGAGATCCGAAGTGCCGCAACGGAGTTCGAGCACCACCGGGTTCTCCGGCGAGGGGGTGACCAGCGCGGTCGCGGTGTCGTTCATGCCGTCGGAGGTGATCTCCCACTCCACGCCGGGCGAGCGCAGCGCGAACGGTTCCGAGGTGCCCTGCACCAGGATCCCGTCGCCCTCGGCGACCAGCTTCACCGGCACACCGCCGAATTCGGGCCGCGGCGCGAACACGATCTCCGCCGCCGTCTCACCCGAGATCACCCGGACGAGATCCGTGCGGTGCGCGGGGCTCTCCGGCTCCAGGTAGTCGGTGACGAGCAGTCGCGACCAGCGGGTCTCGACGGTCATCGTGTTCGGCAGGTAGCGCTGCCCGAGCGGCAGGCCGTTGCGGTGCGGCTTGATCGAGAAGTGACCAGCGCCGGCACCGCCGAGCAGGTCCGCGAAGATCGCGGGCGCGTCGGGGCCGGGGTGGCACAGCCAGGTCAGCCGGGCGTCCGGCGTGACCAGCGCGACCGAACGTTCGTTGGCCAGCAGGGAAAGCCGCTCGATCGGCGGGGCCTGCTCGCCGTAGAGCCAGTTGCGCCGCTCTTCGAGCAGGAACGCGAGCGCCATCGCGACGTCGACCGTGTCCGGAACCCGGTACTGGGCCAGGCTTTCGCCGTCGCCGACCTTCACGCCGAGGTCCGGGCCGGAGATCCGGGCGAACGCCTTCTCGTCGGTGACGTCGTCGCCGAGGAAGACCGCCGCCGTCGCGCCGACCTGGTGGCGCAGGGTGTCCAGCGCGCGGCCCTTGTCCGTCTGGACGACCGCGAGCTCGACGACCTCCTTGCCGTCGGTCGTGGACACGCCCTCCCACTTCGAAGGTCCATTGTGGACATCACGAAGGACCCGGCGGCCCGCCTCGTGCTCGGCGCGGCGGACGTGCACCGCGATGCTCGCGGGTTTGACCTCGAGCGAGACGCCCGGCACGTCGAGCACCAGGTTCTCCAGCTCGGCCTCGAGCCGTCTGTGGAGTTCGCGGGCCTTGTCGTCGAGCGCGTGGATGAAGCCGATGTCGAACTCGGATCCGTGGCTGCCGACCAGGTTCACCTCGGCCGGAAGGCGGGAAAGAGTGGCGAGATCACGCAACGCGCGGCCGGAGATGACCGCGGTGGTCGTCTCGTGCAGGCCGGCCAGCGACCTGAGCGCACCTACCGATTCGGGCAGGGGACGGGCTTCGTCCGGGTTGGCCGTGATCGGAGCCAGCGTGCCGTCGTAGTCGCAGGCGACCAGCAGCCGCGGGGTGCGCGCGACCTGAACGATCGCACGCCGCAGCTCGGCGGGCAGTGCCTCGGCGGTCAACGATTTCTCCTCGGGAACTATGCGGGGTAGGGGGATCAGTCGGCCGGTTCGGCACCGAGCGCTTGAAGGAACGAGCGCGCCCAGCGGTCGACGTCATGCGTGAGGACCTGTCGACGCATGGCGCGCATACGGCGGCGTCCCTCTGCGGGGTCGAGCGTAATGGCAGTCTCCAAGGCGTTCTTCACCCCGTCCAGATCATGCGGGTTGACCAGGAGCGCACTGGTCAGCTCGGCCGCGGCGCCGGCGAACTCCGAAAGCACGAGCGAACCGCCCAGGTCGTGGCGGCAGGCGACGTACTCCTTGCAGACGAGGTTCATCCCGTCACGCAGGGGAGTGACCACCATGACGTCGGCCGCGGAGAAGAACGCGGCCAGTTCCGTCCGGTTCACGGACTGATGCAGATAATGCACGACCGGGTGACCCACGCGCGCGAATTCGCCGTTGATCCGTCCGACCATCTGCTCGATGTCGCCGCGCATCCGCTGGTAGTGCTCGACGCGCTCGCGGCTCGGCGTGGCCAGCTGGACGAACGTCACGTCCTCCGGTCGGACGCGGCCTTCGTGCAGCAACTCGTGCAGCGCCTGCAGCCGCAGGTCGATGCCCTTCGTGTAGTCGAGCCGGTCGACGCCGAGGAGGACCTTCTTCGGGTTGCCCAGGTCACGGCGCAGCTGGGCGGCGCGTTCGGCGACGCCCTTGGTCTTGGCGAGTTTGTCGAGGCCGATGGCGTCGATGGAGATCGGGAACGCGCCGACCCGCACCGTGCGGTCGCCGACCTGCATCAGGCCGGGGCGGGTGCGGATACCGACCGCGCCGCGGCTGGATTCGAGCCCGGCCAGCTGCCGCGCCAGCCAGAGGAAGTTCTGCGCACCGCCCGGCCGGTGGAATCCGACGAGGTCGGCCCCGACCAGGCCGCGGACGATTTCGGTCCGCCACGGCATCTGCATGAACAACTCGACCGGGGGGAACGGGATGTGCAGGAAGAACCCGATCCGGAGATCGGGCCGCAGCTCGCGGAGCATCGCCGGGACCAGTTGCAGCTGGTAGTCCTGGATCCACACGGTCGCGCCCTCGGCGGCGACCTTCGCGCTCGCCTCGGCGAAGCGCCGGTTCACCCGGACGTAGGACTCCCACCAGCTCCGGTCGAACACCGGCCGCGCCACCACGTCGTGGTACAGCGGCCAGAGCGTCGCGTTGGAGAAGCCCTCGTAGTAGTCGCGGACGTCGTCCGACGTCAGGGAGACCGGGTGCAGCACCAGGCCGTCGTCGTCGAACTCCTCGACGTCGACGTCGGGCACACCCGGCCACCCGACCCAGGCTCCCTTGCGTGACCGCAGGAACGGTTCGAGCGCGGACACCAGCCCGCCCGGGCTCGCCGTCCAGCGCCTGCTCCCGTCGGCGGTCCGTTCGAGGTCCACCGGGAGCCGGTTCGCCACCACCACGAAATCCGCGGAGGCCGTTCTGCTCGTCTCGGCAATCACTTCGTCCACCAGCCGCTCCCTCGAATCGCGGGTCGCTGCCCTAAGCGGAAACCCTATCGCGCGAGGAGGCCGCGGCCCGTGGCCGAGCGATCACTCCAAGCGTCGTTCGGCGGGTTCCAGCGGACCCGCCATCCGCGGCCCGGCGAATTTGCGTTCCAGCCTGCCGAGCCCCGTGCGCACCGGTTGCGCCAGGTATTCGCCGAGTACCACACCCGCTGCCAGGGCAAGCCCAATCGCGACCGCGGTCATCAACGTCGAGATGTTCCCGCCGGGTTCGACGCCCAATTGGTATAGACCACGATAGGTGGAGAGGCCGGGGAGGAGGGGCGTGATGCCGGACACAGCCACCACGAGCGGCGTCACCTTGAGGCGCCTGGCGAGCACGCCGCCGCAGAACCCGACCAGCGTGGCGGCGACCGCGGAGGAGCTGACGGCCTGGAAGTCGGTCAGCATCAACGCGCCGTACACGGCGCCGCCGATCGCCCCGGCCGCGCCCGCGACGATCATCGCGCGCAGGGTCGAATACGAGGCGAGCGCGAAGCAGGCCGACGCGCCGACGCTGCCGATGACGATGATCGGCAACTGCTGCGGGGTCGAGGAAACGACCTCGGGCAGCGGTGTCAGCGGCAGGCCGAGCAGGACCGCGATCTTCAGTGCGAGCACCACACCCGCGATCAGCCCGGCGCTCATCAGCGCGGTCTCGGTCGTGCGCCCGGCCGCCGTGACGTAGTAGCCGGTGATGGCGTCCTGCACGGCGGAGACCGTGGAGAGCCCGGACAGCAGCACCGTGACGGCCGCCGCGACGACCAGCGTGGGTTTGTCCGTGGTGAGCAGGTTGCTGCTGACTATCGCCATCGCGGACAGCGTCGCGACCAGGCCGCCGATCACCTGCTGGAAGAAGAACGGCAACGCGAAACGGTTCAAGAACCGGCCGAGCCGGTCGATGACCGCGCTGATCACCAGCGCGACCAGCGCGACGTCGATGCTGCCGCCGAGGATCAGGGTGATGAACGCGGCCAGCCCGCCCCAGGCGGCCGTGGCCACCCAGCGGGGGTACGGGTGCGGCGCGGTCGTGATCCGCTGCAGTTCCTGCTGGGCCTCTTCGGCGCCGATGTTGCCGCGGACGATCCGGCGGACCAGGGTCTCGGTCTGGGTGAGCCGCGTGTAGTCGAGGCTGCGCGAGCGGACCACGCGCAGCGCCGTGACCGGGGCCATGTCGGTGCCGCGGTGGCAGGTCACCGTGATCGACGTGAAGATCACGTCGACCTCGCAGTGCGGGAGGCCGAGCGCGGAGGTCAGCGCGATGATCGTCGCGGTGACGTCGGAGGCGCCGGCGCCGCTCGACATCTGGACCTCGCCGATGCGCAGGACGAGGTCCAGGACGAAGTTGACCGTCGTGTCGTCCGGCGGCTGCGGGCCCATCGCCTCGTCGACGTCGACGGCGGGCTGCTCGGCCGTCGGCGCTTCGAGGATCTGCCAGGCGCGGCGGCGCAGCAGATTCGGCCGGTGCGAGCGAGTCTGGGGGATCGATCGCTCTCCGTCACGCTGGCGCGGCGCTTCCAGCAGCCATTCGCCACGTTCGGGTGTTTCGTCCTGGTTCTTTTCGGCACCGCGTTCGCCGCGCTGGGCTCCCTTGGTGTGCTCGTTGATCTTCATGATCGATCCACCTCCTCACTCTGGTTCGAGGGACTTTCCCGAGGAGCATCGGGGCCGGTGCCTCGACCGTTGCAGGAAACCCGAAGTGGCGTCCGCCACGTCGGAGGAAGATCATCGCGACGTCGCCGGTTTACGGCACACTGCATGTCATGGCGTCCTCCGTGAGCAGGCGTTCCGTTCTTCGCGCGGCCGGTGTCACCGCTGCCGGGACCGCGGCGACGTTCACCCTTTCGGGTGCATCTAGCGGGGCGGAAGCCCCGGTTTTCGCGCACGGGGTCGCCTCGGGTGACCCGATGCCCGATTCGGTCCTTCTCTGGACTCGCGTCACCCCTTCGCCCGAGGCCGTTCCGGGATCCGGAAAAGGCGCGGCGGTGGACGTCCGGTGGGAGGTGGCCGAGGACGCCGGCTTCACGCGCGTCGTCGCTCGCGGTCACCTTCGGACCGGGCCGGAGCGCGATCACACGGTGAAGGTGACGGCCGGCGGGCTGTGCGCGTCGACCGGGTACTGGTACCGGTTCACGTCTCAGGGGAAGGTCTCGCAGACCGGCCGGACCCGCACGGCGCCTCCGCGCGACGAGGACGTCGGAAGCCTGCGCTTCGGCGTGGTCTCGTGTGCGAACTGGGCTGTCGGTCACTTCGCCCCCTACGGCTATCTGGCCGGCCGCGACGATCTGGACGCCTTCATTCACCTGGGTGACTACCTCTACGAAGGGAATCCCAACCCTGCAAGTGATCTCCGGCCTTCGGTACCGCCCAACGAGTTGATCACCCTGGCGGACTACCGGCAACGTCACGCGATGTACAAGACCGACGATCACCTGCGGCGGCTCCACGCCCGGCATCCGATGATCGCGACCTGGGACGACCACGAGGCCGCCGACAACGCGTGGTCCGGCGGATCGCCGTCACACGACCCGGCGACCGAGGGCGACTGGGCGGACCGGATGCGGGCCGCGCACCAGGCGTACTTCGAATGGATGCCGGTGCGGCATCGCGGCGACCGGCTGTACCGGCGGCTGAAGTTCGGGACGCTGGCCGACCTGACCATGCTGGACCTGCGGACGTACCGGACGCGGCAGCCCGGCCCGGTCTCGGCGGAGGACACCATCCTCGGCGCCGATCAGCGGCAGTGGTTCCTGGACGGCCTCGCGCGCGGGACCGCGTCCTGGAACCTGATCGGGAACTCGGTGATGGTCACGCCGATCAAGATCCCCGCGCTGCCCACACGCGAACGGCTCGCGCTCGGGGACCTGCTCGACGGCCAGCCGACCACGGTCAACACCGACCAATGGGACGGCTACACCGCCGACCGCCGCCGCGTCCTCGACACCGTCGCCGCGCAAGGCCGGGGCAACACGGTGTTCCTGACCGGCGACGTCCACTCGTCGTGGGCGAACGACGTGCCGCGAGACGGAACGAGCGTCGCCGTCGAGTTCGTCTGCCCGTCGGTCACCTCGGACAACATCGACGAGCAACTCGGCGTCCCGCCGCGGACCGGCTCGCTGAAGGTCGAAGCCGCGATCCGCGCGCTGAACCCGCATGTGCGCTTCGTGGAACTCGACTCGCACGGCCCGGGCGTCCTCGAAGTGACCCCGGACGCCGTCCGGATGAACTGGTACTACGTCGCCGATCGCCGGGATCCGGCGACCGCCGTGACGTTCGCGCACGCCTTCCGGACGGTGGCCGGGGACCCGCGGGTGCGCCCTGCGGAGCGCTGAACGGGCGCCGATATACTTGCCTCGCCCAGGCTGTCCTGGGCGAGGCCGCTATAGCTCAGCTGGTAGAGCATCTGTCTTGTAAACAGAAGGTCAGGGGTTCGAGCCCCCTTGGCGGCTCCAGATCGACATGCTGACGCCTCGCGTTTCGCGGGGTCTGTTCATGGCCCCTATGGGCTCCGCTTTCAGCCCCGGGCGGTCAGTTCCAGCAGGCGGCCGGTGAGGTCGATGTGTTCTTCCACGCTGCTGGTCAGGTAGGTGAGGTCGACGAAGGTGTGGTCCGGCGCAAGTGTCGCGACGATCTTCGTCACCGACTCGGCGATGAGTTCCGGCTTCGTGCCCGGGGCGGCGTTCACTCGCAGCGCCACGCCCAGTGTCCGCGGGTCGCGACCGGCTTGTTCGGCGTCGGCCCGGATCTTGGCCAGGGTGGAGGTGAGCATGTCGGCGGGGATGGTTTCGGGCACCGTCCAGACCGGCAGCCAGCCGTCCGCCCGCTCGGCGACCCGGCGCAGTGCCCTCTCGCCGAACCCGGCCAGGTGCACGGGCGGCTTGCGCACCGGTTTCAGGTGGACGTGGGTCTCCGGAATCGTGTAGCCGATGCCGTTGTGTGACACGGTGTCCTTGGTCCACCAGGTGTCGAGAAGATCGAGCAGGTCGTCCAGCCGCTTGCCGCGTTCCGCCATCGGAACGCCGACGGCCGCGTATTCGTCGGGTGACCAGCCGATGCCCAGGCCGGGGAGCAGCCGGCCGTTGCTGGCCACGTCGATGCTGGTCAGCAGCCGGGCGAAGTTGGCGGGCTGGTACTGCGTCGCGTTGATGGTGCTGGACCCGAGGATCGCGGTTTCGGTCACGGCGGCCGCGACGGCCAGTGCGGTGAACGGATCTTGGGCGGTCCAAAACTCCTCGGGCATGGTGTCGTAGCCCGGGTAGGCCACCTCCGGGTTCACCGGCGACAGCAACCGGTCGCCGACCCAGAGACTGGCCGCCCCGGCCTGCTCCGCCGTACGCGCGTACCGCGCGATCCCACCTGGTGTGGCCGCCGCCTTGCCGAACACCGGAAGGCTGAACCCAAGACGCATCGATACTCCCCTGAGGTATGGACGGACCGTATCGGCCTTGGTGCCACTAGTACTCGCATTTGGTTGCGCGTTCAAGTATCTCGGGTGGAGGGACGCATGGATCGGCAGACTTCCACCGCGGTCATCAAGGCGCCGCCGCTTCCCGTGGCAGGGGCCGGATCCGGCTCAGCTGTACGAGGCTGAAGCCGAACAGCGCGACGCCGAGCGGGACGTGGGCCGCCGTCACGTGCGCGATCCCGAGGAACACCTGCACCAGCGTGAGACCGAGGAACACGGCCGCGGGCAGGATCGGCTTGGCGGAGCCGCCACCCGGTCGCCACACGAGGATCGCGATGAGCACGTGCAGCATCGCGACGACGAACAGCGTGTAGGCCGTGGCGCTGTGCAGGGTGTGGCCACTCGGCACGGTCAGCAGGAGACCGGCGGAGATCGGGGTGAGGAAGACGGCCAGGGTCTGCACGGCGATCGCGACGCGCAACGGGGTCGGCATGGGAACTCCTTCGAGTGGACGTGTCACCGCCTGGACGAGGGAGTCGGGGGAAACGTGACGGGGCGTTCGCGGGCTCCCACGCCCGCGCTGATCACGCGCACCGGTGAATAGACCTCGTGAGTGGCAAGGATGCTCAGCTGGTGCGCCCAATGTGGCATCGGAGACGCTCGGCGTCCCCAGTGCCACATTGGGCGCACTTGTCCGCCGAACCCACGGACCTGGCGAGCGTCTTGACATGCAGCCGCGCGGCTGCCTAACCTGTAAAGGCAGCCGTGAGGCTGCATATCTGGGAGAGCGGCATGGACGAGGTCTTCAAGGCGCTGGCCGACCCGAGCAGGCGGCGGTTGCTCGACGACCTGAACGCCCGCAACGGGCAGACCCTGCGCGAGCTGTGCGCGGGGCTGGACATGGCGCGGCAGTCGGTCAGCAAGCATCTGGCCGTGCTGGAAGCGGCGAATCTGGTGACCACGGTGTGGCGTGGCCGCGAGAAGTTGCACTACGTGAACGCGGAGCCGATCAACGCGATCGCCGAGCGCTGGATCGACCGGTACCACCAGGGCCGGGTCGACGCGCTCGCCGACCTCAAGAAGGCATTGGAGCAGGAACCCATGAGTACCGACGAATTCGTGTACACCAGCTACATCAGGACGACGCCGGAGCGGCTTTGGCGGGCGCTCACCGATCCGGTCTTCACCAAGCAGTACTGGGGTTGCGAGTTCACCTCGGACTGGAAGGCCGGGTCGACGATGGCCTGGGAGCAGCTCGGCGTGAAGCTGGAGGATCCCGAACAGGTCGTCCTCGAGTCCGACCCGTACCGGCGGCTGTCCTACACCTGGCACACGTTCACGCCGGAGTTCGCCAAGTCGGTAGGGCTCGATGACGACGTGTCGGCGAAGCTTCAGGCCGAGTCGCGGTCGAAGGTGACGTTCGATCTCGAACCCGTCGGCGACATGGTGAAGCTGACCGTGGTGCACGACGGTTTCGACCAGGGCAGCACCGCGCTGGAGATGGTCAAGGGCGGCTGGCCGTCGATCCTGTCGAGCCTCAAATCGCTGTTGGAGACCGGCGAGCCGCTGCCCGAACCCGCGTAACCCGGTCGACCCGGCCCTCGCGATCGGGCACGATGCGCAGCGTGCCCCTGGAGATCGCCTGCGACGAGTCCGGGTCCGAGGGCGAGAAACTGATCGGCGGCCGGACCGGCGTGTTCGCGCACGCGGGGGTCCGGCTGAGCCTCGAAGAGGCCACGGCCTGCCTGGTCGAGCTGCGGCGGAGGATCCGCTCGCCGGCGGTCGAGTACAAGGCGAACCACCTCCTCCGCACGAAGCACCGGCGGGTGCTCGAATGGTTCCTCGGTCCGCGCGGCCCGGTCCACCGACGCGCGCGTGTGTACCTCGTGGACAAGAAACGGTTGCTGGCGAACGAACTCCGGGCGCTCGCCGGCCCGGAAATCCGGCCGGACGACGAGCTCCTCGCCGCGTTCAACGACGTGCTGCGGACCAGGAACCGTCGCGATCCGGCGGCGGGGTCGTTCTTCGCGATGGCCGGGGACACCGCGGAATTGAGGGCGAGGGTCGGCCGGGCGCGTGACGCCAAGATCCTCGATCCGCTGGTGCCCGCGATCCTCCGCGCCATCGAGTACTGGAGCGCGGGAGGGGAGCCGGTCTTCCTCGTCCACGACGAACAACCGTCGCTCAAAGGCGACCGGCTCGCCCGGATCGAGGCGAGTCCGGGATTGGCCGGCGTGAAGTTCGTGGATTCCCGGACCGATCCGCGGGTGCAGGCCGCCGATTTCCTCGTCGGCGTCGCCCGCCGGATCGCGGAGGACGCCTTGAACGGGAACGGTGACGAGATATTGACCGGATTGCTCGCGCCGTATGTCGATCCCGAGTCACTCTGGGACTGATTCACTCCATGGCGCACCGAATCGCTCGGGTGGACGGTTGCCCGGCGCGGCGACGGGCTGGAAACGTCGGAACGGATCCGACCCCGGCCCGGGAGGCAGTCGCAGATGCAGGCTTTCACCTTGCCCGAGTTCTACCTGCCGCATCCGGCCAGGATGAATCCGCACCTCGAAGCGGCACGGGCACACAGTATGTCCTGGGCCAGGGAAATGGGGATGCTCGATTCGCCGTCGCCGTCCGGTGACGTCGTCTGGACCGAGCAGGCGCTGGCGAAAATGGATTACGCGCTGCTCTGCGCGCACACCCATCCGGACTGTGACGGGCCGTCCCTCGATCTGGTCACGGACTGGTACGTGTGGGTGTTCTTCTTCGACGACGATTTCCTCGCGCAATTCAAGTACACCCGCGACACCGAGGGCGCCAAGGCCTATTTGGACCGCTTGGAACTGTTCATGACCGGCCCGGGAGAAAGGTCGCCGGAACCGGGGAATCCCGCCGAAGCCGGGCTTGAAAACCTTTGGGCTCGCACCATTCCTTCGATGTCCGAGGCCTGGCGACGGCGTTTCGTCACCAGCACGCACAATCTGATGGTCGAATCGCTCTGGGAACTGGACAACATCGACCGTGGCCGTATCGCGAACCCCATCGAATACGTCCAGATGCGCCGTCGTGTCGGCGGGGCGCCGTGGTCGGCGAACCTCATCGAGTTCGCCGTCGGTGCCGAGGTACCGGACCGGATCGCGGCGACCAGGCCGATGGAGGTGCTGCGTGACACGTTCGCCGACGCCGTCCACCTTCGCAACGATCTCTTTTCCTACCAACGCGAAGTGCGAGAGGAGGGCGAGAACTCCAACGCCGTCCTCGTCTTCGAGAAGTTCCTCGACTGCCCGACGCAGGAAGCCGCCGAACTCACCAACGACCTGCTGACCTCGCGCTTGCAGCAGTTCGAGAACACCGCGCTCGTCGAGGTGCCCGCGTTGCTCGCCGAGCGCGATGTCTCGCTGCCCGAGCAGATCGCGGTCGGCCTGTACGTCAAAGGCCTGCAGGACTGGCAATCCGGCGGTCACGAGTGGCACACCCGGTCGAGCCGGTACATGAACGAGGGAGCGGCCGCCAACGGGCCTGGGCTCGTTCAGCGGATACGGCAGCAGGCACCGCCGCCGTTCGCGAAGACCGGGCACCTGCCGTTGCCGGAATTCCGCATGCCGTATCCCGTGCGCACCAGCCCCCACCTCGCCGCCGCCCGCGAATACGCGCCGGGCTGGGCGCGGGAGATGGGGATACTCGACGGCGGGGTCTGGGACGACCGCCGGTTCCGCGGGCTCGACCTCGCGTATTGCGCCGCGATGATCGACCCGGACACGGACCTCGACGGGCTGAAGCTGTCGACCGACTGGCTCACCTGGGGCACGTTCGGCGACGACTACTTCCCGCTGGTCTTCGGGGCGAAACGGGACGCGGTCGCCGCGAAACTGTGCAGCGACCGGCTTTCCCTGTTCATGCCGCTAGAAGGCGAGCCGGTGCCGAAGCCGTCGAACCCGATCGAGGTCGGCCTCGCGGACCTGTGGGGCCGCACCGCGGGACCGCTGTCCCCGCGTACGCGCGCGGGTTTCCGGCAGGCGGTCGAGAGCATGACCGCGAGCTGGGCCTGGGAGATCGGGAACCAGGCGCAGAACCGCGTCCCCGACCCGGTCGACTACGTGGAGATGCGGCGGCGGACGTTCGGCTCCGACCTGACCAAGAGCCTCGCGCTCCTCGAACTCGGCGACGTCGTGCCCGCCGAGCTCTTCGGGAACCGGGTGCTGTTCGAACTCGACACGGCGGCGCAGGACTACGCGGCGTTCTCCAACGACCTGTTCTCGTACCAGAAGGAGATCGAATACGAGGGCGAGACGCACAACCTCGTGTACGTCGCCGAGCGGTTCCTGGACGTCGACCGGATCGAGGCCCGCGACATCGCCGCCCGGCTGATGAACGCGCGGATGACGCAGTTCGAGCAGCTCGCCGGCGAGGATCTGCCGCGGATGTGCGACGACCTCGGGCTCGGCGACGACGTCCGCGCGGCGGTCACCGGGTACGCGGACCACCTGAAGGACTGGATGGCGGGAATCCTGGAATGGCACCGGAAGTGCGTGCGGTACACGCCGGAGGAGCTGGCGCGCGTCCACGCTCCCGAGCCGCCGGTGTTCTCGCTCGTGCCGAGTGGGATCGGCATGTCGGCGTGGCGGATCGGGAGCGGGGCGCGCTGATCGCCTAGAACGCGGTCAGCGTGATCCGCGCGGTCCGCGGATCCCCGTCGTGCACCAGCGACTCGAAGTGCCCGACGTCGTCGAAGGCGAAGCCGTACGCCTTCCCGTCGACCATCTGCTCGTGCACGATCCGCGAGTAGTGGTCGGTCACGGACTGCTTGTAGAACTGGCCCGCGTCATACGTCGGCTGCGTGTGCAGCGAGCCGAGCGTCGAGCGGTGCAGTGCCGCGCACAGGGTCCGCGCGATCGGGCCGACGACCTGGTCGTTCGGCGCGTGCAGGCGCCCGTCGCAGTTGAAGACGTCGCGGGTGCTCGGCTTGCTGAACGACGCCACTTCGGCGCCCGAGGTGTCGGTGAAGCGCAGGACGTCGTCCCCGCCGGTGCGGCCGGTGAACTTCTTGCCGGGTTCGGCCTCGAACGGGACGACGGTGAGCGGCGTCGACTTGTAGGTGTTCCAGGCGCTCGTGACGTATCCGTCGAGGTAGTTGCCGGCGAACTTGCCGGTGTCGAGCCCCTTGCCCGGTGCGAGGACCCGCAGCCGGTTGTACACCAGGTTCGAGAACCCGGACTGGCCTTGGACGGCGTTGAAGACGTTCTCGCGGCCACCGG
This sequence comes from Amycolatopsis sp. MJM2582, assembly GCF_000754115.1. Classification (NCBI taxonomy): domain Bacteria; kingdom Bacillati; phylum Actinomycetota; class Actinomycetes; order Pseudonocardiales; family Pseudonocardiaceae; genus Amycolatopsis; species Amycolatopsis sp. MJM2582. Next base: position 1,960,342 of record NZ_JPLW01000001.1, read on the forward strand.
GCTTCAAACGGCCGGCTTCCTTGCTCGCGCCCGCCCCGTTGGTCAGCCCGACGGCGTGCGGCACGCTGAACATGTCGACCTGCGAGCTGTTGATGAACAGCCCGCCGTTGTCGTAGGTGAATTCGCTCCAGTCGAACAGGATGTCGCGGTTCGGGTCGCCGTCGGCCCACGGCGCGGGCTGCACCAGGCCGTCCGGGGTGAGGAAGAACTTGATCTTCTGCCCGAACGACATGTAGACCCGCCCTGAGAGCATGCGCGGGATCCGCAGGGTGGTCGAGCCGCCGTTGCCGGGGCCCGCGATCGAGACGTCCGGCGCGGGGCTCGGCGGGTTCGCGCCCGGCGGCCACGCGGTGAAGGCGCCGGCGGCGTTGACGTAGCCGAGTTTCCCGGTGTTGAGGTTCGTGCCGAGCACGTAGAGGTGGACCGCGTCGGAGCGGTTCGAATTGTTCGTCACGGTCAGCGGCAGCGGATCGGGGCCCGCGGCGGCCGCGGTGGACGCCGAAAGCGCCGAAACACCGGTGACCAGGGGGAGGGCGACCGCCAACGCGGTCAAAACGCGCCGGACCTTCTTGCGGATGCGCACAGTTCACTCCTCGGCGGAATCCCGTCGCGGAGCGTGGACGCGCCGCGGCGGTGCTTGCGGATGTCGGCCGGGGGCGCGTTCCCGGCCTGGGCGTGACCTTGGCGAGGGGTCTCAGCACGGGAAGTTACGTCGCGGGACGCCGACATGTCCAGACCACTGGTGGGAATCTGTCCGGTTTTCCGCCCAGGCGGACAATTCGTCGCGGACCCTTCGTCGATTGAGGTGGCCGGATTCCTCGACTACCGTTGTCCGGGTTCCGTCCTGGACCCCGGCGGCCGGGTTTTCTCATCCGTGGGGAGCGGGACATGAGCGACGAATTTCCGATGCGAAGAACCGGCGGCGGCGAGACGTGGATTTCCGCCGCCGGCTGGGACGGCCTCGCCAAGGCCGCGGCGGACGGTGAGCCGCACGGCATGGACGATCTCATGTCCGCCGTCGCGGCGTGGGCACGGCAGTACGCCGAGACCCGCCTCGGCGGCCATGAGCTCACCTACCTCGAACCGGCCGACGTCGCACAGGAGATCTGCCTCGCGGTGCTGGTCGCCGTCCCCGGATACGGCGTACGCGGCGGTTCCTTCCTCTTCCTCCTGCGCGCCATCGCGGCGAACAAGGTCGCCGATGTCTTCCGGAAGGCGGCGCGGAGCAAGCAGGTGCTGACCGGCGAACTCCCCGAACGCCCGGCCGGACCGGCGGACGAACCGGAGCAGCGCGCGTTGCGGACCGACCTCGGGGTCCGGCTCGGCAGGCTGATGCGGATGCTGCCCGTCTCGCACCGCGAGGTGCTGGGGATGCGGGTGATCGGCGAGCTGACGTCGAACGAGACCGCGGCGGCGCTCGGGACGACCTCGTCACGGGTGCGGGTGACCAAACATCGCGCGATCAGCAGGCTGCGGGCCTGCGCTCAGCGCCAGGACGCCTTGAGCTGAATACGGATCAACAACCGGACCAACGGATTCTCCCGTTTGGCGCGGGTTTCGAGAATGCGAACGCACATGGCCCCTCCAGAGCTCGCCGGCGAGCACCGTTGCCGAGGGCCAGGACAAGCGGTCTCGGTTTCCACCCTAGGCGCGGTCCGGGGAGCCGGAACCGGCTGAACGGACCATTGACGGCCACCAGCACCCGCCATTCGGCCCTTCGGGCTACTGCATTAGTGCCGAAGAAGTCGTTGTGGGCACGGCAAAGAGCGGAAACGTGGGAGGATGGTCGCGGCGCGAACGGCAGGTTCGCACTGTTCGCCCCTGACCTCGGCGATCCCGTCCGGCACCGGACAACGCCGAGAGGCAGACATGAGGCCTGCAAGGCCCGATCACACCGCACTGGTATGGGCGAGGTTGCGTAACCTCGCTTCGGAATCCGGATCCGCGGTGACAGTGGAACACGCGTGCATCGTCTGCGGAGAGGTTCTCGAGGCCGCGGGCGTCGGCCTCGCACTCGCCGCGAAAGGAGGTCCCGCCGAGCCGGTCTTCGCCACCGACCAACGCAGCAGGGAATTGGAAGACCTGCAGTTCACCCTGGGAGAAGGACCGGCGCTGGAGGTGATGGACGGCGGGATGCTCGTCGTCGTCACCGACATGACCGATTCGGAGGCGTCGCTCCGGTGGCCGCTGTTCGCCCCCGAGGCGATCGACAGAGGCGTCAAATCGATCATCGCGGTGCCCATTCAGGCCGGGGCGATCAAACTGGGCGTCGTCGACTGCTATCGCGAACTCGCCGGACTCCCTTCGGTGAACGGCCAAGCGGAGGCACTCGTCTGCGCCGAAGCCGCGATCACCCTCGCCGTCGCCGATGCCGACATCGGAAGGCCCGGCCTCGCCGAACTGATCGACCTCGAATTCACCCAGCATCGTGCTCAAGTCCACCAGGCCGCGGGCATGGTGTCGGTCCAGCTCGACATCGGGCTCAGGGACGCGCTCGCCCGCTTGCGTGCCCACGCCTTCGCCAACGGCCGCAAGCTGAGCGAGGTGGCCGAGGACGTGGTGACGCGCAGGTTCGCGTTCCGGCCCGGCTCGTGATGGGTCGTGTGCCTAAGGAGAAACGGAAAAGATGACCGACTCGGCGACCGCCTTGCGGGAAACCTTCGTGCAGCTGGCGGACACGCTTGTCGACGACTTCGACCTCATCGAGTTCCTCGACCTGCTCGCGTACAGATGTGTCGAGCTGCTCGGCGTCTGCACCGCGGGCCTGCTGCTCGCCGACCCGCGCGGCACGCTCACCATGGTGGCCGCCTCCGACGAACAAACCCGGTTGCTCGAATTGTTCCAGCTGCAGAACTCCGAGGGGCCGTGCTTGGACTGCTACCAGTCCGCCGAGCCGGTGAGATGCGTGGATCTGGTGCGTGCGCGCGGAAGATGGCCGAAGTTCGCCCGGGAGGCGGAAAACGCCGGATTCCGTTCCGTGTACGCGTTGCCGATGCGGTTGCGGGAAGACGTGATCGGCGCGCTGAACCTGTTCGGCACGCGTCCCGCGTTGCTCGACGACGAGGGATTGCGGCTGGGACAGGCACTCGCGGACATCGCCACGATCGGCATCGTGCATCACCGCCTGTTGCAGCGGCAGGAGATCATCACCGCGCAACTGCAGACGGCGTTGAACAGCCGGGTGATCATCGAACAGGCGAAAGGCGTGCTGGCCGAACGGCTCCGCGTTTCGATCAGCGACGCGTTCGGCGTACTACGCGCCTACGCGCGGAGCAACAACCGCAAGATCCTCGCCGTCGCGACGGGGATCATCGATCGCACAGTGGAAATCCGGCGCTGAGCGATACCGGTTCGGCGCTTGTCCGCCCCGGGCCGATTCCTAGACTGGATGGGTGTTCTCCCTGGAGCAGCTGGTGAGTTTCGTCGCGGTGGCCGAGGAACTGCACTACGGCCGCGCGGCGGAGCGGCTCTCGATGACGCAGCCGCCGTTGAGCAGGCGGATCCAGCTGCTGGAGCGGGAACTCGGGGCCGAGCTTTTCGACCGTACGCACCGCACCGTCCGGCTGACCCCTGCCGGACGGGTTTTCCTCGCCGAGGCAAGGAAGATCCTGCGTTCGTCGCACGAGGCGACGTTGTACGTCCGCCGCGTGAAGAAGGGTGAGGTCGGCGTCGTGACGCTCGGTTTCACCGCCACGGCGGCGTGTTCGTATCTCGAACGCGTCATCGCCGCGGCGAACGCCGAGGTGCCCGGTGTCGATCTCGTGCTCCGGGAGATGGTGACGGCGGCGCAGGTGGAGGAGTTGCTGGCGGGCGGGATCGACCTCGGCATGATCCGGCCACCGGTCGCGGGCGCCGACATCGTGACCCTGCCGCTGTGGCGGGAACCGCTGCTGGCCGCGCTGCCGTCGGCGCATCCTTTGGCGCGGCGCAAGAAGAACCCCGACGTCCGTGATTTCGACGGCGAGCCGTTCATCATGTATTCGCCGTCGGAAGGCCGGTACTTCCACGATCTGCTCGTGGCGGTGTTCCGCGCCGCCCGGGTGTCGCCGGAGTACACGCAGTACCCCTGCCAGGTGCATACGGTGCTCGCGCTGGTGAAGGCGGAACTCGGCGTCGCGCTGGTGCCTGCCGCGGCGGGCACGCTGCGCTTCGAAGGTGTCGTGCTCCGTCCGGTGGACGGGGTCGAGGGCCGTCCGGTGGAACTCGACCTGATGTGGCGGCGCGGCAACGACAATCCGGCGCTCGGCGCGCTGCTCACCGCCATCGGCAATCCGCCGCGGCGCCGTCAGTCCACTGTGGAGTGATCGGGCCAGGCGTCGCCCCATTCCGCGTCGCGGGCCGCGCGGTAGGCCGGGCCGTGCCGTTTGGTGACGATCTTCTCGGTGAGCCCGGACTCGGCGCACAGGGACAGGCTGACCATGCCCTTGCGTTTGGCCGGATGCCGCAGGACGCGGGCGTCGGCGCGTTCCGGCGCCGTGCGGGAGGCGACGACGTAGGAGAACTTCTCGTCCTCGAAGCCGAGCGTCCCGGACTTGAGCTGACGGTGCAGACCGGTGCGCGGGAGGCGCGCGGAGAAATGGCACCAGTCCTTGCCGCGCGGGATCGGGCACGCGCCCTCGTGCGGACAGGGCGCGACCAGGGAGAGCCCGAGTCCGACGAGCTGATCCCGCGCCGCGACGATCCGCTCGTAACCCGCGGGTGTGCCGGGCTCGATCAGCACCAGCATCGAGGCCTTCGCCGAGAGCCAGCGGACGGTGTCGGCCCGGCGCGCTTCGGGCAGCTCGCCGAGGACATAGGAGAGGGTCACCAGATCGGCCTCGGGGGCGGGCGCCGCCGGGTCGATCAGGCCGCGTCGCCAGGTCGAGCCCCGGACGGCCTTGTCCCCGGCGTTCTCCGCCAGCCGCCGCCCCAGCGCGATCGCGCCGGGGACCTGTTCGACGACGGTGCTCTCCTCCAGCGTCGGCCACACGTCGGCCGCCGCCCAGATCGCGGCACCGGTTCCGCCACCGATGTCGATCTGCGTGCGCGGAGCGAACCCAGGAGCGCGAAGGGCGGCTTCGGCGAGGACGGCGTGTACGGCCGCGTACGTGGCCGGCATCCGGTAGCCCGCGTACGCCGCGATGTCCGCTTCGGACGAGAGGATGGGCGCGCTCGCGGGGGCGTTCTCGCGGTAGCGCGTGCTGAGCCGCTCGACGGACTGCGTCAGCCTGTTCTGCGGGTACTTGCCCAGCTCTTCGTCGAGGGCGGAGCGGAGGGTTTCGGGGAGTGCGGACACGATCGAAGATTCTCGCATGGGTGGTTGACCTGCGGTTTTCCGGCTGCTCGAATATCGGCGGAAAAAAGTTCGGGGACCGTGTCGAATCCCGGGGTGCCCGATCGACGCGTAGATGTGGCAGGGACGAGCCCCGCCGGGAACGGAGACTTCGATGCGGTTCATGGTGATTGTCAAGAGCGACGAGAAGACCGACGTGGCCGGCGCCCAGCCGAGCGCCGAGGAGCTGCAGGAGATGGGGAAGTTCAACGAGGAACTGGTGAAGGCCGGCGTCATGCTCGCGGGTGAAGGCCTGCTGCCCAGCTCCGAGGGTTTCCGCCTCCAGTACTCCGGCACCACCGAGGCGCGCGTCGTCGACGGGCCGTTCGCCGAGAGCAAGGAACTCATCGCGGGTTTCTGGATCCTGCAGGTCAAGGACCGGGCCGAGGTTATCGAATGGATGAAGCGCGCGCCGTTCCGCGAGGGCGAGATCGAGATCCGCCGGATCGCGGAGATGGAGGACTTCGACAACGCGACCCCGGAGATCGTCGAGCACGAGCAGAAGCTGCGGGAGCAGGCCGAGGCCAACTAGGCCGCGTGCGGCCAGGGTTGCGGTCGTCGCGCCGACGATGTTGATTGGTCGGCGTGACGGCAACGACAGACTCCCGTTCGGCGATCGACGCGGTGTGGCGGATCGAATCGGCCCGCCTCATCGCCGGCCTTGCGCGGATGACGCGCGACGTCGGCCTCGCGGAGGAGCTGGCGCAGGACGCGCTGGTCGCCGCGCTCGAACAGTGGCCTGAGTCGGGCGTCCCGAGGAATCCGGGCGCCTGGCTCATGACCACGGCCAAACGGCGGGCCGTCGACACCTTCCGGCGCAACGAGCGGTACGAGAAGAAGCTCGGCGAGATCGGCCGCGAGCAGGAGTACGAGGAGGAACCCGACTTCACCGCGGGCCTCGACGACCATATCGAGGACGATCTCCTGCGGCTGGTGTTCACCGCCTGCCACCCGGTGCTTTCGACCGAGGCGCGGGTGGCGCTGACGCTGAAGATGATCGGCGGGCTGCAGACGCACGAGATCGCGCGGGCTTTCCTGGCCAAGGAGACCGCCATCGCGCAGCGGATCGTGCGGGCGAAGAAGACGCTCGGCGACGCCAAGGTGCCGTTCGAGGTGCCCGAGGCGGCGGACAGGGTCGCGCGTCTTTCTTCGGTGCTCGAAGTCATCTACCTGATCTTCAACGAGGGGTATTCGGCGACGGCGGGCGAGGACTGGATGCGGCCCGCGCTGTGCGAGGAGGCGCTGCGGCTCGGACGGATCCTCGCCGGGCTGATGCCGAAGGAACCCGAGGTGCACGGGCTCGTCGCGCTGATGGAGATCCAGGCTTCACGGTCCGCCGCCCGCGTCGGGCCGAACGGCGAACCCGTGTTGCTGATGGACCAGGACCGCACGAAATGGAACCGGATCCTGATCGGCCGCGGCCTCTCCGCGCTGGAGCTCTCCGAGTCGCTCACGGGCGGCGCTTTCGGCGTCTACGCGGCGCAGGCCGCCATCGCCGCCTGCCACGCGCGGGCGCGGACGGGCGAGGAGACCGACTGGGCGCGGATCGCCGTGCTGTACGAAGGGCTCGGGAAGCTGAACCCGTCGCCGGTGATCGAGCTGAACCGCGCGGTGGCGTTGTCGATGGCCGTCGGGCCGGAGGCGGGGCTGGAGATCGTCGACAAGCTGACGTCGGAGCCCGCGCTCAAGGCGTACCACCTGCTGCCGAGCGTGCGCGGCGACTTCCTGTCGAAACTCGGCCGCCTCGACGAGGCCCGCGCCGAATTCGAGCGCGCGGCGGAGATGACCGGGAACGACCGGGAGCGCACCCTGCTCCTGAACCGCGCGGCCGAATGCACCCCTCGCGATTAGTCCTCTGAATGCGGTGGTTCGTGGTGCGAACCACCGCATTCAGAGGACGAAACGCGTCAGGCGCGGGCGGGGCGAAGCGCGGTCAGCGCCCGGTGCTGGCCCAGCCGGACCGCCTGGACGGAGCAGCCGAGCGCGAGCGCGGTGTCGTCGGCGGAAAGCCCGACGAGCGACCGCAGCACCATGATCTCGCGCTGCTGCCCCGGCAGCCCCGAAAGCGGATTCGGCAGTTCGGCGGCGGTCCGGTGGAAGTCGTCGACCAGACCGTGCGTGACGTCGTAGGCGAACGCGAGCAGGGCGCGCGCGCCGGCCGTCCCGGCGACGATTTCGCGGCAGCTGTCCTTGGCGACCGCGTCGGCGATGTCGTAGGTGCCCGAACGACGACCGATCCGCGCCCGGCAGTAACGCACGACCAGGACGCGGACGGCGTCGACGAGTTTCGAAGTCGGCTCCATCCGCCCGTCGGCCTCCTCCGGCCGTCGCGAACCGTGTCCTTCCATCGGCTCCCTCTCCCACCTTTCAGATGAGCACGGCCGCGGGGGAGGGAGGTACGGTCTTTTTGCCCACACGAGTGGGTCAGGCCTCGATGAAGACGATCCGCTCGGGCTCGATCGTGAGGCTCACGGTCTGCCGCTTCACGCTCACCAAGGTCTCGAATTCCGTCGCGTGCCCGTCCGGGACGGTGAACAGGCGATCGTTGCGGGAATCGAGGAAGTCGGAGAAGCCGGTCAGCGAGACCCCGCCGCTTTCGTCGAGCGCGAGGTAGTCGACGAGCCGGCGGAACAGTTTCGGCAGGATCACCAGTTCGTCGGCGAGTTGCCGCCGCGACGCGAGCTTGAACCCGGAGTTCGTGACGTCCTGCGGCCACAGCCCGAGCCCGTTCTGGCGGGCTTTGACCGCGGCTTCGGCCAAGGCGTCACGGAGATCGGGATAAAGCAGTGAATAGAACGTCGGATAGACGAGACCGTCCGCGACCTGCCGGTAGTTCGCGGAGTTCTTCAGCGTTTTGACGTCGAGATGGACCTTGGAAAGGTCCGCCGACCGGCCCGGCCGCTGCCCGGGAAAGGCGAACGCAACGGCTCGTCCGTATTTGTCGGCGAATCGCGTCAGTATGTGACCGGCTACCTTGATCGGCGTCGACGAAGTGACCGTTCCCCGCTCGTCGCGTTCGACGGTTTTGAAGCCGAGGCACTTCAGCAGGTTCGCCGCGGCGGCGTCGGCGAATTCCGCGGGCTGGTGCCACATCCCGCCGGTTCCCCTGGCCTGGTAATGCGTTTCGAGCGCGTCGATCGCGTCGAGCCGCAACTGCATCCCGCCCCGCGAATTGAGCCGGACCTTCAGGCCCGCCTTCTTGGTCGCCTGCGGGTCTTCGGGATAGAACCGCACCGAATCGCCGTCCGGTGAGGCTCCGACAAGCTGGAACGTACCTTTGATCAGCGTCATGGGCATGAGGACAACGGTAGTTCGCATTCCGGTGAACGGATCCGGTGTTCATCCATCCAGCCCAATGGCCGGTTAAGATCGGATGACCATTGTGGACATTATCGAATTCACGTTCACGACGGGATCATGAACCGCAGCACGGTCGCCTGGAGCAACGAGATCACCCCGACCACGGCGGTCAGCACCACCGACCACAGGAACGTCTGCCGCAGCAACGCGCCTTCCTCACCGGACCGGCCGATCGCGGTGGCGCCGATGGACAGGTTCTGCGGCGAGATCATCTTGCCCATCACGCCGCCGGAGGTGTTGGTGGCGCCGGCGAGGATCGGGTCGACGTGCAGTTGCTGAGCCGAAATCACCTGCATCGGCCCGAAGAGACTGTTCGTCGACGCGTCCGAGCCGGTGAGGAAGACGCCCAGCCAGCCGATGTAGGCGGAGAACAACGGGAACAGCACCCCGGTGGTCGCGAGCGCGAGGCCGAGGGTCTGCGTCGCGCCCGAGTAGTTCATGACGAACGCGATCGCGAGGATCATGAAGATCGTCGCCAGCGCCCACCGCATCTGGTGCAGTGTCCGGCGGTAGGTCGCCAGCAGCAGCCGCGGTTTCGCGCCCATCGCGAACCCCGCCACGATCGCCGCGATCAGGGCCACCGTTCCGGGCGAATAAAGGAAGTCGACGGTCAGCGTCGCCGCGTACGGCGTGTCCTTGGGCGTGATCGGCGGGTGCTGGACGACCTCCTTGTGCAGCCCCGGCCACGCGAACATCCAGTCGGCCTTGTGCAGCAGCTTCGTCAGGTCCAGCCATTCGGGCAGGTTCTTGAAGATCGTCCCGATCCGGGAAAGGAAGATCGCCGCGATCAGGATGATGTACGGCGCCCACGCGTACAGCGCGCCGCGTCCGGCCTTCGCCGCGCCGAGACTGGCCTTCACCGGTTCTTCGCCGTCGAAACGCCAAACCGCCGAAGGCTGCCAGAATCGCGTCAGTATCCACAGCGAGGCCATCGCGGCGAGTGCGGCGACGACGTCGACGAGGCTCGGGCTGATGAAGTTCGAGGTGACGAACTGCATGACGGCGAACGACAGCCCGGCCGTCAGCACGGCGGGCCAGACCTCGATCATCCGCTTCCAGCCCGCGAGCACCACGATCAGGAAACCGGGGACGATCAACGCCAGCAACGGGAGCTGCCGTCCGACCATCGACGAGAACAGTTCCGTCGCCTGCTCCTGTTTCAGGTCGAGGATCGGCGCGGTCAGCCTGCCCAGCACGATCAGCGGATTGCCGAGACCGCCGAACGCGACCGGCGCGGTGTTCGCCAGCAACGCCAGCACGACCGCCTTCACCGGCGGGAAACCGAGCGCGGCCATCATCGCCGCGGTGATCGCGATCGGCGAGCCGCCGCCCGCGATCCCTTCCAGCAGCGCGCCGAAACCGAACGCGATCAGCAGCGCCTGGAGGCGGCGGTCCTCACTGAACCCGGCGAGGACCGCTTTGATGTCGTCGAACCGTCCGGTCGCGACGGTGACGTTGTGGAAGTACACGGCGTGGAACGCGATCCAGGCCACCGACCACACCCCGAAGACCAGCCCCATGACGGCGGAATCGAGGGCGAGCCCGGCGGGCATGCGGTACAGCAGCACCGCGACCAGCAGCGCGGTGATCAGCGCGAGCCCGGCCGAGAGCTGCGCCGAGCGGCGCAGGACCCCCAGCGTCACCAGCAGCACGATGATCGGCAGCGCCGCCAGCGCGGCGGACAGCCACAGCCCGCCCGCCGGCTGGTAGTCCTGGAGCCAGCCCACCTCAGGCCCTTTGCGCCCGGACGTAACCCAGGCGGAGCGACAACGCGGCGGCGGTCCCGGCCACCGTCGCGCCGAGTTCGTCGGTGCGGCGCAGGACGCGGCCGGCGGGGCCCGCGACGCTGATCGCGGCGATCGGCCGTCCGGTGTGGTCGCGGACGGCGGCGGCCACACAACCGACGTCCGGTTCGTTCTCGACGTCGTCCACGGCCCAGCCGCGACGGCTCGTCCTGGCGAGATCGTCGAGCAGCCGGACGGGATCATTGATCGTCTTGAGCGTGAGACTGTCGAGTTTCATCCGGCGGATGCGCTCGACGCGGTCCTGTTCGGGCAATGCAGCCAGCCACGCCTTGCCCAGCGACGTCGCGTGCTGCGGACGGCGGGTGCCGAGGCGGCAGGCCAGCGTGACGGCGTTGGCGCTGCGTTCGGTGGCGACGTAGACCATCGTGTCGTTGTCCGGGACGGCGAGATACGTCGTCTCGCCGCTCCGCTCGGCGAGCGAGGCGAGGTAGCGCGGCGCGCAGCGGTGGAGGTCGGTCGCCGCCATCGCGCGGGCGCCGAGTTCGACCAGCCGGGTACCGAGCCGCACACGGCCGGTGGCGCGATCGGCTTCGAGGTATTCGAGATTCTTGAGGGTGCCGACGATGCGGTAGGCGGCACTCCGCGAGAGGCCCAGTTGCCTGGCGATCGCGTTGGTGGAAATCTCCTGGTTCTGGCCGACGTGCTCGAGAACCGCGAGACCGCGCTCGAGTGTGCCACTGGAATCCAGCCCGCGTGGTGTGCCCACTTCGCCCTCCGTAGGACCGGGGTGCCGATCATCGGCACCTGTTTCCGCTAAGCGGATTCGGACGTTAACAGTTCACCGGACCCTTGGGAAGGTTTCTTAACAAACTGGCGACTGGACAAGTTTTCCCAGCTCGCGGGCTTCCCGTCAAGATCACCGGTTTGGACCAATCCGTTCGGCGGGTCCGATTCGGCGTATGACTTCAGAGGTCATTTTTCTGTTCACGGACATGAAAGAACCCCCGCCGGAAAATCGCGGCGAGGGTCCGGGGCGGAGTCCGTTTCTAACGCACCGAGAGGTTCCCGATCGCTCGGACGACCGCCGTGCAGCGGTCTTCGACGTAGTCCAGACCGCCTTCTTCGGCGATCCGGCGGGACTCGGCGGAGACGATGCCCTGCTGCAGCCAAAGCGCCTTCGCGCCGATCGCGACGGCCTGTTCGGCGATCGGCGGGGTGTCGGCGGACGGGCGGAAGACGTCGACCAGGTCGACGGGTTCCGGGATGTCGGTGAGCGAGCGGTAGACCTTCTCGCCCAGCAGTTCGTCGGCCGACGGGTGGACGGGGATGATCCGGAACCCGTGTGCCTGCAGTACGGCGGCGACCCCGTGCGAGGACTTGGCCGGATCGCGGCTCAGCCCCACGACGGCGATCGTCTTCGATCCGGCGAGGATCTCGGTGGCGCGATCGGTCATACCCCGTACAACCGCCACCGGCCCAGGGGAATTCCTAGAGCTTCCAGAGCCGCAGCCCGCGCACCCGGTACACCGGCCAGACGACGTGCCACACGCGGCGCCGCAGGAAGACCGCGGAACAGGTGAGGACACTGCGCGCGGACGTCGTCGCGACGTCGTGGCGGTCCGGCCAGATCTCGCCGTGCCGCCCGGCGGCGATCCGGAAGACGTTGACCAGGCCGCGGCCCTGCAGGTCGAACTTCGCGCCGGTGTCGCCGGAATCCGGGGTCAGTGACGCGATTTCCGGGCCGAACGCGGCCGCGGGCGCCGGCCCCGCGTCGGCGGGGAGATCACCGACGGTCGCCGAGACGGCCTTGCCGTAGAGGCGCCGGGTGTAGCGCTGGAGCAGCAGCCGCTCCCACAGCGGCAGGACCCGGCGGTGCTTGAGCAGCGCCGAACACTCCGCGTGCCCGATGGCGAAGATGTCGGTCAGCTCGTCGTAGGCGTTGTGCGCGGTGGGCTCGTTGAGGTGCACCCGCACCTCGTAGCGGATACGCGCGGTGAGCTCGTCGAGCTCCTCGCGGCGGTCGATCCTGGTCTTCGCCCGGGAGAGCGCCCAATCGGACATGGGAGCAGGCTAGGTGATGATCGGGGTCGTGCGAGACCCTTTCGGCCTAATCTCGTCGTACCGGCCAGTGGAACGGCCGTCTTGTGCGGGCCGGGGTGACGGGGCAGAGTCCGACTGGTCGGAAGGAGCCCATGGACGCCAGCACGCTGCAGGAGGCCGCGGCCGCGCTGCTCAGCGCGTACGAGACCGGTAAGCCGATCGCGCCCCTCATCGAGACCTATCCCGCCGCGACGCTGGAGGACGCGTACCGCGTTCAGCAGCGGCTCGTCCGCCATTGGGCCGAGCGCGGCGACGGCGTGCGCGGGCACAAGGTCGGCCTCGCTTCCGCCGCCATGCAGCGGCAGATGGGCGTCGACCAGCCCGACTACGGCCATCTGACCGCTTCGATGTTCCATCTCGAACACCAGCCGATCCCGATCGGCGGCTTCCTGCAGCCGAAGATCGAACCGGAGATCGCGTTCGTGCTCGGTTCGCGGCTGCGCGGCCCCGGCGTCACGGTGGCGGACGCGCTGCGGGCGGTGGATTTCGTCGTCCCGGCGCTGGAGATCGTCGATTCCCGGATCCGGGACTGGAAGATCAGCATCGTCGACACCATCGCGGACAACGCGTCTTCCGGCGGTGTCGTCCTCGGCAGCAGGCCGACCGCGATCGGCGACATCGACCTGCGGCTGGTGGGCTGCGTCCTGCACCAGAACGGCGAGATCGCGGCGACCGGCGCCGGTGGCGCGGTGCTCGGTTCGCCGGTGAACGCGCTGGTATGGCTCGCGAACACGGTCGGGCCGCTCGGTGTCGCGCTCGAACCGGGGCATGTCGTGCTGCCGGGTTCGATGACGCGGGCGATCCCGGTGAATCCGGGCGACACCGTCGTCGCGACGATGGCGGGACTCGGCAGTGTCACCGCGAAGTTCTCCGGGGAGGAACGGCCGTGAGCCTTGAGGTGCGGGAGGCGGCGGAAGCGCTGCTGACCGGGGAAGAACGCGAGCCGCTGACCGACGCGTGGCCGGAGCTGGACATCGACACCGCGTACGCGATCCAGGACGAGGCGCTCCGGCTCAGGCTGGAGCGCGGCGAGACGCTGATCGGCGTCAAGCTCGGCCTGACCTCGCGCGCGAAACAGCAACGCATGGGAATCGACTCGCCGTTGCTCGCGTGGCTGACCGACGCGATGGTGCTCCCCGCCGGTGTGCCTGTGCCGTCGCTGCTCCATCCGCGTGCCGAGCCGGAGCTGGTTTTCGTTCTGGGGCAACGTCTTTCGGGCCCTGGCGTGACCGCGGCGACCGCGATGGCGGCGGTGGACCGGGTCCACGGCGGTGTCGAGATCATCGACAGCCGCTACCGCGACTATCGCTTCGAACTGCCGGACGTCGTGGCGGACAACGGTTCTTCCGCGTACGTCACGCTCGGGCCGGTGGGCGCCCAGCCTGCTTCGCTGGATCTCTCGCTGGAGGCGGCCCTGCTTGAGGTCGACGGCGCGATCGTCGACACCGCCACCGGGGCGGCGGTGCTGGGGCATCCGGCGGAGGCGCTGGCGCTGGCGGCCAACGCCCTCGGTGCGCGCGGGCGCGCGCTGGAGCCGGGCTGGCTCGTGTTCACCGGCGGGATGACCGACGCGGTCGACGTGCGCCCGGGTTCACGGGTGGCGGCGCATTTCTCGAACCTGGGCTCGATCACGCTCGCCGGGTCTTGACGTCCGCGCGGTCGGCCGTCCGGAGCAGACCGCGCGTCAGCCGGGGCCAGATCGCGCGCGGCAGGTCGTGCCCCATGCCCGGGACGATGTCCACTTCGGACTCCCGCAGCGCGCGGGCCGTCGCCCGGCCGCCGGAAACGTGCACGAGCGGATCCTTCGAACCGTGCACGACGAGCGCGGGCACGTCGACCTTCCGCAACGCGCGGAAGCGATCCCGGCTCGAAACGATCGCCGCTAGCTGCCGCAGGGTCCCGCCAGGGTTGACGCCACGATCGAACGACCGCTCCGCGCGCTCACGCATCCGGGCCTCGTCGAAGGGATAACCGGGCGAGCCGATCACGCGGAACGTGCGCACGAGCGAGTCGACGTACTCCTCGCGGCCGCGCGGGGGCGCCGAAAGCAGCATCGCCATCGCCTTGGCGCTGGGCCGCCCGACGAACCGGTTGCCGGTGGTCGACATGATCGACGTCAGCGACCGGACCCGCGACGGATACTCGATGGCCAGGGTCTGCGCGACCATCCCGCCCATCGACGCGCCCACGACGTGCGCGCTCGCGACGCCGAGCTCGGTCAGCAGCCCGGCGGCGTCGCCCGCCATGTCCGCCAAGGAGTACGGCGCCGTGCGCAAGGCGTAGGCGAGCGGCAGGTTCACCCGGCCGGTCATCCGGCTGGACCGGCCGGCGTCCCGGTTGTCGTAGCGGATGACGAAGAACCCCTCGGCCGCGAGGTTCTCGCAGAGTTCGTCGTCCCACCAGATCATCTGGGAGGCCAGGCCCATGATCATCAGCAGCGGCCTGCCGTCCGGCGAGCCGAACGTCTCGTGGCACAGCTGGATGCCGTTCACTTCGGCGATCTTCTCCGGCATCACGACAGTGTGCCTACTCACCGCGGTACGCGCGAGCCTGGATTTCGTAAAGTTCGTGGTAGAGCCCTCCTTCCTCGATGAGTTCGGCGTGCGTGCCCTGCTCGATCAGCCGCCCCTTCTCCAGCACCAGGATCCGGTCCGCGGAGCGGATGTTGGCCAGCCGGTGGGTCACCAGGATCGTCGTGCGCCTGCTCGCGTGCCGCAGCCCGGCGAAGACCCGGGCCTCGGCCTTCGCGTCGAGCGCGGCCGTCGGCTCGTCGGCGACCAGGACGGCGGCGTCCCGGTAGATCCCCCGGGCGATGCCCATCCGCTGCCATTGCCCGCCCGAGAGGTCCTGCCCGTCGTCGAACTTCTTGGACAGCACCGTCTTCTCCTTGGCGGGCAAGGATTCGATCACCTCGTCGGCGCCGGAAGAGGTGATCGCGTCCTGCCAGGCGACGCGGTCCGGGTCGTCGCGGCCGAGCCTGCCGACGGTCACGTTGTGCTCCGCGGTCATCGGCCATTCGGCGGGATCCTGGGCGATCACCGCGATGTTCGCGTGTACCGACTCGTGATCGGCGCCCGCGAGATCGACGTCGTCCCAGTACACCTTTCCTTCGGAAGGCGGATAGAGCCCGGTGAGCAGTTTGCCCAGCGTGGTCTTGCCCGACCCGTTCTCCCCGACGAGGGCGATCACCTCGCCGCGCCGGATGGTCAAGGAAACGTCGCGCAGAGCCGGGGTTTCCTGGCCGGGATAGGTGAACCCGACGTTCTCCAGCCGGATCTCCCCGGGGTCTTCAGGAGCGGCGACCCCACCCTTCACCGGGCCGCGTTCGGCGGATTCCACGAGCAGCCGGTGGAAGAACGCGATGTAGAAGGACTCCTCGTACAAGGAGTTCACCGCGTGCATCGTGATGGACAGCGAGTTCGACGCCGTCCGCATGGCGAGCGCGGCCGTCCCGGCGAGGGCGAGTTCCATCTGCCCGCTGTAGAGGAGGAGACCGAGCACCAGATACGCGATCGCGGTACCCACCCCGGCCGCCGCGCGCCCGGTCAGCCGGACCATGTTGCTGCGATGCGCGAGCCGGACCTCTTCGCGCATCAGGCTTTCCGTGATCCGCCGGTACTCCTGGAGCAACGGCTCCTGGAGGGTGAGGGCGTGTCGTTCGAGGGCGAACTGGCGCCACGTGGCGACCTCTTCGACGATCCCCTTCCGGATGTTGCGGCCGACGGTGTCGAGATAATGCCGGTAGTTCAGGCGCGCGACCTTCGCCGCCGCCCAGCCGTCGGCGACCGCGGCGAGCAGCAGCACCGGCGCGAGCCACGGGTTGAGCAGACCCGCCGCCACCAGCGCGGCGACCAGCGAGATCAGCGCCGACGTCAGATCCGCGAGCCAGCGCAGGCTCATCTCGATCGACCGGACCCCGTATCGCGCGCCCTGCCTGGCCAGCTCCCGGAAATCGGCGTCCTCGAAGGCCAGCAGCCGCACCCGGACCATCGCCGCGGTGACCTCGTCACCCGCCGACGTCACGACCCGCGGCCGGAGCGCGCCCTCGACCGCGGCCACCGCCGTGTCGAGCAACGCGCGCAAGGCGTACGTGCCGACGACGACCACCAGCGCGGGCAGCGATTGCAGGACGCGTTCCGGCGTCGGCCCGCTCTCCAGCAACGCGATGAACACGTTCGCCGTCGCCAGCAGGCCGAACGCCGTGACACAGCCGGAAAGCAGATGGACGACGCCGGCGAGCAGGGTCAGCCGCGGCGAGGTCCGCCAGGCCAGCCGCAGCACGATCGCCACGGCGGACGGGAGCGTGCGGATGGCCTTGACCATCCCCGCTTGGGCCACGGTCTCGTCGACCGCGGCCCACTCGGGCATCTTGAGGTTCTCGACCCCGATCAGGGGCACGGTCGCTTCGGGCACTCCTCCTTCTCTACGCGCACCCACCGACATTTCCGAGAGCCGAAGAGGTGCGGTGTGGCATGGGCCGGGTGGGTCGTGAGTGGCGTTTCGGGTTCTAACCCGAAACGCCACTCACGACCACAGCGACCCACTCGGTCCCGGCGCCCTTCCACACACCTTCGCCTTGGGCTACTCTCTCGCTAGAGCGATCTATCAAATCGCAAGGGGGCGAACATGGAAGCTCTTCGAACCGGCGGACTCACCGCGCTACGCCTGATCCTGGCCTTCACCCTGCTGACCACCACGTTGCACTACGCGCACAACGTGATCAGGGCTGCCGACTATCCGCAGATCGAGGGAATCCCGGTGGCGGTCGCCGCCACCCTGGTCGCCGTCGCGTACGTCGTCTTCACCGCGTTCGGTCTCGCCGGCTACCGCGACTACCTGCGCGGACGCTACTGGCGGGCGCTCGCGTTCCTGATGGTCTACTCGCTCTCCGGCCTCGCGAGCCTCGGGCATTTCCTGGTCGCCGTGCCGCAGATCCCGGCCTTCTGGTTCGCCACGATCTACACCGACACCGCCTCGGCGCTCGCGTTGTGGGTCTTCGTGACCTGGGCGGCGACGAAGCTCAACCGCGTGCCCGCGGTGGTCAGTTCCCATACGTGATGCGGTGGGGCGCGGCGACTCGGAGACGCGGCGCAAGGCATGCGGGACGAAGGTGTCCTTCGTCGCGATGTGGGTCTCGTCGGCTTCGTGGCGCCCTGTCGTCGGTCATCCGCAAGGGCGCCGACCGGGTGCGTTTCCGCGACCTGCTCCGTGACCAACTTTCTACATAACATTGACGCTGATCAGTGCAATGTAGACAATCGGAAGGGTGACGCGGACCACATCGGTGACGTTCGAACGTTATCCCAGCGGCTACCGGCACTGGAAACTGACCACCGACGGCGACGTCGCGTGGCTCGAACTCGATGTCGATCCCGACGGCGGCCTCGTCCCGGGTTACGAGCTCAAGCTCAACTCGTACGACCTCGGCGTGGACATCGAGTTGTACGACGCCACGCAGCGGCTGCGGTTCGAACATCCCGAGGTCCGCGTGGTCATCGTGACCAGCGCGAAGGACAACGTCTTCTGCGCCGGCGCGAACATCCGCATGCTGGCGGCGTCGTCGCACGAGTGGAAGGTGAACTTCTGCAAATTCACCAATGAGACCCGCAACGCCATGGAGGACGCCGCCGCGTATTCGGGCCAGCTCTACGTCGCGGCGGTCAACGGCACCTGCGCCGGCGGCGGCTACGAGATCGCGCTCGCCTGCGAAAAGATCCTCCTGGTCGACGACAACTCCTCGACCGTCGCGCTGCCGGAGGTGCCGCTTCTCGGCGTCCTCCCCGGAACCGGCGGGCTCACCCGGGTGGTCGACAAACGCGGCGTACGGCGGGATCTCGCCGACGTCTTCGCCACACGCCCCGACGGAGTGAAAGGGCGGACCGCCGTCGACTGGCGGCTCGTCGACGAACTCGTGCCGCGTCAGGGATTCCGCGAAGCCGTGCTGGCCAGGGCGAAGGAGTTCGCACAGACGAGCGAACGGCTCGACGGCGAAGGTGTCGAGCTGAAGCCGCTCAAGCATCGTTATGTCGACATCGCCCGGACCGCGACCGAAGCGACGATCACCGTCAAAGGCCCGGAGGACGACGACGGCTGGCTGCTGGACGTCACGCGCGAGCTGGATGATGCGATCCTCCGGCTCCGCACCAACGAACCCGAACTCGGCACGTGGGTGCTCCGCACGGAAGGCGATCCGGCGAAGGTCCTCGAACACGAACGCGCCGTGTTCGACGCGAAAGACTGTCTGAGCAACGAAATCGTCCACTACTTCAAGCGGACGCTGAAGCGGCTGGACGTCACCAGCCGCAGCCTGATCGCCCTCGTCGAGCCGGGTAGCTGCTACGCCGGGCTCCTGCTGGAACTCGCGCTCGCCGCCGACCGGCAGTACATCTTGGACGGTCCGCCGATCGACGACGAAGACAGTGAAGAACGAGCGGCGATCACGTTGTCCGAAGCCAACTTCGGCCGCTTCCCGATGGGCAACGGCTTGACTCGCCTCGAATCCCGCTTCTTCGGGGACCCGGACCACGTCACCAGGCTCGCGGAGGTGCGCGGCAAGGCGCTGAGCCCGGCGGAAGTGAACGAACTCGGCCTCGTCACCGACGCCCCGGACGACCTCGACTGGGAGGACGAGATCCGGATCGCGCTGGAAGGACGGGCCTCGCTCAGCCCCGACGCGTTGACCGGAATGGAGGCCAATCACCGGTTCGTCGGGCCCGAAACCCTGGAAAGCAAGATCTTCGGCAGGCTCGCCGCCTGGCAGAACTGGATCTTCACTCGTCCGAACGCATCCGGTCCCGAGGGTGCGTTGCGTCGCTACGGTACTGGTCAGAAGGCCGTCTTCGACAGGAAGCGGGTTTGAACAGCGCATGCCCACCAAGATCGATTACGACGCCAAGATCCCCAACAACGTCGACCTCTCCGGTGATCGCCGTCTTCAGCGGGCGCTGGAGGGTTGGCAGCCGAAGTTCCTGGACTGGTGGGGCGAAATGGGCCCCACACTGCGGACGCAGGGGGTCTACCTGCGCACCGCGGTGAGTG
Source organism: Amycolatopsis sp. MJM2582 (assembly GCF_000754115.1). Lineage (NCBI taxonomy): Bacteria > Bacillati > Actinomycetota > Actinomycetes > Pseudonocardiales > Pseudonocardiaceae > Amycolatopsis > Amycolatopsis sp. MJM2582. The sequence goes on from NZ_JPLW01000001.1 coordinate 1,979,896, forward strand.
TCGGCCGGGACGGCTGGGCGCATTTCGACCACGTCAACGTGCCCGACTACCGGTGGGGGATCTTCCTCGCGGAGCCCGACCCCGACCGCGTCATCGGTTTCGGCGAGCACAAGGGCGAGCCCGCCTGGCAGCAGGTTCCCGGCGAATACCGCGCCGACCTGCAGCGGCTCATCGTAATCCAGGGCGACACCGAACCCGCTTCGGTCGAGCAGCAGAAACTCCTGGGTCTCACCGCGCCGAGCCTCTACGACCTGCGGAATCTTTTCCAGGTCAATGTCGAAGAAGGCCGCCATCTGTGGGCGATGGTGTACCTGCTGCACGCCTACTTCGGTCGCGAAGGCCGGGACGAGGCGGAAGGATTGCTGCTCCGGAATTCCGGAAGTCCGGACGCCCCGCGGATCCTCGGCGCCTTCAACGAGGAGACCGCGGATTGGCTCGCGTTCTACATGTTCACCTATTTCACCGATCGTGATGGCAAATATCAGCTCGGCACCCTCAAGGAAAGCGGCTTCGACCCGCTTTCCCGCACTTGTGAATTCATGCTCAAGGAAGAGGCGCACCACATGTTCGTCGGCACCACGGGGGTCGACCGGGTGGTCACCCGCAGTGCCGAACTGATCCGCGAACACGACACCTTCGACATCGGCGGGTACGGCGGCATCCCGCTGGACGTCATCCAGCGGTACCTCAACTTCCACTACACCGTCTCGCTCGACCTCTTCGGCGGGGAGACCTCGACCAACGCGGCGAACTACTACACCGCCGGGCTGAAAGGCCGCTGGCAGGAGCCCCGCCGCAAGGACGACCACAAGCTCACCGACGCCGCCGGATCGCTGTCGCGGCCGAAAGCCGACGGCACCTGGGAGACCGAGGAACACGCGGCGATCCTGCTGCTGAACCTCGACCTGCGGGAGGAGTACCGCGCCGACTGCCAGACCGGGGTCAACCGCTGGAACAAGATCCTGGACGAGGCGGGCGTCGACTTCCGATTCGTCCTCCCGCACCCTGGATTCAATCGCGAAGTCGGCATAAACTCCGGCCACCATGTGACGCCCGACGGCACCGTTGTCGACGAGCGGACGTGGCTGGCCGGCAAACGCAAGTGGCTGCCCACTCCCGAAGACCTGACTTTCGTCCGATCGCTGATGCACCCGGTGTACGAGCGAGGAAAGATCGCGAGCTGGGTGGCGCCGCCACGCCAGGGCATCAATGGGAAACCGTTCGACTACGAATACGTTTACCTGAGCTGAGCGATAGAGGTGCGCCCGTGACCGCTGCTGCTACCGGGTTCAACGCGGCGAGCTACCTGCTCGACCGGCATCTGGCGGAAGGGCGGGGTGCGAAGGACGCGGTCGTTTCCCCGAGGCGAAGTCTCACGTACGCGGGGTTGGCGGCCGAAACCCGGCGGGTCGCGGCAGGGCTGAAGGCGATCGGCGTCCGCCCGGAGGAGCGGGTCCTGTTCTGCATGGCCGACGACGTCGAACTGCTCACCGGCATCCTCGGCGCGATGCTGGCCGGAGCGGTCGCGGTACCGGTGTCCACCATGGTCACCGGGCTGGACCTCGGAAAGATGCTCGCCGATTCGCGGGCCAGGGTGCTGTGCGTCTCGGGCGAGTTCGCGTCGCAGGCGACGGTCGCGCTGGGGCTGGCGCCGGAGGTCACCGACGTCGTGCTGGACCGGGCGAAGGCGGCCGATCTGCCGTCCGGGATCCGCACGCACCAGTGGGGCGATCTGTCCACAGTGGACGACGTCGGTTTCGAGCCGGCGCCGACCTGGGAGGACTCGCCCGCGCTCTGGCTGTACACCTCGGGGACGACGGGCAAGCCGAAGGGCGCGATGCACCGGCACGCGGGTATCCGCGCGGTCTGCGAGACGTACGCGCGCGGCGTGCTGGACATCGGGCCGAACGACCGGTTCCTCTCCGTTCCGAAGCTGTTCTTCGCCTACGGCTTGGGGAATTCGGCGTTCTTCCCGCTCGCGGCCGGCGGGACGGCACTGCTCGAACCGGCGAGGCCGACCCCGGGACTGATCGCCGCCAGAGCGCGCGCGGAGCGGCCGACGTTGTTCTTCGCCGTCCCGACGTTCTACGCGGCGCTGCTCGCCAGCGACATCCCCGACGACACGTTCGCCTCGGTGCGCCAAGCGGTTTCGGCGGGCGAACCGCTGCCCGCCGTGCTGTACGAACGGTTTCGCGATCGGTTCGGTGTCGAGATCCTCGACGGGATCGGCTCGACCGAGGCGTTGCACATCTTCCTGTCCAACCGGCCGCGTCAGGTCCGTCCCGGCAGTACCGGGACGCCGGTGCCGGGTTACGAGATCGCGCTGCGCGACGAAAACGGCGATCCGGTGCCGGACGGGCAACCCGGTGAGCTGTTCGTCGCCGGGCCGTCGATCGCGACCGGGTATTGGGCCCGGTACGAGACGACGAAGCAGGTCTTCCAGGGCGAATGGCTGCGGACGGGCGACAGTTTCGTGCGCGACGCCGATGGCAGCTACACCTGTTTGGGGCGCTTCAACGACATGCTGAAACCGGGTGGGATCTGGGTTTCGCCCACCGAGGTCGAGGACCGGCTGCGGCAACATCCGGCCGTCGCCGAGGTCGCGGTGGTCGCCGCCTTCGACGCCGACGGCATCGAGAAACCGGTCGCGTGCGTGGTCGGCGTGCCGGGGCACCGGCTCGACCCGGACGAGCTGATCGAGTTCTGCCGGGCGGGCCTGGCGTCGTTCAAACGGCCGCGGGGCATCGTCGAGCTGGGCGAACTGCCGAAGACGGCGACCGGGAAGATCCGGCGCAACGTCATCCGGGAACTGGTGCGGGACATGTACGAGGTCCGGGCCCCCGCCCCGCCGCATTTAGTCCTCTGAATGCGGTCCTTGCACACGCAAGTACCGCATTCAGAGGACTAAACGCGGGGCGTCAGGAGCCGTTGACGGTGCGCAGGGTGCGCATGGCTTCGGCGAGCGCGTGCGCGTCGTCACCGAGCGGAGTCAGGACGATGCGCCGCAGGATCTCCGCGCACGCCTCCCGCGCCTTCTCCGCGACGTCGAGACCGTGCTCGGTGAGCGCGGCGAACGTGACCCGGCGGTCGTCCGGGCTGGGCACCCGGCAGATCAGGTCCGCGGCGACCAGCCGGTCCGCGACCTTGGTGAACCCGCCGCTGGACAACGCCGCCTCGACGGCCAGCCGCGTCATCGGCATCCGGTGCTCGGGAGAGCGCACGAGCCGCAGCAGGATGTCGAACGACGCCGGTGCCAGGCCGAACCGTTCGGCGATCTCGCCCATCAGCTTGTTCTGCGTGGCCAGGTAGCCCTCGATCACCAGGCCCCACCACGTGACCACTTCGTCGTCTTGCGGTTCCTCGGTTGTCACGCGGGCGAGAGTACACCAAGAACTCTTCCAGGAATATATCTTGCGCGCGAGAGGTTATCGGGCTAGCGTGATTCCACCGGCTCCAGAGGAGGGCACCATGTCGATCAAGACTTCGGGCCTGCACCACGTCACCGCCATCGGTGGCGACCCCCAGCGCAACGCGGACTTCTACACCCGGGCCCTCGGCCTGCGGCTGGTGAAGACCACCGTGAACTTCGACGACCCCGGCACCTACCACCTCTACTACGGCGACGGGTCCGGCAAACCCGGTTCGCTGATGACGTTCTTCCCGTGGAAGGACGCGCCGAAGGGCCGTCACGGCACCGGCCAGGCGACCACGACGTCGTTCTCCGTGCCCGAGGCCTCGCTCGGCTGGTGGAAGCAGCACCTCGCCGCGAGCGGCGTCGAGACGAGCCAGATCCGCAACTCCGACGGCGAGGAGACGCTCACCTTCGCCGACCCGGACGGCCTCAAGCTCGCGCTCGTCGCGCATCCGCAGGGCGACCCGCGTGACCCGTGGGACACGAAGCTCGTGCCCGCCGAGCACGCGATCCGCGGCCTGCACTCCGTCACGCTGTCGGTGTCCAAAGAGGACGCGACCGCCGGGATGCTGACCGACGGCCTCGGCCTGTCCTTCGAACACCAGGAGAGCAACCGTCTTCGGTTCTCCGCCGGTGAGGGCGGCCCCGGCGCGCTCGTCGACGTCCTCGTGACCCCCGACGCCCCGCGCGGGCTGGTGGCGGCGGGCACCGTGCACCACGTCGCCTGGCGCGCGCCGGACGAAGAGACCCAGGCCGCCTGGCGCGACGAGCTCATCGACGACGGCGTGAACGTGACGTCCATTTTGGACCGTCAGTACTTCCGCTCGATCTACTTCCGCGAGCCGGGCGGCACCCTGCTCGAGGTCGCGACCGACGAACCCGGTTTCGCGATCGACGAGCCGCTGCTCGAACTCGGCCGCGCGCTGAAACTCCCGCCGTGGCTGGAGCCCAAGCGCGAGGACATCGAGGCCATGCTGCCGAAGCTGGACCTCCCGAGCGAGAACAACCCGCGATGAGCACCTTGGAGCACAAGTACGTCGAGGGCGCGGCCGACGAGCCGGTGCTGCTGCTCCTGCACGGCACCGGCGGCGGGCCGGACGACCTCGTACCGCTCGCCCGGCAGCTGAGCCCGGCGTCGGCGCTGCTCGCGCCGGCCGGGCCGGTGTCGGAACACGGTGCGGCGCGCTGGTTCCGGCGGCTGGCCGAGGGCGTCTTCGACCACGAGGACGTCGTCTTCCGCGCGAACCAGCTGGCCGATTTCGTCCTCGCCTCGCGCGAGGAATACGGCCTCGGCGACCGGCGGCTCGTGGCCATCGGGTTCTCCAACGGCGCCAACATCGCCGCCGCGGTGACCCTGCTCCGCCCGGACGCCATCCGCGAGTCCGCGCTGTTCGCGGCGATGTCACCGCTTCCGGAGCCGCCACGCGAAGACCTGTCCGGCACCAGGGTCTTCCTGTCGAACGGCGAGCACGATCCGATGGCGCCGCTGGGTTCGGCCGAGACACTCGTCCGTGACCTGCGCGAACGCGGCGCGGACGTGGTCGCCCACCGGCATCCCGGCGGGCACCAGGTCACCGGCAACGGTTTGGTAGCGGCCGCCGGGTGGCTCAACCCGTAACGGGGAGAGCAAAGCACGCGAACGTAAAATCGTCCGATGACTAACGGGGACCTCGTCCGCGCCCAGGCCCTGCTCGACAGGGTCCTCCTCGCGGACGGGCACAACGATCTGCCATGGGAACTGCGGGTCACGACCGGGCCGGATCCGGTCGAGGCCGTGGCGGGCACGGATCTCACGGTCCGTCAGCCGCATCTCCACACCGACTTCCCGAAGCTCGCCGAGGGCAGGCTCGGGATGCAGTTTTGGTCCGTCTACGTGCCTTGCCAGTTCGAGGGGCACAGCGCGGTGACGGCGGTCCTCGAACAGATCGAGATCGTGCACCAGATGGCCGAGCGATACCCCGATCGCCTGGCCCTCGTGGACACCGCCGACCAGGCCGAGGCCGCCTTCCGCGACGGCAAGATCGCTTCGCTGCTGGGTGCCGAGGGCGGCCACAGCATCGCCGAATCCCTTGGCGTGCTGAGGATCCTGCGCCGTCTCGGCGTCCGCTACATGACGCTGACGCACAACTACAACACCACCTGGGCCGACTCCGGCACCGACGAACCCGAGCACGGCGGGCTCACCGAATTCGGTCGCGACGTCGTCCGCGAGATGAACGAGATCGGCATGCTCGTCGACCTCTCGCACGTCGCGCCGAGCACCATGCGCGCCGCGCTGGAGGTCAGCTCCGCGCCGGTGATCTTCAGCCACTCCTCCTGCACCGCGGTCAACGACCACCCCCGCAACATCCCCGACGACGTGCTGGAAACGCTGGCGGCCAAGGACGGCGTCGCGATGGTGACGTTCGTGCCGGGCTTCATCTCGCCGAAGGTCGCCGAGTGGGACGACCAGTTGCGCCTGGACATGGAGGCCGCGGGTAAGGACTACCGCGACATCGACCAGCGCACGAAGTTCACCGCGGAACGAGGCGGGCCGGAGAAGCCGAAGGCGGGTATCGACGACGTCGTCGCGCACATCGAGCACGCGCGTGAAGTGGCCGGTGTCGACCACATCGGCCTCGGCGGTGACTACGACGGAGTCGCGACGCTGCCTGAAGGCCTCGAAGACGTTTCCAAGTACCCGGTGCTGTTCGCCGCGCTGCTGGAACGCGGCTGGAGCGAAGAAGACTGCGCGAAGCTGGCCGGGAAGAACACCTTGCGCGTGCTGCGCGCGGCGGACGAGGTCACCCGTTCGGACGCTTGAGAGCGCGATCCAGCCCGCTTCGGCGGACACTGTCCTGCATGACGCAGCCGGAGGAAGGCGCCGCCGAGGTTCCCGTCCGTCCGCCCGAGACCGCGGGCGGCGCACGACACAGCGGAAAGTTCGAGGCCGGCCCGAAACTCAAACGGACGCGGGTGAGCGGCACCTGGATCGCCGTCATCGTGGCGCTGATCGTGCTGGTGTTCCTGCTCGTGTTCATCCTGCAGAACCAGGACACGGCCACCGTCCACTTCCTCGGCATGTCCGGCAGCATGCCGCTGGCGGTCGCGATGCTGTTCTCGGTGATCGCCGGCGGCGCGCTGGTCGCGCTCGTCGGCGGCGCCCGGATCCTGCAGTTGCGCAAGCAGGCCAAGAAGTCCCGGCATCAGCTGCGCTGAGCGACGCCGGCCCGGAACTCGCTGGGGTTGACGCCCCGTACGCGTTTGAACGCCGCGCTGAACCCGAAGGCGTCGGAGTAGCCGACGGTGCGCGCGACGTCCGAGACGGTCGCGGACGCGTTGCCGGTCAGCAGATCCGCCGCGAGCGTCATCCGCCAGCGGGTGAGGTAGGTCAACGGCGGTTCGCCGACCAGTTCGGCGAACCGTTTGGCCAGCGTCGACCGCGAGACCCCGGCCCGGGCGGCCAGCGAGCCGACCGTCCACGGTGCCGCCGGCTCCGCGTGCAGGAGGCGCAGCGCGTCGCCCACCACCGGATCCCGCTGGGCCGCCCACCACGCCGGAGGCTCACCGCCCGGCCGGTCGAACCACTCGCGCAGGGAACAGACCAGCATCCAGTCGAGCAGCCGGTCGAGGACGACCTGCTGACCCGGCGCGTCGATGGCGACCTCCGCGGCGAGGTGTTCCAGGACCGGGTCGCCCGCGCCCCCGGCGTCCACCCGCAGCACGACGGGCAGCGCGTCCAGCAGCGGGCGGCCGATCTCGCCGCGCACCGGGTACGCGCCGACGATCAAGGTCGTCTCGCCGCCGGGGTCGTCGACCCAGCCGAGCCGGTGCCGGGTCCCGCCCTGTTCGGGCGTCGCGCAGTGCTCGCCGCACGCGAGCGGCTCGGCCGAAGTGCCGACTTCGTCGACGAAGGTGAACGTCGCGGGCCCGCGCACGATGACCGACTCGCCCGCGCAAAGCGGCTCGGGAGGACCGTCCTCCGGCACGATCCAACCCGCCCCGGTGAGCACGGCGCACAGGGTCAGCGGCGCGCCGTCCACGAAGTGCAGTGCCCAGGGCGGGGACAGCGTCGTGCTGCCGAACAACGAACCGTGGGACCGCACGCCGCGGATCAGGTCACTGAACACGTCCACGCGGCCGAGGTTAGACGAATGGACAGGTGATCCGGCCTTTCACCTATGGGCACGTCCGAGCTCGCCGGATTGAATCGAGTTCATGCTGACCTCCGACGACCTCGAATTCCTCCGCCGCCCCCTGCACGGATTCCTGACCGTGGCCGGCGGCCCGGTCCGGCCGGTGTGGTTCGAGGCCACCGCCGACGGCGCCATCCAGCTGTTCACGCCCCGTGAGTCGCCCAAGGTGCGACGCCTGAAGGACGACCCTCGGGCGTCGATCATCGTGGCCGCGCCGGTCGGCGAGCGCGAGCGCTGGGTCTCCGTCTCGGGCCCCGCCACGGTGGAACCCGACGGGGCGCACGATCTGGCCGCCCGGCTCGCGGAGCGCTACTGGGACCTCGAAGACCCGGCCCACGCGGGCGAGCTCGCCGGGATCCAGACCCTCGACCTCATGCGGCTCGTCATCCGGCCGGAGAAGGTGAGCCGTTACCTGATGTGATGATCGAGGTCATCCCGAGCACGGCGGCGCAAACGTTTTCGTCGCCCTCGGCGGAGACGCGGGCGCGGTCCGCCGGGTTCCGGGTGCACAGCCGCCAGAAGGTGTCCGCGTCCGTCGTCACCGAGGCCAGCGGCGCCCGTGACGTCGGCGCGGAGCGGTCGAGTTTCCAGCCGTCCGCGGTCCGCCGTGCCGTCCACTTCCCGCCACCCTGGCCGGTGACGGTGTAGGCGACCTGCCTGCCGACGCGGGCGTCGATGTCACGCAGGGTGTGCGGCAACGCCCGCATGAAGGTGTCGACCACCGGCCCGCGGAAGTCCGGATCGTCCAGCGGCCGTGCGCCGACGGCCTCGCGGATCTGCTGCTGGTGCACCCAGAACTCGGTGTACTCACGGGCGACGTCGAGCCACACCGGCGCGGGCTCGTCCCCGGCCCAGCTCACCGGATCGCCGAGGGCGTCGAGGTCGGCGCGGCCGAACATCTCGGCGATCTGCGAGGTGCTGTCCACCAGCATCGCGAACAGCACTTCGGGCGACAGCCGGCGGCACGCGACCACCCATTCGTCGTTGATCCGGTCGATGAAGTCTCCGAACCGCTCGCCCTCCCGGGGCGCCGTCGTCCGGTAATCGTCGCGATCGCGGGACAGCCTGCCGAGTTTGTCGCCCAGGATGTGGGCCGCGAGGTCGTGCACGGTCCAGCCCGTGCACACCGTCGGCGCGGCCCATCGGTCCGCGTCCAATCCGGTCAGGACGTCCAGCAAGGCCTGCTCCTCCCGCGCGAACAACGGGAGGACGTCGATCGGCGGACCCCAGCGCGTGAAGCTCATGGTGACCATCCAAACACCCAGGTCCATCACATTTTCGGCCATTCGGCCTACTCGCAGGTAGCATCAGCGCGAACGCGAGGGGAGTGCCCGTGAGCAACGATCGACCCGCCGGTGAAGACCTGGCCGCTTTCGCCAAACGAGCGGGACAGCTGGCGGGCTGGGCCGCGCGCACGGGCTTCGAGTTCACCCGCAAACTCCCCGGCGTCGAGATCGCCGAACAGATCGTCAAACAAGGTGAGCGGCAGCTGCTCTCGGAGCTGCGCCGCCGTCTCGACGAGGTCGACGACCCGTACCACGCCGCGCTCACCGCCGCGTCCGCGATGAACCGGCCCGACACCAACGGCTCCCGGCCGGTCGAGGCCACCATCACCCTCGTGCACACCCGTGCCCAGCTCGAACCGCTCCGCGCGGCGATGGCCGAACTGCTCAACCACTCGATCGGCTTCGGCCGCGAGCGGGCACGCGAATACCTCTACGCGATCATCCTGCGGCAGCTCACACCGGACGAGGCCCGCATCCTTTCCGCGCTCTCCGACGGCTCGCCGTTCCCCGCCGTCGACGTCGCCGAGCGCACGAGCCTCGGCGCGGCCGGGCGGTTCGTGCTGCGCAACGCCTCCACCGTCGGCAAGGCGGCCGGGGTGTCGCTGCCGGACCAGGTGCCCGGCTACCTCACCAGGCTGATCGGGCTCGGCCTGGTCGAGCTGGACGAAGAGGTGCCCGCGCTGGAGACGCAGTACGAGATCCTGTTGACCGACGAGACCGTCCGCGAGGCGGAGAAATCGGTGAAGCGGGCCAAGTTCGTCAAACGTACGGTCCATATCTCCCGGCTCGGCGCCCAGTTCTGGCAGGCCTGCGACCCGAGCGCCGGTTGACCCCGGCATGGGTGCGTTCCTCGACGGGATCCTCGCCGATTTCGGCGAGCACTGGCCGATCTACGTCTCCATCCCGATCGTCGCCGCGCTGATCGGCTACACCACCAAACTCGTCGCGATCCGGATGATGTTCCAGCCGGTCGAGTTCATCGGGATCAAACCCTTCCTCGGCTGGCAGGGCATCGTGCCCAAACGCGCCGCGCGGATGGCGAGCATCGCCTGCGACACGATGACCGAGCAGCTGATCAAACCGGCGGAGGTCGTCGCCCGGCTCGATCCGCAGAGAATCGCCAAGGAGATCGAAAAACCGCTCCAGGCGGCCGTCGAGGACATCGTGCGCGACGTCGCCGCCCACTACCAGCCGGGGCTGTGGGAATCGCTGCCGGTGGGCATGCAGCGGCTGGTGATCCAGCGCGTCCAGGCCGAGACGCCGCGGATGGTCGCGGCCGTGCTGGAACTCATCAAGTCCGATGTGGACAGTGTGTTCGACCTCAAGGGCATGGTGGTCACCGCACTGGTCAAGGACAAACGGCTGCTGAACCGGATCTTCCAGGAAGCGGGCGACAAGGAGTTCAAGTTCATCGCCCGCTCCGGCATCTTCTTCGGCGGGCTCATCGGCGTCATCCAGATGATCGCGTGGGTGCTGTTCAAGTTCCCGCTGATCATGCCGCTGTTCGGGCTTTTCACCGGCTGGTTCACCGACTGGCTGGCGCTGCGGATGATCTTCTACCCGATCGAGGAACGCCGGTACTTCGGCGTGCGCTGGCAGGGGCTGTTCCTGAAGCGGCGCGGCGAGGTCGCGGAGGCGTACGGCGCGCTGATCGCGAAGGAGATCATCACCCCGCACAACGTGATCGAGGCCGTGCTGCACGGGCCGCTGTCGGATCGGGTGCTCGGGCTCATCCAGCGTCAGCTCGACGAACAGCTTGGCCGCCGCGTCGGCGTCGGGAAACCGCTGGTGGTGTTCGCCGTCGGCAGCAGGCGGTATCAGGACATGAAGCTGAACATCGCCGAGAAGATCATGGACAAGCTGCCGGAGACCATGCGGTACATCGAGGATTACGCGACCGACGCGATGGACATCCGGAACGTGCTGGTGACGAAGATGAAGGAGCTGTCGCCGCGCGAATTCGAAGGATTGCTGCGGCCGGCCTTCCAGCAGGACGAATGGATCCTGATCGCGACCGGCGCCGTCCTGGGCTTCGCCGTCGGTGAGGCCCAAGTCCTCCTGCTGGAGCACTTCGCCGCCTGACCCTTCCCGCATTTCGTCCTCTGAATGCGGTAGTTCGCCCGCGCAAGGACCGCATTCAGAGGACGAAATGCGCGGATGGCTGCCCCATCGGCGGTACACCGGGTCCGCCGTCCGGTCTAGAGTGCCTCCTGCAGCAAAGCCTTGGGGAGGGCGCACATGGCCGACGCGGGGAGCCCGTGGCCGCAGGAGATCCGGCTGGCGATGACCATGGTGGGCGGGGCGAGTCTCGCGGTCTGGATGGGCGGGGTCGCCACCGAGACCTCGCATCTGTTGCAGGCATCGAGAACACCGGAATCGAAGAGCCCGTACCGGGCCCTGCTCGACCTGCTCAACGCCACCGTCTCGCTCGACGTGCTCACCGGCACGAGCGCGGGCGGAATCAACGCGGCGTGCCTCGGGCTGGCCGAGGCGTTCCGGTCGAGCCCGCAGGTGCTGCGCGACACGTGGATCAGCACGGGATCGCTCGACAACCTGATCCGCGATCCCGGCGAGAAGGAACCGCGTTCGCTGCTCGACGGCGACAAGGTGCTGCTCGGGGATCTCAAGGACGCGTTGCACCGGATCACCGACAAGGCGACGGTGAAACCCGACTGTCCCGACATCACCGTGCTGCTCACCGGCACGATGATCGACGGCGAGACGACCCGGTTCGACGACGCGCTCGGAAACCTGGTGCGGGACACCGAACATCGGCTGTTGTTCCGCTTCGACGCTCCTTTGTGGACGGACGACGTGGTCGGGCCGCTCGCCCTCGCGGCACGCTCCACCGCGTCGTTCCCCGGCGCGTTCGAGCTGTCCAGGATGCCGATCGGCGAGAAGACCGGCCCGCTGCATCCGGACATGACGAAGTACACCGACGTCACCCGGTCGCATTGGCTCACCGACGGTGGTGTCCTGCTCAACAAACCGTTGCGGCCGGCGCTGCGGGAGATCTTCGAACGGCAGTCGCATTCGGACGTCCGGCGGCTGCTGCTGTACGTGGTGCCGACGGCCGAACGCGAGGCCGAGCGGGTCGCGGTCGATCCCGAACGCCCGCCGCTGCTGGGCAGCGCGATGAGCAAGGTCGTCGGCACCGTGCTGAGCCAGACGATCAGCGCCGAGCTGGAAGACCTGACCAGGCACAACGACGCCGTCGTCCGCACCAGGGGGACCAGGGTCTCCCTGGCCGCGATGGGGGTGCGCGGCGGCCCGGACACGCTGGTCGACCAGCGGCTGATGAACGACTACCGCGACCGGCGGGTGCAGGAGGACGCCACCGCGCTGGTCCGCGAGGCGACCCGCAGGCTCTCACTGTCCGATGTGGAGGATCAAGGCCGTCAGTGGGCGTCCGGTACGGCGGCGCAGCTGCGCGCGGCCGCGGCGGCCGGATTGCGGGACGGCCTGCCCACCGAACCGCCGAAGGACACCTGCGAGCTCACGGATCTGGTCGCCTTCCGCACCACCGCGCTCGACGATTCCGTCGCCACCGGTCTCCAGCTGGTGAACGCCGGCTTCCGGCTCGATCCGTCGCCGGAGCAGGCGGTGCAGCTCAACCGTTGCCGGGTGCTGCTGCACGAAGCGCGTCACAAGGCCGCGCGCGGGAAACGGCTCGCGGGCTGGGTCACCGAACAGGGCCCGCCGTCGGCCGACGTCACGCTGGCCGCCTGGATCGAAGGCCTCGCCAAGGAATGGGCCAAGCTCGGCCGGTCGGACACGCTGAAGGAGGCGTGGCCGCTCGTCGTCGCCGCGCTCCGGCAGGCGACCCCGATCCTTTTGCCGCTGGCACAGGCGAAACCCGATACCGAAGCCGCCGACGCGGTCAGCACGTTGCTGGCCTGGACGGGGCTCACCTCGGATGACACGAGCGCGGGAGATCCCATCGTCACCTCGCGGCTGGTGCGCCTGCACATCGCGACGCGGGGACTGCTCGCGCAGCCGCCGTCGGTCGACCAGCGGGTCGATCTCGTCCAGGTGAGCGCGGATTCGCGGACGCTGATGGACATGAAGCGCCGCCGATCCTGGGACAAGCTCACCGGGATGCAGGCCGACTACTTCGGCGCGTTCTACAAGGCGTCCTGGCGCGCGAACGACTGGATGTGGGGCCGCGTCGACGGCGCGGGCTGGCTGGTGCAGTGCCTGCTCGACCCGAAACGCCTGCGGCTGCTGCGCGACGTCGTCGGGCGTGAGGCGTTCCGGACCCAGGTACGGGACACCTTCAAGGCGATCGGCTGGCGACAGCCGGGCACGGAAGACGGGCTGTCGCAAGAGGAAGCGGACGCCCTGCGCGCGCAATTGGCCGGGGAACTGGCTTTCCTCGGTCTCGACGGCGAACTCGCCGATGTCGAAGGGGAAGCCGTCCTGCCGATCAGCATGCCGGTGACGGCGATGGTGCTCGCCAGGGTGCGGCAGCTGGAGATCGCGCGCGAGGAACTGCCCTGCGTCGGCCTCCACTGCGGACACGACGCGAAAACGGCCAAGGGCAACGGAAAACCGTCGGAACGATTCAGGCGGCTGATCGAGAACGAGCCGGAAACCGACGAGCAGACCCAGCGCGCGTTCCAGGCGTGCCAGGTCTCCGGCGAACGGTTCGAGCACGAACGCGGGACGATGCTCCTGACGAAGACGTTGGTCAAGGCGGGCGCGGCCGGGCTCAACGCGGCCGCGGGGGCGACGCGGGTGCCGAAATCGGTCCAGCCCGCCGCGACCTTCGCCAAGGCCGCCGGGCGAAGCGCGTGGTGGATCACGCGAGGCGCGGCCACCCTGCCGTCGCCGTGGAACGTGCTCGCCGCGCTGATCACCGTGCTCGCGGGTTTCGTCCTCGGTGGACAGGGCGGCCCGGTCCTGCAGTGGGTCGGCGTGCCGGTCGCCGCGGGCGCCGTCGTGTTCCTGGTGGTCAGCCTGATGACGTTGCGCAAGACGTGGCGGATGGTGCTCACGGTGCTCGGCGTGCTGGTGGTGGCGGCCCTGCTGTTCGCCGCGTTCCTGCCACCGGTGCGCGACCCGCTCTTCGGCTGGCTCGGCGACGTCGTCGCGGGCTGGCGGCGCGGCGAGGCACCGGTGTGGTGGCTGGCCGTCTGCCTGCTGCTCGTCCTGCCCGCCATCTGGACGCCGATCGGTGCGATCGCCGGGCGAAAGCGGCGTCGTGAATAGCGGAATCGGAACCCGAATCGCGTCCTGACCGTGCGACGAAGTGGTAACGGTTGGTATCGTCACGTGCAGTGAGACCGCACCGAAGCGGCCTTACCCACACGTGCTGCGCTTCAAACGTTACAGTTACCTTTGTCACGTGTGTTTCGAGGTTGTTGCAGGTAGCCGCGTTGCCGCTGCCGCGCTGATCTGACCGCGCCCGAATCCTCCGGTACGTTTCTTGGACATGTCCGGAAAGCACTTGATCGAAACTCCGACCAAGGCAGACGGTGCCGCGCTCTGGAGAATCGCCCGCGATTCGAAGAAGCTCGATCTCAACACGCCTTACGCCTATTTGCTGTGGTGCCACGATTTCGCCGACACCTCGGTCGTCGCGAAAGTCGACGGCGTCCCGGTCGGCTTCGTGATCGGATACCGCAAGCAGGACACCGGCTTCGTGTGGCAAGTCGCGGTCGACGCGTCCCAGCGGGGAAAAGGCCTGGCCGGAGCCCTGCTCGACGAGCTGTTCAGCCGTCTGACCGCGCAGGGCGTGCGGTACCTCGAAACCACGATCACGCCGGACAACGAGGCTTCGATCCGGTTGTTCGCCTCGTTCGCCAAGCGGTGGGACACCACCGTGGAACGCCAGGATCTGTTCTCCGCGACGGATTTCCCGGCCGAGGAAGGAACGCATGAGCGGGAGGACCTGTACCGAATCGGTCCGCTCAGCAGTCAATAGAACGTAAATCCGGGGATCTCAGGGAGAAAGAAAACGTGATGAGCATTTTCGAGGAACTCGAATCCGAAGTACGCAGTTACAGCCGTGGCTGGCCCGTGGTGTTCGACCGGGCCCAGGGGAGCTACCTGTACGACGAAGACGGCAAGGCCTATCTCGACTTCTTCGCGGGCGCCGGCGCGCTCAACTACGGGCACAACAACCCGGCGCTGAAGCGGGCACTGATCGACTACATCGCCCGTGACGGCGTGACGCACGCGCTCGACATGTTCACCGTGGCGAAGCGGGACTTCCTCCAGACGCTCCAGGAGAAGATCCTCCGGCCGCGCGATCTCGACTACAAGGTCGTGTTCCCCGGCCCCGGTGGCGCGAACGCCGTCGAGGCCGCGCTGAAGCTCGCCCGCAAGGTGACCGGCAAGGAATCGGTCATCAACTTCACCAACGCCTTCCACGGGATGACGCTGGGCGCCCTCTCGGTGACCGGCAACTCGATGAAGCGCGGCGGCGCGGGTGTCCCGCTGGTGCACGCCACCCCGATGCCGTACGACAACTACTTCGACGGCTCGATCCCGGACTTCCTCTACTTCGAGAAGCTGCTCGAAGACTCCGGCAGCGGCCTGAACGAGCCCGCCGCCGTGATCGTCGAAGGCGTGCAGGGCGAGGGCGGCATCAACGCCGCCCGTATCGAGTGGCTCAAGGCGCTGGACGACCTGTGCAAGAAGCACGGCATCCTGCTGATCCTCGACGACGTCCAGATGGGCTGCGGCCGCACCGGCCCGTTCTTCAGCTTCGAGGACGCGGGTATCAAACCCGACATCGTCTGCCTCTCGAAGTCCATCGGCGGCTACGGCATCCCGATGGCGCTGACGCTGATCCGCCCGGACCTCGACGTCTGGGAGCCGGGTGAGCACAACGGCACCTTCCGCGGCATCAGCCCGGCGTTCGTCACCGCGACCGAGGCGCTGCGCGTCTACTGGAGCGACGACGAGCTGGAGAAGTCGACGAAGGCGAAGGGCGAGCGCATCGCCGCCGCCTTCCAGGGCATCGTGGAGGCGTACCCGGACGCGAACCTGTTCGCGAAGGGCCGCGGCCTGGCCCGCGGCATCGAGTTCGCCAACGGCGACCTCGCGGGCAAGGTCTGCGCCGCCGCGTTCGAGCGCGGGCTGCTGATGGAGACCTCCGGGCCGGACGGAGAGGTCATGAAGGTCCTCCCGCCGCTCACCCTGACGGACGACGAGCTCACGAAGGGCCTCGCGATCATCGACGAGGCCGTCGCCGCCGTCCTCAACTGACCCGAACCGACCGCCCTCAACCAGGAACGAGAAGGAGTTTTCCGTTGCTTGTCAGAACACTCGACGAGGTCACCGACACCGACGCCGACATCAAGACCCCGAACTGGCGCAGCAAGCGCATCGTGCTGGCCAAGGAGGGCGTCGGTTTCTCGGTGCACGAGACCACGTTGTACGCCGGGACGGTCAACGACTTCTGGTACGCCAACCACATCGAAGCGGTGTTCATCACCTCCGGTGAAGGCGAGCTCGAAAACACCGCGACTGGCGAGGTCTTCCAGCTGAAGCCGGGCACGTTGTACCTGCTCAACGACCACGACAAGCACCAGGTCCGGCCCAAGACCGAGATCAAGTGCGTCTGCGTGTTCAACCCGCCCATCACCGGCCGTGAGGTCCACGACGAAAACGGCGTGTACCCGCTCGTCACCGAACCCTAGGAAACGCTCGAGGAGGCGACTGCATTGACGCTGACCGACACCCGAGTCGACGACAGTTACCCGACCCGCATCACGGGTAAGCCCGAACACCTGCCCAGGACGCACCCCACCGTCTGGGGCACCGAGGCCGACGGCCCCTTGGACGCGGCCACGCTCGCCAACCACGAAACGCGTGGTTACACCGTCGTCGACCAGTTGTTGTCGCCTGGCGAAGTCCAGACGTACTGGCAGGAACTCGTCAGGATGTCGTCGGGGGACCACCGCGACGACGAGCGCGTCATCACCGAGGCCAAGACCGGTGAGGTCCGCTCCATCTTCGACGTCCACGAGACCAGCGAGCTGATCGCGGAACTCGTCCGCGACCCGCGCGTGCTCGACCGGGCGCGGCAGATCCTCGGCTCCGAGGTGTACATCCACCAGAGCCGCGTGAACTACATGCCCGGCTTCAAGGGCACCGGGTTCTACTGGCACTCGGACTTCGAGACCTGGCACGCCGAGGACGGCATGCCGGTGCCGCGCGCGGTCAGCTGCTCCATCGCGCTCACCGACAACTACCCGTTCAACGGCGGGTTGATGGTGATGCCGGGCTCGCAGCGGACCTTCGTGCAGTGCGCCGGGGAAACCCCGGAGGACAACTACAAGAGTTCGCTGAAAGAGCAGCGGGTCGGCGTCCCGAGCGAGGAGGACATCACCTCGCTCGCCGCCGAATACGGAATCGACCAGTTCACCGGACAGGCCGGTTCCGCGCTCTGGTTCGATTCGAACGTGATGCACGGTTCCTCGAACAACATCACGCCGTACCCGAGGTCGAACATCTTCGTCGTGTTCAACAGCGTCGAGAACGCGCTGCAGAAGCCGTACGCCGCGATCGAACCGCGCCCGGCCTTCATCGCCGGCCGCGACTCGACCCCGCTGACGCGTTGACCCGTTTGACGAAACCGCAGGTCGCGAAGGCCATGACGGGGCGCTTGTAGCCGTCGGTGTGCGCCCTGTTACGTTGTCGCCACGTGAGCGGGCCAGTGGGCTCGCTCACGTAGGTGTTGTCGACGACCGAACGGGTTCTTCGCTCGGGGTGAGCCCACCCGGACGGACGTGGACGCCGATGTCCGATGTGGGTCGCGCCCCCAGGCGGCCCAAGTCGGACATCCCCCGGCTCCGTGCCATCAGATCGGGACTGATGGCACGGAGCCTTTTTCGTGTCGTTGAGTGGCACGGGTCGGTCCGTGAAGGCCTCCTTGAGGGACTCTGGGTCCCTCAAGGAGGCCTTCACGGACTTGCGGCCCGCCACGCACGCCCCACCGGCACCAGCAGCCACAGCGGCTGCGCGTGAAGGTCCCCTTCCCTCGGCTCAGCCGCGGAAAGGGGGCCTTCACGCGCTTGCCAGGTACATGAAGGTCCCCTTCCTTGCGCCTAGGTACAGGAAGGGGGCCTTCACGTACTTCAGGCGAGCCCCTGGCGCTGATCGCTCATGTCCTGAAGGCCTCCTTTGAGACGTTCAGCGTCCTAAAGGAGGCCTTCAGGACATGAGCGCCGCCTTCCCGGAAGTCCATATTGGACAGAGATCCCCGTGGGGCATTTGTCCGTATCGAGTGGCCGTGAAGGCCTCCTTCCCTACCCTCAAAGTAGGGAAGGAGGCCTTCACGACCAGCCGCGTTCTGGTTGGCGGGCTCTTCGCGCGGTAGGTTGGCTACTCCGGTAAGGGGAGAGATCGGAGGGAGGGGGGCTTGTCATGGCCGAAAGCGGTTCCCCTGCCCGCTTCCAGCTCCTCGGTCCCGTGCGCCTCCTCGACGGCGATCGGCCCGTCCCCGTCGGCGGCCCCGGCGTCCGCGGGCTGCTCGCGCTGCTGGCGCTGAAGGTCAACAAGGTCGTCGCGCTCGACGAGATCATCGACGCGCTCTGGGGCCACGATCCGCCCGCCACCGCCCGCACGATCGTCCACGGCAACGTTTCGCATCTGCGCCGCGTGCTCCGGGGCATCCAGGGCGATCACCCGGACGGTGCCCAGATCCGCACCACGCCGCCCGGCTACCAGCTCACGGTCGAGCCGGACCGGATCGACGTCCACCGCGCCCGGTCCCTGCTGGAGCGGGCTTCGACGGAAGAGCCGGAGAAGGCGTCCGAACTGCTCGCGGAGGCCCTCTCACTCTGGCAGGGGCCCGCGCTGGCAGGCGTGCCGAGTTCGGTTCGCGCCCCCGAGCTGGAGGATCTGCGGCTCGCCGTCCACGGCGCCAGGGTCGACGCGGATCTCGAACTCGGCAGGCACGCGGAACTGATCGTCGAGCTCAGCCCGCTGGTCCGGGCCGCGCCGCTCGCCGAGCGCACCGCCGGCCAGCTGATGCGCGCGCTCTACCACGCCGGACGCCGCGGCGACGCGCTCGAGCTCTACCGCACGGTGTCCCGGGCGACCCTGCGCACCCTCGGTGTCGAACCCGGCGCGGACCTGCGCTGGCTGCACGAACGCGTCCTCAACGACGACCTGCCGGTCAAGGTCGTCGCGGAGCCGAAGCCCGAGGCGGGGCCCGTCCAGCAGTTGCCGCCCGCGGTGCCGAATCTCGCCGGACGCGAGGCGGATCTGGCCTGGCTCGACGAACTCGCCGAGCGGGCCGAAGCGGGCGAGACCGCGGTCGGCGTGGTCACCGGCACCGCCGGGATCGGCAAGAGCAGCCTGGTGGTGTGGTGGGCGCATCGCGCGGCCCGCCGCTTCCCCGACGGGATCCTTTTCGCCGCGCTGCGCGGGTTCGACCCGCATCATCCGCCGTTGGAGCCCGCGGAGCTGCTCACCCAGTTCCTGCTCGGGCTCGGCGTCCCGGCCGAAGGCGTTCCGGAACAGGTCCACGAACGCGTCGCCCTCTACCGGTCGATGATCGCCGGCCGCCGGATGCTGGTCATCCTCGACAATGCCCGCTCAGCCGACCAGGTCCGGCCGTTGCTGCCACCAGGATCGCGGTCGATGACGCTGGTGACCAGCCGCTCCCGCCTCGACGGGCTCGCCGTCTCCAACGCCGCCAAACTGCGGGTGCTCGGTACGCTCGCGCCCGGTGACGCCGTCCGGTTGATCGAGGAGCTCGCCGGGCCCGCCGGCTACGACCTCAACCACGCGCTCGCCCGGCTGTGCGGCTATCTCCCGCTGGCGCTGCGGATCGCGGGAGCCCGGCTCGCCGCCAGCGCGCAGTGGTCCGCGCAGGATCTCGTCGACGAACTCGGCAACGAGCGGACCAGGCTGGCCGCGCTCGACGTCGAAGGTCCGGACGACGGGGTCCGCGCGGCGTTCGACGTCTCGTTCCGCGGTCTGCCCGCCGAGGTCGCGAACACGTTCCTGCGGCTCGGCGTCGTCCAATGCGTTTCGGCCGGTTCGCATCTGACGGCCGCGATCGGCGGGATCACCGTCGCCGAGGCGCGGCGGCATCTGCGGGTGCTCGCCGCGCACAACCTGCTCGCCGAAACCGGCCGCGATTCCTTCGTCCCGCACGATCTCGTCCGGCTGTTCCTGCGCGAACTGGCGGAGAACGAACTCGACGAGGCCGACCGGGAGGACGTCCTGTCGCGGTCGGTGCGGTTCTATCAGGCCGTCGCCGATCGGGCCCGCCGCAAGATGCTGCGGATCGTCGACCCCCTCGATTTCACCGCTGTGCTGACCGACGCGCAGACGCCGCCGATCGGTTCCTTCGACGAGGCGCAGGACTGGTTCACCGCGGAATGGGAGAACCTGCTCGAAGTCCTCGAAGCCGCCCGTGCCGCCGGACGGCACGACGACGTCTGGCGGCTGGCCAGGGTCGCGCACACCTATCGCGCGGTGTACCCGTTGCTGGACGAATGGACGCGGCTGGTCGGGATCGGGCTGGAGGCCGCCGAACGGTCCGGCGACGTCCTCGGCCAGTGCTGGATGCTGATCTCCCGGTGCGCCATCGCGCTCACCTTCGAGCTGCCGCAGGGCTGTCTCGCCGACGCCGAACGCGCGCTGGAACTCGCGAGCGCGATCGGCGACGACCGGCTGATGGTCTCGGCGAACATCCACCTCGGCTCCGCGCTGACGCTGCTCGGACGGTACGACGACGCCATCGGGACGTTGCGGCGGGCGATCGAGGAGACCGAGCGGACCGGCGACCTCGAACTGCGCGGACAGGCGCTCAACAACTGCGCCGAGGCCGAAAAGCGGGCGGGGCGGTTCATCGAGGCGATCGGGCACCAGATCGCCTCGCTGGAGATCGACCGGACCCTCGGCGACGACAGCTACGTCGTCGTCTCGCTGAACAATCTGGCCGAATTGAGCATGCGGATCGGCGAACTCGCCGCGGCCGAACGGTACGTCTGGGAGGCCGTGGACCTGACGATCAGCAGGCGGTTCGTCCTTCAGGAGGGCGTACTGCGGCTGACGTTGGGCCGGGTGCTGCGGGCCGGGTCGGATGTGGACGGTGCCCGCGAACAGTTCGCGCTCGCGCTGAAGATCCTCGCAGACGTCAATCCGAAGCTCGCGGGAATGGTCCGTGCGGAACTCACCGACCTCGGCGAAAGTCCGTGAGTGATCCTTAGCGGATTCTTAGTGGCCTCGCCGCACACGCGCGTAGGGTCCGGTTCAGCGTCGATCGAGCCCTAGGGGAGGGGCATGCGGTAAGGATCGGCGCTCGGGCGGGCCCTTCGCGGGCCCGTCTGAAGAGCCGCCAGGAGCGGCTCGTGGCGGTCCGGCCGGTGGAGGTGGGGGCGATACCGGCCGGCCGCCAGGCGGCACCACCGCGTTTCGTCCTCTGAATGCGGTACTTGCACACGCAAGGACCGCATTCAGAGGACGAAACGTGTGGGGTCAGCGGGTGCCGGCGGTGCACAGGGCGATGGTCTGCCCCTTGTTCTCCGCGACCTTCTGGCCGTTGACCAGGATGGTGCAGGCGATCTGGTTGCTGACCGACGAGTTCCGGGTGTCCGCGGTGACGGTGAGCAGGTAGTCGCCCGAGTTGAAGGACGCCGTGCCGCGCCATTCGTCGGTACTGGCGGGGGTCGTCTCGGTCCGCTGGTCGTTGAGCGAGCCGAACCGGATGGTCGCGCCGCCCGAGGCGCTGACGATGAACTCGACGGTGTTCTTGTCCCCGGCGACGGCCGGGACGTGCAAGCCGGACTCGCCGGTGGCGAAGAAACTGGTGTAGACCAGTAACCCGCCGGCGGCCAGCAGACCCGCGACGGAAAGCGCGAGCCCCGCGATCCCCATTCCCTTCTTGTCCGCTTCGCCCTTCTTGATTTTGGTCAAACCGATCACGGAAAGAATCATTCCGATCACGGCGAGCGGCCAGGCGGCGATCCCGGCGACCGGGACGAAGGCGACCCCGAGCGCTGCCAAGCCGACCAGGAAACCTGCGATGACCAGGCCGTTCTTGGGTTTGCGGTGCCGTGTTCCGTGCGCGGCGAACCCCGGGCCGTAGCGGGTGGCTGGTGGGTGCGGGAGAGGTGGATCGGTCGGCATACGTGCCCTTTCGGAGGCTTCCGTCCGAAGACGTTAACCCATCGTTCGGGGCAATGGCCGAAATTGTTACCTGCCGGAAAAAGTCATCATTCAACGATGATCAAGCGGTCATCGACATTTTCTGACCAGAATTGTGGCATCGCCGAATGTCGGAAACCCGATCACTGATCGAACAGGCTGACTTCCGGGGTGATCTCCAGCAGTTCGTGCACCGGGCGGCCGCGGCGGCCGTCGATGGTCGTGGTGCGCACGACGCGCAACCGCGCGGTCACCGGCCGGTCCAGGTTCTCCTTGATCTCGTCGAGCAGATCCGGCGCCACCGCGCCCTGGATCGTGCCGCCCGATTCGCGTTCGAGATAGAAGATCCGGCGCCGGGTGCGGACCCCGTCGAGCCTGCCGCTGACCGTTTCGTAGCCGACGGCCTCGCGTGACTCGCGCAGGCTCCCGGACAGGATCCTCGCCTGCTCGGTGGTCATGCTGCGGGTCAGTTCGTCGCCGGACGTCGGGGTCAGCGCCATCCCGATCCCGGCGTGTTTGCTGACCGCGTTGACGATGTCGCTGACCGCGTTGCGGACGGTGTCGCGCTGCAGCAGCACCGCGTCCAGCGCGCCGTCGTCGGAGCCGTTGGCCGGCAGGAAGTCGCACAGTTCCTTGACCGCGCGTTCGGACAGCGACTCGATCCCGTCGTGGATCAGCGCGTCGTCGAGCGCCGGTTCGGGGAAGCCGAAGAAGATCGCGTTGCCCGCCTGGCCGCGCTGGATCAGCGGGGCCTTTTCCCGGTCCGCGGGCTGGACGAAGGTCACCTCGCCCGACGGATTGCGGATGATGTGCCCGATCTTCGCCGTCGCGTCCTGCAACGCGCGGCTGATGTCGGAAAAGGTGTACGCGTCCAGATGCGATTCGCCGATCACGGACACGCGGAGCAGCGGCGAGCGCGACGTCCGCTCGAACTTCGCGTACGCGGCCATCGCCGACGCGCGGGCGAGGTCGTCGAGCCAGGTGCCGCCGGGGATCTCGTCGGCGATACGCCGGAATTCGTTCCTCACCAGATCACTTCCGGAATTCCCCTGCCACCCGATGCCCACACTTCTTCCCAGATCTCCTCGTCGCCGGGGCGGCAGAGGAAACCGTCGAGCATGCCGCCGACGGGCTGGACCTGGTCGAGATACATCGCGGGCTGGCCGACGATGACCCCGCGCAAGGTCAGCAGCCCGTACAGCGCCGAGCGGCCCGCGTCGTCGAGCCGTTTGAGCGCGCCCCATTCGTCCGGGATCAGCACCACGTCGAGCCCGAGCGGCGCGTGCGGGGTCCTGGCGGTCAGATCGCCGCCGATCCACGCGCGGCCGGTCGGCATGATCCGCCGGGCGACGCCCAGGTAACTGTTCAGCGCGCTGAACAGGATTTCACGGTCGTTCTGGTGTGGCGCGTCGAAGACCAGCCGCTCGTAGACATCGGCCAGATCGGCGGGATGGCGGCCAGGAGGCAGCAGGTTGTGCGGCGTCCAATAGGGGAGCGCCAATCGGAGCCTCCTTCGTGTGCCGGAGCTCCCGATCGAAGAAACGTACCCGGCGTCCCGCTCACAGTGCGTAGCCGAATTTACCAGGCGAGTGTCAGCCGCCCTGCCCCGGCCGGTGCTCGGGCGCCTGCCTGGCGGGCGGCCAGTCCTCGTCGCTCGGCCAGACCGGTTCGGGTTCGTGCGCGGCCTCGCCGTTGCGGGCGGCCGGTTCCGGCCGCTCCGGGTGGTAGGCCCGCACCGGTTCCGGGATCAGCTGACCCTCGCGGTGGCCTTCCGCCTCCTGGTCGTACGGCTCGTCGTCGTCCTGGATCCGCGCGGGCGGGAGGAACTGCGTCCGTTCGGTGGAAAGCAGTTCGGGCACGGGTTCGGGATCCGGGTCGTGCTCGACCGGGAATCCCCGCGCCGGCTCGTGGGCCACCGGTTCCGTGGCAGGCCGTTCACGTCGTTCGCCGCGCATCAGCAGCCAGGTGACACCGCAGCCGAGGGCGAACGAGATGAGCAGCCAGAGCCAGATCTGCCCGAAGAGCCAGAGCATCAGGCCATCACCTCTGTTCCGCCGTGATGTCGACGCGGCGGCCCTCGCCGCTCGCGCCGTCGGAGTTCTTGCGCTGGGGGGAGTACACCTGGTCGCGTTTGACCCCGTTGCGCTCCAGCAACCGCTCCACCGTGAGCGCCCGGTTCAGCGCGAGCTTCCGGTCCGAACCGGTCGCGACCGATCCGGTGATCCGGAACTTCAGGTCGCGGGGCGCGTCCGTGAGCAGTTTCGCGATCTCCAGCGCGCCGCGTTCGCCGTCCGGGGTGAGGTCGGTGGTGTCCGGTTCGAAGGTGATCGGCGTGGCCGCGAGCAGACGGTCGATCTCGGCCTGGAACCCGGCCTTGTCCGTCGGCTTGGCCGAGGTCGGCGTCGGGCTGGGCGAAGGGCTCGGCGGAGTGCTCGGGGCAGGCGGCTCGCCGCTGGTCGTCACCGGGCCCGCGGGCGGTGCGGTGTCACCGGAGATCTCGACCGTCCGGACCCCATCGATCCGCTGGATGGCGTCGATGGCCTGCGCGGCCTTGTCCGGAGGGAACCCGGAGAGGCTCGCGTCGCGGCCGGAGAAGCTCACTTGCCCGCCGGAGACGCCGACGTCGGAGAGCGCGGCCTTCGCGCGCGCACCCAGCTCGGCCTCGATGTCGTCCGAGGCCGACCAGACGGTGATCGCCGTCAAGGCGAGCGTGACCAGCAGCGCTGTAGGCAGCAAGCGGCTCCAGCGTGTACCGGGCATAAAGGGACTGTAAGCCGCACTCGGCGTAGGTGCATCGGACGAACAGGACATGACCCGTTCGGGTGATGTGAGCCAAAGGGGCCCTTCACCGCTCCATCTGATGCGGTGAAGGGCCCCTTCGAGGCGCCGGAACGCGGTTCAGCTCGCGTGGTGGTGGATCTCCCGCAGATCCTTGGCGGGCAGGGGCACGGTCCCCGACTCGATCTGCTCCAGCGGGAGCAGCGGCGCGAGCTCGGGGCGCTTCGGGGACAGGCCGTCGCCCATGGACTCGCCCTTGAGCTGACGCCGGATCCACGGCAGCAGATGCGCCTTCGTCCATTCGAGATCCGAACGGCGCGACGTGATCCAGGTACTCGGCTGCTCGGACGCCGGCCACGGCTCGCGCCAGTCGTCGGCGACCGGGACGCCGAGGACCTCGGCCGCGCGCAGCGCGATCCGCCGGTGGGCCTCGGGGGTGAAGTGCAGCCGGTCGTCGCTCCAGGCGCGGCGGTCGTGCAGCGGGGCCATCGCCCACATGTCGACCATCTTGGCGCCGTGCCGGTCGGCGATCGCCCACAGATGCGCGTTGTAGATGCCGACCTTCCCCCGCAGGACGTGCATCACGGACAGGTACTTGGTGTCCGGCCCGTTGAAGATGAGCACCGGGATCCCGGCCTCGCGCAGCTTGGCGACCCCCGCCTCCAGCCGCGCGGCGACGGCGTCCACGTCCGCGCCGGGCACGATGATGTCGTTGCCGCCCGCGCACAGGGTGACCAGGTCGGGCTTCACCTCGAGGGCGATGGGCAGCTGCTCTTCGAGGATCTCGTCGAGCATCTTCCCGCGGAGGGCGAGGTTCGCGTACTGGAAGTCGGGCCTGCCTTCGGCGAGGATCTCCGCCAGCCTGTCCGCCCAGCCCCGGAAGGTGCCGTCGGGCAAGTCGTCGTTGAGTCCTTCGGTGAAGCTGTCACCTATCGCCACATAGCTGTCGAATCCGTACACGTTGGGTCCCCTTCCGTCCGTGTGCCCCCGGTTGGTACTTGTACACCACAACTAACAGCTGAGAGCGCCCCTGCAATCCCGCCTGGCCGAAACCCGTGGTTCAGCCCGTTGACACAGTCTCTTATTTTGTCGGACGTCCATGCATCTCCATTACCGGGATGTACACTCCTGGGCTGCGGAGATTCCCCTCAAGTGGGCGTAAACCGGACAGGGTGTGTGGCGAACGTCTCCCCGCCCGGGTGTTCGGGCTCAGAGATCCGGCAGGCTGTAAGGGTGACCTCACGACCCCCGCGCGAGTCGCTCGCCCAGATCCTCGGCGGGCGGCGTGGCGCCATCGACGCGAGCATCCCGCCCGCGGCCTTCGTCCTGGGCTGGCTGATCGCCGGCCAGTCGATCGCCTGGGGCTCCGGCGTGGCCATCGGGGTGGCGGTGCTGCTCGGCGGGTACCGGGTCGCGCGGGGCGACAAGGCCCGCGCGGTCGTGGTGAGCCTCGCCGCGGTGATCGCCGCCGCGCTGATCGCGCTGCACACCGGCCGCGCCGAAGACTTCTTCCTCATCCAACTGCTGTCCAATGTGGCCAGCGCGCTGCTGTGGGCGGCCAGCATCGTGGTCCGGTGGCCGCTGCTCGGCGTCGTGGTCGGGCTCGTCATCGGGCAGAAGACCCGCTGGCGCCGTGATCCCGCGCTGCTGCGCGCGTATTCACGGGCGAGCTGGGTGTGGGTCTTCCTCCAGTACACACTGCGGGTGGCCGTGTACGGCTCGCTGTGGTGGAGCGGGCAGGTGGTCGCGCTCGGCATCGCGCGGACGGTGCTGTCCTGGCCGCTGGTCGCGGTGACGGTCGCCGTCAGCGGCTGGGTGCTGTACCGCGCGCTGCCGCCGGACCATCCCGGTCTGCGGGTGGTGGAGGAGAACGGGGATCCCTCGGATTCCGAGCCCGGTGGGCTGCCCAGGACATAAGGCGGCCCCCGGCGAGGGGGGAGGGTCCGGGGGCCGGGTCCTACGGTACCCGGAGTTCGGCCCCGGAGTCGATGGTTTGGTCTTTTCGGGCTTGTTTCGGGTGTTTTTTCACCGAGGTGCCGGGCGCGGCGCCCCTTCCCCATAGGCGTCGACGGCGGCGAGCCATGCGGCACCGAGTACCCCATCGGTGCTGGTCAGGACTTCGAGACCGGCGAGTTCGGCGCGGACCTTCGCGCCGACCGGGCCCTCCGGCGACAGCACGCCGCCCACCAGGACGATCGGCGTCGTCTCCCCGGGATCCCGCGCGGTCATGACGTTCGTCACCAGCAGGGCGGCCGCGCGGGTGGTGATCTCGTCCGCCGCCGGGTCGCCTTCGCGGTAGGCCTCGCTGACGAACGGGGCGAACCTGGCGAGCCGGATCGGCGCTTCGGCGTTGGCGCTCGTGATGAGCGCGCGCCAGAGCGGGGTCCGGTCGCTCCCCGGGTCCACTGCGGACGGTCCGAGCGCTTCGGTGAGCACGGCGCGCGCGAGCGGACCGGGTTCGCCGCCGCGGCCGAGAACATCCAAAGTGGAACGAACGGCTTCACGGCCGAGCCAGTACGCCGAACCTTCGTCACCGAGCAACCAGCCGTAGCCGCCGACGGTGGATACCATGCGCCTGCCGCGGATCCGGCCGGCGATCGACCCGGTTCCCGCGACGAGGACCGAACCGTCGGGCGAGGAGGTCGCCGACGCGTAGGCGACCTCCGGGTCGGGAACCGTCCGCACCGGACCGATCCCCGCGTCCTTCCAAGCGGCTTCGAAGATCTCCGCGATCGACGGATCGCTCAGTTTGCTGACGCCCGCCATGCCGACGACGCACGCCGCCGTCGCGGCCGGGTCGAGTCCGCCCAGCGCGCCGGTGATCGCGCTCGCGATCCGCGACGCGGCCGTGTGCGGGGGGTGGGAGTTGGGGTTCGCCCCGCCCGCGCGCCCGGTGCCGAGGACGGCGCCGGAGGCGTCGACGACGATCGCTCGCGTCGACGTGCCTCCGGCGTCCACACCTACGACGTGACTCACCGGGTCTTGGTCACCTTGAGCAGACCGCGGGGGCTGTCCGGGTCACCGCCGCGCGCCAGCGAAAGGCCGAGCGCGATCCGCTGGATGGGCAGGATCTCCAGGATCGGGGCGACCTCTTCGGCGGACGGCGCGACGCCGATCCGCAGCGCCGCGGGGACGTCGGCCGAAGCCGAACCGACCGCGAGCACGTCCGCGCCGCGTTTGCCGACGGCCTCGAGGACCTCCTGCATCGCGCCCACACCGTGGCCCTGGCTCGTCACGGCCAGCACGGCGGTCTCGCCGTCGACCGCGGCGACCGGACCGTGCAACAGGTCCGCGCCGCTGTACGCGCGGGCGGCGAGGTAGCTGGTTTCCGCCAGCTTCAAGGAACCTTCCAGCGCCGAGGCGTAGGAGTAGCCGCGGCCGGTGGTGAGCACCCGGTCGACGAAGCGGTAGCGGTCCACCGCGCGCTGCACGCCTTCGACGGAGCCGTCGAGGGTCTGCTGCGCGAGCTCGCCCAGCTTCTCCGCGTCCTCGCCCTTGCCGCCGCGGACCGCGTCGATCAGAAGGTAAAGCGACAGCAAGGTGGCCGAGTAGGTCTTGGTGGCGGCCACGGCCTTTTCCAGCCCCGCGCCGATGTCGACACCGAGTTCGGCGGCGGCGCGCAGCGGCGATTCCGGGGTGTTGGTGACCGAGACGGTCAGCGCTCCCTGGCGACGCGCGGTTTCGGTGACCTCGATGAGATCCGGAGAACCACCGCTTTGGCTTACTGTGATGAAGAGAACGTCCCGCAGATCGGGACGGGCGCCGTACAAAGTCGCGGTGGAGGGCGAAACGAGACCGCAGGGGAGACCGAGGAGTACTTCGATCAGGTACTTCGCATACAGGGCGGCGTGGTCGCTGGAGCCCCGGGCGGCGAGCAGTGCGAACCTGGGCGGGCGCTTGGAGATGGCTTCGGCCACCTCGGCGATTTCGGCCTGTCGCTCCACGATTCCTGCCAGAATGGCGGGTTGCTGGGAGATCTCCGCGGCCATGTGCTCGCCGGGGCGCTGTTCGGTCATCTCGTTCCCTTCCACCGGGACGTACTTCGTCCCCCGAGTAGGTCTAGACCAATGCTAGCCCGAATGGACGTTTGTGGAGAAGGGTACGTTTCCTAGCGGGGACGGTGCGCGTTCGAGTGGGAAGGCTTAGGGAGTCGGTCATGTTGGAGACAACCACCGCGAGTGAGGCGGGCGCTACGGCAGGGATGCGCGGACAGCGCGAACCCAAGTACTGGGCGCTGAAACAGCATCTGCTCGATCTTCTCGACGCGTTGCCCCCGGGCTCGCCGATTCCGACGGAACGGGCACTGGCGGGGGAATTCACCGTTTCGCGCACCACGGTCCGGCAGGCGCTCGCCGACCTCACCGCCGAGGGCAGGCTCCACCGCGTGCAGGGCAAGGGCACCTTCGCCGCCGAACCGAAACTCGCGCAGCGCCTGCAGTTGTCGTCCTACACCGAGGACATGCGCAAGCAAGGCCTCAAGCCTTCCTCCAAGCTCCTGGAGATCGACGAACTGCCCGTCGAAGCCGATCTGGCGAAACTGCTCGGAATCCGGGTCGGCGCGAAGATCCTTCGCCTTCGCCGTCTCCGGCTCGCCGATTCGCAGCCGATGGCGCTGGAGACCACGCATCTCCCACTCGGCCGGTTCCGCGGTTTGCGCAAACACGTTTCCGCAGGTGGCTCCCTGTACGCCGTGTTGAGGGAGCACTACGGCGTCGAGCTCGAAAGGGCCGAGGAAACGATCGAGACCGCCCTCGCCGGACCGCACGAGGCGGAGATGCTCGGCGCCGACGTCGGAATGCCGATGTTGCTCCTTTCGAGGCATTCCTTCGCCACCGACGGAAAACCGGTCGAGTTCGCCAGGGCGATCTACCGGGGTGACCGTTACAAGTTCGTCACGACGCTACTTCCCTGACGAGTCAGGTAATTCCGGGAAGGATCGCTTTCCCGGAATTCACGCCGATTTCCCGGTGGCCGGGTTACCGATCGTCGTGATTCAGTCATCCCATGACTGACACGGCGGCGGGAATCCGATGGGGGACGCCGGTGGCGCGCGGCGTACTCGCCACGACCATCGTCGGCTCGGGTATGGCGATGCTCGACGGGACGATCATCAACGTCGCGCTCCCGAGGATCGGTGAAGAACTCGAAGCGTCCGTCGCGGGCCTGCAATGGATCCTCGACGGCTATCTGCTCGCGCTCGCCGCGCTGATCCTCGTCGCCGGATCACTCGGCGACCGCTACGGCCGCCGTCGCATGTTCCTCGTCGGCGTCGTCTGGTTCGGTGTCGCCTCCGGGCTGTGCGCCGCCGCGACGACCACCGAGATGCTCGTCGCGACCCGGATCCTCCAAGGGATCGGGGGAGCTTTGCTCACGCCCGGCTCCCTCGCGATCCTCCAAGCGTCCTTCGCCCATGACGACCGGGCCCGCGCGATCGGCGCCTGGTCCGGGCTCGGCGGTATCGCGGCGGCGATCGGGCCGCTGCTCGGCGGCGTCCTCGTGCAGGTGTGGTCGTGGCGGCTGGCGTTCCTGATCAACCTGCCGCTGGCCGCCGTCTGCGTCCTGCTCGCCCGGCGCTACGTGCCCGAGTCCCGCGACGAGGAGGCGACCGGGCATCCCGACTTCCTGGCCGCCGCCGTCGGCGCGATCGGTCTCGCCGGTCTCACCGGTGCGCTCGTGGAGGCGCCCGGGCGCGGTATCGGCGACGTCGTCGTCCTGGTGGCGATCGTGCTCGGCGTCGCCGGGCTGGCGGCGTTCCTGGTGATCCAGCACCGCTCCGCCGATCCGCTGGTGCCGCCGAAACTGTTCCGCGAGCGGACGTTCAGCCTCGCCAACGCGCTGACCTTCGTCGTCTACGCGGCGCTCGGCGGCGTGATGATGCTGATGGTCATGCAGCTCCAGGTGTCGCTGGGCTATTCGCCGACCGCGGCCGGGCTCGCCGGGCTGCCGATCACCGTCATCATGCTGCTGTTTTCCGGACGATCGGGCGCGCTCGCGCAGAAGATCGGGCCGCGGACGCAACTGGTCGTCGGCCCGATCCTGGTCGGCGTGGGCATGCTCCTGCTGATGCGGGTCGGGCCGGGATCTTCGTACCTGGGATCGGTGCTGCCCGCCGTCGTCGTGTTCGGCGCCGGGCTGGCGACGGTCGTCGCGCCGGTGACCGCGACGGTGCTCGCCGCCGCGCCGGACCGGTACGCCGGCGTCGCCTCCGGGGTCAACAACGCCATCGCCCGGTCCGGTGGTCTGCTCGCGATCGCCGTCCTGCCCGCCGTCGCCGGGCTTTCCGGCGCCGCGTACACCGATCCGGTCGCGCTGACCGCGGGCTGGCGGACGGCGTTGCTGGTGTGCGCGGCGCTGGCGATCGGCGGCGGGCTGATCGCGCTCGGCATCCACAACGGTGTCCTCGACACCCCTTCGGGCGAGGACGCCGACGAGTCACCGCATCCGGGCGAATGTCTCCATTGCGGGGTCGACTCGCCCCCGACGCACGTCCGCCCCGCGCATCACGCGTGATCGAAGGCGTAACTCACGTGATTGAAGCCGTAACTCATGAGTTACGCCCCCAATCACGCGAGATACGGCGCCAGTCACGCGAGTTACGCCAATAGCTCGGCGAGGGTGGCCGGGTCCAGGTTGCCGCCCGAAACGACCGAAACGACCTTGCCCGGCGGCAGCGCTTCGCGGTGGGAGAGGAACGCGGCGGTCGCGGTGGCCCCGCTCGGCTCGGCGACCAGCCGGGCGCGGTGCGCCAGTGTCCGGACGGCGTCCCGGATCTCCTCCTCCGAAACGGTGATGACGTCGTCGAGCACCGACTGGAGGTGCGCGAAGGTCAGGTCCGACGGCTGGGCGCGCAGGCCGTCGGCGCTGGTCCGTGCCCGCAGGTCCATCGGCCACTCGATGCGCCTGCCCGCGCGCAGGCCCTCGGCGGTGTCGGCGGCCAGCTCCGGCTCGACGCCGATGACCTTCGCGTCCGGCAGCAGCGCCTTGATCGCCGTGCCGACGCCCGAGGCCAGCCCGCCGCCGCTCAGCGGGACGAGGACGACGCCGGCGTCCGGCAGGTCTTCGGCGATCTCCAGGCCGACGGTGCCCTGCCCGGCGATGACGTCACGGTGGTCGAACGGCGGGATCATGGTGAGCCCCCGTTCCCCGGCGACGGCGAGCGCGGAGGACTCCTGGGCGTCGATCGGGACCTCGATGACTTCGGCGCCGAGCGCCTTGGTGGCCTCGACCTTGGCGCGAGGGGCGACGTCCGGAATGAGGATCACCGCGGGAATCCCGAATCGCTTCGCCGAGTAGGCGACCGCTTGCGCGTGGTTGCCACTGGAAAACGCCACGACGCCTCGGGAGCGCTGATCTTCGGTCAGCGCGGCGATCGCGTTGTAGGCGCCGCGCACCTTGAAAGCGCCGATCGGCTGAAGGCTTTCCGGTTTGAGCCACAACGGCGCCCACCCTTGGGCCAGCAGGGGTGTGCGCACCGCGACGCCTTTGACACGGCTCGCCGCGTCGCGGATTTCCTCGATCGATACCAGATCCATACGTCCGATTATGTCAAGGAGTTGTGAACCGTGGACAGTCCTTTTTGGACAGACAGCGTGGCGCTCCTCACGTGCGGACAACGAAGGGAGCATCCCACGCGCCTTATTCGTTAGGACGGGTGAGGACCGACTAGCAGCAGAACGGGATCATGACCAAGGAGAGCACGGAGAAGACCGAAAAGACGGAAAAGCAGGGCCGGATCATCCAGGTGACGGCGGCGGCGATGGCCGCGATCACCGCGGCACTGCTGGGTTCCACGCTCGGCGTGGCCGGAACGGTCGCGGGCGCCGGCCTGGCGAGTGTGATCACGACGCTCGGCGGCGAGCTGTACCTGCGTTCGCTTCAGCGGACGAAGGACGCGGCGCTGAAGGCGCGAGTGGTGCTGACCGTGCCGGGGCGGCGCCGGGTGCTCGACCCGGGCGAAGAAGAGACCGTCCGGTTGAAACCGTCCGAGGACGAAGAGGAACCCACGGGCCGGAAGTTCAAACCACGCTGGGCGGTGATCGCCGGGGTCAGCGTGGTGGCGTTCGCGGTGGCGCTCGTCGCGATCACCGGCTTCGAGGGCGCGACCGGGAAGACCTTCGGCGGCGGCACCGGGACGACCATAGGGAAGATCATCGGCGGCGGGCAGGCCAAGGAGCCGCAGGACAAGCACGACACCCCGCCCGCGACGTCCCCTTCGGAGACGAAGGACGACCGGCCCGAGACGACGCCGACGAACACTCCGCCGCCTTCGACGGCACCCACCACTACGCAGGCGCCCCCGACGACGCCGACAGCGCCGTCCACCACGCCTTCGACCTCCCAGGCACCGTCGACGACGCCGTCGGCCCCGCCCGCCTCGAACACCCCCGTGCCCTGACCCCTCCTCCGCCCCGCGTTTAGTCCTCTGAATGCGGTAGTTCGTATCGCCGACTACCGCATCCAGAGGACTAAATGCATGGGAGGGGGTCAGGGGAGGGCGGAGCGAAGCGTGCGAGCGGCCGCTTCGGGGTCTTCGGCCTCGGTGATCGCCCGGACGACGACGATCCGCGACGCGCCCGCGGCCAGCACCTCGGGCAGGCGGTCGGTGTCGATCCCGCCGATCGCGAACCACGGCCGCGTCGTCCCGGACGCGGCCGTCGAGCGCACCAGGTCGAGTCCGGGCGCGGACCGGCCCGGCTTCGTCGGCGTCGGCCAGCACGGGCCGGTGCAGAAGTAGTCGACGCCGGGCTCCCCGGCGGCAGCCGCGGCCTGTTCGGCCGAATGGGTGGACCGGCCGATCACCACGTCGTCCCCCAGCACGCGGCGCGCCAGCGACACCGGGATGTCGTCCTGACCCAGGTGCAGCACATGCGCGCCGACGGCGAGCGCGACGTCCGCGCGATCGTTCACCGCGAGCAGCTTGTCGTGCTTTTCGCACGCCTCGGCCAGCACTTCGAGGGCGGCGATCTCGTGTTTCGCCTCGATCGGGGCGCCGCCGGTCTTGTCCCGCAGCTGGATGATGTCGACCCCGCCGGCCAGCGCCGCGTCGGCGAATTCGGCGAGATCGCCGCGGTCGCGGCGGGCGTCGGTGCAGAGGTACAGGCGGGCGTCCGCGAGCCGGGCGCGGATCGGCGAACCAGACAGGGTGGGCATGGCGGCGACGGTACTCGCGCGCTACGGTGTGGTGGTCCGCACGGGAGCCCGAGGACGGGCTGAGAGGGAGCCGGGACCGCTCCGACCGTGGAACCTGATCCGGGTCATGCCGGCGCAGGGAGCGTGATTCCATGAAGGAACTTTCGGTTGTCGGCGGCGGGGTCATCGGCCTCGCGATCGCTTGGCGTGCGTCCGCGCGCGGTCGTCGCGTCACCCTGTACGACCCGGATCCGGGACGCGGCGCCTCGTGGCTCGCGGGCGGCATGCTCGCCCCGGTCACCGAGGCCTGGCCCGGCGAGGAGGACGTGCTCACCCTCGGTGAGGCGTCGCTGCGGCGCTGGCCGGATTTCGCCCGTGACCTGGCGGAAGAGGGCGTCGATCCGGGCCTTTCCCCGCACGGCACACTCGTCGTCGCGCTGGACAGCGCCGACGCGGGCAACCTCGAAATGCTCGCCGCGTACCTCACCGAACTCGGCCGCGAGGTGGAGCAGCTGACCGGGCGCGAAGCCCGCCGCGCCGAGCCCGGTCTCGCCGGAACGGTCCGAAGTGGACTCCTGGTACCCGGGGATCTGGCCGTGGACAACAGAAAGCTGCTGCACGCGCTCAAACACGCGTGCGACGCGCACGGTGTGGAGTTCCGCCACGAGACGGTCACCGGGCTCGAAGACCTCGACGGCGACGTCGTCCTCGCCGCGGGCGCCTGGACCGGACGCCTACACCCCGCGCTCGACGGCGCCGTCCGCCCGCTGAAGGGCGAGATACTCCGCCTGCGGCCGCGACGGGGCTGCCTGCCGCCGCCGAAGCGGACCGTCCGCGCGATGGTCGAGGGCCGCCCGATCTACCTCGTCCCGCGCGACGACGGGCAGCTCGTACTCGGCGCGACCCAGTACGAGGCCGGTTTCGACGAGACCGTCACCGTCCGAGGCGTGCGTGAGCTGCTCGAAGGCGCGGAGCGCGTCTTTCCGGGCCTGACCGAATACGAACTCGTCGAGACGGCTGCCGGGCTTCGCGCGGCGAGCGTCGACACGATGCCTTTCATCGGTGAGCTGGGCGAAGGCGTCTTCGCCGCGACAGGTCACCATCGCAACGGTCTCCTGATGGCCCCGGTCACCGCGGACGCCGCGGTCGCCTGGCTGGACGGACGGCCGTTGCCGGACGAGGTCGCGGCGGCCACGCCGTCGCGGCGAAGCGAGGAGCGGGTGTGATGGAGATCCAGGTCAACGGCCAGTGGCGCGAGTTTCCCGACGGGACCACCGTCGAGGGGGTGCTGGAGGCGCTGGGCACGGCGACGCGGGGGGTCGCGGTCGCGGTGGACGGCGTGGTCGTCCGGCGCGGCGACTGGCCGGAATCGGTGGTGCGCAAGGGCGCCAGCGTCGACATCCTCACCGCTGTGCAAGGAGGCTGACATGAACGGTGACGAACTCGTCATCGGCGAGCACAAACTCTCGTCGCGGCTGATCATCGGCACCGGCGGCGCGGGCAACCTCGCCGTGCTGGAACGCGCGCTGGTGGCGTCCGGGACGGAACTGACCACCGTCGCCATGCGCAAGGCCGACGCCGAAGGCGGCTCCGGGGTCCTCGAACTGCTTCGGCGGCTCGGCATCCGCCTGCTGCCCAACACCGCCGGTTGCCGCACGGCCGCCGAAGCGGTCCTCACCGCGCAGCTCGCCCGCGAAGCACTCGAAACCGACCTCATCAAGCTGGAGGTCCACGCCGACGACCGCACGCTGCTGCCCGACCCGTTCGAGACCCTCGACGCGGCCGAACAGCTCGCCGCGGACGGTTTCACCGTGCTCGCGTACACCAACGACGACCCCGTGCTGGCGCTGCGGCTGGAGGAGGCGGGCTGTGCGGCGGTGATGCCCCTCGGCGCGCCCATCGGTACCGGTCTCGGCATCCGGAACCCGCACAACATCGAGCTGATCGTGTCGCGCGCCGGGGTCCCGGTGATCCTCGACGCCGGCATCGGCACGGCTTCCGACGCGACGCTGGCGATGGAGCTCGGCTGCGACGCCGTCCTGCTCTCCACCGCCGTGACCAGGGCCGCGGATCCGGAACGGATGGCATCGGCGATGCGGGCCGCCGTCACCGCCGGGCGGCTGGCCGCCGGCGCGGGGCGGATCCCGCAGCGGTTCTGGGCGCACGCTTCGAGCCCTCCTCGATAACCCTTTTGTACGGTTCACGGCCTTGACCGCGAGTACGCCCCCGGAGCCCGTATGGTTGACGGCACTTTCCGGAGGCGCACCCGCCGCCGTGTACCCAGAGGAGCCAGTGGTGACCACGTCAACGGTCCAGGACGTTTCGGGCAGGTTGTTCCTGGCGGTGGGCAGGCTGTCCCGGTCACTGCGGCAGGCCGGCGTGCCCGGGCCAGGCCACGGTGCGATTTCCGCGCTCGCGACGCTCGTGCACCACGGGCAGCTCCGTCTGGGGGATCTCGCGGCGAAGGAAGGCGTCGCCGCGGCCACCATGTCGAGGATCGTCGCTTCGCTGGTCGAAGCGGGCTACGTCAGCCGTGAATCGGACCCGATCGACAGGCGCGCCTGGCTCGCGGAGGCCACCGAAGAGGGCGAGAGGCTGGTTTCCGGCGTCCGGTCGACGCGGGTGAACGAACTCGGCAAACGCCTCGAACGGCTGACTCCGGAGCACCAGGCGGCCTTGGCGGCGGCTCTCCCGGCGCTCGAAGCGCTTATTGCCGACGAAGAGCGCTGACTTCCGCCCGAAGAGCGCGAAGCTCGTCGAGGATCTCCTTGTTGGCCTGAGCCTGGGTTTCGGCCTGCTTCGCCTCTTCCTCGCGGATGTCCTGGCGAAGCTCGTCCTCCATCCCGCTGACCACCACGGCGATGAAGAGGTTCAGCACCGCGAAGCTGGACACGAGGATGTAGACCACGAAGAACACCCAGGCCATGGGTGCTTCCTTCATGATCTCCTTCGCGATGTCCGGCCACGCCTCGCCCGTCATCACCTGGAAGAGCGTGAACAGCGAAGTGCCGAGGTCGCCGAAGTTCTCCGGTGAGATCGCGCCGAACAGTTTCGTCGCCATCACGCCCGCGACGAAGATGATCAGCGCGAGGAGCGCGGCGATCGAAGCCATCCCGGGGATCGACGCGAGCAGGCCGGTGACGACCTTCCGCATCGACGGCACGACCGAGATCAGCCGCAGGACCCGCAGGACCCGCAACGCCCGTAGCACCGCGAACGGGCCGGTCGTGGGGATCACCGCGATGCCGACGACGAGCAGGTCGAAGATGTTCCACGGGTCGCGGAAGAACTTCGCGCGGTAGGCGTAGAGCTTCGCGCCGAGCTCGAGGACGAAGATCCCGAGCGCGACGTAGTCGACCGTGTGCAGCAGCGACCCGTACTCGGCGACCATCCTGGTCGAGGTCTCCAGGCCGAGGGTGACGGCGTTGAAGACGATCACCGCGATGATGAAGTTCTGGAAGCGGCGGTCTTCGACGACCCTGGCCACCGTTTCGCGTCCCGTCACGGCGCAGATGGTAACCGTCCGTGCGCTCAGTGCTCCGGCGCAAGCCGCCAAAACGCCGAAACCGGACCGACCTTCGCACCCATCGGGTAGGCGTTTTCGACCGCGTGTGAGACGAACCACTTGCCGTAGCGGGCGGCCTCGACGACGGACATCCCCTTCGCGAGACCGGCCGTCAGCGCGGACGCCATCGTGTCCCCGGCGCCGTGCGTGTGCTGCGTGGCGTATCGCTCACCCGGCAGCTCGACGAACGTGGAGCCGTCGAAGAGCACGTCGACGCATTCCGGGTCGGAGACGAGGTGCCCGCTCTTCACGAGCACGTATTTCGGCCCGAGCCGGTGCAGGACGACGGCCGCCTGGTGCATCTGCTCGCGGGTGGTCACGGTCATCCCGGTCAGCAGGCGGACCTCGTCGAGGTTCGGCGTGAGGACGGTCGCGCGCGGCAGGAGCTCGTCGCGCAGCGCCACCAGCCCGGCCTCGTCGAACAGCGGATGCCCGTGCATCGACGCCGCGACCGGGTCGACCACGAACGGCACCTTGCTGTCGCGGCCGATCTCGGCCTTGTCGCAGGCCGCGGCGACGGCGTGGATGATCTCCGCCGAGGCGAGCATGCCGGTCTTGGCCGCGTTGACGCCCATGTCGGCCGCGACCGCCTCGATCTGCCCGGCGACGATATGCGCCGGGATGTCGGTGCGGTCGTGCACGCCGAGGGTGTTCTGAACGGTCACCGCGGTGACCGCGACCAGACCGTGCACCCCGCAGGTGAGGAAGGTGCGCAGGTCGGCCTGCAGGCCGGCGGCACCGCCGGAGTCGGACCCCGCGATGGTCAGCGCCGACGGCGGGCTCGGGTTCTCGCTCATGGGTCCATTTTCCATGCGCGATCTCAGACGGTCAGGACGAGCTTCCGTCGGCTGACGTCCTCCGCGAAGGCACGCGGACTTCATCGGGAAGTCGGTTCGGCGCACTAACTTGACGAACAATTGGTTCGAACAAGTTACCGGAGGCTTTCGTGCGCAGAACGCTTTCCCTTCTCGCGGTCTTGGTGGCCGTCGCCGGGCTGACGTCCGGCGTCGGCGTCGCCGCGGCCAAAACGCCCAAGGTGCTGGTCATCGGCCTGGACGGTGCCCGGTTCGACAAGCTGATGGCCGCCGACACCCCCAACGTCCACGCGCTGGCGAACCGCGGGTACGTGTCGCGCAGTTCGTTGTACGGCAGCGGGATGGCGCCGACGGTCAGCGGCCCCGGCTGGTCCACGATCCTCACCGGTGTCTGGCCGGACAAGCACAAGGTGAAGGACAACTCCTTCACCGGCAACGATCTCGCCTCGCATCCGAGCTGGCTCGCGCGCGCCGAAACCGCGAACCCGGCGCTCGACACCTACGCGGCGGTCGACTGGACGCCGATCGGCGACCGGATCCTGCGCACCGGCCAGGACCGCAAGTTCGTCCTGAACGGCGACAGCGCGGGCTACGAGAAGACCGACGAGCAGGTGGCCGTCGACGCGGAGAAGCATCTCAAGCAGGACAAGGCCGACGCCTCGTTCGTCTACTTCGGACAGACGGACATCGCCGGCCACGAGCACGGCGCGGACTCCTCGCAGTACGAAGCCAGCCTGCGCACCGACGACGCGTTGATCGGACGTCTGCTCGCCGCCGTCGACGCCCGGCCGGCCCGCGCGGACGAGGACTGGCTGATCATGATCTCCGCCGACCACGGCCACACGGCCTCCGGCGGACACGGCGGCGACAGCCCCGAGGAGCGGATGACCTTCGTGATCGCCGCGGGCGGTGGGGTCCCGGCCGGAACCCCCGCCGTGGCACCGAAGATCGTCGACATCGCACCGACGGTGCTGCGGCATCTGGGTATCGCGGCTCCGGCGGTCTACGACGGCTACCCGCTCGGCGCCGCGCCTTCGGACGTCTTCGACACCGCAGTTCTGAAGCCCCGGCAGGACGAAACCGGTGTCCCGGCCGGAGTGCTCGGCTGGACACACGACGCACCCGGCGGCTGGAGCGTGCGCAACGCGTCCGGAATGCCCGCCGGTGTGACGGAATGGCAGGGCTGGGCCTTCACGACCGACGACTTCTGGACCCGCACCGCTCCCGGACAGCAGCGTGAGGCGAACGCCCGAGCGCGGGGCGTTTTCGCGGTCGCGGATCCGGACGAGTGGGACGACAAGGGCTCGCCCTCGTCGCGT
Organism: Amycolatopsis sp. MJM2582; assembly: GCF_000754115.1. NCBI lineage: Bacteria > Bacillati > Actinomycetota > Actinomycetes > Pseudonocardiales > Pseudonocardiaceae > Amycolatopsis > Amycolatopsis sp. MJM2582. The sequence continues at coordinate 2,019,491 of NZ_JPLW01000001.1, forward strand.
GGAACCTTCGACTCTTCCCTGGTGTCGCCTTCGTTCGACGTCTCCGGAAAGTCCACTGTGGACGTCGCGTTCGTTTCGCACTACCGGCAGGAGGGAACGCAGCGGGGCGCGCTGACGGCGTCGTTCGACGGTGGTCCCGAGCAGAACGTGCTGGCCTACGGGCCGGAGTCCGGGACGGCGAACAAGGGCGGTGACGTGCTTTCGGTGCCGACGTCGGCTTCGGTGAAGGTGCCCGCGGGGGCGCGTTCGGTGAAGCTGACCTGGCGGCTCTACGCGGCGGGGAACGACTGGTACTGGGCGGTGGACGCTCCTCGCCTCACCACTCGCTAACGGATGTCATGAAAGGGCCGTTCAGGACATCTTTCGTCCTGAACGGCCCTTTCATGACATTCCCGCACTCCTACTTCAGCGTCCAGAAGGGTGAAACAGGGCCGACCCCGGCCCCCAGCGGATACGACTCCGCCACGCACCGCTCGATGAACCGTTTCCCCTCGGCGACAGCGGTCGGCACGTCGGCCCCCTTCGCCAGCGAGGACGTGATCGCCGAAGCCATCGTGTCCCCGCCACCGTGCGTGTTCCGGGTGTCGAAGCGCGGGCCGCTCAGCTCGACCCAGGATGCGCCGTCGGACAATAGGTCCACGCAGTCCTGGGCCGCGTCGAGATGCCCGCCCTTCACCAGCACCCACTCGGAACCGAATTCCAGCAACGCTTCCGCCGCCTCCCGCTGGGTCGCGGGCCCGGTGACGTCGACGCCGGTCAGCAGCCGCACCTCGTCCAGGTTCGGCGTGATCAGCGTGGCGCGTGGGAAGAGCTCGGTGCGGATCGCCTCCAGCGCCTCCTCGCGCAGCAACGCGTGCCCCGTCATCGAAGCGGCGACGGGGTCCACGACGAACGGCGTGCCCGTCGAGCGTCCGATGTGGACCTCGTCGAGCGTCTTCGCGACGGCGTTGATGATCTCGGCCGTCGCGAGCATCCCGGTCTTCGCCGCGTCGACGCCCATGTCCGTGGCGACGGCCTTGATCTGGCCGGTGACGACGTCGACCGGGATCTCGCTGAAACCCTGCACGCCCAGCGAGTTCTGCACGGTGACCGCGGTGAGCGCGACCATCCCGTGCACGCCGTTGGCGAAGAAGGTGCGCAGATCGGCCTGGATGCCCGCACCACCACCGGAATCCGATCCGGCGATAGTGAGGGCGGTCCTGGGTGTGGCTGTCACTGATTGACCACCGGCAGGTACACCTTGTTGCCCTGCTCGGCGAATTCGTTCGACTTCTCCTCCATGCCGGCCTCGATGGCCTCCACAGTGGACAGTCCGTGTTCCTCGGCGTACTTGCGGACGTCCTGCGTGATGCGCATCGAGCAGAACTTCGGCCCGCACATCGAGCAGAAGTGCGCCGTCTTCGCCGGTTCCGCGGGCAGCGTCTCGTCGTGGTACGAACGCGCGGTGTCCGGGTCCAGCGACAGGTTGAACTGGTCGTTCCAGCGGAATTCGAAGCGGGCCTTGGACAGTTCGTCGTCCCACTCCTGCGCGTACTGGTGGCCCTTGGCGAGATCGGCGGCGTGCGCGGCGATCTTGTAGGTGATGACGCCGGTCTTCACGTCGTCGCGGTTCGGCAGGCCGAGGTGCTCCTTCGGCGTGACGTAGCAGAGCATCGCCGTGCCGTACCAGCCGATCTGCGCCGCGCCGATGGCCGAGGTGATGTGGTCGTACGCAGGCGCGATGTCGGTGGCGAGCGGGCCGAGGGTGTAGAACGGTGCCTCGCCGGTCAGCTTCTCCTCGAGTTCGACGTTCTCCTTGATCTTGTGCATCGGCACGTGGCCGGGGCCCTCGATCATCACCTGGACGTCGTGTTCGCGGGCGATGTGCGTGAGCTCGCCCAGCGTCTCCAGTTCGGCGAACTGCGCGCGGTCGTTCGCGTCGGCGATCGAGCCCGGCCGCAGGCCGTCACCGAGGGAGAAGGTGACGTCGTACTCGCGCAGGATCTCGCAGAGCTCGGCGAAATTGGTGTACAGGAACGATTCCTTGTGGTGCGCGAGGCACCACGCCGCCATGATCGAGCCGCCGCGCGAGACGATTCCGGTGACCCGGCGCGCGGTCAGCGGGATGTAGCGCAGCAGCACACCCGCGTGCACGGTGACGTAGTCGACGCCCTGTTCGCACTGCTCGATGATCGTGTCGCGGTAGACCTCCCACGACAGCTTTTCCGGCTCCCCGTTGACCTTTTCCAGCGCCTGGTAAATCGGCACGGTGCCGACCGGGACCGGCGAGTTGCGGATGATCCACTCGCGTGTCTCGTGGATCCGCTTGCCGGTGGAGAGATCCATGATCGTGTCGGCGCCCCAGCGGGTCGCCCACACCATCTTGTCGACCTCTTCCTCCACGGAGGACCAGACGGCCGAGTTGCCCATGTTGGCGTTGATCTTCACCAGGAAGTTCTTGCCGATGATCATCGGCTCGGTCTCCGGGTGCTTGCGGTTGGCGGGGATCACCGCGCGACCGCGCGCGACCTCGTCCCGCACGAATTCCGGCGAGCAGCGCTCGCGTGCCGCGACGTACTCCATCTCGCGGGTGATGACGCCCTGTTTCGCCCAGCCGAGCTGGGTGTTGTGCTCACGACCGTCGGCCCATCCGGCGCGCAGCCGGTGAAGTCCACTGTGGACGTCGATCTGCGCGTCGTCGTCGGTGTACGGGCCGGAGGTGTCGTAAACGTCGAAATGCTCGCCGTTCGAAAGATCGATCCGCCTCGCGGGGACCCGGAGCCCGGATTCCGTCTGGTGATAGACCTTCCGGGAACCGGTGATCGGACCGGTGGTCACGGTCGGCTTGATGCCCTGGGCATTCTCAAGCGTCGTCAACGACGTTCACTCCCTACGCCGGCATTACCCGGTCAGGTTCATGCGGTCGGCGGCGCCGGGTCCTCTAGAAAGACTCCAGCCGCCCTCTCAGCCCGCCATGGCGCGAGCTCCCGCGGTTGTTTGGTTGTGCCCCGACCATGCCACGCCGGGGCCGGATCAATCAACCCGCCCTCGGGTGACGACTTGTCGACAGCGTTGACGGTTCACCGGTTCGGGTCCTGTGCGCGCCGGGGATTCACGACAGAATCCCGGAGGTTCTGCACCGTTACAGAAGTCTGGGGTGGATATGCGGAAACTCGTGCTCCCGGCACTGACAGGCGTGGTGATCGCGGGGCTGGTCCCGGCGGTGGCAGCGGCACAGGGCGGTGAGGCGCCAGGTGCGCCAGGCGCTCATCCGAGCTGGCTCCCGGCCGACAAGACCGGCTTCGGCACCGCCCGTGAACGGGCGAGCAACGTCTGGTTCACCCTGCAGGGCGGCCGGATGTCCGAGGTCTACTACCCGGATCTGTCCACGCCGGGCGTGCGGTCGCTGGATCTCGTCGTGACCGACGGGACGAGCTTCGCGACCGTCGATTCCTCGGCCAAGGCCCAGCAGGTGCGCCGCACCGGCGGCCTCACCTACGAACAGACCGTCACCGACGACCAGCGTCGTTGGAAGCTCCGCAAGACCTACGTCACCGACCCGGCGCGCGCGAGTGTGCTGATCGACGTCGACTTCGTTTCGCTGACCGGCCGCCCGTACCAGGTGTACGCGGTCGCGGATCCCGATCTCACCAACGAAGGATCCGACGACTCCGCGCGCTCACAGGGTGCGAGCGCGGTCGCTTCGGATGCGAAGACGGCGGCCGCGCTGGCGGCGGAACCGGCGTTCTCGCGGACTTCCGTCGGCTTCGGGGGCTTCTCCGACGGCGTCACGCAGCTGACGAAATCCTTCAGCCTCAAGGATTACGCGACCGCGGCCAAGGGCAACGTGCTGATCACCGGGCAGACCTCGGCCGACGGTGTCCGCTCGCGTGACTTCACGCTTTCGCTGGGCATGGGCGCGAAGGACTCCGACGCGCTCGCCAATGCGAAAGCCTCTCTGCGGCGCGGATTCACCGACGCCGCCCGCGCGTACGACCGGGGCTGGAAGCAGTACCTCCGTCAGGTGAAGGACGCGCCCTCCTCGTTGAAGACCAAGCGGGAGCGCGATCTCTACCAGGCGTCCGTGCTCATGCTCGCGGCGAGCGAGGACAAGATCCACCAGGGCGCGCTCATCGCGTCACCGAGCATGCCGTGGCGGTTCGGGAACAACGACCCGGAATGGTCGCCGTCGGGTACGTATCACCTGGTGTGGCCGCGTGACCTCTACCAGATCGCGACCGGGCTGCTCGCCGCCGGCGATCGCGACGCCGCGAGCCGGTCGGTCGACTACATGTTCGGCACGCAGCAGTTGCCGGACGGGCATCTGCCGCAGAACAGCCACGTCGACGGCACGCCGTACTGGACGTCCATCCAGCTCGACGAGACCGCGCTGCCGATCGTGCTCGCGCAGCAACTCGGCCGCACCGACGCGAAGACCTGGCGCGGAGTGCGCAAGGCGGCGGAATTCCTGGTGTCCTACAAGGCGGACAACGGGCACGCGTCGCCGTACAGCCAGCAGGAACGCTGGGAGGAGCAGGACGGCTATTCGCCTTCGACGATCGCCGCGGTGATCGCCGGACTGGTCTGCGCGGCCGATCTCGCCAAGGCCAACGGTGCCGACGCCGACGCGGCGCGCTACCTCGCGACCGCCGACACCTTCAAGGCGAAACTCGCCCGGTGGACGGTGACCACGAACGGCCCGCTGTCGAAGGACCCGTACTTCGTCCGGCTGACCAAGGACGGCAACGCGAACAACGGCACGAAGTACAACTTGGGCAATTCCAGCGTGACCATGGACCAGCGTGCGGTGACCGACGCCGGATTCCTCGAATTGGTGAGGCTGGGCATCTACCGCGCCGACGATCCGGTGATCACGAACAGCATCAAGGTCACCGACGCCGACATCGCGTTCACCACCCCGACGGGGCAGTTCTGGCACCGCTACACGAAGGACGGATACGGCGAGAAGGCCGACGGCTCGCCGTGGGACTACACGTTCCCGGCCGAAAGCCGGACCACCTTCGGGCGACTGTGGCCGCTGCTCGCGGGTGAACGCGGCGAGTACGACCTCGCCGCCGGTGACCGGGGTACGGCCGCGAAGCGGCTTCGCGACCTCGGGCGCGTCAGCAGCTCCGGGGACACGATGCCGGAGCAGGTCTGGGACGAGAACGCGCCTTCGGGGCGGCCGGGCTTCCCGGCGGGCACGCCGACCGCGTCCGCGACGCCACTGGCCTGGACGCACGCCCAGTACCTCCGGCTCGCGTGGTCGGTGGAGGCCGGGAAGGTGATCGAGCAGCCGCGGGTCGTGCGGTGCCACTTCCTGGGGTGCTGACCCTCACGTAAATGTCATGAAAGGGCCGTTCAGGACATCTTTTGTCCTGAACGGCCCTTTCATGACATGCGCTGAGGGATCAGTCGTCGGAGGGCTGGGCCTCGGGCAGCCACGAGTTGCCCGGAACGCCCCATTTGTTCGACTTCAGCATCTTCTTCGCCGCGCGGGCGTGCCGCCCGACCAGCCGGTCGAGGTAGATGAAGCCGTCCAGGTGATCGGTCTCGTGCTGCAGGCAGCGCGCGAGGTAGCCGGTTCCTTCGACCTCGATCGGATTGCCCTCGACGTCGAAGCCGGTGACCTTCGCCCACGAAGCGCGCCCGGTCGGGTACGACTCGCCGGGAGCCGACAGACAGCCTTCCCAGTCGTCGTCCGGATCGGGCATCGTCTCCGGGATCTCCGACGTCTCGAGCTTCGGGTTCACCACGACGCCCTTGTGGCGCGTGCCCTCGTCGTCGGGGCAGTCGTAGACGAACACGCGCAGGTCGAGGCCGATCTGGTTGGCCGCGAGGCCCACCCCTTCGGCGGCGTACATGGTCTCGAACATGTCGTCGACGAGGGTGCGCAGCTTGTCGTCGAACTCGGTGATCTCCCGAGTCGGGTTGTGCAGCACGGGCTCGCCGGCGATCACGATGGGATGGACGGTCACGCGCGCAGTTTAGTCGGACCCTTCTGGTAGACCCTTACCCGTGACGCGCCGACGCCGTTACCGAGGCCGGGCGCCGCATCCGTGGTCTAATGGCGCCGCGGAATGACAAGCCTGTGGTTTCACGCCCGCCGAGCACTGACCTGATTGCGAGGAGTCGGATGGACGCCGCGGAGTCGATGGCTGAGCCCGACCAGCCGTCCCCGTCGGAGACCGTGAACGGCCTCAGCGAGCGCGAGCTCGACATGCTCGCGTTCGAACGTCAGTGGTGGAAGTACGCCGGCGCGAAGGAACAGGCCATCCGCGAACGCTTCTCGATGTCGTCGACGCGTTACTACCAGCTGCTGAACCGGCTGCTCGAGAAGACCGAAGCCATGCAGGCCGACCCGATGCTGGTGAAGCGCCTGCGAAAGACGCGAGCGGCCCGGCAGCGCAATCGCGCGGCCCGGCGACTGGGGATCGATCTCTCATGAGTCTGTTTTCGGGCCTGTCCCGGCCGATGAAGGCCGCCGGACTGGCCTTGGTCGGTGTCGCCGTGATCGCCGCCGTGATCGGCGGGATCACCCTGACCAGCGGCGGCGGTGACTCGGACACAGCGACACCGCCCGGCACCACGCCCACGTCTTCGGACGGCGCGACGCAGCCTTCGTCACCGGCGCCGGGCTCGCCTTCGGCCAGCACGCCGCCCGCGTCGTCGTCGGCGGTGCCGCCGTCGAGCGCGCCCGCGAGTTCCGCGCCTCCGGCCAGCCAGCCGGGGCAGACCGGTCAGCCGGGCCAGCCCGGTGGCGACCAGCAGGCGTCGCACAAGTGGGTGACGGTGCGCGTCTACAACAACAGCACGATCCAGGGTCTCGCCGAGCAGGCCGCGAAGGATTTCCGCGCCTCCGGCTGGAACGTCTCCGAGGTCAAGGGCTACCCGGGCAGGCTCCCCGAGACGGTGGCCTACTACCGCCCGGGAACCGACGAGGAAGCGGCCGCGAAGGCGCTGGCGCTGGAGTTCGGGTTCCGCGCCGAGCCCCGGTTCAAGGAGATCGAGAACATCGGTCCCGGCGTGATCGTCATCCTCACCAAGGACTACAAGACCAACGACAAAGACGGCTCCTAGCCGCTACGTGAAAAGGGCCCGCTTCTTCGCGAGGAAGCGGGCCCTTTTCGCATGCTTCAGACCTGGGTCCGCGCGTACGCCTCCAGCGCTGCGAGCTGGGCCGGGTCGAGCGACGGCCGGACCGTCTCGGCCGCCTTCGTCAGATGCGCGGCGGTGACCTCCTTGGCCTCCAATGACTCCCGCATCGCGGTCAGCGCGGCCTCGCGGATCAGCGCCGCGCAGTCCGCCGCCGAGTAACCGTCCAAAGTGGCCGCATACGCCGCGAGGTCCACATCGGACGCCAGCGGCGTGTTCTTGGCGCTGGCGGCCAAGATCGCCTCACGCGCGTGCGCGTCCGGCGGCGGGACGTAGACGCGGCGCTCCAGCCGTCCCGGCCGCAGCAAGGCCGGGTCGACCAGTTCCGGCCGGTTCGTCGCGCCGAGGACGACGACCTCGCGCATCGGCTCGACACCGTCCAATTCGGTCAGCAGGGCCGCGACGACGCGGTCCGACACGCCGGAATCCGACGACTGGCCGCGGCGCGGGGCGAGCGCGTCGATCTCGTCGAGGAAGATCAGCGACGGCGCGGCCTCGGCGGCACGGCGGAACAGTTCCCGCACCGCGCGCTCGGACTCGCCGACCCATTTGTCCATCAGCTCGGCGCCCTTGACCGCGAACACGTTCAGCGCGCCGGTGCCGGCGAGCGCGCGGACCAGGAACGTCTTGCCGCCGCCGGGCGGACCGTACAGGAGGACGCCGCGCGGCGGATCGACGCCGAGGCGCGCGAACGAGTCCGGGTAGCGCAGCGGCCACAGCACCGCCTCGGTGAGCGACTGCTTGACGTCGGTCATGTTGCCGACGTCGTCCAGCGTCAGCCCGCCGGTGGCCAGATTGTCCGAAGTGGACATCGAGATGGGGCGGACCGTGGTGAGCGCGTCGAGCAGGTCCTGCTGGGAGATCCTCGGCTCGTCGGCCTCACGCTGCCGCAGCGCGGCACGGAGGGCGGCGTCACGGCGGAGCGCGATGAGGTCCGCGGCCACGAAACCGGGGGTGCGCTCGGCGATCGGGCCGACGTCGACGCCGGGCTCCAGCGGGGCGTCGCGCAGGAGCACGCGCAGCAGTTCGGTGCGGGTCTTCGCGTCCGGGAGCGGCAGGCCGAGTTCGCGGTCGAGGAGGTCGGCGGCGCGCAGCCTCGGATCGGTGGACTCGGCGCGGCCGGTGGTGGCGACGACGGCGAAACCCTTGGTGCGCAGGGCCTTGCGCAGATCGTCGAGGACGACCGTCGCGAGCGGCGGCGGCTGCGACGCGGGCAGCAGCGCGTCGATGTCGGTGATCAGCAGGACGGCGGGGTCTTCGTCGCGGGTGGCCTGCTCGATCGCTTCACGCAGCCGCGCGGCGGCGACGTTCGGGTCGAGGACGGCGATGTTCGGCGCCGCGAGCGACACCACCCGCACCTTCTCGGCCTGCGCCACGGCGCGGACGAGCGTCGCCTTCCCGACGCCTTCCGGCCCGGACAGCAGGACCCCGAGATGCGCCGACGTCCCGAGTTTCGCCAGCAGCTCCGGGCGGTGGAAGGCCAGGTCGAACCATTCGGCGAGTTTGCGTGCGGCCGCTTCGGAGCCGGCGAGATCCGAAAGCGGCGGCACGGTTTCCTCGGCGACCTCGTCGATCCGCTCGTCTTCGACGATCTCCGCGTCGATGAAATCCTCGTGCGGGGTGGCGGGGGTGCTGCGTACCAGCGTCGTCCCGGCGCGGGCAGGCGCGGCGGCGGCGCCGGCCTCGCCGGTGCGGGCGCCGTCGCGCCAGCTGACCACAGTGGACGGTCCGACGGCGACCGGCCCCGATGGATCGGTGGCGGTGACGGTGAGCAGCTCGTTCGTCCACGTCATGCCGATGGCGCGGGAAAGCTGGCCGCGGACCGCGGAGACGTCGGAGCCCGGCGCGGGCGCGAGATCCTGGGGGAGCAGGGAAACGGCGTCGCCGACGGTCAGCACCTTGCCGATCAGGGCGAGCCGCAGGGTGTGCGGGGAGAGCGACACGCTCGCGATACGCGAGCCCGCCACGGTGACCGTTTTCGCGGCCGACACCTCCGCGGGCGCGACGACCACTTCCGAGCCTTCGGTCACTCCGAGGTTCGACATCGTGACGTCGTCGAGGAGGATCACGCCCGGGATCCCCTCGGCGTCCGACGGGGCGGCCAGCGCGGAGCTGACCCGCGCGCCGGTGACGCGGACGGCGTCCCAGGCCATCAGGCCGAGCGCGTCGAGGACTTCGGGGTGTAGCCGGACGACGCCGCGGCGGGAGTCCAGTGCGGACGGGGTGTGCCGGACGGTCAGCGTGATCTGGGGTGCGCTCACCCCGCCACCCTATCTACGCGGACCGTGCCCAGCGGTCGAAGGACAGGATCTCCCCGGCGGGTCGCCGGGCGGCTGGGGAGAAGTCGCGCTGGGTCGTGTAGGCGACGGCGAGCAGGCTGATCTGCGCGACGTCTTCGGGAATTCCGAGCAGCTTCGCGACTTCGGCCTCGCGCGCGGGCAGGTGGTACGCGCACATCGAACTGCCGAGCCCCTTCGATCGCAGCGCGAGCTGGAAGCTCCAGATCGACGGATACACCGAGCCGTAGTACCCGTTCTGGAGCACGGGATCCTCCGGCGGGCGGCCGATCATGCACGGGATCGCGAGGGCCGGAACGCGGCCGAGGTTGTCGACGAGGTGGCGGGCCGACCGCATGACGGCCTCGCTCGCCAGGTGGCCGTACTTCGCCATGGTCGGGATCGCCTCGGCGCGGACGACCTCCGCGATCTCCGCGCGGAGATCCGGGTCGCGGACGATGACCCAGCGCTGGGCGTCGAGCAGCATCCCCGCGGCGGGCGCCTGCTGCGCGACGCGAACGCAGTCTTCGAGCAGTCCTTCCTCGACCGGCCGGTCGAGGTCGAGTTTGCGGCGGACCGAGCGGGTGGTGGTGAGCAGGGTTTCGGTGTCCATGACATCCCTCCAGGTGACTTACGTTGTAAGCATACGATGTAAGTACTTACGGTGTAAGGGGGTACCGGTAAACTGGGACACATGGCGCTGAGCAGGGAGAAGGTGCTCGACGCCGCATTGCGGCTGGCGGGCGAGCAGGGACTGGCCGGACTGTCGATGCGGAAGCTGGCCGCCGAAGTCGGCGTGGAGGCGATGTCGCTCTACAACCACGTCGCGAACAAGGGCGATCTGCTCGACGGGCTGACCGCGCGGGTCTTCGAGAGTGTGCCACTGCCCGAACCCGGACCGTGGGACGAGCGGCTGCGGGCGCTGACGCATGGCCTGTACACGGCCTTTTCGCGCCATCCGGTGGTGGTGCGGGCGCTCGCGACCGACGCGGCGAATCCGCGTTCGGCGGGCGCGCTGAAGTTCATCGACGCGATGTTCTCCGCGCTGCTGGACGCCGGACTCGACGAACGCGGCGCCGCGCGGGGCTACCGGTCGCTGATCGGGCTGGTGTTCGGGGCCGTGCTCACCGAGACGGTGGGGCTTTCCGGTGTCCCGGATCCGTCGGATCTGGAGCGCGCCGAGCCGGTGGTGGCGTGGTTCCAGCGGTCGGTGACCGCGGACGGGCTGCCGTCACTGCACCGGGCGCTGCCGTCGCTGCTGGATGGCGACTGCCTGCAGGACTTCGAGGCCCAGCTGGACCTGGTGATCGGCGGTCTGCGCGCTTCGGTGGGGTGAGCTTCGGCTCGGCTGGTCTGGGGCCGGATGTCAGGAAAGGGCCGTTCAGGACATCTTTCGTCCTGAACGGCCCTTTCCTGACACTTCAGCTCCAGCGATCCCCAAGTTGTCCACAGCCCCACCCGCTTGTGGACAACTCCCGCCCCCGGCCCCCGTTTCCCCCGGTCCCGTCCGACACCCCCGGTACGCTGGGCGCGGGGCCGTCCCCCAGGGACGGGCGGGGGGCTGGGGGTGGGCGGTCAGGGCGGGTGAGTCAGCGTTTCCGCAGGCCGATCCGCCGCCACGAGCGGCGCCGCGGGCCCCGGCCGTTGTCCCGGTCCTTGTCGGTCGGGATGGTGCGCGGAGCGCGTGCGACGTGCTGTTCGCCGCGCTGCAGCCGGACCCGCTGAGCGGCGCCGGCCACCACGCGCCGCAGCGGCGGCCGCAGGCCGAGACGGCGGCGGCTCGAAGAACGCCGGATCGCGCGCCGTTCCCGCGGCGGCGCCATCCACGCCTCCGGATGCTTCGCCAGCCACCGGTGCCGGTACACCGAGTACGGGATGTGCGCCAGGTACAGAATCAGCGCGATCGCCAGCGCCACCAACGGGAACTGGATGATCGCGGCGGCCAGCAGGCCCACCCCGACCAGCAGCGGCGCGATCGCCTTGGGCGGCGCCTTCACCGTCTTCAGCGAAAGCGTCGGGATCCGGCTGATCAGCAGCGCCGCGACGGCGATCGTCCACACCCACACCACGTACTGATGCGACCACCAGCCCTGCCCGAACTGCAGCTCCAGGATCAGCGGCAGCATCGCCAGCAGACCACCGGCGGGCGCGGGCACACCGACGAAGAACTCGCCCGCGTACGGCGGCTGCTCGGTGTCCTCGATCAGCGTGTTGAACCGCGCCAGCCGCAGGATCATGCAGACCGCGAAGATCAGCGACGCCACCCAGCCGATCCGCTCGCCCTCCGCGTGCCACACGTACAGCACCAGCGCGGGCGCGACACCGAACGAGATGCCGTCGGACAGCGAGTCGAGCTCCTGGCCCATCTTCGACGTCGCGTCCAGCAGCCGCGCGATCCGGCCGTCGAGACTGTCGAGCACCGCGGCGATCCCGATCGACGCGATCGCCATCGGATAGTTGCCGATCAGCGCGAACTGCACCGACGACAGACCGGCGCACAGGGCGAGCACCGTGATGGCGTTCGGCAGCAGCCGCACGCCGGGAGTGGTCACGCGGACCATGGATCAGCCTTCCGGGTGCGGCGCCGTGGGCAGCTCGGCGATCGGCGTCTCGCCGCCGATCGTGCGCTGGCCCTTCGAGACGAGAACCTTGCTGCCCGGCGGCAGATACAGGTCGACTCGCGAGCCGAAGCGGATGATGCCGTACGTCGCGCCGACGCCGACCTTGTCACCCTCGCGGATCTCACAGAGGATGCGCCGGGCCACCAGCCCGGCGATCTGCACCACGACGAGCTCGTGGCCGTCTTCGGTGCGCATGAGCACGGAGTTGCGCTCGTTGTCGTCGCTCGCCTTGTCCAAGTCGGCCGACAGGAACTTCCCGGGCCGGTACGCGACCCGCTCGATCACCCCCGGCGCCGGGATCCGCTGGACGTGCACGTCGAACACCGACAGGAACACGCTCACCCGCATCCGCGGCTCGGCGGGCAGCCCCAGCTCGGGCGGCGGCACGGCCTCTTCGATCAGCGAGACCAGGCCGTCCGCCGACGCGACCGCGAGGCCGGACTGAGCGGGCGGGACCCGCTTGGGCTCACGGAAGAACGCGGCCGTCGCGGCCGTCGCGAGCGCGCCGACGACACCGAGGCGCTTGGAGAACCTCCGCAGCACCAGCGTCGCGGCGAGACCGCCGAACACGAACGGCCTGCCGGCCGGGTGCATCGGCGGAACGGTCTCGCGGGCCAGCTTCACGGCGTGCGCGAGGGGATTACCAGTGGCTTCCGGCCGGTTGCCGCTCATTGGTCGGGTTCACCGCAGTTCGTGTCGGGGGGTCGGGACAGGAAGAGCCACCACGCTACCGCCCTGTCCGGAGCCGGGCCGTGGCCTCCCCCGGAAGGGTTTCCCCGCGCCGGGTGGGAGGGACCACATCCCGGTAACGGAAGGTCGAAATACGCGATAACTCTAGGTAATTGACGCCGATAGCAGACCTTGAGGACCCTCGAATGCCCGCCAGCCCGGACCCCGCAGGCGAGCGACTCGCCGAGCTGTTCCGCGCCTGGAAGAAGGACATTTCGGCGGCGCCGATGCCACCGCTCGTCGACCCCGTCCGCGCCGCCTCCGTCATCGCCGAGGCACGCGCGTCCGGATGCATATGCCCCCCGACGGCACATGCATCCGGACGCGGCCACTGGAACTGAGCGAACATCCCACTCTAGTGCCCCGCGCGCCGGTGATCACCGGTCGCGAGAAAACCGTTACCAACGGTTACTCCGTTGATCACCGCCGATGCGAGTCGCTCCGCCCGGAGCCGCGCACCAGCCGCAGCAGGGCGAGCAGCACGATCGAACCGAGGATCGCGACGCCGAAGCTGGGGAAGTCGAACTCGAAGGTCCGTTCGGTCCCGGTGGCGAGCCGGTAGATGAAACCGCCGAGGGCCGCGCCCAGCACGCCGATCAGGATGCTGAACAGGCAGCCGCCGCGCCGGTCCGGGCCGCCGACCACGACATTGGCCAGCCAGCCGGCGATGGCGCCGAACACGATCCACGAGAAGAAACCCATGCCATCGAGGTTACCGACCCGGATGGAGTAGCACACAAGGAGACTTGTACAACGGCTCTTGTGCAACTACTGTTGTGCGTTATGGCCGATCGCGAAGTCCATGAAGTCCACGATTCGAAGGTGCTCGCCGCGATGTCGCATCCGCTGCGGCGCCGCCTGCTCGACGTCCTCCGCCTGGACGGCCCGTGCACGGCTTCCGTGCTCGCCGAACGGACCGGGCAGGCGGTCGGGAACGTCAGCCACCACCTGAAGGTGCTGGCCGCCAGCGATCTCGTCGAGGAGGCGCCGGAACTCGCCCGCGACCGTCGCGAGCGCTGGTGGCGCCGCGTGAGCTACGCGGTGTCCTGGTCGCCTTCGGACTTCCCCGACGACCCGGTCGCGGCCGCCGCCGAATCCCTCGCCCTCGAACGCCAGGTGTCCATGGCGCGCCAATGGTTCGCCGAACGCGACAGTTATCCGGAGGAATGGCATCGCGCCGCCTTCGCCACCGACAGCTGGGCGAAGATGTCGGTCGCCGAGCTGGCCGAGCTCGAACAGAAGGTCCACGAGCTGATCAAGTCCTACAGCGGCCGCGAGATCCCGGACGACGGCCAGGAACGCCGCCCCGTCTTCATCTCCACCCGCGTCGTCCCGGCCCGCCCGTGACCACCCGCGAACGCGGCGGATTGCTGCGCTCCAGGGATTTCCGGCTGCTGTGGACCGGCGAGACGACCAGCGTGCTCGGCAGTTCCATCGCCGTCGTCGCGCTGCCGCTCGTCGCGGTGGTCACCCTGCAGGCGAGCACGTTCGCGGTCGGGCTGCTGACCGCGGCCGCCTGGCTGCCGTGGCTGCTGATCGGCCTGCCCGCCGGCGCCTGGGTCGACAGACGGCCGAAACGCCCGGTCATGCTGGTGTGCAACGGCATTTCCATGCTCGTCTTCCTCAGCGTCCCGGTCGCGGCGTGGTCCGGCCTGCTCACGATGACCCAGCTGATCGTCGTCGCCCTGGCGGGCGGCGTCGCGAAGGTGTTCTTCAACGTCGCGTATCGCGCGTACTTGCCTTCGCTGGTCGACAAGGGACAACTGCAGGAAGCCAACGAAAAGCTGCAGGGCAGCGAATCCGCCGCGCAGATCGGCGGACCGGGGCTCGCCGGGCTCTTGGCGCACTGGTTCGGCGCCGTCGCCGGGGTGTTCGCCGACGCCGTCAGCTTCGGGATTTCCGTGCTGTGCCTGCGATCCATCCGGCATCGGGAGCCCGAGCGCCCGCCGAAGACGCGTTCACGGCTGCGTGACGAGATCCGCGACGGCCTCGTTTTCGTCGTCCACGACCCGTATTTGCGTGTCCTGGCGGTCTTCGGCGCGATCTCGAACGTCGCGCTCATGGGCTACCAGTCGATCGAGGTCGTGTTCCTCGTCCGCGATCTCGGCGTGGGGGAAGGCACCGCCGGGCTCGTGCTCGCGCTCGTCGGCGCGGGCGGCGTTTTCGGCGCCGCGCTGTCGGGCAAACTCGCCGCCCGGATCGGCACCGCGCGCGCCTTCGTGCTCTGCGAGGCCTTCGGGGCGCTGATGATGCTGCTCGGCCCGCTGGCGAACGGCGGGTGGGGGCTCGCCTTCTTCGTCGTCGCCGGGTTCTCGGTCAGCGCGGGCGTCGTCGGCTCGAACGTCCTCAACGCCACCTTCAGGCAGCGCTACGTCCCGGCCGGGATGTTCGGCCGGGTCACCGCGAGTTCGTCCGTGCTCAGCTTCGGCGCGGTCGCGCTCGGAGGGCTGCTCGGCGGGATCCTCGGCGAAACGGCGGGCGTGCGGCAGACGCTGGGGCTGATGGCCGGACTCGAGGTCGTCGCCGTCTTCGTCCTGCTGTTCACCCCGGTCGGCCGGTGCCGCGACTTCCCGACGGATCGCGTTTAGGCCGTGTCTCTCGAAGCGCGCTTTCGGATTTCCACAGCCGGGCCGCGGCATGGCGGAGCTACTCGCTCAGCCGTGTCGGCGGCCCGCCTCCGCAAATCCGAGGCCTCCGGCCGAAAAGAAACGCGCGCGTGTGTCCTCGCCTGACCTGCCCACTTCAGTTCGGGAGACACCCTTTAGCCCGCTAAACGCAGGTCAGAGCAGGAGGACGTCCACCTCGTCGCCCTGCTCGGCCGAGTCCACGTCCTCCGGCAGCACGATCAGGCAGTTCGCCTGCGTGAACGACGCCAGCAGATGCGAGCCCGGCCCGCCGCGCGGGCCGACGATCCCGGTGACCTCACCTTCGGAATGCGTGTAGAAGCCCCGCCGGAACTGACGCCGTCCGGCGGGGGAGGTCATCGCCTCGGTGAGCCGGGCCCGCACCCGCTGCCGGTCGACCCCCGCGTGCCCCATCGCCGCGAGCAACGCCGGCCGCAGGAAGGCTTCGAACGACACGAGCACGCTCACCGGATTGCCCGGCAGCGTCACCACCGGCACGCCGTTCCAGTGGCCGCAGCCCTGCGGCCCGCCCGGCTGCATCGCGACCTTCCGGAACTCCACGCCCTGTCCGGTCAGCGCGTCCTTGACGACTTCGTACGCCCCCGCGCTCACGCCGCCCGAGGTCACCAGCAGATCGGCCTCCGCCAGCCGCGGCTCGATCACCGAGCGGAACTCGTCCACGTCGTCGACCACACTGCGCACGACCTCGGCCTCGCAGCCGAGCGCGCGGATCGCGGACGCCAGCATGATGCTGTTCGACTCGTAGATCTGCCCGTGCCGCAAGGGTTCCGGCGCGTCGACGAGTTCGGTCCCGGTGGACACCACGAGCACCTTCAACGGCCGGTACACCGGAACCTCGGCAAGCCCGACGGCGGCCGCCAGACCCAGCTGCGCCGGGCCCAGCACCGTCCCCGCGGAAAGCGCCACCGTGCCCTCGACGACATCCTCGCCCCGGCGCCGGATGTGCGCGCCCAGGACAGCCGTCCTGAGAACCCGGACGTCCGTCACACCGCCGTCCGTGTGCTCCACCATCACCACCGCGTCGGCGCCGGGCGGCAACGGGGCGCCGGTCATGATCCGGTGCGCGGTGCCCGGCTCCAGTTTCGTGCTGTCGACCCGCCCCGCGGGGATGTCCTCGGCGACCGGCAACGTCACGGGCACCTCCGCGACGTCTTCGGCTCGGACGGCGTAACCGTCCATCGCGGAATTGTCGAACGGCGGCAGCGAAACCCCCGCGCGGACGTCCTCGGCGAGCACGAGCCCGGCGGCGGAGGCGAGCGGAAGGCGGATGACGGGGGCGTTTCCGAGCAGGCCGGTGACGGTCTCACGGTGGGCGTCGACGGAGATCACCGGACCATCCTCCCGCCTCGGGCCCCGCATGCAAGACTCTGCGCGTCACAACGACCATCCGGGGAGAAGAAGACATGCAGGTTCAGATCCGTCACCAGCCATCGTTCGCGGTGGCGAGGCTCATCCTCGCCCCGGGCGAGCCGGCGCAGGTCGAGTCGGGCGCGATGATGGCGACGAGTTACGGCGTGCAGGTCCAGTCCCAGGCGCAGGGCGGCATCATGAAGGGCCTCGGCCGCGCCTTCCTCTCCGGCGAGTCCTTCTTCATCTCCACCTACACCGCACCGCAGAACGGCGGCTGGGTCGACGTCGCCGCGAACCTGCCGGGCGACATGCAGATCATCAACCTCGACGGCCGCACCGGCTGGTGCGTCACGCGCGGTTCGTGGCTCGCGTCCTCCCACGGCGTGCAGACCGAGACCAAATGGGGCGGGCTCAAGAACCTCGTCGGCGGCGAGGGCGGCTTCCTGACCCACGCGACGGGACAGGGCCCGCTCGTCGTGGCCTGCTACGGCGCGCTGGAGACGGTCACCCTGCAGCAGGGCGAGGTGATCACCATCGACACCGGGCACGTCGTCGCGTTCGCCGACACCGTGCAGTACCAGATCCGCAAGGTCGCCACCGGCGTCATCCAGTCGATGAAGAGCGGTGAAGGCCTCGTCTTCGACTTCGCCGGTCCGGGCCAGCTGCTCACCCAGACCCGCAACCCGTCGGCGCTGTCCGCCTGGGTGATCGCCCAGGTCCCCTCCCGCTGACCGCATGCGGGTCCAGACGAGGCACACCCCGAACTTCGGGGTCGCACGCGTGCTGCTGTCCCCCGGCGAGGCCGTCCAGGCCGCCGGGGACACCATGCTGGCCAGCAGTTTCGGCATCACCGAAACCGTCCCCTCCCGCGGTGGCTCGCGGGCGGGCAAGGCCGCCCCGTCGGTGTTCAACGCACCGGAGGGCGGCGGCTGGATCGACTTCGCGCCGCTGGCCGCCGGAGACGTCTACCCGCTGGAGTTCACCGGCGGCGGTGGCTGGTGCGTGAGCCGGGACGCGATCCTCGCCCGGCCGGCGACCGTCCGGCACGACCCCGGCTGGGCACCGCTGCAGAAGCTCTTCGGCGCCGATTCCGGTTTCCTGGAGCACTACAGCGGAACCGGCCCGCTCGTACTGGCCGCGCGGGGCCCGGTCGACGCCTTCGAACTCACCGCGGGCGAACTCGTCACCGTGCGGCCGGACTTCCTGCTGGCCTATCCGGACACCGTGCAGTGCCGTCTCCGCGCGGTCGACCAATCCGGCCCGCAGTCGGTGCGCACCGGCGAAGGGCTCGCGCTGGACTTCGCGGGACCAGGACGCGTCCTCGTGCAAGCGCGCAATAGGCGGCTTTCTCGCGGATGACCTTGGGACGAATTGAGCATTGCCGAAGCCGGTAATTCGGGTAGCGTGAACTGCACTCGAAACCGCCGGCCGGGGCAGAGAAGGCCGACGGATCCTGTGCTGAGGGAGTGCGCCGTGGCAGTCGGCACCGTCAAGTGGTTCAACTCGGAAAAGGGCTACGGATTCATCGAATCCACCGAAGGGCCCGACGTCTTCGTCCACTACTCGGCCATTCAGGCCGACGGATTCCGGACGCTCGACGAGGGTGACCGCGTGGAATTCGAAGTCCAGTCCGGCCGCGACGGGCGGAGTCAGGCCGCGGACGTACGCAAGGTCTCTTAAGGAGACTTCGGGCGACCCCCGGCGGCGCCCGGAACTGGCGCGTTAGGCTTCGCTGCGTGACAGGCGATGAGTCGGGGGACCTGACGGGTCGTCGGCTGGGCAACTACCGCATCGACGGCGTGCTCGGCAAGGGCGGCATGAGCGTGACCTACAAGGCCACGGACGTGCGGCTCGGGCGCAAGGTGGCACTGAAGGTCATCGGTGATCACCTAGGGGCCGACGCCGAATTCCGCGAACGCTTCGTCGACGAGGCGCGGAACACGTCCGCGATCGACCATGCCAACGTCGTGCCCTTGTACGACTTCGGCGAGCTCGAAGGCATGCTCTACATCGCCATGCGGATGGTCGACGGCGGCGACCTCGCCGGGCTGATCTCCGGAGGCCCGATCGCGCCCGCCCGTGCGCTAAACATGCTCGACCAGGTCGCCGACGCGCTCGACACCCTGCACAACCGGGGTCTCGTGCACCTCGACGTCAAACCGGCGAACGTCCTGGTCACCAGCAAGGAGACCTCGCGCGAGCACGTCTACGTCGCCGACTTCGGCCTGACCCGCCGCGGCGCCACCGGGCACCGGACCCGCGGCGGCGACTTCCTCGGCTCGCCCACGTACGCGGCGCCCGAGCACCTGCGCGGCGAGCCGCTCGACGGCCGCACCGACCAGTACGCGCTCACCTGTGTCCTCTACGCCTGCCTGACCGGCAGCCCGCCCTTCAAGGGCGACGTGCAGACGGTCATCAAGGGGCACCTGAACGGCGAGCCTCCCGCCATCTCGCGGATCGTCGGCCTGCCCGCCGGGATCGACGAGGTCGTCCGGAAGGGAATGGCGAAGAATCCCGCCGATCGCTACCCCAACTGTGTTGAGATGATCGCGGCCGCCAGGCGCGCGCTCGGTCCGCTCGCGACTTCGAACGAGCCTCCCGGCGCGCCCGGGCAGGCGGCGGCCGCGACCGTCCAGCAGGCGGTACCGCAGCAGGCGCCACGGCAGAACACGCCGCCACAGGGAGAGGGGGGCCCCGTGCACCCGTACGGAGGACAGCAGCCCGGCTACGGCCAGCAGGGACCGGGACCGCAGGGTCCCCCGCAGCAGGGCCCGCCGCCCGGTTACGGCCCGCCGCCGCAGCAGGGTGGCTTCCAGCAGCAGGGTGGGTTCCAGCAGGGCCCGCCCCCCGGTTACGGCCCGCCGCCGCAGCAGGGCGGTTTCCAGCAACAGGGTGGGTTCCAGCAGGGCCCGCCCCCCGGTTACGGCCCGCCGCCGCAGCAGGGCGGCTTCCAGCAGCAGCCCAAGAAGGGCGGCGGCGCCAAGTGGATCTGGATCGTCGTCGGCGCCCTCGTGATCGCGGGCGCGATCGTGGCCGCCATCTTCATCTTCGGTGACTCGAACAGCGGCAACGGCCCGCAGACCACCGCGCCGAACATCCCGGTCGGCCCCGGCGGCTCCCAAACGCAGGGTCCCGGCTCGTCGTTGAAGCCGCCGCCGTCGTCGATCTCCATCAAGCCGAGCAGCTGAATACCACCGCGCTGACCTGCGGTTCTTGCACTCTCCCCAGGAGAGTGCTAAACACGACATTGGCACTCGACGCCGTCGAGTGCCAGGCGGAGCGGTCACCGACCGTTCGCCTGAAGGTCGGGACGGTGAGGCCGCACCCTTGATCGGGTGGGTCGTCCGTCGCGGGCACCGAGCCTGGCCGAGGAAGAGTCCTGCCGCCGCGCTGTAGTAGGCGTGCGGCGGCGCCCAATACCGGAGGACCACACCGCAATGGCCAAACTGATCGCGTTCGACGAGGACGCCCGCCGCGGTCTTGAGCGCGGCTTGAACACCCTCGCCGAAGCCGTCAAGGTGACCCTCGGCCCGCGGGGCCGGAACGTCGTGCTCGAAAAGAAGTGGGGCGCGCCGACGATCACCAACGACGGTGTCTCCATCGCCAAGGAGATCGAGCTCGAGGACCCGTGGGAGAAGATCGGGGCCGAGCTCGTCAAGGAAGTTGCCAAGAAGACCGACGACGTCGCGGGTGACGGCACCACCACCGCCACCGTGCTCGCCCAGGCTCTCGTCCGCGAGGGTCTGCGCAACGTCGCCGCCGGGGCCGACCCCATCAGCCTGAAGCGCGGCATCGAGGCGGCCGTCGAGGCCATCACCGAGCAGCTGCACAAGGCCGCCGTCCAGATCGAGACCAAGGAGCAGATCGCCGCCACCGCGTCGATCTCCGCCGCGGACCGCACCATCGGCGAGCTCATCGCCGAGGCGCTGGACAAGGTCGGCAAGGAAGGCGTCGTCACCGTCGAGGAGAGCAACACCTTCGGCCTCGAGCTCGAGCTCACCGAGGGTATGCGCTTCGACAAGGGCTACATCTCCGGTTACTTCGTGACCGACCCGGAGCGTCAGGAAGCCGAGCTCGAGGACCCGTACGTCCTGCTCTTCGGCTCCAAGATCTCCACCGTCAAGGACGTCCTGCCGCTGCTGGAGAAGGTCATCCAGTCCGGCAAGCCGCTGCTGATCATCGCCGAGGACGTCGAGGGCGAGGCCCTGGCCACCCTCATCGTCAACAAGATGCGTGGCACCTTCAAGTCCGTCGCCGTCAAGGCCCCGGGCTTCGGTGACCGCCGCAAGGCGATCCTGCAGGACATCGCGATCCTGACCGGTGGCCAGGTCATCTCCGAGGACGTCGGCCTCAAGCTGGAGAACGCGGACCTTTCCCTGCTGGGCAAGGCGCGCAAGGCCGTCATCACCAAGGACGAGACCACCATCGTCGAGGGTGCGGGCGACGCCGACCAGATCCAGGGTCGCGTCAACCAGATCCGCGCCGAGATCGACAACTCGGACTCGGACTACGACCGCGAGAAGCTCCAGGAGCGTCTGGCGAAGCTGGCCGGCGGCGTGGCCGTCATCAAGGCCGGTGCCGCCACCGAGGTCGAGCTGAAGGAGCGCAAGCACCGCATCGAGGACGCGGTGCGCAACGCCAAGGCCGCCGTCGAAGAGGGCATCGTCGCCGGTGGTGGCGTCGCTCTCATCCAGGCCGCCGAGGCCGCCTTCGCCGGTCTGAAGCTCGAGGGCGACGAGGCCACTGGTGCCAACATCGTCAAGGTCGCCGTCGAGGCGCCGCTCAAGCAGATCGCGATCAACGCCGGCCTCGAAGGCGGCGTCGTGGCGGAGAAGGTCAAGTCCCTCCCGCAGGGCCACGGCCTCAACGCCGCCACGGGCGAGTACGAGGACCTGCTCGCGGCCGGCGTGCCGGACCCGACGAAGGTCACCCGCTCCGCGCTGCAGAACGCCGCTTCCATCGCGGCGCTGTTCCTGACCACCGAAGCCGTCGTGGCGGACAAGCCGGAGAAGGCCTCGGCCGCTCCCGCCGACCCGTCCGGTGGCATGGGCGGCATGGACTTCTGAGTTCGAGCCTGTAGTACCACCGGAAAGCCCGGACGCGCCTCGCGCGTCCGGGCTTTTCCTTTGCCCGCCTTGTTCCGTCCGATCACGCGAGTCACGCGCGCCCGATTCGGGCGTTTCGCGTCGGGTCGTGAGTGATAAAGAGGGTTAGAACGACCATTACCACTCACGACCCCCGGTCGAATTCGTGCAGATAGGCATCAAGCGGACATTCACCTGATGGCTGGTGTCCTTTGTGGACGTTGACCGTTCAGGCCCCTGTCCTCTGCCCACCTGTTTGCGCGTGAAGGCCCCCTTCCCTCGGCTCAGCCGAGGGAAGGGGGCCTTCACGCGCAAAGACGTCGTGGCAGCTGGAGGTGCGGTCCCTACCGCTGCCCGTCCACCGCGTACTTCCCGCCTTGTTTCCGGCGGTCCTCCTCGTATGGATCGGTGGAGTTCGGCTCCGAAGGCTTCCTCGGCTCGAGGCCGGTCCGGTCGGTCCCGCCGGCCTCCGTGGCGGGGTTCTCCCGTTCGACCGTCTCGGGGTTGGGATCGATCTTCCCCCGGTCCTTGTTGGCGTTTTCCCAGTTGGCGAACATCCTCTTGAGGTCGTCGGACAGCTCGCCGTCCGTTCGTGCGTAGGCCTCGGCCGCAGTCCTGAGCTGCTCACCGGCGAGAAGGAATCGCGCGCAGCTCGTCCTCATGAACTGCTCGACGGCGTCCCGGATCTCCAATGTCGTGTCGTCGCCCGTGCACGTCTGCTCGTCGCGGCCCGCGAGGTGCCGGTCGGCGCTGTCGGCCTCGGAGAGGATCCGTAGTTGCGCCGAATAGGCTTCGGCCGCTTCGAAGCAGGTCTGCGCCAACCGCAGTACGAAGTAGACCTGGACCTGGACGCCGTGGTACTTCGCGCGGTCCGTCTGGTTCGGCAGCTTGTTCGCGGTGAGGTCGTAGAGTTCGAGGTTGTAGCTGTGCACCCTCGCGATCGCCTTCTGCAGGGTCAGCACGTTCGCGCCGAAGTCGGATTCGAGGCCGGACAAGGCGTTGTGCTCGTCCTGGATCGACGTGGTGAGTTTCTGCAGGATGTCCTGGAGCGACATGGCGTCCTGCTCGACGGTGAGTCCCTTGATGATCCCGCCGGCGAAAACGGCCAGGTCGAGAACGGCACCGGCCAGGCCGCTGGCCTTCCCGCCGGCCTCGTCGACGGTCTTCACGACTTTGCTGAGTTTCGCTCCCGCGGACAGCAGAGTGGTCGCGATCCCGTGGAGCGTTTTCGCCTGGTCGACCTTCTCCAGGATCGAGTCCGCGGTGAAGACCTTAAGGGTGACCTTCTCGTCCAGTTTCTTGGTGGCCCAGTTGAGCCGTTTGACGATGTTGAGCCGGGTCGCCTGGATCGTCGCGGCGCGGGTGGAGTACAGCGTGGACAAGCTGGCGAGGATGAGCGACTGGTTCGCCATGGTCGGCGCGATCGAGGCGAAGAACCCTTCCCTGAACTGCTGGGCGGCGAGCCCGGTCCACTCGATGAACCAGGGCTCGGTCGCGCTGGTCGCGCCGTCCAGCCATTCGACGTTCCGGACGACGGCGCCCTGACCGAGCAGCTCGGCGACCCGGCCGTTCTTGTCATGGAAGCCGAGGTTGCCCGCGACGTTGAGGAACGTGTTGTGGGCGGCCTCCAGCTTCGCGAGGTCGGGCCCCTCCAGCTGCGGAACGAATTTGGCGACCTCCTGCCGCCGGTTCCAGGCCAGCCGCTCGATCTGCGCGAGGTTCCGTTCGACGTGGCACTCGACGTACTTCTGGGTCTGCGGGTTCCAGCCGTCGCAGTGGACGTCCTTGTAGCGGCCGTGCATCCCGTCCATGACCCAGGTCAGGTAGCCGCAGAAATCGTCGGCGCCCGAGAGATGGCCGTAGGATTCGGCGGGCCACTGCCACGCCCAGGGTTCCGCGGAGCACGGAACGGCGGGCGAGAGGTGCGTCATGGCGTCGACGGCGTCTTCCAGCCAGCGTTTGGTGAGCGCCTGCCAAAAGTCGTCCAGCGCGCCTTCGAGCATCCGCTTGTACTCGCTGAGGCTCAGATACCCGGCCATGGAGGTCCCCGCTTCCCACTCCCTGTGACAAAGTCAGGGGAAGTGTAACGGCGGGCGCGCCATCCCGCGGCCGAAAACCGGAAAGGGCCCGGACATCCCCATGTCCGGGCCCTTCTCCATCCCCCTGGTCCCCAGGCGGATCGCGGTAGCGGGCTAAACGCGATCCGGCGGACGCCGCGCCCCCTGCGCACGGCGTCCGCCCCGCTCAGGATTCGCCCGGCTGTTCCGGAGTCAGGAGCCAAGCGGCGGCGTAGAGCGGGATCGCGAATCCGGCGGTGAAGAAGACGCCCGCCACGAGGGCGATGCGCAGGATCGCGGCGTCCACGCCGAGGTAGGCGGCCCAGCCGCCCGCGACGCCCGCGAGCATCTTGTCGGTCCGGCTGCGGTAGAGCTTCTTGGTGGCCTGGGGGGTGTACACGCTGTTCGTCATGGCTCCATGTTCGCTCCGGAACGACCCCCGGCACATCGGGGAACGGCCCCGACCCGACCCTGGAATCCGACCCTGAGGGGCCGAAAACCGGATGCCCGGCGCCCCCGCCCGCGAGTATGACTTGTCCGGTGAAACACGACAGCCCCGAATTCGCCGCCATCGCCGAGCAGGGCACGATCCTGCGCTGCCAGGTCGGGTCCGGGCTGCACGGCACCGCCGTGCTCGGCCAGGACGACCGGGACGAGCTCGGCATCTGCGTCGAGCCGCCGGACCACGTGATCGGCCTGAAGCGGTTCGAGCAGTACATCTTCCGCACGCAACCCGAAGGCGCCCGATCCGGCCCCGGTGACCTCGACCTGATCGTCTACTCGCTGCGCAAGTGGATGCGGCTCGTGCTCAACGGGAACCCGACCGTCCTCCTGCCGTTGTTCGTACCCGAGTCCGAGATCGTGGTGATCGACGAACTGGGCGCCGAACTGCGCGAGCAGGCGCACCGGATCGTCTCGCGCCGGGCCGGGCTGCGGTTCCTCGGCTACTCCCGCGCCCAGCGCGAGCGGATGCTGGGGCTGCGCGGCAAAGCGGGCAGGCTGGAACTGATCGATAAATACGGCTTCGACACGAAGTTCGCCATGCACATGGTGCGGCTCGGCGTGCAGGGCGTGGAGCTGCTGGAGACCGGCCGGATCACGTTGCCGGTCCCCGAACCGTGGCTCGGCTGGCTCCGCGATCTGAGGCAGGGCAAGAAAACCCGCGAAGAAGCGCTGGAAGCGGCCGAGTCGCTGGAGCGCCGTCTCGACGAGCTGGTACGCGGCGCGTCGCCGCTGCCGGAGGAGCCGGACGCCGAGTGGGCCGACGCTTGGCTGGTGCGCGCTTACCTCAGGGCGTGGAAGATGCCTTGATGACGATCAAGGCGAAAGCGCTCACGTTCGGGGTCGCGGTGCTGACCGTGCTGGGAATCGGCACGGCCGGTGCCGCGCCCGAAGGTCATGGCGCGCAAAGCAGGCTGGACGTCGTTCAAGCGCGCGGCGAGATCCGCGTGTGTTCGACGGGGGACTATCGCCCGTTCACCTATCGGGACGCCACCAGTGCGTGGAGCGGGATCGACATCGACCTCGCGGGCGACCTCGCCCGGCGGCTCGGCGTCCGGCTCCAGCTGGTCCAGACCACTTGGAAGGCGATCGCCGACGACGTCGGGCGGAAATGCGATCTGGCGATGGGCGGGGTTTCGGTGACCTTGGACCGCGCGAAGAAGGGTTTCTACACCGTTCCCTATCTTCGCGACGGCAAGACGCCGATCACCTTGTGCGAGAACGAGAAGCGGTTCCAGACCCTGGAGCAGATCGACCAGCCGGGCGTGCGGGCGATCGTGAATCCGGGCGGTACCAACGAACAGTTCGCCGATGCCAACCTGAAGCGCGCGACCATCGTGCGGCATCCGGACAACAACACCATCTTCGCCGAGATCCTGGCGGGCCGGGCCGACCTGATGATCACGGACGCCACCGAAACCCGTTGGCAGGCGAAGCAAAACCCGCGTTTGTGCGCGGTGCATCCCGACGAGCCGTTCACCTTCTCGGAGAAGGCGTACCTCCTGCCGCGCGACGTCGTGTTCAAGGAGTGGACCGACCAGTGGCTGCATCTCGCGCTGAACGACGGCACGTACGCGCGTATCGCGAAGCCCTGGCTCGGCTGAAATCGGTTTGAACCACTTTCGTTATCCGGCCGTATCCCTGGATGTGGGTGAGGAGGAAACCAGACCGGAGGAAGACACCGATGATGAACAGCGCCGGGAAACACCGCAAACGCGCGACGATCGGCATCGCGTCCGTGCTCGGGGTGGCCGCCATCGCCGCGGCGATGTTCGCGATCAGCACTCCGGACGGAGAGGCCGCGGAAAGCTGCCAGGGACTCGACACCGCTCTCCGCAACAACCTCACCTTCATCGCGGGCCAAAAGGCGCAGCCGGACGCCTTGTCCGAGGCGCGGATCGCGAACAGGCAGGCCGTCGTCGACCTCATCCAGCAGCGCCGCGAAGCCGCCGGGTGCACCGAAGAAGTACAGGCCGACAGCGGGAAGCAGGCCGCGGACGACGCCATGGCGGTCGAGGACGAGGCGGCTCCGAAGGAAGAAGCGGCCCCGCGGGAGGAAGCGGCCGCCGGTGACGGCGAGGTCGTCTGCCCGGGCTCCACGGTGACGCTGTCCGGCGAGGGCGGCGCCCCCGCGGCGTCCAGCAGCGAGTTCCCGGCGGGGACCAAGCTGAAGGTGACGAACCTGGACAACGACAAGTCCACGACCGTCGAGGTCACCGGCGTTTCCGGCAGTTGCGCGCTGCTGAACAACGCGGCCTTCGAGCAGGTCCGCGAACCGGGCAAGTTCCTGATCCGCCGCGCCACCATCGAGCGGGTCGGCTGAGACACCCGCACCGGGACGGGGAAGACGCGGACGGTCCCGGTGCGGAGGCGGCACGAGTCCTCCTGGTCCCCTCGGCCAGGAGGGCTCGTGGTCGTTTGTATCTCGCTTGTACGCCCTTTCGGGACGCTTCTCGCGAAACGCCGAGAAAGGACATCCGATGAGATTCAGACGAGTGCTCACGGCGGCCGCCACCGCCTTGCTGGGCATGGCCGGGCTGGCGATCACCGCGACGTCGGCCGAAGCCGCCGTCGGGCCGCGTCCCAACTTCCAGCTTCCGTTCCCCTGCAACCAGGTGTGGAACGGCGACAACGACAACAGCAGCGCGCACCGGGCCTACGAGATCGACTTCAACCGGGGCAGCTCCGCGGGGGCGGATCTGGGCGACACCGTGGTCGCGGCCGCGGCGGGCAAGGTCGTCATCTCGGCGCACCAGGGTTCCGCGAACGGGTTCGGCAACCTGGTGAAGATCGACCACGGTGGGGGATGGTCGACCTACTACGCGCATCTGAAGGTCCGTTCGGTCGCGCTCAACGCGCAGGTGGCGCAGGGGCAGAAGATCGGCGAGGTCGGCAACACCTCCAAGCCGGGCAACAACATCAGCCCGCACCTGCACTACGAAGTCCGCACCAACGACTCGTCGTGGCCGAGCAACATCAAGCCCGCGTACTTCAACGGCGTGAAGTTCGGCTACCCCAACGCCAACGTGACCTCCAAGAACACCTGCAGCGGCAACGGGAACCCCAACCCGTACGACGCCGTCGAGGTGTGCGGCGACGGCTACAAGGTGATCGACTCGCAGGCGGTCGGCAGCGCCGCGACGGCGTACCTGCTGTACAACGCCACGAACAAGAACAACTGCGTCACCACCATCAAGTCCACCTCGGTCGGCACGGGCAGCGCGGTCTCGGCCTTCCTCGAAGTACAGGGTTTGGCCAGGAAGACCGACTCCGGCAGCTTCGAGTACTACGCGGGTCCGGTGAGCGCGGCCGCCGGCGCGAAATGCGTCCGGTGGGGCGGCTCGGCGGGATCCGCCAGCTACGAATCGCCTTTCGAACACTGCACCTGATCTCGGAAGTGTCATGAAAGGGCCGTTCAGGACATTTTTTGTCCTGAACGGCCCTTTCATGACATCCGGAGGTGGGCGCGGACGCGGGTGAAGCGGGCTTCCCAGGCCGCCTGGACGTCCGCAGCGGCGGCGTGGGCGGTGAACAGATCGGGAGCGGGAGCCTGAAGCGGCACCGGCAGCCGACCGTCCACAGGGGACAGTGAATCGCCGCAGACGTCTCCGGTCAGCAACGACATCGTGCCCAGTCCGCACGCGAAGTCCAAAGTGGGCAGTGCGCCCGCGAGTGCCAGCCCGGCGGCGAGCCCGACGCTCGTCTCGACGGCGGAAGACACCACGCACGGCAGGCCGCAGGCTTCGGCGACCTCCAGCGCGCGCCGCACCCCGCCCAGCGGCGCGACCTTCAGCACGGCGACGTCGGCCGCCCCCGCGACGGCCACCTTCAGCGGATCCTCGGCCCGGCGGATCGATTCGTCCGCGGCGATCCGCACCCCGACCCGGCGCCGGACGGCGGCCAGGTCGTCGATCGACGGGCAGGGCTGCTCGGCGTATTCGAGTCCGCCGGCCGCGCGGTCCAGTTCACCGATGGCCTTGACCGCGGTGTCCACGTCCCAGGCCATGTTCGCGTCGACGCGGACGGCACCCCGCGGGCCCAGCGCGGCCCGCACCGCCTCCACCCGGGCGCAGTCCTCGGCGAGGCTCACCCGCGGGTCGGCGACCTTCACCTTCGCCGTGCGGCAGCCCGAAGCGGAAACGAGTTCGTACGCCTGCTCCGGGGACACCACCGGCACGGTCGCGTTCACCTCGACGCTGTCCCGCACCGGCGACGGCCAGCCGCGTTCGCTCGCCTCCAGCGCGGACGCGAGCCACGGCGCGCTCTCGGCGTCGGAGTAGTCGGAGAACGGGCAGAACTCGCCCCAGCCCGCGTCGCCGCGGACCAGCAGTCCTTCGCGGACCGTGATGCCTCGGAACCGTGTGCGCAGGGGGATAGCGTAGACGTCCATCGGCACCGATCATGCCACCGCGGGAATCGCGTGCCGATTTCGTCGGTTCCGGACAGAATGAGCGACGTGGCACTCGACTTTCGCGTGCTGGGGCCCACCGAGGTCACGGCGGACGGGCTGCCGGTGCCCTTGGGCGGCAGCAGGCCGCTCATCGTGCTGGCAGGCCTGTTGCTGCGCGCGAACACGGTGGTGCCGGTCGGCGAACTGGGGCGCTGGCTGTGGCCGGACGACCAACGGCGGTCCAAAGGCGCGCTGCAGACCTACGTCCTGCGGGTCCGCCGCGCGCTCGGCGACGAGGTCACCATCCGCACCGAACGGGGCGGTTACCTGCTCGAACTCGACGAAAACCTGCTCGACCTCGCCCGCTTCCGTGCCCACGCCGCGGCCGGGGCGGAGGCCGCACGGGACGGCGACCTGCGCGAGGCCGCGGGCCGGTTCGCGTCCGCCTTGGCCGAATGGCGGGGCCCGGCGCTGCAGAACGTCCACTCCGAAGCGCTGCTTCGCGACGAAGCCGACCAGCTGGGCGAAGAGCGGTTACGCGTGTGCGAGCAGTGGGCCGACGCGCTCATCGCGCTCGGCGAGCACAACGTCGTCGTGCCCGAGCTGATCAGACTGTGCCGTGAGAACCCGCTGCGGGAGCGGCTGCACGAACAGCTGATGATCGCGCTCTACCGCTCCGGCAGGCAGGCCGAGGCGCTGAACGTCTACCGCCGGATCGGCGCGGTGCTGGCCGAAGAACTCGGCTTGGACCCCGGAGCGTCGCTGCAGCGGGCGCACCAGGCGATCTTGACCGGCGAGGAGTCCGTCGAGACCACATTGGACTCCGAACTGACGCGGTACCGGCTCGGCGCCGAACCGCTGATTCCTCGCCAGCTCCCGCCGATCTGCGGGTGTTCTCCGGGCGCCAACGCGATCTCAAGGCGTTGCACGGGCTCGTCCCGGAGGCGCTGGACACCGAGCGGTCGACGTCCATCGCCTCGATCGAGGGAATGGGCGGTATCGGCAAGACGACACTCGCCGTCCACTTCGCCCACGAGGTCGGAGACCGTTTCCCCGGCGGGCAGGTGTACCTCAACCTGCGTGGTTACGGTCCCGGCGAGCCGGTCGAGGCCGCCGCCGCGCTCGAAACCATGCTGGTCTCCGTCGGCGTCCCCGCCGACCGGATCCCCGCCGACGTCGACGGGCGCGCGGCCACCTGGCGCACGTACAGCGCGGGCCGCCGGATGCTGATCCTGCTCGACAACGCGGCGAGCACCGAGCAGATCCGGCCGCTGCTGCCCGGCCCCGGGTGCCTGGTGCTGGTGACCAGCCGATGGCAGCTCCAAGCGCTCGTCGCGACCCACGGCGCCCGGCGCGTCGCGCTGGAAGAGCTGCCGGACGAGGACGCGATCGCGCTCCTCGCGTCGACGATCGGGCTGGACCGGGTCGCCGAGGATCCCGAGGCCACCGAACGGTTCATCCGGTACTGCGGCGGGCTGCCGCTGGCCATCCGGATCCTCGCGGTGCGGGCGGCGCAGTTCCCGAACCTCGCGCTGGGCGAGTTCGTCCGGCTGCTGGAAGCCGAACAGGACAGGCTGGGTTCGTTCGACCTCGCCGACGGCGACGAGACGAACATCCGGGCCGTCTTCTCGTACTCGTACCGGGCGCTCGACCAGCGGGCCGCGCGGATGCTGCGGCTGCTCGGCCTGCCCACCGGCGGCGACTTCAGCGTGCCCACCGCCGCGGCGGTGGCCGGCGTCGACATCGCGGAAGCACACGAGGATCTGGCGAAACTCGCTTCCGCGCATCTGATCGCGCGGTCCAAACCGGGCCGGTACCAGTTCCACGACCTGATCCGCGCGTACGCGGCCGAACTTTCGGCGGAGCTCGACGGGCCCGAGGCGCGGACGGCCGTACTGGACAGGCTGCTCCACGCGTCGCTCGCCTCCGCGCTGAACGCGTCGAGGCTGCTGCGCTCGGAACGGCATTACCGGCTCGTCCAGCCGGAGCGGTTCGATGGCGCCGGGCTGAAGTTCGGGCACTACGAACAGGCTCTCGACTGGTTCGACGAGGAGGCCGGGAACCTCATCGCCGCGGTGAACATCGCGTACCGGGAGCGGCGATACCGGGAATGCTGGCAGCTGGCGTGGCTGCTGCAGTCGTACTTCATCGTGCGGGCGCGGCTGGATGACTGGCGTTCGGTGTTCGGCGTCGCGCTTCGTGCCGCCCGCGATCTCGGGGACCGGTCCGGCGAGGCCGCCATCCTCAGCGGGCTCGGCGTGGCCTGTGGGGTCGCCCGCCAATACGGGGACAGCATCGCCTACCTGGAGCAGGTCGTCGAACTGCAGCGGCAGGTCGGGGACCGGCAGGGAGAGGCGCGGGCCCTCTACAACCTCACGCTGGCCAGCCAGGATCCCGACACGGGGTGGGACTACGGCACGCGCGCGTTGCGGCTCATCCGCGAGAGCAACGTCGGCGCCGGCATGGAGGCCAGCGCGCTGCAGGCGCTCGGCGACATCTGCGCCCAGGCCGGCCGCTTCGAGCAGGCACTCGACTTCGCCGACCAGGCCTTGGCGCTGGAGGCGCACGCACTGCCCGACGAAGCCCGCTTCACCCTGCACACCAAGGGAACCGCGCTGGTCGGGCTCGGCCGCGGCGACGAGGGCATCGCCTGCATGCGGCGCGCCGTCGAGATGTTCTTCGCGCACGGAGAGCTCTACGAGGCGGCCGACGTGCTGGCCCAGCTCGGCGGAATCCATCTGCGGCTCGGTGATCCCTCGTCGGCGCGTGAATGCTGGCTGCGTTCGGTGCGGGTGCTGACCGAACTCGCGCATCCCGACGCCGAGGACGTCCGCACCAAGCTCGCCTCGCTCGTGGGCGAAACCGTGAAGGCTGAGTGAGGCACGGGCGCCCGGCGTGCCGACCCCCAGAACCAGCACGCGAGTACGCCCGTGACCTCACGAGCCAGTGAACAGGACACCGCTCACTGCGCGCTGACTGTGCAGCTTGCGAGGGTCAAGCCAGGAGTTCCGCGAGGGCGATCGCGTTCTTCGGCGCCTCGACCTTGACGTCGTTGTCGAAGTAGACGTACGTGTCGCGGCCCCAGCCCTTGATCTTCCGTGCCCACTTTTCGAGGGCCCTGTCGCTGTATCCGCTGACGTACAGCTCCTCGTCGCCGTGCAGGCGGACGTACGCGAACTCTTCGCTCGTCATCTCGTCGATGTACGGGAACTTGCCCGCGGTGTCGGCGACCACGAGCGCGATGCCGTGTTTCCGGAACAGGTCCAGGCTTTCGGGCTCGGCGAAGCTCGGATGCCGTACCTCGACGGCGTGCCGGAGCTTCCGGCGAGGGCTCGGATCGGTATGCGGTTCGGCCTTCAGCTTGTCGTCGTGTTGTTTCGCGAGCTCGGCGGCGGCATGGCTGGTGCGCGGCAGCAGCTTGAAGAACGTTTCGACGCGCTCGGCGTCGAACGCCAGCCGCGGCGGCAGCTGCCAGAGGAACGGCCCCAGTTTCCGGCCGAGCGCCAGCACACCGGAGGCGAAGAAGTTCGCCAGCGGTGTCTCGACGTCGCGCAGTTGCTTCAGATGCGTGATGAAGCGGCCGCCTTTGACGGCGAAGACGAAGTCGTCCGGGGTCTGCTCGACCCACGCGCGGTACCGCTCGGGACGCTGCAGCGAGTAGAACGAGCCGTTGATCTCGGCCGAGTTCATCCGGGACGACAGGTATTCCAGCTCGCGCCGCTGCACCAGGCCGCGGGGGTAGAAGTCCCCGCGCCACGGTGGATAGCGCCAGCCCGAAGTGCCGATCCTCAGCTCCGCGACGTCGATCACCGCCTTCCCGTGTCGCCCTGATTCCCCCTCTCTCCTCGGGATAAACGACCACTCACGCCCACGAGAACCGCCACCGGCGGGTCTGGACCAGGCCGGCCGCGAACTCGCGCAGATTGCCCGGCTGACCGGCGAACGACGGCAGGCAGAACGAGCGGTGCTCGGCGGCGACCGTGAGCGCGCGGCCCTGGGTCCGCGGCGGCGCGGCCACCGACAGCTCCATCGAATCGAAGCCCAGCACCGTGAGCGTGGCGCCGAAGCGGTCTTCCCAGCTGCGCAGGACGGCGGACAGCTCGTGGACCTGGTCGGTCGCCTTGATCATGCCCGTCCAGCCGAGGATCGCCGGGATGTCGGCGGGCCGCTCGGTCTGCACCAAAGCCAGCCGGTGCTGCCCGCGCGCGGCCAGGATCGACCCGGTGTTACCCGCCTCGGCCAGCGGATCCGCCCGGCGCGACGGACGGCGGGCGAGGCCGGGGAACTTCGCGCCGAACGGGCGCAGGCAGGCTCCGTCGCAGCACGACGTGTCCCACCAGCGGGCCAGCACCTCGGCCGGATCCACCGAGTCGATCCGGTGGTCGGCGGGGGCGAGCCTGCCGCGATCGTCGATCCAGTCCTCGCCGTTGGCCGCGAAACGCTGGTCGTGCGGGATCAGCACCGGCCACAGCCCGGACCGGTCGAACTCGGCGACGCAGCCGGTGTAGCGCTCCGGCCTGGCCAGCGGCAGGTCGGAAACCCAGATCCGGCCGTGCCACCGGCCGGGCGGCAGGGTCTGGACTGGTGGTGTACCCGGTCGGAACGGTGCGATGGTCATCGGCTTCCCCTCGAACTGGTGTTCGGTCAACTCTACCGAACACTAGTTCGAAGCACCGACAGTTTTCGATACCCCGTTTGCGGGATCTCGGGATGGTCGCCTCAGGCGTCGCTGGAGTCACACGTGCACCAGCCGGTGTCCACAGTGGACTCGTTGTGCTCGGGTGCCCGGACTTACTGCTGGGACGGAGCCGCAAGTGGTAGCAAAGGTCCCTTGCTCTCTTGCCGCAGGACAGCAGGATCGGTGCGGGTGGTCGTGAGTGGCGATTCGGCTTAGAACCCGAATCGCCACTCACGACCACCGTGAGCCGAAGCGAAGCCCTACATCGGGCGCAGCAGGTCGTCCGCGTCCACGATCCGGTACGCGTACCCCTGTTCCGCCAGGAACCGCTGCCGGTGCGCCGCGTACTCCGTGTCGACGGTGTCCCGCGAGACGACCGAGTAGAAATGCGCCTGCCGTCCGTCACCCTTGGGTCGCAGCAACCGTCCGAGCCGCTGCGCCTCCTCCTGCCGCGAGCCGAACGTCCCGGAGATCTGGATCGCGACCGACGCCTCCGGCAGGTCGATCGAGAAGTTCGCGACCTTCGAAACGACCAGTGTCCTGATCTCGCCGCGCCGGAACGCGTCGAACAGTTCCTCGCGTTCCTTGTTCCGCGTCGCGCCCTGGATCACCGGCGCGTCGAGTTCGTCGCCGATCATCTCCAGCTGGTCGAGGTAGGCCCCGATGACCAGCGTCGGCTCGCCGGGATGCCGGTCGACCAGCGATTTGATCACCTTGGTCTTGGTGTCCGCGGTCGCCGCCAGCTTGTACCGCTCCTCGGCCTCGGCCGTCGCGTACGCGAGCCTTTCGGCGTCCGTCAGCGTCACGCGGACCTCGGTGCACTCGGCCGGCGCGATCCAGCCCTGCGCCTCGATGTCGCGCCACGGGACGTCGTATCGCTTCGGGCCGATCAGGGAGAACACGTCGCCTTCGCGGCCGTCCTCGCGCACGAGGGTCGCGGTGAGCCCGAGCCGCCGCCGTGACTGCAGGTCCGCGGTCATCCGGAAGACGGGCGCGGGCAGCAGGTGGACCTCGTCGTAGACCACCAGGCCCCAGTCCCGCGAATCGAACAGGTCCAGATGCTTGTACTCGCCCTTGGTCTTGCGCGTGACGACCTGGTACGTCGCGATGGTGACGGGCCGGATCTCCTTCTTCTCCCCGGAGTATTCGCCGATCTCCTCCTCGGTGAGCGAGGTCCGCGCGACCAGCTCCCGCTTCCACTGCCGGCCGGCGACGGTGTTCGTCACCAGGATCAGCGTGGTCGCCTTCGCGTGCGCCATGGCCGCGGCGCCGACCAGGGTCTTGCCCGCGCCGCACGGCAGCACGACGACACCGGATCCGCCCGCCCAGAACGCCTCGGCGGCCTTGCGCTGGTAGTCGCGCAGCTCCCAGTCGTCCTCGGCCAGGTCGATCGGATGCGCTTCGCCGTCGACGTAACCGGCGAGGTCTTCCGCGGGCCAGCCGACCTTCAGCAGCGCCTGCTTGAGCCGTCCGCGTTCGGACGGGTGCACGACGACGGTGTCGTCGTCGATACGCGCGCCCAGCATCGGGCTGATCTTCTTGTGCCGGAGGATCTCCTCCAGCACCGCGCGGTCGATGGTCGACATGACCAGGCCGTGCGCCGGGTGGTTGGCGATCTGCAGCCGCCCGAAGCGGCCCATCGTGTCCACGATGTCGATGAGCAGCGGCTGCGGCACGGGGAACCGCGAGTACGTGGTCAGCGCGTCGACGACCTGTTCGGCGTCGTGACCCGCCGCGCGGGCGTTCCACAACGCGAGCGGCGTGATCCGGTAGGTGTGGACGTGCTCGGGCGCGCGTTCCAGTTCGGCGAACGGCGCGATGGCGATCCGCGCGTCGTCGGCCTGGCTGTTGTCGACCTCGAGGAGCACGGTCTTGTCGGATTGGACGATCAGCGGGCCATCGGTCACATCCTCCTTTATACGTTCCGGCCACACCGGCTCCCGTCGCGGCACCGCTGGTGGAAGGATGTACGCAAGGTGACTGGAGGGGACCTTGACGACTACACCGACCGGCGGGACGCCCGAGTACGACCCGTTCAACGCGCCCGCGCCCCTGCCCTCGATGCCGGAGGCGGCACCGCCGACGCCGTTCCCCAGACCGGCGCCGCTGAGCGTGCTGGCCAGGGTCTCGATCGTGCTGGGTGTGGTCCTCGCGCTGGGCCTGGGGAGCCTGGCCGCCTGGGGGATCTCGCGGTCGAGCAGTTTCGCCACGGTCGAGGCGGGCAAGTGCCTGTACCTGACCGACGAGGCGGGCGGCAACCAGAGCTACACGACGGCCAATTGCAGTTCGAACCGCGCGACCTTCCGCATCGACGAGGTGAGGACGGGTTCGTCCGACTGCCGCGACGCGGACTACATCCAGTTCGAGCTCTACGGGTCTTCGTCCAGCCGGACGGCCAAGAAGACGCTCTGTCTCGCGCTGAACGTCGAGACCGGGGATTGCCTGCGCGACGTCGTGCACGAGACGCGGATCGCGAAGGTCCGCTGCACCGACATCAGCGCGGAGGCGCGGGCGGTCGTCACGCGGGGATCGTCGGAGACCGCCTGTTCGTCGGAAGACACCGCCCTGCACTACACCGGGCCGCCCGAGCGCACCGTGTGCCTCAGGCCGACCGGCGAAAACATCTAGCGCGCCACCATCGACTGCACGTCGAGCCGGGCGCCGAGACTGCCCGAGTTGTGCATCAGATCGGCGACGCGCTGCAGCCGGATGCCGTTGAGGGAGACCGGGTACGTCCCGAGCGAGATCAGCGAAGCCGTCGTCCGGTCGATGTCGGAGAACGACGGCAGCGCGTCGCGGACGACGGCGGGGTCGGCCGCGCGCACCTGCGCCTCGCTGAGCACCTTCCGGAACACTGCGAGCGTGCGGGCGTTGGCCTGGGCGAAAGCCCCCATCGAAACGTAGGACGACATCGGGAAGTCGAGGGTCGCGCCGCGGGCGCCGTCGGCGAGGATGCTCGCCCCGAGCTCCTTCTCGGCCCTGGTGATGTACGGCTCGACCATCCACGCGGCGTCGACCTCGCCCGCCTGCAACGCCTGCGGCATCCGGTCGAACGGGTTCTGCTTGAACTGGATCCGGTTCACGTCGACGCCCGCGGTCCCCAGCACCGACCTGGCCGCCAGCACGCCGACGTCGTCGAGCATGTTCACCGCGATCTTCGGTGACTTCTTGAGCGTCGGTTCGGTGTAGTCGGAGCCGGGGAGTGTGACGAGCGCCATGGTGTTGCGGCCGGCGGTGTAGGCCTCGCCCTGCAACTGCAACGCCGTCCCCGCCGCGGCGGCGCGGAAGATCGACACGTCGCTGGCGAACGCGAGGTCGACCTCGCCGGCGGAGAGTTTGCCGATCGCCTGGTCGGCGGGAACCTCGACGAGGGTCACGGAAAGGCCGGCCGCGGTGAACTTCCCGGCGGCGACGGCGACCCGCAAGGGCGCCGTGTCGATGGGGCTTCCGACGCCGATCCGCAGTTCCGTCCGTTCGAGTGGCGCGTCGGTGCTTGCGTCACCACCGGAAAACACTCCGCAACCGGCGGTCGCCAGCAGAGCCGCTACCAGCGGAATCGCCAAGACACGCATCTTCGTCACCGCTCACCTACCGAGAGAATGTGCTCCTCCTTCTGGATCGTATGGTCCGTGCCCCATACGATCGCCTGCGGGAGACGCCGGATGGCGCGGCTTTCGATCGTTCTCGAACCTTGTTACTCTACAGTAGGTTCGGGCTCTCGTCCCCGATGTCAGCCATGGGAAAGGGTCCCGTGGTGGGAAAAGGAAACCAGGTGGCCCGTCGCGACAAGCGTCCCCGTGGGGGCGACGCGGCGGAACGGCATCCCCGTGTCGGCGGCCGCTGGCGGCTGCGGAACTGGCACCTGCGTACCAAACTCTTCGTGGTACTCCTGATTCCCGCGCTCGCGGTGGTCGCGCTCGTCGGGCTCCGGGTCAACTCCGATCTGCGGGACGCGCGGCAGCTGGCCGAATTCGCCACCCGCGGCCGGGTCGACAGCACCGTCGCCGAAGCGGTGCATCAGCTTCAGCGCGAACGCGACCTCACCGTCCGGTTCGTCGCGGGCGATCGCAAGGGCGATCTTTCCGAATTGACCGAACAGCGCAAACGGGCCGACGAGGCCATCGGCACGTTCGACCGCACGCTCGGCGAGAGCAAGAGCAGGCTCGGCGACAAGGCCGCGACGAGCCTGCAACAGACCAGCGACCGCCTGCGCGTGCTGACCGGGCTCCGTTTTTCCGCGGAACACTCGGCTTTTCCCGCCGACGCGGTGCTGCGGTCCTACAGCGAGCTCATCTCCGGCCTGCTCGACATCAGCGACGCCACCGCCGCCGACGTCTCCGACCCGGATCTGGGGAAGCTCCGGCTCGCGGGCAACGCGCTCGCGCGGGTCAAGGATCAGATGTCGGTCAAACGCGCGATCATGGCGGCCGCGCTCGCGCAGGGCGGCCTCAACCGGGACCGGACCCGCGCGCTGCTCGGCGCGGAGGCCGAACTCGCCGCCGCCCGCAGCGACTACCGCACCTTCGCGACGCCCGAACAGCAGCGCATGTACGACGACACGGTCATCGGCCTGATCGTCGACATCGGCAACGACATGGTGGAGTCGGCGCTCATCCGCGCCGAGAACGATCAGGGGCTCGGCGGGCTGGACCCGAACCAGTGGGACACCTCGGCCACGTACACGGTCAATCTGGCCCATCAGGTGCAGCAGGCGCTGCTCGTCCAGCTCCAGGAACGCACCGACGCCCTCGCGGCGCGCGCGAGGACGTCCGCGATCTGGGACGGCGGCATCGTGCTCGCCGTGCTGATCGTCGCCGGCGTGCTCTCGGTGATCATCGCGCGGTCGCTGCTGCGGCCGTTGCGGATCCTGCGCCGCAGCGCGCTCCAGGTCGCCGAGCACCAGCTCCCGGCGGCAGTCGAAGGCCTGCTGAGCGATCCCGAACCGCAGCCGGAGAACCTGCGGCGTCGGCTGGCCGTCGCGCCGGTCCCGGTGTTCAGCCGCGAGGAACTCGGCCAGGTGGCGCGCGCGTTCGACGCGGTGCACGGCGAGGCCGTCCGGCTCGCGGGCGAACAGGCCATGCTGCGGGAGAACATCAACGCGATGTTCGTGAACCTGTCGCAGCGGAGCCAGGATCTCGTCGAGCGGCAACTGTCCGTTTTGGACCGTATGGAGGCCGACGAACAGGATCCCGACACCCTCGCCGGCCTCTTCGAACTCGACCATCTCGCGACCCGGATGCGCCGCAACAGCGAGAACCTGCTGGTGCTCTCCGGAACCGACGTCGTCCGTGAAGACGGCGGCGCCGTGGTCGCCGACGAGATCATCGGTGCCGCGCTGTCGGAGGTCGAGCACTACCAGCGGATCGAACTCGGTGCGGCGCCGCGGATCGCGGTGCGCGGCGAGGCCGTCAACGACCTCGTGCACGTGGTGTCCGAGCTGCTGGAGAACGCGACCCGCTATTCGGACCAGAGCACGATGGTGCAGGTCGAGGGGCACGAGACCGACCGCGGCGAATGGCAGATCGAGATCACCGACCACGGCGCGGGCATGCCGCAGGCGGAGATCGACCGGACCAACACGCGGCTGGCGAACCCGCCGGAGGTCGACGTCGAGGTCTCCCGGCGGATGGGTCTGTTCGTGGTCGCGACGCTGGCCGTCCGGCACCATATCGACGTCCGCCTGCGGTCCGCCGACGGCGGCGGGATCACCGCGGTGGTCGTCGTACCCGCCGAACTCATCGTCGAAGCGCCCCGCCCAGCACCGTTGCCGGAGCCCCCGCCCGTCACCGTCGTCGTGCCGGAGCCGGAACCCGAACCGCCGCTGGAAGTGCCGCCGCTGCCGGAACCCCAGGAGAGTGCGGACGAATCGCGGTTCGCGCCCGTGCTGGATCCCGGGCCGCTGCGGCGTGCGCCGGTCGTCGAGCGCGAGACCCCGCCGGAGTGGCCGTCTTCGGACGACGACGCCGTCAACCATCTCGAACTGGACTCGCCGACCGAGCGGATGCCCAAGTACCAGAGCGTGCTTTCGCAGTGGTTCGACCACGGAGGCCCGCGCGAAGGGCCTTCGCCCGCCGAACCCGGCCCGCCCTCGCTGCCGTCATTCGAACCGGTGAAGAACGCCGTGCCCGAGGAGCCCGCGCAGGATCCGGACGAGCCGACCGAGCCGACGTTGAAGCCGCTGGAGCCCAAGGGAAAGGCACCGGAGCCCGAGCCCGCTTGGCCGACGCCCGCCGAACTGGAGCAGGAGGACGGGGCGGAGGAGACCTGGCCGGTGCTGCCCGCCGTCGTCCCCGAGGCTCGGACGCAGGACGACAGGCCGGAGAAACCGCGGGGGGAGAGGCCGATACTCTCACTTTCCCCCGAAGCGGTCCGCGAACGGATGACCAGCCTGCAAGGCGGTTTCCGGCGCGGTCGCCACGCCAGGGGTGACGACAACCCCTCGGTATAAGCGAATTGGATGGTCATGAGCCCGAAAACCGGCCTGCTGGAAGTGATCGCGCTGACCGCGGTGGACGCGGAGCGCGCACAGGAGGGCGGGGCCGATCGCCTCGAACTGGTCAGCGACATGGCCAGCGACGGACTCACCCCGTCGGTCGAGACGCTGCGCGACGTGCTCGCCGCCACCGATCTCCCGGTGCGGGTCATGCTGCGCGACAACATGTCCTTCGCCGCCGGTGACCTCGACGGGCTGCGCGCGGACGCCGGGCGCCTGATCGACGCGGGTGCGCGGGAGTTCGTCTTCGGTTTCCTGGACCTGGAAAGCGAAATCGACGTCGAGGCCTGCGAGACGCTGGTCAAGGAGCTCGACGGGCTGCCGTGGACCTTCCACCGCGCCATCGACCGCGCGCGGGACCCGTTGCGCGCCTACGACCAGCTGACCGCGCTCGGCTGCGACACGGTGCTCGCGGCCGGGCATCCGCACGGTGTGGCGCACGGGCTTTCGGTCCTGCAGCGGCTCGCCCGGCGGGAGGACGGGCCGCGGCTGCTCGTCGGCGGCGGCCTGCGGCCGCAGCAGGTGCACCTGCTGCGGGCGGGCGGCGTCGGCGCTTTCCACGTCGGCAGCGCGGTGCGGCCGGGTGGCTGGGAGTCCGATGTGGACGTCGCCGCCGTGCGCGAATGGGCCGCGCTGGTCAAGGAGTAGGCCGGGCGTTCCTTGCGGGTGCGACTACCGCATTCAGAGGACGAAATGCGGGGCTCCCAGGGGCGCGGCTCCGCCCCGTGCCACACCGCTTCCGCATGCCGTGAAGGCCTCCTTCCTTACCCTCAAGGTAGGTAAGGAGGCCTTCACGGACATTGCGCCGGCTGGCTTGCTGCACCGCATCGCCGCAAGGAGCAGGCGTACGCACCGGATTCCTTGCGCGTGCGACTACCGCATTCAGAGGACGAAATGCGGGGGTTGCCGGACGTACGCAGGGGGTCAGGTCCAGACCACATACGGTGATACGAGGTTGCATCTTCAACTATCGGGTGCCGACCAGATAGCGTGTGGCCATGGCTACCCGCACCGTACGTGACGCGACCAGGGAACTGCTGCGCGATCTGGGCCTGACCACCGTTTTCGGCAATCCCGGGACGACCGAGATCGCCTTCCTCACGGAGTGGCCCGACGACTTCACCTACGTGCTCGCGCTCCACGAGGCGTCCGTCGTCGCGATGGCCGACGGGTACGCCCGCGCGAGCAGGCGGGCGGCGCTGGTGAACCTGCACTCCGCGGGCGGGGTCGGGCACGCGCTCGGGCACATCTTCACCGCGTACCGCAACAACGCCCCGCTGATCATCCTCGCCGGCCAGCAGACCAGGTCGCTCCTGCCGGACGATCCTTTCCTCGGCGCCGTCGAGGCGGCGAACTTCCCCAAGCCGTACGTGAAGTGGAGCTGCGAGCCCGCCAGGGCCGAGGACGTCCCGGCGGCGCTGGCGCGGGCGTACCACATCGCGACGCAGGCGCCCATGGGTCCGGTGTTCGTTTCGGTGCCGGTGGACGACTGGGACGTCGAGACCACGAAGCCGATCGTGTCCCGGCCGCAGATCCGCGGTTTCGCGCCCGATCCGTCCGCTTTGGACGAACTGGTGTCGGCCTTGGACGCCGCCGAGCGCCCGGCGATCGTGGTCGGCCCCGGTATCGACGGTGAAGGCGCCGTGCCGGACGTCGTCGAGCTGGCCGAGAAGGTCGGCGCCGGGGTCTGGGCGCCGCCGATGGGGGCGCGCTGCTCCTTCCCCGAGGACCACCCGCAGTTCTTCGGATTCCTTCAACCGGAACGGAAAGCGCTCGCGAGCGCGCTGGCGGACCACGACCTCGTGGTCGTCATCGGGGCCCCGGCGTTCACCTACCACGTGTACCGCGGCGAGTCGGAAACCGCGCTGCCGCCGCTGTTCCTGGTCAGCGACGACGAGCAGATCCTCGCCAGGGCGGCGGAAGGCACCGGCATCCGCGCTACGCCGAAGCTCACCATCCGCGCGCTGCTGGACCGCGCCGCGCCGAGGGAAGCGCCGAAACCCCGCACCCGGCTGGAAAAGCCCGCCGCGGTCACGCCGATCACGCCCGGCTTCGCCTATGCGGTGATCTCGGAAGTCCTGCCGGACGACGCGATCGTCGTCGAGGAGACGCCGAGCCACCGCAACGAACTGCACGACCACCTGCCGATCAAGTCCACCGACACCGGTTTCCTCACCGTCGCCAGCGGCACCCTCGGCTACGGCCTCCCGGCCGCCGTCGGCGCCGCGCTGGCCCGCCCGGACCGCAAGGTCGTGGCGATCCTCGGCGACGGGTCGAGCATGTACTGCGTCCAGGCACTGTGGACGGCGGCGCAGCACAACCTGCCGGTGACGTTCGTGATCTTCGACAACTCGCAGTACGCCGCCGTGCGCATCCTCGGCGAGGCCGCGGGCGGCGAGAAGGTGCCGGGCGTCGACCTCGGCGGCATCGATTTCCCCGCGCTGGCGAAGAGCCTGGGGCTGCGGACGTCGGTCGTCGAGAAGGCCGAAGACCTCAAGTCGACGCTGGAAGCGGCGCTGCCGGACGAGCGGCCGCATCTGGTGCACGTCCGCATCGACGCGAACCCGCGCACGCTGTACTGAGGGTGTCGCGAAAGCCACTTTCAGGACATCTGCCGTCCCGAAAGTGGCTTTCGCGACATGGCAGCCGCAGGAGTGGCGGCCTTCGCAGCCCGGTCCGGACTCGTCGTCTTAGCCGATCGCGGCCCAAGTGTCCAAAAAGGACGCAACCGGGTCCATTTAATGCTTGTATGTACGGTTTTCGATCGGGTCGTGAGTGGTAAGGGTCGTTCTAACCCTCATTGCCACTCACGACCCGCCGGTCAGACCGTGCAAATCGCCCAAACCAGGCGCTGTCGCCCTGGAAGAGTCCCTTATGGACGATCAAGAAGGCTTCAGCTCTTCGCGCGCGCCTCGGCCTCGGCGGTGTCGGCCGCCGCTTCCTGCTGCGCCAGCTCGTACTCGGCCGCGTCCGAAGCGGCGGCGACCGCTTCCGGGGCACCACCGTGCAGCAGCCGCGCGACCTCACCGCGCAGCGTCACGAACTCGGCCGATTCGCGTGTGGTGATCTGGTCCCGTTCCGCGGGCAGCCCGACCGGCAGGTCCGCGACGATCTTCGCGGGCGACTTCGACAGCACCAGCACGCGG
The DNA here is from genome assembly GCF_000754115.1 of Amycolatopsis sp. MJM2582. NCBI lineage: Bacteria > Bacillati > Actinomycetota > Actinomycetes > Pseudonocardiales > Pseudonocardiaceae > Amycolatopsis > Amycolatopsis sp. MJM2582. Next base: position 2,062,595 of record NZ_JPLW01000001.1, read on the forward strand.
TCCGACAGGTAGACGCTCTCGTCGATGTCGTGCGTGACGACGAGGACCGTGCTCCCGTTCTCGCGCTGCACGCGCCGCGTCAGGTCCTCGAGTTCGAACCGCGTCTGCGCGTCGACCGACGCGAACGGCTCGTCCATCAGCAACAGGGCGGGACGGCTGGCCAGCGCCCGCGCGATCGACACCCGCTGCTGCATACCGCCCGAGAGCTGCCACGGGAACTTCGAGCCGACCCCGGACAGGCCGACCGACTCCAGCGCCTCCTGCGCCCGCGTCCGGCGTTCGGCGCGGCTCAAGTTACGCCACCGCAAGGGGAACTCGACGTTCTTCGCGACCGAGAGCCACGGGAACAGCGAGCGGCTGTAGTCCTGGAACACGACGGCCAGGTCCTCCGGCACGCCGGAGACGTCGTCGCCGTGCAGGCTGACGCGGCCGGACGTCGGCTTGATCAGCCCGGCGATGCAGCGCAGGAGCGTGGACTTGCCGCAGCCCGACGGGCCGACGATGCTCGCGAGCTGTCCCGCTTCCACGGTGAACGACAGGTCGTTGACCGCGACGTGCGCCTTTTCTCCCGCGCCGTACCGGTGGTTCAGCCCGGAGACTTCGAGCATGGTTGACATCTTGCTGACCCTTCGAAAGCTAGATACGGCCGTTGCGGGTGGGCTGCCAGCGAAGCACTCTCTGCTCCACCGCGAGGAAGGCCGCGTTGAACCCGAAGCCGAGCAGTCCGAGCAGGACCAGCCACGACCACATGAGCGGGAAGTCGAACGCCTGCTGGGCGTCCATCAGGGACCGGCCGATGCCGTTGTAGGAACCGACCAGTTCCGAGATCACCATCAGCAGCAGGGAGATGGACAGGCTCAGCCGCAGGCCGGCGAAGATCTTCGGCCCGGCGGCGGGGAGCACGATCGAGCGCACCCAGTACGACCGCGGGGTCCGGAACGACTTCGCGGTGTCGATCTTCACCTGGTCCACCGACCGGACGCCGTCCACGGTGTTGAGCAGCACCGGCCAGATCGCGCCGAAGATGATCGACCCGGTCTGCATCCCCGGACCGAGTCCGAAAAGGACGATGAACACCGGGATCAGCGCGGGCGGCGGGACCGAGCGGAAGAACGCGAAAAGCGGTCCGACGTAGTCCATCCCCGTCTTGGACCGTCCCAAAAGGACACCCAGCGCGACACCGAACGCGCCGGCCAGCAGCCAGCCGCCGAGGGTCCGGCCGAGGCTGGGGAGCACGTTGTCGAACACCGTGTCGGTCAGGAACAGCTGCGAGGCCGGGCCGGTGAACCACAGTTTCACCGAAGTGCTCAGGATCTCGCTCGGCGGCGGGAAGAACGGGCTTTCCGCGAGCCGGGTCGCGAGCTCCCAGATCCCGATCAGGGCGAAGAAGAGCAGCCAGTTGCGGACGAGGATGCCGATACCCCGGCCCACTCGCCTGCCGACGCGGCTGGTCAGCGTGAGGGTCGTCACGAGACCGCCTCCCGGTCGACCGTGCTCCAGCGGAACGCCCGCCTGCCGATCATCTCGAGCCCGCCGTTGATGAGGAAGCCGAGCGCGCCGACCACCACGGTGCCGGCGAGCACGAGGTCGAACCTGGTGGAGCCGGTGCTGGCCTGCATGATGAAGTTGCCGATGCCGAGTTTGGCCCCGGCGAGGAACTCGGTACTGACCACCGCGATCAGCGCGATGTTGGCGGACAGCCGGACCCCGGTGAACACGAACGGCGCGGTATGCGGCAGCGCCACCGACGTCAGCGTCCGGAACTTGCTCGTACCGCAGGCCTTCGCGGTCTCCAGCAGCACGGGGTCGATCTCGCCGAGCGCGTAGATCGTGTTGAACATGATGGGCCACAACGACGCGTACACGGCCAGCGTGATCTTCGCCTCGGGCCCGCCGCCGATCAGCAGGAGCACCAGCGGGATCAGCGCGACGGCGGGGATCGGCCGCAGGAACTCGATGACCACCGCGGTCGCCGTGCGCAGGCCGGGGATGCTGCCGAGCAGCAGGCCGGCGGGCACCGCGATGGCGACCGCGATCAGCAGGGCGATCGCCCACGCGAGGAACGTGGCGATCAGGTCCCGGACGAACTGGGTCTCGCCGAACTGTTCGAAGATCGTCACGAGGACGACGGACGGCGGGGGGAGGAACTCTTTACGGACCAGGCCGGCCTGGACGATCACTTCCCACACGAGGAAGAAACCGGCCAGACCGGCAAGGGCACGGAGAAGTCGTGACACCTTTACCTTTATCCAGCTTGAGGGGCGAGCATCGGAGCGGCGTCGAGCTTGGCCCCGATCACTCCGGTCTGCAGCAGCAGATCCGGTACCCGCTGCAGGCGACGGGCGTCCAAAGTGGACCCGAACGTCGGCAGCGTGAGCAGTGAAGCGGTTTCCGCGTCGACCTTGGCGAACTTGACGATGAGGGGTTCGATCTTGGAGCGGTCGGCCGAGTCGCGCACGGCCTTGCCCAGTGCGCGCTGGAACGCGGCCAGCGTCTTGGGGTTCTTGTCCACGAAGGACCCGAGCGCGCCGAAGCCCGCCAGGGGGAAGTCCTGGGTGGCGCCGGTCGAGATGTCGACGACCGGGGTCGCGCCGACGACCTTGGATGCCTGGGTCAGGAACGGCTCGGGCAGGTAGCCCGCGTCGACCTGGCCCGCCGCGAGCGCCGAGGCGATGTTCGGCAGCGCCATCGGCACCCACTGGACCTTGCTGGTGTCGACGCCGTGGTCCTTCATCACCGAGACGGTGAGCAGGTGGGAGGCGGTGTTCTTGTCGGTGATCGCGATCTTCTTGCCCGCGAGGTCGTTGATCGTCTTGACCGAGGAGGTCGGCACGGTGACGACCGCGTTGCTCTTGGGGCTGGCCGAAACCGCGTCGGCGACGAGGCGGATGTCGGCCGCGCCCTTGCTCTTCGCCACGAAGAACGGCATGTAGGTGGAGAAGGCGATGTCGACCTCGCCACCGATCATCTTGGTCATCGCCTGCTGGCCGCTGGGCGCGTCGACCGCTTCGACCTCGAGACCTTCGGCCTTGAAGTAGCCGCCTTCCTGCGCCAGCCGCAGCGGCGCGAGGTCGACGACGGGCAGCAGGGCCACCTTGATCTTCGGCTTCTCAAGGCCGCCTTCGCCACCCGACGCCTTGGACGTGTCCTCGCCGCCGAGTGCGCCACAGGCGCCCAAGGTGGCCAGCATGAGCGCGCTCAGGGCGACGCCGATGGCACCCCGTCCTCTACGTACACCGCTCCTGCTCATGGCGTTTCGAAACAAAGCCAGCTCCTCGGAAACAATGAATCACCGTTGGGTTTTTTCATCCGTGTCGTGGCTTCATTCCGCCAGGCACGCGGTCACCTTAGAGATTTGCCCACCTGCTCACAATGGGTGTCGTGAGCGGGTGATCATTTTAGGCCATTCGCCCGATCACCTGATCACCCGCTTGGACATCATTACTTTCAGTGATCAATTTCCGAGAAATGTGACTATTAGATGTAATGCCGCGTCGTCAGCTGGTGGCCTGCGCCGCGATCATCGGGCCGACGTCGATCTTGGTCTGGATCGCGCCCATCTGCAGGAGCAGGTCCGGGACCCGCTGGATACGGCGGGGGTCCAGGGTGGACTGGAACGTCAGCAGCGTGGTCAGCGCGGCGGTGTCCTGGTCGATCTTGGCGTACTTGACCAGCAGCGGCTCGATCTTGGAGCGGTCCGCCGCGTCCCGGGTGGCCTTCTGCATGGCGCGCTGGAAGGCGGCCACGGTCTTCGGGTTCTCCGACACGAACTTGCCGAGCGAGCCGTAGCCCGCGGTGGGGAAGTCCTGGGTGGCGCCGGTGGCGGTGTCCACGACCGGGACGGTGCCCGCCTGCTTCGCGGTCTGGGTGATGAACGGCTCGGTCAGGAAGCCGGCGTCGATGTCGCCGTTCTTGAGCGCGGTCCCGATGTTCGGCAGCGGGATCGGCACCCACTGGACCTTGCTGGCGTCGACGCCGTGGTCCTTCATGACCGACTTGGACAGCGTGTCGGACACGGTGTTCGGCGCGGTGATGCCGATCTTCTTGCCCGCCAGGTCGCTGACGCTCTTCACCGACGACGTCGGCAGCGTGACCAGCATCGTGCTCTTCGGGCCCGCGGAAGAAGCGTCCGCGACCAGCTTGATGTCGGCGGTGCCCTTGCTCATCGCGATGAAGAACGGCGTGTAGCTCGCGTACGCGATGTCGACCTCGCCGCCGATCAGCTTGGTCAGCGAGACCTGGCCGGTCGCGGCTTCCACCGCCTCGACGTCGAGGCCCTCGTTCTTGAAGTAGCCGCCGTCCTGGGCGAGGCGCAGCGGGGCCAGGTCGATGGTCGACATCACGGCGATCTTGATCTTCGACTTCTCGAGGCTCCCCGAGCCGCCGGAGGAGGACGAATCGTCCCCGCCGAGCAGGCCGCAGCCGCTGACCGATACCGAGACGACGGCCGCCATCGCGAATGCGAGGGCTCCACGTCGACCCCGGCTGATGCCCAAGGCCTTCTTCGAGCTTGCAGAGCCAAGCAAAGTGGTGCTCCTGATCGAGGGGGAGGACACGTGATGACGTGGCCTGATGTGGAATTCGGAAGTGACTCTTTGTCGAGTCACGGGCCCACTGTAGAGAACACACACTGTGCTCACAATGGGTGGTCATCCCATGATCCCAAGTGGTAACGATCACCCGAACAGGTTGTTTGTCAGAAGTGAACACAACGGGGCGTGTTCGAGGCGGGGACTTGTTGACGAATGAGCGTCAACGGGTCAAGACCCGTCCGGGGCTTACTTGCAGGTCTTGACCGAAGGGTTACATCTGGGCCGCCCGTTCGCTACCCTCATGCACCGGTAGTGAGGTGTGGACCACTGATGTAGTGAAAGAGAGTGCCTTGGATGGCCGAACGCTCTGGACCTTTCCCGAGGTGCAAGGCACTCTGTGTCGAACGCGATCCTGATGTCGGACACGACCGTGCTTCACTGGTGCGCGCCCGCGCACTGGCGGGTTAGGCCGAATAGACCAATGACGTCAGGCGGGATTTCGGCCAAGTGCACTTGAGAGACTGCGTCAAAGACGACTTCCTCATTCGTCAGAGTGAGCACTCGCGTCCAACGTCTCCCTGCCGGGTGGCAGGAGCGTGCGGGTAGTGGTCTCCGACAACCGACCCAGGCAGCAGCAGAACGGCATGTCCAAAATGGGCTTTCCCGGCCCGAATGAAGATGATGGTGGTGCGGCGGTGCCGAACGAAGACACCGCGGGGGTGGGAGGGACCCCTGCGCGGGAAACCGGAGACGGTCCTGGTGGGAAGGCCGGGTCGTTCCTGGGCCTGCGTAACTGGCGTCTGCGATCGAAGCTCGCGGCCGTCCTGATCATTCCGACGCTGACCGCGCTCGCGCTCGGCACGCTCCGCGTGATCGACGACAGCAGCGAAGCGGCCCGGTTCCAGGACACGGCCGACCAGGTCGCGTTCGCCGACAAGATCACCCTCGTGGTGCACGAGCTGCAGAGCGAACGCGCGCTCGCCGTCGCCAAGATCGCCTCCGGTGACCCGTCGCGCCAGAACGGTCTCGACGCGCAGATCGCCAAGGTCGACCGCGCCATCGACGACCTGCGTGCCTCGGCGAACCAGATCAACCCGGACGATCAGGACACGAGGGACCGCTACTCGCGTGGTCTGCAGCGGCTCGACGCCCTGCGCCCGCTGCGCGGCGCGATGAACACCTCGCTGCTGGGCGACACCCCGATCCTCATCGCCTACTCCGGCATCCTCGACTCGCTGGTCCAGCTCGGCCGCGAGGTGACCACCGCGGTGGCGAACCGCGACGTGCTCCGGCTCGGCGTCACCGTGCAGGCCATCAGTGAGAGCAAGGAGTTCATCGCCCGCGGTGACGCGGCGCTGCTGATCGCCTCCTTCCGCTCCGGATTCCCCGGCGACCTGTTCGACCAGGCGCGTTCGGCGGTCGCCAGCGGCGACGCCTCGACGGCGGCGTTCCTCAACAACGCCAGCCCCGAACAGCGGCAGCTCTACTCGGACACCTTCTCCGGTCCCGAGGTCGACGACCGGCGCCGGATCACCACGATGGCGTTCTCGCTGCACCAGCAGAACGAGCCGCCGGCGATCGACAACGTCGCCCTCGGCAACGACAGCCGGGTCGCGCTGGACAAGCTGCGCGCGGTCGAGACCAACCTGCTCGGCCAGCTGCGGGCACAGGCCGACGGCCTGGCCACCGACGCGATCAACTCGGCCTGGATCGGCGGCGCGGTCGTGCTGCTGGCGCTGCTCGCGGCGCTGTTCCTGATGCTCGTCATCGCCCGCCTGATGCTGCGCCCGCTGCGGGTGCTGCGGAAGACGGCGCTCGACGTGGCCTACACACGACTGCCGGAAACCGTGCAAGCGATCCTCGACGACCCGGACCCGGTCAACGCCTCGAAGCGGTCGGTCGAGCCGGTGCCCGTCACCTCGCGTGACGAGATCGGTGAAGTGGCGCGGTCGTTCGACGTCGTCCACGAACAGGCCGTCAAGATGGCCGCCGAACAGGCCCTCCTGCGCGAGAACGTCAACGGCATTTTCGTGAACCTGTCCCGCCGGTCGCAGCGGCTGGTGGAACGCCAGCTGGGCGTGATCGACCGGCTCGAGGCCGACGAGCAGGACCCGGACCACTTGGCCAGCCTGTTCGAGCTCGACCACCTCGCCACGCGGCTGCGCCGCAACGGTGAAAGCCTCCTGGTGCTCTCGGGCGCCGGTCTCGCGAAGTCGGTGCCCAAGCCGGTGCCCGCCGCCGACGTCATCGGCGCCGCGGTCTCGGAGATCGAGCAGTACGCCCGGATCGAGATCGGGATCGTCCCCGAGGTCGCCGTCCAGGGCCTGACGATCCATGACCTCGTGCACGTCCTCGCGGAACTCCTGGACAACGCCACCTACTTCTCCGAGCCGGAGACGAAGGTGACCGTCCGCGCGGTGATCACCCGCAAGAAGGCGCTCGCCATCCAGGTCACCGACCACGGTGTCGGCATGACCGAGGAACGGCTCGCCGAGGTCAACCAGCGGCTGGCCGACCCGCCGGACCTGGACGTCTCGGTGACCCGGCGGATGGGCCTGTACGTGGTCGCGCGCCTGGCGCGACGCCACGGCATCGAGGTCCGGCTCCGGGAGAACGAGGACATCGAGGGCGGCGTGATCGCGCGGGTCGTCGTACCCGCGGAGCTGCTCACGCAGATGCGGCCCGGCGCGCGCAACACCCCGCCGCCGGCGAACCGGTCGGAAACGTCGATGCCTTCGATGCCGTCGGTGTCGGAGATGTCGACCTCGCTGCCGAACATCCCCGCCTCCGACCGCGGCCTGGAGATGACCCCGCCGCCGCCGTCGAAGCCGCCGGCCGCTCCGCAGCCGGTCGCGTCGCAGGGCGGGCTCGTCCCGCTCGATCAGCCGATCAGCCTCGACGACCTGGTCGCGGGCAAGAACGCGGCCGGGCCGTTCCTCAGCCCCGCGTCCCCCGCCGAAGAGGCCCCGGCGTGGCCGACGGCCGAAGACATCTCGCCGGCGAACGGCGACGGCGCCTCCAGCGGCACCGAGACCCAGTTCGCGTCACTGGTGCTGCCGAAGCGGGAGCCGAAGTACACGCCGGTCGAGCCGCGGAACAAGCCTGAGGAGCCCGCGGAGTCTTCGGACGCGGGCAAGTCGGCGCTCGACGACGACGTGCCCACCCGGCGGCTGCCGATCTACCAGTCGGTGCTCTCGCGCTGGTTCAGCGAAGGTGACGAGACCGGGGGCGACTCCCCGACGACGTACACCGAGCCGGTCGAGTCCGAACTGCCCGTGCGGACCCCCAACGGCGGCGCCGAAGCGGCGGAATCCGCGGCCGAGGACACTTCCGGAGAGGCATTGCCCACTCGGACCCCACGGAGTGTTCCGCCGGAGACGGTGCTCCAGGACAATGGCTGGCGCAGCGCGTCGGACGACGGCTGGCAGGCGGCGCAGGTCCTGTACGAAGACCGGAACGACGAGATCACCCCGGCGGGCCTGCCCAAACGGGTGCCGAACCAGTACCTCGTCCCCGGCTCGATCGGCGGGAACGAGCCGAAGAAGGAAGACTCGTTCGCCGACAAGACCTCCGGAATGCCGGGAACGGGTGCGATCGCCCGCTCGGCGACGGCGGCGCGGAGTCGGATGGCAAGCTTCCAGAAGGGCTACACGTCGGGACGGCACGCGTTGAAGGAACGCCCGCTCGATGCGCTGGATGACAACGGCGTTCCGGTGACCGGCAGGGATACCTCTGCCGATGACAGCAGTAAGGAGTGACAGTGACACGGGCGGGTGCGATGCAGCCGGGTGGTCCGGCGCAGCCTGGCGGCCAGGCGCAGGGTAAAGGACACACGAGCAGCTTTGCCTGGCTGATCACGGATTTCGTGCACCGGGTCCCGGGCGCGGCGCATGCCGTGGTGGTGTCGGCGGACGGTTTGCTGCTGGCATCCTCGAAGGGACTTCCCAAGGACAGGGCCGATCAGCTGGCGGCGGTCGCGTCGGGGCTCACGAGCCTCGCGCGCGGTGCGGCGAAGGTGTTCGAGGGCGGCACGGTCGCGCAGACGGTGGTCGAGATGGCCAACGGCTTCCTCTTCCTGATGTCGGTGTCCGACGGTTCCTGCCTGGCGGTCCTCGGGTCGCCGGAGAGCGACATCGGCTTGGTCGTCTACGAGATGACCCTGCTGGTGGAACGGGTGGGGCAACAGCTGACACCGGAGATGCGCGCGCAGCTGCAGGGCGCGTCGGTCCGCCGCTGAGCGACCGGGAACCGAGGAGAATGCCGTGGACGACGGGCGCTTGAGGGGCGATGGCCGGCTCGGTGACGACTTCTCCGGCGGGTGGTCGGAACGAGACGACGGCCGGGAGGACTGGACGTCCTTCCGGGACCGGGTCGACCGCGAATGGCGATCGCGAAGGGCACAGGGGTCGGACAACGACCCCGTGGCCCCGGACGAAGCCTCCCGCTGGCTGACCGATTCGAACGCGGGACAGGGACCCGCCGACTTCAGCGTCTCGGACTACCGGGAACGCCTGCTCGGCGGGCCGGGGGCGGAGCTGTTCGGTGGTGGCAGCGGTCCGCTCTACGACTCGGGCGAGTTCGCCAAGTTCTCCTTCGACAAGGAGGAGGAGCGCCGGGCGGCGGCGGCCGCCGCCGACCCGCTCGCCGCGGCCCTGCCGCAGCAGGCGCAGAACGAGTTCGTCGACGAGCAGTACACCACCGACGTCGAATCCTCCGGCCTGGTCCGGCCGTATTTCCGCACGCGGGGCCGGACCAAGCCGACGTACGACCTTGCCATCGAGGCGTTGATCTCGACCAGCGAACAGGGACGTGTGCTCGACCGGGTACGCGTCCCCGAACACCGGTCGATCTGCGACCTTTGCCTGGACACCCGGTCCGTCGCCGAAGTCGCGGCGCTGTTGCGCCTGCCGCTCGGCGTGGTCCGGGTGCTGATCGGAGACGTGGCCGGCCTCGGTCTGGTCCTGGTGCACACCGCCAGCCAGAACGTGGGTGACCGGCCGAGTATCGAGTTCATGGAGAGGGTGCTCAGTGGGCTTCGGAGAATTTGACTCCGACGCGAATGCGCCGCAGGTGACCGGACCGACTTCGTCGGCCAAGATCGTGGTCGCTGGCGGATTCGGCTCGGGGAAGACCACGCTGGTCGGAGCGGTTTCGGAGATCGATCCGCTGACCACCGAGGCCATGATGACCGAGGCCAGTACCGGCGTCGACGACAATTCGGCCACCCCGAACAAGTCGACGACGACCGTGGCCATGGACTTCGGCCGGATTTCGCTGGACTCGGACCTGGTGCTGTACGTGTTCGGTACGCCGGGCCAGCACCGGTTCTGGTTCATGTGGGACGACCTCGCGGTCGGCGCCATCGGTGCCGTCGTGCTGGTCGACACGCGGCGGCTCGCCGACGCGTTCCCGTCGATCGACTTCTTCGAGAACCGGAAGCTGCCGTACGTCGTGGCGATCAACTGCTTCGACCGGCTGCTGCACCACCAGATCGAGGACGTCCGGCACGCGCTGACGATCTCACCGTCCGTGCCGATCATGGCCTGTGACGCCCGGGAACGTGAGTCCGCCAAGCAGGTGTTGATCTCGGTCGTGCAGCACGCCATCGCACACGATTCGGCGTTGCGCGCTGGGTAAAAGGGACAAAAGCCCGGAGCGGATGCGGCCGTTGGAGTGAACTCGGCAGGCTTCACCCGCTTCGGGGAGTGGCGTCACCGGTCGGATCGAACGCGGGGCGACCCCTTTCACGCGATCCGGCGCCGACGACCCCCGATCGAGTGGTCACAACGTCGGTGACCTGCGCGGACGCCGGTTCACACCTGGTCGCGCCAGGCCACCACAGGGTGACCCACGAATGCGTGGTTCACGATGTGTCGACGCGGTGCGCGGCTGGACGTTTACGTTCGGTTAACGCGGTCGGCCGGGTGGCGGGCTCGACACGATCGACGGGACGAATACGCTGGGTGGAGGCGTCTTTCGGCTCGTCGGCACCGGGATCGGTGCTGGTGGGCGGGAGACGCCCGGACCACGCCGCCCAGGTGGTCTTGACGCAGCGAGGAGGGACTTGTGACGGCATCCGGGCAGCAAAGCTCGTTCGGCTGGCTCATCACGGATTTCGCGCGCCGGGTTCCCGGTGCGGCGCACGCCGTGCTGGTCTCCGCGGACGGGCTTCTCCTCGCGCCGTCGGACGGGCTGCCGCAGGAACGGGCCGAACAGCTCTCCGCGGTCGCCTCCGGGCTGATCAGCCTCACCGCCGGCGCGGCCCGCTGCTTCGACGCGGGCGGGGTCAACCAGACCGTCGTCGAGATGGAACGCGGCTACCTCTTCCTCATGTCGGTCGCCGACGGCTCGTCACTCGCCGTGCTGGCCGCGCCGACCTGTGACATCGGCACCGTGGCCTACGAGATGACGCTGCTCGTCGAGCGGGTCGGCCAGCAGATCACCCCCGAGCTGCGGGCGCAGCTGCAGGGCGGCGTACGTGGGTGACCGATGAAGATCAGCGGATTCACCGAACCGGACCCCTCCGGCTGGGACTCCCTCTATCAGGGCACCGAACGCGAGGCCTTCGATTCGCCGAGCCGGTTCGAGCTGAGCTCGATCAGCACGGTGATGCCGCGGCGCCCGCCCGCGCCGCCTCCCGAGCCGGTGCCTCCGATGCCCTCACCGATCCGGCAGTCGCCTCCTCCACGGCCCACTGACGTCGCCCCGGCTTCGGTCTACCTGCCGCCGGCTTCGGGCTCCCGGGTCCGGCCCTACACCCGCACCGGTGGGCGCACCCGCACCGCGCACGACCTGGCGCTGGAGGCGCTGGTGTCGACCAGTGAGGACGGCCGCCGGTACCGCGGCGTGCGGACCCCGGAACACCGGCAGATCTGCGACCTCTGCCTGGACACCCGCTCGATCGCGGAGATCGCCGCGCATCTGCGGCTGCCGTTAGGCGTGGTGAAGGTGCTCGTGGGCGACATGGCGGACGCCGGCCTGGTGCTGATCCACCAGACGGAGCTGATCCTCGGTGATTCCTCTTCGCGCGCTTTCATGGAACGCGTGCTGCAAGGCCTGCGCGCCCTCTGACCGCCCGCATTTCGTCCTCTAAATGCGTGCCGGTGCTCTCGGCCGTGGCTGTCCTGAAGGCCACCTTCAGGACGTTGGATGTCTCAAGGGTGGCCTTCGGGACGCCGCTTCACGGTGTGCCTGACTCCCCGCATTTAGAGGACTAAATGCGGGGTGGTCAGTCCTCGACGAGGGCGGCCGACGTGATCCGGTGCAGCGGGTAGCGCTCGTTGTCGGTCCCTTCGAGGACCCCGCCGCCGACCCGCAGCGGCCGCACCACCCGCTGGCTCGCCGTCCCGCGTGAGTCGACGAACCCGATCCACACCTCGCGGCGCTCGATGGTCGCCTGGGAGAGCAACGCCAGCGTCGCGGACGTGTCCCCGGCGCCGCCTCCCTGCGGCGCGCGCACCGTCTCGCCCCGGCGGCGCGCCGAAGCGGCGTCGCCTGCCCGGACGTGCGCGACGATCTTGCCGACCTGTTCGTCGGTCAGCCCGGCAGGCTCTCCAGGCGCGCGACGCGCGGCACGCGCCTTCGCGGGCAGGCGACGTCCGGACGGCCTGATGTCCATGACGCGTCCGTCGGGGCCTTCGGCGGCCGGAGCGAACCCGGCGGCGCGAAGCGCGTCGAGGACTTCGGCGAGCGGGTACGCGCTGATGAGCACGGTCGGCGCGATCATCCGCAAGCCGTACTCCGTCGCGACGGGGCTGCCCATGACCTCCGCGAGCAGCGACGCGTCGTCGCAGCGCAGGAACGACTCAGCGGCACCGCCACGCAGCCGCCCGTGCCGCCGGGCGACGTCGTCGATGAGGTAACTCAGCGATTGGGGCACCGGCGTCGCCGATTTCGACGTGAACAGCTGGTGCAGCTCGCCCGCGGTCCGCCCGGTGTCGAGCGCGCGCCGCACGGACGTCTCGGTGATCCGGTAGACGGTCGCGTGCCCGGCCGATTCGATGTCGGCGACGGCGGTCATCTCGGCCGCGAGTTCGGCTTCCAAGGGCCCCGGCGCGACCACGGTCAGGTCGGCCTGGACCAGCACGTGGTCCACCGGACGCGGCAGCGCGTCGATCATCGCCTCGATCGCCCCCGGGCGGTCCTCGGCCAGCAGCGCCCGGGTCGCTGTGGTGAGCCCGCCGAGGCCGATCAGGCCGAGCGCGGCCCCCTCGGCCATCGTCCAGCGCACGGTCTCGTCCCGCAGCCGCCCGCCCCGCCGCGGCGCGCGCCAGGCGAGCGCCGCGACCAGTTCGTCGGTGCTCTTCACACCGGCGCCTTCGGGCAGCGCCGCCAGCGCGAGGAGGATCCGGCGCCGCGAAGTGGGCGCCAGCGGACGGCGCAGGTCTTCCGAAAGCGGCGCGATCGGCTTGTCCTTCGCGTCCCGCCCGCCGGCGAGACCGGGCAGCCGGGGCAGTTCGAGCCAGGCCTGCGCGACCGTCATCCAGCGCTGCGCGGTCGGCGACGCGAGCCACGAATCCGTGAGCGTCGTCGGCACCCATTCCGGCGTGGTCGCTTCGCTGTCGGCCACCAGACCGGCGCCGACCGCGATCTCCGCGAGCAGGGTCACCCGCGCCTCGTCGACGTCGAGATCCTTCGCGAGCTTCTTCAGTTCGCGGACGCCGAGCCCGCCGGACTTCAGCACCGGCGGTGGCGTCTCGGACCAGGCGCGAAGCATGTTTTCGGTCTGGCGCAGGAATTCCATCGCTTCGCCGGCCGCCGTCGTGTCCACAGTGGACTGCTGATGCGGATGGACGGGGAGCTCCGGTTCGCGCAGCGACGCCTGCTCGAAGACCACCCCGCCGCGCAGCGCGATCCCGATCTCACGCGGCAGCTCGACGGTCTGATCGTCCCGGCGCAGCAGCAGTCCCCTGGCGAGCAGGCGCTGGACGGGGTTCTGCGCCCGTTCCAGCGGGACGTCGGCCGACGCGTCGCGGGTGCGGCCGATCGGCGGCCCGGCGGCCAGCGTCGTCAGCAGGGCGCGTTCGTCCTCGCCGACCTCCGCGAGCGCGGCCTCGATATCCGTTCCGGCGAGCGAGGGGGACGACGCCCCGAGCCCGGCGGGGAAGGGGCCGAGCGCGTCGCGGGCCGACGGCGGGACGCGCAGCGCGTCGTCCTCGCCCCAGACCAGGGCCCGCTTGCGCAGCAGTGTCAGCGCCTCGCCGATCTCCGTGCCCGCGAGCCGCGCCACCTCGGCGGCCGGGACCGGCTCGGTGTCCGCTCCGGCCAGCAGCAGGGCGTCGAGGACGGCGAGGGTGAACGTGTCGAGGTCTTCGCAGGCACGCGCGACGGAGCCCGGCGTGCCTGCCCGGGTGGCGAGCACGATGGTGTCGGACGGGGGCGGCGTGGACAGGTCGCGACGCGTGCGCAGCAGCGCGGCGAGGGCGTCGTCGGACTCCTGGCGCAGCCAGTCCGCCAGGGATGGCGCGGGCATAGAAGACCAGGATACCGGGCGGGTGGTGGCCCGGCAGCCGCGTTCGGGCAGACTGTCCCTCGAGAACGGCTTGACCATGCTCTGGAGGACGTTGTGGCGAAGGGCGATAACAAGAAGCGCGCGGGCATCGACCCCACGTGGCCCGGTGAGGACGGGGAGCACCCCGTCACCGAGCTCGCGTCCGATCGGCAGGGCGCCTTGTCCCCGTTCGGCGACGTGACCTTCCCCCTCGACGCGGTGCCGTACGTGCACCCCGAGACCGAGATCAACCGGTAAGAAGCTACTGGCGGGTTACCCCTGCGAGGGTTCGTGGCGGTCGTCACGGGAGTAGGTTTTCGATCGACCTATTCGAGCTTTCCTCAGCGGGGGTAGTGCCATGCCGGTTCCCGGTCCGGGATATTCGATCACCGTCCGGGTGGAGGCCCCCGCGTCGTCCACCGCGGCGGGTGATCTGACCACCGCCGTCGGCCGGGTCGGCGGCGTGCTGACCGCGTTCGACGTCGTCGAGTCGCACCCCGATTCGATCGTCGTCGACATCAGCGCCAACGCCCTGTCGGAGAACCACGCGCAGGACATCACGCAGACCCTGGACTCGCTGCCGGGCGTCCGCGTGCGCAAGGTCTCCGATCGGACGTTCCTGATCCACCTCGGCGGCAAGATCGAGGTCAGCCCCAAGGTCGCGCTCCGCAACCGTGACGACCTCTCCCGCGCGTACACGCCGGGTGTCGCCCGCGTCTGCCAGGCGATCGCGGCGAACCCCGAGGACGCGCGCCGCCTGACCATCAAGCGCAACACCGTCGCGGTGCTCACCGATGGTTCCGCGGTGCTGGGGCTCGGCAACATCGGCCCGGCCGCCGCGCTGCCGGTGATGGAGGGCAAGGCGGCGCTGTTCAAGAAGTTCGCCGACGTCGACGCGTGGCCGGTCTGCCTGGACACCCAGGACACCGAAGAGATCATCATGATCGCGAAGGCGCTCGCGCCGGTGTACGCGGGCATCAACCTCGAGGACATCGCCGCGCCGCGCTGCTTCGAGATCGAGAAGCGCCTGCGTGAACAGCTCGACATCCCGGTCTTCCACGACGACCAGCACGGCACCGCGATCGTCGTGGTCGCCGCGCTGCGCAACGCCCTGCGCGTGGTCGGGAAGAACATCGAAGACTGCAAGATCGTCGTCAGCGGCGTCGGCGCGGCGGGTTCGGCGATCATCCGCCTGCTGCTGCGCAAGAACCCGGGCGACATCGTGGCCGCCGACATCGACGGCATCGTGCACTCCGCGCGCGGCAACCTCGACGAGAACCTGACCTGGATCGCCGGGCACACGAACAAGGAACAGCAGGCGGGCACGCTGCACGAGGCGCTCGTCGGCGCCGACGTGTTCATCGGGGTCTCCGCGCCGAACCTGTTCGGGGCCGAGCAGGTCGCGACCATGAAGTCCGACGCCGTCGTGTTCGCGCTGGCCAACCCGGACCCGGAGATCGACCCCCTGGAGGCGCAGAAGCACGCCGCCGTGGTCGCCACCGGTCGTAGCGACTTCCCGAACCAGATCAACAACGTGCTCGCGTTCCCCGGCGTCTTCCGCGGGCTGCTCGACGCGCAGGCGCACCACATCGACGACTCGATGCTCCTCGCGGCCGCCGACGCCATCGCGGACGTCGTGGACAACGGCAAGCTGAACGCTTCGTTCATCGTGCCGAGCGTGTTCGACAACGCCGTCGCCCCCGCGGTCGCCGAAGCGGTGAAGAAGGCGGCGAAAGCAGCGAAGGCTGCTCAGTCGTAGGACGTGGTAGCAAAGGTCCCTTGCTCCATTCGGCGGCGCCGTCATCACTGAGACCGACATCGAGGCCGACTTCAGGGTGACGACTCCGCCGATGGCCCGCTCATAGGCTCGGCTCCGACCAGGAAGTCGATCATGACGGGGGTTTGGGGATGACTCGCTCTGTCCTGAGCAGGATCGGGACACTCACGGCCGCGGCGGTCACCATGGCGGTACTCGTACCGGCCACGGCGTCCGCCGCGGTTTCGTCTGTCAGCTGGGGGCCGTGTCCGGAGGACGCGGCCGCGCCCGGCGTGGAATGCGCCACCTTGAAGGTCCCGCTCGATTACCGCAACCCGGGCGGGAAGACCATCGACGTCGCCATTTCCAAGCTCGCCAGCACCAAACCGGCGAAGCGGCGCGGCATCATGCTCACCAACCCGGGTGGCCCCGGCGGCCCCGGGCTGACCATGCCCGCGGGGTTGCGGGCGGCGGGCATGCCGTCGAGCGTGCTCGACGCGTACGACATCATCGGCTTCGATCCGCGCGGGATCGGCCGCAGCACGCCGGTCACCTGCGATCTCAAGCCCGAGCAGCAGGTCAGCAACGTCCCGTTGTACGCGCGCGACGCCGCAGCGGTGGCGGAACGCGCGAAGTACGTCAAGGGCGTCGCGAAGCAGTGCGCCGACTCGAAGACGGCCGCGAACCTGCCGTACATCACCACGGCCAACACCGCCCGCGACATGGACCGCATCCGGGAGGCCTTGGGCGAGGAGAAGCTCTCGTACTACGGCGTCTCCTACGGCACGTACCTGGGCGCCGTGTATTCGACGCTGTTCCCGCGGCAGACCGATCGCGTCGTGCTCGACAGCGCGACCGGTCCGGGCGGGCTCGACACGACCGGGTCCCGCCGGCTGGCGGAGGGGTTCCAGGACCGCTTCCCGGACTTCGCGAAGTGGGCGGCGGCGCGGCACGCGAGCTACGGGCTCGGCCGCACTCCGCAGCAGGTGACGGCGAAGTTCTACGAACTCGTCGCCAAGCTCGACGGCGGCGCGGTGCCGGGGGTGGACGGCGCGGCCTTCCGGGCCGGCACGTTCGGTTCGCTGTATTCGACCGGCTCCTTCCCGGTGCTGGCCCAGCAGTGGCAGGCGCTCGACACCGAAGGCGTCGTGAAGCAGACCGCTCAGGCTCAGCAGCTCGACGTGGCGCAGCTGCTGTCCGCGCAGCTGCACGTGGTGTGCAACGACGTGAACTGGCCGGAGAAGGTCGCGGCCTACCAGCGCAACGTCGAGAAGGACCGGGTGCGGTACCCGATGTTCGGCGCCGCCGCGGCGAACATCTGGGCGTGCGCCTACTGGCCGTCCGAGCCGATCGAGCCGCAGGTGCGGATCGGCGACCGGGGTCCGTCGAACATCCTGGTCGTGCAGAACCTGCGTGACCCGGCGACCCCGCTGAGCGGGGCCAAGGAGATGCGGCGCGCGCTGGGCGACCGGGCGCGGATGGTGTCGGTCGACGACGGCGGGCACGGGGTCTGGCTGAGCTCGGAGAACGCCTGCGGCAACAACGCCGTCAACCGGTTCCTCGTGGACGGCAAGCGTCCCGCGCACGACACGGCCTGTGCCGCGGACCGGGGCGGGCTCTTCGCCTCGATGACGCCGGAGCAGCGGCAGGAACGGGAGAAGGCCCTCGGCGAGGTTCGCTCGAAGCAGCGGATGTTCTGAACCTTCTGAGGTGAACCCGCGATCGCGATCGGCGTCGGCAGGCGCCGGCCGGTAATCCACCTCACGGTGAGCCGGTAGGGCGCCTGCCACCGCGATAGCGAGGCCTTCGGCCGGGCGGGTTCACGCGTGGGCGCCTCGCCGGACAGACCTCGGCTCCGCCGACAGGTACTGAGGACTAGCCTGCTGGGCGTGAGTGAACTCAGCCACGTCGACCATACGGGCGCCGCCCGTATGGTCGACGTTTCCGGCAAGACGCCCACCGCCCGCACCGCGCTGGCGGGCGGCACCGTGCACACCACGGCCGAGGTGCTCGGCCTGCTGGCGACGGACGGGCTCCCCAAGGGCGACGCGCTCGCGACCGCGCGGATCGCGGGCATCATGGGCGCGAAGAAGGTGCCCGAGCTGATCCCGCTCTGCCACCAGATCGCGTTGTCCGGCGTGAAGGTCGAGTTCGTCCTCGACGAGACCGCCGTGCACATCACCGCGACCGCGAAGACGAACGACCGGACCGGCGTCGAGATGGAGGCGCTGACCGCCGTCGCCGTCGCCGGGCTGACCCTGCACGACATGATCAAGGCCGTCGATCCGGCGGCGACCCTCGACGACGTCCGCCTGATCCGCAAGGACGGCGGCAAGACCGGGACCTGGGAGCGGCCGTGAACCGGGTCGCGAGGGTGATCGTGGCGTCGAATCGTGCCGCGAAGGGCGTCTACGAGGACACGACCGGCCCGGTCATCACGGACTGGCTCGCTTCACGCGGCTGGGAAGTGCCAGCGCCCGTCGTCGTCCAGGACGGCGAACCGGTCGGCGAAGCCCTGCGGGACGCCGTCGCGGCCGGAGTCCAGGTGATCGTGACGACCGGCGGCACCGGTATCTCGCCGACGGACCGCACCCCGGACGTCACCCGCGCCGTCCTCGACTACGAACTGCCCGGCGTCGCGGACGCGATCCGCGCCGCCGGACTGCCCAAGGTGCCCACCGCCGTGCTCTCGCGCGGCGTCGCGGGCGTCGCGGGCCTGACCCTCGTGGTGAACCTGCCCGGTTCACGCGGCGGGGTGAAGGACGGCCTGGGCGTACTGGACGGGATCCTCGACCACGCCGTCGACCAGCTGGCGGGCGGCGACCACCCACGGGAGGCACAGCAGTGAGCGTTCGGGTCGCACGGATCGCGGTGGTCGACGAGCCGCTCTCGGTCGAAGAACACGCCCGGCTGGTGGACGACGCGGCCGCGGGCGCCGTCGTCACCTTCGGCGGGGTCGTCCGGGACCACGATGGCGGACGGTCGGTGGAGCGGCTCGCGTACGAAGGGCACCCCAGCGCCGCCGACGTGCTCGCGGAGGTCGTCGCGGACCTCTCGGGGAAATGGGAAGGTGTGCGGGCGGTCGCCGTCAGCCACCGGCTGGGCGCGCTGGCCATCGGGGACGTCGCGCTGGCGTGCGCCGTGGCGGCCGAGCACCGGGGCCAGGCCTTCGCGGCCTGCTCGGAGCTGGTCGACGAGGTCAAGGCGCGGCTGCCGGTGTGGAAGCACCAGCATTTCAGCGACGGCAGCGACGAATGGGTCAACTCGCCGTAGTGGGGTGAGCCGGCCCCGGGCCCGCCAAGTGTCATGAAAGGGCCGTTCAGGACGTTTTTCGTCCTGAACGGCCCTTTCATGACACTTGGAGGCACGACCGGCCCCGGACACGACAAAGCCCCACCGCCGGGGGAATGGCGCGGTGGGGCCTTGTCAGTCGTGACGTGGCCGCGCGGGGAATCCCGCGGGCATCACGACTTACTCGTGCTCAAGAGCTCACTTGGTGGCGAGCTTCTGGCCGACGACGATGAAGTCGGCGTTCGACACGTAGTCCTTGTTCAGCTCCTGCAGCTTCTGGTAGCCGCCCTGGACGTTGAACTTGGAAGCGATCTTCGACAGCGTGTCGCCGGCCACGACGGTGTAGTCACCCGCCGGGTTCGAGTTGGCGACGTTCGCGGCCGGGGCCGGAGCCTGCTGCTTCTGGACCGGCGCGGTCGACTTCTTCGGGGTCACCTTCTTGGTGGCCTTCGGGGCGCTCGACTTGGCCTTGGCGGGGCTGGCGGAGCCGCCCTTCTTGCCACAGTGCGGCCACGCGCCGATGCCCTGGCCCTGGAGGACCCGCTCGGCGACGGCGATCTGCTGCTCACGCGACGCGTTGTGCGCGCTGCCGGTGCCGCCGTAGGCGCGCCAGGTGCTCTGCGAGAACTGCAGACCACCGTAGTAGCCGTTACCGGTGTTGGTGCTCCAGTTGCCGCTGCTCTCGCACTGCGCGATGGCGTCCCAGTTGGTCGCCGACGCGGGGGTCGCGGCGATTGCGAGGGGAGCGCCGACCGCGACACCCGCAATGGCGACGCGGGCGATGTGACGGGTGGCGGCGGACATCTTGCGGTGCTTGCCTCGGTAAGACATGTGAATAAATCTCGCTCCCTGCGCCTACGAGTCGGTGCTGAGGGAAGACCCGCGGGTCTTGGCCGGCCGTTGCGGGCCGGCTGACTTCGCCTGACGCACGACGCGTCGGCTCGGTCCCCTCGTCCCTGTCCGGAAATGCTTTCGCTCGGGGTTGGGTCCGGGAATCCGTTGGACAGGGCTCGGCGCTACGGGTTCCCGGTGTTGCGTGGTCGGTCGGGGCCAACCGAAAAGCGACGGTACGTAACGAACGGCCGGGACGGAAATTATTCGAGCTGTGACCTACATCACAGTAACAGCACGCAACCTATAACGATTCGGCTGTTTACGCAGGTCAGCGGGCCGTTATCTGGCCGTTTCCTGACCGAGATAATTCACGGATCGTGAGGCTTGCATCACGTGGATTAAGGGATGACTGGCCCATTCGTGCGCCTTCGCGCGCGAATGGGCCGCGCACTTTAGCGAGACCTCAAGAAGTTCGCCAGCCCTGGCAGGTCATCCGTATTCAGGTGGTCGACCCCGGCGGCGACCAGCTCTTTCCACAACGCGTCACGGCCGGGCCCGGCGGCGTCCGGCGTGGCCCAGAAGCGCACGCGCTGACCCGCCGCGTGGGCCCGCTTGACCAGGTCGTGCAGTTTCGCCCGCTCCTCGGCGGGGAAGGGGCCTTCGCCCGTCCAGGTGAACAGCCCCGTCCAGGAGTCCGAGACCAGCGGGGTGACGCGGGGGTCCGAGCCGATGCCGAGGTCGTTCTGGTCCTTGATCCGGCCGTCGTAGAAGGCGAGCCGGAACTTCTGCCCGAGCATCACGTCCTTGGGTCGCCCGCCGGAGATCACGGCGGTGACGGCCCGCTTCTTCACGTGACCGAACGCGTACAGGGAGAAGAGGAAGGAGTAGCGCGGGTCGTACAGCCGCTTCTCGAGCGCCGCGTAGGTGCTGTTCGCGTCGCCCTTGACGTCGATCAGCAGCTGGAACTCCGCGCGCTGCCGGTAGACGCCGACGCCGTGGTTGGCCAGCACGCGCTTGCGCAGCGGCTCCAGGTAGAGCGATTCCAGAGTGCGGTCCGGGCGGGTGTCCGCGAGGTCGTGGGCGACCAGCAGCTGCCCGTCCACCAGGTAGATGTCGGCCTCGACGCTGGTGAAGCCCTGATCGAGCGCGTCCTGCAGCGGACGGGTGTGCTCGTAGTCGTTGTGGCTGTGCGCCTGCGGCAGCGGCCTGACGGCGCGTTCATGGGCGGAGGCCGGGGCGGTCGCGAGGCTCGTGGCGGCGACCGCGGCGAGCAGCGCGGCGAGGATACGGCGGGGAGTGATCACTGGCGCATCCTCGGCTGCTTCGGCGACCGGACGGTGAACTCGAGACGGCGAGCAAGGGACCTTTGCTACCACTTTCGAGGTTCGCGCAGGTCAGCGATGGTCGGCGGCGGGTCAGCCGCCGGCGAACGGGGGCAGGACGTCCAGTTCGGCCGCGTCGGTCAGCGGCCGCGTGAGATCCCGCACCGCGACGCCGTCCAGTAGATAGGAGACCGCGTCGAGCAGCTTCGGCAGCTTCTCCGGGTGGAGTTCGCGAAGGCGGGCGACGGCGTCGGCGACGCGGGCGCCGTCCGGGAGCGTCACCTTCTCCTCGTCGAGGCCGACGGCTGCGCGAGCCGAAGCGAAGTACCGCACCACGATGGTCACCATGTCAGCCGCCGATCGCGCTCATCGGCCGGATCGGCTGCGCGAACCCGGCCTCGTTGATCTCGTGTCCGGCGAGCTTGCCCCACATGGTCGCCCGCCAGGCGTCCGCCACCTCTTCTTCGCGCGCGCCCGCGCGCACGAGGGCACGCAGATCCGTCTCGTCGTTGCTGAACAGGCACGAGCGCACCGCGCCGTCCGCGGTCAGCCGGGTCCGCTCGCAGGCGCCGCAGAACGGCCGGGTCACCGACGCGATCACGCCGACGTCGCCGGGGCCGCCGTCGACCAGCCAGCGTTCGGCGGGCGCCCCGCCCCGCGCGGCGGGGAACGGCGACAGCGAGAACTCCTCGCCGAGCATGCCGAGGATCTCCTCCGCGGTGATCATGTCGCCCCGGTTCCAGCCGTGCTGCGCGTCCAGCGGCATCTGCTCGATGAACCGCAGGTGATACCCCTCGGCGAGGCAGAACTTCAGCAGCGGCACGGCCTGGTCTTCGTTCAGCCCGCGCATCAGCACCGCGTTGACCTTCACCGGGTCCAGCCCGGCTTCGCGTGCGGCGGCCATCCCGGCGAGTACGTGCGAAAGCCGGTCGCGACGCGTGATCGTCTCGAACAGCGCGCGGTCGACGGTGTCCAGCGAGACGTTGATGCGGTCCAGCCCGGCGTCGGCGAGCGACTTCGCGCGTTTCGCGAGCCCGATCCCGTTGGTGGTCATGGAAAGCCGCGGTCGCGGTTCGAGCGCCGCGACCCGCTCGACGATCTTCTCCAGCCCTTGGCGCAGCAACGGTTCGCCGCCGGTGAGCCGGATGTCGGTGATCCCGAGCCGTTCGACGGCGATCCGCAGCAGGAGCACGAGTTCGTCGTCGGTCAGCACGTCCGCGCTCGGCATCCATTCGAGCCCTTCGGCGGGCATGCAGTAGGTGCAGCGCAGATTGCACTTGTCGGTGAGCGACACCCGCAGGTCGGTCGCCACGCGGCCGAAGGTGTCGATCAGAGCGGGGTTGTCCGGCCTGGGCACGCTGGGGCGACCACGTGTACCGGGGACACGGGGAAACCCGAGATCGACTGCTGTCATTGACACCAGACTAACCCCGAAGCGGGCGAAAACCGACTGTCTAGAATCTCATTTCGCACCGAATCGGAAGGGTTTCCGGATGGCGAAATATCCGCTCTCGGCGGACGAATTGGCCCGGTTCGCCCATCTCGGGAGGGAAAGCAGCACACTGACCGTTCTCCGGCACGCGCGTATCGCCGAGCGGATGGGCCTGTCCGCCACCGACCACAAGGTGCTCGAACTCGCCGGGCAGGCGCCGGGACCGTTGACAGCGGGCAGGATCGCGGAGCTGACCGGGCTGTCGACGGGCGCTGTGACCGGCGTCATGGACAGGCTCGAGAAGGCGGGTCTCGCCCGCCGCGTCCGCGACACCGCCGACCGCCGGAAGGTCCTGATAGAGGTCGTTCCCGGCGGCATGGAGCGGTACGCGCCGCTCTTCGAATCCGCGTACACGAACATGAAGTCGGTGCTCGAACAGTTCTCTCCCGAAGAGCGGAAAGTGCTGGAGCGATTCCAGAGCGCGGTGCTCGACGGTCTTCGCGACGAACTCCCCGGTTCCACATAGCTTTTCCGTATCTGCGGAAGTAATCTTCCAGGCATGCCGCAATTTCGGTTGTCTGAGGCCGCTCGTCTGCTCGGCGTCAGCGACGACACCGTCCGCCGCTGGGTCCGCGCCGGCCAGCTCACCGCGTTCGACGACTCGGCGGGCCGCAAGGTCGTCGACGGCGCCGAGCTCGCCGCGTTCGCCAAGGCGCAGGCCGAACAGCCCGAGGATCCGTCGAACGTCGGCCGCTCCGCGCGCAACCGCTTCGTCGGCCTCGTCACCGAAGTCGTCACGGACAAGGTGATGGCACAGGTCGAGCTGCAGTGCGGCCCGCATCGCGTGGTCTCCCTGATGAGCGCCGAAGCCGTCCGCGAACTCGGGCTGCGGCCGGGGGTGCTCGCGGTCGCCGTCGTCAAGGCGACCACCGTCGTGATCGAAACCCCGGAAGGAAGCCGATGAGGAGACTCGCCCCCGCCCTGCTCGCGCTGGCACTGGCCGCGACCGCCTGCGGTTCCGGGGAGCCGGCCGCGGAGGCCAAGACGCTGACCGTGTTCGCGGCGGCGTCGCTGACCGAGTCGTTCGGGACGCTGGGCAAGCGGTTCGAGGCGCAGAACTCCGGGGTGACCGTGAAGTTCAGCTTCGAGGGCTCCTCGGCGCTGGTGCAGAAACTGACCCAGGGCGCGAAGGCGGACGTGTTCGCCTCCGCCGATCAGGCCAATATGGACAAGGCTGCCAAGGGAGAGCTGCTCAACGGGCAGCCGTCGGTGTTCGCCACCAACCGGCTCGCCATCGCGGTCGGCAAGGGCAACCCCAAGGGCATCAAGGGCCTCGCCGACCTCGCGAAGGACGGATTGACCGTGGTCGTCTGCGCTCCGCAGGTGCCGTGCGGGTCGGCCGCGAAGAAGGTCCAGCAGTCGTCCGGGGTCACGCTCAAACCGGCCAGTGAGGAGCAGGACGTCAAGTCGGTGCTCGCGAAGGTGCAGTCTGGTGACGCCGACGCCGGGCTCGTCTACGTCACCGACGCGACATCGGCGGCCGCGAAGGTGGACAAAGTGGACTTCCCCGAGGCCGCGGGCGCGATCAACAGCTATCCCATCGCGGTGGTGAAGGACGCTCCGCAGGCTCAGCTCGCCGGGCTGTTCAGGGACTTCGTCCTCAGTGAGGAAGGCAAGAAGGAATTGGCGAAGGTCGGTTTTGGCGCGCCGTGACCCCGCGTTTCGTCCTCTGGATGCGGTAGATGCACGCGCAACGACCGCATTCAGAGGACTAAATGCGGGGGTGTCGTGGGTGCTCTGGCCGCCGGCGATCTGCGCACTGGCGCTGGTGGTGCTGCCGGTCGTCGGCCTGCTGGTGCGGTCGGACCTGACGCGCTTCCCGAGCCTCATCACCTCGACGTCGTCGCTGAACGCGCTCAAGCTCTCGTTGCTCACCGCTGGACTGTCCACTGTGGCCTGTGTGCTGCTCGGTGTCCCGCTCGCCGTGGTGCTCGCGCGTTCGGGGGCGCGCGGTGTCCGCGTGCTGCGCGCGGTGGTGCTGCTGCCGCTGGTCCTGCCGCCGGTGGTCGGCGGCCTGGCGCTGCTGTACCTGCTGGGCCGCAAGGGTTTCCTCGGCGTCCTGGTGACCACGCTGACCGGCGAGCAGGTGCCGTTCACCACGGCCGCGGTGGTCATCGCGCAGACGTTCGTGGCGATGCCGTTCCTGGTGGTCAGTCTCGAAGGCGCCCTCCGCGGCGCCGGTGACCGGTACGAACGGGTCGCCGCGACGCTCGGCGCCAAGCCGTGGACGGTGTTCCGCCGGGTCACGCTGCCGCTGCTGCTGCCCGCGCTCGGCTCGGGCATCGTGCTCAGCTTCGCGCGGGCGCTGGGCGAGTTCGGCGCGACGATCACCTTCGCCGGAAGCCTCGAAGGGGTGACCAGGACGCTGCCGCTGGAGGTCTACACCCAGGCCGAGGTCGACGTCGACAGCGCCGTGGCGCTCGCCTTGCTGCTCATCCTGGTCGCCGTCGCGGTGATCGCGCTCGCCCGGCCGCGTGCGCTCGAAGGAGTCCGGTCGTGACCCTCTCGGCCGAGATCGCGCTCCGGCGCGGCGAGTTCACCTTGGACGTCGGCTTCGAAGTCCCCGACGGCGGAGTGCTCGCGCTGCTCGGCCCCAACGGGTCGGGCAAGTCCAGCGTGCTCGGCTGTCTCGCCGGTCTGCTCCGGCCGGACCAGGCACGGATCACGCTCGGTGGGCGCGGCCTGGCGGGCCTGCCGCCGCACGCGCGCGGGATCGGCCTGCTCTCCCAGGACGCCCTCCTCTTCCCTCATCTGTCGGCTTTGGACAACGTCGCCTTCGCGCCGCGCTCGACCGGAGCCGGGCGCGCCGAGGCGAAGCGGCGCGCGCGGGACTGGCTGACCGAAGTGGACGCGCTCGAACTCGCCGATCGACGGCCCGCCCAGCTCTCCGGCGGGCAGGCGCAGCGGGTCGCGATCGCGCGGGCGCTGGCCGCCGAACCCGGACTTCTGCTGCTCGACGAGCCTTTCGCGGCGCTGGACGTCGACGCGGCGCCCGCCATCCGGGGGCTGCTCCGCCGGGTGTTGCGTTCCGGACCGCCGACCGTCCTGGTCACGCACGACCCGCTCGACGCGCTGGCGCTGGCCGATCACGTCGCCGTCCTCGACGGCGGCCGGATCGTCGAACGCGGCGAGACCCGCAAGGTCCTTTCCGCGCCGCGCACGGCGTTCACCGCGCGGATCGCCGGGCTGAACCTGGTGCCCGGCGTCGCCGTCGAAGGCGGTTTGCGCACGTCAGGCGGGCAGTTGGCCGGTATCCCGGCCGAGGACGTCGTCGAGGGCGAAGCAGCTGTCGCCGTCTTCGCGCCCAGCGCCGTCGCCGTGTACCTGCGCGACGGCGAGCACCGGGGCAGCCCGCGCAACACCGTCGAGGGAATCGTCGACGCGCTCGAACCACACGGACCGGTGATCCGTGTCCGGGCCCGCGGTGACGGCTGGGCGGCGGGTCTCGCCGCCGACCTCACCCCGGCCGCGGTCGCCGAACTGGCGCTCGAACCCGGCACACCGGTCAATCTTTCGGTCAAGGCGGCGTCCGTGGCTGTTCACGCCGTCTCGGATCATTAGGGTGAGAGGTATGAACGAGCGCCGTTGGACCTACCTCAGCGACATGGATGGCGTGCTGGTGCAGGAGGAGCATCTCGTGCCCGGCGCGGACGAGTTCCTCAAGGAGCTGCGCGCCAACGACATCGGCTTCCTGGTGCTGACCAACAACTCGATCTACACCCCGCGCGACCTGCGGGCGAGGCTCGAGCGGACCGGTCTCGACATCCCCGAGGAGGCCATCTGGACCTCCGCGCTGGCGACCGCGAAGTTCCTCGCGTCGCAGCGGCCGAACGGCTCGGCGTTCGTGATCGGCGAGGCCGGGCTCACCACGGCACTGCACGAGGTCGGCTACGTGCTGACCGAACGCGACCCGGACTACGTCGTGCTCGGCGAGACGCGGACGTACAGCTTCAGCGCCATAACCCGCGCGATCAGGCTGATCGAAGGCGGCGCGAAGTTCATCGCCACCAACCCGGACGCCACCGGCCCGAGCATGGAGGGCTCGATGCCCGCCACCGGTTCGGTCGCCGCGCTGATCGAGAAGGCGACCGGCCGCTCGCCGTACTACGTCGGCAAGCCGAACCCGCTGATGATGCGTTCCGCGCTGCGGCGGCTGGGCGCGCATTCGGAGTCGACGCTGATGATCGGCGACCGGATGGACACCGACGTCCACTCGGGAATCGAGGCCGGATTGCAGACGATCCTGGTGCTCACCGGCATCTCCACGCGGGAGAGCGCGGAGCACTACCCGTACCGGCCGACCAAGATCATCGACTCGATCGCCGATCTGGTCGGGCGCACCGCCGACCCGTTCGGCGAAGGCTGAGCGACACGACGGCATGCGGAGGGCTTATCGTCAGACGATGCACGACGATCAGCCCACGTCCCCGACCTATGTGGTCGGTGACGTGCACGGACACCGGGACGAGCTGGCCGAGGCGCTCCGGGAGAAGGGGCTGCTCGACTCCGACGACGACTGGGCCGGCGGTGAAGCGACACTGTGGTTCCTCGGCGACTTCGTCGACCGGGGGCCCGACGGCGTCGGCGTCATCGACCTCGTGATGCGGCTGGAACGCCAGGCCGCCACGGCGGGCGGGCACTGCGGGACGCTGCTGGGCAACCACGAGATCCTGCTGCTCGGGATGTACCACTTCGGCGACACGGAGGTGCCGTCCGACTTCGGGCCGCGCAGCTTCGCCCGCAGCTGGGAGATCAACGGCGGGCTGCTCGAAGACCAGGACAGGCTCACCCCACAGCATATCGAGTGGCTGACCTCGCGCCCGCTGCTGACGCTGGCCGCGGATCACCTGCTGATGCATTCGGACACGCTCGAGTACCTCGGCTGGGGCGAGGACATCGACGGGATCAACGCGCGTGGCCGCGAGATCCTCGAAGGCAGCGACATCGAAGCCTGGTGGGACGTGTGGCGGCGGATGACCACGCGGTACGCCTTCCGTGGCCCGGAGGGCGCCGACGTCGCGCAACAGCTCATGGACCGGCTCGGCGGCGAGCGGATCGTGCACGGGCACAGCGTCATCGCCGACCAGCTGGGGATCCACCCCGCGCAGATCGAGGGACCGTATCTCTACGCGGGCGGGAAGGCGCTGGGGATCGACGGCGGCTTGTTCGTCGGCGGTCCGTGCCTGATCATCCCGCTGCCGTGGGAGCCCGAGGACTGAGCCTCAGGGGAGTTCCACGATCTCCTTGCCCAGCGGCATCAGCGACACCGGGATCATCTTGAAGTTCGCCACGCCCAGCGGGATCCCGATGATCGTGATGCACAGCGCCACCCCGGTCAGCACATGCCCGATGGCGAGCCAAAGGCCGGCGAAGATGAACCAGATGACGTTGCCGATCGTCGACGCGGCGCCGGAGTCTCGCCGGTCCACCACGGTGCGGCCGAACGGCCAGAGCGCGTACGCCGCGATCCGGAACGACGCCAGTCCGAACGGGATGGTGACGATCAGGATGCAGCAGATGATGCCGGCGACGATGTAGCCGAGCGCCATCCACAGGCCGCACAGCACGAGCCAGATGACGTTGAGGATCAGGCGCATCAGACGTGCAACTCCCCGCTGGCCACGGTGACCGCCTGCCCCGAAAGCAGGACACGGTCGCCTTCGAGTTTCACCCGGACGATGCCGCCGCGGGCCGAGGCCTGCTCGCCGACGAGCTTGTCGCGGCCGAGCCGGGCGGCCCAGTACGGCGCGAGGACGCAGTGCGCGGAGCCGGTGACCGGGTCTTCGTCGATGCCGACGCCCGGTGCGAAGAACCGGGTGACGAAGTCGATCCCGTCCACGTCACCCGGTGCGGTGACCATGAGCCGTCCGGTCCAGTGCGCGCGCAGCGCGGCCAGGTCCGGGGCGAGCGAGCGCACCACGGAAGCGTCGTCGACCACCGCGAACAGGTTGTGCTTGCTGCGCCCGACGTACTCGAACTCCAGCCCCGGCAGGATCGACGACAGATCGTCGTCCGACTCGCGGGGCGGATCCGACGGGAAGTCCATCGACACCCAGCCGTCCTCGGCGCGGCAACGCAACTCGCCGCTTTTCGTCGTGAAGGTCTGCTCGCCGCCGAGGACGTGCGCGGTCGCCAGCGTCGCGTGCCCGCAGAGGTCGACTTCGGTCTCCGGCGTGAACCAGCGAAGCGACTTCGGCCCGTCGCCACCGACCTCGACGAAGGCCGTCTCGGCGTGCTTCAGCTCGGCGGCGACGGACTGCATCCAGCCCGCGTCGCCCGGAGCGTCCAGCAGCACCACGCCGGCGGAGTTACCGGCGAAGGCTTCGGAGGTGAAGGCGTCGACGATGTAGAGGCGCATGCCCTCGACGATATCGGCCGCCGCCGGAGCGGGCCTCCGGGTTTCCCCTGAGGTGGTCTCCACTTGCAGGTGGCCGCCGTCACGCCACGTTCCTAGACTCGACGCGTCGATGCCGCCGAACGCAGGAGTCTCCATGCCCGACGCCCCCGCAGTACCGAGCTACGCATCGGGAATCTCGGACACCCCGCTGCTGGGGGACACCATCGGCGACAACTTCGATCGCACCGTCGCCGCCTTCGGCGACCGGGACGCGCTCGTCGACCGCGCTGCCGGGAAACGCTGGACGTACACCGAACTCGCGGCCGAAGTGGACGCGCTCGCGCTGGGCCTGCTCGACCTCGGGATCGCCAAGGGCGACCGCGTCGGCATCTGGTCGCCGAACCGCTGGGAGTGGACCTGCGTCCAGTACGCCACCGCGAAGATCGGCGCGATCCTGGTCAACATCAACCCGGCGTACCGCTCGCACGAGCTCGAATACGTGCTGAACCAGGCCGGGATCAAGCTCATCGTGGCCGCGAACTCGTTCAAGACCTCGGATTACGCGGGCATGATCGCCGAAGCGGGCCCGAAGTGCCCGGCGCTGGAACACGTCGTGCTGCTCGACAGCCCGGAGTGGCCGTCGATGCTGGAGATCGGGCGCAAGGCCGACCGCGCGCCGCTGGTGAAGCGGCAGGCCGAACTCTCCGCGGACGACCCGATCAACATCCAGTACACGTCCGGCACCACCGGCTTCCCCAAGGGCGCCACCCTCAGCCATCACAACATCCTCAACAACGGCTACTTCGTCGGCGAACTCTGCAACTACACCGAAGCCGACAAGATCTGCATCCCCGTGCCCTTCTACCACTGCTTCGGCATGGTGATGGGCAATCTCGCGGCGACGAGCCACGGCGCCTGCATGGTCATCCCGGCGCCCGCGTTCGAGCCGAAGGCCACCCTCGAAGCCGTCGCGGCCGAGAAATGCACGTCCCTGTACGGGGTTCCGACGATGTTCATCGCCGAACTGGCCGACCCGGACTTCGCTTCCCACGACCTGTCCTCGCTGCGGACGGGGATCATGGCCGGCTCACCGTGCCCGGTCGAGGTGATGAAGCAGGTCATCGATCGGATGGGCATGGCGGAGGTGTCGATCTGCTACGGCATGACCGAGACGTCGCCGGTTTCGACGCAGACCCGCGCGGACGACTCGGTCGAGCGGCGAGTGTCGACGGTCGGGCGGGTCGGACCGCATCTGGAGGTCAAGGTCGTCGATCCGGAGACGGGGCTGACCGTGCCGCGCGGCGAACCGGGCGAACTCTGCACCCGCGGCTACTCGGTGATGCTGGGTTACTGGGAACAGGCCGACAAGACGGCCGAGGCGATCGACGCGGCGCGGTGGATGCACACCGGTGACCTCGCGATCATGGACGCCGACGGATACGTCAACATCACCGGCCGCATCAAGGACATGGTCATCCGCGGCGGCGAGAACCTGTACCCGCGCGAGATCGAGGAATTCCTCTACACGCATCCCGACATCCTCGACGCGCAGGTGATCGGCGTCCCGGACGAGAAGTACGGCGAGGAACTCATGGCCTGGGTCCGCATGCGCGAGGGTGCGGAGCCGCTGACGGCCGAAGCGGTGCGGGAGTTCTGCGAGGGCAAGCTGGCGCGCTACAAGATCCCGCGTTACGTGCATGTCGTCGAGGAGTTCCCGATGACGGTGACCGGCAAGGTGCGCAAGGTCGAGATGCGGGCGGAGTCGATCAGCATCCTCGGGCTGGAGAAGGCGGCGGCGACCGAACACGCCTGACCGCCGTTTCGGAGGCCTGACCGCTTCGGATGGGCCTCCGAAGCGGTGTGATCGTTCACAGCTTTCGTGCGCATGGGCTTCCGCCGCGACGGGCAGCCTATGGTCAGGACGGTGACAGCGTCCCGAACAGAAATCCCACAACCGTAAGGAAACGGGGAATTCTCATGCGTACGATTCGCCGCACTTTGGTCGCTTCGGCACTGGCGTTGCCGCTGACACTCGGAGCCGCCGGTATCGCCTCGGCGGACACCTATGGCAGCACGGAGGTCCAGGCCGGACCGGACGGCGCAGCGACGCACAGCGTGCAGTCCGACACCCATCGCGGATCGAGCTCGTTCCACGAGAACTCGGCCGCCGCGGGGCCGGACGGGGCCGCGCACAGCAGCACGTCCGCGACCGCCGGTGAGAACGGCGACAGCCAGTACCGGCAGCACAGCGGCTGGGCGGGCCAGGACGGTGCCGGGTCCAGCGAGACCCACTCCAGTACTCATGGCGGAGGCGACCAGGGCGTCCTGAGCGGCACCCTCGGCGCGATCGGGCTCTGAGCCTAACGAGCTGAAGGGGCCCTTCACCGCGTCAGATGCGGTGAAGGGCCCCTTCAGCCCAAGATGACCCGCATGTGAAAGCGTCCTTCGGCACTCCTCAGGCCGCGGAGTTGGCCGCAGCCGCAGCGATCGCCTTCGCGTCTTCTTCGCCGAAGGTCTCTTCGAGGTTCTCCGGTGAGTAGTCGAGGTCGATCTGCTCCACCGGCATCCCGCGCGCGGACTCGATCGCGCCGAGACGCCGCTGCGCCCGGTCCGCCGCGTACTGGATGATCTCCTCGGGATCGTTGTCGAACGGGATCTCCTCGAACTGGTCCTGCACCCACTGGATCATGCCCAGCGCGTGGGGGAGCAGTTCGCCCATCCGTTGCTGCACCGCGTCCCACAGCGAATCGTCGGCGGCCACGTGACGGCGGCAGGTGAAGGTGCCCCACGCCATGTGGCGGCGTTCGTCGTCGCCGATACGGCGCACCAGTTCCTGCATACCCGGCAGGATGTCGTGCTGCGTGCAGATCAGCTGCCACGAGTAGTACCCGGTCAGCGCGAGACTGCCCTCGATGACATGGTTGTAGGTGACGCTCGCGCGGATCTGGTTGAGCGGACTGGGATCGTCTTCCAGCGCGCGCAGGGATTGCGGCAGCTCTTCGTAGAAAAGCTTGCGGTAGTGGGGATTCTCCGCGACGTACGGGTGCAGGTCTTCGGTCAGCCCGACGGAGTCCATCCAACGACGGAACACCTCGGTGTGCTTGGCCTCCTCGAAACAGAACTGAGTCAGGTACATCTCGTCGCCGAAGCGGCCGGTCGCGGACATCGCCCGCATGAACGGCTGGATGTCTTCGGTGACCGCCTCTTCGCCCGCGATGAACTGTGCCACCAGATAGGTCGTCGATCGCTGCTGTTCCGGGTTGAGGCTTTCCCAGCCTTCGCGTTCACGGGAGAAGTCGATGTCGGCCGGGTTCCAGAACTTCTTGTTCCCCTTGACGAACAGCCGCAGCGGGAACGAGTCCCAGTTCAGCCCGCCCTTGCGCAGTGAGGAGAAACCGGTCCGCAGTTCGGAGAGCGTGTCGGTCATGATGTCCCCTTCGAATCGGTGGTCAGCGCCCGTATCGCGGGTGCCAGCACGGCGACGACCGCCGCCGCCGCCTCGTCGGCCGAATGCGTCGGCATGACGAGATGGGACAGGGAAAGCCGCACCACGGTCTCCGCCAGCAACGTGGCGGATTCCGGGGAGAGCGACGGCTCGAACTCGCGGTACTGCCCGGCCGCGACCTCCGTGGCCGCGGTCAGGATCGGTTCGCCCTTGGTGGTGAGCAGGGGAAGCAGGTCCTCGCCCGCTTCGGTGCC
This sequence comes from Amycolatopsis sp. MJM2582, assembly GCF_000754115.1. Classification (NCBI taxonomy): domain Bacteria; kingdom Bacillati; phylum Actinomycetota; class Actinomycetes; order Pseudonocardiales; family Pseudonocardiaceae; genus Amycolatopsis; species Amycolatopsis sp. MJM2582. Next base: position 2,095,348 of record NZ_JPLW01000001.1, read on the forward strand.
CAGCGTGGTGGCGACGAGCCGGTTCTCACGGGCGTGCTCGATCGTGTAGACGACCGCCTCGCGGATCCCGTCGCGCAGGTCCTGTGCGTCCTGGACGCGCAGGCGGATGCCTTCCAGGAACTCCGAAGTAGTCCGGAGGACCACGGCTTCGGCGAGCGTGCCCTTGTTGCCGAACTCGTTGTAGACGGTCTGCCTGCTCACACCGGCGCGGGCGGCGACGTCCGCCATCCGCAGGGCCGTGTAGCCGTGTTCGGTGAGCAGCTCGGTGGCCGCGTCGAGCAGTGCCTCCCGCAGGGAGGCCTTGGTCCGATCGGAGAAGCTCGTGATCTCGCCCACATTTCCAGCTTGACACAGATCACGCGCATGTCAAAGAAGTTGACGGGTGTCCGTCCGGTGTAAATCGGTCGGTGGTGGCGGCTACCGTGATCGTGTGGGCATCACCGTGGGGTTCGACCTCGACATGACACTGATCGATCCGCGGCCGGGCATGGTCGCGGTGATGAACGCGCTCGGCGTGGAATCCGGCCTGCCGCTGGACGGCGAATACTTCGCGGCCAACCTCGGCCCGCCCCTCGACGCCAGCCTGCGGGGTTTCGGCGCGCCGGAGGAGCGCATCCCGGAGCTGGTGGCACGGTTCCGCGCGATGTATCCGGAGACGGTCGTGCCCGTGACGGTCGCGATGCCCGGCGCGGCCGAAGCACTGCACGCCGTCCGCGAGGCGGGCGGGCGCACCGTCGTCGTCACCGGCAAATACGCGCCCAACGCGAAACTGCACCTGGACGCGCTCGGCCTGGAGGTCGACGTCCTGGTCGGGGAACTGTGGTCGACGGAGAAGGCCGCCGCGCTCACCGAGCACGGCGCCAGTGTCTACGTCGGGGATCACGTCGGCGACATCCGCGGCGCGCTGGCGGCGGGCGCGGTCCCGATCGGGGTCACAACGGGCCCGTGCACCAAGGACGAGCTGCTCGCGGAAGGAGCCGACGTGGTGTTCGACTCGCTGACCGAGTTCCCCGGCTGGCTCAGCTCTTTCGGCGAGCCTCGCGGATAAGGGCGATCAGGCCGAGGGCGAGCCCCAGCGGAGTGATCACGCCCGCCGCGGCGGAGAGCCACACCGGCAGGTTCTCGAGCCCGGCGGCGAACATGACGAAAACCGCTGTGACGGCGATCATGCCCAGCGCGAACAGGCCGATGCCGACGCGCATGAGGATCGGTTTGCCGGGCTTTTCGGGGACGGCCACAGCGGCCTCCTTTACTGCGGTCTCCATGAAGGAGAGGGTATCCGCCGGTATCCGCTTCTCCACAGGGCCTGTGGCGAGATACGCTTATGGGACGCGCGCCCTGGGTACGCCCCCGGGCGCGTTCGTTGTGAGCGGGACAGCAAAGGATTGGTGAGGGAAGTGCCGACCGGCAAGGTCAAGTGGTACGACGCGGAGAAGGGTTTCGGTTTCGTCACCCAGGATGGGGGCGCCGACGTCTACATCCGCAAAGCCGCGCTGCCGCAGGGCGTCGAAGGGCTCAAGGCCGGGCAGCGCCTCGAGTTCGGTGTCGCCGACGGCCGCCGCGGCCCGCAAGCGCTCTCCGTCCGGCTGCTGGATCCGCCGCCTTCGGTCGCCGAGGCGCGCCGCCGCCCCGCCGAGGAGCTGCACGGGCTCATCGAGGACATGATCAAGCTGCTCGAACTCAAGGTGCAGCCGGATCTGCGGCGCAACCGCTACCCGGACCGCAAGAACACCAAGCAGATCGCCGAGATCATGCGCGCGGTCGCGCGGGACCTCGATCCCTGATCGGCGCTCCCCACCCTCATCGCGCGTGAAGGCCCCCTTCCCTCGGCTCAGTCGAGGGAAGGGGGCCTTCACGCGCAATCAGCTCAGGGACGCCGCGCGGTGGTAGCAAAGGTCCCTTGCTCCCTCAGGCGGCAGGCGGCTCGACCTGCAGCGACCAGATGGCCGTCGTGACCGCCTCGGCGTCCTCCGGCCGTCCGGTCCGGCTGAGCACCGAAGCCTGCGCGACCTCGACGACGAGGATCTGGTCGTCGGGCCGCGGCGTCGTCACGGTGTAGGCGAACCGGTCGAGCGACGTGATGATGTCCTGCTTGAGCTCCTGCGGCTCGCCCTGGCCGTTCACGTACTGCACCGTGACCTTCCACGGCGTTTCCGCGATCGCGCTCGGCACCGAGATCTGCACCGGCTTCCCCGGCCGGATCCGCAGTTTGCCCGCGGCGTCGGGCCTGGTGGTGCACTGGGCGGTCTTGATGTCGCACGACGCCAGCGGGCCGACGTTCACCGTCTTGCCGTCGGCGAAGAAGGTCACCTCTTCGGGGCCGGGGGCCGCGCAACCGGCCACCACGAAACCACCCGCCGCGAGCAGGGCCAAAATACGAAGTCGCCGCATACGGTGAAGATTACGAGCCCGGCCGCCACCGGGAGTCACCGGGCTGCGAGGGGACCGGCGTTTCGCTGGTCGGCTCCGGGCGCAGCGGCCGGTCGCCGCCGAGACCCGGGATCAGCGAGGTCCCGCGCCGGACCATGAACGTCTGCGTGAACCCGACGGCCAGCAGGATCGACAGCACCAGGAAGCCGATCCAGTACGTCGGCGGCAGCAGCAGGCCGACGGCGCCGCCGAAGCACCAGGACATCTGCAGCACGGTCTCCGACCGCCCGAACGCCGAGGCGCGCGACTCCTCCGGCAGGTCTTCCTGGATGACGGCGTCGAGGCTGATCTTCGCCAGCGCGCTCGCGGTCGCGCCGACGAGCGCCACGATCGCCGCCGTCGCCAGTCCGGCCGCCACGGTGGCGATGATCGCGATGCCGAGACAGGCTCCGACACAGGCCAGGATCACCTGATCCGGTTTGCCGAAGTGCAGCCGCGAACCCAGCGCGTTGCCGAGGAAACCACCCACGCCCGCCGCGGCGCCGATGATGCCGAGCAGCAGCAACTGGTCGAACGGGCTCTGCCCGCTGCCTTCGGCCTGCGCCTTCACCGCGAACGCGGAGAACATCATCAGGAATCCGGTCAGCACGCGGACGGTGCCGTTGCCCCACAACGAGACGACGATCTGCCGCCCCATCGGCTGCCGCTGCTTCTTGACCCGCCGCTCGGGATGCGCGGACAGCGACGCCGGCACCTCGCCCTCGGTCTTCTCGACCCAGGACGGGATGCGCATCGACTGCACAGCGGCGGCGACGCAGATCAGCATGGTGAACCACAACGCGCCCTGCGAACCCCAGATCGCGTTGACCCCGCTCGCGAGCGCGCCGAACGCGCCGGCCGCGACCAGGCCGAACACGGTCAGCCGCGCGTTGGTCTTGGACAGCGTGATCTCGGGCGGCAGCACCCGTGGGGTCACCGCTGCCTTGAGCACTGTGAACGACTTCGAGAGCACCATCATGCCCAGCGCCGCCGGGTACAGGAGCCAGTCGTCGAAGTGCAGCGCCATCACGATCGCCATCAGCGCCTGCCCCGCCGAGGACACGCACATCGCCAGCCGCCGTCCGCGCTGGATCTTGTCCAGCGCCGGGCCGATCACCGGCGCGACCAGCGCGAACGGCGCGATGGTGATGAGCAGGTAGAGCGCGACCTTGCCCTTGCTCTCCCCGCTGGTGGCGGCGAAGAACAAGGTGTTCGCCAGCGCGATCGCCATCGCGGCGTCGCTGGCGTAGTTCAGCATCACCGCGTACGTCAGCGAAGTGAGGCCCGACTTGTCGGCACCGTCCGCCTTCGTCGCGCGCTGGAACGCGCCGACGGCCTGCCCGGTGAGCTGACGGCTGCGCATCGCCGCGACCCGGGTGACCGTGATCTTCTTCGGCATCTTCGGCAGAGAGCCGGCGCGTGGCGGGACCGCGGTCGTCGGATGCTCGTGCGGCGGCTCCGGCACCTCACGCGGCTCGCCCGCGTAACCGCCGGTGTCGTAGTGCTCGTACTCGCCGCTGCCCGGCGGGTGTTCGTCGTAGAACCCGCCCGGACGACGCCGGACGGGTTCGGTCTGCCGCTGCGAAGGATCCGGGTACGGCCGTGCCCCACGCGGAGGAGTCCTCGGCGGCGGGGGCGGGGGTGGCTGATGGTGTCCCATCGGGATCGCGCCGGTGCGCGCCTCGTCGGCGGTCGGCCCGGCCGGATGCGGCTGGTACTGGGGGTGGGGGCGGGCCGCGCGCGGCGGCGGGGGCGGCACCGGCTGCTGATCGACCCTGGTCGTCGGCGGTGCGGACCAGCTGCGTGCCTGGGCGGCGCCGGGCTCCGGCGTCCACTTCCGCTTGCTCTTGCGGCCACGCTCCTTGCCCGACCGGCCGTTACGCGTGCCGTCGGGTCCAGAGTTCGAGCCGAAGATTCCCACGCTTCAATCCTGCCTTACGCGGGACTCGCTTCGCGCGTTCACCACTGCTTTCTAGGGGACCGGGACGAATTTCACGCGGAACATCTTGGGCCAGAGCTTGCCGGTGATCAGGAATTCGTCGGTCCCGGGCACCGCCGCGATGCCGTTGAGGACGTCCGCGGCGCCCCGCTCGGCCCCGTCCAGCAGGCCGGAGGCGTCGATCTCGCCGGTGACCCGCCCGGTCGCGGCGTCGATCCGCAGGATCCGGTCGGTCTGCCAGACGTTCGCGTACACGGAGTCGCCGACGCATTCCAGCTCGTTCAGCTGGTCACGGCCGACATCGACACCGCCAGTCGGCGCGAAGGACACTGGGTCGCGGAAGGTCAGCTTCGACGAGCCGTCGCTCATCACCAGCCGCCCGTCGTGATGGCAAAGGCCCCAGCCCTCGCCCGTGTACGTCACCCGCCTCAGCTCGGCCAGCGTCTTGGCGTCCCGTTCGATCGCGACGCCGTCCTTCCAGGTGATCTGCCAGGCCGTCGCCCCGAGCACGGTGATGCCCTCGCCGAACAGACCGGGCAGTTCCTGCCGGACCGCCGGCGCCGCACCCGCGGGCCCGGCCCGCATCGACGACTTCCCGACCAGGCCGGTGCCCTCGTACAGCGTCTCGCCGGAGAACTCGAGGCCCTGGGTGAAGGCGCCCGGATCGTGGGGCAACGTCGAGAGCACCCGCACCTTCAGTTTCTCGGGCGCGGGCGGCGCGGCGTCGCTCACCGGCGCGGCGGCGCAGCCACCGAGGACGGCGGCCAGCAGGAGCGAGGTGGTCATCAGCGTGCGCACGCGGACAGCCTGACATGGACCGCGATATCGCGTGCGGCAGAATGGGGGCATGACCCTGCTGTTGACCCTGGACGACGGCTCCATCCAGCGCAAACTCGCCGAGGCGGTCGATCTGGCCCGCGCGGCGGTGCTGGAGGACGCCGGTGCCGAACAGGTCGGCGCGCACGTCGGCGTGGACCGGGAGGACGCGGTCTCCGCGAGCCACCTGTTCGAGGCGACCGTGACGGGGTATCGAGGCTGGCGCTGGTCGGTGACGGTCGCGCTCGCCGGTGAGGACGAGCCGATCACGGTCAGCGAGGTCGTGCTGATCCCCGGTCCGGACGCGCGTGTCGCCCCGGCTTGGGTGCCGTGGGACCGCCGGGTGCAGGCGGGCGACCTCGGCGTCGGCGACATCTTCCCGGTGGAGAAGGACGACCCGCGGCTCGCCCCGGCGTACCTGGAGTCCGACGACCCCGCGGTCGAGGCGGTCGCCAAGGAGATCGGGCTCGGCCGGGTCCACGTGCTGTCCCGGCACGGCAGGCTCGACGCCGCCGCCCGCTGGCACAGCGGCGAGTTCGGCCCGCGGTCGGACATGGCGCGCAGCGCGCCGGACGTCTGCGGGAGCTGCGGGTTCTTCGTGCCGCTCGCCGGGTCGCTCAGCGCGGCCTTCGGCGCGTGCACCAACGACATCTCCCCGGCGGACGGCCACGTCGTCGACGTGGAGTACGGCTGCGGCGCACACTCCGAGATCGAGGTCGAGGTGACCTCGTCGGTGCCGGTGGCGGAACTGGTCTACGACGACTCGCTGATGGACTTCGAGCCCGCTCCGGAAACGCCGGCCGAGGCTCCCGAACCCGAGCCCGCCGAAGCCACGGTCGTCGACGAGTCCGAGGCCCCGGTGGCCGAGGCGCCCGAGACCGCCGAGGTCCAGCCGGAGGTCGAACCCGAGGCCGCCGAGCCGGTCGTGGAAACCGCCGACGAAGCGCAGGTCGAGGCCGAAAGCGCCAGTGAGCACTGACCCGTTCGGCACCGAGCGGCTCCGCGCCGCCGTCCTGCGGGCGTGGGCCGATTCGCCGACGCGGTTCACCGAGGACACGAACACCGAGAACGACCTGCGGGTCGGCGGCTATCGCGACCGGCTGTTCGTCGAGCTGGCGCAGAACGCCGCCGACGCCGCCCTGGCCGCCGGTGATCGTGGCACGCTCCGGGTGTCCGTTGTGGACGGTGAGCTGAGGTTCGCCAACACAGGTGCGCCCCTGGACGCACGCGGCGTCGAATCCCTTGCCTCCCTTCGCGCTTCCGGCAAAGGGGAGGAGACCGTCGGCCGGTTCGGCGTCGGATTCGCCGCCGTGCTCACGGTTTCCGCCGAGCCGAGGATCGTTTCGGTGACCGGTGGGGTCGCGTTCTCCGCGGAACGCACGCGGGCCGAAGCCGATCGCACCGGCGACGTTCCCGTGCTGCGGCTGCCGTGGCCGGTCGCCGACGACGAGCCTCCTGTGCCCGAGGGTTTCGCCACCGAAGTCCGCCTTCCGCTGCGCGAAGGCGTCGATGTCCGGGCCTTGCTGGCGGATCTGAAGAACGACATCGGTGATCTCCTGCTCACCTTGCCCTGGCTGGAGAGCGTCGAGGTCGAAGGCGGTGTCTGGCGCCGCTCCGATCTCGGTGACGGCGTCGTCGAGCTCGCGTCGCCGGACGGTTCCGAGCACTGGCAGGTGCATCGCGGCGAGGTCGTCTGGGCCGTCCCGCTCGACGGATCCGGTTCGCCCCGGCCGCTCGGCGAAGACGTCCTGCACGCGCCGACCCCCACGGACGACGAGCTCTCCCTGCCCGCCAGGCTGATCGCGACGCTTCCGATCGAGCCGTCCCGGCGCCGCGCGCTTCCGGGGCCGGAGCTGACCGCCGCGTTGAAGAACGCCGCCCGGGAGTACGTCGATCTCGTCTGTTCCTTGCCGGGCAAGGAACGTCTGGCGCTCGTGCCCGGCGCCGGCTTTCCGCGTTCCACTGTGGACGGAACGCTGCGCGAGGCCATCCTGGAGAATCTCACCGACTCGCCTTGGCTTCCCGCGCAGGAGGGTGACGATCTGCCGGGGCGTCAGGCGCGTGTCCTTTCGGTGGACGTGCCGGGATTGGCGCCGCTGCTGGCCGATCTCGTACCCGGACTGATTTCACTGTCCGGTGTGGACCTTCGCGCGGTCGGCGCGCGGACGCTTTCGCCCGCCGAAGCCATCGAACTGCTGACCGGGGCCCAGCGCGAGCCCTCGTGGTGGCGTTCGCTCTACGACGTGCTGCTCCCGGCGCTCGAAGCACACGACCTCACCAAGGACGATCTCGGCGCGCTGCCGGTGCCGATGTCCGACGGCCGTACCTTGCCCGGCGTCCGCGACGCGCTGCTTGTCGGCGGCTCGGCGGAACTGCTCGAACTCCTGTCCGATGTGGACATCATCGGCCTGCGGCTGGTGCATCCGGCCGCCGCGCATCCGTTGCTGGAACGCTTGGGTGCCAAGCACGCCGAGGCGAGCGACCTGCTGGAAGCCGACGCGCTGAGCGCGGCCGTCGAACGCAGCGTCGAAGACGTCCGGTCCGGTTTGGACGGTATGGCGCTCGCGGGCGCGGTGCTCCGCCTGATCGCCGAGGTCGGCGACGAAGCCCCCGATTGGGCGGGTGCGCTGGCCCTGCCGAGCGAGGACGGCTGGCGTCGGGCGGACGAACTCGTGCTGCCGACGTCACCGCTGGGCGACATCTTCGACCCCGAGGTGTTCGAAGAAGACGGCGCTTTGTCCGTGCTGGACGAGGAATTCGCCGAAGACTGGCCGGTGGCCACGCTCGTCGCGGTCGGCGTGCTCGATTCGTTCGCGATCGTCACCGACGACGAACCCCTCGAACCCGAACACGGGCTGCCCGAGGAACACGAGTGGTGGGACTCCCGGGAACGGCCACCGTCACGGGTGCTCGCCGTGCGGGACCTCGACCTCGTCGGTGACGACGCCTGGCCGGAGGCGCTGCGCCTGCTCGCGGCGCGTCCCGAGACCTGGCGGGCCCTCACCGAACCCGGCGGGCACACCGGCTGGTGGCTCGCGCGGTACGCGTTGCTGGACGGGCACGCCCCGCTCGACTGGCGGATGCCGGAAGCGTCGGCGCTGGCCGGGCTCTACGACGTCGTCCCGGATTCGGGGCTGAGCAAGGAGATCCTGCTCGCCGCCGGTGTCCGGACGGAGCTGGGCGCGGATGCCGAAGACGTCGAGGATCTCTTGGATCGGCTCGGGGATCCCGAGCGCAAGGTGAGCCCCGGGCTCGCTTCCCGCGCGCACGCGGCCCTCGCCGAGTACACAGTGGACGTTCCCGCGCCGGACCGGGTCCGCGCCGCGGACGGCTCGGCCGTCGATGCTCGCGACGCCGTCGTGCTCGACGTGCCGTGGTTCGCGGCCGTGCTGCCGCCGGAGCGGATGGTCGTCTCGGCGAGCGGCGCCGCCGCGCTGGCGGAACTGCTGGACCTGCCGGTGGCGAGCGGTCTCGACGCCAAGGTCACCGAAGACGGCGAGTACGTGCCGTGGACGGAGCTGTCCGCGCTCCGGCTGGCCGCCGATCAGCTGGGCGTCGAATTGCCCGAGGGTGGCGTGCTGCTGCACGAGGCGCTGACGGTGACCTTCGAGGACGCGGAACACGAGGTCGCCTGGTGGTCCGACGGCAGGCTGCACGCCGCCGACACTCCGGAGGGCCTCGGCCGGGCCTTCGCCTGGGCCACAGACCGTTGGGCCGACCGTCACGTCCTGACGGCCCTGCTCGACGACCCCTCGCCCTCGGCCCTCCTGAACTGACCGCGTTTCGTCCTCTGAATGCGGTCCTTAGAGGCGCTGGGCGCTCTTCGAGCCCCGGCGGGCGGCGGCGCGCTGCCAGGCGATGATCGCGAGCCCGATGAAGCCGAGCACGACGCCGGAGAACGCCGTCTGCACCCAGATGCCGTCGGTCACAAAGAACAGGACCACGGTCGCGACCGCCCAGAGCGAGGTACCTACGATCACGACCGGCGTCAGGTCGGTCAGCCGCTTCGGCAGCTCCGGCGTTGGCCGCAATGAACCGTTTACTTCCCCGGAATTGATCGATTCGCCCACGTGGGGAAGGGTACCCGGCAACGGGCGAAGGGTGGTACGCGATGGCGGAGCAGCGCACCCGGTCCACACTGGACCGGTTCTTCAAGATCAGCGAGCGCGGCTCGACACCGGGGCGGGAGATCCGCGGCGGGATCGTCACCTTCTTCACGATGGCCTACATCGTGGTGCTGAACCCGCTGATCCTCGGCAGTTTCTCCGCCGAAGACGCGGGCGCGCACAAGGACGTCCTCGGCAACATCCTCCCCGTGCCGCAGGTCGCCGCGGTGACCGCGCTGGTCGCCGGCGTGCTGACGATCATCATGGGCCTGGTCGCGAACTACCCGTTCGCCATCGCCACCGGCCTCGGCATCAACAGCCTGATCGCGGTCACCTTCGCCTCCCAGATGACCTGGCCGGAGGCGATGGGCCTGGTGGTGATCGAAGGCCTGGTCATCGTCCTGCTGGTGTTCGCCGGCATCCGGACGGCGGTGTTCAACGCCGTGCCGCCGCCGCTGAAATCCGCGATCGCGGTCGGCATCGGCCTGTTCATCTGCCTGATCGGCCTGGTCGACGCCGGTTTCGTCCGCCGCGTGCCGGACGACGCGAAGACGACCGTGCCGGTCGGGCTGGGCATCAACGGTTCGATCGCCTCGTGGCCGACGCTGGTGTTCGTCGTCGGCCTGCTGGTCACCGGCATCCTGGTGGCGAAGCGGGTCAAGGGCGCGATCCTGATCGGTGTGCTCGCGTCGACCGTGCTGGCGATCGTCGTCGAGGCGATCACCAAGGTCGGCCCCTCCAAGGGCGTGAACCCGCTGGGCTGGAACCTCGGCTACCCGGCGCTGCCGGATCAGGTCCTGGGCCTGCCGGACCTCTCGCTGGTCGGCGAGATCTCCTTCGGCGCCTGGACGCGGCTGCCGATCATCACCGTCGTGCTGCTGGTGTTCACGCTGGTGCTGGCGGACTTCTTCGACACCATGGGCTCGATGACCGGCCTGGCGAAGGAGGGCGGGCTGCTCCCGGCGGACGGCAAGCTCCCGAACGTCGGCAAGGCGCTGTTCGTCGACGGCACCGCCGCGGTGGCGGGCGGCTTCGCGTCGTCGAGTTCGAACACCGTCTTCGTCGAATCCGCGTCCGGTATCGCCGAGGGCGCCAGGACCGGGCTCGCGAACGTCGTCACCGGCGTGCTGTTCATCGCGGCCATGTTCCTGACCCCGCTGTATCAGGTCGTCCCGGTCGAGGCCGCCGCTCCGGCGCTGGTCGTCGTCGGCGCGCTGATGATGAGTCAGGTCAAGGAGATCGACTTCTCCGACTTCACCGTCGCGCTGCCCGCGTTCCTGACGATCGTGGTCATGCCGTTCACCTACTCGATCGCCAACGGCATCGGCGCCGGCTTCGTCAGCTACGTCGTCATCCGCGCGGTCACCGGCAAGGCCAAGGGCGTGCACCCGCTGATGTGGGGTATCGCGGCGATGTTCGTGGCCTATTTCGCGGTCGGGCCGATCCAGGCCGCGTTCAACTGACCAGCGGTTATGTCATCCGTGGGCGATCTCACGGGCCGATGATCCGATCGTGAGGTATGCTAACTATATGTCCGGAGACACGCACGAGCGCTCACTGGCGAGCCGCCTGCGTCTCGCGGTGGTGCGGCTCAATCGACGGCTACGGGCCCAGCGTGCCGGTGACGGCATCTCGCTGACCCAGGTGTCCGCGTTGTCGACGTTGCACAAATGCGGTGCGCTGACCCCTGGCCAGCTCGCCGCGAAGGAAGGTGTCCAGCCACCTTCGATGACGAGGGTGATCGCCGCGCTCGAGGAGATGGGTTACGTCGAGCGCAGGCCGCATCCGACGGACGGCCGCCAGGCCATCGTCGAACTGTCCGATCGCGGCCGGGCCTACGTGATCGAGCAGATCACCGCGCGGGAGATCTGGCTGGACAAGCAATTGGCGGAGTTGAGCGCCGAAGAACGCGAAGTGCTCTCTCGCGCCTCCGAGATCATCGACAGGATGGCGGGGAACTAACAGCGGTGACGACCACGGGTAGCGAAACACAGTGTCCTTCCAAGACCACCGTTACCCGGGAACCCGCACCACCGCCACCTCCCGCGCGCGAGAAGCCGCGCGGGAGCATGTTCTCCTCGCTGAAGGTCCGCAACTACCGGCTCTTCTTCACCGGCCAGGTCATCTCGAACATCGGCACCTGGATGCAGCGCATCGCGCAGGACTGGCTGGTGTTCACCCTCAGCGGCAACGACCCGATCGCGCTCGGCATCGCGGTCGCGCTGCAGTTCGCGCCGACGCTGTTCCTCTCGCTGTGGGCGGGTGTGCTGGCCGACCGCGTCGACAAACGACGGCTGCTGATCGGTATCCAGATCGCCGTGCTCACGCAGGCGGTGATCCTCGGTGCCCTCGACCTGAGCGGGATCGCGGCGCTTTGGCACGTGTACCTCCTCTGTTTCACCCTCGGTGTGACGGCCTCGCTGGAGGTGCCCGCGCGGCAGTCGTTCGTCGCCGAGATGGTGGGCAGGGACAAGGTCACCAACGCCGTCGCGCTCAACTCGTCGATCTTCAACATGGCCCGGATCGTCGGCCCGGCCATCGCGGGTTTCGCGATCACCTGGGTCGGCACCGGCTGGCTGTTCATGGCGAACGCGGTGAGCACGGGCGCCGTCATCGCCGCGCTGGTGCTGATGAACCCGGACAAGCTCTTCCGCGGCCCGGCCATCCCGCGCGAGAAGGGGCAGCTCGTCGAGGGGCTGCGGTACGTCCGGCGGCGCAGTGACCTGATGACCGTGATGGTGCTGGTGTTCTTCGTGAGCACGTTCGGCATCACGTACTTCACGTCGCTGCCGATCGTCGCCGCCAACGTCTTCCACACCAACGCCGACGGCTATGGCCTGCTGTCGACGCTGGTCGCCGTCGGCACCTTCACCGGCGCGCTGATGTCGGCCCGTCGCAACAGCCGCGGCGGTCCGCGCGTGCGGCTGCTGCTGGTCTCGGCGTTCCTGCTCGGCGCGTTCGAGGTGATCACCGCGTTCATGCCGACGTACCTGACCTTCGGGCTCGCGCTGATCCCGCTCGGCTTCGCCACGATCACCTTCCTGAACACGGCGAACGCGCTCGTGCAGACCGCGGTCAGCCCGGAGATGCGCGGCCGGGTGATGGGCCTGTACGTGCTGGTGCTGATCGGCGGCAACCCCATCGGCGGCCCGATGACGGGCTGGATGGCCGACGCCTTCGGCGGCCGCTCGCCGTTCTACATCGGCGGCGCGATTTCGGCGCTCGCCGCAGTGGTGTGCGCCGTCGTGCTGATCCGGCGTGGCGGGGTGAGCCTGCCGGTGCGGCGGTTCGGGAACGGACTGCGCGTGCTGAAGCGGGAGCGGGTGTGAATCGGCTCGGCGTCGAACCGTCGGGGACCGGGTTCCTCGACTGGACGATCGACGGCGTCGCGCTGCGCTCGATGGTTCCCGCTGAGCAGCGGACGCCGCTGTTCCTGGACGACGAGCTGTGGCGGGAGGCGGCGGTCGGTACGCTTCGCCGTCTCCTCGGCGGCTTGCCGGGCGATTTCGACGACGGCCGGGTCGCGCTGCTGGTGTGTCCGCTGTGCGGCGATCTCGGCTGCGGTGCTTACAGCGTCGAGGTCGTCTTCGGTGACGACGTGGTCGAGTGGCGGGCCTTCGGCTGGCAAACCGACTACGAGCCGTTCGACGACCCGGAGGAGTACCGGTTCACCGGCGCCCGCTTCGAGCGGACGGCGTACGAGACGCTGCTCGGCGACCTCTTGTCGAACTACCGCGCCTAACGGCCGAGCAGCGGCGGCACCACCTTCTCGGCGAGTGCCACGAGGTCGCCGGTGCCCTTGAACCTGAGCGTCTGCCCGGCCGGATCGTCGGTGAGCTGCACGACGACGCCTCGTCCGTCGACTTGGGCAGGCAGCCCGGCGACGGTCGTGGTCGGGGCGACGGCGGTGGACAACTCGCTGTAGTCCGCGGTCACGCCGTTCAACTCGCACGAGGCGAAGAAGTTCGGCTTCGCGGTGTCGATGGGCACGCCGAGCGCGCGGCCGAGTTCACCGCACAGCAGCCAGGAGATCACCGGCAGCGGCTTGTCCTTGATCGGGCCGGGTTCGGTCTTCTCCAGCGGGATCTCGCCGTCCTCGCCGATTTTCGGCAACTTCGGTCCCGGCGGCATCGCACCGGCGATCAGCGCTTCGGCGAGCGCCCTCGCCTTCTTCTCGGTTTCCGGGCTCTTCACGGTCCTGCCGCGGATCGAGACATGCAGCACGGGCGAGGCGCCGTTGTGCGGCGCGACCTCGACGAGTTCGACGCTCAGGCTGGTGCCGTCCTCGTTCGTGGCGATGACCGCGAGCTTGCCCGCGACCGTGGTCCTCGTGGGCAGCCCGCGGCTCGTGTCGTCCGGCAGCGCCGGCGCCATCTGCGCGCTGACGTCGAGCTGCGCGGTGACCGCGTGGCAGGACCGGCCGGCCTCGCGAAGCGTGCGGCCGCCGAGGATCTCCTCCCAGCGCTGCTCCGGGATCGCCTGGCACAGCACCTGCGCGGCGGTTTCGTCCGTCAGCGCGGCCACCATCTCGCCCGTCGGCATCGTGACCGGGCGGAGCGCCTGCCCGGACTTGGACGGCCAGGTCGCGGGGAGCTCGGCTTCGGGCTCGTCGTCCCGGTTCAGCACGGTGATCGCGACGACGATGCCGACACCGAACAGCAGCAGCGCACTGACCAGCGCGCAGCCCGCCCAGATCCACATCGGACGGTCGGTCTTGCGCGCGATGGCGCGGTAGTCGTTCGGGGTCGCCACGGGGGTGAAGCTAGTCCGTCGGGCGCCAGGTGTCCGGCGAAACGCCCAAACGCTCGTGAGTGGTAAGGACGGCTAGAACCGTCTTTACCACTCACGAGTCAGGTGCGTTCCCCTCTCGTGGGGGAGCCCGAAGCACCACCGGAGGGAACCGCCGCGAAGCGCGTCCGACGAGGCTTCAAGCTATGGACAGCACAGCGTTTCGCAGCGTTCCAGGAGTGCCCGGATGGGCGAAGTGGTCGGCGCACACCGTCGCACTGGTGAACGTCCCGTCCGGCCTTTGGCGGCTGGGGCTCGCGGTCGGGATCCCGTTCGGGCTGGCTCAGTCCGAATTGGACAGCTTGAACACTCCCGGCTGGGGCTCGCTCTATCTCGTGTTCCTCGCCGTGTTTTCGGAAGCCGTCGCCTTCCTGGCGCTCGGTCTCATCCAGCCGTGGGGTGAGACCTGGCCGAGATGGCTTCCTTTCGTCGGCGGCAAACCCGTTTCCGCTCGCAAGGTGGTGGTCGTCTCCTCGCTCGGCGCACTGGCCACGACGGTCTACGGAGGCTTCTTCGTGTACACGACCTTCATCGGTGAAATGGCGGGCGAGCCCTGGGCGTACTGGCTGGTCGTCGTCCTCTACGCGCCGTTGGTGCTTTGGGGACCGCTGCTCGCGGCGGTGACGTGGCATTACCACCGGCGCCGTGGCACCGCACTCACGTGATTGAAGCCGCAACTCACGTGATTGAAGCCGGAACTCGCGTGATCGGCGGCGGAACACCTCGAGTGCGGCCTCCAATCACGCGAGTCACGTCCTCGATCACGTGAGTCACGCCTTCGCTCACGCCACGCCTGGGTGTCCCAGTCCGTGAAGGCCTCTCGGAGTCATGGGGTTGTTGCAACACCGTCTGCTGGGAAGGGGCGGGTTGTGCGGGTGTTTCGGTGGTTGCCGCGGTCGGTGCGGGTGGGGTTTTGGGATCAGGTTCGTGCGGGGGTGGCGGCGAAGCCGGCGGCGCGGGCGGTGGGGTTGTCCCCGACGACGGGGGTGCGGTTGTTCCGGCAGGCTGGCGGGGTGATCGGTAACGCACCTTGTCGGCCTGGGCCGGTCCGGTTGAGTCTGGCCGAGCGGGAAGAGATCGCCTGTCTGACCGCGGCGGGGCTGGGGCCCCGGGCGATCGGGCGGGCGATCGGCCGCCCGGCCTCGACGGTGTCTCGCGAGCTGGCCCGTAACACCGGCCGGTCGGGTGTGTATCGGGCTGTCAGTGCCCAGCACGCGGCCGAGGAACGCGCGACCCGCCCGAAGACCGCGAAACTGGCCGCGGACCCGGTGTTGCGTCAGGTGGTGCAGGACAGGCTGGACCGCAAGTGGTCCCCGCGTCAGATCGCGCGGAGACTGGTGCTGGAGTTCCCCGACCAGCCGGAGATGCGGGTGTCACACGAAACGATCTACCAAGCACTGTATGTCCAGGGCCGGGGCGCGTTGCGCCGTGAACTCACCCAGGCACTGCGGACCGGGCGGGCGCTGCGGATGCCCCGCCGGCAGGCCCAGGCCCGCCGGGAACGCACCCCCGGCGGGATCAAGGACATGGTCAACATCAGCGAACGCCCCGCCGAGGCCGCCGACCGCGCCGTCCCCGGCCACTGGGAAGGCGACCTGATCCTGGGCAAGGACAACAAATCCGCGATCGGGACCCTGGTCGAACGCACCACCCGGTTCGTGATGCTGCTGCACCTGCCCCACAGCAGAGACGCCGCCACCGTCGCCACCGCCATGACCGAGATCATCCACACCCTGCCACCCCTGCTGGTCAAATCCCTGACCTGGGACCAGGGCAAAGAAATGGCCCACCACCAGCAGATCACCCTGGCCACCGGAATGGACATCTACTTCTGCGACCCGCACGCACCCTGGCAACGCGGCACCAACGAGAACACCAACGGCCTGCTCCGCCAATACTTCCCCAAAGGCACCGACCTCACCCAGCACACCGCCGCAGACCTCGCCCGCGTCGCCACCGAACTCAACGGACGCCCCCGCCAAACCCTCGACTGGCACACACCCACCGAAGCCCTCGAAGCACTACTGTTCAACCAACAAACAATGCGTGTTGCAACCACCACGTGAATCCA
>NZ_JPLW01000002.1:0-153145 GCF_000754115.1 Amycolatopsis sp. MJM2582
CGCACGCCGGTTCGCCCTCGAACTGACTACCGGACAGGTAGAGGAGGACGAGCAGCATGATCGGTAAGACAACCACTCTCCGCTAAAAATCCACATCTCGAAGAGAACGAGCTCTCCATTCGCACGCTCATGCCGATGAGCGACCGGTGACAGTGGCCGGCAGCCACATTGGGAGGGGCAGAACTTGATTTTCTCAGGGTTAAGGTTGATCTTGACCTATGCGTCGGCCACCCCTTGGGTCAGGCCTTCGGCATGGCCGAGGCCGATCACCGCGTCGGCCAGCTCCAATGCGCAACGGCGGCGCCGCCTTGATCTCGGTGAGGCCGAGCCGTCCCGGTAGAAGTAGCTGGGCCTTTGGGAGCCAGCGCGATCAAGAAGGAAAGTAGTCGAATCGATGATCGGTTTTGGCGGTGTCGGCGACTATCATGCATGGATAGCCGGTTGAGGGGGGCGTATGACGACGTTGCTGGTCCGGATGTCTGGGGATGAGGAGCTTGAGGCGGAGACGCGGAAGCTTCGGAGGGCAATATTAGAGCTGGACGTCGCGGATGTCGGCCTACCCGAGGTCGTGGTTCCCGACGGCGCGAAGGGTACTGGGGTCGACATCGGGGCGATGGTTGTCAGCCTGGGTGGTTCCGCGGTGCTGACCGCTCTTGTCACCGGGGTCTGTCAGGTGCTGCGGACCTGGGTGACCCGCGATAAGGACCGACGCGTGGTGGTGGAGGTCGGTGGCAATAAGCTGGAGCTGACTGGAGGGAGCGCCGAAGAGCAGGCGCGCGCGATCGAAGCCTTCGCAAGAACGCTGGAGTTGGAGGCGGACTAACGCTACAGACGTCCCGGCTTCGCCGTCCGGCAAGCCGTCCAGCGCCTACCTGGCTGCTGGTCATCCTGCTTACGCGGTCACCAATGGGTCGTCGCGGCCGTCGGCAGCAGCTGGGACGACGCAGCGCTCCGCAATGGCGTTGCTCCTGGACACCCAGATGATGGTATATCCCTTTTCGCTGCGCGCAATGCGACTGCGGGTGCGTTCGAGCCCAGGTCCGCCTCGGTCGTCGATGCGGACGAGTTCCCGGGTTCCGATCTCGTCCTGCAGATCGGTGGACCGATGCCGAGGTTCTGTATGTGTCCCCGGAGCAATGACGCTAGCAGCTGCCGGGTTGCCGCCGCTCGGGATTGTCGGCGAGAGCCCCTCGAGTCACACGTCGCCGGTCAGGTCTTAAGTCGATTAACAATGGGGTTGCACTGCTGGTTCGCAGTGCTCGCTTCGTGCCTTACGCGCTCCCCTCCTGGTGCTTCATCTCATTTTCCTGTCTTCGCGAAATCATAGAGTCAGGGAGAATTATTAGTGCTGTAATTCCTTGATTAAGGGCACCGTTCGTTTGTAGCTGTACTTGGATCTTATGGCGGTGGGCGAGCCGCGCCACCACGTACAGGCCCAATCGCTGCGCGTCGCTTTGGTCGAACTCGAGGGGATTGGCCAACCGCTGGTTGAGTAGTGTTAGATCGTCCGGGGTCAACCCGATTCCGCGATCCATGATCTGGATGGCTAACCCTCCGGATTCGGTATACTCAGCGCACACGGTCACGCGTGACTCTGGGGCGGAGAAGGCTGTGGCGTTGTCCAGCAGTTCTGCGATCATGTGGGTAAGGTCTTCGGTGTTGCAGGTGAGGACGTCCTTCTGGGGCAAAGAACTCCAGGATACGCGAGCGTAGTGCTCGATTTCTGCCATGGCAGCCTGAATGACGTCGATGACAGAAAACGAAACGGATTCATTTGACCAATTTCGGTCTTGTGAATCGGCATCGGCTAGAATGAGGATGTTTTGAAGGTTGCGCTGAGCTCGAGTTAGAAGATGGTCTAACTTGAATAAGTCTGCTAACTTATCCGGGTTCTCCTCCCTGGATTCGAGAGACTCAAGCATCTTGAGCTGCCGATGCACGAGCATCTGATTGCGCCGGTTGAGATTTACCATGAAGTTGGCAAGGAATTCGAAACGGCCAGTCTGCTGGGTGGCGACTTGGATGGCTTCCATGTGCGTGCCGCTGGTTCTCTCACCTTCCATTGCAAACCAGGGTCGGGATACCCGATTATCGAGGAAGGTCGCGGCCGCAGCTCGCACCTCGGGATTCGTGTCCAGTGCTAACTGTGCTAATGCTTGCTGCGCATGAAGCGAGAGCGCCACGTTGTCACCGGAAGCCAACTCCAGTAAGTAGTGGGCAACCGCGACCCGAATCCCAGACAGCGGGCTCCGTAACGGCAAAGCGATCTCGTCCGGAAGGCCGTAGCCCAGACGCGGCCCGCATGGATTGGATGCCACCACGAGGCGACCGCTGAACTTGCAGTCGTAACTGGGGTTCTGGCGAGGGTTGGTGACGTGCAGTTCGTCGGCTATGTAGCGGTGCAGTTCATCGGAGTCGATCCAGCCGTCGCCGTCCAGGTCGGCCGCACCCGTCTGCAGTCCGTCGACCAGCGCCGATGTGAAGTAGGAGCGAGTCGGTTCACCGGACACGAGCGGCCCATCGGCACCGTCGGGTTCGTAGGCAAATTCCAGCGCGGTGGACGCGGTCAGTATTGCGCATCCTCGTCCAGTCAGCTGGTCCAGCACCTCGACGCGATGTTTACCCCGTGGCAGCTGGCCTTCGGGGAACGCGCCACCGAAACAGCAGTCCAGCAGGACGATTTTGCGTCCGCATCGACTTTGATCCAGTTGTGAACGAACGAACTGGGCGGCCACCATGGTGGAGCTTGGCAGAAGATGTTCGGAATCGATCGTGGCCAGGTACAGGTTGCCCGCGTCGTCTTTGATGCCGTGTCCCGAGAAGTAGAGCAGAAAGACATCGTCCCGACGCAATCCGAGCAGCATGCGCTCGATCGATCTGGTGACCTGTGCTGCCGGCTCGTTGTGCAGGACCGTTACCTCATAACCGTACTGCGGCGTTTCTGTGAGTACCTCGGCAAGCGACGTGGCGTCCTGAGCCGGTGCACGCAACGTCTGAAAGGTTGGATCGTAATGGCGGTCCGTGGCGACGATGAGCGCGATCCTTTTACCCGCCACGATGGTACCCCCTGAGTCGTCCACTGACCCCCGCCAGCCTACGGCACGAATACTGACTCCGAGTTCTCGAATTCCAGGTCCATGTGCGCGGCAAGATGTTGTGGCGATGTTCATCAACCGAGAACGCCCGTGCTCGGGCTGGATCACGCCTTCGCGGGGTGATGGCGGGGTCGACATACTTGAGCGAGGCGCGGCAAAAGTTGCACATGATGCGGTCTATCAGGGTCAAGAGGTACTACCGAGCCGGTGACAGCTAGGCAGAAAGCCGAGTTCAAAGAGTCTCCCAAGAGGCAGTTCGCCGGCCCCCACTGGATGTCGGCACTTTGTACGTGATCTCGCACTGGAATCCCACGTCAGAGGAAGAAAGCTGGTTGCAGGAGCTCGTGCGGGACGGGGATCTGATGGCGGCTTGGCACGGGCTGGCCTGCGTTGATCAGTTCGCCGCGCGGCACACGGCCGCTACGACTTCTCCGTACGTAGAAGAACTTCAGAAGGAGAAATTCGGCGGCAGGCGACCCGGCCCACGCCGGAGACTTGGCTGCCGTACGGTCAGCTGACGAATGGGTGATCACCCGACGGCTCGCCTTCCGACGCCTCACCGCATCACGACACCGCGACAGTGAGCACTACCGGCTGCCCGTAGCCGCTGAGAGTGAATCCGCTACCTGACCTGGATTGTTGACCATCGACGTCGGCCAAGGCGGGTGACAGCCGCCGCACCGCGAGCGCCCGCCGACGCACTCTCATGCCGCTGGTCGAACGGTGCCGCGCGGTCCTCGTGCCGAGAACTACTCGTTGCCGAGTGGTTTGAGGAGACCTGTGAGGTTGTCTTCGTCATCGTGGAGTCCGATGAGTACCTCGGTCATGAAGCTGACGCCCGGTTCGCGGACGATGACGCCGTCGGAGCACCCGAAATAGCTGCCGCCCCCGCACTCTCCGGTCTGCGCCCACTGTTTCATGAGTCGTTCCACTTCGGCGACGGTGAACATCGTCGCGCTCCACCGTGAGCCGTCGGGCAAGCGCACCTCGACATCGATGTTCTCTGCCTGCTCGGGATCTTCACGGTCACCGATGATGTAGCGGACATCGAACGACGTCGTACGGATGCGGTAGAAGGTCCCGTCGAAACTGTGGGAGAGCACGGTCGTCGAGTTGGCCACGGTGACGCATGCTACGGGGAAAAGGCACTCTCGTATCGCAGGGTGAGCGGTCGGTCAAGGCGCGGTGACACTAGGGACGGCGGCCGCGGTCGAAGTCGGGTCGGTGTAGGGGTGAGGCTCGCCGGGGGCGCTGGGGCACGGGGCTGGCTGCCGTGCGCCGTCACGCATCCAGGCGTTCTCGTGATCCGGCGACCGTGCGCGGAACACGTCATTTCGGCCGGCGGCACAGGTTGCGCAGCGGGTGACGTTCGGTCGTTACGAAGTGTCTGGTACCGAACCGAACCTAGGTTGACCCTGGTGTGGAGGTGGCGGGAGCGGAGCGCATACTCCGGGCATGCCCGCTGTGCCCGATCCTGACCCGATCGCAGTCGGCGACTATGTCGTGCGGCCTGCGCTGTGGCATGGGCGGTGCCTCAACGGGCACGACCTCGACGTCGCCGGGCGCGGCCGCGGCGGGAATCAGGCGCTGGATCTGCCGACCGGCCGGTGCGAGTTGTGTGTCCGGTTGGGCCTTCCTCGGGCGGAGTGGCTCGAAGTCGATCTCCGGCCGCGAGACGGGATGCCGGCGACGTCATCCGGACTGCAGCTGGCCGTGCGGCCTCCGTTCGTGCTCGCCGGAATCGAGCAGATCATGCTTCAGCTACGGGATGTCACCATCGCCGATCTCGACATGCAGATGTGCGGTGCGTGCAAGGTCGGGGTCGTGGAACAAGTCCGCGTCGACGACGCCTACTTGCGGCGGGGTATCGGGACCGTGCTGGTGACCGCCGCGCTGGTCCGCGGCCAGGGCTACCGATGGTCGACCACGGCGATCACCGACACTGCGGCGGCGGGAGCGTTCTGGGCAGGACAGCAACTGCCGGACGGCATGACACTCGGAGCTCCAGAACGGTGCACTCACATGCTCGAGGCATCAGAATTCGCGTGATCGAGCACTGTTCCAGCCCGCGCCAACGGCAGGCGGAACCGACAACGCTGAGGGAAGTGCGCGCCGCGGAGACACAGCGGACGTGGGAAGCCAACACGATGGAACCGGTGACACCGGCCTACGCGCGGTCCCTGCGCCAACGCTTGCAGCCGACATCCAGATCGGTTGCCGACGTGGACAGAGAGTCGAGATGTGGATGCTGCCGCGATCAGCGGGGCTCAGGCAGCTGCGCGAGCGCTTTGGTGATTTCGGTGACGAGGTGCTCTGGGTGCACCCCCAGCGCCACCTGTGCGGTCAGGAAGTCCCTGGCCTGCAGGGTGTACCGCGGATCCTCCCGGACTGCTCCGAGCAGTAACTGCACGGCCGTGACCTGGGTCGCGAGTGGCTGCCCGTGTTCGATCCGCGCGGAGGCCCCCGCGAACAGTTCGGCAAGTTCAGCCTCGGTCATGCGGGGAGCCCTTCTGTGGCCGTGCGGCAGCCATTGTCTCCGCTCCCATCGTCGCGTACCTGTTTGGCAGGGCCGGTGTCGGCCCACGCACGTCGTCGTGTTCTTCTGGGCTGGACGAGTCACCGGTCCGGTGTGTCCGTGCGCTCGAGCGCGTAGCCGATCTCGTACAGGTGGCCTGGCAACGCGGTCTCGTTGACCTCGCAGATCCGTCCGTCCGGGCTGCGGGCGATCCGCCGCAGTCGCAGCATCGGCGCACTGGGCGGGAGGGCCCATAGTTCGCGCTCGCGCGCGGACGGCGGGCGGGCGCCGACTCGCTCCTCCATGTCCAGCTCCGCCTGCAGGTGCTCCTCCATCCGGTCGAGGATCCCGCCTGGCCCGGTCTCGGCTTCCGCGATGACAGGGAGTTCGTCGACCAGCCACGGTGGCAGGTAGCTGAGGGAGACGTGGTGCACCTGACTGGTGTCGGGGTCGCCCATCACGCGATCGCGGATGACGACCGGCTGGCCCGGTGTGGTCCCCAGTAGCACGGCGAGATCGGCTGGGGGTGGCGCTGTCCGGACCTGTGGCTCACGAACAGCGACCCAGGACTGTGCCGCCAGGTCGAAGAAGTATCCCCGCTCGTCCCGGAAGATCTTGCGCTCCCGCACGATCACCTCGCGCACGGGCGCGGTCGTCACCACCGTGCCGCCACCCACCCCGCGCCTCGTCGCGACCAGGCCCTCCGCGATCAACTCCCGCACCGCACGCTGGACTGTCTCTTTCGACGCGTCGAACTGGCGGGTGAGCTGGCTGAGCGGAGGCAGCATGTCGCCCGGCTGGTACGTGCCGTCGACAATCGAGTCCCGCAGCTCCGCCGCGATCACCTCGTACGTCGGCTTCTTCACCACCACGTCAGCCCTTCCACGCCGCCGGAGAACCAAAGTCCTAGGACTATTGCGCATCAGGGCCCCGACATGCAATTCTCAAAGTCCTAGGACTTTATATTCGCGGTGGTAGCCGGCCGGTACCCCGCACCCACGTCGTGATCACGTCCAGCGGGGAGTCAGTCGTGCCCACCACCGTGTTGCCCAGCAAGCGGCCGTCCACCGGCATCCGGTTCCACCGAACCGGTGACCGGCGCAGCAACTCCCGGAATCGGCCGCGAGCCACCGCGGCCGTCGTCGTGGCCGGGGCGCCCTCCGCGGAGTGGACCGACCCCGAACTGCTGCGGGCCGTGCGCCACGGAAAGACCGCCACGAGCGCGGCCGCCTTCGGCGTCCTGTATGCGCGGCATCGCGCCTCGGCGCACCATCTGGCGGGGCAGCTGGCCTGCTCGGAGCACGATGCCCACGACCTGGTCTCCGAGGCATTCCTCCGGGTGTTCGACATCCTGCGGGGTGGGGACTGCGGTCCTGAGGACGCCAAGGTTCGCGCGTACCTGCTCACGACCTTGCGGCATATCGCCTACGACAAGACACGCCGGGACCGCAGGATCACCTTCACCGAGGACGTCGAGACCACCGCGATCGACTCGGGCAACCCGGGCACGATCACCCAGCCGTTCCGGGACACCGCTCTGGCCGATTTGGAGCGCTTGCTCGCCGCGCGCGCGTTCGTCCGCCTCACGCAGCGGCACCAGGAAGTGCTGTGGCACCTCGACGTCGAGCAGCTGACACCCCTCCAGATCGCCCCAGTGATGGGGCTGACCCCGAACGCGGTGTCCGCCCTGGCCTGCCGGGCGCGTGAGCGCCTGCGGCAGGCATACCTTCAGATGCACGTGCCCGAACCTGACGAGCGTTCGCGAGGCTGTCTCGCGACGGCGGGAAAGCTGGGCGCATGGGTCCGGGACGGGCTGGGGAGGCGGGAGGGCACGCGGGTCGGTCATCACGTGAAGGAGTGCGTGGCCTGCGGCGCCGTTGTCGCCGAGCTGCGCCAGGAAATTCCAGCCTGAGCCAGAGATTCCGGCCTGAGCCAGGCTGAACCACGGTGCCCTCGGCGACTTGCCAGTGTGGGGAGGGTGGTTGACATGGTGAGCGGCAGTTCAGCCTGGGCGCTGTATCGGTCGCGCCGGGCGGGGACGAGGGCGTAGCCGGGAACGCGGCTGACTCGGGTGGCCAGGTGATGGTCCTGTTCGCTGTGGGTGTGGGTGTGGGGCGGGTACACCCGGATGGCGGTGAACGGCGTCGTCAGGCCGGGTGCCGCGCAGCGGAGCGGCAGGTATCGGGTTGCAAGGGCGAGGGCTATCGTTAACCCGCTTCGGAGGCGCTCGCGAGCAGGATCCACCCCAGCTCGCTTGGCCGAGGCGTCATTGCGTGAACGATTTGGAAAGCATCAGCTTGACGGTCGGAGGCCGCCGGATCAGGTGGGCTGCCGATCCTTCCCGTCACGCGCGAAGACGTCGGCGAAGAATTGCTCTGCTCCCAACGCTCGCACGAACTTGTACATCAGCCTGCTCACCACAGGCCCTGGGGCTTCCTGCAGCTCACCTGTCCCGGCTGACGTTCCTTGCACGTATCGGCTTGCGCTGTATCGCAGAAGCTGGTCGGGCTCACCCAGAGACGGTGTGCTGTTGTGGACGAGCCCGTTGAGGTTGGTCAATCCGACAGCGATCTCCCACTGACCCCGGTATCCGAACGTGGTTCCGACCTCGCCGGCGAGGGTGACCAAGGCGCGGACCAGTCCGACGGCTTCTGCGGTGTAGACGTAGCGCTGACGGACATCCCGTGCGAAACCGATAGCGGTGGCACCGACCAGTGCTGAGGCGAAGAGTGCGATGGAGCCGTTGTCGGAGATTTCCAGGTCGGCTTGTGGGCGGTTTTTGCCGACGGCGTTGGGCGAGAGGATGCGGGAGTGCAGGTCGTAGGTGTGCCAACCGCGCCCGGCCGCCCGTGGCTGGTTGTACTGGTGAAGGGATTGCAGCCAACTTCCTGTATGGGGGGTCATCGCGGCGCGGGTGACGAGGCTTTGCAATTCATCGCCCACCAGGTGCGGGGTGAGTAGCTCGGGAGGGCTGGCGATCGGGTGGGCGACCGCGTACAGGCGGACGTCCTGGTCGCGGTCGTCCTCGATGGGGTCGCGGGCGATCTCGGCGGCGATCAGCTGCTCGGCGGTGACCTGGCGGGCAGCCCGGATCGCGAACAGGCGCTCCACGGCTGCATCGTTCAGCCGGTGCTTGGTCTTGTCGCCTCGGCCGTGATACTGGCCGTCGACCATGTGCGGTGCCAGCGGACTCGGCGGTATCTCGATCACCAGATAGCCGTTCTCCATGTCTTCCGGAGACACGGGGATCGGATGACATTGCACGAACAGCGGCGGGTCACAGCGCTGGTGCAGGATCTGCTCGACGGTTTCCGCCAGCCCTGACAGTCGTGTCGGCGCCAGGGTGAGCTTCCCGGTCGGCCTGTCTTCGTCCACGCCGATCAGGAGCACTCCGCCGTCGTTGGCGAACGAGGCCGCGTCCCGGGCGAGTTCGATCTTGTCGTGTTTGTCGTGGTTGAGCTGGCGCTTGATGTCGAGCCAGTGCCGTTCCTCCAGCGCGCCGTTGTCGATGGCGTTCTGGATATCGGCGGGGGTGCTCGGCCGCCATCGCTGGATGGCTGGTCCTAGGTAGAGGTGTGGTGGCTGGCTCATCGCTTTATCGTCCTCGGGTTCGGTGACTGGCTGGGCTGCCACTCGGATCAGTGCCAGGTGGCTCACGCCCAGGCCCTGTCATATCTGGGGAGGGAAGGGGTATGGGTGGTGGGCTGTCGTTGCGGAACGGGTGTCGCTGATCTCCGTTCGTGCCGAACGTGGTGGGAGGGGCCCGGCGTCGTGTGGCGCCGGGCGTCTCCGGTTGCTGCTCAGGGCTTGCCGAGGCGGATCGGGCCCAGGTCGACAACGGCGTTGAGCAGCCACAGGCCACCGATGATGACGGTCAGGATCATCACCAGGCGGACTGTGGCTCCCCAGGAGTCGAGGATCCGGCTGGCGAGCCGGACCAGGGATCGCCGTTCGTCGCTGCGGTCAACGGTCGTGGCGTTCGGCGCGGATGATTCCGCCCCTTGTTCGTCGTCGCGCCCAGGCGACGTTCTGTCGTTGCGCGATGGCAACTCGTCTCGCGCACCACCTATCGTCATGTGTGTTCCGTTCTCGTGTTCCTGCTGTGGAGGCAAGACACCCTCGACGGAACCTGTAAGGGGCGGCCTCTCGTGCCAGAGAGGCCGCCCCGGTTCGCGATCGGTGGCGCTCGTCAAGGACGTTAGAAGGACTGGCTGTGCCAGGACCACGGGCAGGCGACGGTCGGTCGGATCGGCGAGGTGAGTTGAGATAGCCCTGACCAGCAGGGCCGAATCCCGTGGTCCTCCCGGCGGGATAACCGGCAGCGACGGCGACCTAGGGGCCACAGATCGGGACAGCTGGACGTCGCGACCTTACGATTACGCTGCGCCGCGGCTCGCAGGATGCGGCCCGAGGTGACGGCGCCCATCGCGGATAGCTCTGGCCGACGATCGACGTACGTCAGGTTCTAGCTGGAGGGCGGTCAGGCGACGGGCCAGGGGAGTCCGTGGCCGGTGATGATCTGGCCGGCGAGGTCGTGGAAGGCGTCGCGGGCGTGGTCGCCGGTGACGCGGCGGCCGAGGAGGCGGTCGGCGAGTTCGTCGACGGGCCAGGTGACCAGCTGGCCGTGGCGGCCGAGCAGCAAACCGACTCGCCGGATCCGGTACAGGTCGGCGGTGTCCAGCCAGGCGTAGAGCAGTACTTGCCAGAGCCAGCGGCCGACTTTGCTGGTGTCGCGGACGCTGACGACGGTCTTGACGTCCAGCAGTGTCCCGCCGCGGGCGTCGATGCCGTGGTCGGGGTCGATCGCGCCGAGGAGGAGGTCGGCGTCGGCCCAGTGCGGCACGATGGTCGGCCCGGCGATTCCGAGCGGTGTGCCGGGGGCGGGGTTGCCGGCGAGTTTCCGGAGCTCCCACAGGGTTCCGCGGTCATGCAGCAGCCGCGCGAGGGCGACGAGTTCGTCGACCTGGCGCTGCTCGACCAGACCTCGTAGCTGCTCGACGGTTGGGCGCCCGGCGTCGAAGAGCCTGGCCAGGCGGTCGTCGATGAACCCGCTGCGGTAGACGTCTTCGCAGACGGTCAGCAGCCAGCACAGGCGGGCCAGTCCGGCTTCGGCGCCGGGGGAGCCGAGGCTCCCAGCCGGGGCGTGGCGGGCCAGATAGGTGCGGCCGCGCTCGAGGAAGTCCGCCCATACCGCCTCGGCAGCCAGGTTGCCGGGCAGGCGAGGTTCAACGGGCCCGCCGAGGTCCAGCCAGGACGCGGCGGCCGGCCGGAGATGCAGCGCGCGGGCGCGGTGCTCGCCGGTGAGGCCGCGGTGGCTGGGGTAGCGCGCGGCTTGATCGTGCGCCCACGCCGGGGACGCCCACTTGGCCTGGATCAGTCCGAGCAGTGCGTAATACGGCGGTGCGGGCTGGACGAGGTCCGCGACACGCTGCCCGAACGCTCCGCCGACTTCGGCCCACCACCGTGCCGGAACCTGTCCGGAGGGCCGGATGGGGCGGACCTCCCGCACGGCGGTCGCGATCTGCTCGACCACCGACGCCGTCCCGGCGAACGTTCGCTCGCACCACGCGGCGAGCGGGCTTCGGCGGCTGGCGAGCTCACTGGTCAGGGACACGTGATCACCGGCCTGATCGGACGCGGCGGCATCACGACGCTGGCGCTCCGGTGCCGAGGACATGATGCCGTCGGGTGTCGGCGCGTGCGCCGCGGCTCAGGTGGACGCCGATCGTCGATCGTCCGGTCCGGTCCTGCAGCAGCAGGTCTTCGCATGCTGCATCGGCAGAGAGTTCGCCCGCGCCCGGCTCGCCACGGCCGCGCACGTCGGCACGCGCGACGCCCCAGACCGCGAGCCTTGACCCACCCAGATCGACATCCATGCCCACCATCTATCACGCCGGTACGACGTCCGGGCAACGCGCAACGCGACCGGGGCCCCGCCCCCCCCGCGCCATCCCGGCCGGGCTCCGACGCCGCCGTGTGCTCAGCCCGGCTCGACGGCCTGGCGCTCTCACCCGATCCGGTGATCGCCGGTGCGGGACGTCATAGCGTCCGGCGTGTGGCCTCGTGATGGGTGTTGCGGTGGCCGGTCGGCACGCCCCCCGGCTGGCTGGCCACCGCGCGGACACTCGCCTTCGCCGGAAAGTCGGCTGCTGAAGCGGTGAAAGGACGTGACGAATTCCGTCGGGATTGGCTCACGACACGAAGAAGACCCCGAGCGCGCGACATTGCCTAGTTGCATAAGGCAATCCCGTTGGCGTGCATGCCAACGGGGTTCCCTTCGCCCTCGTTGATAAGAGATTCTCTGCCAGGAGAAGTCACCGAGGTTGATGGTCTTGTGAGCAGGCGCCGTCGATGGCCCGGTTTAGCCGGACCGATGGGCGGCGCTCCTTCAAGCCGGACGTCCTCGGGTGTGTCGCACTCGAGGCTATGTCCATATGGACAGCTGCGTGCGGTACGGGCTGAGACGTGGTCAGCTCTTCCCGCGAGGGCGGTGGGAGCAGAACGCGCGCGGGCTGCTCCGCTGGCAGACGGATCCGCGCACGCGGAACTCAAGCGGCGTTGGGCGGAGGCGAGGTGGAGAATTCGCCGAGATCGTGCTGATGACACTGGATGTACCGATGATAGGGCTGTGGCCAGGTCTCGTCCGGCAGCCACGCCGGTGTATCGGGCGCGCTGACGGTGGTGATCTCACCCGCGATCGCCGCGTCCAGCGCGCGCCGGCGGTGCTGCCATACCTCGACGAGATTCTCCAGAGACACCGCGTCGGAGTACGCCGCGCTGACGATCTCCGCTGCCCAGGCATGCAGCAGCGACTGCGCCACGTCGGGTACGGGCTCCGGTGCGGCTGGCCTGGTCATACCTGACGTATCGCTGAACCGTCGCGAAACGCAACAAAGATGTGGAACCTCATGTCGGTGCAGGCATGCTCGGCCCCCGTTGCCCTCCGGCGTCTACGACGCGGTCAAGATCGCAGCCCGCACCGGCGACTGTGCGCAGATCGCGCGACTTCGCGGCGCGGTCCGGCTCGCCCGGCTGAACGCCGCCGCCCTGCCAGGGCACGAGGTCGGTGCGGGCAGGGCCGCGGAGATCCGGCAGCTGGCCAAGACCGTCACCCGGCGCGACGGCAGCGTGATCCCGTTGGGAAGCCTGGCGATTCTCCTGGCTGATTTGGCATAGCCGTTGGCGACCGTGGTCACCGGTGCTATTCACCGAGTCGCGAGCTGCCGGTGTTCGAGGCGGACGCCAGGCGGGGGAAGGTCGTGGCCGGACAACCTGAGCCCATCCGCCCTTCGCCCCTCTACCTCGATGGAGGTGGGGCGCGACGCCATGACCGCGATCGCCGCACCTATGTTCGCCCCCGCCTGGCGCCCTCAGTCTTCCCGGTGAATCGCCGCGCCGTCGTGGGGGGTCCCTCCAATGGAGCACCCCCTACCCGCGGGTGGCGGCCCCTGCTTGCGAGGGCGATTCCGGGGCGAAGCGGAGGCGCGCGTCGTCGGGGCCGGTTCCGAGGGCGTGGGCGATCTCGTGCCAGGTGTGGCCGTTTGGCGGCGATGTCCAGCAGTCGCACACGACCTCCTCGGCCACCGGGCACTGGTTCGGCCTCACGCGAGCAGAAGATCTGCTGCAGTGCGGGCAAAGGAAGGCTGCTGGCCGCGAGCGCGGCGCGGCGACGTCGGGGGTGTCCTCGCTAAGTGGCTAGGACCACAACGATGCCCGGGACTGCCACTGGTGTGGCGGGCGGATCATGAGAGCGGCAATCGCGCTCCGGTCAAGGCGCTCCGCACGTACGTACTCCCCGCAGATCGCGTTGTAGAGCAGTGGTTTCTTCGCCGCCGGACTTCCGGACGCCAATACTGCGAGGACGAAAAGGGCTCGGGTGACCGTGCAGGTGGCGGCGGGGTCGGTTTCGCTCAGGACGTGGCGTGCGGCCGGGAGGCCTCCGCGCAGGGTCGCAGCCACCACGGAATACGCGGCGGCCAGCGGCGGAGGCGTCGTGTCATCGATCTGGGCATGCTGCAAGTACAAATCCGCGCCTTCGGCGTTGCTGCGATACGTCGAGCCGGCCACGACTTTCTGCGCGCAGATCAGGCCCGCGTGCCGCCACGCGTCTGCCCCGTGGTGATCCAGTTCCGCGAACAGCGCCCAGACAGGCAGGAATGGGTCAGCCGCGCGGACGATCCCGGCGGTCGCATGGATCGCGTTGATTGTCAGTGAGGGCAGCGCCGATCGGGGCGCGCGGCAAGCTCGCCACGCGGTTTTGTCGCCATCGTTCACGCGTTTATCGTCCCTCTTTCCGAA
Organism: Amycolatopsis sp. MJM2582; assembly: GCF_000754115.1. Classification (NCBI taxonomy): domain Bacteria; kingdom Bacillati; phylum Actinomycetota; class Actinomycetes; order Pseudonocardiales; family Pseudonocardiaceae; genus Amycolatopsis; species Amycolatopsis sp. MJM2582. The sequence goes on from NZ_JPLW01000002.1 coordinate 13,909, forward strand.
GCTAGCACTCCGTGCAGCTGCAAAGAGTAGACACCGGGGCCATCGCGTCCTGGAATCAGCCGATCAAGGGCGCGTCGTCGTTCGGTATCGCAGGTGGTGAAACTGCGAGACACCGATTTCAGCACCGTGACGCGTTCGGAGACGATGGCCTCGCCCACCGGCGAATTCGACCAGCCGCCTCGATGGCGGAAAGGCTGCTGATCGACCCGGCGGAGTTCGGCGGGGTCCGGCTGGCGGGCGTCGCATTCTCCGGGCTTTCGGTGCCGCATCAGGATCCGCTGTTCACCTTGTCCGTTCCCGTTTCCGAAGTCTCGGGAGACGTCGGTCGCGAAGGAACGCGCGCCGGTCGTGTTCTCGGGCTGGCGTCCCGGGGACGATGTCGTGCATGAAGAGCACGGGAGCGGCTGGGTGCAGGGCGCCGGGCACGGGCGGGTGACCGTCCGGTTCGAGACGCGGTCCAGCGGGCCGGGTGTGGCGCGAACCTTCACTCAAGAGGACCCGGCCCTGCGACGCGGCGATCCCGCGGACTGACTGTCGTGAGGCCGCGACGCGTTCCGCTCGGGCCGCGAATCGGGGTATTCTCCAGGAAGGAGCGCCGGGAAGTCTGGTCGGCATGGTGTTCGCCGACCCCGAGGGAGCTCCCGTGGCCGCTCAGCCTTCAGTGCAAACACTCATGGACCGGCGTCGGGCCTGCTTCTTGGTGGCCGCGAGCGGGATCATGCTCTTCCTCGCCGTCAGCGTCGGAATGGGCTTGGGGCTGACCGAGAAAGACGTCGCCGACTGGGCGGAAAGCACCGAAGTCGTGGTCGACGTCATCCTGGCGGTCGGGCTGCTCACCGCCGCGATCGCGTGCGCCATCGCTCTCCGGCACAGCCGCAAGATCGGCGAAGCCGCGGTCGATACCTGGCTTCCCACGGAAACAGCCGTCGCGCGGGAGCCCGGATTCGCGGTACTGCCCCAGCGTTTTCACACCATGAGCCTCCTGGCCATCCCGGTTTTCTGTGCCTGTGCCGTAGCGCTCGGTCTCGTGGCGTGGTTCTCGGTGGCGATCGGTTCACCGGCACCCGCGATTCTCCCCGGCATTCCACTGGCTCTCGGGTGTGCGGGCGGTCTCTCCGCCTGGGTCGGCTGGGACAGAAGAGCCAAGTCCGTGCGGAAGACCGGCTGGTACGCCGCGAAAGTCGTCGACATCGAGGTCTTCCGCGCGAACGACCTCCGCCTTCCGGCGATCTCGGTCGGCTTCGAAGACGGCAGCATGATCGGGTTCAGTTCGAGCCTGTCGACCTACGACGCCGGACATCGCGCGGGACGCCGTGCCCTCGAGGTGTGGGTCGGTGGCGAAGACGCCGCCATGGTCGTCTTGTTCGAAAACGGCCGCTTCCGCATAGGCCTGTATCCGGTCCCGGTGAAGGCCATTGGTCCGCGTACGTTTCCGCGGAGTCTGGAGCCTCCTCGTGGCCGGGCGAGCGGTCCGAGCTGGGCCAAGCGAGTCGACACCGGCGGGCGCTAGAGGGCGAGCGTTCCGGAGTCTGTCCGATCGTTCTCGGTGACTTCGGTCGAGTGTCGTACCCGTTCGGCGTAAGGCAGGATGAAAGGGACATGTCATCCGATCGAGGGAATCGGTGCGGCCGGCGCCACTGCGGCCCGGCGTGCGCTGGTAGCCGTCCTCGACGGCGTCAGCCAGAAGCGGGGCGCCGGGGTCCTCGGTGGTGAAGCCAGCGACAGTCAGCCCGACTTCGATCGCACCTTGCCGGGGGGGGCTTCGCAGGCGGGTGATTTGGCGGTGTCGGACGGGCCGCAGATGCAGGGATTCTCCGTGTTTCGCAATCCTTCCAGTGTTTTCAGCGAGTCCTGCGTCGGCCGCGCGATAGACGAGGCCTGCTCGTCCCAGTCGCCGAAGGTCTTGCCTGCGGGGAACGCGGCGCGTTTGCGGAGGGTCCGCGGGTTCGCCGCGTCCCGGCCGGCGGCCTCGTCCGCGAGCAGCACTCGCACGACCTGGCAGGGTCCCAGCGTTGCGCCTTCGCGGTCGGTCAGGGCCCGAGCTCGCGCGCATGCGCCGACCGTTCTCCTTGCGGACGATGCTGTCACCTGATCCGGTGGTCGCAGACTTGGAACGTCATGCCGTCCGACGTGCGTCTTCCCGACGGTCGGTGCGTTATCTGGGCGTGCCGGCCGGGTAACGCACAGCACGTTCGCGGAGACCTACTCTGGTAGGTCGTTTGGGGAGGCAACTGTGTTCAGCGGGCTCAGCGTGGCCAGCCTGGTTTTCCTGGGGCTGTTCGCACTTTCGGTTGTCGGGCTGGTGGTGCTCGCGGTGAGTTTCGTTCGCCGCCCAGACCGGATGCCGAACAATCAGGCACTGGGACTGGCCGCGGTCTTCCTTCTGGTCATTCTCTTCGGCGTCGTCTACGCGGTCGTCGGTCCCCCAGAAACTGGAGTAAGTCCGGGGCCTCCGGTGACCAAGGCTTGCTACCTGACTTCGCAGCCGGTCACGGTCGATGTGAACCAGCCGACGACGGCCGAAGTGGTGATCAGGCTCGACCAAACAGGCTGTGCCTCAACGACCACCGACCCTGCGGGCCGGTTGATCCGCGTCACCCCAAAGATTCAGGTCGAGCTGTCCAAAGAGGGATTCAACGGCACAGTCGCAAGAATGACCGCCGCCGAACTTCCCCTGGACGCGGACCGTCCTGAGGCGGTGTGGAAGTGGTCGGTCACAGGGGACGTACCTGGTGACTACCGGTTAACCCTGGTCGCAACGTCCATGGACGACTCCGCGATCTTCTTTCAAGATTCGGACAGCGTGCTTCAGATCCGTGTGAACGCCACGTGGAAGTACCGGTTTTCCAAGGCTGGCCAGTGGTTGAAGGAGGCCGTCACCAACACCCAGACCATCGTCGTGGGCGCGATCGCGATCGGGTCCGTGAGCGGCTCGGTCGTCTGGTTCCGGAGGAGGAAGCGTCCGCCGACCAACCCCGGCCGTCCCCACCGGCTTCGACGCCCAAAGCGTCGGCGACGCAGGTCGGGCATCAAGAGTCGGTCAATGTCGCGATGGCGGCGATAGTTCCTCGACGTAGAGGTAAGGGCCCGATTGCCGCCGGCCTGTGCTGATCTAGTGCTCGACGGGAACCAGCCTGAGACGGCGGTGCGGTGCCGTCGCTGAGGCTGCCGCACGTCGCTGCAGGCTGCTTCCGAGACGTCGCCCTCCGGCGTAGGTTGCGGACGTTGCCGAGGGCTTGGGGCGATGCCCGTCGCGAGGCGGGCTGGGGCTCACGAGCAGTTCCAGACTCGGGTCGAACGGTCGATCGTGCCGGTCGGATGGTGTGGGCACCGGCAGGGGAGGTACGGCCGTGACCAACAACGACGGCCGCAAGCACCGCCACTGTGACCGGGCTCGCCGCGGCGACGATTGCTCTGCACATGCTCGCAACCAGCGCGGTGGCTCGGGGGAGGGCAGCCCGGACAACGTCGGACGCGTCGGCGGGGCCAAGCGGGGATTCTCCTGCGAAGAGCTGGGGAGCGGGTTGGACCGGGCAGAGAGGGACTTCCTGTCCACTGATCCCTGCCGGGGGGGGGCGCAGGCATACGCTCCCGCCTGCCGGCAGCACGACGAACGGGCCAAGCACACCGACGAACCGACGTGGACCCACGCATCCCGGATGGCAGGGCAATGCTTTGCCATCGAGGCCGCCCGGATCCGGAGACGACACAGCATCCCCACCATCAGCCCCGACGCGCGGGCGACGCTGCTCGCCATCGGGCTGTGCCGGGCCTGCAGGCGCCGGGGCACGCAGTACTCCACGGCGCATGCCCCGAGTGCCTGCGGTTGCGGCACGGCACCGCGTCCGAACCTCGCCTTCACCGCCTGGCACGACGGCGTCGCGTAGACCGCGTCCCGATCACGGCGTGAGCGCGGAGGGGCAGCCTGCGCAGTGAAGCCCCATGCACGACGGGCTTCGGCCTGTGCGGCTGCGGGTCGCGCTGCACCCAGCCTGCGTTCGCGTCCACTCAGGCAGCATGCGTCGACCCGCCTTACCGAGGACCGACATCTGACGGACAGAGGCTAACCGCATCAGCGCCTTCGACCGATAGCGCGGCTGCATGATGCGCTTGGGGTGATACGTCTCGTCGTGTGACGAGTCGGTGGTGATCGACCGAGCGGCGGTCGCGCCGCGGAACCCGGTACTTACTCGTCGTCCGAGGCAGCGTTCTGTGGCCCTGCCAATGCGGTTGTGACCAGCGCGGACGCGGGTCACCGGTCCGGGGGTAATTCGTCACGCGACTCAGTGAGACACGGGGTGTCGTCGGTGTGGTGTGGGGTGTGTGTCGTTACGAATTCCCGAGAGCGATCGAGGCGATGCGGGAGCGGTATCTATGGGACGACAGGCACGGTCGGTACGGGCGAAGCCGGGCGACGAGGGTGTGGTCAGGTTGACCTGCGGGCTGTGCGGTCTCGGCTGGAACCAGCCTCCCAAACGTGGGCCTCGTCCGAAGTGGTGTTCGGATGGGTGCAAGCAGGCCGCGTACCGCGAACGCCACCCGGAACGGATCGCCGCCGCTCGCCGTGCCGCGTATGCGGCCGAACGCCGGCGAGCGCGGCTGGCGTGGTTTCACCTGCAGTACGAACAGATCAGCGTGCACAGGACGCTGACGGTGGTCAAGGCGAGTCAACTGTTGTGGGAGTTGTCAGGCCGCGATGAGAGGGCGTGGTCGGACCCGCGGCGCACCTACAGGCGGGCCGCTAAACGATGGCATCCCGACGTCGTCGACGGCGACGAGATCACCTTCAAACTATTAGATGCGTGCCGAGATGTGCTGCAGGAGAAGCATCCGAATTGGAGGTAACACTGACCACGCCATTCCTCCTCGACAGCACCGTCACCGACCTCAGCGACGGTGTGGTTCTGCCGAGTTCCGGGGTTGAGCGGGGGAACAGCCTGTCCGCAGGCCAGGCCAGGCAGCTGGGCGGATTCGCTACGGTCGGCCACCCGGTGAGACCCCACGGATAGCGGGGCGGGGCGCGGAGTTGGTTAGAAACCCCTCGTCGGTGTCACGCGGGATTGGTGTGGGGCCACGGCAATGAGGGCACTGGCGGGTTGTGGTTCCGCATCGGCGGCGACGCGGACGAGCCGTGAGGCGTGTCCCGCTGACTCAACCGTCGCCAGTTCGGCAGCGGACTCGGGCGTATGGCCGGGTTGTGTCGCCGCTGCCTCCGCACCAGCGAGCAGATGACGTGACGAGCTCGCAGAGGGCGTCACGTCGCGTCGCCATTCTCGCGCAAGGCACCGAGCCATGCTTCGGGATTCGTTCCTGGCAGGACATGTCGGATGCCGCCACGAGGATCGGCTACGTCGCCTTCATACCGGGGGATGAGATGGATGTGCAGGTGGTCGATCGTCCTGCCTGCAGCCTTCCCCTCGTTCACGCCGATGGTGTAGCCGTCTGGGTGGTAGTGGTGGTCGATCATCTGCCGTGCTTGCCTGATCAGGCCATACATTTCCGCGTGTTCGCTTTCGGTGAGGGCGAAGTAGGACTCGACGTGTCTCTTCGGGACGAGTTCGACATGTCCTCGGGCAGCGGGGTAGTTGTCCCAGCGCACGTAGACCTCCTGCCCTTCTAGAAGGAGTTCGTTGATCGAGGAATCATGGAACCGGCAGAACAGGCAGCCGGCGGCCGGACTGTCCTTCACCGACTCCGGCTGCGTCGCCTCGGGTTCCTCACCCGAGACATCCGCACGCGATGTGCTGCTGAGACTTGCTCGGATCGTCGGGTCTGAACGTCGTGTCATGTCGCCGATTCACCTGTCTTGTGTCCAGTGTGGATGGTCGGGGTCTGGATCGGAGGATGGGTGGCCGTTGTGGCCTGCTCGACCCCCTGGCTGCGGCAGAACATCGTCACGCGGTCGATGACCTGCTTGGCGGTGAGGTCGCTGGTGTCGATCACGACCGCGTCCCTGGCTGGGGTGAGCGGCGCGACCGTGCGGGTCATGTCGGCGTGGTCCCGGCGCTGGATGTCCTGCAGGACCGTCTCGTAGGTTTGGCCGGGTTCTTGCCGGACGCGCTGGTGAGCGCGGACGGCGGGTATGGCGGTCAGGTAGAGCTTGACGCGGGCGGCGGGGAACAGTGCTGTGCCGATGTCGCGTCCTTCGATGATGCAGCGGGGATGCCGGGCGGCCCAGTGGTGGATGAGCGCGGCGACGTGCCGTCGTACGCCCGGTATCCGTGCCACCACGGGGACGAGCGTTGTGACGCCCGGGGAGCGGAGCGCCTGGGTGGTGTACCGGGGCGAGGCCAGGACTGAGCCGGTGTCACCGGCCGTGAACAGTCCGTCGCATAGATTCTCGATCGCGCCCGGATCGTCGACGGGCACGCCCCGGTGCAACGCCTCGAAGGCGATGACGCGGAAGGCGCTGCCGCTCTCGAGATAGTCGAGGCCGAACGCTCGGGCCAGGGCGTGACTGGTGGTGGTCTTGCCGGCGGCGGCCGGACCGTCGACGGCGATGACCGTTGCTGGTGCGGTGTCGTGCATGGTTCTCCTTTGGGGTGTGCCGAACCCGGCGGTCGCCGATGCCGGGCGGGTAGTGATGCGTACGTGGGCGCGCTTCGGTCGTGCCGTCGGAGTGCGGTGCCTGGGAGCCGGGCGTTGGGCGCAGTCCCTGGGCGCACCAGGCATCATGACGGCGGTGCGCCGGTTGGCTCTACCGGTCGTCGCGTGCAGGTGGCGTGGCGGGCAGGGCACTCTCGCTGTGGCCCGGCGTCGTCGATGCGGCGTTCCCACCGTGCGAACAGGGTTGTGACGCGCTGGCGAGCAGGACTGTTGCTCGTCACGGCCGGTGGGCCAGTCGTTTCGGACGACGATCGCCGCGCCCCGGTCGCCGAGCCATCCAGCCTCGGCAAGGACTCTGATGTCGAGGCCCTGATAGGCCATCTCGACCATGCTCGTGGCGGAGCCGAAGGCGATGTCCGCGCCGCCACCGGCGAGCGTGGACAGACCGACGTACGGGTCGGGCGCCGGGACCGCGCTCACGGCGAGGCCTTCGGCGGCGAAGTAGCCGCGCTCGATCCCGTGAGATAGGGCCACGGTGTCGAGTTCCGGCGGGACAAGGACGCCCACCCCGAGCGGGTGCTCGGACGACAGGGAGGAGCCGCAGCAGGTGGCGAACAGCGCGGTCACGACGACGAGCACGACGCGCACGCCGAGCGCGATCCCGCGGAGCGTGGAGAGCATGATCAGTCCCTTCCTGGCCGGTTCTCGGTGCCCGGTGTCGGGGTGGGCGTGTTCCGGTAGAGCGGTCCGAACGGCCGACCGGCCTGGTCGGGGTCGGTGTTGAACGATCGACCAGGCCGGTCGGTGTCGCCCTGTTCCTCCGGCTCCGGCTTCGGAACCGGCACCGGCGGATAGATGCGCTCGAACTTGGTCTGTGAACGGCGCTCGGCGTCGACGATGTACCAGGCCAGAATCCCGCCGGCGAGCAGGGCCAGGACGACGCAGACGGCCACCAGCACGACGACGATCGTGAACACCAGATCAAGCAGGGTCATCCGTCATCCCCCCCTCACCGAGGACGAACGCGGACGGGATGCGGGCCGACCAGCTGTGAGGCCGGGCATGATGCCTTGCTGAACGCGATTCCGGGCCGACGGCGACAGCACAGACAGACCCGGTGTGAACACGCGGTCGTCCTGCGCACACAGTCTCCGTGATCGCGTCGCCGCGTACCCGGGGCTCCTCGTCGTTCATGCGGCGACGCCTGCCTGATCACTATCCACAGAGGACAAATCAGGGAACTGAAGCCTGAATGAGAACCTTTTGTGGCTGTTGACGGGTTCCACGGGCTCGTGGATGAGCACACTGTCCGGTACGAACATCGCCACGGCGCGCGGATTGAGCACGGCGGCGTCGATCTGAGTGGGCGGCCGCCCGTTCGGGGCGGGAAGTTGGTGGGCGTGTAGTCGTTCGCGAGTTCGCCGGCGTGGCTGAACCCGACCCCGCCGACACGGCGGCCGGGCTTTCTCCGTCGCCACGCGTGCCGCCAGTCGCGGCGCCCCGGTCGCCAGCTGCCGCAAAGGTAGTCCAGCGCGCGCGTGTCGAAGGGATGGTCGCCGGGCACCGGAATGCCGTCGGGGAACAGCATGCGCGGCGCATAGTGGCAGAGCTCGTCGAAATGCTCGGGGTAGGTGGCGGGTTCGAATCGTGGTCCGGAGGGGTGGCCGAACCAGTCGCCGAGGACGACGGTCGGTGTCGCCGCTCGGGCGCCGTAGGGGCGGAACGGTGTCACGTCGTGCCGGCGCTGGTCGCCGTTGGGATGCCCGTGGAAGCCGAAGAGGTTGAACATCTGGTCAGGACTGTCGCGTGGGGACAGCAGGGCGCGGTTGCGGTTGCGTTCGAGGAAGCCGGGTTCCCGGCCGCTGTGCCATTCGTGCTTGTGGACTTTCGCTGCGTCGTACAGCAGCGCGGGCGGGATCTCACCCCAGTCGTTCGGGAGGCTGCCGGGGAGGATCACGTAGCTGCGGTCACGGAAGGTGGTGTTCAGCGCGACCTCGGCCTGGCCGATTCCCTTACCACCGAAGAAACGCCAGAAGCTCGCCTCACCGATGATTCCCGCGTCGGGTGTGCGGTCGTCGGCGCCCAGCAGTTCCACCAGGGTGTCCATGACGTAGACGGCGGACTGATCATGCTCCGCGCCGCCGTGGTCGAAGTTAACGTAGGTCAGGTCCAGGTCCAGTGTCGGCATGGTTTCGGTGCTTCCCTTGTCAGGTAGGGGATGCGGCCGCGTCGGCGGCGTGAACTTCAGGGCGAGTGGCTCGTGTGCTTCGGCCTGAGATGGCAGGCGATGGTCATGGTGAGCACGGCGTTGCGGAAGGCGTCGAACCTCAGGATCGCGCCGCCGTCGTCGTCGACCAGGGTGATCGGGTGGTTGCCCGGCTGGTCCGACGTCACACCGCCGCGGTGGAAACCCTGGCTGTACTGGTCACGCTGTGAGTTCCTCCATCTTGGTTGGAAACGTGGGTCTGTGTCGGCGGGTGATACAGGTCGGGGTTGTAGTTTTTGGCCGCCACGGCCATATCGGGAGGGGATCTGGCCGAACCAGGCCCGGCGAGCACGTCGGGTGTGGTGATCGGCTCGGACCGGGCACGCCGGGCCCCGGTCGAATCGGCGTGGTGGCTAGTCACAGCCGACGTCTGCCAGGGCTTCGCGCGTCGTACGGTCGCGCGGGACGACGCCGAGCCCCCAGATCTCCGCACGGGCCAGGGACGGCCAGTGCTGGCCTGTTCTGGTAAACCGCAGTAGCCCGCCCTGGGACCCGGTGATGGTCACGGTGTCGGAGGTGAGGGCGAGGGCGGCGCCAGGGCCGGTGTACTCGGTTCCGGACAGACATCCGCCGCGGTAGTCGCGGATCCCGGCCCAGGTGTCCGGGACGAAACCGGTGTCCGCGGGTGCGCCGAGATCGATCAGCATGACCGCCACCGAGAACGGGATCACGGCCGCGGCTGCACGGATCCAGGGCTGGCGGCGGAACGTCGACCCCACCATGCGGCCCAGGACAGCCCCGGCGACTGCCGCGGCCGCGACCGAACCGAACCACAGCGGCATTCGCTGGTAGAGCTCGCCGCTCCAGATCGCGAGGCCGGCGCCGAGGGCGATCGCGCCGCCCCACCACACGGTGTCCACGAGAAGGCTCGGACCGTGCTGGTGGTCGGAGAAGCTTCGGTGCACGAGGAGATCGGTGCGTGGCACGACTGTCCGCCGCCGGCGGACGGCGCGGCTGGAGCAACGTACCTGGCGGGCGGGCTGGGTACGGACGCGACCTGCTGCGGGCGGCCGAAGCCGGGTCCCGCGGTGTCGCGGGACTCCGGGCGGCGCGGTGCCGAGCTGATCGGATTCGTTCATGCCGTTTCTCCTTCGGGGTTCGTGCCATCACTGCGGCCGGAGTTTCCGGTGCGCCGGCCTATCCGTGTGCGTGGTGACGGCAGGGCTGGCGTGCGGGCCCGGATCTGGTGTGCTGCATGGTTTTCTCCTTCTCGGTGGCGGAAACGCGGGTGCCGGGGGTCATGCGGGTGGGGTGTCGGCGGCGCGGGTGCGCCGGTCGCGTTCCTCGAGTACCGCGAGCTGGGCACGGGCTTGGCGGGCGAGGAGATCGGCGGCGTCGAGGCCGTAGTGCCAGGCGATGCTGTCGGCCACGGGTGCGGTGAGGACTCGGTGGCCGGAGAGGGCCTTGGCGATCGTGGTGCGGTTGTAGCCGAGCGTGGCGGCGAACGCGCCGAGGTTGAGTCCGGTGGCGGTGTGGACGGCGCGGAGCACCTCGACCGCCGAGGCCGCTTCGTCGATGTCGACGCGGAGCGGACGCCGGTGTGCCGCCGGTGCGGATCCGGCGGGGATCGCGGTCGGTTCCCGCCGGGTGGTGGCGGCGGACAGCTCGGCGTGGTCCTGCAGGGTCAGCAGGGCGAGCGCGTCGCAGTCGTAGCGTCGTGCGACGGCGTGGGCGAGTTCCGGGGTGACGCGTGCACGGCCGTTCAGGACCTGGTCAAGTTGTGAGCTGGGGTAACCGATCGATTCCGCGAAGCTCTCGCGGGTCTCGCCGCTGTCGGCGAGGACGCCGGCCAGCATGTCGCGAACGGACTCACGCGCACTGCGTGGTGGGCCGGATGGAGGGGTGGTCGTGGAGGGGACCCGGCCGACCGCGGCGAGGGTGAAGGGCGGGCACGGGTGCCGGGTGGTGTCCGGGCCGGGCCAGCAGGCCTGGCTGGTGATCTCGTCGTGCGGGACGAGTTCCAAGTCGGTCAGCCAGTCGGCGAACGTGGCCGGGCTGCACGCGCGGGGGTGCGGGGGAACGCAGCGTTCATACGCGCGGCACCAGCGGGCCGTGTCTTTCCGTAGCGCGGCCCGCGCGGAGGTGGGGAGTGCGGGCAGGAGGGGCTGGTCGGTGAGGTGGGTGATCACGATCCAGCTGCCAGCCGGCAGGCGTGTCGTGAGCCCGTGGATGACCGACCGCGGGGAGCGGCGATGTTCGAGGTAGTGCAGGAGGTCGACCAGCAGGACACAGACCGGCCGGTCTTGGTCGAGGATCTGGGCCGAGCTGAGGTCCTTGAGCATCGTGTCGACCGCGAAGCAGTTCCCGCGCACCGCGTGCGCTGACAGGTGGTCGCGGTGAGGCGATCGGTCGAGCCAAGCGTGGTTGTGGTTGTGGACGTCGGTGTCATGGTCGACGAGCACCAGCCTCGGCGTGCTGCCCGCGGCACTCGCGTCGGTCAGTGCCCGGTAGGTGGCGCTGCCGTCGGCGAATCCGCATCCCATGTCCAGGAACTGCGTGATGCCCTCGGCGAGCGCGTTCTCGACGACACGCGCCGCGAAACTGTCGCGTTCCTTGACCGCCACGGCCGCGGCCGGAGAGATCCGCAGCAGCTCAGCGGCCAGCAGCCGGTCTCGCGGGGAGGCGAGCGTGCCGCCGCGGAGCGCGTCGTCGACCCGCGCGGGGTGCGGTCGTTGTCCGCACGGGGCGGGCAGAGAACCCCACAGCTTCTGGTTGTTGGCGCGATGAAAGGGAGTGTGGAGCCCTTTGCAGCACTTGACGGCGCGCGGGCAGGGTTCGCCCCAGTGCGGCACCTGCCCGTCCCGCCACTGCGGGACGGCCGGGATCATGACCGGTCTCCCGTGGTCTCACGCGGTTTGCGCTCGCTGCGATCAGGAACACGGCCGACGGCGGCGAGGGTGTAGGGGGCCTGGGGGAGGCGGGTGGTGTCTGGGGCGGGCCAGGTGCCGGTGGTGGTGATGCCTGGTGGGAGGAGGTCCAGGTCGGCGATCCGGCGGGCGAATTCGTTGTGTCTGCTGGCGTGTGGGTGTGGCGGGACGCACCGTGTCATGGCCTTGCACCAGCGGTCGGTGTCGCGGCGGAAGGCGGCCCGGGCACTGGGGTTGTCCAGTGTGGATGGTGCCTGGTTGGTGAGGTGGTTGACCGCGACCCAGCTGCCGGGCGGGAGGCGTTTCACCAGGCGGCGGATCACCGAGCGCGGGTCGTGCTCGGGGTCGAGGTAGTACAGGAGGTCGACCAGCAGCACGCAGAGCCGCCGGGACCGGTCCAGCGCGCCGCTGCGGTGCAGGGACGCGAGCATGGGGCCGATGGCGAACGCGTTGGCGTGGATGAGGGTCCGCGGCCGGGTCATCAGGACCGGGTCGTCGGTGAGATCGCACAGGTTGTGGCTGTCGACGTGCGGATCGTGATCGACGTGCACGATCGTCGCCTCGGGATGCTCGACGACGGCGGCGTGTGCAGCGCTGGTGGCGATGTGCCCGGATCCCAGGTCCAGGAACTGGGTGATGCCGTCGGCCAGCGCGTGCCGGATGACGCGGGTGGTGAACGTGTCGCTGTCGTCCAGCGCTTGCCGGGAGTGGGGAGCGATCCGGGCGAGTTCGCCCGCGAGCCGCCGGTCGCATTCGGTCGCCAGGTACGTGTCCGGGTCGCGGAGCACGGCGCCGACACGGGCAGGGTGCGGATGGCACCGGCACACGACCGGGGTATCCGCCCATCGGCGTTGCATGCGGACCAGGTCGTCGCCGGAGAAGGGCGCCGGGCAGTCCCGGCCGGAGGCGGCGCAAGCGTCCGGCCAGTAGGGCCCACTGCCCTCGATGAACGGGACGGTCTCGGCGGTCACGCGGCCTCGCCCACAAGCCCCGCGATCACCGGTGCGGACACCGACGTCGGCACCAGGCTGAGGTGGGCGGCGGTACTGTCAGCTGCCGGCTTCCGGAAAAGCGAGTACAACACTGATCCTTTGATACGTGGAATGGTGAATCGTGGTTTCAAGAATGAGAGGGAATGACGGTGCGTCCCGCATCGCCGTGGGCGGTTCGTGGTGGATGGGCGTGGAAGGCGGGTCGGTGACCGTCCGAACCGGACAGTCACCGACCCGCCCCTCTGTCAGCCCGCGAGCGTCAGATCCGCCTGCGTCAGATCCGCTTGCGTGACCTGTGTCCGCGCATCACGCTCGTGCATGGTGCGGATGATCCACCACAGGAATCGCGGTTCCGTGACCTGCGTGTAGATCGTGGAGGAGACGCAGGCCTGCGTGTGCGAGCGTGACCCGAGCCCGGTGAGGACCCAGTCCTTCCCGTACCGCTGCAACGCTCCGCCGCCGGAGTCCCCGGCACACGCGGTGCCTCCGCCCGGGGCGGTGCCTAGGCAGATCTCGCCGCGCCCGATCCCCGCCTCGGCGCAGTCGTCCTTCCGGGCGATCGGCACGTCGAGCTGCCGCAGCCACGTCGGCGCCGGCGCACCCCAGTGAGCCGGATCCGGGTCGGTCACACCCCACCCGATGATCCGGGTTTGCCTGCCCGCCTGGGGATAGGCGAGTTTCGCGGGCTTGACCTGCCATCCCGGGACCGCGTGGTCCAGCTGGATCAGTGCCAGGTCCCAGATGAAGCCGTCACCGTCCGGCATGCCCCACTCCCAGTGCTTCGGGAGCGAGATCGACGTGACCCGGCGGACGGCTCCGCCGTAGTGCCGGTTGGTCGACCCGATCCGCAGCGTGTACTGGGACGGATCCTGCGGTTCCGCCTGCGTACCCACCCCGGCCCACCGCGGGGGCGGCGCCTGCTGGAACGCACGCCACGCCAGTTCGCCAGCCCGGTCCGCGCGCTGCGGCGCCGGATCCATGATGGACAGGCAATGCGCTGCCGTGAGAACGAACGACCGGTGGATCAGCGCACCGCTGCAGGTGTGCCAGTCCGCCACGCCGTTCTTCAGCAGCTGGATCGACCCGGCACCGGCGTAGGCCTGCGGGGCCCGTTCGCCGCCGACGATCATCGGCGACACATCGTCGTCTCCGGTGCCGTTGGCGGCCGGGCTGGTGGTGCTGGCGGGTACGGCCGTGGCCGCACCGTGGGTCCCGCCGTCGGCGGCAGCCGCCGGCGCGGCGCCGAGGCCGGTGGCGAACAACGCCGCCAGGGCGGCCACGGCGACGCGCAACCCGCCACGGCGGCGGGTTCTCGAACTTGATGCTGTCACTGTTTCCCTTCTCTGATAGTGCTTCCTGACGCTCTCCGCGGGCGTGCGGGGAGCGCGACTGTGGGCCACCGGATGTCCGCGGTGGCGGTGTGCGGCGACGGTGGGCCACCGGGCGCGGTGCTCGCAGCACGTGGCGCGGCCACAGTGGACAGTCCTGTCCGGACGACGCGACGCTCCGCGCGGGGCGGCCGGTCGTGCCGGGTGGCGGACTCAGCTGTCGCCGGGGGCTGGGGCGGATCGGGCGGCGTCGACGAGCTGCCGGTAGAAGTCCGTCTCGCAGCCGGTGCCGGGGGATTGCGCCATGTAGAACATCGGCACGCCGGTATCACACCGGAACTGCACGAGCCGGACCGCGCGGTGGGTGGTCACGTCAACGAACAGATGCTCCGAGGCGGAGTGTCGGTGCTCGATCCAGCGGCCGAGCAGGCCGGACAGCCACTCTCCGGCGTCCTCGCGATCCAGTGGGCCGGCGTCGGTGACCTCGGTCAGACTGCGCGGCACGTCGATCGCGGCGTGGTCGACGAGATCCGCGATCCACGCGGCGTGCGCGAGGTCTGGGTGAGCGGCTTCCTGAACGGTCACGGTGGATGTCGTCATGACGCGGTCCTCGTCGCGATCGCGCCCCACGCCGGAAGTTCCGGGCCCGCGATGTCGGCGGGTTGTCGGCCGCACCAGTGCGACACCGGCGCGACGCCCGGGGCTTCGAGGAGCCAGCCGGTGCCGTCGAACCAGCTTTCGACCTCTACCTGGGATCGCGGGGTCAGCTGGGGCTCGGGTGTCAACGCCAGGTGCCTGGCCAGGTCATCGAGCGCGGCGGCGGCCGCGCTCCCCGGGGGAGCGGTGCCGAGGGTGCTCACCCCGATCACGCTGCCGGGAGGGAGCTCATCGTGGTAGGCGCGCATCAGGTCGGTGACGTCACCAGGCCAGTGCGCCGGATCGCCGATCATCGTGAGACACACCGGTGTCGTGAGGTCCAGCGACCAGCCGCCACGTGCATGCACCTGGTGCAGCGGCCGGTGGATCTCGTGGACCGCGGCCTTGACCGCCGCGGCACGTTCCCCCTCGAGCACGGCCAGGGCCGTGTGCTGGTGGCCGAACAGCATGTTCTCGCGAGCCACCAGCACCATGCTGGGCGCGCCGATGTAGGCCTTGGCCAGGGTGTAGGGAGTTTTCCTGTCCGGGCCGAGAGGCAGCGGGGCGCGCAGGACCACGAACTGGCTGATCCCTCGCTCGTCGGCGGCGAACGCGATGACGTCGTAGAGGAAGCGCTGCTGCGCCAGCACACACCAGCGGTAGCCGGGCACGTCGGCGTCGATCCGCTTTGCCCGGTCGCGGTCCGCGACGAAGACACCCTCGGATCGGACACCGAAGGCCTCGTCGAGGAAGAAGCCATTGATCCGGCCGATGGTCGGATTGTCGGTTTCGGCCTGCAGATCGGGGACGGTCCCGTGCGGGGTCAGGAAGTACGGGTCAGGCGTCGGGGTCATGGCCGGGATTCCTCGCGTGATCGACGGTGCTGGCAGACGGACGTGGTCTGGTGCGGGGCGGGCGGCGTGCAATCACCGTGATCAGCTCCGCCGCTGTGTCCGTGGTGGACCGTGATGCGGCGATGCCCGGAGGGGCTTGGATCTCCACGCCGCTGCACCGGATGAGGTCCCATGCGTGCGGGTCGGTGAACACGTCCAGAACCTCGGAGGCGGGGCGCAGGACCAACGGTGATGACAGGCAGCTCGTGAACGCGGCCTCCACCGGCGAGCGCCCTGAATCCTGGGTCGTGGCCGGGTGCTGTGGAGCGACGTGGGTGACCGACACCCGGCTGTCCGCGGGCAGCACGTCCCACAGGTCAGCGAGCAGTGCCCGCGGATCCCAGGTGTGCTGGAGCGCGGACGACAGCACAACCCAGATCGGGGCGTCGAGGGTGATCTCCCCGTTCGCGGCGGCCGTGCGCAGGCAGGCACCGAGACCGGGAGCAGACGACATCCAGCTGACGCCCGGGGTCTCGCGGTAGGCCGCGACCATCCAGGACCGCACCGCGGATTCGGCGTCGTCGAGCAGGTACAGCACGCGAGCCCCGCGGTCGGCCGGCAGCACCTCGTGGACAGGCTGCCAGGGTGGGAGGTCGGGGTCGACGACGACGTACTGCCGGAACCTCCTGGCCGCCCGGATGAGGACACGATCCCGGAACTCGTGCTCGGCCATGATCGTCTCCGGGAAGGCTGGCATGCAGACGCGGATACGCCACGCCGCCGACAGGGCCCCCAGGTCGTCCCTGCGGCCGCCCAGCGCGGCCCGGACCCCGGCCCGTGTCACGATCCACTGTGGACAATCGGGGATGTGTACCGCTGCGGTGGCGGATCGGCGTGGGCGCTCAGGCATCGTTGCGTGCTTTCGTCGTCTTGGAAGTGGTGGTGCCGCACTCGTGCGGTACGTGCCGGGGCGGCGGACGGACGGGAAAGGGCCTACTGGTCTGGTGGGGGCGCGATGACCAGGTCTGACATCCGGACCGGCTGCTTGATCACGCCGAAGCTGTGCATCAGGTCCGCCCAGCGCTGCAGCTGCACCGCGGACGGCTTCAGCGGGAAGATCGGGAGTTTCATCAACTGCGCGTCGCCTGCGTCGACCTTCATTTCACGCACGGCGAGCTGCTGCACGATCTCGGGTTTCGACGTCACCTCGGCCGCGGCGCGGCGCAGCGCACGCTGAAACGCCGCGATCTCCGCGGGGTGCTGTTGCGCCCAGGCGGCCGTGACCACGTAGCTGCCGGTCGGGATCGACTGCTCGAAGCCTCCGCCCTTGATCGGATCGATCAGCGGCTTCAACTGCTGCTTGTTCGCCGCCATGATGTACGGCTCGGGCAGCAGCGCAGCGTCGATCTCCTTGCGGGCGAGCAACCCCGGAATGTCGGGGAAGTTCGCCCGCGTCCACTGCACGGTCGAGTCGTCGACCTTGTGGGTGGCCATCACGGCGCGCGTGAGCATGTGGCTCACACCGTTGACGCCGTTGTGTGCGATCCGTTTCCCGGCCAGGTCCGCCACCGTGGGGACCGAGCCGTCGTTGCGGACCATGATCCACATGGTTTCGGGGCCCGCCATCGCGGCCTGGGCGATGACCCGCAGATCCAGGCCGCCCGTGGCGACGGCCGAGATGATCGCGACATCACCGGCGTAGGCGATATCGGCGTCCCCGCCCTGCAACTTCGCGATGCCGGCCTGCCCGCTCTCGGCGGGGACCGGCGTCACCTCGATGCCGGCGGCCCGGAAGTATCCCTGGTCGATCGCCCACCGCAGGGGAGCGGAGTCCAGGATCGTCATCAAGGTCGCGGCCACCTTCGGCCGCGGACCAGACGACTCGTCGGTGTCCCCGCCGAGAAGCCCACATGCGGACGTTGCGAGCAGCAGCGTGGCGGCGAGGACGAAACTGAGAACGCTGGAACAGCGTTTAGTGGTCAAGCGAGACGATCTCATCATGGTGTCTCCGACAAGGAAGCAGCGGGGAATGGGGAGGGGCAAGGACGGACGCCGGACGCGAGCCGGTGGGGAAGAACCTGGGCCGTGGCGCCAAGGTCAGTGGTGTTGGCGTTGCCTGAGCGGGGTTCGGCGGTGATGCTCGTGGCTGGTCAGCAGCAGGCCGCGGAGGGCGTCAGGGCAGCCGCTGCGCGGCTGCAGACTCGGTGAGCGCAGCTGATCGCGGTGGAGTCCGGCTTCGGAAAGAATCATCCAGAGCACCGCGGCACGGGGATCTGCCGAGTCGCGGTCCTGGTGCGCCGATGCGAGCATGCGATGCCACAGGAAGCTGGCCTCGGGGTCCATAGTCCAGCCTCGGAACAGACCTTTGCGGGCCGAGTTCGCGCGCTGCAGTGCCGTCCACGCGACCGTGTACGCCGGGCCCTCGAGTGCGGCGAGCATGTCGCCGATCGCCAGATCTCTCGTCAGCGTCGTGCGGACCGCCAGGCCACACGGCCCAGCCAGCCGGGTGACCGCCGCACCATCGGCGACAGCCAACCGCCCACCTAAGATCTTCACCGCACGCTCGAGGACGAGGTCGGCGACAAGCGCGACCGCGAGCGCATGTCTGTCCCGATGAGACTGACGCGTGAGCACGTGATCGCGTCGGTCTTCACCGACTGCGGACAGCACCAAAGCAGGCAGAGACATCGGACCCTCGTACGCTAGAAGCGCCGTGGAATCTGTTGAGTGCACAGTGTTCCTCCCCTACAGCGCGAGAGCCGGTCGGGGCGGCTCTCTCAGAAAAGCGGGTGACTACGCGTGCGGCCAGGGCCGTCCCTTGTACGCGACGCCGGCGAGGTTGAACCGATCGGTGGCGACCCGCTCACGGAACGGACCGGGCGGATACCACTCCGGGCACGGAACCGGTACACGGTCGTCCGTCAGCGCGTGAGGAACAACCAGCGAGAGATCGGCGAACAATGCCTCGATGTCCTTCTGCGGAAGGAACGGGCGAGTCCCGAGACCTTGCGCCGTCAGCTCGTTGCCCGCCCGCAGCGCCGTCTCAGCGTCATCAGGGTCCTCCGGCGCGCACAGGTGCGTCAGCGCCAGGAACGAACCATCCGGAAGCGTGCGGCTCAAACCTGCGGTGATTTCCTGCACAGTCCACTTCGTGCCGTGAGGCACGAACGGCAGAGTTCCGCACTGCAGCACCGCCACCGGCTGATCGCGATAGAGCGGGAGACTCATGTCGTGCAGCCGGTGGAGCAAGTCAGGATCGTAAATGTCGGCGTGGACAACCCGGACCACGGAATTAGCCGAGTTGAGGGACGTGTCGTACTCCGAGCGCGCGTGACTGAAGATCACAGGTTCCGATTCGACGTAAATAACGACCGCATCGGAGTTCGCCCGCTGAATACGCTTGTGCAGCGGATCCCCGTCCACAGCCCATTGGTCGGCTCCGCAGACGACGAACGTTCTGACCTGCGTGCGCCGGAGCAACATCTCGCAGACCCGCACCTGAAACCGGCGGTCCTCCTTGAACAGACGCTTCGCCGTGGCCGCTCCGCCCGGCAACGCCGCACTGACCGCGCGTGCGACCTGCCGGTCCTCCTCGTAGTGGTCCTTGCCGCCGACCAGCGCGTCGATCAACCGAACACGGCTGGGACCCTGCAGAAGCGCCAAGCGCTCAAACGGCATCAACTGCGGTGTACAACTTGGTTCCCCTTGGATCTCTGCAATTGGGGTCTTGCCTTTCACGACTGGATCACTATCGGTTCCGATCCGGATGGGACATGTTCGACGTCGTAAAGGGGCGCGCGCTGTACCGACCGGCAGTCCTGGTGAGGCGTCGCTACCAGGCGTCGACGCCTAAACGTGTGGGCGTTCTCTACTGGCTGTAACACGCCAGTAGTTGACCACCGCGAGGATCGGCTTTATAAGGTGGCACGGGGGGCGTGCAGAGGGTGTGCAGGGGGTGTGTGCGGTTCAAACCCCGTTGGACCAGGGAGGCTGCGACCGCTGCCAAGTCCGGCGGAGTTGAACCGTATCCTGAGTTGGCAGACTGTCAAAGTGCCCAGGCATGGGTACGAAGTGGAGGGAACAACACCGGCAATGCGGATCAACACGGTGTTCTTCGACGTGGGGGAAGTACTAATCGACGAAGCCCGGGAGTATGGAACCTGGGCGGACTGGCTTGGTGTCTCCCGGCACACGTTCTCGGGCGTGTTTGGGGCGATCGTTGCCCAAGGGCGAGACTATCGGGAAACCTTTCAGGTATTCAGGCCCGGTTTTGACCTCGCTGAAGAACGAGAAAAACGCGCAGCTGCGGGTCAGCCTGAATGGTTCGGAGAGGATGACCTTTATCCAGACGTCCGGCCGTGCCTCGCTCGGTTGCGTGAACTGGGCCTTACGGTAGGGATCTCGGGGAACCAAACGGCTCGCGCTGAAGGACTGTTGCGTGGTCTTGATCTACCACATGACATCCTCGGCACTTCAGACACGTGGGGCGTTGAGAAGCCGTCAACGGAATTCTTCACACGCATCGTCGGCGAGGCAGGGGTTCCAGCAGATCAGATCCTTTACGTCGGTGACAGGCTCGACAATGATGTCGCTCCGGCGCAAAAGGTCGGAATGAAGACAGCTGTTATCCGACGCGGGATCTGGGGCCATGTCCTCCGAGACCCGGAGTCGCCGATTGAGAAGGCATGTGTCTTCACACTCGATTCGCTGGCTGATCTTCCCGACCTCGTGCAGGCCTACAACGCTGACGAGGGTTAGGGTTCGATCGCGAGTTGGGTCCGTAGGAGTTCGTGCGTGCGATCAACCAACCTACGTCCCGTCGGTGCGGTCGACAGCGCGGCGTGTACACGAGGGAGCCGCGCCACGGCCATCCGATAGGGCGCCTGCTCCAACTGGTCACAGGCCTTAATAGCGAGCTCAACGGCATGTTCGGGCGATTTGGAAGCGTGGGCGGCGGCAAGATCCAGCAGTAGTACCGAGCGCTGCTTGCCGCTGTCCGCGCCAAGGCTCTCCAGAGACTGCTGCAGCCAGGCGATAGCTTCGTCGAAGCGGCCGGCCAGGAGTGCTGTGTTGCCTGCGAATCCCGCGAACCGTGAGCTGTCGAAGAAGTCCATCCACAGCGGTGCCGTGCCATCGGACTTGGCGAGATAGTCCTCGGCCTGCTTGAGGTGACGACGACTCTCTGTCACCTGTTCGTTGCGAGCATAGATCTCTGCGGAGACACAATGCAGCCACGCTCGTACTAAGGGGTGGTGGCCCGAGTTCCGCCACTGGCGTTCGGCGGCTACGAGGAATGGGCGCGCATCGGCCAACCTCTCGTCGAAGCCTGGCACAAACGCCTGGTGAGCGGCCACGGCGACCGCTAACGAGTGATCTTTGGCGTGGGCGACACCGGCCTCGGCTGTCCTGAAGGCGTTCAGGGCCTGCCTTTCGAAGCCATCGAGATCGAAGAACGCCAGTCTCGCTACGAGCAGCGCGCACTCTGCAACTGCGGCCGCCAAAACAGGCTCGTCACCCTGGGCTTCGCTCAGCATCTCGCTACCGAGAGCCATGTGTGCTTGCGCTGCGTGAAGGAGCATTCTCGACTGGGAAGTCCAGTACAGCGTGCGTTGATGCGCGACAACTTGGGCGTAGGCGGCCACCGCCTTGGGGTCTGTGCCCGTTGCTCGTCGGCGTCGGTCGACCGACAGCACCTCGTCCTGGTCGACGTCAAGTGGAACGCCTGCTGCTTGGAGAGCTGACCGCCAGGTCTCATCGGCACCGCCTGCCAACACCGGTACGACCTCCTTTGCTGTAAGCCTCCCTCGTAGATTCACCATGCCAGATGCCAGGGCGATGTCGTACGGCCGGGGATCGGCCGGCCGTAGTGCCAGCTCCTCGTCGGTGAGGAGGCCCAGCTCCGAGGCGCTCTTGTTGAGGACCATGCAGAGGTGCTTGGCAAAAAACTTGCTAGTGCCGTTGCGGGTTTCCCAGGATTTGACCATCTGCTCGGTGACTTCGCGATAACCAACGAGCTCTCGATCTCCTTCGGACGCGATGCTGCGATTCAACTGGCGGGCAAGTTCGCTGCGGCTCCATCCACGATCCACTCGATACCATTGCAGCCGCGGATTCTGCTTGAGTTCTCTTTTGCCTGTCACGAAGAGCCCCCTGGTCCATACTTGCCCGGTCACGCGCCTCGAATGTCTATCGCATGTTGCTGCGGTCGTAGCAAGCCGTTGGCGAAGTTTCACTGGCCGCCGTCCGCACCCGGTCACAGAGTATCGGAGAACTGCCACTTGATGTGCCGCAGGCTCTGCGCGACACCTAAAAGGAGTCTCAGGTGTGCGATGAGCGCCTCCGCGGCTCCGATGTTCGTTACAGACGGTGGCACTGAGCCAAGTTGGCTGATGTGGAGCTCGAGAACGCGCATGGCCCACTCACACCCCCTGAGCGCCCCCTGCACACCCCCTGTGCCACCTTATGAAGCCGACACTGGAAGTGGTCAACTACCGGGCGTGTCACAGCCTGCAAAGAAAAGTGCGAATTTCTGCCACCGCTCCTTTCCCAGCGTTGCTCGTGTGCCTACTGTCGGGGCCAGCCCGCGTAGAGGTGCGAGCCGCTTCTGCTGGCAGGCCAGGTGGAGCGCTTCTAGCTCGTGACGTTGAGCCTGCTGGGAGTTGAAGACACAGATCACGCTGGTCAGTGGTCAACCTGCCCTGGCTTCCTGCCAGCTAGTCGAGAACTTCTCGGTGTCCATCCGCAGGTTGAGCAGCACCAACCGGCGACGACAAAGCTGGTCCACACAATCGACGCCGGGGTTCGCCTGGAGCGCGGTCTGCTGGTTCCGTTATGTCTAACCGAGGCCGCGCGCGCGGAGTGCATCTACATGGCAAGTCGCGCTGAACAGAAGTACGTCGTCACATCACGTTCGGTCGACTGTCCAATGTGTCTGGAAAACGCAGCGCAAGCCGAGACAACCTGGCTGCCGGTCATCCCCACTGCAGGCTCAACGCCTCCGGATTGCCGGATCTGGTGGGCTTCGGTGCGAGGTGATCGTCCGCTGCTGGACTGGCTACGGGATCCAGAGGCGTACAAGCGGGCCCGTTCCCACCGGACTGCGGCCGGAGACCTGGCGGGCTTGGTGGCGCAGGCGCCGGTTACTGAGGTGATCAGTGTTAGGGGCGATGTGCTGTCGCACAGCGGAAATCTGATCGAGCCCGGTGCCGGCAAGGACGTCACGGCGCTTGTCCGCCGTGTGATGGCAGGCGTTGACGCTTGCAGAGGGGATTCGGTGTGCGCGGAGGTGTTGTGCGGTCCGGTCAGGTCCGGTTCATGAGTTACAACATGTTCGCCTATGGCGACGACCTTGAGCGGGCTGAGCTTGCCCACAAGGTGATCCGGCAGCAGCGCGCGGAGGCGGCCGCGGCGGGCGATGCGCTGGTGGTCGCTGTGCAGGAGCTGATCGCCGGCGACCTGGCGGTCGGAGGCGTCGGCACGCGGTGGTGTCGTCGCTGGTGGCCGGGGCCTGGTCGGCGGAGTAAGGCGGGGCGCGCGGGGTGGCGGCTGCGGGAGCTGGCTGAGGCGACCGGTTTGCGGTGTGAGTATCAGCGGAACCGGCCGGCCGTCGGGGTGGGCAATGAGCGTTATCACCTGGGGTTGTTGTGGTCGGACGAGCTGAGCCCGGCCGGCGGGTTCGCTGTGGTGGCGGGTCAGGCGTTGTGGCATGCGTATGTGCAGCTCGACCTGGATGTCGGGGTACGGGAGCCGGTGGCGCACGGGTCGTTCCATGCGAGGCCGCATGGGCTGCGTCAGCGCGCCGACGAGTGCGAGGTGGTGGTGAAGCGCGTGTACCGGTCGCCATCTTCGCGGGCGACGCTGGTCGGGCTGGACCGGAACGGAGTCGCGGCGGATCTGCCGGGCTGGCCTCCACAAGTCTCGGGAGAGACGCTGTGGCCGGAGTACGACCACGACCCATTCCACGTGCGCCACGGCGAACCGTGCCGCACGGTCGACTGGCGTCGCGAGTTTGTGGACCAGTGCCGGACGTGGATCAACGCCGACGGGACGCGGGGCTGGGAGGCGGACCGGACGGCGGGACGAGTGCTGTGTGATGGCGGCCTGGTGGACGCGGCCGCGGCGCTCAAGAAGCCGTGGGCGGCGACCGTCGGGCATTGGTCCGGCGAGGGGGCGTGCGGGTCGCGTCGGCTCGACAGCGTGATCGTCACCCCTGATGTCGTGCCCGGGTTGGTGTCGTGCGAAGTGATCGCGAGCTCGCTGGCGAAGAAGGCGTCGGATCATCTGCCGGTTATCGCGCGGTATGCGCCGACGGCGATCACCGTATCGGCCGGCGGGTAGGGGTCGCGTGGACGGACATGGTGTCGGGGGAGTGGCGTGATGCCGGGCCTCGATGTGGTCGCGGCGCGGATGCCGTTGCGGCGCAGCAGCTTGAGCGCCCGGTCGGAGTGGTGGCCGACGATCGGCGACGTCGTCATCGAGGCGCACGGCGACGACGTCCCGGACGCCGATTGGTTCGGGCCGGGGGAGGGCGGCCGCGCGTTTGTGCGATGGATACCGCGTTATGAGCGGTCGCCGTGTCGCTTGTGGACGGTCTTGGAGTGGCAGGCGCACGGGTTGCCGGTGGTCGATATCGCGGTCCTGGTCGGTGTGCCGGAGGCCCGCGTGCGGTCGTGGTTGACCGGGAACGCGCGTGAGGCACGGAAAGAACGGGAGACGGCCGCGATGAGACCGCGGTCGACGAGGGGAGAGACGACATGACGGGCACCGAGTTACGGCTACGGACCGCGACAGCGAACGTGAAACGCGCCGGATACAACCGTGCGACCCGGTTTCACGATCACGACAAGCTGGCGGCGACCTTGTGCTCGCTGAAGGAAGCGCCGCACGCGCTGTTTTTGTCGGAGTGCACCCATTACGCCGACACGTCCCTCGATCCGGATCCGCTCGAGGAGGTCCTTAAGCTGCTCGGTTCGTTGTGGACGACCAGGGGTCCTGACGGCCGGAAGTTCGGCGAAGTCCCCTACCGTGCCTGGATTTCCAAGGTGCCGGGGTCGGTGAACGTCCCCGGACTGTTCGTCGACCCCCGTACCGTCCAACCGGGCACTCCTTATCGGCTCGCCGGCAGGCGGACCCAGCTGGCCAACACCCTCACCGCCACCATCAACGGCCATCCGTTCCGGTTGAAATGCGTGCATTGGAACGGATCCCGCGGCCCGAATGGCCTGACCGAGCAGGCGGATCAGGACGGTCAGGTCGCGTCGGAGAACGCGCTCTACGCCGGTGACTTCAACACGACCAGCTCCGCTCAAGGCGAGACGGTCTATGAGAACTGGGGGGAGCTCTGCGACCGGGTGGGCCGTCCGTGGATGCGTAGCCAGAAAGGCATCCGGCGTCCGGACGGGACGTGGGTGACGAACACTGGGATGGACCGGTTTCTGGAGCATGGGTGGTGGGACGCGGGCCAGGTCGCCGGTGTCTTCACCCCGACCACGACGGACCTGGAGACCGCGCTGCGGATCGATCGCATCGTGCTGTCGAAGCGGTCACCGGCCAGGTTCGACCCCGACACGTACGCCGTCCACGGCCATCCGCTCCTCGCCAAGGGTGCGAAACCGAATGATCACCTGATGGTCAGCAGTGACGTCATCGTCGAGGCGGCAGCATGACCACGCTGGCCAGGGTGGCGGCGGGGCCGAGCACGCTGCTGGTGATCGCAACAGTCGTGGCCGGGTGCGGCCCAGCCCCGGTGAGCCCTCCGGCGCCGTCGCCGACGACGACGCGGACGATCGGGCTGACGACCCTGGTCCCGCCCTACGCGGGAGCACCGGCTGTGAGGGATCCGCTGCCGGGCACGGTGCTGTCCGGTCACCCGTGCGCGACCGCGCTCACCCCGGCCCAGGTCACGCAGGTGCTGGGGATCGAGGCCTTCGGCAAGCCCGACCGGACCGAACCGGCAGGCCCGACCTGCCTGTGGGAGAACCCGGTGACCGCCTGGACCGTGCGGGTGATGTACGCGACGACCCACCGGCAGGGTCTGAGCGCGGTGTATCCCTCGCCAGGCCCGGAGGAGGGCTGGGTGTGGCGGGAAGGGATGGTGGGTGGCTTCCCGTCGGTGGTCACGACCCGGGATCCGCAGTGGTACTGCATGGTCACGGTCGGCCTGGCCGACGACGCCGCGGTCGGGGTCTCGCTGATCGGCCGCGTCGGCGACAGCCGTGAGGTGTGCGCGGCGACCGGGCAGGCCGCCGAGCTGGTCGTCGCGACGGTGAGGAAGCAGGTCGGACGGTGACCGGCTTGATGCCGCCAGAAGCCGTGTGGCTCGACCGAGCTGGGCGGCGGCCGTCGGTGATGATTGACCATCCCGGGTGGTGGCTCGACGGCGAGGGGCGCTGGCGGCGGCTCCTGCGTGCGCCGGGTGCGGTGTGGCTGGCTGTGGCCACACCGCACCCTGACGGCGGTCGCGAGATCGTGCTGGAGCTCGTCGAGGGGCAGCCGGCCACTGAACCGGAGTTCGACATCGTCGACCCGGCTGCGCTGCCCGACACTGGTTCCGGGCTGCGCGCAGCCCTGCTGGCTGCGGGGCCGGTGGCGCGGATCCGCACCGGTGACCTCTGGGAGGCCCTGGTCGGCGCGATTCTCCGGTGCACCATCGCACCTGAGCAGGCCCGAGAGCTGTACCGGAAAGCCTCACGGGGACTCGGGCATGGCCATGACACGGCGTTCGGCCGGGACTGGCGGTTCCCCACTCCCGCTGTGGTTGTGCAGTTGGCGCCGGACGTATTCGACAGCTATGGGCTGGGCGAGGTCCGTGATCGGCTGCGCACCGCGGCGTGGGTTGTCCGGGCGATTAAAGCGGGCTGGCACACCGTGCCGTGGGACAGTCTCGCCGCGATCCTGGCGCCGGTACCGCGCCTTGGCTCCGCGATCACCGGTGCGGCGATCGCGGACCTTTCCGGTGACTTTCGGTTTCTCCCACCCGATGACGTCCTCGTCATGAGCCGGGTCCGCGCTGTGGATCCGGCGTCCTGGCCCGAGGCAGCTGCGGCGTTCGGCACCCGCTGGCTGGCGATGGTCGGGACCGAGCGGTCGGCCTGGACGGTGCTGGCCCTTGCCGCCGATACCCGGCACTGGCCGCCGTATCGCGGGTGGCCCCGCCCCACCGGCGCGTCACCGCAGCCGGATTCCGATGACACCAGGAAGGGAGCAGAAGCACGGTGAATCCTCGCGATGCGGTGCCGGACACCGCGATGGACGACGTCATCACGGGTGGCGGTCGCATGAAGATCGGGACTCGCCGCTACCAGGTCGATGCGGTCCGCGCGTGCATCACGGAATTGCGGGACGGGGGCCGCGGGCAGCTGATCTCTGCCTGCGGCACGGGGAAGACGGTGATGTGCCAGCGGGTCGCCGAACTGGTGTGCGCACCTGGTGGGGTGGTCGTGATCGCCTGTCCGTCGATCGCGCTGGTCTTGCAGGTCCTGCGGGAATGGAACCAGACCAATCACGACCATGTCGCGCTCGCCGTGTGCGGGGACGACTCCGTCGGGGACTGCGCCGCGACCGCCGCTGACCTGCCCGGCTCGGTCACGACCAGCCCGGAGACCGTCGCGGCCTGGTTGCGGCGCCCGGCGGTCACGGCGATCCGGTTGATCGTGAGCACGCACCGCTCCGCGCACCTTGTCGGTGAAGGTCTGAGGCGCGCCGGGACCGTCGCGGAACTGCTCATCGTGGACGAGGCCCATCGATCAGCCGGCAGGGTCGACAAGCACACCGCGCTTCTGCACGATGACCAGCAGATCGGGGCCGTGCGGCGGGTGTATACCACCGCCACCCCCAAGGTTGTCCGGAAGGGCCGGAAGCGTTCCGGTCCGGAGAGAGTCGGGATGGACAACCGGGGCGTCTACGGACCTGAACTGTTCCGGTACACCGTCGCCGAGGCTATCGCCGAGGGCTATCTCGACAACTACCGGCTCGTGGTCATGGGAGTGACACGCCGGGAGATCCTCGAGCATCTGGCGTGTTTGCCGCGCGAGGCGGTCGCGAGCCTGGAAAGTCCTACGGGGCTGCACACCGCGATGGTTCAGACCGTGCTGGCCCGCGCCGCTGTCCAGTTCGGACTCCGGCGTGTCCTGACGTTCTGCCGCCGGGTCAACGAGTCGAGAGAGTTCGCGCGGACGATGGCGCGCACCCTCCAGGCGTTGCCCGCCGACCTGCGGCCGGCCCGGCCGCTGCACGCGGCGCATGTCGACGGCACGATGCCCGTCAGCGAGCGCGAGAGGATCCTCGCCACCCTGGTGAACCCGCCCCACGAGGGGTGGACCGTGGTGAGCAACGTGCGGTGCCTGTCGGAGGGAGTCGATGTTCCCTCGGTCGACGCGGTCGCGTTCACCTCACCGAAGCAGTCGGTCATCGACATCATCCAGGCTGTCGGGCGAGCGCTGCGCCGTAATCCGGAGGGATCCGGCGTCGCGACGATCCTGGTGCCGATTCTGCTGCCGGACGATCCCGTCGATGTCGAGGACGTCGATTTCGCGGACTACAGCCAGGTGTGGCAGGTCGTGCGGGCGTTGCGTGCTCACGACACCGTGCTGGGTGAGGCGCTGGATCGCGGTCGCGCGGACCTGGGCAGACGGGACGGGGATCCCCAGCCGCTGGAACAGATCGTGGTGAATCTGCCGGAGGGCTACGACGACGGGAGATTCCTGCGGTACCTCAACGCCCGCATCATTTCGACCTCCACCACCAGCTGGTGGGACGGGTACGGCCATCTCACGCGTTTCCACGGCGAGCACGGGCACGCGCACGCCGGTGGCGATGATGTCGCCGACGATGGTTCCGAGACCGGCTACGCGCTGGGTGCGTGGGCCGATCGGTGCCGCGACTCGCATCGTCGCGGTGTCCTTCCCGCCGACCGGGCGGAGGCGCTGCGCGAACTCGGCTTCGACTTCGAACCCGACGCGGTGGCGTGGCATGCCGGGATCGGGGCTGCGCGGAAGTTCCACGCCAAGCACGGGCATCTCGAACCCGTGCGGTCGACGAAGATCGACGGCGTGGAACTGCGGTCGTGGCTGGACAAGCAACGGTCCCGGGCCGCCGCAGGGAGTCTCGCCGCAGAGCGGATCGCGCAGCTTGACACGCTCGGCATGCGGTGGGGCGCCGAGCCCGCGACGTTCGACGAGTACCTGTCGATCCTGCGGGCGTATCACGACGAGCACGGCGACATCACCATCGCGCCGGATCCCGCGACTCCGTTAGGTCGTGTGGGGGAGTGGCTGATCCATATCCGGATTCAGCATCGGCTGAGGAAGCTCACCGACGACCAGATCGCCGCGCTCGACGCGCTCGGCATGCAGTGGACAACGCGGGCCGGGTCTGCGCTGATGCCGCAGTTCTCCGCCGCGCTCAGCTGATCACCCGCGGGACGTCCATGTGCTCCGTCCTGGGCGCCACCGCGGTCGCCCTCGTCCTGAACTGACCAAGGGACCTTTCACTGTGTCAGCACGATCGCCCCGCCCCGCGAGCCCGCTCCGTCGGCGCGGCGCCGCGTCCAGCGCCGGCGGCCGGGCGCCGGACCTGGCCCTGTTCGATCTGCGCGCCGTCGGCGCCGAACCAGGCCCAGCGGTACTCCGAGACCGCCCATACCAGGTCGCCGCCGTCGACGCGTGCGTAGCCGGCCTGGCCGGAGGGGGACGTGGGCAGCTGCGGACCGCATGCGGTACCGGAAAAACCCACATGGCCATGTGGACCGCGCAACGCCTCCCTGTCACCAGCGGAGTCGTGGTCGTCGTCGCGCCCACGGTCGGGCTGGTCACCCAGATCCTCAGGTCCTGGGCCGCACACGACCAGCACCACACCGCGCTGGCCGTGTGCGGCGACGACACCGTCCTGCCCGACTCGGCGGTGACCGTCGACGACATCACCGAGCCGGTCACCACCGATCCCGACGTCGTCGCGCACTGGCTCCGTAGCGCACCCGCCGACCAGGGAATCCGGCTGATCGTGGGAACGCACCTGTCCGCGCACATCGTCGGGGAAGGGCTGCAGAAAGCACAGATCGTTGCCGACCTGCTCGTCGTCGACGAAGCGCACCACACCGTCGGAGCGGCCGACAAACATTCCGCGCTGGTCCACGACGACGAAATCCTGCCCGCGCTGCGGCGGCTCTATCTCACCGCCACCGCCCGGATACTCAGCCCGGCCCAGCGCGCCGCTCGTGCTGCCCGCGGCACGGTCGATCACACCCACAGCATGGACCAGGAGAGCGTCTACGGGCCGGTCCTGTATCGCTACTCGACCTCGCAGGCCATCGCCGACGGCTACCTCGACAACTTCCAGCTCGCGGTCATCGGCGTGGCCCGCTCCGAGGTGGCCGCGCTGCTGCGACGCGCGCTCGCCCGCGGCGGCAAACAACCCAGGTTGCACACGGCGATGGTGCACACCGCCATCGCCCGCGCCGCCAGAAGCTACGGGCTGCGGCGCATCGTGGCCTTCTGCTCCCGTGTCGCCGACGCGGCGACGTTCGCGGACACCTACACCTCGACCTTGGACCTGCTGCCTGATACACACCAGCCCGATCGACCACTGCACACCGCGCATGTGCACGGCGGAATGTCCGCGGCAGAACGCGAAGCGGTGCTGCGAACGCTCGACCAGCCACCCGACGACGGGTGGACCGTCGTCAGTAACGTGGCCTGCCTGTCCGAGGGAGTCGACGTCCCCGCGCTCGACTGCGTGGCCTTCACCTCACCGAAACGCTCCACCGTCGACATCGTCCAAGCCGTCGGCCGGGCACTGCGTCCCAACCCGCACGGCAGCGGGACCGCCACGATTCTCGTGCCGATCCTGTTGCCCGACGACAACACCGACGACGTCGACCCTGGTGACTTCGAACAACTCTGGGAGGTAATCCGGGCGCTTCGCGCCCACGACGACATTCTCGCCTCAGCCCTCGACCACAGCCGCGCGCACGGGTTCCGCGACACCGACCAGCTGCCCCGGATCTCCGTCGACCTGCCCGCAGGCTATGACGACGACGGGACGTTCCTGCGACACCTGACCGTGCAGCTGGTCAAATCGGCCACGACTCCCTGGTGGGACGGCTACGCCCGGGTGGCCGCCTACCACGCCGCCCACGGCACCATCGGCGTGGCGCAGACCTTCGTCCATGACGGGTTTTCTCTGGGCAGATGGCTCGACCAGGCTCGCAAGGCACACCGTCTGGGGCGACTGCTGCCCGAGCAGATCGCCGCCCTGGAGAAACTCGGCATCGTGTGGGATCCCGCGGCCGAACCCGAACGACTCGGGAGGGACGCGGTGCGCCGCTTCCACGCGGCGTCCGGCGACCTCCGCCCGACGTTCGACTTCGTCGACGACACTGGATTCCCTCTGTACCAGTGGCTCGCGAGGTGCCGGCAGAAACACCGCAGGGGGCAGATGTCCGACGAGCTGTACCAGTTCCTCAGCGAACACGGCATGGTGTGGGATCCCATCGACGACAAGTGGAACACAGGCCTCGCGGTCGCGAAGGTATTCCACGACAGTTACGGACATCTGCGCGTCCCCGTCACCCACCAAGCCCATGATTCTCATGGCCGCCCTTACGATCTGCGGGCATTTCTGGACCGTTGCCGCTCCAATCGGCGCCACGGCAAACTGAGCGCAGCTCGCGTCGCGGAGCTTGACGCGCTCGGTATCGAGTGGACGCCGAACGACACCGCCTGGAAGAAGTCGCTCGCGGCACTGACCACCTATCACGACCAGCACGGCGACCTCAATGTCTCCGGCGATCGCTACGTCGTGGACGGAGTCAACATCACCGACATCCTCTGGGTCGCCCGCAGGGACTACGCTGACGGCACCCTCGCCGCCTCGCGCATCGCCGATCTCGAAGCCCTCGGCATCGACTGGACACCGGGGAAATGGGGCCGTCTTATCGAGACGCTGCGCGCCTACCACGCGGAACACGGGAACATCGACGTCCCGCACGATTTCCGCGCTCACAACTGCAATGTCCGCGTGTGGCTCGGCCAGCGCCGCCGGGATCGCAAAGCCGGGGTTCTCACCGACGACCAGATCGCCACCCTCGACGCGCTCGGGATGAACTGGGGCACCTACGCCAACCGTGAAAGGCTGTGGGCCGAGAGTTTCGCACAAGCCCAGCGTTTCCATGCCGCGCATGGGCACCTGCGCCCTGGAAACGGAAAGAACACCAGCGACGAGGAAGCCGCGCTCTACCAGTGGCTGAACGCTCAGCGGCGACTCTTCGCGCGCGGGAAACTCTCACCTGAGCGTGTCGCCGCCCTCGAAAGCCTGGACATAGATTGGAATCCCCTGACACGCAAAGAATTGCTGTGGCAGCAGGCATATGAGGGGGTCAAGGCGTTCCACGCCGAACACGGGCACCTCGCCATCGCGAGTGACCCGAGACATCCCGAGCGCCGAGCGTTGTCCAAGTGGCTCGGACACCAGCGCTCCTATCACGCCAACGGGACACTCAGCGCGGAGCGGGTCGCGAAACTGACCGAACTCGGCATGGACTGGCGCGTTCTGAGCTCCGGCGACAGGGCCTGGGAGATCCGGTTTACCGAAGCCATGGTGTATCACGCCCGACATGGGTCGCTCGCCGATATTCCGCGCGGGCACACCACCAGTACGGGGTTCGGTCTTGAATGCTGGCTGCGGACTTGTCAGCGTGCAGCGGGCACCGGCGACCTCACCCCGGACCGCAAGAACCGGCTGGCGGCTCTCGGAGTCGTGTTCGCGCCAGGTCGCCGCCCTGCCGAGGCAGGAGCGGGTGCATGAACGGAGAAGATCAGGCCACTGTGGACGAACACGACAGGGCGTGTGCTCCAGCACGGGAGCGTTGCGTCGCCGAGGAGGCGGCAGTGACGATCCGCTGCTACAGCGGACCGAATCTGCCGGAAATGCTGATGACACCGATGATCGCCCACCTGATGTGGAAGTGGCGTGCCGCCTATCAACCGGCGCTCGCGGCGGTGGGGACGAAGCTGTCTTCCCGCCGGCGCGCTGTCCTGGAGAGGGCTTCGCGACCCCGCATGGTCTTCGTCGTGGGCGAGGAGGCACTGATGAGGTTCGAGGCAGGCAAACCCGATCCAACGACCGCGGCCGAGCAGATGAGGACCCTCGGTGACGATGCGGCGAAGCGCCATGTCAGCGTCCTGATCTATCCGTTGAGCGCGTCCGCGCTGCCGGCTGACCGGTTCGTGGTGACCACCGCCATGGACGGACGGACTGCGGTTTTTTCCGACACGCCAGGACCAAGCGGGCTACGGGTCGTCCGTGATCTCGAACAGGTGGAGGCGTACGTCGCGGCGTTCACCGCGTTGCGCGGCGACAGCCTGAGCGAGGACGCCAGCCGCGCACGGATCGCCGAGGCTTTCCCGCCGGACCACGCGGCAGCCTCGCCAGGAGACGGCGACCGCGCGGATCCGCCGCCGACCGCTGTCGGGCCGTGAGGCCGATCGCGTCCGGCGCCCCTGGCAGCTGGAAACCGCCGCCGTCCTTGGCGGCAGGGAGGAAACCGAGGCGTCCTGAACGGCCGTCGAGGCGCTTTGGCTGCCTGGTTGTGTCCGGCTCAGCTGGTGGGGCGCAGTGCGTGTCGGCCGGTGGCTTCGGCGATGGTGCTCAGGTCGGTGAGCAGGACATTGATCTTGAGCGGGAGCTGACATCGGGTCCGGCGCCGCCACCGCGGGCGCGGGCATGTTTCGCAGTCGCCGTTGGTGTCGATCTGGTGTTGATCCAGCAATACCCGCAGCGCGCCGGTCAGCAGCAGCACTGCCTGCGCGAGTTGTTGCGGGGACGCGGTATCGGCGTGGTGCGCGGCACGGTCGTAGCTGTCGAGACGCGTCATCACCTCGTCGGTGAACGTCTGCGCGAGGACGTAGGTCACGGCTTCTCCTTATGTGGAAGACGATGTTGACGCCGACCGCGACCGCAACGGCATCACCGGTGGCGTGTCTACGGTGGTGGAGCGTTGCGCGGGAACGACCGGCTCGCAGGTGTCCGGGTCGGCTGCTATCACGACCAGCGGGCCGAATCTCGTCGCGGCGGCGGAGGCGCATTCTCCGATCCGGTCAGGTTCTCTGCGGCCTGGTGGCTGGTGGGGAAGCTCGGTGACCGTGGCTGCGGTCATGGTGCGCCACCGTGCCCCGAAGGCGACGGGAAAGGTCGTCTGGGAGAGCCGGGAGTGCTGGTAGGGCATGACTTTGCCGGTGATGGCGTGCCCGTCGATGACGGCCGTGACGAGGGTGCCGATCCACGGCAGTGCCGGAACCGTTCCGAGCGGGCTCACGACGGCGGGCCGGGTTCTGGATTGGTCGGGGGCACGTGTTTGGGGCCTTTCGTGGGCAGCTGGTGAAGCTTCGCGAGCACGCGTTCGACGACGGCGAGGTCAGGGCCAGGCATGGGCTGGTGTACCGGTCGTGCGGCGGCGAACGGGACCACGGGCCGCGCCAGCCGCAAAGGTGGCGGGCGGTAGGGGAGCAGGTCGGCGGCGAACACGGCGACGGCGGGCAGTCTGTGCCGGGGCACCGTGGGTGCCAGCATCACCGCGCGCTCCCGTGCGAGGTCCAGGGATCCGGCCAACGGCAGGTAGGCGGTGGGCGGGTCAGCGCGGCGGGAGCGGGCGACGACGGTGGTTTCGCTTTTCCCGCAAGTACAGCGGCAGACGCAGCGTCGTCGGGTCAGGTGCACGGTCCAGGCGGTGACGTCGCGCGCCGGCTCGGTGTCGGCCGGTCCCCAGGTGTGGTGGTCGCGGGCGCAGTCGCCGCAGCGGACGGGATCCGGGTGCACGGTGCGGTGGCCTAGCGGCCGGGCAGGAGATGGGGCGGGACGGCCAGGACGGGCACGGCGCCGTGAGCCGGATGGTCCGCGGCCGGGTGCGCGACCCGCGCGGCCGGGGGGCGCCGTGTCGTGTTCATCGGGGGTCGTCCTGGCCGGACGCGGCACGGCGGGCCTCGACGATCTGTGACGGCCACATGATGAACCCGTGGTCGCATTGGTAAGCGGCGTGCTCCCAGGCCCAGGTGTCGCAGCAGTGGCCTCCGACGGCGAAGGACACACCATGTTCGACGACGAGCACGGTGCTGGTGGGTGGGGCAGTGGTCTGGTGGGTCACGGGATCAGCTCCTCGAAGGGCGGTGAGCGTGGCATGGGGTGGGTGCTCCGCGCCGGGGCGGGAAGGCGCCGGACGGGTGGCGGCCGCCTGCGCTGCCGGCGTCGGGGGCCGCCTGGGCAGCGAGCTGGTCACGGCGCGCACGGCGCGGAGCACCTGGTCGTGGTGACATTCAAGTTCGAGAGGGTCGTGCTGCTGCGGGCGAGCCGGGTCTCACCCCGTGCTCTCCGGCGGTGCGCAGCGTGAGGGTTGCGCGGTGGCTGGTGCGGCCGGTGTCTCCTCGGCTGCGAGGTGGAGGGTTTCCAGGACGCGGTCGACGGCGCTTCGCGAGCCGGGGGAGCTGTCGCGCAGATGACGCCACCGCACGCCGCGGACCTCCGGGGCCCTCATCCGCAGATCCGTGCGTGTGGTGACCCTGGCCATCACCAGCGTCCCGGCCTGCACCATGCCCTGCGCTGTCTGGCTCGTGGCGCCGAGCCGGCGTACGGGAGTTCGGGGGAAACCCCAATCCGACAGAAGCCACGTGGCGGCGTGTTCGATCGAACTTTCCGGTACGTGGGGGACCGAGGGCAATTGCCATTCCGTTTCCTGGAATGGTGGTGTCAGGGTGCATTGCAGGACGTCGTCCTGGTGAATGATGGCCACCATGAGGCAGGTGTTTGGGCTGTCGGAGGTCACGCTGTTCCTCGCGTTGTCGTCTCTTCCCGGATCCACGGCCGGACATTGACCGGGATCCGTTGGTGCGGGCCAGATAACCAGGGCTTTCCTGGGGTTTCGGCCGTGTTGTGAGCGTGCCTCGCTCGCGCCTGCCGCGGAACCCCGTGGCGTTGCAGCCACTTGCAGCACACTGCAATGCGCGTTGCAGCCCTATTGCAGTTCACTGTTCCGGGCGGCACAGTGGAGCGGGATAGGGAGGGCGTGGACAATGAATTTCCGGTGGACGGCGCAATCGGCGATGGCTCTCAAAGCGGCGCTGAACCTGAACCTGGTGTCTTTTGCCGAGCATCTCGGACTGAGCCCCAGCACCGTCAACCACTGGAGCGCACCCGGATCGTCGGTCACACCGGGCAGGGAAGCGCAAGAGTTACTGACCGTGGCCCTGAACCAGGCCACCGGCGAGGCGAAGAACCGGTTCTGGGCCACCGTGGCCACCGGACCCGACGACCCGGCCGGCGCACCTGAGCGGCTCGATCTGGGCAGGCAGATCCGGGACGGCGCGACGCTGTCGATGACGATGGCCGACGAGGCCGCCCAGCTGGCCTCCAGCGACGAACAGCTGAGCTACCTGCGCGACGAGCTGTGCAGGATCGCCGTCGCCTATGTCCACACGCCACTGTCCACCGTGGTCGACGACCTCCGCGACGCGCAGAAAACCCTGGCGGCCATCACCCAGACCGCGCACCGCCCACGCAGCGCACACGAAGCGACCGTCCTGTCCGGAGTGCTGTGCCTGCTGCTCGCGCACGCCAGCCAGAACGCGGGCGACCAGAAAGCGGCACTGCAGCAGCTGCGGTCGGCGAGCACCTTCGCGAACGTCGCCGGGAGTGACGCGCTGCGGGCCTGGACGCTGGGTTCCGCGGCACTCATGCTCGAGTGGTCCTCCCGCCCCGGGGAAGCCGCCGCACGAGCCCGCGAAGGCCTCCAGCACCCCGTCAGTGCGCAATCGCACCAACGACTGCTGGCGATCGCCGCCAGGTCAGCCGCCCGAGCCGGGGACGTCCCGGCCGCACGCGACGCACTCGCCCGCCTCGCCGACCTGGACCCGGCACCCGCCGCCCGGGACGACGTCGTCGACTTCGGCGGGCTGCTCAGCTTCCCGGCATCGAAGCTGACCTACTACCAAGGAGGGGCCCTGACGCTGCTCGGCGACTACGAGCGGGCCGAACACCACTCTTCGACGGCGATCAACGGCTACGAAACCGGCCCCTTGGAGGAGCGCTCCTACGGCGACGAAGCGCTCGCCCGGCTGGACGTGACCCGCGCCCGGCTCGGCCAGGGCGACGTCACCGGCGCGCTCGCCGCCGCCGAGCCCGTCCTCACCCTCGACCCGCAGCTGCGGATCCGGCAGATCGACACCGCCATCGGAGGCCTGCGCGCGGACGCACACGCCCTCGCCGGACGTCGTCACGGTGACGCCGCAGAGCTCACCGACCGCCTCACCGGCTATCTGACCGCGGCCCGGCAGGCGCCCCGAGCACTACCATCGGCTCGTGCCTGATCACCCGGACACCGCCGCCCTCGTCCAAGCCTGTCGCGACGCGGGCCTCGACCCCCGTGGCGCGGTCCTGCTCCGGCGGCACGCCACCACCGTCTACCGCATCCCCGGCCCCGGCCAGGACATGATCGCCAAGATCGCCCCGCACACCGCCCGGACCAGCGCGGAGCGCGCCATCCACCTCACCCGCTGGCTCCGCACCCACGACTTCCCGTGCACCGAACCAGCCGACGTCAGCCAGCCGATCGACGCCGGCGACTTCGTCGTCACCTTCTGGAAGCACTACGACCAAACCCAGCAGCGGGACCTGCCCGGCGCCGCGCACCTCGGAGCGCTTCTCCGGGTGCTGCACGCCCTGCCCGCACCGCCTATCGACCTGCCCGCGGCCGCGCCTCTGAGGCACTTCGCGGACCTCGTGACCTCCTCGGCCGCCTTGTCCAGCGACGACAAAGCCTGGTTGGTGGCCGAACGTGGCCGCCTGCTCGCCGAGTACGCCGACCTCGACTTCCCTCTCGGCGTCGGCATGCTGCACGGAGACGCTTACCCCGGCAACACACTTTGGGACGGGGACACCGCACTGCTCGGCGACTGGGACGAACCGGCCTTCGGCCCCCGCGAACTCGACCTCGCACCCACCCTGCAAGGCGGCATCAGGTTCGGGCGCAGCACCGCCGAACTCGACGCCTTCACCACCGCCTACGGCCACGACCCCCGCGACTGGCCCGGCATGGCCACGCTGACCGGCCTGCGAGACTTGCAC
The DNA here is from genome assembly GCF_000754115.1 of Amycolatopsis sp. MJM2582. Lineage (NCBI taxonomy): Bacteria > Bacillati > Actinomycetota > Actinomycetes > Pseudonocardiales > Pseudonocardiaceae > Amycolatopsis > Amycolatopsis sp. MJM2582. The sequence continues at coordinate 51,484 of NZ_JPLW01000002.1, forward strand.
ACCCTCGGCTCCTTCATCCGCCGCGCCCAGCACGGCGACACCGACGCCGTGAACGAACTTGACGTTCGGATCACGTCCCTGCGCCGACGAGACAACTCATCCTGGCGCGCCGCCTGACCCAGCGGGAACGATGAACGCCATCCACATCAGCATCGACGCCAAGACCGCCGCAGCGCTGCGCACGCTCCCAGCCGAACTCGGCGTGCGCGAGGTCGGCAAGTCCGAGGGCCGACGGACGCAGCCGGAGTAGCCGGAGGTCGAGCCGTTCACCGCCGCGACGCTGGCCGCTTTATCCGGCCGCCCGGTCTCGGACGCCCCGCCGGCTGGAGTCACAGCCGTGGCGCTCGAACTGGGCAAGGCGGCCGTGCCGACGCCCGGCGGCGCGACGTCGACCACCATCGGCCCGCACTCCGCGATCTACGCGGAGACGGTTCCTTAACGGCAAATGTGTGACCGTGGCGAGTGTGGACATCACGCAACCCTCCGACGAGCATTTCGATCCGCTGTGTGAGTATCGGGCTCGGTCCGCGGGGCGCAGTGCGTGTCAGCCGGTGGCATCAGTGACGTTGCTCAGGTCTGCGAGCAGGACACTGAGGTCGAGCAGGGAGCTGACGTGGGGATCGTCGGCGCCACTGGGGGTGAGGACATGCTTCGCAATCGCCGTTGGTGTCGATCTGACACTGGTTCAGCAAGGGCCAGCAGCGCGCCGGTCAGAAGCGGCGGCGACACGTTGCCCGATAACGGCCGTTGGGTGCGGCCCAAAGGCAACGTAGCAGATGCTGGCTCGCGAGCGATTGGTCATTAGTGGCAGCAGAGCTGAAAGATCCGGCACCACACGGCGCAGAGCCGCCCGTCGGCCGCGCGACATCGGCGCGGCCTGTGCTGCGTCCAATTCCGAAGTGGGTGATCGCTGCCGGCGTTCCAGTGATGGTGCTGATCGCGGCCGGGGCAGCGTGGTTGCTCCTGGGGCGTGGGGTGACGCGCGATCAGTTGGATGCACTGCGAACCGCGGGTGCGTTTGGCATCGGTCTTGGGGGAGTGGTGGGGTTGTGGCTGGCGGTTCGGCGGCAGCGTTCCGCTGAGCTGGATCTGCTGCAGAAGTACGAGGCTCACGAGTTGGCGGTACGAGCCATGGAACACAATGAGCTCGATTCGAGGGAGCGGCGGCTCAACGAGCTGTATTTGAAGGCTGTCGAGCAGCTCGGCTCCGATAAGGCTGCGGTGCGAACGGGAGGCGTCTACGCCCTCGAGAGGGTGGCGCAAGACAACCCGAGCTTACGACAGACAGTGGTTGACGTCGTGTGCGCATATCTGCGGAGCCCCTATACTCCGCTCGGTTTGCTTCGGCCCCGTCGGCTGGGGGTGAAGCGGCCGTTGTCGGCCGCGGCTTCGGCGCGGGTCAGAAGCTCGTCGCGGGCTCATGGCGGGCCGTCCCTAGCGGTGGAGGGTGATGACGGAGCCCTGCAGGAACGCGAAGTACGGACCGCTGCCCAACGGCTCCTCGCGCGGCACCTGCGCCCCGGCCTCCGACCTACCCCAGCAAGCACGTTCTGGGAAGGGATCAACATTGACCTCACCGGCGCGACGCTCATTGACTTCGAGCTACGTGACTGCAAGGTCAGCGAGGCCGAGTTCGCCAGAGCGAAATTCGTCGGGGCCGCCTGGTTCAGCGGAACCCGGTTCACCAGCGACGCTGTCTTCAGCTGGGCGCAATTCTCCGGTGGAGCCGGGTTCTTCGGAGCTCAGTTCGGCAGGGACGCCTGGTTCTTCGAGACCGACATCGCTGGCGACATCAGGTTCGAGGGAGCAAAGGTCGCGGGTGTCTCCTGGTTTAATCGTACGAATTTCGGCGGAAGCGCAAATTTCGAAAAAGTCGAGTTTGGCGATCGAACCTTTTTCGACGATGCCACGTTCGCCCGGAGCTCTCGGTTCAACGAGGCAGACTTCACTGGAGATGCTAGGTTCGCGGGCGCAAAATTCGTTGGTGACGCCTCATTCTTCGACGCGAGATTCGACACAGATGCGGAATTCGAACGAACACAGTTCACGGGGGACGCGACATTCAGCAAGGCGAAATTCGCCCAACACGCAGAGTTCAGTGGGGCGAAAACCAAAAGCATCCCCAACTTCGCCGATGCGCAGTTCTCAACTAAAACGCGGGTCGGAGACACCGGATTCCCTGAACTGGACTGGGCCGACCTCGCCACGTCGTCCTCGCACCCAGAATCCGCAGCAGTGCAGTTCACCGGGAAGGCGCCACCTGCGGGTCCGGAGTTCGCCCGACCCGACCCTTCTGACTGGCGGGAAGACTGATCAAAGTTGACCGGTCCAGCATCCTCGCCGGATGGCTACTGCCTCGGAGGTCCGATGCGGCACGCGGTAACGCGTGCATGCCGATCACCGCACTGATTCACGCGCGCGTACCCGCGACGCGGCACCTGCATTCGACGCGTTGGCGGCGATGCCTGTAGGTAGGCCAGGGGTGTGGCTGACGCGCCAGCCTCGGTGCCACAAGGCGTTGCTATCGCCGACGCATGCCGCTAACGTATCCGTTAATCCGAGGCGGAAGGCGGAGCCGTGACCGAGCCTGACACTGACTTGTTGTCCATTAACCAAGTAGCCGACGTGCTCGGGGTGTCTGCCTCTCGGGTGCGCCAGCTGGCCGCCGATCGCCAGCTACCCGAGCCGGTCGATCTCGGCGCCCGAGTCGGGGCCTGGTACTGGACAGACATCGCCGCGATCAAACTGCGGCGGCAGGGCCAGCCCACCAGCCCCGTCGCGGGTCTGCTGCCCAGCGCTACCGAGCCGCTGCCACGAATCAGGGACCGCGTCCTCGAGGTCGACCTGGGCCCGAGGAGAGGACGGAAGCCGATGCACCTGCGTGTCTGGCAGGGTGACGCCGCCGAAGGCCGGCGGACGGTCGCGGTGCTCGGCACCCTGGCAGACGGAGTAGACGTCGCCGACGCCCTTCACGAGTGCCTGCGTGCCGCCGCATCTGACCTGGATCTTCCGGACACCTCCATCACCTGGTTCCTCTACAGGCCATACGAGCAGCACCGAATCCATTACCAGCAGGTGCACCACGTCATCACCGGTGCCGAGAGCGTCGATCGGGATGACAGTCACGAACGGCGTCGCTGGCGCAGAACCCCGCCAGGCGCCTCGCAGGACCCGGCACCCCGCCAGTGGCGCCGCAAAGCCACCCTGGGAGAAATCGAACGTCTCCTCAACGCCGACGTCGAGGCATACCCCGGCCCCGCTTACCGGCCCGCGGTCATCGAGGAATGGCAACGCAGGCGGCGGACACTCGACGTTCCCCACGACACCGTGGACTTCGGGCGTCTGATGCGAGCGATCAACTACCTGCACTGGACACGGCAAGACCTCAACGATGCCTCGCGCCTGGACGACCTCGACGCAGCTATCTGGCTTCTCGCTGACGACGCGCAGGTACGCCTCGACCAGGCGAAAGGACACAGCTTCAACGACGGAACCCACCCACCCCAGCTTCCGGACGCCCGCCTTGCGCACTGGCCGGACGCCTGGGCAGCACGGCTGGTCCCGCCGCGCCCGGACGATGCCGAGCTGGAGATCCTTCGCCAGTACCCGACCGAATTCGTCATCCCGCAAGACCCGGCCGACCACCGTGACCGGCGCGATCTCCTCGCGCGCCTACGCACCTGGATCGAGGATGTCGACGCCTTCTCCGATCGGCACGATCCAGCATTGACGGAGGCGCTCACGGTCGCCGCCGACCTCCTCGCCTTCTACCTCGGCGTCTTCGATCCAACGTTCCGCGCAAACGACCACCCCGACAGCGTTCCGCGCACACTGCACGTCCACGGCACACACGACCGTGCCTATCTCGATTCCGTGTCCTGGCAGGACACTCCACCGGCGAACACCCGTGCGTACCGCGTCCTCGACGGCCAGCTCGGATCTACGCAGAGGGAGGGGCTGCGCTACGGCTACGACACTCGTGGCGCTCTTGTCATCCACAACCCCGGTGACCCGAGAACACCGCGCTCCGAGTGGTACCTCACCGAGTGGCCACTGCGGCCACCGCGCTCCGGCATCCCCGCCGGGACTGACATCGTCGCCGACGGACCAGTAGACGGCGACCGGGCCGCCTACATCACCGGGCCGGGTATCGGCATCACTCCGCTACCTCTGGATCCCGGCCACCGAGTGGACCAGTGGTCCTTTGGATATTCCGGCGGGGGACCGAGCGCACTGGCCCACGCCATCGAGTCCGCGATCATGCGCGCCGATGGCATCGGGGACGACGTACGTCCATCACGTGCCTGGCGGACATGGCTCGGCAACCAAGTCAGCTACGGCCTCGACGAACCTCCTCGCAGACACCGCGAAATGAGCGAGCTACGGCTGCCCGTCGACCAGATTCGTCAACGATACAGGCTGGAGCACTCCCAACACCGCTGAAAATAGGAGGCTGCAGTGCACAGTCACCGTGCGGGTGAAACGTGTGGCGCGGGGGCTGAAGGGCGCCTGGAGACAGCAGCGTCAGGGCTTCAGGTGCCATGTAAACGAGAACGTCGGGTGGCGTTCCTGCGGGAAGAAATGACGTGAGCGCCGTCGCCGCGTCCTCCGTGTAGCCCTGTGATGCTTCATTCGCGACGGTGCTCACACATCGCCGACGCGGCGGCGCTGGAACTCGCTGACCGCCGCCCGTACTTCCACTACAGGATCCAGGTGGCCAAAATCGAACCATTCGCCGTTGGTCCTGTACTTCACAAACCGCAGATGCAAGGCGTCCTCCAAGCGCCTGTCGCCAGGCGTGTACCAGCGTACTTCCAGGGGGTTGGGGTTGCTGGTTTGAAGACTCTTCAGCCTGGAACTCACGTCGATAGAGTATCCGATCTTGACAACGTTTGATCCAACTTGCCCGATCACATAGACGAAACCTTTGAGCAGCGGGCAGGCCTGCCCGGGTGTGTTCGCGGCGGCATACTTGGCCGCGTACCGCTCGGTCAATTGCCTGCTGCGTTCGTCTTCCTTGACTATTTGGCTTGGACTCAGGTCGTTCAGCAGAAAGGTCGTATGCGTGAGGCCGGCGTCGTCGATCCGATGCTCCTCTGTAACGGCTCCGACGGCGATCAGTTCCTGATGAACCGCGTGGTACTCCTCAATATCGTCAAGGCGGAGGACTGCCGCAAACTCCTTGGGAGATCGCGGCAAGCCGTCCACGGCGTCAGTACGGTAGTGGACAAAAAGCTTGTAGAGGCAGTACAACCTCACGGCATGAGACGACACCTCGGACAGTAGCAACCAGGGCAGAACCGTTACGGGAAGCTGGCTGTCGCGCGGGTTTTTCTCGTCAATCACCATCGTCATGCTCAGTTTCTAGCGCACAGGTCTGACAATGACCGTGACGGGCAGAGTGTCGACGGTGGCCGGAGCGCTCGCGTCCCGCAGGGCCCGTATGCGGGTTCAGGTTGCCGGCAGCGAGATCGCGCGCTGGCATATGCAGGACGTCCCGAAAACGTGGTACGGGCACGGGTGTGTCGGTGCGATATCGATGGCGGCACAGGCCGGAGTGCAGTCTGGCCGGGCAGGTTTCGTTGCGGCGGGGGTGGATTGATCATTGAGGGTCACTCCTAGTACGGTCTCGTGCGTGCCTGGTGACCAGGGGAGAGGTGGGCCACGTCTCGTGACCGTCGCGCTGCAGGTCAAGGCCGGTCAGCGGAGGCCATCCGACTTTATGGACGTGTTCGCGTCCGCCCTGGTGTTCGCCCGGAGGCCACAAGGAACTGCGTTGCTGGTGACCGAATTGGGCGACAGAGGGCGGTGGACAGTTGTGTTCTCGTCACTCGATCGGCTCGCCATGCACGCCGGAGAATGTGACTACTTGTCCGCGACAGGTGCGGATTTTATGGAATTAGTGCCGGACGGGGTCGCGGTGATGGTCGACCCCGATGACGACCACCGTTTTCCGGTGTTGTCACGGGTGGCTCCCGCGGATTTCGTAGCGCGTGTGTGGGCTGCGAAATCGCGGGACTAAGCGAGCGTCCGGTTCGTACGGGCTGTGTGACGACAGGGGAGGGGTCTCGAGGGGTGGATGGTCCGGGTTTTCATGTGGAGCTCGAGGTGCTGGAAAGCGCGTCGAAAGGCATGGGCGAGGTCGTGAGCGACCAGGAGGGGTTCGAGCTGCGCGGCCTGTGTGGTGAACCGCGGCTGTATGGGCATGACGGGGTTCATGCCGCGTTGGCGGAGTTCTGCGGGCGGTGGAGTGTCGGGCTGGACGCGCTGGCGGATCGCGCTCGCGATCTCGGGGGCCTGCTGGGTGCGGCGGCGAAGGCCTACCGCGAGGTCGAGCACACCAACCTCGCCGCCCTGAAAACCGATCCGGGGCTCGGCTCGGTCAGCGCGCCGCCGCGTGTCGGGAGCGGCCGGTGATGGTCGCGGAGCTGGGGCAGACCGACGATCCGAAAGGGCTGGTGCCGGGAGATCCGGACGCGGTGTTCGAGAACGCGCGTGTGCTGCATGAGCGGGCGCGGGACGCGCTCGAGGTGGGTGATGCGCTGAAACGGATCGACACCGGGGCGTGGCAGGGGCCGGCGTCGAACCAGTTCCATGACGATCACCAGACCGAAGTGCCGCGCTGGGGCACTGCCGGTGACTCGCTGGACAACGCCGCGCTCGCGCTGACCGACCTCGCCAATTGCCTGGCCTGGGCCCAAGCCCAGGCCGCGGAGGCGATCGCCCAGTGGAAACAAGGCGAGGCCGACACCGAACGCGCGATCGCCGTCCACGGCCACGCCTGTGCCCAGGCCGACGCGCAGAACCGGGCGAACATCGAGCGCGGTGACCCGACCGTCGTGCAGCCACCGCCTTTCACCGACCCCGGTGAGGCGAAACGCCAAGCCGCCCGCGACATCCTGCACCGGGCACGCCAGCAACTCCTCGGCGAAGGAAACCGATGCGCGGAGGCATTGAAGGCCGAGGCGGCGCTGGCGCCACAGGATTCCCGGAAACAGGCCGACGCGAACTTCTACGGCGGCATGCTCGACAGCGCCCAAGGCCTGCTCGAAGGGCTGTGGGGCGCGGTCAGCGACCCGGGTGGCACGGTCGCCGCGATGGCCCACAACCTCACCCACCCCGTCGACACCCTCAAGGCGATGGTCTCCTGGGACGACTGGGCCGCCGGCCGCGGCGACCGGGCGCTCGGGAAGATCACCGGTGACATGGTCATCGCCGCCGCCACCTTCGGCGCCGGGAAACTCATCAAGGACGGCCTCGGCCGCCACCACGACAACGACAAACCCGATCCCGCCAGCCACGACGGCACCGGCGGGCCGGCGGCACCGGGGCCACGTCCGGTCTACGAACCGACCCGGAACCGGGTCAAACTCCGCCAAGGCACCAAACGAGCGATTTACCGGGACGCCGAACGGCAGCCGGACGGCTCCGGAGACTTCGTGTGCCAGGGCTCCCGTGCACGGATTCCCGCCGCGCACAACCCCGACGGCAGCCTCGTCAAGATCGACCCCGACACCGGCAAACCCGACCCCGCCGGAATGACCGTGCCCGAACCCGGGAAATACGAATTCGGGCACCAGCCGGGCTCGGAATGGTGGCGCTACAAAGCCGAGGCCGAAGCGAACGGCTACTCCCGCGAGAAAGTCATCGAAGACCAGAACGATCCCGGCCGCTACCACCTCGAAACACCCGAGGCCAACCACAGCCATAAATACGAACTACCACCGTAAACCGCGTGAAACAGCCAGGTAGCATACGGTGCAACGGAAACGAGGTGTGATGACCAAGCCGGACCGCGAAGGACGCGACGAACTCCATTACGCAGCCTATGAAGGCGACGTCGCCGCTATCCAGCGCCGCCTGGCCGACGGCGTCGACGTGAACATCACCGAGAACCGCAACACGTACACGCCACTGCACTTCGCGGTCCAAGAGGGCAAGGTCGACGCCGCCCGCGCACTGCTCGACGCCGGCGCGGACGTTCAGGCCGTCTACACACCGGGTGCGACACCGCTGCACCTCGCGGTCATCCGATGGCGCAAATCGCCCGACGGCGCCATGATCAAACTCCTGCTGGCCCACGGAGCGGACAAGACCGCGACCGAGACCAACGGCCACACCCCGGCCGAGATCACCAAGGGCCAGTACGGATTTCCCGCCGACCTCACGGAGCTGCTGCAACCATGACCGAGCAGGCCCTCGACGACCACCTCACCCGCTACCTCGGCCACGGCAGGCGGGAGACCGAGGTCGACGGTGTCGAGATCTGGCGGCACGAACGCCCCGAGTACGTCTCCTTCGCCACCCACGGCCTGTCCAGCCAGCCCATCACCGCGGTGTACCCGCAGGAACTCGTGTGTTCCGTCGAACACGGGCAGGACGGCGCGGCGCTCTACCTGGTGGAAACGACCCTGAAGATCGTCCAGGAGAACCACCGCGGCGTCGTCAACAATCAGGTGATCCGCAACGACCGGCCGCTGCTCGCCGGCACCGACATCACCGGCGTCCTCGTCGGCGGCCACCCCTACCTCGACGACTTCGACGCGATCTTCGGCGCGGACCGGAACGTCCTGGTCGAGCTGATGACCTTGATCCCGCTCACCAGCAGCGAGGTCGCCCGATCCACCAGTACCGGCGTCGACGCGCTGCTCGACCACCTTGAGGACACCGACCCGCCCCTGCTGAACATCCAGCGGACCTCGACCATCTGAGACCCCGGGGACTCACTTGCGGAAATCCCCGCTGGCGGCACTCCGACGCCGCCAGCGACGACTGCGCACGCCCAGGAACACGACACCGGGCCTGAACACCCTGTCCATACGGCCCAGACAGGAACAACACATGAACGGCAGTAACCCGACCGACAGCCCCGGCTCGGCACGGACTGGGACTCGCGACCTCAATGCGGCAGCAGTCCAGGCTCGGGTTACACCTTGACCACAGACGGCAGCCGGAGTGCGTGCAGGTCGGTGAGTTCTGCCCGCAGGCACTGGCCGTCGTCGTAGGTGACCGGAGTGATCTTGCGGCCAGCCCGCGCCTGGTCGACGTCCAGGCGGTCGATGATTCGTCGTCGGCGATGGGCAACCGGATGTGGCCGGGTGGGTCGGGAAGCAGTTCGACAGTGACCCGCGACGTGCCCGTGAAGCAGATGCGCGGCTTTACTCGGCTCGGCGTGCAGGACCCAGCGCACGGCGGCGGGCGCATGGTGAGCCTGGTATCCCGCGCGAGCGGACCTGGCGAACGGCCAGAGGCAACTCGCTCGTCAGGCCGCTCACATCGTCAGCTGGAGAAGAAGCTCTCCGAGCTGCTCGGCGAGAACGCCTGGCGGGAGTCAGGGCTCGGCGCTCCCGCCAGGCGTCGACCAGTTGCAGAGGCGGATCAACGACCTCGAACAAACAGGTGGTTGGCTTGCGAGGCCAGATCGAGGAGCGTGGCGACCAGGAATTGGAAGCCGCGCGGACCGCGAACCGCGAGCTTCTCGCCAACTTGAACAGACGGAACTGATCGACTGGCCGCGGCGCACGTCACAGGTCGTGCGTAGTTGTCTGTTCGCCGGTGGCGCGCGGATCATCGGGGTCGATCAGGTCGGCTTCCCGGATATCGCCCAGGGCCGATCCGGCGCCGGCGATTTCGTTGGCGACACTGACACGCCGTTGTTCATCAGTAACCATCGGCGCAATCTCGCGTTCCGCTGCCCGATACAGCTCCATTGCCTGCTCTCGCTCGGAGATCTCCAACCGGTGCCGCTGCCAGGTCATGACCATGTTCAACAGTTGCCGCAGCCCAAATAACGCCGCGACGCCATAGCCAACCGGAGCCGAGCGTTCAGCCAGGCCCCCCAACACGCTGACCCACGGGCTGGCCAAACTCATACGCACCACCTGCACTGCCGAATTAGGCGCGCCTGGAGCGATAAGAGGGGTGCCTGAAAGTTGCCCCTTCCCGGTGTTGGATAACCACGTGGCACGCACTGCCAACGTGTTTAGCGCCTGCGCTTGACGGCTGAAGACGTCTGTTGTCGGTCGCTCACCAAGATCAACAGACAGATAGAGCAACTGAGCGCTCGTCCGCACATTTGCATCGTTCGTAGTTGTCACGTGGCCCATCTTGCCCAACCCGAACTGGAACCAATGCCATACCCGCCGAAATTGGGGCCTTGGTCGGGCAGGGCGAGCGGTTCGGTCAGGGCCGCGGCGTCGTCTGGATGGTGGTCGAGGTAGGTGGTGAAGGTGGCGCGGATGTCGGTGTCAGTGATCGTCACGGTTCGCATTCGGCTGTTCGGGGGCGTCGAGCCGCTGTGTGGCGGCTTCGCCGCGGTTCTCGTGGACTACGACGAGCACGACCCGCCGCCGGCAACTTCGTGCCTGGCCAGTGCCGACGGAAGCGCGAGCCTCGCAGCGACAGGTCATGCATTCAGCGAATAGCGAAACGCAGGGTTTCCTCCAGGTCAGGTAGCTGGTCGAGCAGCATCAGCGCAGCCTCGTGCCGTGCCCGTGCGTAGGACTCGAGGGCGGCGTCGACCAGATGTGGTCGTTGCACTGGTGCCGACAGTGGAAAGGTCGCGCAGAGCTTGGCCGCGCAGCCGACGCGAAGCGAGCTGACGAGGTCGTCCGTGTGCCCTTCAGGGTGGGCGTCTCGATAGGCGAGGGCGAGATCGGTGTATCCCTTGAGCCAGTTCTCCACGCCGTTGGACAGGACGCTCTGAGGGTCACAGCCGAGACGCACGATTTCCCAGGCGAGGAAGCCTGGTGTGGGCGGCCCGAAGTCCACGATCGCGGCGACGTCGTCGCCCTTCAACAGGACGTTGGGGCCTGCCAGATCACCGTGCATGACCTGGACCGTCAGCTGTGGCAGTGAAGCAAGGACACGGTCGACGTCCCCCATGACGGCGTGCCGCTCACGGGCTGCCTGCAGTGCCCAGGTCTCGAATTCCCCGAGACCGGTTTTGTGCTCGTACGCGCTAATCAGGGTCTCGAAGCGATCACGTGCGGCGGCGGCGTCGCACAACGTGGCACCAGGTTTCAGACTGGGTGCGGCGGCTGGATGAGTGGCGAGTCGGCGGTGGAGGCGGCCCATTTCTGTACCGACCGCTGACCACCGCGCACCGGACAGGGTGCCTTCGGCGGTCTCGGTGTGTGGCACGTAGGACCACAGGGACAGTGGCAGGCGACCGCGGGTCTCGATGAGTTCGTGTTCGCTCGAGCGGACTATCCGTGCGGTAGCGACACCTCCGTCGGCGGCGTACTCGGACAGTTCGATCGACGCCCGTTCCAGATCCAGCTTGTCGCGAGCTCGGTAGGCCTTGACGAAGTGTCGACGTCCCGACTGGTCCACGACGGCGTAGTTGTCCGTCGCGGTGCCTTCTGGGATACGTGAAATCTCTGCTGGGTCGAGGCCGTAGTCGAGCGCCAGCGTGTCGGCGATCGCCATGATCTGCTCGACGTCCGCGGCACGGCCTGGCGTGGACGGCGCGCCGACAGGCTTGGTGGCGAGCTGGTGAGAGGCGGTGGGCATGGTCTCCCTTAGTCGAAGCGCGGAGATCGTGGTCGGATGATGGGCTGGTGCCAGGTGATGGGATCGATCAGGGTGCGGGGGTGAGGCGCGGTCGCTAGTGCTCAGCGAAGTGGGGCCGGGCCGCGAGATCGCCGGTGTGCAACACATTCGTCACTGCGTCATCCGATTGCGTGTCGCTCGTTCAAGTTCTGGTGGTACTCGGCACGGTTCATGAATCGGCAGTTTGAGGCGGTGGGCGCGGTAACCGGCTGGATTCTCCGGGCGCCGCGGTGCCGGGTAGGGATGTTGTGCCCAGCAGTTCCAGCGCTCGGGTGCCACGAAGGTTCCCAGGGAAATGATCTCGGTGGCCTTCGTTCTCGTTTCCGCAGGAATCCGCCGGATCCCGCTTCCATGAGGATTGGTGCTGTCCCAGCACGGGATCAGCCTGTGGAGCAGCTCTCCGAGGCGAATCGGTAGCTGAGCGTCCCGCGTCATGTTGTGATTTGAGGCTCCACTCGTTTCATGGCCGTGATGGCTGAGGCGAATTTGCGGGAGACCAGGGCTAGGAGAATTGTCGTCGAGCCGAGTTGCGGTCTGAAGTTTCGCACGAATTGTGGTCCGATCCTGCTTGTGGCCGCGGCCCTGGAGGTCGAGGATTGTGCTCGCAGTGGGTGCTTGTTGTCGGTGACTACATCGGAGACAGCTCCCGAGCCGAAATCGCCAACGCCCGGCCGTTGGGCAAGCCGCGCGGTTCATGCACCCCGAGGTCGACGCCTGACGTCCCACTATCCACGGGCCTGCTGTGACGTTGGTTCTCTGTCGGGTTTCGTGGTGGGTTCAGGCAGAGGCGGAACGCATCGCGGACGTGATGGCCGAGGCGAGAGGCCGCTGATGGTTCATCACATAGAAGTGGCCGCCCTCGTACCGCTGGAGTCCGCGGAAGTGCGTTGTGAACGCGTGCCAGGCGAGCAGGCGGTCTTCGCTGATCAGTGTGTCTCGGTCTCCTCCGAATACCGTGATCGGAACGGGCAGTGGCTCGGGGTCTCGGGGGCGAGCCCAGGTGGCCAGGAGTGTGAAGTCGTTTCGGAACGCCGGGGCGAACGTGCTCCAGAGGTCGTCGTTGTCGAGGAGCTGGGGTGTGCTGCCACCGACGTCCCGCAGCCAGCGGCGCAGTTCCTCGTCGGACATCAGGTGAGGGCGGCTGTCGGTTACGGCATCGGTGTTCGGGGCCTCGGAGGCGGACACGCCCAGCCAGTGAGGGAGTGGGCCTCCGTCGTGGTGGAGCTGGCGGGTGCACTGGTAGGCGATGAGTGCTCCCATGCTGTGGCCGAAGAACCCGAAGGGCCGGTCGAGCAGGGGAGCGACAGCGGTGTGGAAGTAGTCGACCAGCCGGTCGCAGTCGTCGATCAGCGGTACGTGCTGGAGCTGGCCGCGGCCCGGGGCCTCCAGAAGGCAGAGTTCCCAGTCCTGGGGGAAGTGCTGCGCCCAGCCCCGGTAGAGCAGGTGCGAGCCGCCGGCGTGGTGGAACAGGAACAGGCGCGCCGCTGGATCGTTCAGTGGCCGCGGGCGGATGACCGGGCCGGCACTGGGCTCGTCGACGAGCGTCGAGGTGACGAAGGTGTGCAGTTGCGCGAGGGTCGTGGCGCCGCTGCTGGCCACGGTGTTCGCTGGGACGCCGAACGCGGTCTCCACGCGGGTTGCGACCTCGAGCATCAGCAGCGAGTCGATGTCGAGCTCGTCGGAGAAGTGCGCCTCGTCGGTGACCTCTCCGGGCTCGGTCTCCAGGGCGCCGGCGATCAGAGCGCGGAGATCCTCGATGTGCACGGACGTTCTGGTCATGGATGTTCCCCTCGGCTCTGAGCTGGATGGACGAGTGGCGGGGTTTAGGGAGTCAGCACCAGGGCGGCTGCCGCGTCGTGGGGAGACCCTCCAACCGTGGCGAGCACGTTCCCGGTGGCGTCGCTGTCCAGGTGGGCAGTCGCGGCGGCGCACTGCAGAACGCCCAGTGCGCCGGAGAGCGGGCCGAGCTGGGATTCCAAGTCGATCCGGCGAGTGGCTGCGTGCAGCTGACTGGCCACGGCGGCCGTCTCGGCCCCGAGCCACAGGCCGATGGGTCGCTTCTCGGCCGCACCTGCGGTGGTCAGTGCGGTGGAGAGATCTTGGGCCCGTGCGTACCCGGCGAGCGTGGCGCGCGGCCGTGCGCCACGGGACGCGGCGGTGGTCGCTGGTTCGAGGACGATCGCGACCGCGGCGTCGGTGGGCCGCGCACCGAGCAACTTCGCCGTGACGTCATTGGCTGGTTCGACGCCGATGACGACGGCTGCTTCGGCGCGTCCGGCTGCGATGAGGGTTCGCGCCCAGGCGATAGCGTCCAGACCGCTGGTGACGCCGTTGCAGACGGTGAGGTTCGGGCCGCGCAGCCTGTGGCGGATGGCCACCCAGCCTGCGATGACATTGCTCGAGGTCGAAGGCAGGCCGAGCGGGCTGAGCCCCCACGCGCCTTCTGCGGCGATGGTGTCGGTTGCGGCGCAGACGTCCTCGACGTTGCCGAGGTTGGTGCTGACCACGACGGCGGTCGCATCAGCCGCGCCCGAGATCGACGGGTGGGGGTCGGTCCAGCCCGCGTCGTGGAGGGCGGATTCGGCGGCCCGCAGGGCGAGCCGGGACGCATGGTCCTTCTGGCGCATCTCGCGCCCGCGAAGTCCGGTCGCGGGGTCGAAGCCGCCTTCGCCGGGCAGCGGTCCGAGTAGGTCGCTGTATGTCGCGACACCGGGGAGCGCCAGCCCGATTCCTGTGACGACGACCGCCCATGCCTTCAGGGCATTCGGAGGTGAGCTCGTCGTTCCGCTCATCGGGCCGCTTCCACGATCGCGACGGCGTTGATCCCTCCGAAGCCGAAGGCGTCGATCTGAGCGATGTTCAGGGCACCGTAAGCGGGGGCGCCCTGGACCAGGTGCAGGCCAGCGGCCTCGGGGATCGGGTTCGTGAGTCCCAGGACCGGGGGCACCGTGCTGTCCTTCATCGCGAGCACCGCCATTTGCAGGCTGAGGAGTCCCGAGCCGCCCAGGGTGTGTCCGGTCATCGCCTTGATGGCGGTCATCCGCGGACCGGGTCGTGTGCTGTGGAAGATGCGGCTTAGGACGGTCGCCTCCGTCTCATCGTTGCGGGGTGTGCCGCTGCCGTGCAGCATCACCACATCGATGTCGTCCGCTCGCACTCCTGCTCTGCGGTAGGCGTCCTGGACCGCGCGGGTGATGCCGTCGGGGTCGGGCGCGGTGGCATGGTGGGCGTCGCAGTTCATGGACACACCCCGTACCCGGGCGTGCACGTGCCCGCTGCCGGTGCCCGCGCGCTGCACGACGACCGCTGCCGCGCCCTCACCCATCAGCATTCCCTTGTGCGTGGTGTCGAAGGGGCGCAGCGCGTCGGGGATGTCGTTCTGCACGCGGTCGAGCGTGCCGAAACCGCTCTCGGTGGCGGCGTCGGTGCCGGCGACGATGACCGTGTCGGCCATTCCGAGCGCGATCATGTCGGTGGCCATGCCGAGCGCGTACAGCGTGGCCGAGCACGCGTTGGCGAAGGTGTAGGTGGTGGACGCCCCACAGGCCGCCTTCAATGCGGTACCGAAGTGCAGGTCTTCGACAGCGACGTCCGCGCCGTCACGCCACCACAGTTCGAGGCTGCGCTGTTCGCGCATGGTGGTCCCCACCAGCACGGGCAGCTGCGACAGGTCCTCGCCCAAGCCCGCGTCAGCAGCTGCCTGGCGAACAACGGTGGTAAGCCAGCGAGTGGCACGCAGCGGGATATCAGTTCCGTCCGCGGGCCGATCGTCGATCTCGTAGGCGTAGGCCGCCCGGTACTTGGCCGGGTCGAACGCGCGCAGCGGCCGGCGGCTCTCCCGCCCGGCGCACAACGCGGCGAAGATCTCGCGGGGGCTGGCACCGATGTTGGCAACGGCGGCCATCCCGGTGATGTCCCAGGTCACGGTCGAGCCACCGCCTCTCTGAGCTGGAAGGCGGCCAGCTTGCCGGTCGACGTGGTCGGGAGCTCCTCGAGGAATTCCAACCGGGCTGGCCGCTTGGAGGCGGCCAGCCCGTCACGGATCGCGGTCATCGCTGCCCGCCGCACCACGGCCGTGTCGAAGCCTGGCCGGGCGACCAGATACGCCACGGCCTGTTCCAGGCCGTCAGCGTCGCGGCCGCCGACCACCACGCAGTCCTGGACCCCGTCAGCGCCGCGGATGACCTTCTCGATCTCACGCGGATAGACCTTGTAGCCACCCAGGTTGAGCAGGTCGTCGGTGCGGCCGAGATGGGTGAACGCGCCGTCGGGTGCTCGACGCACCACGTCCCCGGTGTAGGCGCCGCCGTCGGCAAAGGTGGCCGCCGCGGCGTCGGGACAGCCGATGTAGCCCACGGCGACGGTGGGGCCCGCGATGTGGAGTCGGCCGCCCTCTCCGTCGGCGACGGGTGTGCCGTCCTCCGCGCGGACGGTGGCGGTGACTCCGGGAACAGGGACCCCGAAGGTGCCCGGTCGATGTTCCCTTGGCGGCGTGCCGACGACGACGTGGAGCACCTCGGTGGCCCCGAGCCCATTGAGGAGCTCGGCCTGGAAGACGGTACGGATCCGCTCGCTGAGCGGAGCGGGCAGATGCTCGCCCGACGACACGCACAACCGCACCGAGGTGGGATCGATCGCCGCCGTCGCGGAGGTGTTCAGCAGCGCGGCGTACAGCCGTGGGACGGAGAACAGCACGGTGGGATGGTGTTGCTGCAGCGCGACGGTGACCGAGTGGACGTCAACCGTGCCGCGTATGAGCACGACTCGGGCTCCGGCCGCCAGTGGGCACACGATGGAATTGCCGAAGCCGTAGCCGAAGGACATCCGGGCAGTCGACAGCACGGTGTCGTCGACGGTCAGCGCCAGGACGGTGCCAATGCCGGCGGTCATCGCCGCGATCGCTCCCGCCGAGTGCCGCACCCCCTTCGGCTTGCCGGTGCTACCCGAGGTGTACTGCACGAGAGCCTCACATCCCGCGCTCCACGCGGCCCGGCGTCCAGCCTCCTGCGGGCGGTAAGCGGGACCTTGCTCGGTCGTGGCCAGCGCGGCGCGGACGTCGTGGCCGGTGAACCGGGTTGTCGTCCCGAACAGCGCCTCCAGAGCGCGTTGCCTGGTGGAGGTCGCGTCCAGGTGCACCATCGTGGCCGCGCAGTTCTCGGCGATGTAGGACACTTCGCCGTCCGTCAGCATCGGGCTGATCACCACGGGGACACAGCCGTGCCACCACAGGCCAAGGACGGCGACGACGGTCGCCACGGAGTCGTCGGCGACCAGGAGACCGCGCGCGCCCGCCGCAACGCCTGCTGCGCTGAGGGCGCCCGCGTATCCGCAAGCAGCGTCCAGGAGGGCGGCGTAGGTGATCTCTCCGGACAGGGGGTCGAGGTAGCTGGTTCTGTAGCCGCGGCCCGCGGACACATGACCCTCCACCAGGCGGTCGATCAAGTCGATCTCGTGGAGGCGTGTCGCGCGTTCGCTGAGCACGGCCACTGCGGTGTCCAAGCTGGTGACGGCTGCCGATTCCTGCGGGGACAGGACTCCGAACTCCCGCTCGATTCCGGCCGTGATCGCGACCTTGTCCAGCGAGGTGATGCCGAGGTCCTCATAGAACAGGGCATCGGGCTCGATGTCGTCCTTGTCGACGTCGAGGACGGACGCGACGATCGCTCGTAGCCTGTCGAGGACTGTGTCGACGGCTTCTGCATCGCTCACCGGCGGAGATCCTTTCCCTATCGTCGTAGCCGAGACATGAGACGTGGTTGGAAGAGCAGCACCCGGGGATCTGCTGCGCCTGGTGCCGTACGCCGCGACGCAGTTGGTTCCGGTTGACAACTCGAGGACAGGCGGGGGATGGGGTAGTGGTCAGCGGGAGCGCTCAGGCGTTCAGGCCGACCTCGCAGGGGAAGAAGACCGAGATGCCCTGGGGCTCTTCGGTGAAGATGACCCTTTTGGACAGCGCGGACATGAAACCGAGCTCGAAGATGGTCCCCTTCCCGACGCGGCCGCCGGGGTTGCAGACGACGACAGCGTCGGCCTGACGGAAGGTGTCCAGGTGCACGTACTTGTGCCGCCACGTGTCGCGTTTATTCTTCAGGAAGTCCTGGTAGTCGAAGAGGATGAAGTCGGTACCCGCGGTCTCGGGCTTGACCCTCGTCGACGGGGGACTCAGCACCGCGGAACCGGTGCCGCGCAGGCGTGTGATGACACCCTCGATGTACCCCAGTGAGTGCTGGAAGCTGCCGCAGACAACAGCATGCCGGATTTCCCGCCGGGTGAGGCCCTCCATCATGGCGTCCGATCCGCACGCGGTTCTCCCTGTGTGCAGGTAGAACTGCTCCAGCTCCGGGGCGACAATGTTGAGATAGAGGCCGGTGTCGACATAGACGGCGTTGATCAGCGCGGCCGCGCGCGGTTGCGGGAGTTGCTGAAAGGCGCCGGTGGCGTAGAGGCGTGTTGTCTTGTTGTCGACGACCTCGCAAACGTCCGTGAGTCCGGCACAGAACTCGGCGATGCGCTCTGCCAGCGCCTCCGGGGCCCGGTGTTCGTCCAACGCAAGCGGCTGCTTATGAAGCATCATCAGCTCGCCGCGCTGTGAGCGGTAGACGCTTGCGCGGTCCGAGCCGAAATGGACCAGGACCCTGCCCTCGGTCGCCACAGTGCTCTCCTTCTCGCTCCGGGTACGTTGAGGCCCGGCCTTCGTCGAATTAGCAGGGGGTCTGGCGAGCGTTGCGGAGGATGCCGCGCCTAATCGCCTTTGTCGCGAAACGCGCTGAGATACTTTTCAGCGAATTCATCCTCCCTATCCCGGTTGTACTGAGTGATGAAGCGTGGATGCTCCAAAGGAATGATCTTCTGGAAGAAGTGTTTCCTCTCGTTCAGCTTCGAGAGGAACGCGAAGTTCTCGCCGCTGCCGATGCAATAGCACACCGAGGTGTCGGTTCCGAATTCCAGCTGGCGTTCCAGCGAGTCCACGAGGAACGAGTGCAGGACCGCCACCAGCTGCTTGCTCTCGTAGTAGTTGCAGTTGACCTCATTGCCCTTGGAGTTCGTTCTCGTCAGGCCGAGAGGGCACACAAAACTCATGACGAAATCGGCATAGAACTTGCCGCGGCCCCCGTAGCGCCCGATGACGTCGTGCAGAAACCCGGCGGAAGGCCGGCTCACCGCATAGCCGTCGACATCGACTCCCGTGTCGCTTTCGAGGAGTTTGGCGTCCTCGAACGGGACCCCGGTCACGGCGGTGCCGCGGCGAGCGGGCGAACTCCCCAGGACCAGTCGGCGCGGCTTGTCGTCATCGTAGTACTTGCGGTAGAACGCGGTCGTCACCTCGCGGACACGTTCTTTCTGGGGCCCGATGAACGGGTTGATGACCGTGAAGCCGGGAGGCAGCTCAAGCGTGGTTCCCGCGAGTTCCTCGTTGAATCGCAGGATCCGCTGGGCAACCGTCGTTGGCCCGCTCATTGCAGATGTCCTTCCCTGGCACTGGCTGGTGAGGTGGTTGAACAGTTAGGCGGCGACAGCGGATAGGTAGATCTCGGTGCTTGTGGAGTGAATCCGGATCTCTTTGAATCCAGTGCAGTCGAGCTCCGCGCCAATCAGATTGACGGTGTCCATCCCGCGGTAGAGGTCGACGAAGTACGTGCCGGGCAAAAGCAGACCCGGTACGACGCGGCCCTGCCGGGTATGCAGAAATCCGTTCGCCACAGAGACGATAATAACAGCGCCGGGCTTCAGTACCCTGCGCGCCTCCGAGACCGCCGCCGATGTGTCGAAGAACGACGAGTTGTAGGTTCTCAAGCTCACATAAAGGTCGTAACTGTTCCCTGGTAGGGCAGACAGGTCCTCGGCGCTGGAGACGACGGTTCTCGATGACCGCATGCGTCCACCGATATTCGCTAGGCCACTTTCCGCAATGTCGAGAAAGGTGATGTGCAGGCAATCGGAAAACAGGGCCGCTGCTTCGTGACCGGCGCCGACACCGACGTTGAGGATGTTGACGGCAGACAGAGATCTTGACGACGAACTGCTGAATACCGACATGAACTCGTCCGTCCAGTGTGCGTTGGCGGCGCGAGCATCGTACGCGTCGTCATACGTGCCGTACTTCGTGTCGAATGCTTCCGACAGTGCGTCGTTGACGGCGCGATCAGCCTCCGCGTCCTTGATGCCATACCGCTCGCAGATCAAGGTGGCGAGCGCAGGTCTTGCCCTGTTTGCGGTGACGTCGCTCTTGGAGAGCGGAAATCCTCGCATCTGTAATCCGGTGGAGACAGCTTCGCTAATGCGATTCGTGGAGTAGTGTGGGTTGCACCCGATATTCTGCTCGCTCGCCGCGTAGAAGTCCTGGTTCTGCTGAAGAATCTTGCGCTGCAGATCGTCAGGGAAGCGATGTACCTGGCCTGGGGAAGTGACGGGGTCGTCATCGAGGTAGCTCGTCAGCGCAGGGTCGGGCAGGCCGATGTAAATCCGCTCGATGCGCACGTCCTTCACCAGTTCCGCGAGGTCGAACGACTGGTTCGCCGCCAGGGTATTGATCGTCAGATATGCGCTGTGCGCGCCGACTATTCCGAGTTCGTCGATTCGGGTCCGGAGAGCGTGATACCAGGACGAGCCGTGGATTTCTCCCTCGAAGGCCGAGCACAGCAACTCGTCCTGCTGGGAGACGAGCGCAATCCCTACCCGCAGGCCGGTCCGCGGACCCTGTCGCGCGATGCCGATGACGTAGTTCATCCACAAGGCACTGTTCGGGCTCATCTGGACTCCGTTTCTCACATGCACGCACGGGGATGCCATCGCTCTTCGCGGACGCGGGCAGGACAGGCCAGCTCCTGGGATTCGGGGCGGG
The DNA here is from genome assembly GCF_000754115.1 of Amycolatopsis sp. MJM2582. Taxonomy (NCBI): domain Bacteria; kingdom Bacillati; phylum Actinomycetota; class Actinomycetes; order Pseudonocardiales; family Pseudonocardiaceae; genus Amycolatopsis; species Amycolatopsis sp. MJM2582. Next base: position 71,879 of record NZ_JPLW01000002.1, read on the forward strand.
GACGCCCCTTTTTCAACTACCTCGACTGCTAACGACAGCGGTGAACCTCGGCATGTCGGGCGGAGTTGATCGCCGCGTTGGCCGGCCCGGCGAGCGCAACGTTGAGCGAGGTGCGGTGGAGCAGGCCGACGATGACCGTGCACGGGCGCTGCGGCGGATTCACATGGATTCGCTCATCGTCGGGTGCGGACGGGGCAGACTGGTGGTCGCTGCGGGGAGGAATCCGGTATGAACGCGACCCGGGGGAGGGTCGAGCAGGACTCGCCACACCACCCTGTCGCCGGAGAACCGGTGGCGGCCGTGCAGCCACCACCTGTTGTTCACCACATACCCGTGTCCTGCCGGGAGTGCCAGCGTGTCGGAGTGCTCGCGGATCGCCTGCCGCAGCAGGGGAAGCCACCGTCGCGCCCGTGGGGAGAACCGCGCCAGGTCGTCAAGCCGGAGGCGTATCGCGATCCGCCCGTCGGCCCGAGGCTCGAAAACCGCGCCGAGATACCCGGCCGCCCCGCCGAACAGCACACCGCGCGCGCCCGCCAGATCCGCGACCGCTTCCGGCGTGTGCGCCCACAGCGCCGCGTGCACCGCTCTGCCATCGACGAGCACGGTTTCCCCGCCGGTTGGCGCGGCCCGCGAACATACGGCCATCACCACGGCCGGGGGAGAGGACAGGCTGGAGCGGTCGGTGTGCGGGGTGAGGTCGTTATCGGTGAACGCGGCCATCCCTGGACGCGTCGCCCCCGACCGGGCCGTGATCGTGGTGACGCCCTCGGGATCGCTGTGCGGGTGCAACACGACCGAACCGAGCTCGGTGGCCAGCCGCAGCAGCGCCGCCCGGCCAGTGACTCCGCGGAACACGGCGACGCCGTGCTCGGCCAGTGCCGCGGTGATCCGTTCAGCGGCATGAGGGCGGGTCACGTCCAGCGGCGGCGGGGGTGCCTCGGTGTTCCCCAGCGTGGTCATCCGGCACTTCCTTCGTCGTGTGGCGGGCTTCCAGCACAACCGGTGATCACCGGAGGTGTCCACTGACAGATCGTCAGCGGCCGATCTCTCCAGGTGGCTGCTACGGTGCTGATCACCTCTATTCGTTCCTTGCACAGGGAGGCTTGTCGGCGATGCCCGGCTACCCCGTCTCGATCAAAGGCGTCGTCGTGCGCTCGGGCCGCGTGCTGCTGCTGCACAACGAACGCGACGAGTGGGAACTTCCTGGTGGGCGCCTCGAACTTGGCGAGACCCCTGAGGAATGTGTCGCCCGCGAGATCGGCGAGGAGACACACGTCGCTGTCGACGTCGTGGAGATCATCGATTCGTGGATGTACCACATCGACGTCGCGAAGAAAGACGTGTTCATCGTGACCTACGGCTGCCGCGCCACCACGAGCGCCGCACCGGTCGTGAGCCATGAACACACACGCGTCGGCGAATTCACCGCCGGCGAGGTCCAGGACCTCGTTATGCCCGACGGCTACAAACGGTCGATCGCGACCTGGTTCACTCGCCTGGCCGCGGACAGCACGGTCAGGTAGGCCTGTCGTGGGCCAGCGTTGCGACCGCTGCGGACACCGCCTCGGCGAGTTCGCGAAGACCGGAACATGTCCCGCCTGCCGCAGCAGCACCGCCTCCCTCACCACCCCTCCGACCCGGCTCACACCGGCGGTGTGGATGTGGTCCGACCCCGGTGCCGTCGCGGCGTTCGCCTCCCGAGACCTGCCGACCATTCTGCGCGCCTACCGCGCCATCAATGGCCTGTCCCAGCAGGACCTCGCGCAGCTGCTGGACTACGACAAGTCCTACATCGCGATGATCGAGACCGGGAAACGGTCCTTTGACGGCGTCCGCGCCAGACGGCACCTCGCGCACCGTCTCGGCCTGCCGTATCACCTGCTCGGCGTCACCGATCCCGACGACGCCGACTTCGCCGCACTTGTCCAGTTCGGTGACAGCGTCGTCCGCCTGGCCGACATCGCGCGCCAGGCCGGCCGCGCCGTCGACGCCGTCAACGAGCTGTGGCCCCTGGTGGCCCGGCTCGAGGCCCGCGCCGCCGAGGGCCGACTCGATCCCCACACACTTCGGCTGCTCGCCCACGGCCGCCTGTCCCTCGGGGTCTCCCTGGGAACGGTCCTGCCCGAGGAGCGCCTCACCGGCGCCGCTGTCTGGACCGGCAAAGCCCTCCTGATCGCCCGCCACCTCGAAGACCCCGCCTTCCTCGGGCACGCCCTGCGCATGCACGGCAACGAGCTCCGCAAAGCAGACCGGCTGCCCGCCGCGATCGCCCGCCTTGAGCACGCCGCCGCTATCACCACCACCCCCGAGGACCGCGGCACTGCCGTCGCACTCCTGGCCCGAGCCGCGGGCGAAGCACGCCACGAACATCGTTTCACCGAAGCGATCTCCGAATGCCACCGTGTGCTTGATCAGGTGTCCTATCAGGACGGCATGCTGCTGAACCCGTTCTCTCTCCGCGAGATCCACGCCCGCGGCCTCGTATGCCTCAACCGCCCTGTCGACGCCTTGAATGTCTTGTCACGCCCCGCCGCGACCGCACCCGCCGCACCGCAATGGCAGGTCATCGAACACGTCACCCACGGCGAAACCCTCGCAGCTATGGGAGACCACAACGGCGCCACCGACACACTCACCGCCGCCATCCACGCCGCCGAAAGCCGGCGACTGCCACATCAGCTCCAGCGCGTCGTTCGTGCGGCCGACAATCACAGCCTGCACACCGTCGCCGACGACGGGCGCAGTGCGTTGAGCAGACTGCGGTCGATGCTAGCCCTAACGACCTGATCCGTCGCGACATCCCGAAGACCATCTCCCGCAGAGGTACCTGTCACGCTCCTCTGACAGCAGCGGGACCTCAATGACGTGCTAGGACCCGCCGAAGTGGACCACGATGCCATTGATGCACTGGCAGAGACCCGCCGGTCACTCGTGTCGGGAAGCAATCTCCCGCGCGGTGAGCGTCAGCGTCGAGGCCGGCCGACCCATACCAGATGCTGAGCAGAGACAAAGTCACCTTGGCGATGGCGACCTTTGAGAATCCCGATCCGTGTTCGTCCCTCGACGACCTGCAACCCTGGCGCCGAGGGAGTCAACAGTGAACGCTCTATCAGCACAGGCCACCGCTTCCACGTGCCGTGGATCTCCCAGCAGAGAGCTACACCCCTATGAATTCCTGTGTGGCGTACCTCGATCCAATAATCGGGGTTGGCTGCGAACTCATCAATACAGTCGCCGTCGGAGTCACCGGTCGGCGTCTCGACCAGCAGGTCCGTGGAAGCAGCTTCGACCTCCCAGCTGATCTGCGCGAGGTCGACATCGGCATAGTCGAGGAGGAACGCCTCGTTGCCCGCGTGGTCATAGAGCCATTGCTCGAGCACGTCGTCGGGCCAGCCAAGACCGGCGACCTCGGGATGGCGGCGGAACCCCGCGAATCCGGATCCGTCCTCGTGGCAGTCCTGGGAGATCAGGGTGTAGTCAGCAATACGCACAGTGTTCATTGTGGCTGACAGCACGTGATTCGACAGCACGCGAATTCTTCCAGTTAGCTTCACATCGCACCGTGAACGAGGAGGGAGGCCGCCTCGACTACGGCCGATTCTGTTGCAGTGGCTTGGGGCCGCGTCCCTGGCGGCCAAGGTCGAGGATGCGCTCCTCGCCAAACAGCTCCGGAGACGAAACAGCGATGACGGGCATGTCCCGACCCCGGGCGCCGTCTCCGACAGAAACGGCGCCCAAGGGAACACACTCTGGACCCACCCGTCTCGCGAGGAGGCACTGCGCGCTGAGCGATCGTCCGGCAATGCGCAATGCCCTGATCCGCCAACCGGGCCTGCAGGGTGCGGATGGTGGTCAGCGCGGGATAGGTGTGCCCACCCGTCCCACCGCCCGTGACCAGCAACCGGAACGCCCGCTGCTCCGGCTGCTGATCGTGCTCGGAGCCGGCCTGTGCGGCGTTGCCCTTGGTCATCGTCAAAACCCGCTGTTGCTCGCCCTGCCGGGATGGGGCGACCGTGATCTCGCGCGAACGCCAGCTTCCGCGCGAGATTCTTCCACAAGCGCCGATGGCGGTTGAGCGCCACTCACGCTTTCTCGAGCGACGGCAGCAAGACTGTCCATTAAGGACCTAGCGTAGATTAAGGGTGACGTGCCGCGGGCGTCGGTATGGTGCTGCTGGCTCACGCTGACCTGCTGCCAGAAAGTGTGACAGGGTTGTCTAGGCAAGCTGGCAGATGGGAACGTGGTTCGTGACGATCACAGAGCAGACAGCGTCGACTTTCCTGGTGCAACGCAGGCAGATGCGGTGGATGATCGGGCTTATCTGGCACCACCGCCTGCACATCACCTTGCCGGCCGGTGGCCATCAGGAACCGGGGGAGACCATCGCCGAGACAGCCGCACGCGAAGTACGCGAAGAGGCCGGGGTACGGTGCAGGCTCCTGCCACTGCCACTTCCGAACCGGTTTCCTCACCGGACGATGGCGACTCCGTGGTGGATCGCCGAGGTCCCGGCCGGGCCCGACAACCACACCAACACACTCCACGTCCACCGTGACCACGTGTTCGTCGCCGAACCGGACGGCGACTATTCCGATGATGCCGAGTCCGAGGCGCAGTGGTTCGACGCGGAGGAGCTCGCGGATGCAGACGGCGTATCGGAGGATTCGCGGATCCAAGGTGTGCAGATCCTCGCGATCCTGCAGCGTCACGCGGAGCAGGGCAGGGACTGAGCCTCACGGAACTGCGGTTTCGCCAAGCACGATGACCGGATGACCAGTCCTGAGTGGAACCCGCACGGCGAACAGGGCCGGAATCGCGGGGAGCTCCGCGGGACAAGTGTTTTCCGTCGCCGCTTCGAAATCTGAAGCCAAAGTGTAGCCGAGCCTGGTTTAGGGATACTATTCTGTTGTTCAACATCTCATTCTGGAGGGACGTGGCGTGGCTCAGAAAGTTTCGGTAAGTCTTGTCGACGACATTGATGGCACGGAAGCGGAGGAGACCGTTGAGTTCGGTCTCGACGGCGTGTCGTACCACATTGATCTGTCCGAGGAGAACGCGGAAGAACTTCGTGACATCTTCGAACAGTATGTCGAACACGGTCGCCGGGCTGGTGGACGCAAGCGTAAGGCCGTCGCGGCCCCGGCTGTAGCTGCGTTGTCGGTGGTGTCCAAGGCTCCGACGGCGGCTGATCGTGAGCAGAACCAGGCGATTCGGGCCTGGGCTCGCAAGAACGGGTATGAGGTGTCCGATCGTGGGCGGATCCCGTCCGAGGTCGTCGAGGCGTACCACAAGAAGAACTAGCCGGCGGAGCGTCGGAGGGACATCGAAGGATGCCCCTCCGACGTTGCAGGTGCTGTACTCCGGTGCCCAGATCGCCTGGTTCGGCCACCGCCTCGCTCGTCAACCATTCGCAGGAACTCCCCTGTGACCGCCCCGCGAGCGGAAAAGCCTCAGGGAAGCGGGTCCGCCGCGATGCTGCAGGTTCGCCCTCCAGCACACCGAGAACGAGAAGACTGGGGCTTATAGAACGCCACTAGTTGACCAAGCTGGCCTCCGCCCTGCCGCGACGAGCTCCTGCCCTCCGAACTCCCGGCCCTGCTCGACGCCGGATGACCAGCCCACGCAATGCCGCGCGTGTCAGCCGGGGATGTTGCGGGGGTCGTGGCCGGTGTAGGTGTTGCGTTCGCCGATCGTGCCGTCCAGGTTCCGGATGAAGTGCTCGACCTTGCGTTCGATGGCCAGCTTCCTGCCCTCGGCGACGGCGTCGGCTTTGGTGGCGTAGCCGGTGCCGAGCGGCTCTGTCTCGCCTTCGATCTTGTTCTTCCACTCGCCGTCCTGGTGGTAGGTCTCGACGTCGCCTTTCACGGGGCGCTCCTCTCGTCCGCCGACACGGTTTCACTCCCCGACTACCCACCGCGCCGATCAGATGAACATCAACATCCCGGCCGCAACCCACCCGAGTTCTCTGTCCTCAGCTGGCGGGGAGTGGCGCGCGGGTGCCGTCCAAGTCGGCGAGCAGGTCGCCGTGTTCGGTGACGCGGTCGAGGACATCGTCGGCGGTGAACGCGAGCTGCGTGGGCCGGCGGCAGGCGCGTACCTCGTCCCAGGTGATCGGGGTGGAGACGGTCGGCCGGTCGCGGCCGCGCAGCGAGTATGGCGCGATGGTGGTCTTGGCGATGTTGTTCTGCGACCAGTCGATGAACACTCGCCCGCTGCGCTGGGCTTTGGCCATCACAGCCGTGACCCGATCAGGTGTTTCCCGGGCCAGGCGCTGAGCCAGCCGTTTCGCATAGGCCGAGGGCGCGGCCGGGTCGTTGGTGTCGATCGCGCAGTACAGCTGCATGCCCTTCGACCCCGACGTTTTCGCGAACGGCCTCAGCCCGTCGGCGGCCAGCACCTCCTGAAGTCGTACCGCGACGCGACAGCAGTCCACGATGGACGTTCCGGGGCCAGGGTCGAGGTCGAACACCAGCCGGTCCGGTGCCCGGCAGACCGGGGGAGGGCCCGGGTCGACGGTGTACTGGGGGACGTGGATCTCCAGGGAAGCGTTGTTCGCCGCCCACACCAGTCCGGCCAGCTCGTCGATCAGCGGGTACTCGATCGGCTCGCCGCGTTCACCGTGGCGGCTGCGGCTGCTGGTACTCGGCAGCCGAACCGTGGGGAGCCAGTCGGGGGCGCCGCGCGGCACGTTTTTCTCGAAGAACTGCTCGCCGCCGACACCGTCGGGGAAGCGGATCACGGTGATGGGCCGCCCGGCGAGGTGGGGGAGCAGCACGGGGGCGATGTGGGAGTAGTAGTTGATGACCTCGCCCTTGGTGAACCCGTCCGGGTACAACGGTTTGTCCAAGTTGGACAGGGTGAGCTGCCGGGCGCCGGCCTGCACCGTGATCTTCGGTCCGAGCGGCCTGGGCGGCTCGTCCGGCTCGTGCGGGCGCGGCCTGGTCGTCGCGGCGGGCTCGGCCGGGGGAGAGGCGGCCACGGGCTCGCGGTCTGCTCGGGGCGCGAGGACGTCGTGGGGTTCCTTGTCCTCCCGCAGTCCGCGCCAGGCCGTGTGGCGCAGGCGTCCGCTGGCGCGGGTGACTTGCCGGAACTCGACCTCGCCGACCAGGACCGGCTCCACCCACTGTGCGCCGGCGACGTCCGCCTGGGGCGGATCGACCGCGAACGGGTGTTCCGGTCGGGACAGCGCCTCGAGGCGGGTATGGAGGCGGGCGCGCTCGGCATTGCTGAACCCGGTGCCCACGTCGCCGATGTACCGCAGCTCCCCGTTGTCCTGGTCGTGGGCGCCGAGCAGGAGGCCGCCCACCGTGCCGGTGAAGCGGCCCTTCCCGGGCCGCCACCCGCACACGATCACCTCGATCGTCTGGGTGAGCGGGTGTTTCATCCCGGCATCGGTGCGCTGCCCGGGGTGTAGAGCGCGCGGCGGTGTTTCGCGACGAGCCCTTCGTGTCCTGCTGCGGCGACGTGGGCGAGCAGGTGGGCGGTGGTCTGCCGGTCGGCGTCCAGCTCGGTGAAGGTGAAGCCCCGCACGACCGCGACCCGGTACGGATCCGGCATCGGCACCTCGACCAGCCGCCGCCGGCGTTCGTCGTACGGCGCCCGCAGCAGCGACTCCTCACCGAGCTGCAGCAGGTCGAACGCCAAGAACCGCACCGAAAGATCCTCGAAGGGCTCGTCACGGCGACGGGAGGCGCGATGGGTCTGGTAGCGGCCGCGGCGCTCCTGCAATAACCCGAAGTCGATCTGCCCGCCCTCGTCGTAGACGACGATCTCCCCATCCAGCACCGCGGCCCGCCCATCCAACGCCGGCGCCAGCACTCCGGCGAGCTCGGCGAACTCATCGGTGAAGTCGATACCGTTGCGGCTGGTCAGCCGAGTAGTGCCGTCCGGCGCGACCTGCATGCAGGCACGGTAGCCGTCGAGCTTGTATTCGTACGCCCAGTCCGGGCCCGCCCGCAGCCGCCCGCGGTCCGATGTGGCCAGCATCGGCTCGATCCACGCGGGAACCCGGGAAGCGTCGCTGCGGGGTCTGCGCGCCATCCTCGGCACCTCCCGTCGGCTCGGCGACGAGGCGCACCCGCCGCCAGCCCATCGTCCCCCGGACCCCCGCGTCTCGCCTCCCGACCGTCCACAACCGACATGCCATGACCTGGCGCGATCGAGGAAAAGCGCTCCGTGACGTGGAACCGTGCGCTGCTTGGTCCGGGTAACGAGGGGAGGGTTCCCGCGACCTACACGGAAGCGCGAACGTGGGAGTGAGGTTCGGATGAGGGATCATCAGGACCCGGTCACGGACTCTTGGCCGCGTGGCGGGCCGACGTCGACAGAGTGCCCTACCCCACGCTGGTCAGTGTGGACGCGGCCGTCGCGGTCATCACCGCGGCCGGTCGTGAACGCCGGTACAGCGCCCGGCTCTCCTAAGTGCACCGCGAACCACCAGCCCTGACGGAGAACGTGCTCCGAGCGCTCGTCAGGCGCCGCCAGCGTGCACGGTGTCACGACGGTGTCACACGTCGGGAGAAGCGTTCGGGCATGTAGCGCTCGAACAATTCGTCGTCGGAGAACCCGCGGTCCACAGTGGAGCGCGAGCGAAGGGCGACAAGCTCGGGCTGGGCCGGATCGTCGAGTTCGGCCGCCGGTAGCCAGGCGATCGGTCCGGGATCACCGCCCGCGCCGGCAGTCTCCGCTGCCAGCCGCACGGCGAGCAGGCCGGGACGGCGAGCAGGCCAGCCTGGTGTGTCGAACACCGGCCCAGTGGCGCTGAAGTCACCGGTGTCGACCGCGATCGCGCGCGGGCGATGCTCGCGCAGCAGACCGATGCGGCGGAGCAGATTGCTCGACTGGGTGTTGAAGCGGCCACGGTCCTTGGCCTCGTTGCCGAATCCGTAGCGGCGGATCTCCAGACCGACAGGTTCGGGCAGGTCCCACCAGACCGGATCCTCGTTCTCCCCGTAAATCGCACGCAGCCGCTCGCAGATCCGAGGCCAGGTCGCTTCGGTGATTCCGGTGAGCACGATCCGACCGGGGACATCGGGATCGTCGTACAGCCGGTACAGCTCCAACCCGCGCGCGGTGATCCGCGCCCGCATATACGGGACGCCGAGCGCGACTGCCGCGTCCCGCCCGATCCACGAGGGGAGAGGGGAGAGGCGGTTGCCGCCGTTGTCGCGTGCCACCGCGCGGCGAGTCCCGACGTCGGCATACCGGATGACCGGCAGGACGGAGTGCAGAAAGGCGATCATCGCGTCGGGGTGGACGTCGATCCGCAGTTCCGTGGTGCGCGGGGTGACGGACCGGATCCCCAGCACGGTCCCCGGCGGCCACGTCGTCCCGGCGGCCACGCTGCCCCGGCCCAAGCACATCAGGACGTCGTACTCCAGCATGCGCTGTGGCGTCCCCATATTGATCGGCCGGGTGCTCGGCAACAGGCCGTGCTGCTGGTACTCGACCGCGGCGCGCTGGTGGTTTTCCATGGTGAGTGCGCGGCGGCGGCGGATCTGGTCGCGGCGGTGCAAAGCAGTCGGCACAGCAGGCTCCTGACCGTGCGGTCGTCCCGGCAGCGACCGACGTCAGGCTCAGGCGTGCAACGAAACTGCGTCACGCGATGATCGTCGGTAGTCCGTGCTGCCCTGTGGGCCGGCTTCGGCTCGGCGCCACCGCCGGGAACGACCTGTGGCACGTCATCGCTGGGTCTCGGAGAAGCCCGTGCCACGGGACGTTACCAGCTCCGCAGAAACCCGTCCCGCTGGTGTCGGCGCCTGACCGTGACTGGCGATCGGGGCGCCTGGCCGACGACATCGTGCCGCCTCAGCGAGCTGGTCGGTCTGCTCGACCTGGTGCTACGCCAGGGAAACCTGCGGGTCGCACATCTTGCACAGGCGATACCGGAGGCCGCCTTCAGGACCGGTCCGTTCCGCACGCCATCGCGCCAACTCGTCATCGGTGACCAGAAGACAGGGGAGGGTCCTGTCGCCCTGAAACCCGTGCACGAAGCTGTGTAATTCGTGCCGGTACAGCAGTCCCGTGTCCTCGTCCGCCCGTGGGGACTGCCGGTGAGGCCTTGCCGCGCCATGTTGCACGAGGAAGTGTGGATCGACGATTTCGAGACAGCGAACGGGTATCGATCCAGGTGCCGGGCACGGTCGACTCGTCGCTGGATCTCGGCGTTGTGCGCGTCGAACTCGGGCCGCGCGGCTTCACAGTCCGGGCAGTCGCCGGTGCACCGGATCGAACTCGACGTCGGCACCGCGGCGAAATCGGATTCCGAATCCGCGAGCCACGCCTGTTCTGAGCGTTCGGCGAGACCCACGAGTGCCTGCCGCGCGCGGTCGGCGGACACTTCGCCCGCGGCGATCGCCTCCAACATCCGGACTACGCCGGCGACCTCGATCAGCGCTCCCCAGCCGGGGTCATACCGACGCTGCATCCCCATGCCGGGACCGGCGAACAGGACCGCCACATCCGGAATCTCGACTGGCCCCAGCCGCACCATCGCCTTGTTCACCACGCCACGATAGAGCCCTCCTCGACGAATCCGGCGTAGCCGCGCTCACGTCGCCGACCCATTTCCTTCGGGGCATGTGAGGACGCCCAGCTCACCGGTTGCGGTGCGCGAGCGCACCATGGGGTCGAAGGCCTTGGCACTTCGTGGGTGAGTCGGAGACGCTATCGACTCCTCATCGAGACGAACACCGTCACGGATGGAGGAACCGGCCTCTCGTGAACACCTCGCACACCCCGCCCGCCGCCGGGCTGGATGCCTGGCCGGACCATCGCCGCGAAAGACTGCTGTGGCGGCTTGCTCTGGAGCTGGATTACGACGGTGTCGACGACTATGTCCGGGCGAGTGTCGGCGGCACCTGTATAGACCCGGACTGGCGCCCGCCCGCGGGACAGCTGACAGCGGTACTCGGCGACGACGGCAGGCACCATCTCTTTCGCGACGAGCGCGCCCTGTGCACCGAGATCGGCTACCAGGCCGAGATCTACGCCGCGCTGGGCGGCCGCAGCCGCGACGCCAGGCCTCTTGATGACACCGCGCGCGAACTTTTGGGCAAACAGCTGCTCGCGCAGGCGGATCGACTGGAGCGGCGGTTCGCCGCCGAGGACCGCGAACGCCACGGCGGGCGGATCCCGCACGAACGCGTCTGCTCGTGGTGGACCGACGGAACCATCTACCGCATGTTCGCCCCGAAAACCGCGCCCGAACACCAGCGGCGTCGCCCGCTCACCGAACACCGGGTGTCATGGTTAGCAGGCCTGATCGGCGATCCAGTCGACCCGCGCACCGTCGCGCCCTCGCGACGGTGCACCTTCGTCGGCGGCCGGAACGTGTGGCCGCCCTACAACGGGGATGACCGGTTAGGTCGGCTCCGCCGACGGCTGATCGACCACGCCGGGCCGCTGTGCCAGGCATGCCATCGGACCATCGGCGTGGTGGCCGACCATGATCACTTCAGCGGGGTGTGCCGCGGCCTGCTCTGCTGGGGCTGTAACATGACCATCGATACCTGCCCCCACCTCGACGGCTGTCCCCGCGCGGTCTACCTCAACAACCCGCCCGCCCTCGAACTTCGGCTACGCCACCCGGACGCGGCCATTGACCGCGAGCGCGACCACGCCCGGATCGAGTACCTCGGCATCGACCCGATCGCCCCCGGACGGGCATATAGGCGGAGGACCTGAGCAGGACCAGGCGCGGGCGCCCGCACCGACCGAGGCCCTGGTGCCGAGTGTCAGTGTGGGTTGTCAGCAGTCGTCACAGCGCGGGCCATGTTTGCCACGAGATCGCGCAGGGCTTCCTGCGCGCTCGGCATGCGCGGGTTGACTTCGTCGCATTCACCCCACACCAGCCGATCGCCGGTGGGGGAGGGTGCGCGTACTTCGAGCACGAGGTAGCCGCGGTCGTTGACGAGCCCGATCGCGACCACCGCGCGCAGATCCTGTCCTGCTTGGGTCGCGGCGTCGACGTAGGTATCGATCGCGAACTCGTCCTCGCTCGCCCGGGGAAAGTACTCGTCCGGGGCCAGCAAAACCGGCACGTCGCCAGGGTTGCTTTTGCCGGCGATCCACGCGTGCCGGTCACCGGGGAGAAGTTCGGCACAAGCGCGGGCACCGTCGTTCACCAGGCGTCGTGCGGCCTCCTCGACCAGCGCGTTCTCCGCCCGACGACTGAGCCGCGTGCTCGCGACGGTCGCGAATCCGCGTCCGGCAGGTATAGAGGGCCGGGGCTTCTCGGGATTGCCGGCAAGCCATGCCTGCAACTCGGCATGAAAATCTTCGAGAGTGATCCGGTCGTGGGGGTCGAACCGGGTTGCGGCCTCGAGGACCGGGCCGAGGGACTCTCCGGCGTGGCCACCCACCGACCACAGCTCGAATTCCCGCCCCTGCACGTAGTGGGTTCCCGGTGGCGGGTAGACGCCCTTGTTCGGGTGCGCCAGGACGAACAACGTCTTGGCCAGTGCCCAGACGTCGGCCAAGTGCGCATCCTCGGCGAGGGTGACGGCCCGCATCTCCGGAGCGAGGAAGTGCGCCGGACCCACCGACGTGCCTTCCTTGGTCAGGTCGTCCTCGCGCGGGGCCCAGTCCCCGAGACCGAAGTCACCAACGTGCGCCCGGCCGTCGAGGAAGAAGAGGTTGTCGGGCTTGATGTCGCGATGCGCGACGCCAAGCTCGGACTTCACGGCAAGCAGTGTGGCGGTGACCTGCTCGACAGCCGTGACAACGGTCCACAGTGAAGGCATCGTTCCCAAGTGCTGAGCCAGTGGGGTGGCCTCAGGCATGACGAACCACATCAGATTCTCCTGAAAATCGGCATCAAGAACGCGGAGCACGCCCTCGATCCCGGCCTCGGACATCTGCCGCATGCCCAGGATCTCGTTCCGGAACCTCGTTATAAATGTCCCGTCTGCAAGGTTCGCCTTGAGCACGCCCTGGCGCCCGTCGTCGTGCTCGACCCGCAGCACGACCGCTTTCCAAGTTTCGACGATCTTCTCTTTGTGTCGCCAACCGCCGAAGATCATCTTCTTGCTGTACTTTTTGCGGGAGCGAGAACTTCCAGCCATCCCGTCACGATAGCCAGGACGACAACGCTCGACCGCTGGCCGACCGAACCATGTGGCAGTTCACCCCAGTGCCCGAACAATCCGCCCATCGGTCCTCCCCGCGCCAGTATCAGGCCTCACCGCCATCTCAGCCAATGGCGAGCCGTCAGCAGCACCAGGTGTCCCCCGCGTCGGCAAACCGGGGCGCGTTCTGGGTTACCCGAGCGAGTGTTCCGTGTAGGCGGCGCGCGCGGGGGCCTCTGCGGGCAAGAGCTGATGGCGCTCGTCGAAGTCGCCGTCACCGCCGGAGGACATGCCGCCCTCGCTGGTGTGGAGCTGCCACAAGCTCCGCACGCTGCCGTCGGGCAGCGTGTAATCGTGCCGGTACAGGGTTTTCGTGCTGCCCCATGAGATCCGGTCGCGCTGGTCCTGCTCGATGATCGTCTCGGCGTGGCTGGTCGCGTCGCGCAGCGGATGCCAGATCGCGGGCTCCCGGCACGCGGTGTTGCTGCACGTGGCCACCAGCCCGATGGCGTGGACGGCCGCGTCCGGCAGCCCGGTCGGGGCCGGTGCGGTCCAGTAGTCCCGTCGATCCGGCCGGTAGATCTGGAGCCAGTCCGCGCCGCGCATCAGCGCCCCGTCGTCCCACAGTGACCAGCTGTCCCGCAGTCCTGCGGTCCGGACCACGTGGACGGGCCGGGCGCCGGGGGAGTGCTCGACCGCCCCGGCCACCAGTAGGTCCGGCGGGTGCTCAGCCAGTGCCGCGCGAGCTCCGGATCGCTGGTGACCTTGACGGCTGACCGGGGCGCGCTGTCCGGCGCGCGCAGGATGATGCGCCCCGGGCTGTCCGGGACGTCGGGCGGGGTGGCCGCGATCTGCTGCTCGACGGTGGCGTGCCCGGCCGTGCGCAGGTCGCACATCGCGGAGTGGCTGATCCCGGCATCGGCGAGCCGGGACGCGTCGGCGGGCGGGACCCTCGGCGACCGGTACGTCACGCTGGCGGTGTTGAGCCAGCCCGCGTCTTCCCAGTCCTCGCGCGGCCGCGCCAGCAGGGCGGCGACGTCGGCCTTCGAGGACAGCGCGAAGCACGCTAGGACCCGGGCGCGGTCGTAGTCCCATCCGGCGTGCAGCAGTGCTCGCGCGGCGGCGGGCTCGATCCTCAGCTCCGACGTCCACGTGTCCAGCTCATACTCTTCGCGCAGGTCGCGGATCAGCTCGGCCCGCCGCGGGGTCAGCGGCTGCCGCCACGCCACGTACGGGCCGGTGTTGTTGCGGGACCAGTCCTCACCGTCGGCCTGGTTGTAGGTCAGCGACCACACCACGCCCGCCTCCTGGTCGACCAGCAGCCGGTCCACCGGCCAGCCCCGCCGCAGCGCCTCGGCCCCGAACGGCACCGCCACCGCGCCCGAGAGGTCCGGCTCGTCGGGAACCTCGCCATCGTCGACGAGGCTGTAACCGAACGCGAACTCGGCCACCCGGCGGCGTTCCAGCTCCCGGCGCCGGGCCACGACCGACTCCTCGGCGAGCAGGGGAGCGGCCTCGGCGGCGGTGGCGGGCCGCACCTTCGCCCGGAACCACCAGCCATTCTCGCCGATCAGCACGTCGGGGCTGTTGCCGTCCTCGTCGCGGACGAACCGTGGCTGCGCCTCGGCCAGGACGGTGACGATCAGCGACACCCACCGGCCGCCTGGCTCGCCGCAGCGGCCGGGGGAGTCCTCGGGGACCGGATGCTCGACGGCGGGAATGTCCGCACGCAGAACCACGCCGATCGTCCACCTCGGACGGGGCTGGCGATCACGGGTGCCGGGCTCGCCGGCGTCGATCACCCACGTCGGGCCGGTGTAGCCGCCGGGATAGGGCGGGCAGTCGCCCTCGTGAGAGACCGTCCACCGATCGCCTCGCCGCCCGAGTACGCCTTCGTTGGCGGGGATGTGCTGCCAGCAACGCTGGCAAGTGTCGGGAAAACTGTTGCACCGCATAGGCTCGCCCTCTCGTCGACATGCAGGCTCGCTACGTGGGCCATCGCGGTGACGCGTGGCCTGGAATCCTCGCCCGCAGTACGTGCGGGCGCTGGATCGCGAACCCTGCATACGCAGGGACCACCCCGACATGCGGGGGAGCGCTCGATCCTGGAAAGGCTAACGCACATCCCCGACAAGATGTGGCCGCGTCCGGACCGAGCACCTGTCCGCCGGACGAACTGGCCGCTGCTCGCACCGCCTGGACCTCAACGAGAGTCTTCACAGTGCTGCCATGGCCGAACGCTCTCTGGGTACAAACGGCCACGCAGCCTGCCGGTCCAGCGCCACTCTCTTCCGGACACGCTCACACCGGACCACTCCGAACGCGGCAGCACGCCGAGGTCGCGGTTACCACCACGTCATGCCGGCGATCACTCTCACCGTGCGCACGCTCCTACGCGCCAGCTACAGGCCGCCGCCACCACGCGACTCACGCGGGCGTTCCCCTGGAACGGCGTGGGTACGGCGGAACGGCGGTTGCCGTTGGCGAGTCAGAACGCGTGGGCGAACACCGGGGCGCACCCGGGCGTGACTGGTCGCGGCGAGGCGATCCTGCAAGCGGGCCATCGTGCGGCGGAAGAGCAGTGGTAACTGATACAGCTGATGTCTCGGCGGGGTAACAAACCGGCGCGGTTAGACCCCATGTCGGTAATGGTCTAGCATCAGCCTTGCTGAGCGTCAAAACAGCAAAGCAGGAAACCCTTTCGGGTGACCATGTCAGGTGGTCGGTCGCGCGAACGACCGACCACCCGACCTCAGCGGCCTATCAGCTGGATCAGTGTGTTAACGAGTGTCACCAGCTGACTTGCCAGGATGATGGCGGGGCCCCACCAGATGAGCTTTCGCCACCTGGTGGGGTGCTGATCACCATCTCGGCGCCTCGCATCCTCATCATCCGAACCGTGTGTCATCGTGCTCCCTTCGGTTATCCCGTTTTCACGGCAACCGCCCTCGCGGCCGGTTCCCCCGGAACCGGTCGCGCTGGAAGCTAGAATCCACACAACTGAATCGGCATGTGCCGATGGATGAGCACCCTAGCGAAGGTGTCCAGAGGCAGGATCAGTGGGTCCGCCTCGAATTGCGCACTACGCGCAAGGATGGGTATCTGCGCGAGGCAACGCAGCTCACGGCCCAATTCCTGCTCGCGGCATGGATCAAGATTCGACTCTGCTTCAGCGCTACGGCCTTACAAGTAAGTTTACCTGTAATCATTCTTAGGCCGGTTTTAATGTTTCAATTGAGGTTGTGGCTAATGTTGCCGCGACCGTAGTGTTTGCGTTCTTCATAACAAGATTGCCCGCGAGGTGGGGTGCGCACCTCTAGCTCGGACGCCGGGGTGAGCTCCTCAGGCCGCCTAATGGGCGACCCTCCATTAGGCGGCTTCCGGTGAGTGCCACGTCGGGACCTCTCGTGCGGAACGCGCGCCCCATAAAGTGGATCTGATCGCGGCCCTGACGGATCCGGTGGCTGGGGTCGGTCCCTGCCAGGTCAAGCGGTCGATCGAACACGTCGAGCTCCGATATGGGACGACCACACCGATGCGCTGCGAGTGCGACAGCCACGGGTAGCAAGCTGAGATTCTGGGGTTCAGCCGCCTACGGTGATGCCGCGAGACTGCTTGATGCCGTCGAGCAGGTAGGCGTACTGCGGGGTGATCGCCGCCGCGGCGGCGAAACTTGGCCGGTTGAATTGGTTGGTGCCGTACACCGTCAGTCCCCGGGGCGCTCCGTCGAGTCGTTCCTGGTGGCCGTCGGCGCGTATCCGACGCGCGGGCTCGGAGGAACGGGGGTCGAGGATCGACTTGAGATACCCCTCGACGTCGGTGTCCTGCTCGCGGTGCCACACGATCGTGTAGCCATCGAGCGTGGTGACCTGCTCGCCGGTGCGCCGCGTTTCCCGTCGCGCCGGCCCGCGGCGTTCCGTGTCGCGGTCTTCCTCTCGGGCGCGGGCAGCGAACTCCGTGCCCGTGACGACCACTATCTGGCCGACGGCCTCGGCGGCGTGGCCGTCCTGCGGGAACTGCCAGACCTCGTCGGGCCAGCCGCCGTGACGCCGGGCGGCTGGGGAGGCGGTGGGGTCCTTGTGCCAGAGCCATAGCTGGGAGTCCTCGCTGACCCAGTCCGGCCGGTATCGTGGCGCCCGCCGCGGGTCGCGGTCCAGCGCGAGGATTTCCACCGGCAGGGCTGGGCGTCGCCGCTGCCGGTCCCGGCGCAGCGCGGCGAGGTACGAGCGCATCACCTGCCCGGCGAGAACGCGGTTGGCGAACCGGGCCACAGTGCGCGGCTGGCCGGCCTGCAGTTCGGCGCGCACGTGGCTGCGTTCCCAGGCTTGGGAGAGCCAGATGCCCCACACGGGCGGGCCGTCCAGAACGGCCTCCGCGCACGCGGGGCACCACCCGTCCGGGTGCGCGTAGAACTGCTCAGGCGGGTCGCGCAGCAGATCGGTTCCAGTGAAGACCATGTTCATCGTGAGCCTGAACATCTCGGCCGCGACGTGGCCGTTGTACGCATCCCACACGATCGTCACGCCACCATCGGCGTGGTGGGTCACGACGACTCGGTCCTGGTCGAGCAGATGCGCGATCGGTTCGACATGTGTGAGGCGAGCGCGGCTGTAGGCGACGAGCATTCGGCAGGCGCCGTCGGGAATGTCGGCCAGGGTTCGCTGGTAGAGGTCGTCCGGTGTGGACACGTTCAGCTCCGCTCTCCTGAGGTCGGGTACGACATCGAGCGCACAAGAGTGCGCCACGGTTTGTCGTTGCGATCCTCAGCCCGAGATGACGGGGCTGCTGGTGAAGCCTATGCCAGCGCAGTCTACTGGGCGGCGGGCACATGGGGAAATACGGGACGCGGCGCAACCTGTTCGGTTGGCGCGGCGCGTGAGAGCGGCACTCGTCTCAGCACCGCTCATCCGGAAGACGGTCGCGGCCGTCAACAGCGTTCGCCAGCGATCGCCTCAGGGAAGGGGTGAGAGCCCGGTCGGGGCGTTCGGCGACGACCAGGTGAACCCGACAAACAGGTCAGCTCGTGACCATGCGGAACTGGTGCGGGGCAGGACGTCGAGCAAGTCGGTAGCGGGTTTGCTCCACGGCCGGAACGGCGCCATCGTCTCTTTCTCGTGGGTGATGGACGCCGGCGAGACAGGGCTTCGGGACTGGCTCGCAGTCACAGGTTCCACCGAGCCAGCGAGGATCCACTGCTACACGATGTCAGTCACGCGGAGGAAGGGGGACCTTGTTCAAGGTCATGAACAACGCGATTTCGCTGAGTGTCGGCTGACTGCCGGTTCCGATTTCCCAAGGGCCGAGATCGAGAGCCTCAAAGTCGACATCGTGCCAGTCGGGGCTGTTGGTCATCGTGTATTCCCATCGCAGAACAATTGTTGACTGTGGGGACCAGGCTACTTCGAGACGAGGTTGTGCATGAAGGGCTGAAGCCACTATACAGCAGCGAAGTTCTTGTCGGCGTACAGCCCGGATGGATGCTCGGTAGAGCTGATCGCCGTTTCCGGGTCACGTGTCACGTCCGGTGTCGCACCGTCGATTGTCTTGTTGAAACACATTTTTGCGGATAGTGCGGCCACTCAAGCGCGCGTGGTTGCAAGAAAAAGTCTCCGGACCTCGCAGTACCTTTCCGAGGCGTTCGTCGGAGCCGGGGAGCGGCACTGTGGACCTCGGCCGCGTACCCATCGCACGCGGTCACGACGTGGGATGAGGTGCCATGCAGGTGTCCATCAGGACTGCTCCGCCGGAGAGCGGACTGATCGCGAGTCCTTCTGTGTCGACGACGAATTCGGCCTCGTCGCGGTCGGTGTTGCAGGCCTGCAGGCGTCCGGGTTCGACGAGGGCTGTCCAGATCGCGCCGGGCAGGCGGCCGCCGAAGCCGCCGGCGGCGTAGGTGCGGGCCACGCGGCGGGATTCCGTCCAGGACCAGTCGTCTCGGCGGTCGGCGACCGACCCGCGATACAGCCGCAAGGGCTGGGTGGGGCGGGGGACACGGCGCCCGTCCTCGGTGTAGCCGGCGGCGGTAAATAGCGCCCGCCAGCGGTGGCGGGGGAGAGTGAGGTCGGGGCGTTCGGCGTGTGACCACGCGGGGCCGACGAAACAGCTCAGGGCGTGGTCGGTGATGAGCCGGTGTCGGTGCAGGGCGTCGAGCAGGACAGGCATGTCGTCGCCGGGCACCCGGTAGAGGGCGACTGCGAGCTGGTCCGTGGTCAGGGCGACGCCGCGTGTGATCAGGTGGGTTGCGAGGGCGACAGCCTCGAGGATGACGGGGATGCCGAGGTGGTCGTACGGTTCGTTGGACGGTTCGGTGGTGTGGTGGAGCGGAAGCTCGTCGTGGTCAGGCATGTGTGCTCTTCCGGGGTGGGTGGGCTGATACAGCCTGTGGGCCGCCCGTGGTCGTGGCGAAAATCGGGAGTTCGGGTCGAATGTCAACTCGGCCTGTCGACTCCGAACGTGCTGCGGGACGCGGTCGGCAGGTGCGAGCCGCGTGGCGCGGTTAGAGGTTGGTTAGGAGGATCGCGTAGTTCATGACCGCGTCGCCGACTAGTTCGCCGTGGCCGATGATGCCGTCGGTGTCGTCCTGCTGGTATGCCTCCTGGAAGGAGGTCTGGCACCTGTGCAGCTGAGCTCGCAGATGGGTGGAGGTCGTGTCGTCGGGTGATGCGGCGGCCATGGTGGCGAGGTGGTGTACCGCGTCGATCGCGCCCGTCACGCCGGCGGCGATCTGGTCGGTGTCTCCACGTTTGATCGCCTGCCGGAGGCCGTCGACCGCCTGCTCCGTCGCGAAGCGTTCGGCCCGGACCGCCAGCAGGTGTTGTAGTCCGCCCGCGGAAACGTCCGGCTGGTCAGCTGCCACCATGCGGGCCAGCGTACTGCCCGGCGCTTTCAGCTTCCGCGCCGTGTCGAGGAGTCCGGACGTCGCGCGCGTGAGCGTGGAGTGCACTGGTGGCGTGTGGAGGGAGACGTCGGTTCGGTCCTGTAGGCGACCCGTTAGCCTCGCCGTGAACGATCGGAGCTTGTTGTGTCCTCCCGCCCCAGTGATTCGTCTCAGCAGAGCTCGTCGCTCGACGTCCACGCACCAGCGACGGACGTACAGGTGCGGTTGCTGCGTGCTGGTGAGGGAGCGGCGGCGTTGGCGATCGTTGCCGGGACGTCAGCGCTCGCCCCTGCGGAAGGTGGTGCGTGGCAGGCGGCTCTCGACCTGGGTGGTGGCCGGGTCGAGTTCCCAGGATTGCCTGGTTGCCTGGGCTGGTGTTTCGGGGCGTTGGCGGGCGATCGCCTGGTCGGTGTGGTGTACGCGTGCACGCCGGTAGATTTCGTCCTGTCGCATCACGGCGAGCAGAGGACCTGGCTTGCCCGGTCCGTCGTCGAGATCGAGATCCTGGCTGTCGAGGAGAGTTTCCGTGGCAGCGGAGCGGGCTCGGCGTTGCTCGATCATGCCGAGCGGTACCTCGCCGAGCACGGTGTACGGGTCTTCGCCGCGAAGGTCGACGCGGGGGATATGCCGGTCCTGCGGTGGTACCGCCACCGGGGCTATCGCGTCGCTGATACCGGTGAGAGCTGCCTCATCGATACTCCGGCCGGGCAGACGAGCATCGACGCCGGTCCCGCACATGATCGCCGGTGGCGGCTCGCGATCAAAGCACCTGGGCACGCGGTGGTCCGAGGTGTGCGTGGTCTGCGCCTGGCCCCGAACACGCCGACGTAGACCGCCGCCTGAGCTCAGGTGGCGGCGCGGCGGCATCCGCCGTGCGGTGCCTCGGCCACCGAGGTCCCTGCGCTGAACAAGGTTCGTCGCTTCGGCGATCAGGGCCATCGGGTCTGGCTCACGCCCGAGTACAGGCATCTGTCAACCCCACTTCGCGACGCACCACCGCGACCGCGTTTCCGCCACTACGGCGATTGCGGCCGATCGTCACGCTGGCCGGTCAGGGGGAGCGGAGTGAACGTTCCGTCGCCGAAGAGCCCGGCGGCAGCGAGAGTGTCGTGCAGGTCTTCTGCCTGGTGGGTGGTGAGCGGGGCGAGGTCCTCGCCGCTGCTGTCGACGATGAACGCCCGGATCAGCGTGACCGCGTCCACGCCCGGTGGGCCAGCGGGGCTGGGGATGAACACACCGGCGACGGCCAGCAGGTCGGCGAGTTCGGCGGCTTGCTCGAGCATCGCCTCGCCGGCGTCAGCGGTGAAGCCGGGGGACCATCGGCCGGTAAGGGGCTCATGCCGATGTTCCACCACAAGAACGCCGCATCCCGACCAGCAACACCCGCACGCCGCGCCGACACCACCTTCTCGGCCGGGCTCGGGGCACCTCGTAGGGTTGAGTTATCTGGCGGCGGTGGCGGGAAGGGTGTCGTGGCAGTCGATCTGGAGACGCTGGTTGCGCAGGTTTGGAGTCCGGATATTCGGCCGCTGGCCGAAGAGGCGTGGCGGTGTTACAACGCGGGCGCTATTCGCGCGAGTATCGCGGCGACCTGGTCGGCCGTGAGCGCAGACATCATCGTGAAGCTGATCCGGCTCGCCGACGAGGGTGATAAGAACGCTCAGGTGTTCCGTACTCAGGTCACCGATGCGCAGGACAAGGGCCTGACCTCCGCTGGTGTGGGGGCGATGCAGAGGATTGAGGCCTCATTGGTCGACAAGGCCGTGGAGTTCGAGTTGATCGACACCATCGGCAAGCGTGAACTAGACCGCATCCGGGAGGATCGGCACCTGTGCGCGCACCCGTCGCTGCGTTCCGGGGGAGAGGTCTACAGCCCGCGCCCGGAAGCCGCCCGCGGACACCTGGCGATCGCGCTCACCTCCTTGTTGGTGCATCCCCCCACACAGGGCGGCAGAATGCTGGAGGAGTTCCAGAACTACATCTGCGACCCCCAGTTCGCCCCGTCCCCACTGCACATCCGCGCCGCATTTCATGATCGGGTTCGAGCGGCCACGCGCAGAAGCATCATCAGGCTGGCTGCGAAGGCGGCGATGCTCGAGATCGATCCGGACGGCCGGATGCCGGCGGACGCACACGCCGATCGCATGGCCATCGCGCTGCGTGCCTTCGCAGAGAAAGCCCGCGATACGGTCCGCGATGCTGTGGGCGAGGCGCGCGAACGGCTCCAGATCCTCGAGGCTGCGACCCAACTACGTGTTCTAGCACGCATGGTTGATGACGACTACTTCTGGGCGTCGGTAGATCAGCCGTTGACTGAACGCTTCCACGTTTTGCTCGACGTGCCCATCACCGTAGATGAGTGGAGTACGTTGCCACCGGAAACCGCGCTCCGATATGCGCTGGTGGGCAGCTCGCTGGCGAGGAACCATTTACCCGGACTGGCGGCCCGTTTCGAGCAGCTGGCCGATATTCATCGACTGCAAGTTATCTCGTTAAGGCCAAGTGAATTCTTCGTGCCCCACGTGATTCAGCATCTGCGGAGCGCCTTCAGTTGGCGCAACGGAGAGGAGGTCGGCCACATCCTATTGCAGCACGCGCTGTTTCTCTCAAGCGAGACGCTGAAGGAAGCCCTCGATGCGTGGTACGACAACGACCAGTGCCGCAACGCAAAAGCCATGCCCGGCCTCGCCGTCCAACTCCTGCAAGCCACGTCACATCTAGGCATCGGCCGCGGACCGCTGTTCGCAGAGTTTGCCTCGAAATGCGAAGCCGCCGCCCAGAAGAGTGGCTCATACAGGTATCCAGAACTCATCAGAGTTCTGCACGCTATCGGCCTCGCGCCTACTAGCTAGATCACGAGCGCACGCTCGCGCCCCGACATGATTTCATGGCGGCGCATCGACGGATATTTTCTCGAGTCGCGTACGTAGTGCTATAGAATCTTCCGGGGCGGCTCACTGTACTGCGCTAATCCACCTCAAGCAGTCGGATGTGCCGCCATACGTTGGCGTAGCTGCGGTGTACCGCACGCATCCAGGAAGGAACAGAGTGCCAGTCGGCGGCAACCTCTCGCTCGCCCCAGGCCACTTGCATGATCCGGCGATCACCGGCGAAGCTCTCGACGAGATCGCGGCGCAGGTAGAGCAAGTGGCCGCTCCAGGGCTTGTCCACGCGGAAGACTGCGGAGGCGCGTCGGCCGTCCAGGCTTACGAGGTCCACGGTGCCGGGCAATTGACGGAGGCCGAACCGGGAGGCGAACTCGAATGACGGCACGTCGTAGGCCCCGCCGAGCCCGATCTCCGAACTGTTGTTGGGGGAGTAGTCCACTGCGACCTGGACGAACTCGATGCCATCGTCCTGCCAATCGCCGCGCAGCGCTCGAGGCGAGAAGAAACCTGCGGCATCGTCGTCGAATGTCTGCTCGAAGCGGGGGTTCCAAGGCATCTCTCCGGCCAGCACGTCGCGGACCGCCGGCAGCGGAGGAAAGAAATCGTTTCCGGGGTACTGACGCTCGCTGGCGAGCTGCCGAGCAGGTTCCACGTCATGCGGCTTCAGCAGGAGGGTACGGAAGAACCCGAACACCGTCCGTCCGTCGTGGCGGTGGTCCAGGTATCCCTCGACCAGAAGCCAGCCGCCGTTCACTCCGTGGATCTCCTCGGGTGACCACAGATGGTCCGGGACAGCCACCGTCCCTGACGTAAGCCAGGTCTGGTCGTCGGTCGGCTCCACGGGAGCCCACGGCGGAAGGGCCATGGGTGCTATCGGGGGCCTGGTGGGAAAGGTCGGGTCGATATCGGGCATCAAGCGTCCTGCGTCCCCGAAAGGGGCGGGTGTGCGGTCGGCGTCGACGAGGCGGCCGACCATTTCGTGGTAGGCGATCCAGCCGTACTTCTTACCATACCGTTCTACCCTCCTTTTGGTGCCGTAAGGCTGCTCGGCGTTCGCGGCAATGGATTGGTCGACACTGCCGAAGTCCTTCTCTCGCCAGCCCAGTTCCCAGATGCGAGCCATGACCTCGGCGCGGGCCCTGCGGTAGTCGGCGTGGTCGAAGTCGTAGTTGTCCCTGCCGTTGATAGCGGCCCCGATGACGTAGTTCTCGAAGTCAAAGCCGAAGGTGCGGTCGCATTCGTCGGCGTTGGGGTCGTTGTCCTCCATCATCTCTGGGGATGTAACGGCGGCGAACTTCGGCGCGCTGGCATCGACACCGTCCGGGACGGCAGCGGGGTGAAGAGCGCTAGCGAATTCGTAGGTGGCCCGTACGTAGCCGCGCAGTTGCTCGTGCGAGGTGGGCGTGGTCCCGCCTTCTAAGAAGCGGTCGCGCAGCTGTATTAGCCAGTCTCGTAGGGCGCGTTCGAGCGGTCCGCCAGGATCGGGCATCTGGTGGGTGCTGGCGGCACCGAACGCTGCGGCGACGATGCGTTCGCAGACGTAGGGGTCATTGACGTCGAGCATCCGGGCGGCGAGGCCGAACAGCCGCTTGGGTTCTGGCTGGCCGTAGCGCTGGAGGGCTTTCGTCGCCAGGTCCCGCATGCTTGTGTCTGTGGAAGTCAGCAGCCAGGCGATAGCCTGCGCGTCCAGATCGTCGCTCGTGGCGCGGTTACTGCTTCCGGACCACCTGTGGATCGCGCTTTCCAGGTCTGCTGTCAGTCGTCCTGGAGCCTGGCCTCGAGCCCATTCGGCCCAACGCAGGTCACGTACGGGAAGGGACAGCTGGCGTAGGACGCGATCGAGGAACACGGCATTCAGGCGGTGCGGGGCGGACCTGCGAAACTCCCACAGACGGCCGAAGGCCGGTCGGCCCTTCCGCTTGCTGGGCGACGCGGTCACGAACGCGGTTGCGAGCGCGTCGACGGTCTCGTTGTCGAGGAAGTCCGACTCGGTCGAGAGTTCCTGGGCGAGCACCAGCGTACGGTGCTCGTTCGGGGCGACTCGCCACAGGTGGTGCCGGGTGAAGCGGCGTGGCAACAGCGCGATGAGGCCGATGAGGATGTCTTCGCCGAGAGGATGCGCCTGGTCGCCCAGGAGGGACCGCCAGAGAGCCGCCTCCGCGAGCTGTTCGTCGACTTCCGCGGGGGGAATGCGCGCCAGAATCGCGTCGGCGATCAAGTACCCAGCGAGGCGGTCAAACACGAAGCCGCACTCAGTGTCGTCGGAACCCTTGATCTCCTCGCGGAAGATCACTCCTTCGTCCACGAGCCTCCGGAGCAGGCTTTCGTCCCAGTTCGGCTGGTCGGTGTCGAGAATTCTTCGCGCTTCGTCGAAGGGAAGCCGACGGACGTTGTGTGTCCACAGGTGCCTCGCCATCGCGGCCAGGCGCTGCTGGATCTGGTCGGCCGGCACCGGGATGCGGGCCGGGTCCTGGGCTAGCCGTTCGATCACGCCCTCGCGGTACAGCTCGAAGACGCCGATGAGGGACTGAGGTAGTGCCTCCACGCCCACCCACGCTCGGCGGTCGTGGTTCGCTGCCTCGCAGTACATGTAGACGAACAGAGGATTGTGAAACTCTTCGATCGGTAGCCAGGCGTCGGCAGGGTCGATCAGGTAATGGCGGAAGTAGACGCGGAGGATCTCGTCGACTTCCGAGCGCTGCCACGCCAGTTGCAGGGACACCGTGTCCTTCGGGAGAACCTGGTCGGCGAGTGGTTCGCGGAGAGTGACGATGATCGCCACGTGGGGGTAGTTGCCCAAGGCTGGCGCCAACGCCGCGAGCAGTGGCCTCCATTCCGCGGGCCGCTCGGCTTCGTTCAGGCCGTCGATGATCAACGGGATCCGGCATCCGGCGCGGTTGCCGGCCGCGTTGAGCGCTTCCAGGAGGTCCTCGAAGTGGTCGATCTTCAGCCCGGGGATCCGGCGCGCGAGGTCGTCGAGGGTCTTGCCGGCACGAAGGTTTCCGCCCTGAATGAAGACTCCTGCCGTGGGCTGGCCGGTAGGTGAGGTCATGTGCGCGGCGAGGTGAGTCTTGCCCTGTCCTGCGGCGGCGATGACAGCGAGCAAGGGAGCTTTGGCGTCGGTCCACGTATCGTCCAGCCACTGGATGATGTCGCGGATCTCCGCACCGAGGCCGGTGACAAGCAGCGCCTCGGGCCGGCGACGCTGCCTAAGCCTGAGCACCAGACGTCGCAGCGTGCAGGGCGAGGTAGCGGGTGGCCGCAGTTCGGCGAGGCGCTCGCGGACTTCCCAGGGCCGGAGACTGCTCCCGGCGTCCAGGATCTCCCGCAGGTCGTCGACGAATCGGTCCAGGTCGTCAACGGCCTCGACGAAACCTTGGCGGAAGGTAGCGTCAAGGCCGTCGAGGGCTGTGCGCAGTGCCCGGATCCGGGCTGCGATGCCGTCTGTGCGCTGCTCCAGCCACTCAAACGACGCCGGCCGTAGCAAGGCCCGGTCGATGCGGTGCTCCACGTGATGCGAAGTGTGCAGCCGCGGCATCCACCGTGCCTCGACCGGCGCGATAGATCGCTGGTGAGCCTGCGCCAGCACGTCTGGGGTGAGGGCGAGCTCGCCGAAGAATGTGGAGCGGAGCTCATCGTGTCCGGCGAGTTGGGCGTCGTAATCCTCGGTGGACCATAGACGGACACTGATACCCGGCACAGCGAGCCCGCTGATCCACTCCTCGTCGTTCTTCGCGGGTCGCTGTGGAAGGCAGAGCACGAAGTCGGTCAGGCCGGCGACGTGCTTGACTGCTTTGGAGAGCGAATCCTCGATCTGGTCCCGCTGGCCCGCTGTCAGGCGATTCTTAGCGCCGAGGATGAACCACTTGCACGACCAACCCCACACCCGTCCCGGCCCACCCAGGCCACCGGCGTGGTCCACACGCAGGTAGAACTCGACGCCGGGCTGGTTCCGGCGCTCCCGCATCGTGCCCAGCGCGCTGTAGCGGCGGGACACGATGGCCCTAGTGAGCGCTTCGAAGTTCTGGTCGGCGGCGCCCGGCAGGCGTGCCAGATCAGTCAGATCCACCGTCGCTCCGGTTGCTTGTATCCGGCCCCGTGATCGTGTCCTCGTCCCACTCATGGCGGGAGTAGACCTCGACCTTTGCGCCGTAGTTGAGAAGCACCTTCAGGAATCCCTGAACGTCGGACTCATCGGTCCAGATTCGGACCGTCTCCGCTGTGCGGGTCACGCTGTGATCGAGTGCGAAGACATCGACGTCGTACCGCCCCATGTCGTACAGCTTCATCTCAGCGAGTGCTTCGCCGAGTTCACGAGGCATCCGCTCGTCGGGACTCCGCCAGTCGTCGTCGGACCACACGGCCTCGGCGAGGTCCTTCAATGCCTCCATGCGTTCTTGTGCCGCCTTGGCGCCGGTGACGGTCTGGAACCGACCGATCAGAACGAGGTCCATCGAATGCTCCGAGCCGTAGCCGTTCCAGATCCTCATGCTGCCTCCCTCAACGCCTGCGCGGCTTCCATGATGAGGCTTCCGACCGACACACCTGTGGGCGCGTAGGCGTGAGGGCGCAGGATACCGGTCGCGTCGATGTGCATATGCGCGTCGAGAGGGCGTTCGCCTGGGATGACCTCCGTTGTGGGCAGCGCGGCCTCGAGGCCGGTCCGGGAGATCGCGAGCCGAACTTTTGTCCTGGCGATCGCGGCCCATTCGACGAGGCGCTGCGAGTCAGCGCCGCTGATTCCGGGAGTTTCTGCGGTCGGCTGCTCAGGCAGAAGCAGGAGTTCGGACGCGCCGACCTTGTCGGCGAACTCGGCGAGGTCATCTAGTTCGCTGACCGTGTCGGCATTGATGACGGCGTTGATGCCGAACGGGGCAAGGGTGCCGAGAAGCCCGGCCGACTGGACGACGGCCGCGAACGGTCGGCCGCGGAGCCGCTCGTAGGTGGCTCCGACCCCGTCGACTGACAGGCGGACGAAGTGCACGGCCCCGCGCAAGGATTCGACAAGTTCGGGTGTGAGCCGGTGCCCGTGAGTTGTGAAGGTCACCGCCATAGACGTGGACTGAGCTATATCCGAACACAGCTGGGCAAACCCTCGATACGCCGTCGGCTCCCCTCCGCCGAAGCCGACACCGAGGCACCCGGCAGCATCAAGTTCGACTGCCCACGCCAGCACACGCTCCCTTTCGAGCACGGCGGCGTGCTTGGGCGCGTAGCAGTAGGCGCAGCGGAGCTCACAGGCGTTGGTCAGCGCGACGGACAGGTACCGGGGAGCAGGAGAGAACTGCTCAGGGGGAACAGACACCTCATCCAGCAGCACGTTCATACCAGAGACACGGTCAAACAGGTGAACACCAGCCGCGGACAGGCGAATCTTGCACGTCACCAATTGGATGATGCCACGCCGTCAGCCGTTTGTCCGACGCGCCCAGACGGCCGTTGCTGCGGCGGCCGGGCTGGACCGGTCCTTCTGCGTGGAGGTCGAGGGCGAGAGCACAGCGTGGCGATCGACAAGGTCGTTCACATCGCGGACGTATTGGGCGCCGTGGTCGTCGAGCTGTTCACGGACCTGGAAACGCCCTGACACGTTCGCCTGGCCGTAGGACGCGGCCGCGTGAGCGATATATCAGATCGACGCGACCGACGTTGCGGTGGGCGAGGCAGCCTGCGAATCTCGCGGGCCCACTGAGCACCCGTGACCCCTATCGCGTCGCCGGGCATTGACGAGCAAACCCGATCAGGCTCCGTGGCATGGCATGCTCGTTCGATGAGCGAGAACGACGATAACCTCGATGATCTGGTCGGCAGCAGGATAGTCGTGATCTATCGCAAGTCCGTGTGGTCCGCGATTAGCGAGGTCTTTCGCGCGCTCGGCCCTGACAAGGCCGCGAACCTGAAGGTCAACTCCGGCGAACACCTTGCTGCAGTACTCGCCACGGCTTTCCTCGGCTCTCCGCCAGTGGAGGCAGACCACGATGGCGGCCCAGATCTGGTATTCAGTCTCCAGAACCAGACACTGCTCAATGGGATGGTCGGACCTGAGGACGCACCCTTCGCCGATTTCGAGATCAAATCACTTCCTGGCCCTGCCCGCCAGTTCAACGCTGCCATCGAGAAGGCTCGTCGCCAGGGGCGAGATCCTCGCACGACCGAAATGACGATCGCTATCACCTCTGCGGATGCGATGCTGACTGATGCCAAGGCGATGATCACGGCGGCCGCAGCACAACTCGAACGTAAGTCATCTCCTGACCGGGCACGGAACGTCTTCCTCGTTACCCACCCGTTCGACCACTTCTACGCGGAGATCGCCGACTACTTCCTCACACACCGCCTGCCTGCGCTGTCCGACTTGCCGGATTCCGTCGATGCGGTCTGGCTTCTCGCGTTCCCCAGCCATCTCGCGGTGTGGTCGGTCGCTCAGCAAGAATGGATCACCCTATACTTCGCCGACGCCAACGAGAACGAGCAGCTACCCGGATCTGAGGACGATCTCGAGTTCCTCGCCGCGGTCGACCTCGAGTTTTGTTCCCACCTCGGGCCCGACAAACACTCTCCATACGGGATCAAACTGACCTTCGAGTAGCCGACTGGCTAGCTCGACCGCGCTGAGCAGCGCAGGCCGTAGAGCGGCCAGGACTCGTTGGAATGAGCGGCTGCTGCACCCTCGCACGATCGAGCCCATCTCCGCGATGTGGTCGCGTACTGCCATGAATCTGCTCAGCCAGCCGCACCAACACCGCCTGCGGCGCGGCCCCTGCCCAGGTCGACGAACGCCGCATCCCCCGGGGCCAAGGTAGACAACCGGAACTAGTCCTCCCGGCCGATCTCCGGGAACCGCCACAATCCTTCCAGCCTCTCGTCCGTGAATACCGGCGCAACCACCCGGCAACCTCACACCAGAGCCCGACATATCCCCTGGCCAGAAGCCCATTTGCCTAAAGTTTCCCCGATACTCCGGAGCCCCAGGTGGCCGGATCTAGAACCGGTGGCGGGCGGCGTAGCCGCGCTGGGTTGATGGCGCAGTGCGAGCCAGTCCTGTTCAGCGTCGAGCAGTTCGGCGATCGCCCGGTGCAGGCGCGTCGGGCCCGGTTCGACATGCTCGTGGAGCAGGTCTCCGGTCGAGGTAGCTACCGTTCGCCGATGCGCTGTCCCGGCATTCGTGCCGCCGATCTCTGCGCTCGTCACGGCTGGGGGAAGTCGAGGACGAGGACCAGGCGCGCGCCGCTGCGTGATGATGGCTGTCGGGTTCGGGAGGCTTTCGGTGCCGGGGCGGGTTCGTTAGTGATCACTCGCAGGGTCGGCGGGTTGCTCTGGGCGGGCGCGCGTTCGGGCCTCGGCTCCCAATGAGGGGCGAGTTCGTGTCAGAGCTGGAGCCGGTTAATTTCAGGGAGGTGGCCGGCGAGCGCGCCCACCGGTGTTCGCGTAGGGCTGGGGCATGATCTCGAGTTTGGCGCGTGCTCCGCGATGTAGTTCGTCCACCAGTCGATGTGACGGGTGCAGGCTTCGGACCACCGTCGTTGCCAGGTTGTCTAGTCGGTAAGCATGGTGCTTCGGCCTGAGCTGTGACGGCGCTGTTATTTCCGAGCCGTCGGCGCCCTGCAGACCCGCTTGGCGGCTGGTAGCGATGGATGTCCTCGCGCACCGGCTCCCGGATCGGGTCGAGACGGCGTTCGGCGTACCAGGCGTTTAAGTCTTGATCGCTTTACCCGGGCAGAGTGGCCGGCCTGCCGGGCGTTCGTTGCGGTCCGAGCGCCAGGTTCTGTATCTCGCCCAGCATCATCCGGTCGCACCTGTCGCGATCGCCACGATCGCCACACAGGTGCCGAGCAGCGCGCCGGTCACGCGGGGTCGGCCACCAGGCGCTGAACTCGCTGGGCCAGTGCGAAATCCTCCTCGTGTGTGGTCATGGACGTCCGTGGCCCGACCGTGTAGTTGAAATTGACTCGGCGATGCTGGCGGCGGAGCAGGTCGTGGCTGTTGCCGCGTCCGTGGGCGCCGCCTTGCTCTATCTGAGCCGCGTCGTGGTGACGCAGGACGCCGCGGACACCGCGCTGGAGATCTCGACGCCGGCGCGGAGCGGACCTGGGTGAGTAAGGCTCTAGCCCGGATCGCGGCTGGACTAGCCGTAACGAAGTCGGCTTCGCCCACGCCGGCGGCTTGGAGGTGACCGCGCCCTGGCACGACACTCTGGACGAGCTCGCGCCCCCCAGCCCGCGCGTCGTTGGGATTCCGGGCCCACGTGAGCGACGCACTGAGGACGAGAAGCTCATGGAGTTGGGCCAGGCAGGTCGCTGACTCTCCGGAGTTCCGGCGGGCCCGCTATGCCCTACGCCGGTCCGTTGCCGAGGAACTCCCGGCGCTGGCCGACCTGCGCAAGGACCCAGCCACTGGCCCGTGGATGATCTCCTCGGTCAGCAGGGCCGCCGACGAACTGGTCCGGGAGCTCGCGGCCGAACGCGCGGACCTGCTCCAGGCAGGGGCTGAAGCGCTCCAGGACCACGCGGCGCGCAATACGGCGATCAGGGCTTCGTCGTCAGCGATGGTGGGGTCGGCTTCTCTCCGACTGGAGCCAGAGTTGGTCGACGATGTGCCCGCGCTGGCGGCGGGTGACCCTGATACCGGGATAGGTCATGGTCTCCGCTGGGCTGTTCGGGTCGTCGACGACCCGAACGGCGGTCGGGCTTTCGCGCGGATGATCCAGCTGGTCGAGTAGGCCCCGCACTCGTTCAGCGGGAAGAGCCGCGGGATGCCGCCGTGCGAAGTGCGCCACCACGCTCGACTTCGGGGTGGGTGAAGACTTATCGCTCCGGCTTTAGACCGCGGAACAACGACCAAAGGGCGGTGAGGACGTTGTGTGATGAGTGCTCAGGATGATAGGGATGGCGGCCTCGGCCCGGCCATGCAGCGGGGCGTTCGAGTGCATGGCTATCTCGCTTCGTGCATGTACGACGTCAGCGCAGGGACCTAGTAGTGCACACCCTCCTCTAGCGCTTGCGCCCATAGTGCGTCGTATTCCTGCGTCGGCTCGCGTAACGCGCAACGGGACACACTCGACTTGAACGAAGGAGTGCGCCGGCCGCAGACCGAGGGGGCCCACCGGATGCCGAGGAATACCGCGTGAGATTGCTGCGGCGCTGGCCGTGGATCGTCGGTCTCCTCCTCGCCGCGGCGAGCATCTTCGCCAGTGTCGAGTTGACGAGGAGCACCGGTTTCGCGTCCGCCTCTGCCATCGCAACGCTGATCGGCCTGCCGCTTACCACAGTTAGCTGCTTCGCCGCGCTCGTGGCGTTGAGGTCACGAGCCGAATCGGCAGCATCCCCGAAGGAGACTCCAAGCGGGATGGCCGACGAACTGGCTGGAGTGGTGTATCGCCAGTGGGACGCCGAAGCTCGGCTACGTCGTCTGTACGACCCCTACCCACTCCCGCTGACTTGGAAAGGTGCTCCGCCTTCACTGGCCGATAGCTGGGATTCATTGGTGGCGATGGCCGCAGCATGGCCGGGCTCCTCGCGTGCAGCACCGCCATGTCCATCGGACGCCGCTGCCATCACTGGATCGGATAGAGACCTGGCCGAGATCTTCGAGCAGCGGATCCCGACGCATCGCCTGGTCGTGCTTGGGGCGCCGGGCAGCGGCAAGACCATGCTGCTGGTGCGCCTCATCCTCGAACTGCTGACACGCCGCAATCCCGGCGGGCCAGTGCCGATCCTGGTGTCTTGCGCGACCTGGGACCCGGACGCCGATGACTTCGATTCCTGGCTCACTAAGCGGATGGGCATCGAGTACCCCGCGCTGGGGCAGCCAGCGGCCCCAGACGTCTCGCGAGCGCGCATGCTGCTGGAACGTAACCTGGTCCTACCAGTGCTTGATGGCTTCGATGAGCTGAACGACGAGCGAAGGCCATCCGCGTTGCGCGCGCTAAACGAATCTCTCGGGCCGGGTCGCGGAATGGTCGTGTCTAGCCGCGTTGATCAGTACCGGGACACTCTGCTGCAGGACCCCGACAGCGTACCGCTGCGCGGTGCGGCTTGCATCGAGCTGGAAGCGTTGAACACAAGTGTTGTCGTCGACTACCTCAGTCGCGGTCTCAGTCCCGTTGCTACTCGGCGATGGTCACCCGTGCTCGCCGCGCTCCAAACGAGCACTCCACTTGCGGCGACCTTGACGACACCCTTGATGGTGGGCCTGGCCCGGTCGATCTACGCGCCGCGAGTCGGCGAGAGTCTGCAGGCGGTCCGCGATCCAGAGGAGTTGTGCGACACAGCGAGGTTCCCGCGGCCGGAAGCCATCAGAAAGCATCTGTTCGACGCCTTCATCCCGTCTGCATATCGAAGTCATCCGGATCCGTCACAGCGCGCCAGGTGGAGAGCGCGCAAAGCGGAGCGGTGGCTGGTCTCGATCGCCACTCACCTTGAGGAGGACCGTGGGCGCACGACCGACATCGCCTGGTGGGCAATCCAACGCGCGGCTTCGCCATTGTTCTTCGTCATCTGCATCGGAGTAATGTGTGGCGTCGCAATGGGTACGGCCACAGGGCTGGTCGACGTCATCGGGGTCGGCGTTGGCGTCGGTGTGCTCACTGCCATGCCGATCGGGTTGATCTTGCGCTCGACAGTGCTTCGCGCACTGCCGTCGGCGACCGGCGGCCTCAGCGGAGGCCTGGTAGGCGGTTTCGGAGGAGGTATCCTTGGTGGGCTGACGGCCGAACTTGCTTTCGGCACGCCGGATCAGGTGGCCTCGACGGCTGCGACCGGCCTCGCCATCGGCGCCGCAGTTGGCCCCACCGTTGGATTGGGTTCTAGTCGAGGACGCGGCGCGAAGGCGGGACTGATAACCGGCCTGGTTGGCGGGCTCGTTGGCGGCCTGTTTGACCAGCGCCTCGGGCCGGTGTCCTCCATTGCCCTCAACGCACTAGGTTGTGCCGTGATCGGTGGATTGAACATGCGAAACGCGGTGTCCGTTCCAGCCAAGGGCTTTCGTTGGTCAGTGGTCGGCGTTGGAGTGGGCATCATCGCTGGCCTTGGCATCGGAGTCATGGTTGCGCTGACGACGACTGCCACCATCGGTATAGCGGTAGGAGGGCTTGTAGCCGTGACGGCGGCCTTTGCTGGCGGTATGGAGACTGCGAGCGCGCATGTTACCAAGGCAGCGAGCCCCCGGTTGACCCTCACTCACGACCGGACAGCCTTTTTCGCCCTGACCGCAGCATTTGGCGTCCCCGTTGGTTTGTCTACAGGCTTCACCATCGGAGTTGTCCGCGAAGGCGGGATTGCCGCGGGCATCGTCGCAGGCATGTGCATCGGCGTTGCAGTCGGAGTGTGGGTCGGATGCCTCCAGACGGCGTGGGGACAGTTTCTCGTCGTGCGAGTGTGGCAGGCCGTTCGTGGCGACCTGCCGTGGAGACTCATCGGCTTTCTGGAGGACGCGCATTTGCGGCGGGGCGTGCTCCGGCAGGTTGGCCCTGTCTATCAGTTCCGGCACGCCGAACTCCAGCACCGGCTCGCTACGCGCGAGTGACCAGAGTGATCAGAGACCTGCTGACCATCTCTCGCCCTGTGACCTGCCTCGCCGAGAGCGCATGGACACTCGTGGGAATCCATCTCACGGCACGATATGCGCTTCCTTTAGACATCGCTGCGGCGGTTGTGAGCATGGCGCTGTTGACGGCAGCCGCGCAGGCTTTCAACGACGCACAGGACGTTGCGGTCGATGCGCGGACCAGAAGCCATCGCCCACTGCCCGCCGGTCGTATCTCGGTCCGCCAGGCCAAGCTTTATTGCTACGCCTGCGTGGTTACGGCGGTATCGCTGGCCGCCACGGTGAACGTAATTCTGACCTGCTACGCGGCCGTGATCGCTTCCGTTTCGCTGGCGTACTCGAAATACCTTAAGCGCATCCCGTTAATAGGGAATCTGACCGTGGCGATCACAGCGAGTTCGCCAGCGTCCTACGGCGCTGCAGCGACAGGATCGAGCAATGCGGTGATATGGGTCGGCACGGCAATGATCTTCTGGCAGATGCTGGGTTACGAGGTACTTAAGGACATCCGAGACAGACCCGAGGACGTCCATTCTGGGCTGCGTAGCCTGGCAACCGAGTGGATACACGGCCAGCTCGCTGCCCTGATCCGGGTGAGCCTAGCTCTTGGAGCCGCTATGGGGATCTGGGCAGGCCTCCTTACCCAAGATTCGTTGGCGTATTACCTCATCTGCGTCCCCCTCGTGCTCGTGCCCAACATCGGAGCGGCCGTCATCGCGAGCGAGGAGAAACGGAACTCTCTAGCGCGGCGACTGATCGTGGGGAGTTGGTTCCCCGCCATCATGTCGTTTTGGTTCCTGTAGTGAACCCTCAGTAGAGCGAAGGCAATCCGGTGGGGACTAGCACGTGCTGATTGCATGTAAAGCTGCTCAGGTACGTAGCACGGCGGCGAACAAACTCGTTGATGGGCAGGCAACGATCAGGATCTGTAAAAAAGCGACGTAGTAGTCCTGTGGTATCCGGGCCTCGGCGCAGAGGCCGTCCTGATCGGCTCGCATGGTGGCGTGTCGTTGCCGACTAATACGGACAGATGATGTCGACAATGGACGGGTGGTGTCGATGACGGAGGACGGTGGATCGTTGCCGGAGCTGCCAGATGAGGTGGCGTCGACGATCATGCGTGAGTCGCCCACACAGGGGCAAGAATCTTGGCATGCCTGCGGACGGCGTCGGTGTTGATCGTTTACTCACTGGACGATGAGGCAGACCTTCGGCTCGCTGAGAGCGCGGCCTACATGTATACGCGAGGCGGTCGATGTGCTTGTCAAAGAGAGCAGCCCGGCCGGCAGGTTGCGCAGGTAGACGAACCGGTGCGAGGCGCGGGACAGGTCTTCGGCGATCTTCACCACTAGTCGTGCTCGGACTTGGCGAAGCTGGTGGGGTCGTTGCCTGCCGCTGTGGCCGCAAGCAGCAGCGGCTGTACACGGGGTGCCCATGTCGAGCCGCAGCGCGGCCCATAGGTAACCGGCTGGGTCAGGACCTCGTCGAAGATCACACATGACGGGTTCGAGCCGAGGTTGCCCAGCGCGTCGGCAGTGACGACCTGATGCACGCTGTTGGTTTTCTCCTCCCCGATCCGGGCGGCGTGCTCGACCACCCGCAGCCGTTTCGACAGCACCGGCGACAGCGCGACCATGTGGGCGGCGACGTTGAACACCAGCCGCGCCTGGTCCTTGTCACGGGCGGCGCCGTAGACCTCGACCGACTCGACCCCGTCCCCTGCTCGGACTTACCGCCCTTCCGGGCGAGCTCGATCCAGCCGGACCGGTAGCGGCGGAACGTAGGTCTGCTACTCCGGATCCCATAGGACCTGGCCGAACAGCGGGCGCACGATGTCGTCGCGCTGCCAGTCGGCGTGGATGAACGGGGTCCGTGCCCACCGGTTTTTGGTGTGCACGCGAATCTCTTCAGCGAACGCCTGCGCATGATCGGCGCGCTGATGGCAGAGGGCGGTCGCCGCGTTGGCGACAGGGACGTCCGTCGAAGGACCAGCCGCACACCGGAAGCCGCGGTGGCCTCGGCGTGCCAATCTTGGAACTGGGTTTCCGCATGCGGGAACCGGGTCTAGGAGAGGAGGTGGCCCGCGTCGCCCGAGGTCCCACCATCGGCGCTCACCTCGGCCTTGATCGCCTGCCGGTCCGACGGCGTCAGCCCAAACGTGCCGCGAACGTCAGGAACGTGCGCTCCGAATCGGCCTGCACCTTCAACGCCAGATTCGGCACCAGGCCCCCACGCCGGGAATCAGCAACGCGGAGCCGTTCACCAGGGCAGTAGCCACGGGCGTTGCGGGCCAACACCTCACACAACACCCCGAACGCGTCGACATCCCACGCGGTCAGAATCGTGCGGGTGATCATGCTCGGCGCGAGCCAATCCCAGATCGCCCGTCCCTTCTCCGACAACCACACCGGCGGCACAATCTCGTCCGCAGGCGGCACTGGCTCCGCATCATTGATCCGGTCCTTGCGATCACAGTGCAGGATTCGCAATGAGCTGGCTTGCCTGCGGTCCACGTTTCCCCATGGCCAGAGGCACCTCGCGTTGCAACGCGCGCGCGTATACGCGCAACAAGCACCCGCTAGTGCTCCTTAATGAGCCCCAAACGCGCGGTAGAGGCACAATCTGCTCCGAAAACGCGGATTTTACAGGCTTTAGGTGGTGTAAGCGGCTCGTTGACGTTGGTGTATGGAGTGCAAGCCCGTCAACTCATGTGGACGCCATTTTCGTGGCATAGCCCCAGGTTTCGTACAAAACCTGACTCAGGCTAGGCTCGTGCGCGGTTGCAGCTCAGCGTGTGATTTTCCAGCCGCCTACTCGATTGCTCGGGCCCGGCGATCGGGAAGCGACGGCTTCCCAGAAGGGAAACACCAATGAGTGAACACCGAAAGGATGAAGACGACTCGGGCGGTCTGCCGCCGGAGCGCGGTCCCGGCTGGCCGATGAAGACCAACCGGAACCACGTCCTAATCTGGGTGATCCAGCTCCTTCGGGCGCTGGCTGCGGCGGTCCACGAAGTTTCGACGCTCTGGGACCGCTAGGCAGGGGGCGGCGTCCTACCGGTCGTCGCCCCTCACTCGTTCTTGTCGCCAGTCCATCAACGGATTCCGCTTGCGAACTCGCAACAGGAGAGTACCCGACTGCGCCCTACGGCTGTATCGCGCTACAGCCGTAGCGAGCTACAGCGTCAACGACTAGCTGACGCCGCTCGACGCCTTGCCGCGCCCCTTCGCCTTAGCGGCAGTGGTGGCGTTCTTACGGGCCGCGCCGCGCTTCTCGGCTGCGGCGGCGGTCTGTCGCTTGCGTGGAGGCATTCAGTTCACCCCCTCTCGGTGTCGTCGGGTTCGGGCATGGTGACGCCGAGCAGTTCCGCGGTGGCGTAGCCGTCGAGGTACTTGTCCCCGATGACGACGAGACCGGCGGCAGCGAGGAAGGCGTCCTTGTCGTCCTGGCTCTTGAAGCAGACGCAGAACCAGTACTCGCTTTCGGTCGCGAGCTGCATCCGTTCCAGCTCGCGGGCGGTGCGTTCGCGGAAGCCGCGGTGCAGCGCGTCGGGTTCGGCGCGTGCGTCGTTCTCTTCGTCGCCCGTGTACTCGACGCCGGCGAGCCGGGTCGGGGTCCGGCTCGGCCGTGAGCAGGGCCAACACGTCGTCATTGGACTTCATGCGGGACACGGACGACGCCATCTTGAGCGGTGCGAGCAGCGCGGCACTGGGGGCGTCAGCGAGTGAGGTCGTGGCGCAGCAACTCCGGCTCGGCGAGGGGGCACCAGTCCGGGTCGCGGGCGTAGTCCTCGGGTGCGTGACGGCTCAGCGGTTCGATGAAGCGGTAGTCCAGGCCGTCGAACGAGCGGCCGTACCACTCGTAGTCGATCGGCAACGGACAGCCGTGCCGGGTGGACGTAGGCGATCTGCGCGGTTCAGGCTGTCGACGAGCCGCACGTGCACGGTGGGTCCGGCGGCACGATGCTCAGTGCTGATGCTTCGGTCGCGGCGCTCGGTATCGGCGGCCACTCCGAAGGACTGAGCGGAAGTGGCATAGTCGCCGCAGGTTTTGCGCTGCGACTCGGCGCTGGTGGTGACGGTGGCCCGGCGTGTGGTGTTGGCAGAACGCGACGCCTGATGCGTGCGGACGATCCAGGACAGTCATTGCGATCGCTGTCAGGTTTCGGCAAGCTGGTGGTGTTAGTCGCGCCCTCCCTGCGTGAAGGAACAGGGACGTGCCATGACTGCAACGTGTTCATTCGACTCCGGTGGCCAGCGGGATGACGGTGTTGCTGCCGGGAATCCGTCGATTCCTCTTGGGCGAGAGGCTGAGACTGTTCCGGTGGCTGACAGGATTGTCGCGTCGTTGCTGCTGCCAGCCCGAGGTTCAGCGACCAGGGGCGTGGTTCCTCCGCCGCTGGCTGAACTCGGTGTGTTGGTCGAGAGTGGTTCGGTGAATTTCAGTCTTGTGCGGATCGATGAGACCGGCACTGTGGCTGCCAAGGTCGCGCTGTCTCAGCTGGGTTGGTGTGCGGGGCAGTCGATTCGGTTCGATGTGTCCGCTGGCCTTCTGGTGGTGAGTCGGACGAGTGAAGACCCGGCCGCGCGGATACCGTCGAAGATGGGTGTGGTGCTGCCTGCGCGATTACGGTCGCGGTGCCGGATGCGGTCGGGCGAGCAGGTGTTGCTGGCGTCGTTGCTTGAGCATGACCTGCTGGTGGTGTATCCCCAGCATGTTCTGCATGCGATGGTCACCGCGTTTCACGCATCGCTGCTTCACCGCCGTGACCTGCGGGACGGCTGACAGGAGCCGGCGGAGGTGCTCGCGGGGAGATCGCGAGCACCTCCGTCGGCATCCAGGGCAACTCGGGCGCGCTGGGTCAGGCGGCGAGTGGGTGTGGTTCGCCGGTGAGTGCGGCGAGTGCGGCGGCGACTTCGGTGATGTCGGCTTTGACGTAGCTGGTGGTGGTGAGGTCGCTGCCGGTGTCGGAGTGTCCGGCGTAGGCGCGGGCCACCCCGATGCCGAAATTACGTTCGACCCAGGTCAGGGTGGTGTGCCGCAGCCAGTGGGCAGTGACCTGTAGGGCTCGGGCCCATTCGAGCTCGGCGTGGACACGCCGGAAGATGTAGTCGTAGCGGCGTTTGGTGATGGGGTTGCCGTTGGCGTAGCGCAGAAGCTGCTCCCCTTGGTCGCCGTTGCCACGCTCCTCCCCGTGAGCGATGAGGTGGCGCATCAGGGTGGGGGAGACGGGCTGCCAGCGTTCGGTTTCGCCTTTCTCCCGGAGCAGGACGGTGCATTGCCGGCGATCAAGGTCCCTCGGGCGAAGGGCGAGGGCGCCGCCGCGGCGGCAGGCGGTTTCCTCGTGCAGCCGGCAGAGGAGGGCATCGAGTTCGGGGTCGTCGCCGGTGCTGGCGACGACGTCGTTGAGCTCGGACAGTTGCCCGTTGGGCAGGGCCCGGCGAGTGGAGGGATTGCGTCGCGGTTTGGTGACCCTGCGGGCGGGATTGCGGTGCTGGTCGAGGCGGCCGTCGTTCTCCAGGTGTTTGTAGAGGCAGCGGACGGCGGCGATGAAGTTCTCGGCCGCGTTGCGGCCGCCGCGGGAGTTGCGCCGGACCACGGCCGTGGCGCGGGCGATCTCGGACTGGGCTTTGATCTCGGTGGCGGTGATCGTGTCCATAGGCCGGTCACCCCACACCGCCTCGGCTTTCGCCCAGTACGACCCGTAGGAGGCGGCGGTGCTGCGGGACAGCAGCGCGGCGACGACGGGAATCCATTCCCGGATGGTCGGCATGGGCCGGCGCCGCGACTGGCCGTCCTCCGTCGCGGTGGTCGTGAGGAGTTCGGCGGGGTCGACGCCGAGACGGTCCAGGAGAAGACGGGCGGTTTCGAGGTCCTGCGGGCTGGCGGAGGTGCTCATGATGCCTCCTCGGTGGTGGCGAGCGAGGCGTGGAAGGCGCGCAGCATTGCCTGTACGGCGGGTTCGGGGTGGACGACGAGGACGTCGTGCTCGGCGTCGGCGACCAGGAGCATGCGGGCGCCCGCATTGACGCCGCAGGCCCTGCGGACCGTGGCGGGGAGGCAGACATAGGGCTTGCGGGGCATGACGAACACGCCATCGGCGCCCCGGTGGATCACCACCGACGTCTGAACCAGCGTGATCAGCAGCCGGTCACCCACGCTCCAGCCCATAGCCGCGACCGCACCCCGGTCCTGCAGGCGCCCGCCGGCGTCGAGGACCGCGATCGACAACCGCGGCCCGCCGGCCGCGCCTGGCGTGTGCAGGGACGGAAGCTCCAGTGGAACGGGGGATGACAACGGCGACCGCACCCGCGCGGACG
This sequence comes from Amycolatopsis sp. MJM2582, assembly GCF_000754115.1. Lineage (NCBI taxonomy): Bacteria > Bacillati > Actinomycetota > Actinomycetes > Pseudonocardiales > Pseudonocardiaceae > Amycolatopsis > Amycolatopsis sp. MJM2582. The sequence goes on from NZ_JPLW01000002.1 coordinate 112,572, forward strand.
CGGGGACAGCGGCGGGCAGGGACACCGATGAGATCGGACAGGTCATGACACACCTCCCCGCACTGTCGTACGCGGGGAGGGCGCGACCAGGATCAGTCTAGACGACCAGGCCGTACCGGTAACGCAAGAAAGACCCGCCGAAGCGGGCCGATTACTCTGTGCTGTGGGAGATCCACCATGAATTTGTGTCCGAGGGGGGACTTGAACCCCCACGTCCGTTAAGGACACTAGCACCTCAAGCTAGCGCGTCTGCCATTCCGCCACTCGGACTTGCTGATGTGAGAAGAGTATACGTCGCCTGGAGGGCCTCAATCAGGGGGGTACGTATAGTCACGCAGACCTACATTGAGACGATGATCGGTTACCCTCCGACAGCTCCTGCGGTGCCGGAGGGGCGCGTTCCCCCAGGTCGAAGGCTGAAAGTGCGTAGTGTGACCGGCGGCTACGGAGGGTGGGGAATCAAAGTCGGGGGCGGGGCGCTTACACGGGCGTGAAGAAGATTGGTTTCCTGTCCTTCGGCCACTGGTCACCGAGCGCGCACTCCGAGACGCGGTCCGCGGCCGACTTCCTGCATCAGTCGATCGACTTGGCGGTCGCGGCCGAGGAGCTCGGCGTGGACGGCGCGTACTTCCGGGTGCATCACTTCGCGCGGCAGGCGGGGAGTCCGTTCCCGTTGCTGTCGGCGATCGGGGCCCGGACGTCGAAGATCGAGATCGGGACCGGCGTGATCGACATGCGCTACGAGAACCCGATGTACATGGCCGAGGAGGCGGGCGCCGCCGACCTCATCTCCCGCGGCAGGCTCCAGCTCGGGGTCAGCCGGGGATCCCCGGAGCAGGTCATCGACGGCTGGCGGTACTTCGGGTACGGGCCGGCGGAGGGGCAGACCGCGGCGGACATGGCCCGGCAGCGCACCGAGGTCTTCCTCAAGCTGCTCGAGGGCGAGGGGTTCGCGCAGCCGAACCCGCGGCCGATGTTCGCGAATCCGCCGGGGTTGCTGCGGCTCGAGCCGTACTCGGAGGGGTTGCGCGAGCGGATCTGGTGGGGATCCAGCTCCAACGCGACCGCGGTGTGGGCGGCGGAGCAGGGCATGAACCTGCAGAGTTCCACCCTCAAGGACGACGAGACGGGGGAGCCGCTGCACGTTCAGCAGCGCAAGCAGATCGAGGCCTACCGCGAAGCCTGGAAGGAGGCCGGACACTCGCGTGAGCCGCGGGTGTCGGTCAGCCGCAGCATCTTCGCGTTGACCAACGACCTGGACCGGGCGTATTTCGGCCGTGACCGGGACTCGCGGGACCAGGTCGGCATGATCGACGAGACGACCAGGGCGATCTTCGGCCGGTCGTACGCCGCCGAGCCGGACGAGCTGGTGCGGGCGCTCAAGGAGGACGAGGCGATCGAGGCCGCGGACACCCTGCTGCTCACCATCCCGAACCAGCTCGGTGTCGAGTACAACGCGCACGTGCTGGAGAGCATCCTCACCCACGTGGCGCCGGAGCTCGGCTGGCGCTGAGAATGCGCGGTTCGGCGGATGGGCCGGGGTGTTCCGCTCGTTACGATCGGGACATCCCCGGCCATCGGAGGGTCCCGTGAGACTGCCCCGATCCCTGTCCTGCCTGGTCCTGGCCCTCGGCCTGGCCCTGCCGTCGACCGCGCAAGCGAGCGCTCCCGCTCCGCTCGGCGGCGGGAGTGTGTTGCAGAGCGGCGCCGCGACGCGGTGTACGGCCGGGTTCGCCGCCGTCTCGGGGAATACCGGCTACCTGATCGCGAGTTCGGCTTGCGGCAAGCCCGGTGACACGATCCGCAGCGCCGGCCGGGTGGTCGGGGTGGTCGTGGGCGCCCAGACCCCGCCGACGGGCGCGATCGTCATCCGGGTGACCAACACGACCGACTGGCGGCTGGTGGGCTCGATCCCGCCCACCCCACCCCGCGTGACGATCACCGGGTCGGTCGAAGCCCCGGTCGGCGCGTCGGTGTGCAGGTACGGCGCGACCACTGGCTGGCACTGCGGCACCATCCAGGCGAAGAACGTGTCGATCACCTTCCCGGACGGAACACTGACCGGTTTGACCCGGACTTCCGTCTGCGCCGAGCCGGGGGACAACGGCGGGCCGTTCGTCAGCGGGACACAGGCGCAGGGCGTGCTGGTCGGTGGCAGCGGCAACTGCTCGAGCGGCGGCTCCACCTACTTCGTCCCGGTCAACCGGATCCTGTCGGCCTACGGGCTGACGATCCTCGCCGGCGCCTAGAACGGCAGCGCCCTCGGATACGGGGGAGGGGAATGCCGCGCGAACGCCGGCGTGGTCGTCACGCGGGTTTCCCGGACGATGTCGAAGATCGTCTGGTGTTCCGGGGTGAGCGAGCCTGCTTCGGAGTTCAGCGTGGTGGCGCCGGTCGACGGCCAGCGCCCGCGGTCCAGCCGCCGTTCCAGCGTGCGCAGCGCGGTGATCTCCTCGGACGCGGTGAACACACAGTGACCTGCGCGGTTCACGAACAGCTGACGGAGCTCGTCGCCCGGCCCCACTCGTTCGGCGTAGGCGCGTTCGTGCGCCGCGGGCGCGGTGCCGTCCGCGACGGTGTGCATGGTCAGCACCGGGACCGGCGTGCGACCCAGCGGCAGCCCGAAGCGGGCCAGATAGGCGGACGCGGCCGGATCCGGAGCGATTCGGGGCGCCTTCGCGAGTCGGTCGAGGTCCGCACCGAGGTCGAGCCCCGCCTCCGCGTAGGCGCGTTCCACCAGTGTCCGTTCGCCGGACTTCGCCAGGATCCGCCGGTAGTCGACGCCCACGTTCCAGCTCGGGTTGCCGCCCGCCCGCTGTTCCAGCGCGACCCGGTCGACACCGAACGCGCCAGCGCGGTAGAAGCGATCCCAGACGCCCTGCCAGAAAACCTGATCCGCGACGTCCGGCGGACGTGGCTGCGTGGCGTCCAGCCAGCCTGGGATCTCGGCCAGCGCGTTCGCCAGCGCGAGCCGGGCCCTGCCGCCCGGATTCGCGGTGGCGGCCTGCACCACGTCGACGAATCTGCCCACGTTGGCCGCGGGATCGGTGATCCGCACGAGTTGCAGCCGTGCGTCGAGCAGCGTGTTCAGCGCGTACCCGACATCGAGCGACGAATTCCAGTGCGCGGCCCCGCCGGCGAGGGTGCCGCAGAAGGTCATCAGGCCGTCGAACCGGCGCGGGTTCCGCTCGGCGAGCAGGGTCGCGGTGATCGCGCCCACCGATTCGCCCGCCGCGATGGTGCGTCGCGGCGGGCCGATCGTGTGGGTGAACCAGTCGTGCAACCGGGTCTGGTCGGTCAGCGCCTCCTCGATCGACCAGCCACGCACGGTCCGATACTGGGACGCGGCCAAGGCGTAGCCCCGCGCCAGAAGGAAAGACTCGGTCGCGGGCTGTGACGTCAGCGCGATCCGATCGGGTTCCGGATACGCCACGGAGTACATCCCGTGGCTCCACAGCACGAGCGTGCCGTTCCAGTTTTCCGGCACCAGCACCAGATAGCGTGCGCCTTCGAGGTCGCCCTCGTACCTGGCGACCGGGCCGTCGGCCGAGGCACGGGGAACCATCAGCCCCAGAAAGATCGTGAGCAGGGCCAGGAAGACAAGTCCACGTCGTGCCACGACGACCACCCCCGCGGCTCATCTTTCGCCGCGCGGACCGCGGTGTCGACGGCCGCTCGGCCTAACTGAAGATGACCGAGCGCAGGAGAAGTCTGTCCGAGCCCCGGCCGCCGTACGGGCGTAGCGAGAAGTAGGAATCGCTCGAGCAATCGTCGTCCAGGAACACCACCGCGGTCGAGTCGGTGTCGTTCCGCGGACGGAACGCGTCGACGTCCCAGTCGGCTATTTCGGGTATTTCGATGCATTCACCGCTGGGCGGATCCACCAGGGTGCCGACCTGGATTTCTTCGTCTTCGTCGTAGTAGCGGTAGGTGAATTCGCCGTCGGCCGCGGAGGCCACCGCCGGAATCGTGAAGCACAGGGCGACGGCGCTGACAATGGACAGGAAAGCGGTTCGAGTACGCATGGTTCGACGTTAGGACGGTGATCAACATCGCCGGTAGGTCTCGCGGCCAAATCCACTCGGGGGAGTGGACCGGAGTCCGGACGGTGATCGATAGTGAGGGCATGTACACCGGCAACCCCGACGTCCCCGACGACGTGTTCGCGGACGTTCTCGGCCAGATCGACGATTTCGTGCGCACCCGGGTGATGCCCCGGGAGCTGGAGATCATGAACACGGACGCCATTCCGGCCGATCTGCGGGCGCAGGCCGCGGAGATGGGACTGTTCGGGTACGCGATCCCCCAGGAGTGGGGCGGGCTCGGCCTCGACCTGGTGCAGGACGTCGAGGTCGCGATGGTGCTGGGATACACGTCGCTGGCGCTGCGGTCGATGTTCGGCACGAACAACGGGATCGCCGGGCAGGTGCTGGTCGGTTTCGGCACCCGGGAACAACAGGCCCGGTGGTTGCCGGGGATCGCGTCGGGTGAGGTCGTCGCGTCGTTCGCGCTGACCGAGCCGGGCGCGGGGTCGAATCCGGCCGGGTTGCGGACCAGTGCGAAGCCGGACGGTGACGGCTGGGTGATCGACGGTGGGAAGCAGTTCATCACCAACGCCACCGAGGCCGGACTGTTCGTGGTGTTCGCGCGGACGGACACCGGGATCGCGGTGTTCCTCGTGCCGGCCGACGCGCCGGGCATCACGGTGGGGGCGAAGGACGCGAAGATGGGGCAGGAGGGCTCGCGGACCGCGGACGTGACGTTCTCGCAGGTCCGCGTCGGGCCCGAGGCGCTGGTCGGCGGAGACGGCGATGTCGGCTACAAGGCGGCGATGACGTCGTTGGCGCGCGGCCGGATCCACATGGCGGGCCTCGCCGTCGGGACGGCGCAGCGGGCGCTGGACGAGTCCGTCGCGTATGCCGCGTCGGCGACCCAGGGTGGCACGCCGATCGGGGATTTCCAGCTGGTGCAAGCGATGCTGGCCGATCAGCAGACCGGTGTGCTCGCCGGTCGCGCGCTCGCCCGTGAGGCGGCGCGGGCGTATGTGACGGGGGAGGACCGGCGGATCGCGCCGTCGGCGGCGAAGCTGTTCTGCACCGAGATGGCGGGCAAGGCCGCGGATCTCGCGGTGCAGGTCCACGGCGGGAGCGGCTACATGCGCGAGGTCGCGGTCGAGCGGATCTACCGGGACGTCCGGTTGATGCGGCTGTACGAGGGCACGAGCGAGATCCAGCGGTTGATCATCGGCGGCGGGCTGGTGCGGGCCGAGAAGAAGAAAGCGTGACGCGGCCGCTCGACGGGGTCACCGTCGTCGCCGTCGAACAGGCCGTGGCCGTACCGCTGGCCACCCGCAACCTCGCCGACCTCGGCGCGCGGGTGATCAAGGTCGAACGCGTCGACGGCGGGGATTTCGCCCGCGCGTACGACCACGCCGTCCATGGCAGCGGCGCGCATTTCGTCTGGCTCAACCGGGGCAAGGAATCGCTCGCCGTCGACCTCAAGACCGACGAGGGCCGGGACGTCGTCCGGCGGCTGGTCGCGAAGGCCGACGTGTTCGTGCAGAACCTCGCGCCCGGCGCGGCGGAGCGGCTCGGTTTCGGTGATCTGCGGGCGGATCATCCCGAACTGGTCGTGGTGAACCTGTCCGGGTTCGGCACGGGCGGGCCGATGGAGCGGCGCAAGGCTTACGACATGCTGATCCAGGCCGAGGCCGGGCTCATCGCGATCACCGGCACCCCGGACGCTCCGGCGAAGACCGGTATCCCGACCGCCGACATCGCCTCGGGCATGTACTGCGCGCAGGCAGTGCTGGCGGCGTTGCTGCGCCGCTGGCGCACCGGCGAGGGCGCGACGATCGAGGTCTCGATGCTGGAAGCCACCGTCGAATGGATGGGATACGCGCTCAACACCCGGATGTACGCCGGCACCGAGCCCGAGCGGATGGGGCTGAGCCACAGTTCGATCGCGCCGTACGACGCTTTCCCCACGCGCGACGGTCAGATGCTCATCGGCGTCCAGAACGACGCCGGCTGGCGCACGCTCGTCACCGACGTCCTCGACGCGCCCGAACTCGCCGACGACCCGCGCTTCACCACCAACGTCCAGCGGGTCGCCCACCGCGCGGAATGCGACGCCGCCGTCGCCGCGAAGACCTCGCTGTGGTCCAACAGCGAACTCGACGACCGGCTCGCCGCGGCCGGGGTGCCCGCCGCCCAACTCAAGGACGTCGGCCAGGTCGCCGACCATCCTCAGCTCCGGGCGCGCGATCGCTGGCGCAAGGTCGGCACCGAATTCGCCCGGATCGACGCGCTGCTGCCGCCGGTGACGTTCGACGATTTCGAGGCGTGCATGGGCGACGTCCCGGCGTTGGGCGAGCACACGCACGCGTTGCTCGTCGAGTCCGGAGTGGACGCCGACGATTATCTTCGCCGTGGCATCGCCCGCTGAATTTCGGAAGCAAGTGGAGGAACTCCAGGTTTACGATCAAGATCATGCGATTCGCCATCAAGACTTCGCCGCAGGACACCGTTTGGTCCGACATGCTCGCCGTCTGGCAGGCCGCCGATGAGATCGAACTCTTCGAATCGGGCTGGACCTTCGATCACTTCTATCCCATTTTCTCGGATTCGACCGGCCCCTGCCTGGAAGGGTGGGTGACGCTCACCGCGCTCGCGCAGGCCACGAAACGGCTCCGGGTGGGCACGCTGGTCAGCGGGATCCACTACCGCCACCCCGCGCTGCTCGCGAACATGGCCGCGACACTGGACATCGTTTCCGGTGGACGGCTGGAGATCGGTGTCGGCGCGGGCTGGAACGAAGAGGAATCCGGCGCGTACGGCATGGAGCTGGGCACCATCAAGGAGCGCAGTGACCGCTTCGAGGAGGCCTGCGAGGTCCTCGTCGGCCTGCTGACCCAGGAGACCACCAGTTTCCAGGGCGAGCACTACCAGCTGACCGACGCCCGTTGTGAACCCAAGGGTGTGCAGAAGCCGCATCCGCCGATCTGCATCGGTGGCAGCGGCGAGAAGCGCACCCTGCGCACGACCGCGAAGTACGCCCAGCACTGGAACTTCGTCGGAGGCACGCCGGAGGAGTTCGCGCACAAGCGCGAGGTGCTGCACCGGCACTGCGCGGACATCGGCCGGGATCCGAAGGAGATCACGCTGTCCTCGCACGTCCGCCTCGGCACGGACGGCGACTACGCGAAGGTGGCCGCGGAGGCCGAAGCACTCGGTGAAGTGGGGCTCGACCTGGCGATCATCTACCTGCCGCCGCCGCACACCCCCGCCGTGCTGGAGCCGCTCGCGAAGGCGCTCGAGCCGCTGCGCTGAGGTCTCGGAGGCCGGCCGGGGAGCGATGGCCCGTTGCGGAACCGGCCGGTCTCGCTATACGGTGACAGAACTAGAACAGGTTACAGTTCTGCACGGTGGGCGACCGAGGAGCGGACATGGCGAACAGGGCTGCGCGCGGCGACGAGGCCGACTACGTGGTCGTCGGATCGGGCAGCTCGGGCGCCGCGATCGCCGGCAGGCTGGCGGAGGCCGGGGCCAGCGTGATCGTCCTCGAAGCGGGTAAGACGGACGAGAAGATGCTCGTCAAGAAGCCGGGGCTGGTCGGCCCGATGCACGCGGTGCCCCAGCTCAAGAAGCCCTTCGACTGGGGCTACTACTCGGTGCCGCAGAAACACGTTCTCGATCGTCGGATGCCGGTGCCGCGCGGCAAGGTGGTCGGCGGTTCCAGCTCCATCAACGGGATGGTCTACGTGCGCGGCAACCGCGCCAACTTCGACTCCTGGGCCGCCGAGGGCAACAAGGGCTGGGACGCCGACAGCGTCAACGCCGCGTACAAGCGGATGGAGGACTTCGAGGACGGCGAGAACGACTTCCGCGGTGCGGGCGGACCGATCCGGGTCACCCGCAACAAGACCCCGCAGGAGGGCACGCTCCAGTTCCTCCAGGCGACCGCCGACGCGATCGGCTGCGACATCCTCGACGACTACAACGCCGAGTGCCAAGAGGGCGTCAGCCGGATGCAGCAGAACGCCGCGGACGGCCTGCGCTACAGCGCCTCACGTGGCTACATCCACCATCTCGCGCCCGCCACGCTGCAGGTCCAGTCCGGCGTGCTGGCGAAGAAGGTGGTCATCGAGAACGGCCGCGCGGTCGGTGTCGAGGTCGTGGACGCGAACGGCGGACAGCGCATCCTGCGCGCGGGCAAGGAGGTCATCCTCTCGGCGGGTTTCGTCGGATCCGCGCAGCTGCTGATGCTGTCCGGGATCGGGCACGCCGAGCACCTGAAGGAACACGGCATCGACGTCGTCGCGGATCTGCCGGTCGGAGACAACCTGCACGACCACATGTTCCACGCGCTGACCTTCCGTGCGTCGTCGAGCAAGAACAGGGGCACGCCGCCATACTTCGCGCGCGGCCTCGTCAGCGAACTGATGCGGCCCGGAACGACGTTCCTGGCGAACTCGGTGTTCGAGGCCGTCGCCTTCCTCAAGACCTCCCAGGCCGCCGAAGTGCCCGACCTCCAGCTGCATCTCCTGCCGTGGGCGTACGTGACGCCGAACCAGGACGCGCCCATCCGCCACGACGTCGACAAACGGCCCGCGCTCACCGTGCTCACGACGCTGATCTACCCGAGGAGCCGCGGCACACTGCGCCTCGCTTCGGCCGATCCCACGGCGGCGCCGCTCATCGACCCGCAGTACCTGTCCGATCCGGGCGATCTCGAGGTGCTCGGTGAGGGCTCGGAGATGGTCCGCGAGATCTTCGCGTCGAAGGCGTTCAACGGCTCGATCAAGGAAGAGCTGCACCCGGGCAAAGCGCTGCGGGGTCAGGAACTGCGCGACGCGATCCTGAACCGCGCGACCTCGGTCTACCACGGCGTCGGCACCTGCCGGATGGGCGTGGACGAGCTCGCGGTCGTGAGTCCCGACCTCAAGGTTCGCGGGGTCGAGGGCCTGCGGGTCTGCGACGCCTCGATCATGCCGTCGATCACCGGTGGCAACACCAACGCGCCCGCCATCATGATCGGCGAAATGGGCGCGCAGCTCGTCCTTTCGGACAACTGACGGAGAAGAGGGCCATGACCGTCACACCGCTCGCGCTCACCCGTCCGGCGTCGGTGACCGACGCGTTCCTCCGACGGCTCGTCGCCCGCGTGCCGGGCTCGTCCGGCGCGACCTGGAAACTCACCGAGGTCTACACCGGCGAGGTGCTCGTCGAGCTGCCCCAGTCGACCCCCGCCGACATCGAGCAGGCGTTCACCACGGCCCGCGCCGCGCAGGAGAAGTGGGCCGCCACCCCGCTCAAGCAGCGCCTGGAGGTGTTCAAACGCGCGCACACGCTCTTCGTCGACAACGCGCCGGCCGTCACCGACCTCATCCAGGTCGAGAGCGGCAAGAACCGCCGGATGGCGATCGAGGAGACCTGCGATCCGGCGATGGTGATGAGCCATTACCTCACGCGGGCCGCCAAACTGCTGGCGCCGGCGAAACGTGGGGGACCGGTCCCGTTCCTGACGACGTCGACGGAGATCCGGCAGCCCAAGGGCGTGGTCGGGATCATCGCGCCGTGGAACTTCCCGTTCGCCACCGGTATTTCCGACGCCGTCCCGGCGCTGATGGCCGGGAACGCGGTGGTGCTGAAACCCGACAACAAGACCGCGCTGTCCCCGCTCTACGGCGTCGAGCTGCTGGAGCAGGCGGGGCTGCCGAAGGGGCTGTTCCAGGTGGTGTGCGGTGAGGGCCCCGACGTCGGCCCCACGCTCATCGGCCAGGCGAACTACGTGATGTTCACCGGTTCCACCGCCACCGGCCGGGTGATCGGCGAACAGGCGGGCCGCAACCTCATCGGCTGCTGTCTCGAACTCGGCGGCAAGAACCCGATGATCGTGCTCGAAGACGCCGATCTGGACGAGACCGTGCAGGGCGCGATCTTCGGTGCTTTCGGCAACACCGGGCAGATCTGCATGCACATCGAGCGGATCTACCTGCCGGAGTCCCGCTACGAGGAGTTCAAGAACGCGTATGTGGCCAAGACCAAGGCCCTCGACGTCCGCGCCGCCTATGACTTCGGGCCGGACATGGGTTCGCTCGTGTCCGTCGACCACATGAGCCGGGTCAAATCCCATGTCGACGACGCCGTCGCCAAAGGCGCGACCGTCCTTTGTGGAGGAAAGCCGCGGCCGGATCTCGGTCCGGCGTTCTTCGAGCCGACGATCCTCGAAGGTGTCACGAAGGACATGCTCTGCGGCGTCACCGAAACCTTCGGACCCGTTGTCGCACTGCACAAGTACCGTACGGTCGACGAGGCCGTGGCGCTCGCCAACGACACCGAGTACGGCCTCAACGCCTCCGTCTGGGGCGGTGACGTCGGCGCCGCGCGGGCCGTGGCCGCGCGGATCGAGTCCGGCAACGTCAACATCAACGACATCCTGGCCACCGCGTACGCCTCGAAGGGGACGCCGTCCGGCGGGGTCAAGAACTCCGGCGTCGGCGCCCGCCACGGGGACCAGGGCCTGCTCAAGTACACCGACGTGAAGAACGTCGCGGTGCTCAAGAAGCAGGTCATGGGTCCCCGCGGCGGCCAGACCTACGAGAAGTACGTCGAAGGGATGCTGTCCGGCCTGAAACTCATGCGGCGCTTGCGCATCCGCTAAACCTCGTCGGTGTGCTGAGGCGCGGCCAGCACACAGGCGATGCTCAGCACGCACATCCCGATCAGCAGGCAGATCGCCGGCCAGACACTGCCGGTCGCCTGGAACAGCAGCGTCGACACCAACGGCGAGAGGCCGCCGAACAGCGCGCCCGCGAGCTGATAGGACAGCGAGATGCTGGTGTAGCGCGCCCGCGGGCGGAACATCTGCGACAGGATGGCGGCGATCGGGCTGTAGGTCGCCGTCATCGCCAGGCGCATCGCGACGAACGCCGCGATGATCAGCACCGCGTTCTTGGTCGAGAGCACCAGGAACTGCGGCGCCGCGAGCACGGCGACCCCGACCAGGCCGATGACGACCACTCGCACCCGGCCGAAGCGATCGCCGAGCCAGGCCGCGCCGAAACTGACGACCAGTTCGACGAAGGCGGCGATGGTGAGCGCGTTGAGCACCAGCGATTCGGAGACGCCGACGGCCGGATCGGTCGCGTACGCCGTCGCGAAGGTGGTGACGAGGTAGTAGCCGCCGACCGCGACGGGCAGCACGCAGATGCCCAGCAGGATCGGCTTCCAGTTCGTCCGCACCGCGTACAGGATGGGCACGCCGGTTTCTTCGACGGTCTCCTCGAAGACCGGTGACTCCTCGACCTTCAGCCGCACGATGAGGCCGACGCCGATGAGCAGGACGGACGCGAAGAAGGGGATCCGCCAGCCCCAGGTGGCGAGCCATTCCGTGCCGCCGGTGCTCAGGAGGCTGAACAGGCCGGTGGCCAGCAGCGCGCCCGCGGGGTTGCCCGCCTGCGCGAACGCGCCGTAGAAGGTCTTCTTGTCCGGTGGTGCGTGTTCGACGGCCATGAGCACGGCACCGCCCCACTCGCCGCCGACGGCGAGGCCCTGGACGAACCTGAGCACCACGAGCAGGATCGGCGCCCACGTGCCGATCTGGCCGTAGCCGGGGAGGCAGCCGACCAGGAACGTCGCCGCGCCCATCATGGTCAGCGTGATCACGAGCGCGGTCTTGCGGCCGACCCGGTCGCCGACGTGCCCGAACACGATGCCGCCGAGTGGCCGCGCGAAGAACCCGACGGCGTACGTCGCGAAGGCCGCCGCGACACCGGTCAGCCGGTCGCCGGTGGCGGGGAAGAACACGGTGCCGAAGACGAGGCTCGCGGCCGTGGCGTAGATGTAGAAGTCGTACCACTCGATCGTGGTGCCGACGAAGGCCGCGAGCCCGGCCCGGCGAGCACGGCGGAGTGACTGTGTGTCGGTTTGGACGGTCATCGGGCCACCTCGCCGTCGATCCAGGTTTCCAGCACGCCGATGCCCGCGATCCGGCTCGGGTCGCAGGTCAGGGGATTCTCGTCCAGCAGCACGAAATCCGCGCGTTTGCCGGGGGTGATCGAGCCGAGGTCGCGTTCCCGGCCGAGCACCCGGGCGCCGGCGATCGTATGCGCGGCGACGGCCGACTGGACGTCGATCAGCAGGTCGTCCCCGCCGAGCCGGTGGCCGCGGCGGGTCGTCCTGGTCACCGCGGTCTGGATGGCTTCGAGCGGATTCGGTTCCGCGACCGGGGCGTCGGAGCTCAGCGTGACCGGCACGCCCGCGGCCTGGAACTCGCCGAGCGGGTTGAACCGCTCGCCGGGAGTCCCGACGGCGTCGGTGACGCCTTCGCCCCAGTTGTAGTAGTGCTGCGGCTGGTTGACCGGATGGACGCCGAGCGCGGCCATCCGCTCGATCTGCTCCGGGGACGGCAGCCCGCAGTGCTCGATGCGGTGCCGCGCGTCCGGCCGGGGACTACGTTGCTGCGCGTCCTCGATGGCGTCGAGCACCATGGCGATCGCGTCGGGGGACTGGGCGTGGGTCGCGGTCTGGAGCCCGGCTTCGTGGGCCTTGCCGATGAGAGCGGCGTAGTCCTTCGGGTCGTGGTAGAGCTGCCCAGTACGGCAGGGATCGCCGACGTAGCCGTCCGGGAAGTACGCGGTCCAGCCGCCGAGCGTGCCGTCGGCGTAGAACTTGATCCCCGCGAAAGCGAGGCGGGTGGTGCCGAAAGCGCCGTGCAGTCCCATTTCCAAGGCCTGGTCGAGCAGATGGGACAGCAGGTACATGTGGACGCGCGTCTTGAGCCGCCCGGCCTCGTCCAGCCGCAGGTACATGTCGAACTCGCGGCGCGTGACCTGGGCGTCGCCGATCGCGGTGACCCCGGCGGCGAGGAACTTCTCCTGCGCCGCGGCCAGCTGCCGCGCGTGCTCCTCCGGCTCGTCCTCGAGGTGGAAGTTCGGCCCGTGCCGTCCGACCTTCACCCCGGTGACGCCGGTGAGGATGTTGCACGCGGCGTCCGAGAGTTCGCCGGTGAGTTCGCCGTGCTCGTCACGGAAGAACACCCCGCCGTCGGGATCCGGGGTGTCCCGGGTGACGCCGTTGCGCCGCAACGTGAAGCTGTTCACCACGCCGCCGTGCCCGCTGGCGTTCATGAGGTAGACCTCGCGATCGTCGGCGACCGCGTCGAGTTCTTCCTTGCGGGGATGGCGTTTCTCGGCGAGGTTGCGGTGTTCGTAGCCGTAACCGCGGACGGGCCTGCCCGCCGGGGCGTTTTCGGCCGCCGCACGCAGCAGCGCGACGATCTCGGGAATGGTCGACGCGCGTTCGGGGCCGCAGTCGACCCAGGTCATCATCTGCCCGTACATCAAGGGATGCGCGTGCGGATCGACGAATCCCGGCAGGAGCGTGCCCGGCAGCCGCCGCACCTCCGGATCGGGACGGCCGAGGCTCGCCGCGCGGGCACGGCATTCGTCCACCGAACCGACCGCGGCGATCTCCTCGCCGAACACGAGGACCGCTTCGGCGCCTTCGGTGGCGTCGTCGACGGTCACCAGCTCATCGGGAAGCAGGATCGTCGCTCGCGCGTCGAGGATTGAACGATCGAGGGGCAACAGGCGCATCGGGCGGACTCCTGGGGTTTTCGACGGTGAAGTGGGGCGAAGGTAAGCGACGAAAACCGCCAGCGCAATCAGATCGGTCGTGTACGGATGGTGTTCACGATCGATCTGCGCGCGATCATGAACACAACGCGCAATCTCGGCTGTCTTTGCCGGGTTTCCGCTGGTGATATGGTGCGTCTCGCCGTCGGAAATTCAGCAGAGGAGAATCGTCGTGGACGACGCGCTGGTCGCGGCTTTGCGCACGGACGGCCGGATGAGCGTCGCCGATCTGGCCAAACGCGTCGGGGCTTCGAGATCGGCCGTGTCGGCCCGGCTGGAGCAACTCAAGGCCGACGGCTCGTTGAACGTGGTCGCGGCGGTCCACCCCGAGTTCCTCGGCCTGACCGCGTACGCACATCTCGCGATCCGCACTTCGGGCCGCTCGCAGGCGACGACGGACGCCATCGCGGCCTTGCCCGCCGCGGCGTTCGTCTCCGCGGTGAGCGGGGATCACCAGACCGTCGCCGAACTGCGCCTGCCCGACTCGCCCGAGCTCTATCGCACGGTGGCCGACATCCGCGGCCTGCCGGAGGTGGAGCAGGTCAACACGCTCGTCTACGTGGACGTGGTCAAAGGCCTGTTCATGCCCGGCCGCCCGCTGCCGCCCTGGTTGCGGCTCGACGATCGCGATCTCGCGATCATGCTGCGGCTGCAGGCCGACGGGAGGGAAAGCTACGCGCGTATCGCCGAGCACGTCGGGCTGTCGCCGTCGGCCACCCGCACCCGCGTGCGCTTCCTGGTCGAACACGACGTCATCCGCATCGCGCCGGTGCTCAGCCGTGCCCGGCCGGACGCCGGCCTCGTCTGCGGGATCGGCCTGAACGTGCGGGGAGCCGGGGATGCCGTGACCGCCGCGCTCGCCGCGCGGGAGGACACCGAGTTCCTCGCCAGGACCATCGGCCGGTTCGACGTCGTGGCCACCATCGCCGCGCAGTCCGCCCGCGCCCTCGACCGGGCGCTCGAAGAGATCAGCGGCAGGCCCGACGTCGTGACCGCGGAGACGTGGGTCCACCTCCGCATCGCCAAGGAACGCTACGAGTGGCCGCTGCCGACCGCGGAGGAACTCGCGCGCCGCTAGGCGTCGTCCAGCAAGGCTTTCCGGATCTCGGTCTTGAGCACCTTGCCGATCTTGGACCGGGGGAGATCCGGCCAGACCAGGATCTCCTTCGGTGTTTTGATGCTGCCCAGCCGCTCCTTGACCGCGGCGCGGAGCTCTTGCGCCGCCGCCGTTTTCCCGGAGTGGAGCTGGACGACGGCGGTGATCTGCTCGCCCCATTTCTCGTGCGGCAGCCCGATCACGGCGCAGTCCTGCACCGCTTCGTGCGCCATGAGCGCCTGCTCGACCTCGGCCGAATAGACGTTGAAACCGCCGGTGATGATCATGTCCTTGGCGCGGTCGACGATGTAGAGGTAATGGTCGTCGTCGAGGTAACCGATGTCGCCCGTGTGATGCCAGCCGTGCGCGCTCGCCTCCGCCGTCGCGTCCGGATTCTTGTAGTAGCCGAGCATCACCAGCGAACCGCGGACGACGATCTCACCGCGTTCGCCGGTCGGGAGCAGCTCGCCCGTGTCGGACATGATCGCGACCTGGGTGAGCGGGGTGGGCTTACCAGCCGACGTGAACCGTTCCAGGGCAAGGGATCCATCGGGATGGACATGCTCGGCGGGCGCGAGGGTGGAGACCATCATGGGGGCTTCGCTCTGCCCGAACAACTGCCCGAAGACCGGGCCGATCCGGGTGATCGCTTCGGCGAGTTTGGTGGCCGACATCGGCGCGGCGCCGTACCAAAGGCATTGCAGCGACGACAGATCGGCGGTGTCGAGCGCCGGATTGTCGAGCAGCAGGTAGATCAGCGTCGGTGGCAGGAAGGTGTGCGTGATGCGGCGGCGTTCCACCAGTGCGAGGAACTCGCCGAGGTCCGGCGAGGGCATGACGACGATCTCGCCGCCGAGGGTCAGGACCGGGAAACAGAGCACCCCCGCCGCGTGTGTCAGCGGCGCCAGCGCCAGGTAACGCGGGCGGCCGGTGAACGGGTAGCTCATCAGCGTGAGCGCCGACATCGTCTCCACGTTGGTGCCGCTGAGCATCACCGCTTTGGGATGGCCGGTGGTGCCGCCGGTGCCGACCAGCAGGACCATGTCGTCCGGCGGGGTTTCCTCCCAGGGCTCGGCGTCGCCGATCCAGTCGGAAAACGGGACGGCGCCGGGCATCGCGCCGTCGAGACAGACCACTGTGGACAGTTTCGGCAGATCGGGGAGCATCCGGGAGACGAGCGGTGCGAACGACTCCTGCACCAGGAGACAGGTGCAGTCGAACAGGTCGAGCAGTTCCCTGTTCTCGGCGGCCTCGTTGCGCGGGTTGACCGGGCACCACACGGCACCGGCCCGGCTGATCCCGAAGACGCAGCCGAACGACAGGGGATCGTTCCCGGACAGGATCGCCACCTTGTCGCCCGGGTTGACGCCGGACCGGGCCAGCGCCCGCCCCACCTGCCACGACAGCTTTCGGACTTCGCCGTAGCTGAGGGAGGTGTCGCCCATGGTGAGGCAGGGCGCCGCCGGATCGAGTGAAGCGCCCTTGTCGAGGTAGTCGGTCAGTCGCACGCGCTCGTCCTTCCGGTCAGTCGTGGACGGTCAAGACCGGATTTGAAACCAGCCCGAAGCTTCGTAGCACGCCGAGCAGTTCGCGGTGGCCGAAAGCCTGGCACCCGGAGGCGAACCCCACGCGCTTCGGCGGCTGCTGAAGCAGCGAGTAGGCGCCGTAAGCCTGCATCAACCCGGTCTGCTTGTAATTGCAGGTGCCGTGGATGACACAGTGCGCGCGGCCCAACGGACCCGAGGCGTGCACCGAATCCAGCGAGGTGTTGAGCCGCTGGTTCTCCCGCGGCGGCATCTCGTCGCGCACGGCGGCGGCCTGCTCGGCCAGCACGCGCATCTTCTCGTCCAGCGGCAGGTCTTTCACCTGTTCCAGGACGGCCGCGACGATCTGCGGCACCCCCTGCATGAGCGCGCGGTCGAAGACGCCGCCGACGGCCTTGACGTTGGCCACGCGGGCGTCGTTCTTGAACCAGACCGGATGCGAGGTGCCGCCCCAGGGCAGGGCCAGCCCGGTCTCGTGATGGCCGGGCACGGTGACGTCCTGCAGTCCGCCGTCGGCGGGCCAGGGCCGGTACTCGTTCTGTTCGAGGTAGTACGCGGCGGACAGCGCGGCGTTGACCAGGATCGTCTTCGTCGAAGCGACCGTGGGATAACCCTTCCAGAACACCAGGATGTCCAAAGTGTCCAGTCCCGGTGTCTCCAGGCAGAGGTTCGCCGCGATCTCGCCGGTGGTGTACATCTGCGCGATGCCGGGGGAGAGCACCAGGCCCTTCTCGGCCATCTGCGCGCCGTAGCGCTCTTCGGAGGCGATCAGCCAGTCCTGTTCGCCGGTGGTGTCGAGGTAATGCGTTCCGGTGCGTAGGCAGGCTTCGACGACTTCGTGGCCGTACTCGCTGAACGGGCCGACGGTGTTGCACACGACCTTGGCGTCGCGGAATAGTTCGGTGAGCGCTTCGACGTCGTGCGAGACCTCGACGACCTCGTGATCGATGGTGTCGAGGCCGGGCACGTGGTCGATCGCCTCCTGGATGCGGGCCTTGTCCCGGCCGGCGGCGATGAACGGGACGTTGTACTCGCGCAGGTACTCGCAGATCAGCCGTCCGGTGTAGCCGGAGGCGCCGTAGACCACGACGGGTTTGGGGCTGCTCATGGTGATTCCTTTCGGGTTCGTGCTGGTCACATGCCCATTCCGCCGTCGACAGGGAGCCCGGCGCCGGTGATGAAGCGGGCGGCGTCGGAGGCGAGGAAGACGACGGCGTCGGCCATGTCCGCGACTTCGCCGAGCCGCCCGGCGGGGGTTTGCGCGACGACCGCGCCGATGGCGTCCTCGACGCTGGGGAACAGGCCGACCTCGACGACGTCCTGTGCGAGCTGATTACCCATCTGGGTGGGGACGAGGCCGGGGTAGACGCAGTTGACGCGCACGCCGTAGCCGAGTTTCCCGGCCTCCATCGCGGCGACCCTGGTGAGCCGGTCGACCGCCGATTTCGTCGCCGAATAGCCCGCGATACCGGGGAAGGCGATGGTCGCGGCGACCGAGGAGATGTTCACGACGGCGCCACCGGCACCCGCGGGACCGCCGGGCCGCATCGCGCGGAAGGCGTGCTTCACGCCGAGGGCGGTGCCCAGCACGTTCACGTCGAGCATCTTGCGCACGTCGGCGGGGTCGAGGTCAGCGACGAGCCCGGTGATCTCGACGCCGGCGTTGTTCACCACGATGTCCAGCCCGCCGAGTTCGCCGATGACCGCGTCGACCGCCTGCTCCCAGCTCTGTTCGTCGGTGACGTCGAGCCGGACGAAGCCCGCGTCGAGCTTGTCGGCGGTGGCGCGCCCGAGATCCTCCTGGACGTCGCCGATGACCACCGAGGCGCCCGCCTGTGCCAGCGCTTCGGCCATTCCGGCGCCCAGCCCCTGCGCGCCACCCGTGACCAGGGCTTTTCGGCCCGAAAGGTCGTACGAACCCATGGACTTCTCCTCCTTGAGACGGTCCGCGGTTGCGGTGTGGGTCACATCCTGAGCCTGTTTTGGACAGTCGTCAAGATTTTCTTGGACAGTCGTCAAGAAATCCGCGACGCTAGACTGTGGGACCCGCGGCAGGCGCGGGCTCCCGGACCGGACAGGAACTCGTGGTGACCGAGACGAGCGAGCGGATCGCACGCCGGAGCGTGGACAAGTTCGCCCAGCGGCGGGCGGAACTGGCGGAGTCCGCGCTGCAGGCGCTGTCCGAGCTGGGGTACGCGAGGACGAGCCTGCGGGAGATCGCGCAGAAGTCGAACTTCTCGCACGGGGTGCTGCACTACTACTTCACCGACAAGGTGGAACTGCTGACCTACGCGGTCCGCAAGTTCGAGGAAGTGTGCGTGACCCGCTACGACGAGGTCGTGGCCATGGCGCGTTCGGCCGAGGAACTGGAGCGGGGATTCGGCGAGGCGATGGCGGGCACGCTTCGGGCCGACGCCGTGATGCACCGGCTGTGGTACGACCTGCGGAACCAGAGCCTGTTCGAGGCCGCGTTCCGCGCCGACGTGCTCGAGATCGACACTCAACGGCAGGCGATGATCTGGCGGGTCGTGGAGCGCTACGCCGAACTCGCCGACGCTTCGCCGGTCGTGACGCAGCAGGTCGCTTACGCGGCTTTCGACGGTCTGTTCCAGCAGGCGCTGCTGCACCATCTCGCCGACGGTCTCGCCGAGGACGCCGGGTTGTTGCTCCGGCGGCTGGTCTCGTAAGTCCGTTCGATGGGCTCCTGGAGGTGGAGCCCATCGAACGGCTTGCTGCTAGTCGGTGGCGTTGATCGCCGCGCCGTCGTAGAGAAGGGTTCCGGCGCTGTCGTAGACCCGGACCTTGAGCTTCGTCATTTCCGTTCGCGAGTCGGCCATCAGCCGCTCGAACTCCGCGCGGCCTTCCGCGGAAGCGGCTTCATGGGCTTCCAGTCTTTCCCGCGCGTGACGCAGGCTGGCCATGTCCACGGCTATTTCGGCGGCGAAGGTGCCGTCCACGACGTCGGCTTCGGCGACTGTGCCGTCGCTCGCGTGGAGCTCCAGTCTGGCTGCTCCGGGGGCGAGGCGTCCCATCAGGCAGGCGGGCCGGCCGTTGTAGGCGGCCGTCCAGCGCCAGACCGAGTACGGGCGGTGGTCTTGGTCTTGGTCTTGTTTTTGGTCTTGGGGTTGCAGGTTCAGCCACGTGCCGCGGCCGTTCTCGAGGTTGCAGATCCCGGTGGACCCGTCGTCGTTGTAGGCGAGGAGCGCGCCGAGCTCGGCCGTGGCGCCGATTCTGGCGCCGGGATGCCAGCCTTGGGTGGGCGGCAGTCGGTCGGTCGAGCCTCGTGCGGTTTTCTCTTCGATGGTCGTGGTGAGGGCTGATTCGAGCTGTGCTGCGGGTGACGTCACTGCGTGCTGTTCTCCTTCGTTTCGGTTCGATGTTAACAGTAAGCGCTTACTGAGGTTTCGGTTTGTTCTTGGAGTCGGCTGGTTGGTGGTGAGACCGAGAGCGCCAATCGCCTGCTGGGAATCCAGTGGTGCACTCAAACCTTGAATCCACTTTCGAAACGGCTTCACATTCGTACATGTGTTCGATTCATGGTATTATTATGGGGTGTCCGAGACCTTCCTCCCCGAGTTGCCGCAGGAACTGTGGCGTGCTGGCAAGCTGGAGCTTGCTCATGGCGTGCAGCAGTCGTTGCAGGTGATTCGGATGGCGACCGCTTGTCTGGGGCGGTTCCTGGCGGAGATCGAGAATCGGGGCGCGAAAGACTTGTACGGGCACGGCAGTACGGCGAGCTGGTTCGCGGAGCTGGCGGGGCTGTCGCGTGGCGAAGCGGGTGCGGTGGTGAAGCGGGCGATCGCGTTGAACCCGACCCGGGCTCTGGATGGCACGGAGGTTCCGCCTGTCGCTCCCGCGACTGCTGCGGTGGCGGCTCTGGGGTTGGTCGGGGATGAGCGGATTGATCAGATCCTGGAGATCTTGAAGAACCTCCCCGCCGACACGTCTGCCGAGGATCGGGAGAGCGCTGAGAAGATCCTGGCCGAGCTTGCCCCGAACGCCGGACCCCGCCAACTCGCCGGCGCCGAAGCGAAGCTGCAGGGCTGGCTCAACCCCGACGGCAACGAACCCAAAGATCCCGAGCCGAAGGAACCACGCCGCGAGATCACCTTGGAGCGGCGTAAGGACGGCTTCTGGAAACTCACCGGTCTTCTCGATGACGAGACCGGGGCCCGGACCGCCGCGGCGTTGGAGGCGCACGCCCAGCCGCGGCCGGTGGATGAGTTCGGTCAGGCGGATCTGCGGATGAAGTGCGAGCGCCTGGGAGACGCCTGGGCCGAGCTGCTCGACCTGGCGATCGCGTGCCCCGACCAACCGGGCACCAGCGGCTACCGGACGTTGGTGCACGTCACCGTCGGACTCGATGAACTGAAGTCCGGTCTCGGGACCGCATGCCTGGACTTCGTGGGAACGATGACGGCGCGGGAAGCCCGGCTCGCCGCTTGCGATTGCCTGATGTTGCCGGTCGTGATGGGCGCCTCGGGTGAACCGCTGGATATGGGACGGCTGAGACGGTTCGTCACCCCCGGCCAACGCCGTGCACTCAACATTCGAGACGGTGGTTGTGCGTTCCCCGGCTGTCATCGGAAACCCAAGAATTGCCACGCTCATCATATTGAGCACTGGGCGGACGGTGGGCCGACCGATCTTCGGAATCTCGTGCTGTTGTGTGGGTTCCATCATCGGCTGATTCACCACGGTGACTGGGAAGTGCGGATGGCGGCCGATGGGTTACCGGAGTTCATCCCACCCCAATACCGGGACCCGCTCCGGAAACCTCGGCGCAACACCCTGCATCACGTCTGATGACCGAGGAGCCCGCCAGCCACCCAGGCGACGGGCCCTTCGGCATGCCCGCAGTCGGCAAAGCATCGCTCGTGACACCCGACGAATAAGACGTCAGCGCCTAGACTGCGGTCATGCAAGGTGGTCAGGTGCCGCTCTGGACGCCGCTGGCAGTGGCGCTGTTGGGGATCATCGGTGTGGTCGCAGGCCAGTTCGTCAATGCTCATCGTGAAGATCGGCGCTGGCACCGAGAGCAAGCCCGGGAAGACGTGCGTTGGGCCCGGGAGCGGCGGCGGTGGACCGAGGAGCGTGAACTCGAGACCGAGCGATACTGGCGGGATCAACGTCTTCGGATCTACACGGCCTTTCTCGCCGCGATCTCGAACTTGCGGGTGGAAATGAGATACGCCGGCGACAAGCTTCGAGAAGGTGCCGAACTCGACCGAGCACGGCGCGATCGCCTTCTCGACCTCGCCGCGACTGCCAGAGACCTCTACGCGCCGTTGGGTGTCGTAGGACCCGCCGATGTCCGTGACCAGGCCACAGAGCTGATTCGCGTATTCGCGGAGAGCCTCTCCCGCCTCCTCGACGGTCACCCGGTGGACACAGCGCCCCTGCTCGGCCTGGTGCGAACCTTCGCCATGACCACCAGACAAGTCCTCGGTACCGAACCGGAAGACCTTACTGACCACGCGACAGAACGATCCGAGTCCTCGTGATCACACCGCCGCACTGGCTCCATCCCAGACTGCGCTGCGCACTGCAGAGGAGGAGGCAAGCACCCCCAGTCCGCTCATAAACGGTTAAAAGCCCCATACGTTCGACGGGATACACCAGGAGTGGGTGCCCATATCGTCGGAGGCCGACCGCGACCCGGTGAGGAGCACCTCGGATGAAACTCGTGCGGATGATGGGGTTGGCCGTGCTGACGGCCTCCGCGTTGGTGTTGTCGATGACCGCGGCGTCCGCGCACGATCCGGAGACGGCGGAAGGACAGGCGGCGGCCCGCACCTTCATGGCCGACCACGTCCCGGCCGAGCGGCACGCCGTCACCGGCACCGCGGCGGGAGTCCCGTGCGTCAACGGCAAGGCCGACAAATACCCGTGCAAGAACGTCGACCTGCTCAGCGTGCTGCCCCTCTCCGGTCTCGGCGGCGGCAACGGCAACGACATCTGGGGCTGGACCGATCCGTCGTCCGGCAAGGAATACGCCATCGTCGGGCGGACCAACGGAACCGCGTTCGTCGACCTGAGCGTCCCGACGTCGCCGAAGTTCCTCGGCAACCTTCCCTCCAACGGCGGCAGCAGTTCGTGGCGGGACATGAAGGTGTACAAGAACCACGCGTTCATCGTGGCCGACTTCATCACCGGGCACGGGATGCAGGTGTTCGACCTGACCAGGCTGCGCACCGTCACCACACCGCAGACCTTCACCGCCGACGCGCTGTACAAGGAATTCGGTCCCGCGCACAACATCGCGATCAACGAGGAGACCGGTTTCGCGTACGCGATCGGTTCCAACACGTGCAGCGGCGGGCCGCATATCGTCAACATCCAGAACCCGAAGGCCCCGGCCAAGGCGGGCTGCGTTTCGCAGGACGGGTACACCCACGACACGCAGTGCGTCGTCTACCGCGGGCCGGACACGGCGTACAGCGGCAAGGAAATCTGCTTCAACGCCAACGAGGACACGCTGACCATCGTCGACGTCACCGACAAGGCCAGGCCGGTCCAGATCTCGCGCAAGGGCTACTCGGGCGCGCAGTACTCGCACCAGGGCTGGCTGACCGGTGACCAGCGCTACTTCCTGCTCGACGACGAACTGGACGAGTCGCGCGGCACCGACAAGCGCACCAAGACCTACGTCTGGGACCTGGCCAAGCTGTCCGCTCCCGTGCACACCGGCGTCTACAGTTCGCCCGCCACCGCGATCGACCACAACCAGTACATCAAGGGCCAGTACTCCTACCAGGCGAACTACCAGGCCGGTCTGCGCATCCTGGACGTCAGCGGGGTCGCTTCGGCGAGGTTGTCGGAGGTCGGCTACTTCGACATCTACCCGGCGGGCGACTCGGCGAACTTCAACGGGGCGTGGAGCAATTACCCGTACTTCTCCAGCGGCATCGTCATCGTCAACGGTATCGAGCAGGGCCTGGTCGTGGTGAAGCCGAACCTCGGCGGCAAGTGACCGGGGGTAGAGCGTGCGCAAACCCCGGCTCACGGATTGGTTGTTCTTCGCGCTGGCCTTGGTGATCGGCACAGTCGCGGTCTTCGTGGCCCTCCGGCCGACACCGGGCTCCCCGCACATTCGGCTCACCAGCAACAGCCGGTGGTGACGGCGGATCTGCTTCCGGCCGCCCACAGCGACGGGCTGTCGGAGGCGGAAAGCGGCTACCGGTTCGAGCGGGTCACCACTCCCACCGTCCGGGGGCCCGAGGTACCGGTCGCGTTCCGGATCCTCGGGCCCGACGGGCGGCCGGTGACCCGGTTCCTGGACAACCAGACCAAACAGATGCACTTCTTCGCCGTGCGCGACGACATGAACGTCTTCCAGCACGTGCATCCGAGGCTGGACGGGGACACCTGGCACACGAACCTCGCGCTGACCGACGGCGGCGCCTACCGGATGTTCGCCGAGTTCGTGCCGCTCGACACGAAGGATCCGAAGCATCCGGTGGTGCTCGGCGTCCCGTTCACCGTGCCCGGTGACACCACCTTCGTCCCGGTGCCCGCTCCGGCGGGCGACACCGTGACGGCCACGGGCTACCGGGTGACGCGGGTGGACGGGGCGGCCCGGATCCCGTCGATGCGGGCGCAGGTCCTCCGGTTCGCCCTCCGCGGCCCGGACGGCGCGCTCCTCACCGCGGTCGACCCGCATCTGGGTGCCAACGGCCATATGACCGGGTTCCACAGCATGCTGTTGTCGGCCACGCATCTGCATCCGGTCCAGCCGCTCGGCGTGGCGCTGGCCGGTGGCGAGCTGACCTTCAACTCCCTGTTCTCGGAACGCGGGGAGTACCGGCTGTTCCTCGAATTCTCCCACGGCGGGCGGGTGCACACGGCCGCGATCACGGTCGCGGTGGACTGACCGGGACGACCTCCGCGATCTTCGGTGCCGCGCCTCCCGGCGACCAGAGGAGCCGGACCTTGTCGGTCGTGACGCCGTCGGCCGGCAGTTCCGTGTAACCACCCGACAGCCGGCCGATGGTCCGCCAGCCGCCCTCAGAATCCGCGACCTGGACGTCGGCGCCCGCACCGGGCTCAGTCGCCAGGACGACGACCTTGCTCAGCGGTTTAGGCGCGATGGCGGTGATGACGAGCGCGTCGCCCGCGATCGGCGCCGAGGTCGCCGCGTACAGCGAATCGGCGTTGTTGTCCGCCGCCGCGGCCAGGTTCGGCCCCGCCGGGGTGCCGGTGACGGTGTACTTCGGACTGTCCGGTGTGGACACGGTGAATTCGCGGACCACGACCCAGAAGCTCTGGGCGCCGGTCGTGCGCACGCGGACGAACCGCGCCTCGGCGCCTTCGGGGAGATCGGCCGAGATCACCGGCTCGGTGACCGTCTTCACCGTCGTCCAGCGGGTTCCGTCGGCGGAGTATTCGAGGACACCGGCGCGGACGTAGTCGTCCGGGCTGGTCGGCTTCCCCATGAGGATGTCCACATGGGACACCCGCTGCGCGGAACCGAGGTCGACTCCGATGGTGGCGCCGATCGCGGGTGCCCAGTCGCTCCAGTAGTAGGTCTCGGGGTCGCCGTCGATCATCCGGGCGGGAACGTTGTCGGTGTAGGTGCCGAGCGACGTCGTCGGCCGCGGCCGGATCCCGGGCAGGCCGAACCAGCGGTCGGCCGTGGCCAGCGCGCTGTCGAGGAACGGCACACAGACTCCTGTGCAGGTGCTGGGGTTGCGCGGGCCCCGCGAGGTCGGCACGCGGATCGCCTGCGCCTGTTTGAGCGCGGCGACGAGCTCGCCGCGTTCCGCCCATGCCTTCGCGCCGTCGCCGTCGGCCTGGGCCAGCAGCATCCGCACCGCGTGCCTGCCGGCCTGACCGTAGAGCCCGACCTGGTCGAGCCACGGTCCGACCTCGGCGAGGAACTTCGGATTCGAGGCCATGCCGCGCCGCAGATCTTCGGGATCGGAGGCCATCGAGGTCAGGTAACGATCCAGTTTCGCGGCCGCGTCCCATGGATCCTTCTTCTCCAGCGCGGCCCAGAAGGCGGCCAGCAGTGGCCGCAGCACCGGTGAATCAAGATCGGGTTTCCCGGTTTCGAGGCGTACGAGCAGACTCGAATAGTTGTTCTCCGCGAACACCTTCAGCGCGGATGCGGCCGGTCCGCCGAGATCGGCGATGGCGGCGAGCCAGGACTTGTCGGGGTCGTACCGGTCCGGGTTCCACAGGAAGTCGCCGGAGGTGAACTCGGCGATCTTGGACGCCTCGGCCTGCACCATCGGGTTCGCGGTGATCCCGGAGAGGTACTTCGCGACGCCGGGCTCGCGGCCGATGTACGGGCCGAGCAGCAGCCGTTCGGTGATGTAGTCGTTGACCGGGTAGTTGTCCCAGATCAGGATGTCGTGCCCGAAGACCTCTTTCGCCTGCCGGGCCTGCTTTTCCGTGATCTGCCCGGCGATCACGCCGACGCCGGTCCACTCGACGATCACCGCCTTGTCGAGCTGGGTGCGCAGTGCGGTCTTGTAAGGCGAGTCCGCGAGGTCGTAGTACTCGGTCGGGACGGTTTGCAGCCGTTCGACACCAGGATGCGTCGCGATGAAGTCCTGCTGAACGCGGTTGAGCAGGAACGACTGTGCCGCGCCCGCGGCCGCGCCACCGGTGCCGAACTTCGCGGCGTCGGCGTCGCAGTTCCAGCGGGTGTAGGAGATGTCGTCGAGCGGGATGGCGAACGACCGCACCCCGATGTCCCACAGCGACTGGAATTTCGTGACCAGTGCGGTCTTGTCGGCGTCGGACGAGTAGCACACGGAAAGGCCGGGGGAGAGGGCGTAGGTGAGCTCGACGTGGTTCGCGGCGGCACGGCTGACCAGTTGCGAGAGCAGCGCGAGCTGTTCCGGCGGGTACTGGTCGCGCCAGCGGGCACGCAGGAACGGATCGTCCTTGGGGGAGTAGACGTACATGTTCTGCTTGGTGCGGCCGTAGAAGTCCAGCTGTGCCAGCCGGTCGGCGTGGGACCACGGCGCGCCGTAGAAGCCCTCGATCACGCCGCGCAGCGGAGCCGCGGGCCAGTCCCGGATGCCGAACGCGCCGCTCTTGCCGGAAGCGAACAGCTGCCGGAACGACTGCGCCGCGTAGAACGTCCCCGAAGTGTCCACACCGGACAGTGCGACGACACCGCGGTCGGCCGCGAGGACGTATCCGCCGGGGGACAGGCCTTCCGGACCTTTGAGACGGAGCGCCGCGAGAGCCAGTGCGGTCGCCCTGCTTTCGGTGGGACCGCCGACGAAGACGACGAGGCCGCCGTTGCCGCGTTCCCGGTCGACTGCCGCCTGATCGTTGTCGGTGACCTTGACGATCGTGCTCGCGCCCGCCGCCAGAAGGACCTGGTCCACGACGGCGAGCGCGGAGGCATCGGTGGCCGCTCCGACGACTTCGACGACGGTGCGCGGGATGGTCACCTGTCCCGCTCGTGGCGTCACCTGCTGGGGTGTCGGCCATACCTGTGCCAGGGGAGGGGCGGGAGCCGCGCTCGCGGGTGCGGGGACGGCCACCGCCACCGCGGTCACGAGCAGCGTCACCGGAATGAGTCGGAGTACCCATCGGAAGGACATCGGCGGCCCCCAAATCGTCGATCAACGACGTTCTGTGAGCAAGCAAACACCCGATGCGATGACCTGGGCTAGGTCGGTCCGGGTGATTTTCCGACCGGACCGACGGCTACTCGGTCAAGGCGGCGATTCGCCCCCGCGCGGACGCTGGGCACGACAGAATGTCCCGGTGCGGAACATCCTCGTAGCGATCGCTCTCGTCCTGCTCGGTGTCACCGGTTGCCAGGGCGGGGTCTCCGGCCAAGCCGAACCCGAAGGCGACAGTTTCGCGATCAAGGACGGGTCGCGGCTGCGGTTCCGTCCGGTCCTGGCTGAGCTCCCGCCCGGTCCGGCGACAGGCGCGGCGACCGACCGCCAGAGCACGGATCCCGCCGCACAGCAGGCCGCCGCGGCGGCGCTGGACTGTTCGGCGGGGCAGGATCCGCTGGACGGCCGCGACGATCCGGCGCTCCCGCTGGTCAGCTGCGACCGTGTGCAGGGCACGAAATACCTGCTCGGCCCGGCGTTCCTCACCGGAGCGGACCTCACTCGAGCGAACGCTCGCCTCGATACGCAGTCGGGAGGTCCGCTCATCGGGCTCAGCTTCACCGACGCGGGCGCGCGGACGTGGGCCGACTGGACCGCGGCGAACGTCGGCAAGCAGGTCGCGATGGTGCTGAAGAGCCGGGTGCTGACCGCGCCGTCGATCCAGTCGGCCATCACCGGCGGGGAAACCCAGATCACCGGCAAGTTCACCATGGACGACGCGCGCCGGCTGGCGCGCGACATCGCCGGCGGCTGAGCCCGCGGAATACGATCACCGTGCCCGACGTTTGAGCGTTCAACTACTTGAGGAGTTGGACATGGGTTACGAGATCCTGGGCACCCCGCAGGCGCCGACCTTCGGCCTGGACACGTTCGGCGACGTCGGGAACGACGCGAACGGCCAGCCGGTGAGCCAGGCCGAAGCCATCCGCGAAGTCGTGGCCGAGGGTGTTCTCGCCGACCAGGTGGGCGTGGACTACTTCGGCGTCGGCGAACACCACCGCGCGGAGATGGCGGTGTCCTCGCCGGACGTCGTGCTGGCCGCGATCGCGGGCCGCACCGAACGGATCCGGCTGGGCACGGCGGTCACGGTGCTCAGCTCGGACGACCCGGTGCGTGTGTACGAGCGGTTCGCCACACTGGACGCGGTTTCCCGGGGACGCGCGGAGGTCACGCTCGGCCGTGGTTCGTTCACCGAGTCGTTCCCGCTGTTCGGCTACTCGCTCGAGGACTACGAAGCGCTGTTCGCCGAGAAGCTCGACCTGTTCACGCATCTGCAGGAGGAGAAGCCGGTCGACTGGTCCGGGACCGTCCGACCGGCCCTCGAAGGCGCGCAGGCCTTCCCGGTCACCGAATCGGGAAGCCTGCCCGCGTGGGTCGGCGTCGGCGGCACCCCGCAGTCGGTCGTCCGCGCGGCGGCGTACGGCCTGCCGCTGGTGATGGCGGTCATCGGCGGGTCGCCGGAGCGGTTCACCCCGCTCGCCGACCTGTACCGGCGCGCGCTGAAGGAGGCGGGCCACCAGGAGCTCCCGATCTCGATGCACAGCCCCGGTCACATCGCCGAGACCGACGAGCTGGCCGTCTCCCAGCATTTCCCGCACCACCAGGCCGCTTTCGCCAAGATCGGCGCCGAGCGCGGTTGGGGTCCGATGTCCCGGGCCGACTACGACGTCATGGCGGGCCCGCGTGGCGCGCTGTTCGTCGGCTCTCCCGAGACCGTCGCGCAGAAGATCGCCTGGGCGGTGCGGACACTGGGCCTCTCGCGGTTCCAGCTCAAGTACAGCGTCGGCGCGCTTCCGCACGAGCAGCGCCTGAACTCCATCCGGCTTTACGGCGAGCAGGTCGTCCCGCGCGTGAAGGAGCTGCTCGGCTAGCCTCGAAACCGTGGTGTTCGATTCCGCGCGATTCGACCTCCGGCCCTACGTCGGTTTCGACATGGCCCGCTATGTCCGGCGGACCTATTGCAGCTGGGAGGATTCCGGCTGGGAGTCGCTGCTAGTCCAGCGGTTCGACCACGTTCCCGTCGCGGAGGACCTGCGGCTGCCCGCCGTCGCGGATCTGCATCTGATCCTGCCGCTTTCGGGGCGGGCGGTGATGGAGACCCGCGGTGAAGGCCGGTGGAACCGGCACGAATGGGGGCCGGGACGGCTCGAACTCGCCGTTCCCGGCAAGCCCTTGCTGCGCCGCTACCGCGGGGACGAAGCGATGCGCAGCCTGCAGGTGCACATCCCGGGCACCACGGTGGAATCGGTCGCCGCGCGGCTGGGCGGCCGCGCGGTGGACCACGAGGCGATGGCGGCGTCCGTGGCCGAGGGCGATCCGCTGCTCGACGAGCTGGTCCGCGCGGTCGGGAACGCGCAGGAGGACGACGACCTCTACGCCGAATCCGCGGCCGCCTTCCTCACCGTGCACCTGCTCACCCGCCACGCGCGGAAGACGGCGCCGAGCGCGGGCCGGGAGGACGACCGGGTCCGCGCGGCCGTCGCGATGATGCGTGACCGCCTGGCCGATCCGCTCAGCGTCGCCGAAATCGCCGGCGAGGTACATCTGAGCGTCTACCACTTCATCCGGGTCTTCAAGGAGAAGACCGGTGAGACACCGCACCGTTTCCTCGCGAGGCTCCGGATCGAGGAGGCGCGCAGGCTCTTGCGGGGCACCGATCTTCCGATCGCCGTCATCGCGGGAAGATGCGGGTTCACCACTCCCGGCGCCCTGTCGGCCGCTTTCCTAAAACACACCGGGTCGCGGCCCTCGGAGTACCGCAATTCCTGATCACCGCGGCGCAATCCGGCGCATGGTGGACCCGCCCGGCCGTTCCTAGGGTGAGCCTTGTGAGTGGAACGCAGTCGTACGACGTCACCGCCGAATCGTCCGCACCGCCCGCCGCGGTGTGGGCCCTGTTACTGGACGCCCGCAGCTGGCCGGTCTGGTCACGGATCGGGTCCCTGGAAGTGGCCGCGTCACAAGGACTTTCGGCCGACGGCCGGGACGAGGTAGGCGCGGTTCGCGCCTTCCGTACCGGAAAGACGGTCACCAAGGAGCGGATCACCGCCCTCGAACCGGAACGCCGGTTCGCCTACGAGGGTGTGGACGTCCCGGTGATGCTGGACTATCAGGCCTCGGTCGATCTCTGCGAAACGCCCGGCGGGGGAACGCGGATCCGTTGGCACGGAACGTATCGCGTGGGCAAGGGGAGCGCGTGGATCTTCCGGTGGTACCTCCGCCGCTTCATGCGCGACATGGCGACCGGGCTCGCCGGTCACGCCGGCGGCCCGGTCCGGAGGCCATGACGGGGGATCAGTGCCGATGGGCGGCTTCGCGGTGGAAGCCCGCGATCATCGCTTCGGTGCTCGGCGGGTTGAACGGCTGGCCGAGAGTGCGCATGAGCGAGTTCACGCTGGGCCGGTACATCCCGGTCTTGCAGTAGCGGGAACCCTCGAAGACGCCGACCGTGCCGCCGTCGGGGGAGGGCTTGCCGAGCCACTTGTACCACTTGGCTTGGCGGTCCTTCATCTGCTGGGCCGTGAGCGCGGAAGCGTTGGGCTCGCGGGGTTCCCGGGTGTCGCAAGTGCCGTAGTCGTACTCGTCTGCCAGCCCGCCGATGGAATGCCCGAGTTCGTGGGCGACGATCTGGCTGGCCTGGATGTTGCCACCGGAAGACGTCGCGACCCCGCCGCCCGCGCCGCCGTACTTCGTGGTGTTCGCCAGCATGATGACCTGGTCGACGTCCGGTGCCGCCGCGGCGTACTGGTTCGCCTTGGTTTCGTTGACGCACAACAGCCGTTCGATGCCACCGCACCAGAAGTACGAGCCCAGCGCGGTGTTGCGCCGGATGCCCTGTGTCGGGTCGTTCGTGATGCCCGACTGGGGCGAGACGACGTCGACCTGCCAGAGGTTGAACTGCTTGCGGTAGCTCTTGTACGGCTCGATGGCGAACAGCGCCGCGATACTCGAGCGGACGTGCTGCGAGTACGTGCTCAGCTGCGTGGAGGTGTAGCCGTCACCGACGAAGACCAGGTCGAACGTGGTCTCGCTGGGGCCGTTGGTCTCGATCGGGGTCACCGCGGCGGCGGCCGCGATCTGCTGCGGCGCGGCCGCCCGGTCCGAAGCGGGCCGGGTGACGTCCACCCTGGTGATGGTTCCTCCGGGCTCGAAGGCCTCCATCGACGTCGTGAACCGGGGAGCCGCCGACGCCGTCGCGGGAACGAGCCCGGCGACGAGGACGGCGGTCAGCGCGACCATGAGACAGGCGCGTCGCATGCGTACTCCTTGCGGGGAGGGGAGAGGGGAGTACGAAAAACGATCCCGACTTTCGACGGCTTCCGGCACATCCCAAGTGGCCATAAGGTCCGCGTGATGGACGTCGAGTTACGTCATCTGCGAGTGGTGTGCGCCGTCGCCGACGCGGGCAGCATCACGCGCGCGGCGATCGGGATCGGGAGCACCCAGCCCGCGCTGACCGCCGCGGTGCAACGGATCGAGCGCGCGTTCGGGGGAACCTTGTTCGTCCGGGGGCGCGACGGCGTCTTCCCGACGGCGTTCGGCGAATGCGTCCTCGTCCGCGCCCGTGCCGTCCTCGCCGCGGCGGACACGATGCACCGGGATGCGGCGCGTTTCCTGGCGGAGGGCGAGAAACGTCCTGTCGCGCTGGGTGGGATCGGCGGGTCCATGGTCGTCGAGCTGGCGGACCGGCTCGGGGATTCCGGCCGGGGACAAGCGGTTTCGGTGACCACCGAGTTCTCGCCGTTGCGGCTGCTGGATCTCGTGGCCGGCGGGCAACTCGACGCCGCGGTCGTCGCCGACTATCCCGGCCACCCGCTGCCGTCGGCGCCGGGCGTGGCGTCGCGGCCGCTGGCCACGCAACCGGTGTTCGTGGCGATCGCCGCGGACCATCCCGCGGCCCGCCGCGCCGAGATCGATCTCGCCGAGCTCGCCGGGGAACGGTGGGTACTCGGGCCGTCCGACGGCGCCGGATGGCCGGAGTGCTTCGAAGAAGCCTGTGCCCGCGCGGGATTCCGGCCGCAGGTCGCGCATCGGAGCACGGAATTGCGTCCGCTGCAACGCCTGATCGCGGCGGGCCGGGCGATCTCCCCGTGCCAGGTCACCTTTCCCTCTTCACCCGGGATCGCGATCCGGTCTCTCGCGGGGGATCCGCTGTGGATGCGGTATCTGATCGCTTGGAGCGCGGACGGCGCCTTCGGCGGGGACACCGATGCCTTGATCGCGGCGGCCGAGGCGGCTTACCGCTCCGACACCGAAACCAGCCTCCCCTATCGCCACTGGCTCGCCCGCCGTGCGGGACCGGTCAACGGCAGACGTGCCATCGGGTGACACCTGGTCGGGGAATTCCCCTTGTCGGGCAGGGGGTCCTAGCCTCGGATCACCTCATCGACGAAGGGTAAGAAATTGCGTCTGCGCGCCCTGCTGGCCGCTGCTGTCCTGACCATCACCACCGCTCCGGCCGCGCTCGCCGCGCCGGACGTCGCCCACGGCACCGATGTCCCACCGGGGCGGTTCGGGTTCGTCGCGAAGATCGCGATGACGAAGATCCCACGTCCCGACGGTTCGACCTACGGCAGCTACTGCACGGGCGCGCTGATCGCGCCGAGCTGGGTCGTCACCACGGGACACTGCTTCCACGACGCGCACCGCAAGCGGGTCGCGGGCAAGATGCCGTATCCGACGATGGTGACGCTGGGCCTGGTCGACGAGGCGGTCGAATCGGGTGTGGCCCGCAAGGCGACCGAAGTGCTGCAGGCGAAGGAAAACGACGTCGCCCTCATCAAGCTGGACACGCCCGTGACGACGGTGTCCCCGCTGAAGGTGAGCCGGGTGCTCCCGAAGGTCGGCCAGCAGCTGACCTTGGCGGGCTGGGGGAGCCTGAACGCCACGAATCCCGCTCCGGCCACCCGGATGCAGCAAGGCACCGTGCAGGTGGCGACGGTGGCGCCGACGACGATCGGCGTCCGCGGCGCCGCGCCGTCGATCACGACCAGCGCCTGCACGTACGAC
This sequence comes from Amycolatopsis sp. MJM2582, assembly GCF_000754115.1. Classification (NCBI taxonomy): domain Bacteria; kingdom Bacillati; phylum Actinomycetota; class Actinomycetes; order Pseudonocardiales; family Pseudonocardiaceae; genus Amycolatopsis; species Amycolatopsis sp. MJM2582. The sequence continues at coordinate 145,449 of NZ_JPLW01000002.1, forward strand.
TCGGGGGCGCCGTACTTCGTCGCCGAGGGCACGGGTGGCGCGTTGGTGTCGCTCGAGGCCACCGGGCCGAACTGCCCGCACGCCGGGATCGAGACGACCTCTCGCGCGGACGTCATCGCGGACTGGATCGCCACCCATACGGGCTAACGGACCGTTTCGGCCGGTGGCGCATCGGGTAGTGGCGTGATCAGGAGGTATGTGCGATGACGAATCCTCGAACGACCGCGCCTCCGGCGCCGCCGGACCCGATGCCGCCGGACCCCGGTATGCCCGAACCGGTGCCCGATCCGGGCAGGCCGGAACCGGTCCCGGACCCTGGGGCACCCGAACGGGTTCCGGCTCCGGGACCGGACCGCCCGCTGCCGGAACCCGAGAGCCCGCCGGAATCCCAGCCGGGACCGGCGGGTCTCAGAGGGTGAACGCGAGCCAGAGCGCGAGCCACGCGCAGGCCGCGATCGCGACGACGACCGCGAAGACCCGCAGGCCGGCGGTGGCGATCCGGAGCGACGCCGTGCCGGTGTGGTGCCGGTGATTCCCCATGATTCCGCCCTCCTTCCAAGATCACCATCCGCTCCCGGCGCCTTCACCGCAGCGGGGATGATCGACCCGGGTGACCCCATCCGGGTGAGGGCCACCCGCATTCAGAGGACGAAATGCGGGGGTTTTCAGAGCCAGTTGTTGTGCGTGGCGAAGACCCCCAGCTGGAACCGGCTGGAGACGCCGGCGCGGTCCATCAGGGTTTCGAGGTAGCGGAACAGGGTGCGTCTGCTGACGCCGAGTTCGGCGGCGATCTCGTCGTCCTTGCGCCCGGCGGCGAGCAGGATCAGCAGCTCCCGTTCGACCGGCCGGATCGGCTGCCCGGACGTCCGGCCACGCCGGTCGATCGGGAGCGCGGCCGCCCAGGACGTCTCGAACAGCCCCTCCAGCGCGGAGAAGAGGCTGCAGGGACGCACGATGACGATGGACTGGTTGCGATCGGCCTCGCGGATGGTCAGCGCGATGGTGGCCGCACGGTCGTCGAACAGCGTCAGCTTCACCGGGAGTTCGGGCAGCAGCCGGGCCCGCTCACCGGCGCGCAGGCACGGCAGGATGTTCGCGGCCAGATAGCCGGGATCGCCGAACGACGCTCCACTGTAGACACAGCGATAGCCGATTCCGCGCCGCAGTTGCTCCTCCTCCAGGAGATTCCGGCGGCCGCCGGTGAAGTAGGGCGGGGAATCGAGACGGCGCACCTGATGCCGCACCGTGGTCGCGAGATGCTGCAGCCGGGGGATGATGGCGTCGCCGGTGACCACCTCGAGCAGGTCCTGCGCGTTCGGCATCCCAGCGTGCGCCCGCCTGAAGGCGCGGTACGCGGTCTGGACCGCGAGCCGCGCGTCGTGCAGTTCGGCCTGTCGTCGGGTGGTCAGCGCGGTGAGCGCTTCGCTGGGGTTCGCCGGGACGTACTCGTCTCCGTCCACTCCGGACGAAACCGCGAGACCGGCGTCGGCCAGTTCCTTCAGCGCCAGCTCGACGTTCTCCGCGTCGTCCTCCCGCCAGGCCAGTTCCGCGGCGGTGACGGGCGCGCTTTCGAGCATCCGCCGGTAAAGCCTGGCGGCGGTTTCGCCGAGGCCTAGCCTGCCCAGTTGGGGGCCGAGCCCGTCCGGAGTCGTCGATGCCACTTTCCACCTGCCTCTCAGCGGTCCGGGAGCGGTGGCGCCACCGCTCCCGGACCCGTTCGGACCTAGACCCCCGAGGTGTTCCGGATCCAGGTGCGGTTCGCCGAGATGCTGGTGTGCGTCGAGCTGTCCACCTTGTTGCCCGCGATGTGCACGCCGACCTGCTTGCCGCCGACGAAGACCGGGCCGCCCGAGTCGCCGCCGTTGGTCAGGCCGTTGCCCCGGCGGGCCTTGATCAGTCCATTCCCGACACTGGTCACCGTCATCCGGGCGACCTTGAGGTAACGCTGCAGATCGCCGTCTTCGTTGTAGCCCCAGCCATAAACGTATTCGGTGTCGCCGACCGCGACGGAGGTGCCGAGGGACGCGTACGTCGTGGTCACGGAACGGTCCAGTTTCAACAGTGCGATGTCGGCGCCGCTGGACGGCGTGTAGATGTCGGCCACCACCGCGTACGTGCCGGCCTGGTGGTCGACGTCGCCCACCCGGACGGAGTATTCGGCGCCGGGTTCGTCGATGCAGTGCTGGGCGGTGAGCACCCAGCGGGCGCTGATGATCGAACCGGAGCACCACTGCTCGCCGTTCTGCTCGATCATGGCCGCCCACGGGCCGGACTGGGCGTATTCGCCGTCGATGATGGGGGCCGCGACGGCGGCGGGTGCGACCGTCGTGAGCCCGGCCGCGCACAGCAGTGCGGTGAGGAGACCTCGGATGCGCATGGGTGCCTTCCAATGCAGGGGAATTCAGGGAAATCGACGGGTCACCCGTTTACGGCCACGGCGGATTCGCCAGGGATCGCCCGGCCGGATCCGATACCGGTTTTCCCATGCTAGGCAAGCGGATACGGCGGTTGATAGCGACTAAAGACGGGAGAAGGCCGCGGTGGGCGGCGCGGGACCCGGGCTTCCGGCACTCGAGTGCCGGTGGCACCGATGTGCCAAGGACTTCCGGCTGCGGCCGGTTTCAGGCCAGGTCCGTGAAGGCCTCCTTGAGGGACCCAGGGTCCCTCAAGGAGGCCTTCACGGATCGGCGAGATGTGATCGACTAGCGACGCCGGCGGCGCTCGGACGGCCGCGGATCGAGCAGTTCCTCGGCGAGCAGGATGGCCCGGTCCGAAAGCTTGACGGACAGCCGCTCCACCGACTCGCCGATCCGCCCCGCTTCCCGGCGCACGCCCTCACCCACGGGCTTGCTGTGCCGATCGGCGAGGCCCGCGAGCCTGCTCCCCGAGACCAGGACCAGATCGGCGAGCCGCTCGCCCAGTTCGGTCAGCCGGTTCGCGGTCCTGCCCGCGCGGCGCGCCACGAGATCTTCGGTCTCCCGTCGCAGCTCACGGACCGCGGACCTCGACTCGGTCGTCGTGGCGGTGAGTGCCGACCTCAAGGTTTTCGTCACGTCCATCAGGGTTCGACCTCCACGCGGCTCGCCTGCGTTGAGTGTACAACTGTGCACAGTTTCTGCGGAATACGCGACCACTTCTTCCCGTGTTCTCTCGTATTCGGAGAACAAGTGTGTTGCCAGGCGATCCAATGTCGACAGGCGAAGACATGTCGCAAAATTTCGGAAGCAAGTCAACTTCTTGCATTTTGTCTCCGAGTTGTTGCATGCTCGTACGGCTCTGGCTCCCTCCCCGCCGTCTCAAAGAAGAGAAGACGCCATGACACGTATGCGCCTGTCCCGGATCGTCGCCGGTCTCCTGGTCACGGGGCTTTCCGTCGCCGGACTCTCCTTCGCCTCCGCCGCGAGCGGGCCGCCGCCGGATCCCGCCGTCCCACCCGGTCCAGCTGCGCTCGCCGAAGTGCCGTTGACCCGCACGGTGTCGGCGAGCAGCGCGTTGCCCGGTTATCCCGTCTCGAACGCCGTGGACGGAAACCAGGACAGCTACTGGGAATCAGCCAACAACGCGTTCCCGCAATGGATCCAGGCCGACCTGGGAACGGCCAAAACCCTGTCGCGGATCGTGCTGAAACTGCCGTCCGGCTGGGAATCCCGCACCCAGACGCTGGCCGTGCGCGGCAGTACCGACGGCTCGGCGTTCACCGACCTCGCCGCGCCGACCGGTTACGCGTTCACCCCCGGGACCAACACCGTCACGATCCCGATGACCGCGTCGGCCCGCTATGTCCGGCTGCAGGTCACCGCGAACACGCGCTGGCCCGCGGCGCAGCTTGCGGAATTCGAGCTGTACGGACCGGACACCGGTGACACCCAGGCGCCGAGCGCGCCCGCGAATCTCGCGCTGACCGAGCCCGCCGCCGGTCAGATCCGGCTGACCTGGACGGCTTCGGCGGACAACGTCGGGGTCACCGGGTACACCGTCTACCGCGACGGCACGCCGGTCACGACGATCACCGGCACCACGTTCACCGAATCCAGGCCGACCGGGACCCGGGTCGAGTACTTCGTGCGTGCAAAGGACGCGGCGGGCAACGAATCCGGCGACAGCAACCACGTCGTGCGCTCCGGGACGAGCGCGGGCGCGAACCTGGCGGCGGGTAAACCGATCGAGGCCACCTCGGCGGTCCATTCGTTCGTCCCCGCCAACGCCAACGACAACAACACCGCCACGTACTGGGAGTCCGCCGCGGGCTATCCGAACTCGCTGACGGTGAAACTCGGCGTCGACGCGGACGTCGACTCGGTCGTGGTGAAGCTCAACCCGGACGAGATCTGGGGCGCGCGGACGCAGAACTTCGAGATCGTCGGCCGCGCGCAGGGCGCCACCGCGTTCACTTCCCTTTCGGCGCGGGCTGATCACCGCTTCGACCCGGCCACCAACCAGAACTCGGTGGTCGTACCGGTCAGCGGACGGGCATCGGACGTGCGCCTGCAGTTCTTCGCCAACTCCGGCGCTCCCGGCGGCCAGGTCGCGGAATTCCAGGTGATCGGCACGCCCGCGCCGAATCCAGACCTCGTCGTCACCGGCACGACCTGGACGCCGTCGAACCCGACGGAGACCAGCCGACTCGCCGTCTCGGCAACGGTGAAGAACACCGGCACCGCGAACGCGGCCGCCACGACCGTGAACGTCAGCCTCGGTGGCACCGTCGTCGGCGAAGCGGTGGTCGGGGCGCTCGCCGCCGGCGCGTCCACGACGGTGACCGTCGACGCGGGAACGCGTCCACAAGGGACGTACACCGTGGCCGCGACCGCGGATCCGGCGGGAACGGTGGCCGAGCAGAACGAAACCAACAACACCTACACCTCGCCGACCGCGCTGGTCGTCGCGCAGGCGCCGGGGCCGGATCTCGAGGTCAGCGGCATCACGTCGAACCCGCCCAACCCGGCGGCGGGTTCGGCCGTGTCCTTCACCGTCGCCGTGCACAACCGCGGCACGAGCCGCGCGGACGCTTCGGTGACGCGGCTGGCCGTCGGCGGCACCACGCTGACCGGCGCCACCGGTGCGATCGAGGCGGGGACCACCGCGAACGTCGCGATCGCGGGCACCTGGACCGCCGCCGACGGTGGCGCGACCCTGACCGCGACGGCCGACGCGACCGGCACGGTCACGGAGACCAACGAGGCCAACAACAGTCTCTCGCGGGCGATCGTCGTGGGCCGTGGCGCGGCCGTCCCGTACGTCGAGTACGAGGCGGAAGCCGCGCAGTACCAAGGACAACTGCTGGAAGCCGACCCGTTGCGCACCTTCGGGCATACGAACTTCGCGACCGAGTCCTCCGGCCGCAAGTCCGTTCGGCTGGCTAATCAGGGGCAGTACGTGGAGTTCACGTCGGCGAACGAGGCGAACTCGATCGTCGTGCGCAACTCCATCCCGGACGCCCCCGGCGGTGGCGGACAGGAAGCGACCATCAGCCTGTACGTCAACGGGACGTTCGCGCAGAAGCTGACGCTGTCGTCGAAGCACAGCTGGCTCTACGGCAGCACCGACGACCCCGAAGGCCTGACCAACACCCCGCAGGCCGACGCGCGGCGCCTGTTCGACGAGTCGCACGCGCTGTTGTCCCGGTCGTATCCGCCGGGCACGAAGTTCAAGCTGCAGCGGGACAGCGGTGACAACGCGGCGTTCTACATCGTCGATCTCATCGATCTGGAGCAGGTCGCCCCGGCGTCGGAGAAGCCGGCGAACTGCACGTCGATCACGGAGTACGGCGCCGTGCCGAACGACGGGAACGACGATTCGGCGGCGATCCAGCGCGCGGTGACCGACGACCAGAACGGCGTGATCGCCTGTGTCTGGATCCCGGCGGGGCAGTGGCGGCAGGAGAAGAAGATCTTGACCGACGACCCGAACGTGCCCAACGGCGGCGGCCAGTACAACCAGGTCGGCATCTCCGACGTGACGATCCGGGGCGCCGGGATGTGGCATTCGCAGCTGTACTCGCTGATCGAGCCGCAGAACGCGGGCGGTATCAACCATCCGCACGAGGGCAACTTCGGATTCGACATCGACAAGAACACGCAGATCTCCGACATCGCCATCTTCGGTTCCGGACGGATCCGGGGTGGGGACGGCGGCGCGGAAGGCGGCGTCGGTCTCAACGGCCGGTTCGGTACCGGCACGAAGATCACGAACGTCTGGATCGAGCACGCCAACGTCGGCGCGTGGGTCGGCCGGGACTACAGCAACGTCCCGGCGCTCTGGGGACCGGGCGACGGCCTCGAGTTCAGCGGTATGCGGATCCGGAACACCTACGCCGACGGCATCAACTTCACCAACGGCACGCGGAATTCGAAGGTGTTCGACTCGTCGTTCCGCACCACCGGTGACGACTCGCTCGCGGTGTGGGCGAACCAGTACGTGAAGGACCCTTCGCAGGACATCGCGCACGACAACGTGTTCGCCAACAACACGATCCAGCTTCCGTGGCGTGCCAATGGGATCGCGGTCTACGGCGGCTACGGCAACAGGATCGAGAACAACATCGTCCACGACACGATGAACTACCCGGGCATCATGCTGGCGACGGACCACGATCCGCTGCCGTTCTCCGGGGAGACGCTCATCGCGAACAACGCCCTGTACCGCTGTGGCGGCGTGTTCTGGGGTGAGCAGCAGGAGTTCGGCGCGATCACGTTCTTCGCGCAGGGCAAGGACATTCCCGGAGTCGTGCTGCGGGACACCGAGATCCACGACTCGACCTACGACGGTGTCCAGTTCAAGACGGGCGGCGGCGTCGTGACCGCGGCCCTCACCAACGTCAAGATCGACAAGTCGAACAACGGTGCGGGCATCCTCGCGATGAGCGGCGCCCGTGGCAGCGCGGCCTTGACGAACGTGACGATCAGCGGCTCCGCGAACGGTGATGTCGTCCGTGAGCCGGGGTCGCAGTTCGTGATCAACGGCGCTCCGGTGCCGGCGGTGGTCTCGTCGGGCCGCCGCGGTACCCGGTAAGCGGAATCCGTGCCGGGGGCCGGAGTGGGCGACCACTCCGGCCCCTTGTCACGTCCCGGGGCTCAGCCCCGCCACGGCCAGCCGGAACAGCCGGTCCGCCCGGGCGGCCGGATCCGGGTGGTGCTCGGTGGCCAGGACGATGCCGACGATCAGCGTGATCAGATCCGCGACGGTGACGTCCGGCGACACCGCGCCGTCCCGCGCGGCCCGCCGCAGGAGCGGTTCCCCGGCGTCCTCGATGGCGGCGGAACAGGAGTTCTCCTGTACTGGCCCGTCGTACGAGAGCGCGGCTGCCAGCCCGCGAGCGGAGACGCAGTAGACGACGACCTCGTCCAGCCAGGTCAGGAGTGCTTTCCGGCTGTCTTCCTCGCCGGTCAAGGCGGCGGCGCGGGCGCACAGCGCGGCGATCCGGCTCGCGGAGACCGCCTCCAGCAGCGCCCGGCGGGTGGGGAAGTGGCGGCGCACGGTCGCCGAGCCGACGTTGGCGGTGCGGGCGATCTGCTCCAGCGAGGCGCCGGAGCCGTGGGCCGCGACCTCTTCCTCGGCCACCGCGAGGATGCGCGCGTAGTTCCGCCGCGCGTCGGCGCGCTGACCGTCGGACATGCCTTCACCTCGGTGTTTGCGTAAGTGGCGGGGCCCGCCCTATTGTAGCGGACGATAAGTGGCGGGGCCCCCCACCTCGCCCG
>NZ_JPLW01000002.1:153571-207855 GCF_000754115.1 Amycolatopsis sp. MJM2582
ATATTGTAGCGGACGATAAGTGGCGGGCCCCGCCACTTAGTCGAGCGAAGGAGCCACCATGTCCGCAGCACCCGTTCTGGTCACCGGCGCCACCGGCAGGCAGGGCGGTGCGACCGCCCGTGCCCTGCTCGCGGCCGGCGTTCCCGTCCGCGCCCTCGTCCGCGATCCGGCCAGGGCGAAAGCCGTCGAAGCGCTCGGTGCCGAACTCGTCGTCGGCGATCTCCACGACATCGAGTCCGTGATCCGCGCGGCCCAGGGGGCCCGCGCCGTTTTCTCGGTGCAGATGCCCGGAATGAACGAAGACGGATTCGACTTCGCGGGGGAGGTCACGCAAGGCTTCAACCTCATCGAAGGTGCGAAGGCGGCGGGCGTGCCGCAGTTCGTGCACACCTCCGTCTCGGGAGCCGGTCAGCACGTCGAGGCGGACGGATGGGCCGAAGGCCGCTGGGCATCGATGGAGCCGACGCTGGGCGCCAAGGCGGCGATCCAGGATCGCCTCCGCGAGGCGGACTTTCCACGGTGGACACTGCTCAAGCCGGGTTTCTTCATGGAGAACTTCCTGCCCGACATGAAGTTCCTGTTCCCGCGCGGGGTGGACGGCGGCCTGGTGAGCGTCATCAAGCCCTCGACGTCCCTTTCGCTGGCCGCTGTCGACGACATCGGCACCGCCGCCGCGGCGGCCATCGCCGAACCGGACCGGTTCACCGGGGTCGAACTCGAGCTCGCGAGCGACTTCCTGACCATGACCGAGATCGCCGAAGTCCTGTCCGGTGCGCTGGGGACGAAGCTGACGGCTCCGGATATGACCGTCGAGCAGGCGGTCGCCGCCGGGATGCCGCCGATGGGCGCTTCGCACGAATGGCTGAACGTGATCGGTCAGCCGGGGCGCCCGGAATTCGCCCGGGACCTCGGCATCCCGCTCACCGGCTTCGACGACTGGGCGCGGAAATACCTTGCGTAGCGGGTGATCGTAGAGGCATGCGCATCAAGCCCCTGCTGGATCATCTCGACCGTGAGGATCCCGGCGGCGTCCTCGGGTTGTACCTCTACGGTTCCGCCGCGGCGGGCGGGCTCAAACCGGACAGCGACGTCGATCTTCTGCTGGTCACCCGCCGATCGCTCGATGAAGAGGAACGCGCCGCTCTGGTGTCGCTGCTGTTGCGGCTTTCGGGCTGGTGTGGCCACGCCGACCGCTTTCCCGACGCGGCGGACCGGCGTCCGATCGAACTGACCGTGATCGTGGCCGGGGGTGAACCGGCTCGCCGGGATTTCCAATACGGGGAATGGCTTCGGGAAGAGTTCGTCGAGGGCCGTCTTCCCATGCCTGCCGAGGATCCCGATGTCGTGATCCTCGCGGCCACGGCCCATGCGGCGCACCGAGTTCTTCGCGGTGCCGCGCTCGCGGAGGTCGTCGATCCAGTGCCGCCGGATCAGCTTCGTGAGGCGGCACTCGGCGTCATCCCCGGCCTGTTGTCCGAGATCGAGGGCGATGAACGCAACGTCCTGCTCACGCTCGCGCGCATCGTCGTGACCGTCGAAACGGGACGGATCGTCTCGAAGGACACCGCGGCGGTGATGGTCGACGGCGGTGTGCTGCTGGAATGCGCGCGGGCGGGGTATCTCGGCACGGCTTTCGATGACTGGACCGGGCTTTCGGCCGAGGTGGCCTCGCTCGCGCGCGCTCTCGCGGACCGGGCGAGGAGCGTTTGACAAAGCGGAACACTGCTCCGTATGTTTATGGAACAGTGTTCCGCTTAACTCGCGAAGGAAGTTCACATGAGCACGCCAGTGATCTCGATCGCCCCGGTGGAGCTGTCCACGCCGGACCGGGCCGTGGACCTGCGGCTGCGGATCTCCGTGCCGGCGACCGGGAATGAACTGCCGATCATCCTGCTGTCGCACGGCCAGGGGCCTTCGAACCATCTCTCGTCGTTGCACGGCTACGCCCCGCTCGTGAATCACTGGGCGGCGCACGGATTCGCCGTCGTCCAGCCGACCCATCTGAGCTCACGGTCGCTGAACCTGCCACCCGGCGATCCGGAAGCGCCGCTGTACCAACGGTCCAGGGCCGAGGACATGATCCGGATCCTCGACCGGCTCGACGAGATCGAGGACGCCGTCCCGCTGCTGCGCGGCAGGCTGGACCGGGGGAGGGTCGCGGTGGCCGGGCATTCGATGGGCGGGCACACCGCGAGCCTTCTGCTGGGCGCGCGATACACCGATCCCCACAGTGGCGACGAAGTGCGCCTCGCCGAGCCGCGGATCTCGGCCGGTGTCCTGCTCGCCGCGCCCGGCCGCGGCGGCGACGCGGTCACCGGATTCGTGGCCGAGAACTATCCCTTCTTTCTCAGCACCGACTTCTCCGCGATGACGACTCCCGCGCTCGTGGTCGCCGGGGACAAGGACGACTCCGGTCATCTGACGGTCCGGGGCCCGGAATGGCATGCCGACCCGTACTTCCTTTCGCCAGGCCGGAAAACGCTGCTGACCCTGTTCGGCGCCGAGCACGGGCTCGGCGGGGTGTCCGGCTACGACGTCGCCGAGACGACGGACGAGAACCCGGATCGGGTGGCCGCGGTGGGGCGCCTCACCTGGGCCTATCTGCGCTCCGAGCTTTACCCGGGTGACACCGCGTGGCAGGCGGCTTGCGAGGAACTGGCGGCGGCGCCGGATCCGCTGGGCCGGGTCGAGTCGAAGTAGTTCAGAGCACCGGGATCTCCGCCCACACCGTCTTGAATCCCGCGCCGGTGTCCACGCCCCATTCGGTGCTGATCGATTCGACCAGCGCCAGCCCCCGTCCATGCGGACTCGTGGGGTCGCTTTTGATCACCCGGTGCGGCCACAGCCGCGGGCGACGGTCGTCGACCTCGACGCGGACGACATCCCGTCCCGAGGGGACGGAGACTCTGAGCTCGGCGACGCCGTCCGCGTGTTCGTGCGCGTTGGTGACCAGTTCCGTGGTCAGCAGTTCGGTGTCCGCGATGGTGGTGCGCCCGACCTCGCTCAGCCGCTCGCGCAGCCAGGCCCGGACCTCTCCCAATGGCGGGGCGATGCCGGTGGGGAATTCGTACGTCTGTCGTGTTCTCGTGATACCCACGCGTTCTCCTTAGCGGGTTTCCCAGCTGGGCCAAGAGCATGGGCGCAGCCATGGAGTACCCAAGGAGCGCCGGGTTCACACGCGGGCGTTCCCGGCGATCGCGGTGACCCTGATCTCGACCCGCATCGTCGGCGCGCCGAGGGCGGCGACGCCGATCTCGGTCCAGATCGGCGCCCGGTCGCCCATGTGCTCGCGGAACTGCGCCACCATCACGCGGTTGTGGGTCTCGCCGATGAAGCCGGGGGCCTCCGGGACGTGGTAGGAGTCGACCGAGACGACGTCGCGCCAAGTGGCGCCCGCGGTGGCGAGGGTGCGGGCGACGTTCTCGAAGGCCTTGACGATCTCCTCTTCCAGTGACTCCGGGAAGGTCAAGTCGTCGTCCCAGCCTCCCTGCCCCGAGATCTCGACGCGATCGCCGACGCGCACCGCCTGGCTGTAGCGCATTTCGGCCAGTTGCCGGTCGCCGTAGCCAGGCGTGGCGAAGAACTCCGGCTGGGTCATGGTGGATCCTCTCGTTGACTTCATGCTTGAAGTCAAGCTAGCACGATTTCACTTCACGTGTGAAGTCACGCCGTTCTGGGTAAGGTTCCGCCATGGCCACCCTGGACCCGGACGAAGCGCTGTGGCTGACCCCTGCCGAAAAGGAGGCCTGGACCGGGCTGGTCTCCCTGGTCCTCCTGCTGCCGGGGCGGCTCGAGGCGCCGTTGCAGCACGACGCCGGGTTGACGCTGTTCGAGTACTTGACCCTCAGTCATATTTCGGAGGCCCCGGAGCGGCGGCTGCGGATGAGTGAACTGGCGTACCTCGCCAACGGATCGCTCTCCCGTCTGTCCAATGTGGTCAAACGCTTCGAGCAACGCGGCTGGGTGGAGCGGACGCCGGACCCCGGCGACGGCCGGTACACGCTCGCCGTGCTCACCGACGACGGCTACGACGTGGTCGTCGCGGCCGCGCCCACGCACGTCCGTTCGGTACGGGAGCTCGTCCTCGACCCGTTGACCTCGGAGGATCAGCAGGCGCTGGCCCGGATCGCCGCCAAGCTGCGGACGCGGCCCGTGGATCTCGCCTAGCACTTCGAGGCGGTCGAATGTGCGCGCGAAGGTACGTTGTGCGCGCGTCGCGGACTCTGGTCCCCTGGCGGAGTTCATTCCGCACGAAGAGGGGGGAACTCTCGTGGTCAAGAAGATATTGGCCGTCTTGTCGGTGTTTTCGGCGGCACTCCTGGGGCTCGCGGGAACGGCGCAGGCCGGGATCGTGCAATGGTCCGACGGTTACGAATCGAACCCGTTCGGTGTATGGGAACGGGGAATCCAGGGCGGTGACGGGCATTCCTGGTTCGATATCGGCATGGGAGTGGCCCGGACCGGCAACAACAACGGCTGGCTCTTCGCGGACAACGGCTGGTCGGCGATGCGGACGGCGAAGTCGCTGAGCAGTTTCCCGTCGAATCGGTCGAATTGCGCCGCTGCGATCTATGCCGACCCGGTCGGTGGCGGAGCGAACATCGGCCTCGAGATCTGGGACCCCAACGGCTGGCGGAAAATCTCCCACACGGTGAAATGGATCGACGACTGGGCGGGCTATCAGCTCATCACGCTCCCTAATCTGAATCTCAACGGCGTGGCTACCGTCTATCTGCAGCCGATCTACGGCAACAACGGCGGGCCGGCGAAGTACATCCGCTTGGACGACGCGATCATCCAGTGCGTCTACTGACGGACCCGATGTCTCGCCGCGGTATCGATCGGCGCGTTACGTTGCGACATTCGGTGACTGTTCGCCGCGTGAATACGGATTCCGCCCGGCCGAGGTGATCACGGAAAAGCAGGAAACTTCGACATCTCTCACGCTGAAGAGTGAGAGATGTCGAAGGTCCTTCGGCTGGACGGTGCAATGCGGACCTGGTCCGAGTAGTCCGGATTCGCGGTAACAGCCCGTTGGGCGGCTTGACACAGGGCGCTCCGGGTGAAGCCCGGCTCTCACGCTAACGAAAATCGAAATATTCCGTCTTTCCGAGGAAGCCCACAGGAATTCCGGCTCCGGCCGAGTCTCGAAAGGGAAGTCCATGTCACGAAGACCACTGCTCGTCGTCTTGGCCGCGGTCACGGCGATGTTCGCCTCCACCGCGGTCGCCGCCGCGGCCCCGCCGGGAGTCGACCCGGCCACGGTCGATCTCACCCTCAACGCGGGGCAGAGCACGACCGTGACCAAGAACGTGACGACCTCGGCCGTGCCGCCGAACCCCGACCTCGTCCTGCTCGCCGACACCACGGGCAGCATGGGCGGGCCGATCGGCAACGTGCGGTCGAACGCCAGCGCCATCACCGGTGACGTGCTCGCCGCGCAGCCGACCGCGCAGTTCGGCGTCGCCGAGTACAAGGACTTCACCGACTCGGTGCCGTTCAAGGTCAACCAGGGCATCACCGGGGACACGACCGCCGTCCAGGCGGGGATCGACCAGTGGGCGGCCGCGGGCGGCGGGGACACGCCGGAGGCCAACCTCAACGCGCTTTACCAGCTGGCCACCGGCGCGGTCGCGTTCCGGCCGGACGGCACCCGCATCATCGCGTGGTTCGGCGACGCGCCGTCGCACGATCCGAGCGGCGGGCACACGCTGGCCCAGACCATCGCGGCGTTGCAGGCGGCGAAGATCCGGGTGGTCGCGGTCAACGTCGGCGGCCTCGACGCCACGGGGCAGGCCTCCGCCATCACTTCGGCGACGGGCGGTGTCCTGCTGAACAACGTCCCGGCCGGGCAGGTCTCGCAGGCCATTTTGGACGGGATCAAATCCATCGAGGTCACGGTGACGCCGAAGGTGACCAGCTGCGACCCGCAGCTCACCGTCACCAACGATCCCGGCAGCATCAAGGTGACCAGCGGCGAGGTCGCCACGTTCACCGAGACGATCAAGGCCGCGGACGGCGCCGCTCCCGGCACCTACCAGTGCGTCGTCGACTACCAGGTCGACGGCGTCTCCCGCGGGTACATCGAGACCACCACGGTGCGCGTGCTCGGCTTGAGCATCAACGACGTGACGGTCGACGAGGGTTCCGGGGGCGCGCAGGTCCCGGCGACGTTCACGGTGTCGCTGCTCGGCGGCCCCAGCCCGAATCCGGTGACGGTCCAGTACGCGACCGCCAACGGGACCGCCACCGCGCCCGCCGACTACGCGGCGGCGAGCGGGACGGTCACGTTCGCCCCCGGGCAGACGGCCAAACCGGTGACCGTCCTGGTCAACCCGGACACGGTCGACGAGCCGAACGAGACCTTCACGGTGAACCTCTCGGCCCCGTCGGGCGCCGGTCTCCTCGACGCGACCGGAGTCGGCACGATCGTCGACGACGACCGTGACGGCGTCTTCTCCTGCACGGGTACCGCGGCGAACGTCCTCGGTGTGACCGCGGCGCGCGCCAACCCGGCGAACCTGCCGTGTGCCGACGACAGCAGCACCGTCGCCGCCGCGACGCTCAACGCCGGTCTGATCAAGGTGGACACCAAGGTGCTGACCGCGTCGACCGATCTGACGCCGGACGACCAGTCGGCGGCTCCGGCCGCGGGCGATCGCGCGCTGGCGTCGGCCAAGATCGACAAGACGGTGATCAGCACGCTCGGGCTGACCATCGAGCTCGGCGTGATCCAGTCGCAGGCGACCGCGACCTGCCAGCCGTCGGCGGGCGGGCTCGCGCCGGTGCTGGCGGGCAGTTCGAACGTCGCTTCGCTGAAGATCAACGGTGAGTCGATCACGGTGGGCTCGGCGCCGCTGACCATTCCGCTGGTCATCGGTTCGCTGAAGCTCAACGGCCAGACCGTGGCGAACGGCGTCGTGAAGCAGCAGGCCGTCGCGCTGGACACCGCGCTCGCGAAGATCGTGCTCGCGGAGTCCCAGGCCGACGTGCACGGAACCTCGGCGCATCCGGCGGGCAACCCCTGCCGTCGCTGAGCCGCTGAACCCCGCCGGGACGGACGGATCCTCGTCCGTCCCGGCGGGACCGGTCAGGGGAGGGCCTTGATCGCGGCCGCGGTGGCGTCGGCGAGGAGCTTGTTGTCGATCTTGGCGTCTTTCTCCGGCCGGTCGGTGAGCACCGAGACGACGATCGGCGCGCGGTTCGGCGGCCACACGACCCCGATGTCGTTGCGGGTGCCGTAAGCCGCCGTCCCGGTCTTGTCGGCGACCGCCCAGCCGGGCACGCCGGCGCGGATGTTCTGGTCGCCGGTGGTGTTGGCGCGCATCATGTCGACGAGGATCTTGCGCTTGTCCTCGGGGAGGGCGTCGCCGAGCGCGAAGGCGCGCAGGCTCACGGCGAGGGCGCGGGGTGTGCTGGTGTCCCGGAGGTCACCGGGGAAGGTGTCGTTGAGTTCGGGTTCGATCCGGTCGGCGTGGCTCGTGGTGTCGCCGATCCCGCGGAACACCGCGTTGAGTCCTTCGGGGCCGCCGAGTTCTCGGAAGAGCAGGTTCCCGCCGGTGTTGTCGCTGTAGCGAAGGGTCGCGTCCATGACGGCGCGCAGCGGCAGGCCCGTCGCCACGTGCTTCTCCGTGACCGGCGAATTGGTGACCAGATCCTGCTGCCCGTAGGTCACCGTGCGGTCCAGTTCGGCGACCGGCGTCCGCTGCAGGACACCGCCGGCGCTGAACACCTTGTGCGTCGAGGCGTAGGCGAAGCGTTCGTCGGCGCGGAAGGCGACCTCGCGGCCCGTCGCGGTGTCCACCGCGTACACCCCGAGCCGGGCGCCGAAGGCACGTTCGAGCTGTTCGAAGTCGGCGCGCTCGGACGCCGCGACCGGCGAAGCGGCGGCGGGAGGTGGCGCGGGGGCAGGTGCGGAACACGCGGCGAGTGATACGGCCGAGAGCGCCAGTAGCGCGGCCCAACGGCGAGAAGTGACTGACATGCTCGCAGTCTGTCCAGCTCTGATCATGCTGTCCAAGACATGAATGACGTCTTTCATGCGAAACGCGCATAGTATGTGGTCGTGGACCTGATCGGGAGTTGCCGGGCGTTCGTGAGCGTGAGCGAGGCCGGGACGTTCACCGCCGGAGCCGCGCTCGCGCGTATCCCGCAGCCGGTGGCGAGCCGCCGGATCGCCGCGCTGGAACGGCATTTCGGCGAGCGGCTGTTCGACCGCTCCACCCGGCGCGCCGTGCTCACCCCGTTCGGGCGGGACATGCTGCCGTCGGCGAAACGGCTGGTGGCCTTGGCCGACACCCTGGAGCACGACGCGCGGCGCGCCAGGCTGCGGCCGATGCGGCTGGCGATGCCGGAAACCTGCACCGTCCGCGAACTCGCCGAACTCGACGCGGCGGCGCGGGAGCTGGACGTCTTCCTGGAGTTCCGGCAGGCGCCGCCGAGGGAACGGGCGGAACTCGTGCGCACGCAGGAGGTCCGCGCCGCGCTCACCGCCGTTCCCGGCGAAGAGGGCAGCTGGAAGGTGCCGCTCGGGCTGGCGGGTGGCGGCAGGCCGCGCGCGGACGTCCTCCATCTGGAAACGCTGCGGGTCGGCCGGTCGGGTGGTTCGCCTCGGCGGGTCTGGATCCAGCCGGAGGACGACGTGCCGCATCTGCGCGACCGTCTCTTCCGGATCCGCGACGCGGTGGGGCTGCGGCCCGCGCAGGTGTCCGTCGCCGATTCGCTCACCGCGGCCGCGGCGGCCGTGTTCGGTTCGGACGATCTGCTGCTGTGTTCGGCGGCGCAGGCCGGCGAGCTCGGCCTGAACTGGCGGACCATCGGCGAGATCCGGCTCGTGCGCGGGTTCGAGATCACGACGGGGCCCGGTGAGGACGCGCAGCGCCTCCGGGCACGATTGGGGCCGGACATCGCCCGATGTCTCGGCGCGGAGGAGACGACGTGAACACGGAAACGCTGCTCCTGCGGCTACGCGCCGACTTGGCCGACGGAGGCCTGCGCGGTTCGTTCCTCGTGCGTGATCTGCGGACCGGTTTCGAGGCCGGCATCGACCCCGACCTCGAGTTCCCGAGTGCTTCACTGGTGAAGATCCCGCTCGCCGCGGCGACCCTGGAACGGATCCGGCGGGGCGAGCTGGACGGTTCGGCGGCGCTCGACGTCGAACCGGGGCGGGCCACCACGCCGGGGCCGACCGGGCTGACGCGGTTCCGGCATCCGGCCAGGGTGGCGATCGACGACCTGCTCTACCTGACCATGGCCATCAGCGACGAGACCGCCGCGGACGCGCTGTTCGCGCTGACGCCGCCCGCCGAGGTCACCAGGATGACGCGAGACTGGGGGATCACCGGGATCACCGCTCGGCATCCGGCCGCGGATCTCAGCGACACGCCGGCCGAACGCTTCGACCCCGCCGACGTCCACCTCGCGCACGCGCTCGCGATCAACGCGGGTACGTCGGGGCGAGGCCATCCCGTCCCGCAGCTCGACGTCACGCGCGCGAGCTCCGGTTCGGCCCGCGCGTTCGTGAACCTGCTCGAAGCGCTGTGGAAGCCGTCCAAAGTGGACGAACAGGTGGCGGCGCGGGTGCGCGAGCTCATGGGGCTCAACCTGTTGCGTCAACGGCTGAGCCCGGATTTCGTCTCCGACGCCACGAAATGGTCGTCGAAGACGGGCACAGTGCTGAACCTGCGGCACGAGGTCGGGGTGGTCGAGCACGCCGACGGCGGGATGTTCGCGATCGCCGCGCTGACCGAATCCCAGGTGCCCGCGGCGATCCAGCCGGAGGCCGAGGTGCTGATGGCCCGCGTGGCGCGGGAGCTGAGGGATCACCTGCGCGAGGGGTGATGTCACGTTCTCCGCCGCTGCCTGGTTCTTGGGGGAAAGGACCGGCGAAGTGGAGGATCGGCATGAAGGTCGTCATCGTGTGCGTTTCGGTGTCGCACGGCAACACGGCGAGGGTCGCCGAAGTCATGGCGGAAGTACTCGGCGCCCGCGTCGTCGGCCCCGAGGAAATCGAGCCCGCCGACCTCGATTCCTGCGACCTGGTGGGATTCGGCTCGGGGATCTTCGGCATGGACTTTCATCCGCGCCTGCTCCGGTTCGTTGAGGCGTTGCCGGGGGAGCAGCGGCGCAAGGCGTTCGTGTTCACCACGAGCGGGCTTCCCGAACCGCCGTTCCGGCGCTACCTCCGCCGCCTCGCGCGGCTGCTCGGCCACAAGGGATTCGACGTGGTGGGCACGTTCTCGTGCCGCGGTTTCGACACGTGGCTCCCGTTCCGGCTCGTCGGTGGCATCGGCAAGAACCGGCCCGGTACGGCGGATCTCGACGCGGCGCGGCGGTTCGCCGAAGGCCTCGCGGCCTGAGCCGTAACGTGAGCAGGCTCGGTCCGTGATCGCGTCCCGCAGCAGGTCCCGAGGTCTCCCGGCGGGCAGGTAAAAGCGAGTACCCGAGAACTGAGGAAAAGCTCATAATAGTGCCATGAACTGCAAAAATACCGAGGGCGCGCGATGATTCCGCGCCTCAAGGCCCCGGTCTCGCGCAAGATGATCACGCTGGAGGTCCGGGAGCGTGTGAGCCTCAGTCCGAACTTCGCGTCGGTCACGCTCGGCGGGCCGGGGCTGAAAGATCTCGTCGTCACGGGCGCGGACCAGACGGTACGGCTGTTCTTTCCCCGCGAGGGACAGCGCGGACTGCGGATGCCCACCTTTTCGAACGAGACGTGGATGCCGGAGCTGATGCTGTTGCCCAAATCGGTGCGGCCCTGGGTGCGCACGCTCACCATCCGCCGGGCGAGGCCGGCCGACGACGAGGTCGACATCGAGTTCGCCCTCCACGGGAATTCGCCGATGAGCGAATGGGTCCGCCGCGTGCGACCGGGCGATCCGGCCGGGATCTTCGACATGGGCACCACCTACCGGCCATCGGACGACGTCGGCGCTCAGCTCATCGTCGCCGACGAGAGCGCGCTGCCCGCCGCGTTGGCGATCCTCGACGACGCCCCGGAATCCCTTACCGCGCAAGTGTTCCTGGAAGTGCCGACCGCCGCGGACATCCGGCGGTACGACACGGCCGACGGTGTCCGCGTCCACTGGCTCAGCAGGGACGACCCGGGACTTCGTCCGGGAACGCCGGCCCTGGAGGCGGTTCAGCGGGCATCGTTGCCGCAAGGGCGGTTCTACACCTGGGTCGCGGGCGAGTCCCGGCTGGCGACGTCGTTGCGCCGCCATCTGGTGTCCGAGCGAGGTGCGGCGAAGGCGGACATCTCGTTCGCCGGATATTGGCGGCACGGCTGGAGCTCCCCGGGTTGACCGTTCGTGTCGAGATCCCGCCATGTCGGGTATCCGCCAGCTCTCGGCCGTGTGGGAAACCTGATCACCGGTCTTTACTTCACGTACGGACGTCGGGGGGCTCCTGTCGAAAGGGATCATGGTGATCAGTAGGACGAGAAAGACGCGGAGACGCACGGTGGTCGTGGTCGCCGGTGCGTTCCTGGCCTCGGGCCTGGTGCTGGCCCCCGCCGCGGGTGCGGCTCCCGCGGCCAAGGCGGCCGAGCCGGACACCGCCGCGCTCGCCGGTGCGCTGACCAAGCAGGCCGTGGCCTGGGGCGAGTGCTCGTTCCCGTCCGTCGCGCCGGCGACGGAAGCGGAACTGAAGAAGGTCAAGGGTCTGGCCTGTGCCACCGTCCAGGTGCCGCGGGACTGGCACAACCCGCAGGACGGCAACACGATCGGCGTCCGCGTTTCCAAGACCGCGACCGCCTACCCCGGCACCGGCAGGCAGGGCATCGCGCTGGTCAACCCCGGCGGGCCCGGCGGCGAAGGCCTTCCGTGGGGCGCCGCGATGGCGATGCGCAGCCCAGTCCTGGCCTCGCAGTACGACTTCGTCGGCTTCGACCCGCGCGGCGTCGGCCAGAGCACTCCGCTGACCTGTAGCTACACCGTCCCGGACAGCACGGACCAGAACGTGATCAGCCGGGCGAAGGTCGAGGGCTGCCTGAAGAACCCGCTGACGAAATTCATCACCACCGAGCAGACCGCGTACGACATGGACTTCATCCGGGTGCTGCTCGGGGAGAAGAAGACCAGCTACATCGGCTACTCGTACGGCACGTGGCTCGGCACCTGGTACGCCACCACGTTCCCGAGCAAGGCGCACCGGTTCCTGCTCGACTCCTCGACCGACGCGAGCCGCCCGACCCTGGAGAAGACCTGGGACCTGCAGCCGCGCAGCCGTGACCGTCAGTTCCAGGAGGCGCTGCTGCCCTACGTCGCGCGCAACGACGCCAAGTACAAGGCGGGCACCGATCCGCTGGAGATCCGCCGCAACTGGGAGAAGGCGGGCGGCACGCGGGAATTCGCGGGCATGCTCTACGCCGCGTGGTTCATCATCCCGGCGATGTACGACACCACCCAGTATCCGTCGGCGGCCTCGATGGTGGCCGCGCTGGCGAAGGGACCGGCGCCCACCGGGACCGACGCGGAGAAGCTGGAGCAGGTCGTCGCGAAGGCCCTCGCCACCCCGGGCCTGACCGACGCGAACAAGGCGTTCCTGAACAAGGCCAAGGGCAACGCGCTCGAGGCCATCGCGAAGAAGGACTCTGTCGAGCGCAAGGCCTCCTACCAGGGCGGTGCCGAGGTCGAGACCTGGGACGCGGCGTTCGAGGCGATCCGCTGCCAGGACGGCCAGTGGAACCAGAATCTGCACTACTGGACTTACTGGCAGGCCGACCTGACCGTGAACGCGCCGTTCATCGCGCCGATCATGGCCCTGTCGGGCGCGCCGCTGTGCGCGTTCTGGCCGACCAGCAACGCCAAGCCGGCGCCGGACGCCAAGACGTTCCCGAAGCTGCTGATCGCGCAGACCGAACTCGACGCGGCCACGCCGTACGAGGGCGCGCTCGCCACCGCGAACGGCCTGCCGGGCGCCAAGATGATCAGCGTCGACAACGAAGGCAGCCACGGGATCTTCCCGTACAACACCGACTGCGTCGACGACCCGATCGTCGCCTACTTCCAGACCGGTCTCACGCCGAAGAAGAAGTTCACCGGCTGCCAGGGTCTGCCCTTGCCGGGTGAGGACAAGACGGTCGAGGTCGGTGGCAACCTCGGGCACGACGGGAAGATCAAGATCAAGATGATCACGCCCCAGGTGCGCAAGGCGAACGAGATCGTCCGTGAGCTGCTCGAAGGCACCGCCACGCCGGAAGCGGACGAGAAGGGCATGCCCGCCAACGCCTGATCACCGGCGGCGTCGAACACAGGCTCCCGCGGACCGATCCGGTTCGCGGGAGCCTCTTCGGCGTGATCCGTGACGGTTTCGTTATCGGTCCAGGCGCACGATCCGGCCGGTTTCCTCCTCAAGAAGGGTGAGGCGTGACATCGATGTCACGCCGATCGATCCTGGGGTGGGGGAGGAGAAGCGTCATGCTCGCCGAGTCGCGAGGACTGTCGGTGGAGGCCGAGCAGCTGTACCGGGCCCTGCTGGAAGGGCGTCCTGGCCCACCCGGTGCCGAACTGGCGGAGTTGGAGCGGTTCGGCCTGATCCGCGCCGGCGCGTCCGGCGTCGAGGTGTGCCCGCCGCGTGCGGCGCTGTCGGCGTTCGCGGCGCAGCACGAGGCCGCGGCCGTCCGCGCGCGGGAAGCGGCCGAGGTGCTCGGCGCCGCCTACTCCTTGCGGACGGGCCGCGACGCGGACTTCGTCGAGGTGCTGCGGAGCCGGGACGAGGTGATCGCCACCTTCGAGGCCATGCAGACGCAGGCGGGCGTGGACATCGTCGCGCTGGACCCGGGGTCGTACATGAGCCCGAAGGCCGAAGTGAGCACGGTGCAGCCGGGATCGATGGCGCGCGGCATCGCGTACCGCGTCGTCTACGACTCGTCCGTGCTGCGGACCGACGACGGATTCGCCCAGGTGCAGTCGAGTATCGCGCTCGGGGAGCAGGCCAGGGTGTTTCCCAGGCTGCCGCTGAAACTGGTGATCGCCGACAGCAACCGGGCGCTGATCGCCGTCCCGAACTCCGACGCCGGTGACGTGCTGGCCCTGCTGATCCATCCGTCGATGCTGCTGAGCGCGCTGATCGAGTTGTTCGAATCGTTCTGGCGGATGGGGGTGCCGGTGCGGGCGGGTGGTCCGGACGACGCGGAAGCGACGCAGGAGCCGACCGTCGCCACCCGCCGCCTGCTCGCGTTGCTGAGCGGTGGCCTGACCGACGAGGCGATCGCCCGCGAGCTCGGGATCAGTGAACGCACGGTCCTTCGGCGGATCAGCCGCCTGCAGCAACTGCTGGGCGCGCAGACCCGGTTCCAGCTGGGAGCTCAGGCTTCGCGACAGGGGTGGTTGTAGCGCGAGTGTGAACCCGAGTCCGAGGAATTGTCACGGGGGAGTGGGGTCCCGTTTCGTGAGTGGTAAAGACGGTTAGAACCGTCCTCTTCACTCACGAGGAGCCGAAATGCGAGCGACGCTCCTCATGATCGGGCTCGGAGCCTTCGTCACCACCCTCGACAACACGATCGTCGCGGCGGGCGCGCCTTCGCTCGCCCGGGAACTCGGGCTCGATCTGCCCACGCTGCAATGGGTGAGCATCGGCTACATGCTCCCGTTCGCCGGGTTGCTGCCGGTGGCGGGGACGCTGGTGGACCGCTGGGGCCAGGCGGCGACCCTGCGGGCGGGGCTGCTCGCGTTCGGTGCCGGCGCGGCCGTCGGAGGATTCGCCACGACCGCGTGGCTCGTCATCGCCGCGCGGGTGCTGCAAGGCACGGCGGCGGCGTTCCTGGTCCCGGCCCTGCTCAGCCTGCTCCGCACCAACCTCGACGCCCGAAGACGCGCTGTGGGAGCGACGGTCTGGACCGCTTGCCTCGCGGCCGCCCTCGCACTCGGCCCGACGCTCGGCGGGCTGCTGAGCGAATATCTGGGTTGGGGCTGGGTCTTCTTCGTCAACCTCCCGTTCGTGGCGGCGATGCTGCTATTGGTGCGCAAGGTCGCCCTCGCCGATCGTGATCCGGCGGCGCGGAGGCCCGCTGTGCTGTCCATGCTGGTCGTGACCACCGCGATGGTCCTGACCACCGCCGCCGTGGTGGAGCTGAGCGTCGTGCTCGGTGCGGCGGGGACGGCCCTCGCGATCTGGTTCGTGCTCAGGGAAAGACGCGCGCGCGTGCGGCTGGTGCCAAAGGCGCTGACCGGAACGCGGGTCTTCACCGGCGCGCTCACCGTGCAGTTGCTGTGGGGGCTGGGGGTTTCGGGCGTCTTGTTCTTCACGCCGTTGCTGCATCAGGAATCCCTCGGCCTCGGGCCGATGCTCGCCGGATTGCCGCTGGTCGTGGTGGCGGTCGCGGTCGTCGCCGCCACGCCGCTGGTGCCCTGGGCGGTACCGCGCTGGGGTCCACATCGGACGGTCGCGGCCGGGCTGACCACGGTGGCCGCCGGACTGCTGGCGCTCGCCGCGGTCAACCATCTGCCGGAAATACCGCCCAGGATTCCCGGACTGGTGCTGATCGGCGCCGGATCGGCCCTGACCACCCCGCTGACCTCGTACGCGCTGGAAATCGTCGCCGAACGGCATGCGGGCACCGCCTCCGGACTGCTCACCGCGTCCCGTGAACTGTCGAGCGCGCTGGGCGTCGCGCTGATCGGGGCCGTGCTGTCGGTGGTCCGCGCGGCCCGGCTCGACGAAGGTGCCGCGGCCGCGCTGGCCGACGGCTACACGGCGGGCCTGCTGACCGCGGCGGCACTGCAACTCGCCGGAGCGCTGCTCGCGCTCCGGCTCCTGAACCCCCGAAGTTCGTCCCGAAGTGACAAGCGGGGTGCCCCCTTTCTCACTTCCCGGTGAGCACGTCCGCACGCGCACCGGCGTTCCATCATCCTTTCATTGACACCCTTCCCGGGACGTCCATACAGTTCCGGACAGATAAAGAACGGTCTCCGGAATGGAATCCGCTTTCGGCAACGGCGCCGTTCCGAATTCACCCGCTCCTGCTCACGTCGTCAAACGAGGGGCCATGGAAACCATTTCGGAAACGGTCGTCGCCGCCCGCGGCACGGACGACGCACCCGGTGGGGAATCGTTCGCGACCCTGCTGAGGTACTGGGCGTGGCGGCTCGGCGACGAGGTCGCGGTGACCTACCTCGACCATCGCGCCGGAGCGGACGGCCGGGCGATCACCCTGTCCTGGCGGGAACTCGACGAACGTGTCGACGTCCTCGCCACCCGGCTGACCTCGTTCACCGGCGCCGGTGACCGGGCCGCGATCCTGGCGCGGCAGTCCGTCGACTACGTCGTCGCGTTCCTCGGCGCGATCCGTGCCGGCCTGGTCGCGGTCCCGCTGTTCGCCCCGGACCTCCCCGGGCACGCGGGCAGGCTGGCCGCCGTGCTCGCCGACTGCGCGCCGAGGGTCGTGCTCACGACCACCGACGGACTCGACGCCGCCGCCGGTTTCCTCGCCTCGACGGCGATCGAGCGCCCCGCCGTGCTCGCCGTCGACACCACTGCTCCGGTCGCGGCCGGTGACCGCTCCTGGCCGCGACCGGAACCGGACGGACTGGCGTACCTGCAGTACACGTCCGGTTCCACGAGGACGCCGGCGGGCGTGATGCTGACCCATCGCAACGCGCTCACCAACGCCCGCCAGGCGTGCGACGCCTACGCGATCGAAACCGGGACGACGTCCACCGTCAGCTGGCTGCCGCTCTTCCACGACATGGGCCTGATCCTCGGGATCGGCGCGCCCATGGCGGCGGGCGTGTCGTCGGTCCTGATGGATCCGCTCGCCTTCCTCGAACGCCCGTCACGCTGGCTGCGCGCGCTCTCGGCGAGCCCCGGCGCGATCAGCGCGGCACCCAATTTCGCCTACGCCTACAGCGCTTCCCGTGTGACCGAGGCCGAGAAGAGCTACCTCGAACTGAGCCGGGTCGTCTCGCTGATCAACGGCAGCGAGCCGGTCCTCCCGTCGACGATCGCGAAGTTCCACGGCGCTTTCGAGGAATGCGGGCTGCGCCCGGAGGTGCACCGGTCGTCCTACGGGCTGGCCGAGGCCACCGTGCTCGTGTCCGTCACCGAGGCGGGCAAGGCGCCGCGAGAGGTCGCCTTCGACCGCGATCAGCTCGCCGCCGGCCTGGCGACGCCCGCGCTTCCCGGCGCGGCGTCCACCACGCTCGTCTCGTGCGGATTCCCGGTGGGGCAACGGGTCCGGATCGCCGACCCGGTCACCGGCGCGCTGGTCGAACCCGGCAGGGTGGGGGAGATCCAGGTCAACGGCCCGAACGTCGGAGTGGGGTATTGGGGACGGCCCGCCGCGGACGGTGTCTTCGGCCTGCCGCCGATCGATCCGGAGTCCGGCGCGGGCTGGCTCGCGACCGGGGACCTCGGGGTGCGCTACGACGGCGAACTTTTCATGACCGGCAGGCTCAAGGATCTCGTCATCGTCGACGGCCGCAACCACTATCCGCAGGACATCGAGCAGACCGTGGAGACCCATCCCGCGGTCCGGCCGCATTCCGCCGCGGCGTTCGCGATCGAGCGAGAAGACGGCGAGGCGGCGGTCGTGCTGGCGGAGCGTGCCAAGGGGAGCGAGGCCGACCTCGTCGTGGCGACCGGCGAGATCCGGCGGGCGGTCTCGGCCGCGCACGGCCTGCGGGCGTACGACGTCGTCTTCCTCGCCCCGGGCGAGATCCCGCGCACCTCCAGCGGCAAGATCAGCCGGGCGCTCTGCCGGAAGTCCTATCTGGACGGTTCGCTGACCGCGCGGCGGCTCGGGTGACCGCGGAGATCCGCGCCTGGCTCATCGCACGGGTGGCCGAACGAACCGGAGTACCCGCCGACCAGATCGATCCCGATCGGCCACTGCACGAGAGCGGGCTTTCCTCACGCGAGTCGATGGAACTGGCGGCGGAGCTGGGCAGGCACCTCGGCCGCCCGTTGCCGCCGACGCTGGTGTGGCAGTACCCGACGATCACCGCACTCGCCGCCCGTCTGTCCACAGTGGAGGAATCCACGGCCGTCGGCGGTGAAGGCCGTGAAGAGGAACCGATCGCGATCGTGGGTGTCGGCTGCCGTCTGCCTGGCGGCGCGGACTCCCCGGAGCGGTACTGGCGGCTCCTGGACGCCGGACGCGACGGCATCCGCGAGGTCCCGGAAGACCGCTGGGAGACCCCCGCCCGCGGCGGATTCCTTGACGACATCGCCGGTTTCGACGCCGAATTCTTCGGTATCACGCCGGGCGAGGCCGAGACGATGGATCCCCAGCAACGGATGCTGCTCGAAGTCGCGTGGGCGGCGCTGGAACACGCCGGGATCCCGCCGTCCACGCTGCGCGGGAGCCGGACCGGGGTGTTCGTCGGGCTGTCGGCGGGCGAGTACGGCCACCTGACGATGGCCGATCCCGCCGCCGTCGACGTCTGGTCCGCCACCGGAGCCGCGACGAGTATCGCCGCGAACCGGCTGTCGTATCTGTTCGACCTGCGCGGCCCCAGCCTCACCCTCGACACCGCGTGCTCGTCGTCGCTGGTCGCCGTGCACCAGGCGGTGCAGAGCCTCCGCCGCGGCGAATGCGGGACGGCGCTCGTCGCCGGGGTGAACCTGCTGCTCTCACCCGCGGTCACCGCGTCCTTCGAACGGGCCGGGGTGCTGGCGCCGGACGGGCACTGCAAACCGTTCGACGCCGCCGCCGACGGTATCGCCCGCGGCGAGGGCTGCGGGGTGCTCGTGCTGAGACCGCTGAAGGCCGCTCGCCGCGCGGGCGACCGGGTGCTCGCGGTGATCCGCGGCAGCGCGGTCAATTCCGACGGCCGGTCGAACGGTCTCGTGGCACCCAGCCCCGGCGCCCAGGCGGACCTGTTGCGCGACGCGTACGCGGCGGCGGGCGTCGAACCGTCCTCTGTGGACTACGTGGAGGCGCACGGGACCGGGACCGAGGTAGGCGACCCGATCGAAGCCGGCGCGCTCGGCGAGGTGCTCGGCTCCGGCCGCGAACCCGACCGTCCGCTCCTGATCGGCTCGGTGAAGGGGAACCTGGGCCATCTGGAAGGCGCGGCGGGGATGGCCGGGCTGATCAAGGTCGTCCTCGCGATGGTCCACCGGCGGCTGCCGCCGACCCCGCATCATCACGAACCCAGCCCGCATATCGATTTCGCCGGTCTCCGCCTTCGCGTGGTGGACACCGGGACGAACTGGCCGCGCTACTCCGACGTCGTGCGCGCCGGGGTTTCCGCGTTCGGTTTCGGTGGCACCAACGCCCACGTCGTCCTCGAAGAGTGGCCTGCCGCGTCGTTCGCCGCCCGGGGGAAGGAAACCGAGAGGGCGCACGTGTTCGCGCTGTCCGCTCGTTCGGCCGAGGTGCTCCGGGCGCGGGCCGCCGATCTGGCCGACTGGCTCGAAGACCCCGCCCACCGGTCCGTCTCGCTGGACACGGTCGCCGCGACGCTGGCCAGGAGCCGGGACCACCTGCCCGTCCGTGGCGCGGTCGTCGCGGAGGGCCGCGACCGGGTGGCCGACGCCTTGCGGGCGATGGCCGCCGGACGCGAGAGCACCGACGTCGTCCTCGGCGAGGCCGCACCCGTGTCCGACGTCGTGTTCGTCTTCTCCGGTTACGGCTCCCAGTGGCCCGGGATGGGCCGTGTCCTGCTGCGCACCGAGCCCGCGTTCCGCGCCGAGGTGGACGCCCTCGATCCGGTGTTCCGGGCCGAAGCCGGATTCTCCCTGCGTGCGGTGTTCTCCGGCGACTACGACCCGCCGGACCTCGGCGCGACCCAACTCGCGTTGTTCGGCATGCAACTCGCCCTCGCCGGGCTCTGGCGTGCACACGGTGTCGTCCCGGCCGCGGTGCTCGGGCATTCGATGGGCGAGGTCGCGGCCGCCGTCGTCGCGGGCGCGCTGGACGTCGCCGACGGTCTGCGCGTGATGGCCACCCGCGCCTGGCTGCTGGCCGAGGTCGACGCCTCCGGCGACGGCGCGATGGCGGTGGTCGAGCTGTCCCCGGCCGAACTGGCCGATCTGGAAGCGGACTTCCCCGGGATCACGGTCGCGGTCTACGCCTCACCGGTCCAGTGCACCGTCAGCGGTGGAGCCGAGCAGGTCGAGGCGCTGGTGTCGCACGTCGAGAGCCTCGGCAGGCTCGCGAAGCGGCTTCCGGTCGGCGGCGCGGGCCATTCGGAAGCCGTCGACGCCGTGCTCGGCCGGTTCCGCGCCGAGCTCGCCGGGCTGTCCCCGAGACCGGCCGAAATTCCCTGCTACAGCAGCGTTCTCGACGATCCACAGTGGATGCCGGTATTCGACGTCGACTACTGGGCGGCGAATCTGCGGCGTCCGGTGCGGTTCAGCCAGGCGCTGGCCGCGGCGACCGCCGACGGATACGGCGTGTTCGTCGAGATCTCGCCGCATCCGGTGGCACTGGCCGCGATCGAGCAGAGCACCGGCGCGCTCGCGGTGCCGTCCGCGAGCCGCAAGGCCGACGAGCGACAGGCATTCCTGACCACGCTCGCCCGGCTCCACACCCTCGGACTGCCCGTCGTACTCGATGACGGCGACCCCCGCCCGCTTCCGGTCGAGCTGCCCGGTCCGCGCTGGCGGCACCGGCGGTTCTGGCCGCGCCGCCCGGCGAACCGATCCGGTGGCACGCATCCGTTGCTGGGTGTCCACATCGAACAACCGACCGGCGGCGGGCACCTGTGGCGCGCGGACGTCGGGACCGAGACGCTGCCCTGGCTGGCCGACCACGCGGCGATGGGGGTCCCGCTGTTCCCCGCCGCCGGATTCCTGGAGCTCGCGCTCGCGGCGGCGAAGTCGGTCCTGCGGCCAGGCGGACAGCTCCGCGTCGGCGGGCTCGAACTGCACCGGGTCCTCCCGCTGGCCGCGCATACCGAGGTGACGACCAGCCTGCGCACCGGACCGTCCGAAGTGGACGTCTACGCGCGGTCCGCGGACGGCGGCTGGGTGCGGCACGCCACGGCCCGCGTCCGCGACGGGAACACCGCGGTGGTGCCGTTCGGCGCGGTCGGCGACGACGCCCGGCCGATCGACCTGTATCAGGTGCTGGCCGGGGTGGGGCAGAGTTACGGTCCCGCTTTCCGCGGGTTGCGCGATGTCCTGGCGGCGCCCGGCCGGGCCTCGGCGTCGATCACCCTGCCCGCCGACGATCCGGCGTACGTGCTGCATCCGGTGATCGCCGACGCCTGCCTGCACGCGCTGGCCGCGGCCGCCGGGGACGTGCTGCGCGAAGCCGATGGCGTGTTTCTGCCGCTGACCTTGGGCGAGGTCGTGCTCACCGGCGACCCACGCCGCGGTGTCCGGGTCGACGCCGTACTCGACTCGCTCGATCCGGCGGGGGACGGCCTGGTCGGCGGGGTCCAGCTGGTCGACGCCTACGGTGTCGTCCTGGTCGAGTTCCGCGAGGTCTACTGCCGCCGGTTCCAGCGTTCGGCGCTGCCGGTGCCGATGGCGGACCTGCTGTTCGAGACGGTCTGGCGGCAGGCCGACCTGCCGGCGGCCGCGCCGGGCCCGCGCCGTTGGGTCGTCCTGCACGAGGACGCGCCGTGGCTGACGGCGTTGCGTGACCGGCTCGCCGGGGACGAACTGGTGACCGTCCCACTCGGGGATAGGGCAGCGCTGGCGGAAGCCGTGCGAGCCCGTGATGTCACGGGAGTCCTGGTTTGCGTCGGGTCCGGTGAGCCCGACCCGATGCGGGACGCGCGGATGGTCGCGACGCTCTCCGGTGTCGTCGCCGAACTGGCTGCGGGCGAGCCGCGGTTGTGGTTCGTCAGCGCGGGCGCGTCGGCCGTCGAACCCGGCGAGCGCGGAGATCCCGGCCAAGCCTGGCTGCGCGGACTGGTCCGTGTTCTCGCCTTCGAACATCCCGAACTGCGGGCGAGCCAGGTCGACTTCGACGCCGAGCCGGATCCCGCCCTGCTCTGGGTCGCCAAGCTGGCGGCGGAGCTCCGCGCGGACGCGCCGGACGACGAGATCGCCTGGCGCGAGGGCGTGCGCTACACCCGGGTGCTGGCCCGGCCGGAACTCGGTGAACCCGGCCGTGAAACCGTTGTGCGCGAAGGCACTTACGTGATCACCGGTGGCCTCGGCGGCCTCGGCCTGGTCGCGGCGGACTGGCTGGCCGGACGCGGCGCGACCAGGCTCGTCCTCTCCGGACGGCGTGGTGCGAGCCCCGCCGTCGAACCGATGCTGGCGGATTTGCGTGACCAGGGCGTCGACGTCCGCGTGGTGGCGGCTGACATCGCCGCGCCAGGGACGGCCGAAGCGCTGGTCGCGGCGGCGACCGATGGCGGCCTGCCGTTGCGTGGTGTCCTGCACGCGGCCGGTGTGTTGTCCGACGGTGCCGCCGTCAGCCTCGACGAAGACGCGGTCGAGGCCGTCTGGCGGGCGAAAGCGCTGGGGGCGTGGCGTTTGCACGAAGCGACGGCGGGGCACGAACTCGACTGGTGGCTGACGTACTCGTCGGCGGCCGCACTGTTCGGATCGCCGGGGCAGACCGCCTACGCCACCGCGAACGCGTGGGTGGACGCGCTCGTCGCGTGGCGCCGGGCCGCCGGATTGCCGGCGGCGACCATCGGCTGGGGCGCCTGGGGCGAGGCCGGAGCGGCCGTCGGCAACCGCAACCCCGTCCTCGAACCGCTCGGTACGGAGGAGGCGCTGGCGGCGCTGGACGCCGTGCTGCGCCTCGACCGCGCCTCGACCGGGATCGCCCGCGTCGACGCCGGGACCGTCCTGGCCCTGTTCCCGCGGCTGGCCGGACGGCCCTTCTTCGAAATCCTGGTACCGGGCGACGAACCGGTCACCGGACAGTCCACTTGGGACGGACTGGACGCGCTGCGGGCCGTCCTGCCTGAAGCGGCCCGCGAGATGCTGGCCGACTACCTGGCCGGGCTCGTCGCCGGGATGCTCGGCCTCGCGGCGGACGAGATCGACCGGAACGCGCCGCTCACCCGGCTCGGCTTGGATTCCCTCACCGCCATGCGCGCCAGGGGAGTGGTGGAGCGCGACTTCGGTCTGCCGCTGCCGATCCCGCTGCTGTTGCGTGGCGCGAGTCTCGGCGAACTCGCCGACCATCTCGCGGAACAGGCCGGGTTCGGCGAGGCGGGCTCGCGGCCTGCCGGACCGAGTGCGGTCGTCGGGCCCCGCGATCCGGCCGAGCGCTGGATCGCCCGGCACTGGCAGGCGGAACTCGGCGGCGCGGAACCCGGCGTCCACGACGACTTCTTCGCCGCCGGTGGCGACGCCGAGGCGGCCGAGCGGCTGCGCGCCGTTTTCGCCGGGCAGCTCGGAGCGGTCCCCGAAGGGCTGTTCGCGACGCCGACGATCGCAGCGATGGCCGATCTGCTGCGCGACGCGATCGAAGGACGAGGAGGCAGCCCTGTCCGGCCACTGCGCGAGGGCGGCGCGGATCCGGTCTTCCTGTTCCATCCGGCGGGCGGTCCGACGAGCGTCTACGAAGGGCTCGTCCGTCTGCTGCCGGAGGGCAGGCCCGTCTACGGGCTGGAACGGATCGACGAAGAGGACACGGTCGAGGACAAGGCCGAGTGCTATCTCGAGCTGATCCGGGAAATCCAGCCACAAGGCCCGTACCGGCTGGGTGGTTGGTCGTTCGGCGGCTGCCTCGCCTACGAAACCGCCAGGCGGCTGACGGCGGCGGGGGAGCGGGTCGATCTGGTGTTCATGATCGACAGCATCCTGCCGCTGCCCGCGCCGGGGAAACCGGCGCACGAGATCCTGCTGGACCGGTTCGACCGCTTCGCCGAACACGTCGAGCGGACCTACGGCGTCCCGCTGGACATCCCGCGCGAGGACCTCGTCCGGCTCGGCGACGACGAACAGATCCGGCTGGTGATCAGCAGCCTCGCCGCGCAGGTGCCCGGGATGGGGCACGGGGTGCTGCGGCACCAGTACGAGTCCTATGTGGACGCACGTGTGGCCGAACGGTACCAGCCGGAGCCGTATGCCGGGCCGGTGCTGCTGATGCGCGCGCAGGAGCCGCATCCGCTGACCACCACCCTCGATCCGCGGTACCTGCGCACCGACGAAGCCCTCGGTTGGGACGCCTTCTGCGCGGATCTGGAGGTCGTGCGGGTACCGGGCGATCACCTGTCGATGATCGACCCGCCGCATGTCGAGGTGGTCGCCGCCGCGCTCGCGGCCCGGCTCGGGGCGCCCAAGGCGGCGCGGCCATGACCGACACGACGGCATTCCGGATCGCGGACCTCGCCGCCCGCCGGGAAGATCTCCGGATCGCCGAGAAACGGGCGGTCGACCGGCAGCACGCCAAGGGCAAACTGACCGCGCGCGAACGCGTCGAACTGTTGCTGGATCAGGATTCCTTCGTCGAGCTCGACCAGTTCGCCCGGCACCGGTGCACCGAGTTCGGGATGGACGCCAACCGCCCGTACGGCGACGGCGTGGTGACCGGGCACGGCACCGTCGACGGCAGGCAGGTCTGCGTGTTCTCGCAGGACTTCACCGTGTTCGGCGGCAGCATGGGCGAGGTCTTCGGCGAGAAGGTCCTCAAGGTGATGGATCTCGCGATGACGCTGGGCTGCCCCGTGGTCGGCATCAACGACTCCGGCGGCGCCCGGATCCAGGAAGGCGTCGTCTCGCTGGCCTACTACGCCGAACTCGGCAGGCGCAACGCGCTCGCGTCCGGGGTCATCCCGCAGATCTCGCTGATCATGGGGCCGTGTGCGGGCGGGGCGGTGTACTCGCCGGCGATCACCGACTTCACCGTGATGGTGGACGAGACCGCGCACATGTTCGTCACCGGGCCGGACGTCGTGCACGCCGTCAGCGGCGAGCGGGTGTCCGCCCAGCGGCTCGGTGGCGCCGCGGTGAACAGCGAGGTCTCCGGGAACGCCCACCATCGGGCCGCCGACGAGCACGACGCCATCGACTGGGTGCAGACCTTGCTCGGCTACCTGCCGTCCAACAATCTCGACGCCGCACCGGAATACGCCGACGAGACAGATCCGGAACTCACCGCCGCCGATCTCGAACTCGACCGCCTGGTGCCCGACTCGCTGAACCAGGCCTACGACATGACCGAGGTGATCTCGCGGCTTGTCGACGACGGCGAGTTCACCGAGATCCACAGTGCCTTCGCGCCGAACATGATCTGCGCGTTCGGCCGGGTGCGGGGCCGCACGGTCGGGGTCGTGGCGAACCAGCCGCGGCATCAGGCGGGCGTGATCGACATCGACGCCTCGGAGAAGGCGGCGCGCTTCGTCCGGTTCTGCGACGCCTTCGGCATCCCGATCCTCACCCTCGCCGACGTCCCCGGCTACCTGCCCGGTGAGGCGCAGGAACGGCACGGGATCATCCGGCGGGGCGCCAAACTGATCTACGCCTACGCCGAAGCGACCGTGCCGAAGGTGACCGTCGTGATCCGCAAGGCCTACGGCGGCGGGTACGCGGTGATGGGGTCGAAACACCTCGGCGCGGACGTCAACCTGGCGTGGCCCACCGCCGAGATCGCGGTGATGGGCGCCGAGGGCGCGGTGCGGGTGCTGCACCGGCATGAACTCGCCGCGCTGCCACCGGAGCGGCGGACCGCGGAACGACGGCGGCTCACCGAGGCGTACCGGGAACGGCATTCGAACCCCTATGTGGCGGCGGAACGCGGTTATGTCGATCAGGTCATCGCGCCGTCGCAGACCCGCCTTCAAGTGGCGAGGGCCCTGGACGCGCTGCGGACCAAACGGCAGACCCTCCCGGCCAAGAAACACGGAAACATCCCGTTGTGAGCGAGGAGAAGTGATGAAGCGAACCCGGCGGTGGGGTCTGCTGGCGCTGGCCATGGTGGCCCTGCTCGGAAGCTCGATCCCGGCGAGCGCGGCGCCCGCGCCGGTGTCCGCCGACAACGGGGCGAAGGTCGTCGAGGAGACCTGGCTGGACGCGCGCACGGTCGACCTCAAGATCAGTTCGCCCGCGCTCGGCACCACCGGCATGGTCCGCCTGCTGGTGCCGACCGGCTGGGCCGCGCAACCGACGCGGACGTGGCCGACGCTGTACCTGCTGCACGGCTGCTGCGAACCGGTCGACTACCGCTCGTGGGACCAGTTCACCGACGTCAAGGCGTTCACCGCGGACAAGGACGCCCTCGTCGTCATGCCGACGGGCGGCCCGGCCGGTATGTACACGAAGTGGTGGAACTTCGGGCTCAGGAGCACGCCCGACTGGGACACCTTCCACACGCTGGAAGTGCGGCAGATCGTCGAACGCGGCTACCGGGCGGGCACCCGCCGGGCGGTAGCCGGACTGTCGATCGGCGGGTACGGCGCGCTCGCGTATTCGTACAAGCACAAGGGGATGTTCACCGCGGCGGCGTCCTACAGCGGGGTGCCGAACACGCTCAACCAGGGCGCGCCGCTGTTCATCCAGGGGATCCTGGCCCGCGCGGGGATCTTCAACTACCTGGAACTCTGGGGCGACAGCTGGGGGATGCGGCCGATCTGGACGGCGAACAACCCGTACGACAACATCGACGGCCTGCGCGGCACGGCGCTCTACATCTCGTGCGGGAACGGCAGGACCGGCCCGCTCGACCCGCCGGGCCAGTCCGACATCTTCGAGCCGCAGGCGCTGGCTTCGTCGGTGACCTTCACGGATCGGTTGAAGGCCAAGGGGATTCCGGCGACCGTCGACTACTACGGCGACGGTACGCACAGCTGGCCGTACTGGCAGCGGGCGCTGCGGAACTCCTGGCCGGTGCTGGCGGGCGGGCTCGGTCTGTGAGCGCAAGTCCGTGAAGGCCTCCTTGAGGGACCCAGGGTCCCTCAAGGAGGCCTTCACGGACGGCCGCATCCAGAGGACTAAATGCGGAGAGGTCAGCCGGCGATCAGTTCGGCGAAGCGTTCCGGGCTGACGTTCCCGCCGCTGATGATCACCCCGACCCGGCCCGAGGCGGGAATCCGGCCGCTGAGCAGCGCGGCGAGCCCGGTCGCCCCGCTCGGTTCGATGACGAGCTTCAGCCGTTCGAACGCGAACCGCATCGCGTCCCGGACCTGCTCGTCGGTGACCAGCGCGATGTCGTCCACGAGCCGCCGGTTGATCGAGAACGTCAGTTCGCCGGGGACGGAAGCGGCCTGGCCGTCGGCGATGGTCCGCGGCACCGGGATCGACACGCATTCCCCCGCCTCCAGTGAGCGTTTGGTGTCGTCGCCCGCGGCGGGTTCGACACCGACCACTCGGATGCCGGGCCGCACGGCCTTCGCGGCGGTCGAGCTGCCCGCGATCAGGCCGCCACCGCCGACCGGGACGACGAGCGTGTCCAGGGAATCGGTGTCCTCCAGCAGTTCCAGCGCCGCCGTGCCCTGTCCCGCGATCACGTGCGGGTGCTCGTAGGGCGGGATGAGCGCGAGACCGCGGTCGGCCGCCAGCGCCTCACCGATGGCGACGCGGTCGCCGGTGTACCGGTCGTAGGTGACGATCTCGGCGCCGTAACCCGCGGTGGCGTCCTTTTTGGACTGCGGGGTGTCCTCCGGGATCAGGATGACCGCGCTGCTCCCGAGTTCGCGCGCGGCCAGGGCGACGGCCTGAGCGTGGTTGCCCGAGGAGTACGCGGCGATGCCCTTGGCCAGCTGCTCCGGCGAGAGCCGGGAGGCGGCGTTGTACGCGCCGCGGAACTTGAAGGCGCCGACGCGCTGGAGGTTCTCGCATTTGATGAAGACCTCTGCGCCGACGAGCTCGTCGAGGGTGCGGGAACGCACGACCGGCGTCCGGTGCGCGACCCCGGCCAGGCGGGCGGCCGCGTCGCGGATGTCGTCGATGGTCACGGGGGCGGTCATGATGCTCCTTGTTCACGGATTTCGGCGAGATAGTTGTAGGCGGAGGCGCGGGAGATCCCGATCCGCGCCGCGACCTGGGGAACGGCCCGCCGCACGGCGAAGACGCCACGCGCGTGCAGGCTGCGGAACAGGTCGAGACGTTCTTCGCGGCTGAGCGCGGTCCACGGTTTGTTCAGCCGGAGTTGGTGCTCGTCGACGATCGCGTCGACCACCGCGTCGACGTCGTCGCCGAAGGTGGTGGTCGGCGTTTCGGCGGCGGTGCCGACATCGGCGAGTTCGCCGACGAGGGTCCGCAGCTGCCCCAGCGCGGTGACGTCGAGGTTCACGCACAATGCCCCGAACACCGAGCCGCCGCTGTCGCGCAGCAGCATGGTCGAAGACTTCACGAGCTTCCCGGACGCCGTCCGTGTGACGTAGTTCAGCTGGTCTTCGGCGTCGTCGCCGCGGGCGAGCAGGCCCATGCCGATCTCGCTCATCGACCCGCCGACGGTGCGGTCGGTGACCGAGCCGGCGATCGCGACCACCGACTGTTCCGGACGGCGGAAGTCGTGCACCACGACCTCGCAGAACGAGCCGAGCGTCGCCGCGATGCCGTCGGCGACCGGGGCGAGCGCGTCGAGGATCGCGTCCTGCTCAGACATCGCGTACTCGGGCCAGGGCCTCGACTTCGACGACGCCGCCGTACGGCAGGGACGCGACCCCGACACAGGTACGGGCCGGCCTGGGCTCGGAGAAGAACTCCTCGTAGACCCGGTTGAGGCCGTCGCGGTCGGCGATGTCGGTCAGGTAGACGACGACCTTCACCACGTCCGCGCGGGTCGCGCCCACCGAACGCAGCGCGGCGTCGAGGTTGGCGAAGGCCTGCGGGCATTCGGTGTC
This sequence comes from Amycolatopsis sp. MJM2582, assembly GCF_000754115.1. Taxonomy (NCBI): domain Bacteria; kingdom Bacillati; phylum Actinomycetota; class Actinomycetes; order Pseudonocardiales; family Pseudonocardiaceae; genus Amycolatopsis; species Amycolatopsis sp. MJM2582. Next base: position 182,218 of record NZ_JPLW01000002.1, read on the forward strand.
GAATCCGCCGGACACCAGCGCCCCGGTCTCGGTCACGCCGAGCCGTCCGGACACGGAAACCAGGTCACCGCTGCGGAAGGCGGGCGGATACGGATGCTCGTTGGTCACGAGACCGACTGTATAAGTGCTGGACGGATTGTCCAACCGAATATGAAGTGACCTACCGCTCACGCGCGAAGACGGTGATTGATATACCGTATACAGGCAGGGAGGGGTCCGTATGACCATGAGTTCCGTGCAGGACGAGGACGGCCGGATCGTCGCGCCACCGAGCATGGCCGACCTGGCCACCCGGGCGCTGCGCGCGATGATACTTTCCGGCGAACTCCCGCCCGGCACGCGTTTGGTCGAGGCCAAACTCACCGAGCGGCTCGGGGTGTCCCGTCCGCCGCTGCGCGAAGCGTTGCAGGTCTTGGCGTTCGAGGGACTCGTCGTGCCCCATCCGCGGCGTGGCGTCATCGTCCGCCCGCTGACCCGCCACGACGTCTACGAAATCGTCACCCTGCGCGAAGAACTCGAAGCCTTCGCTGTCCGGATCGGGATCCCGGTCCGTTCGCCGGAGCGGTTGCAAGCGTGCCGCGACGCCCTCGCGGCGTTCGAGCAGGCGGGCCGCGACGGCGACGAAGGTGTTTTCACGCAACGGAAGTACGACTTCCATCAGTCGATCGTCGCGCTGGCCGGGCACGAGCGGGTCACCGAGGCCTATCGCGCGCTTTCCCTGCAGATGCAGCTGTGCATGGCCCTCAACCGCAGCGCCCGCCGTGACGGCGAATCGTTGATGCAGAACGTCGAACGGCACCGCGAGCTGCTCACGATCATCGAAGGTGGAGATCCCGAAGCGGTGTTGCGGGCGCTGGCCGATCACGGTCACGGCAGCTTCCTCGACGCGGTGGTGGATCAGCTCGACGGCGGCACCCCCGACTCGGAACGCTGGCTGGAGGAGCGCCGGCGCCGGTAGCCGAAGGGCGCGGGTTGGTCCTGAGTGATACCTGGCGTACTCCTCGAACTGTCCAAAAAGGACACTTGCTGAGATCGCAACGTCTGATTTGGGCACTTTGCGCAGTATTGCCCGCGGGTCGTGAGTGGCAATGGTCGTTCTAACTCTCTTTACCACTCACGACCCCTGTGGGAACCGGACATCATGACATCAATCGGGTGCATAGTTCGCGCAAGGTGTCCATTGTGGACACATGTCGCCGGGTGATCCCGGCGAGTCATTCCGGAATCCCGCGTGGCAGGGGTTCGATCACGCTATGTTTGAGCCTCAGCCGGGCAGAATGAACAACAGCCAGGTCGCGATCGGCGCGATCGCGCACATGCTGAATCCCCAGATCATCAAGCCCCGGAACACTTTGTCGTTCTGCCCGGCAGGCGCGTTCGCCACGACCAGCGCGCCGCTGGTGGAGAACGGCGACGAATCGACGACCGAGGACGAGATCGCCAGCGCGATGATCATGCCGACCGCGCCGACCTCGCCCGCCAGCAGGAACGGAACCGCGAGCGGGATGAGCGCGCCGAGGATCCCGGTCGTCGACGCGAACGCCGAGACCACCGCACCGATCGCGCAGATCAGGATCGCGGCCAGCAGCGGCGAACCGATCCGCGTCACCAGGGTGCCGAGCCAGTCGATCGTGCCGACCCGCTCCATCAGCGAGACGAAGGTGACGATCCCGCAGATCAACAGCACCGTCGGCCACGCCACCTCGCCCACGGCTGCCTTGGCCGATCCCGGCGAGACCAGTGACAGCACGGTCGCCACGGTCAGCGCGGTGAAGCCGACGTCGAGTTTGAACACCAGCGTGCCCACCGCCAGCGCCGCCAGCCCGATCAGCGTGAACACATGGTCGCGCGTGAGCGGAAGGCGTTCCTCGGGCTCCTCGGTGCCACCGCTGGAAGGTGTGCCGGTCAACGTCGTCACCCCCGAGGAACCGCTGTGCGCGAGCGCGGCGACCTTGGGCTTGGCCGACGACCGGCGGATCAGTTCACGGCCGCCGAAGAGGAAGAACACCACGACACTCAGCACCAGGTTGAAGACGAACGACGACGCGAAGAGCAGCCCCGGATCGCTCGGCAGGTTGTCGCGGGCGACGACGCCGTTGACGATGCTGCCGAAGATGCTGATGGGGGAGAAGCCGCCCGCGCTGGCGCCGTTGATGATCAGCAGGCCCATCAGCATCGGGTTGATCGAGTAGCGGCGGGCGAATCCCATCCCGATCGGCGCGATGATCGCCACCGCCGCCGGCACCACCGCGCCGACCGCGGTCAAGGCCGCGGTGACCACGAACATCACCCACGGGATCAGGGCGATCCGGCCGCCGACGGCGCGCACCACCAGGCGCACGAGCCGGTCGACGGTGCCGTTGCCTTTGGCGATGGCGAACAGCAGCGTCACCCCGACCAGGATGACGAAGAGATCGCCGGGAAAGCCCGAGACGATGTCGTCGGTGCTCTCCCCGGCGAAGACCGTGCCGATCACGAAGGCGGCGACGAAAGCCAACGCTCCCATGTGGACGGGGAGCACGGTCGCGATCAGGAAGACCAGGGCGAGCGCCACGACGGTGACGAGTTGTATGGACATCGGAATCCTCTGCGGTCGGCGCTGACACATTCAGGGAATCGGGTCGAAGTTGTTTCGGGTACCCCCTCGACGGAGTTTGGTACACGGTATACCGTTCAAGCGGTGAGACCAAGGTCCCGTTCCCGAAACCTTCGAAGCCGAGCGTGGAGGCGCACATGACATACGCGGCCGGACGGCACTTCCTGCAGATCCCCGGGCCGACGAACGTGCCCGACGTGGTGCTCCGGGCGATGTCGGCGGCGACCATCGACCACCGCGGACCGGAGTTCCAGGAGCTGGCGACGCGGCTGCTGCGCGACATCAAGCCCGTCTTCGGCACCACGAACCCGGTCGTCATCTATCCCGCCACCGGGACCGGTGCGTGGGAAGCTGCGCTCACCAACACCCTCAGCCCCGGCGACACCGTCCTGGCTTTCGAGACCGGCCATTTCGCCACGCTGTGGCAAGAAATGGCGCAGGTGCTCGGCTTGCACGTCGACTTCGTGCCCGGCGACTGGCGACGTGGTGCCGATCCCGAGGTGGTCGCCGACCGGCTCGCCGCCGACACCGCGCACCGGATCAAGGCGGTCTGCGTGGTCCACAACGAGACCTCCACCGGTGTCACCAGCCGGATCCCGGAGATCCGCGCCGCGATCGACGCCGCCGGACATCCCGCGCTCCTGCTCGTCGACACGATCTCGTCGCTGGGCTCGATCGACTACCGGCACGACGAATGGGGTGTCGACGTCACCGTCGCGGGCTCACAGAAGGGCCTGATGCTCCCGCCGGGGATGAGTTTCAACGCGATCAGCGACAAGGCCCTCGACGCCGCCAAAACCGCGAGCCTGCCGAAGATCTTCTGGGACTGGGGCCCGATGCTCACCGCGAACGAACGCGGATTCTTCCCCTATACCCCCAATACGAATCTCATGTACGGCCTGCGGGAGGCCTTGCGCCTGCTCTACGACGAGGGGCTCGAAAACGTCTTCGCACGCCACGCCCGGCACGCGGCCGCCACACGTGCCGCCGTCCGCGGCTGGGGCCTGGAGGTCCTGTGCCAGGACGAGCGCGAGCATTCCGGCGCGCTGACCGCGGTCCTGATGCCCGAGGGGATCGACGCCGACAAGGTCCGCGCGATCATCCTCGACCGGTTCGACCTGTCTTTGGGCGCGGGACTGGGCAAACTCGCCGGGAAGATCTTCCGGATCGGGCATCTCGGCGCGTTCAACGATCTCACCCTCGCCGGCACCCTCGCGGGAGTCCAAATGGGACTGACACTCGCCGGCGCCCCGGCCGATCCACGCGGGCTGCAGGACGCCCTCGAACTGCTGCAGAACGACTGAGGGCCCGCCGATGACCAGCCTTCTCGAAGACGCGTTGCGTGCCCGGATCACCGGGGAAGTCGCCTTCGACGACTACACGCGCCACCTGTTCTCCCGCGACGCGAGCATGTACTCGATCATGCCGCGCGGGGTCGTGTTCCCCGTCGACCAGGAGGACGTCGCCGCGGCCGTCGCCACCGCGGCGGAGTTCGGCGTGCCCGTCGTCCCGCGTGGGGCGGGTACCAGCCTGGCCGGGCAGACCGTCGGCCCCGGTCTGGTGCTCGACCTGTCGCGGCACATGAACCGCATCATCGCCCTCGACCCCGTCGCGCGGACCGCCGTCGTCGAACCCGGCGTCGTCCAGGACCAGCTCAACCAGGCGGCGGCCGCGCACGGACTGATGTTCGGGCCCGACACCTCCACCAGCAACCGCGCCACGATCGGCGGCATGGTCGGCAACAACTCGGCGGGTTCCGGGTCGCTGACCTTCGGGATGACCATCGACCACGTCCGCGCGCTGGACGTCGTCCTCGCCGACGGTTCCACCGCCCGCCTGGAACCGGTGAGCGAGACCGAACGCCTGCGGCGCGCCGAGGCGGACACGCTCGAAGGCCGTATCTACCGCGAACTCCCCGAACTCGTCACCGCGCACGAGGACGCCATCGCCAAGGGCATGCCGATGTTCTGGCGGCGGGCGTGCGGCTACCGGCTCGACCGGCTCTCCGGATACGGTGACGACAAACCCTTCGACCTCGCCAAATTCGTCGTCGGGGCGGAGGGCACGCTCGTGCTGGCCACCCGGATCGAAGTCGATCTGGTGCCCAAGCCGAGGAAGACCGTCTACGCGGTCGGGCATTTCGAGACGACGCACGGCGCGATTTCGGCGACGCTCGACGCGCTCAGCTGCGGGCCGCATCAGGTCGAGATGATGGACAAGACGATCCTCGATCTGTCACGGCGGAAGATCGAGTACGCCGATCTCGGCAACCATCTCGTCGGTGATCCGGAGGCACTGCTGTTCGTGTCGTTTTCCGGCGACGACGAGACCGTGCTGGCGGCCAAACTCGACGAGGTGGCCGCGCTTTGGGAGCGTAACGGGCACGGTTACCACACGCTCAAACTCGTCACGGCCGCCGAACAGGCGGCGCTGCTCAAGGTGCGGAAGTCCAGTCTCGGCCTATTGATGGCGGCAGGCGAGGGGACCAAGCGGCCGCTGGCGTTCATCGAGGACACCGCCGTCGACCCCGAGCACCTCGCGGAATACACCGCGCGGTTCAAGGAAATCCTCGACGAGCACCGGCTCGAAGCCGGGTTCTACGGCCATTGTTCGGTCGGCTGCCTGCACATCCGGCCGTTCGTCGACCTCACCGACCCCGCGCAGGTCGACACGATGCGCGCGGTCGCGGAGAAGATCAAGGATCTCGTGGCCGAATTCGGCGGCGTGAACTCCTCCGAACACGGCGACGGCCTCGCCCGCTCGGAGTTCAACCGCGAGATCTTCGGCGACGAACTCTACGAAGCCATGCGCCAGGTCAAGAAACTCTTCGATCCCGTGGGCACGATGAACCCCGGCAAGATCGTCGACGCGCCCTCGATGACCGAGAACCTGCGCGACCGCGACGCCCTGCCGCCCGCGCCGCCGTTGCGGACGATGCTGTCGTTCGAGGTCGTCGGCGGGATGCGCGACGCCGCCGACCGCTGCATGAACATCGGGTTGTGCCGCAAGACCACCGGTGGGGTGATGTGCCCGTCGTACCAGGTCACCCTGCAGGAGGAACATTCCACGCGCGGCCGGGCCAACGCACTGGTCAAGGCGCTTTCCGAACCGGATCCGAAGGCCGCACTCGGCGGGGAACGCCTGCACGAGATCCTCGACCTGTGCCTGATGTGCAAGGCGTGCAAGAGCGAATGCCCGATGAGCGTCGACATGGCCTCGCTCAAGGCCGAAACCCTGCACCAGCACCACGAGGAGCACGGCACCCCGCTGCGGTCGCGGATCTTCGGCTCGATCCGGTTCCTCAACCGGCTCGGCTCGGCGACCGCGCCACTGTCCAATGTGCCCGGTCGGATCGGCCCGCTCCGCAGGCTCATGGAGCGGGCCGTCGGCATCAAGGCCGAACGTCCGCTGCCGAAGTTCGCGCGGGACAACCTAGTGCGCTGGAATCGCCGCCGGGTGACGGCGCCGGGGACGGCGGGCACGGTGAACTGGCTCGCGGATTCCTTCACCACCTTCACCGAACCGCAGATCGGCAAGGCGGCGATCGAACTGCTCGAAACCGCGGGCTGGGCGGTGGAGCTCGCGTCCGGTGGCTGCTGCGGACGGTCGAGCCTGTCCAAAGGCCTGCTGGACGACGCCAAGAAGAAGGCCACCGGATTGGTCACGTCCTTGGCGCGTGACACCGAACCGGGATCGCCGATCGTCGGCTGTGAGCCGTCGTGCGTGTTCACCTTGCGCGACGAGACTTTGGCGCTGCTGCCGGACCTTCCCGAAGCGCGGCAGGTCGAGGAGCGGGTCCGCCAGGTCGAGGAACTGCTCGTCGAGGCCATCGACGACGGCAGGCTGAACCTGCCGGAACGATCGTGGCTGAGCGGTCGGCGTGTGGTCTTCCACGGCCACTGTCACCAGAAGGCGGAGGTCGGCACCGCCGCCACGATGGCGCTCCTGCGCCGTATCCCGGGGCTGGAGGTCGCCGAGATCGACTCCGGATGCTGTGGGATGGCGGGTTCGTTCGGCTTCGAGGCCGAGCATTACGAGACCTCGATGGCCGTCGGCCGCGACCGGCTCTTCCCCGCGCTGGAGCGGGAACCGGCCGGAACACTGGTCGCCGCCACCGGCGTTTCGTGCCGGCAGCAGATCTTCCACGGGGCCGGCCGTACGGCGTGGCATCCGCTCGAACTGGTCCGTGAAGCGCTCGGCGGGCCGGCATGAGACTGATCCGCTTCGGCCGGGAGGAGGCCGCCAGGACGGGCTGCGTCGAAGGTGACGTCGTCCGCGCGTACGACCCGGACACCGGCCCTGGCGAGGTCGTCGGCCCGCTGTCCGGGGTCCGGCTGCTCGCGCCGTGCGAGCCGCGCACGATCGTCTGCGTGGGCAGCAACTATCCCTGCCAGCTGAAGGAAAAGGGCCGCCCGTGGCCCGAGCGGCCCGCCCTGTTCCTCAAGGCCCCGAACGCCGTCACCGGTCCGGGGCGGCCGATCCTGCACCCGCGACAGGTCGAACGCCTGGAGTACGAGGGCGAACTGGCCGTCGTCATCGGCAGGACCGCGCGGAACCTGACCGTCGAAAACGCTTTGGCGCACGTCCTGGGCTACACCTGCGCCAACGACGTCACCGCGCACGACTGGCGGGCCGACGGTCAATGGGCGCGGGCCAAGAGCGCCGACACGTTCCTGCCGCTCGGGCCCTGGATCACCACCGGTATCGAGAACGGAGACCTCGAGGTGACCACGCGGATCAACGATCGGCTCGTCCAGCGGGCCACCACACGGGAGATGATCTTCGGTGTGCCGGAGATCCTCGCGTGGGTGACCCGCTGGTTCACCCTGCGCCCCGGCGACGTCGTCCTCACCGGCAGCCCGGCCGGGGTCGGGCCGATGGAGCCGGGGGACGAGGTCACCGTCGCGATCGAGGGGATCGGGGAGTTGACCAACCCCGTCCGCTAGACCACCTCGAAGTTCGCCATCATCGCCATGTCCTCGTGTTCGGCGTTGTGGCAATGGAAGACGTACCGGCCGCGATAGCCGTCGAAGCGGGCGATGACCTCGACCGATTCGCCCGGGGCCAGATCGACGGTGTCCTTGATCCCGCCGTCGAACGGCCCCGGCGGCCGCCCGCCACGCGAAAGGATCCGGAATCCCACCAGATGCAGATGCACGGGATGGTGGATGTCGGCGACGAATCGCCAGATCTCGGTGTCGCCGAGGCGCGGGCTCGCCGATATGAGGTCCGGCGAGAACGGCTCCCCGCCGATCACCCAGCCCGAACGACCGTGGACGGCGCCCGCGCGGAACGAGAAGTCGCGCGTGGTCGTGGCCTGCTCGCGGGGCAGCGGCGGGATGTCGCTGAGCTTCGCGGGAACCCGGCTGTCGTCCGCCGCACGGCGCGCGACGACGAACCGCATGACCTGGGCGGTCGAGCCGGTGCCGAGCCGGTTCACGAGGGTGACCTCGGTGCCGACCGGATATCGGCCGAAGTCGACGACGACGTCGTACCGTTCCGCCGGGGCGATGGGGAGATGGTCGTGTGCGCGCGGTGCGTCGAGCAGGCCCTGGTCGGCGCCGATCTGCACGAAACCGCCTCCACCGGGCGGCGGCGGGTCGAGCGCCAGGTCGTACCGCCGCGCGTTGGAACCGTTGAGGAGGCGCAGCCGGTACCGCGCGGCCGCGACTTCGTGCACCGGCCACGGCGCGCCGTTGACGAGGATGACGTCACCGAAAACGCCCTCCACGTAAGCACTTTCGACTCCCGGTGTGGTCCGCAGCGAGCGGTCGAGGGAGGGATAGGCGAACTCGCCGTGCTCGTCGAAGGAACGGTCGGCGATCATCAGCGGCAGTTCACGTTCGCCCGACGGGAGGCCCAGGGCGTCTTCCTCGTCGTCGCGGACGAGGTGGAATCCGGCCAGGCCCCGGTACACGGCCGGACCGGTGAAATCCATGCGATGGTCGTGGTACCACAGCGTCGCGGCCCGTTGCCGCAGTGGGAAGACGTAGTCGCGCTCCCCGTTCGAGATCCGGGCACGGGCGTCGACCATGCCGTGCCCGGCGTGCGCGGTGTTCCAGCCGGACCGCGGCAGGACGAGATCGGTCGGGTAGCCGTCGGAATCGGCCGGCGTGTGCCCGCCGTGGAGGTGGACCACGGTCGGCACGGGAAGCTCGTTGCGATGATGCGCCACCACCGTCCGGTCCCGCCGCGATTCGATCGTCGGACCCGGAAAGATCCCTTCGTAGCCCCAGATCGGCGTCCTGACACCGGGCAGGATCTCGGCCGTCGCCGCCCGCTGGGTGATCGTGTAGTGATCGGCGTCTGCCGTCCTTTGTGGACGCAGGACTGGCGGGATCGGCAACGGCACCCGGAACGGTTCCGGCAAGGGGAGCCCGCTGCGCAGCAACTCGCCAGTCCCCGGCGCGCCTTGCGCGAGCAGGCGGGGAGCAGCGATCCCGGCGGCGGCGAGGACACCGGCCCCGCCGGCGAGCCCGAGGAAGGTCCTGCGGGGAAGACGGCGGCTCATCGGCGTGCCCGCCAGATCTGCGGCCGCCAGACGGCGATGGTCGTCAGCACCGCTCCGGTGACCAGCGCGACGCCGAGGGGGATGTGCAGATCGAGCGCGCCCGCCATCCCGGCGAGGTACTGGCCGGTCTCGCCCGCGGCGAGCAGCAGGCTGATCCAGAACAGCCAGCGCGGTCCGCGCACCAGCCAGAGGACCAAGGCCGCGATGATCTGCGCGTACGCCAGGTACGAGACCGCGTCGGCACCCCAGCGGTGCAGCCAGAGCATGTCGTAATCGCCGCCGAGGTAGCCGCCCGCGAACACCGGCTGGCCGATGATCGCGACGGCGTGGGCGCTCACCAGCACCCGGTTCACCACCAGCGTCCCGTTCGCCTTCCGGCTCGGGCTGGTCAGGGTTTCACTCACGCGATCGAACGTAAGAGCCGAGGCCTTATGCTGTCCAAGACAAGATCGGTTATCTGTTCATAACAGGTGAGGTATCAGCAGTGGATCTTCTGGCCCTCCGGTACTTCCAGACCGTCGCCCGGCTCGAACACGTCGGCCGCGCGGCCGAGAAGCTGCGGGTCGCGCAGCCCTCGCTCAGCCGGACCTTGGCCAGACTGGAAAACGAACTCGGTGTGCCGCTGTTCGACCGGCACGGCCGCCGGATCAGGCTCAACCGCTTCGGCACCGCGTTCCTCCGCCGCGTCGACCGGGCGCTGGCCGAACTCGACGACGCCCGTCAAGAGCTCGATGACGCCGCCGGGCTGGAGCGCGGCACCGTCACCGTCGCGGCCGAAAGCCTGCTCGCCCTCACCGATCCGCTTCGCACGTTCGTGCCCGGGCATCCGCTGGTGGACGTCCGGCTGTCCCAGGCGTCGGCCGAGGGTATGGCCGAGAAGCTCCGAGCCGGCGACGTCGACCTGTGCATCTCGTCGCAACCCTTGGCGGGCAACGACCTCCGCAGCCGCGTGCTGCTCGACGAACAGGTGTTCCTCTGCGTTCCTGCCGGGCACCGGCTCGCCGGGCGTGGTCACGTCGGCCTGGCGGACCTCGAAGGCGAGCCGTTCCTCACCACGCGCCCCGGCTACTGGCAGCGCGCGCTCGTCGAGCGCCTGTTCGCGAAGGCCGGGCTCGAACTCCACATCGTCTGCGAGGGCGACGAAGCCGCCGTGCTCTTCCAGCTCATCGACGCGGGCCTCGGACTCGCGCTCGTGCCGTCGCTCGGACTGCGGCCCGAGACCAGCCAGACGGTGGTCTGGCTCGACGTCGACGATCCCGATTGCCGTCGCGTGCTCAGCGTCGCCTGGCGCGAGGACACCTATCTTTCGGCCGCGGCACAACGCTTCCGCGACCACGTCGTCGAGCACTTCCACGCACCGGCCGGGCCCCGGTCGCGGTGACCGGGGCCCGGAACGGGCTTACGGGTTGAGCGTGACGCTGTAGGCGCTCAGCGCCTCGCCGATCGGCTGGAAGTACGAGGTGCCGCTGCCCTTGCCGGAAGTGATGCCGAGACCGACGCTGCCGGAGAACAGGCAGCCGCCCGAGTCGCCGGGGTTGACCAGCGCGCTGGTCTGGATCAGCTGGTACACCGAGCCTTCGGCGTAGTTCACCGTGACATTCAGCCGCTGCACCGAACCCGAGGTGAGCCGGGTGGTGCTGCCGCTCTTGCTGATCCGCTGCCCGACGGTGGCCGAACCGGCGGAGGCGATCCGCTGGGTGGAGCCGTTCCACAGGGTGACCGCGCCCGGCGCGCTGCCGGTGGTGTTGCGGATCAGGCCGTAGTCGTTGGTCGGGAAGCTCGCGCCCTGCGACGGCCCGACGTTCCACTGCGAGACCGCGCGGGTGCAGTGGCCGGCGTCGAGGATGTAGTTCTGGCCGCCGCGGTTGGTGTTGAAGCCGACCGAGCAGCGGGTGCCGCCGCCGGTGATGGCCTCGCCGTTGTAGATCGCGGTGTGCATCTCGCCGGTGGTCCGCTCCACGCGGACCCGGTCGCCGAGCGCTTCCGCGGCCTTCACGAGGGCCTCGGCGCCCTTCGCGGCGTCGGAGATGGTCAGCACGACCTGGTTGGCCTTGGGGTCGAGACCGATCGAGGTGTGCGCGACCGTGGGCAGCGCCTGCAGGGCGTTCTGCGCGCTCGTGAGCGCCGCGGTGGAGTGCTTGACCACGCGGGCCCGCGCGCCGGTCGCGGTGACCTGGTCGGCTGCGGCCTGGTCGAGCACGTTCACCACCGGTTTGGCGGCGTCGTCGAGGTACCCGTCGGCGGCACGGGAGCCGAGCGACGCGGTGACCTTCTGCAGCGTTTCGACACTGGCCGTCTGCGTCCGGAGGAACTCGACCGCGGCGGCCTGGCTGATCCCGGCTTCGGCGGCGAGGGACGTCATCGCCTCGTGCTGCACCGTGGGGGAGTAGCCCGCGATGGTGGTGGCGGTGGCCGTGGACGGGGCGAGGAAGCCGACGGCCGCGGCTGCGGCCACCAGTGTGGTGGCGGTACGGGCTAAGGGGTTTGTGCGCATACCGGTGACTCACTTTCGCGAGGGAGGATCCAGCGCGAGGGGTGGCCGCACTGGACACAGTGGGGTCGCCGGGCACGGCCAAGGCGACCCGGCACCGGTGATCCGGTGCCGATCATGGTGAGCCGCCGCACCGGTGGCGGATACCGACTTTCGTTGGACAGGAAGAAAAATAGGTAGCCGCACCGGGTGCTACCGGGCTTGACGCGCACAGTAAACGGTGAGACTCACGAGGCGTCGAAAGCCAGGCGGGCGAAGCGTTCCCCGATGAGCCGGTGCGTGGCCGCGTCCGGATGGAGGCGGTCGGGCAGCGGCAGCTCGGCATGGTCCGCCTCGCCGTACAGCTCGAGGCCGTCGAGGTAACGCAGGTGCGGATCGCTCCGCTCCTTGACGATGCGGGCGAGTTCGTCGCGGATCACGGTGAGGGTCAGCTTTCCCGCGGAGGTCTCCGCGGGATCACCGGTCGCCCTGAACCGCACTTTTCCTTCCCGCAAGGCGTCCGGGTCGAATTCGCCGGGCCCCGGCGTGTGCTCGTGGATGGGGCAGTAGAGCGGCGAGACGACCAGCAACGGCGTGGTGGGATGGCCTTCCCTGATGGTGTCGAGGAAACCGTGCACCGCCGGGCCGAACGCGCGCAGCCGCATCAGATCCGCGTTGACGACGTTGATCCCGATCTTGAGACTGATGAAGTCGGCCGGCGTGTCCCGCATCGCGCGGGCGGTGAACGGGTCGAGCAGCGCACTGCCGCCGAAACCGAGGTTGACCAGTTCCTTTCCGGCGATGGCCGCGGCCGTGGCGGGCCAGATCCCGGTCGGGGTCGCCGCGTTGGAGCCTTGGCTGATGGAGCTGCCGTGGTGCAGCCACGTATTGCCACCGGTCGACTGGACACTGTGGACGGACGCGTCGGTGCGCAAGGCGACGAGCTGTGTCGTTTCGTTGTGCGGCAGCCAGATCTCGACGTTCTTGTCGTGCCCGGCCAGGCCGTCGAACCGCAGTGTCCGGACGGGGCCGGGCTGGTGTCGCGCGGTGCCGGTGGCCAGGTCGACGGTGATCGTGTCGCCCTCGGTCACGCTCGCCCGCCCGGCGAGCCGACCGTCGACGAGCAGCTCGTAGACACCATCGGGTCGGGGCGGCGTGCCGGCGAAGACCCGTTTGGTGGCCAGGACGTCCAGTTCGACGATCGTCGCCGTGCTGCGGAAGACCAGTCGCACCCCGGACGGCTGCGCTTCCGCCATGGCCAGCTGACCGTCGGGGATCTGCTGCCTGGCCCTGGCGGGCAGCCGGTGGGGGAGCACGCCGCGTTCGGTGTGTTCGAGGTCCTGCGAACCGCGGACGAGGTCGGCGCTGATCGGGGTGGTGAGCATTCTTCCGTTCATTTCGTTCGGGGCCAAGCGCGCAGCAAAACGTCGAGCGCGTCGAGGATCTCGGTCCAGCTCTCCTGCGGGCCGGGGGTGCTGTGGCTGAAGCCTCCGGCGGACTCCAGGCCCACGAAGCCGCTGAACACGCTGCCCAGCAACCGGACGGCGTGCGTCTGGTGCGGCTCGGCCAGGTCGTAGCCGCGCAGGATCGCCCGCATCAGTTCGGCATGCCGGACGCCGGCGCTGGTGGACGCCTTCTCCGGAGCGAGCCGGAATCTCGCGGCGGTGAATCTGCCGGGGTGTTCGAGCGCGTAGTCACGGTGGACGTTCGCCAAGGCGATCAGCGCGTCCTTGCCCGCCAGGCCCGCCACCGCGGTGGCGGCGAGATCGGCGAGTTCGGCCAAGGCCAGCAGGGCGATCTCGGTCTTCAGCTCGTGGGCGTTCCTCACGTGCGAGTACAGGCTCGCCGTCTTGACACCGCACCGCTTCGCGAGCTCCGTGGGCGTCACGTGCTCGAAACCGATCTCGTCGGCGAGCTCCGCACCCGCCCGGACCACCCGTTCCGTGGTCAGTCCCGCTCTCGCCATGACGACCACCGTACCATAGTCCATTCGGGACTTGCCTAATCAGAATAGGAAGCTGAAACCTGGGTTCGGTAGCGCCCGGCTCGGCGAAGACTGACCGCACCCGCCCCGGAAGTCTGGAGCCACGCCCATGCCGCTCGCCCTCGCCCGCGGATTCCTGACCGGGATCATCACCGGGACGACCCTGTGCGCGTTCGTCGTGGGGATCGTCATCGAGTACGTGCCACTGATGATCACGGGCGTCGGACTCCCCATCGCCTACGGAATCCTGCTCTACCTCGCCGGAGCGCCACGACGTGCTCGTGAGGCGAGGATCGCGCCGGTGATCGCGCTCGCCAAGATCGAGAGCCTCCGCGCGGGCGGCACCGAAACGGGCGACATCCCGGTCTACTTCGACCTCACCGTCGCCCCCGAGGGGTCGGCGACCTACCGGTTGAAGATCACCCACGGCATCAACCTGGTCGACCTCCCGGACTACCACGCGGGCGATGTCCTCGTCGTGCGGTACCCGCCGGACCGGCCGTGGAAGGCGGAGGTCGTCGAGCGGCTGTCACCGGAGTGGGAGCGCCGCGTGGCCGAGGCGGTGATCGAATCCGCCCCGGAGTCCAGCCTGGTGCGGGAACCGGCGGAGGGTTGCGCGTTCGGCGCGCTCGCGGTCCTCGGATTCGCCCTCGGGGCGGCGCTCGTGCTGTACCTGTTCCGTGCGGAACTGTTCGCGCCGGAAGCGCCCGTCCGGGCGGAGGAAACCCAGTCGACGACCACGTCGTCCTCGGGATCGGCGACCGTGAACGTCGACAGATCCCTGCTGGGCGAGGGGGAACTGCGCCGGGCGATCGACTCGCTGGCACTGGCGACGGATGTTTCCCGAGTGATCACCGCGGTCGTCGAGGACCGGCGGCTGACCGTGGTCTTCGCCCCGACGGACGCCCAGGTGCCGCGGTTCGACCTCCGTGAGTTGGCGGTCGACCGGGTCCCTGCCCTGGTGCAGCGGGCGAAGGCGACCATCCACGTCGGGGAGCCGAAGACGTGGCAGGTCACGATCATCCCGTTCGGCACCGCGGTGAGCAGCCGGGTGATCGTGACCGGCCCCGATGGCAGCGGCTCACTCGCGGACGGTGGCTGAAGCCGTGGTCAGGCTCCGTGTTTTCCCGGCGCGGCACTGCCGGAGTACTCGCCGAGGCCGGAGATCAGCTCGGTCAGCTCGGCGTCGTTGTCGTAACGGCGCTGGTGCAGTTCGGCGATCTTCGCGCCCATCTCCGGATCCGGGTCGTCGGTGACGTCGAAGGACGCGAACCGGTCGACCAGCGGGAGCCCGACCCGGTCGGTGTTCCGGTGCGCCGGGTGCATGAGGTACTCCCAGTACCCGTCGAGGTCTTCGATCGCGAAGACGGCGCCCCATTCGTAGTCGCCGCCGAAATCGCGGCCGACGACGAAGGATTTCACCGCCGGGATGACCCGGCCCTGGTTCCGGAGGCTCTCCAAGGCCTCTTCGACCTGCTCCGGCGAGGCGTCGGGCCGCAGGGTGAAACGGTTGCCGTGGTAGATCATCGTGTTTCCTTTCCGTTGTTCCGGTTCGAGAGAAGGGCGGCGAGCGCCGCTCCGGCACCCAAAGCGATGCCGGTCCAGGTGAACGCTTCGGCGATGCCGATGCCTTGGACGAGGGGTTGGACGACGAGCGGGGACAGGAACTGGCCGAGGAAGATCCCGGTGACCACCGCCCGCGAGCAGTCCCGTCACGACCTGCGCGACGGTTCCCGCGGTCCCGATCACCAGCCAGCCCGCGCCCATGAGCGCGACACTGACGGTGGTGATCGCGGTGGGGCCCAGGCGCCGGCGCAGCCGCGGGAAGGCCAGCGCGCCGACGACGCCGGTCAAGGTGCTCCCGGCGACCACGGCGCCGACGACGACGGGCCCGCTGCCGAAACCCTCCAACAGGAACGGCAACTGGGTCGGGGCCATGTAGAAGGCCAGGGTCACCACGAACGCCAGGACGTAGACCCCGACGACGCGGGCGGGCAGCCGGCCGCCTTCGCCGACCGCGGGGCTGTTCCGTTCCGGTTCGCGCAGCGACACGATCGCGAAGACCGCCACGATCGCCGAGACCGAGTAGATCCAGAACGGGGCATGCCAGCTCACGGTGGCGAGTAGTCCGGCCAGCGGCAGGAAGACGACGCCGCCCAGGCTCGCGAAAGCCTGCTGCAGACCGAGGAAGGAGGCACGGCGTCCGCCGGTGAACCAGTCGGTGATCAGGGTGCTGACCGCGGTCATGATCCCGCCGACGGCCAGTCCGAGCGCCGCCCGGGTGATCAACAGCAGGTAGAGGTCGTCCACGAAGAACCCGGCCGTACCGGAAACCGCGTAGAGCCCCAGACCCGTCAAGAGCAGCGGGCGGCGTCCGACGCGGTCCGCGACGATCCCGGAGAGGGGCGCGCTGATCGCGATCGCGAGCGAGGTCACGGTCAGCGCCAACCGGACGAGAAGACCCGAACCGGGCGTATCCGCGAAGTCCTCCCGCATCGCGGGCAAGCTGGGCGCGATGATCGCCGCGGCCATGATGGTCAGGGGCGCGGCGGCCAGCACGGTGCCGCGAGCCCGCCCCGTCGGTGCCAAGGTGTCCGTCACGCCACCAATTTCGCAGCGGGACACCGGCGTTCGCGTCGGTGAAAATCGCCTATGTCCGTCCTGGCGTGAGCGCTTCGGCGACGCGAAGGCCCAGTACGCGCCGGAGAACCTGCTCGACCCCGGCCGGCGCCCGCACTGGTAGAAATGTCCGGTGCGGGACTTTTTCAGGGGTATCCGGATGTTCGGGCGAGGCCTCGGCATCCTGGCGCGGTCGCCGAGACTGCTGCTGATCGGCGCGCTGCCCGCGTTGCTGACCACGGTGCTGCTGATCGGCGGGATCGTCGCGCTGGCGTTCTGGATCGACGATCTCTCGCTGCTGATCACGCCGTTCGCCGACGACTGGTCGCCGGGCTGGCGGACGACGATCCGGGTGGCGGTCGGCGTCGCGGTGTTCGGCGCGGTGCTGGCGATCGCCATGATCGGCTTCACGGCGATCACCCTCGCCGTCGGCGGGCCGTTCTACGAGCACATCGCCGAGAAGGTCGAGGACGATCTCGGCGGCGTGCCCGGCGCGGTGGACCTGTCGGGGTGGCGGTTGCTGGTGATGGGCCTGAAGGACGGCCTTGCCCTGGTGCTGCGTTCGCTCCTGTTCACGATCCCGCTGCTGATCGCGGGCTTCATCCCCGTGGTGGGGCAGACCGTGGTGCCGGTCCTGCTGGCCCTGGTGACGGCGTGGTTCCTGGCGCTGGAACTGATCGCCGTGCCGTTCTACCGGCGCGGAATGGGCCTGAAGCAGCGCCGGCTGGTGCTGCGACGGCACCGCGCGCTCGCCCTCGGGCTGGGGCTTCCCGTGTCACTGCTGTGCCTGATCCCGTTCGCCGCGCTGATCGTGATGCCGGTCGGTTTCGTCGGTGGCGTGCTCGTGGCGCGCGAAGTCCTGGCGGACGACATGGCCTAGGTGTCTGTGTCAGATGACGCAGACACGGGCGGCTCCCCGGCGCCATCGTTGGCGGGACACTGAGGGGAGCTTCCGATGAAGAGAGCGTTGTTCCTGGCCGCCGCCATCCCGATCGTCGCGCTGCTGACGACCGGTCCGGCGATGGCCGACGAAGGGATCGTGGCCGGGGTGGTCAAGGCCGCCGACTCCGGTGAGCCGGTGGCCGGGGCGTGTGTGACGCTGTTCGATCTCGACCTGAAGGAAACGGGTTCGGGGTGCGCGGGCGCGGACGGCCGCTACGAGATCGCGGGTGTCGCACCCGGCAAGTACAAGGCCCGCGCGACCGCCGCCGGGTACGCCGAGCTTTGGGCGTACAACAGGGGAAGCGCGCTCGCCGCCGAGGTGCTGGACCTGCCGCACGGTCTGGACTTCTCGTTGCGGCAGGGCACGGCCACGGTCCGCGGGCAGATCACCGCCGAGGGAAAGCCCGCCGCGGGTGCCTCGGTGAGCCTCACCGACCAGAACCAGCGGTGGTGGTCGACGGTCCTCACCGCGGCGGACGGCACGTATTCGTTCAGCGGTGTCAAGGCGGACACCTACACGATGGCGGTCACCTACGGCGATCGCACGCAATGGATCCGGCAGAAGTCGAGCTTCCCGGGCGCGGACACCTTCGCGGTCGAGGAGGGTCAGGTCGCTGTCGTCGACGAGGCCATGGCGCCGTACGGAAAGCTCCGGGTGGTCGCGACGGACGAGAAGACCGGAGCGCCCGTCGCGGGTGCGTGCTCGCAGGTCGAGCAAGGGCATCCGCCGGAGCTGCGGAAGTGCGCGGGCGCCGACGGAGCCATGCTGTACGAGGACATGCCGCCGTTCGGCTACTACACGCTGAGCGTATGGGGTCCGGACGGTACGCATTACCCGGTCAACTGGCAGCATGTCGATCTGGCTCCCGGGCAGACCACCGACTTCCGGGCGTCGATGAAACCCGCCGCGTCGGTGGTGGCCACCGTGCGGGACGCGAAGACCAAGGCGCCGCTGGAGCGGATCTGCGTCGACACCTACGCCCTTCCGATCGTCGGTGTCCTCGACGCCGACTATCAGTACTACTGCAGTGACGCGAACGGAAAACTGGTGATCGGGCCGATCGAACCCGGCGCGTACAAACTGCTGGTCAAGCCGCTCGACGAGCGCTACGGCATCCAGTGGGCCGGGCCGGACGGCGGCACCGGCGACATCGGGCAGGCCCGCACGGTCACCGCCGAACTCGGCAAGGCCGTCCCGACCGCGGACATCAAGATGGATCCCGCCGGCGCGATCACCGGCAAGGTCACCGATCGCGCCACGGGGGCGCCGGTGAACGGCGTCTGCGTCTACCCGTACGCGGTCGATCCCAGGATCGGCTTCCGCTTCGACGTGAACTGCAGCCGCGACGGCGGGGTCTACACGATCAAGGGCCTCGGGCCGTACAAGTGGCCGCTCGAATTCGCGTCCTCGCGGGGCGACTACGCGTGGCAGTGGTCGGGAGGCGGCGCGGACCGGTTCGCCGCCCGTCCGGTGTGGGTGCGGTCCGGCGCGACCGTGACCGAGAACGCCGCGCTGGTGCCGAACGGCGCGGTCAGCGGACGGATCCTCGACAAGGACGGCAAGCCGACCTTCGGCTACGTCTACGCCTACAGCGCGCGCACCGGCGACATCCTGGACGCGACCAATTCGGATTCGAACGGGCAGTACACGGTCAACGGTCTCACCACGCAGAACGTCAAGATCAAGCACTACATCGATGCCGACTGCTGGTACCGCGACGCGGCCGATTTCGCTTCCGCCACGCCGATTCCGGTCACCGCCGGGCAGACGACGGGAGGAGTGGACCTCCGCCCCTGCCGCCGCTGACAAAGTCCGTGAAGGCCTCCTTCCCTCGGCTCAGCCGAGGGAAGGAGGCCTTCACGCGCAATGCGTACTAGCCGATGGGCTCGATCCAGATGTTGCGGAACCGCGGGTTCTCACCAGGATCCCCGTGGTCCTGCAAGCGGATCGCGCCCGGTGCCGCGCTTTCCGGGATGCTGTCGCCCGTACCGCCGTCGATCGCCACGTCGTCGTGGACCACGACGCCGTTCCACACCACGGTCACACGGGCGTTGTCGGTCTTGTTCCCGGCACCGTCGAACCGGGCGGCACGGAAGGTGACGTCGTAGGTCTGCCAGGTGCCCGGCGCCGTCGCCATGTTCCGGTCA
The DNA here is from genome assembly GCF_000754115.1 of Amycolatopsis sp. MJM2582. Classification (NCBI taxonomy): domain Bacteria; kingdom Bacillati; phylum Actinomycetota; class Actinomycetes; order Pseudonocardiales; family Pseudonocardiaceae; genus Amycolatopsis; species Amycolatopsis sp. MJM2582. The sequence continues at coordinate 201,488 of NZ_JPLW01000002.1, forward strand.
GGCGCCTTCTTCGAGTAGATCGCGCCCGCCTCGTTGTTGGCGAGCGTGGTGTCCCCGAAGGATTCGAGCACCTGCAGTTCGTAGCGTTCCTGGAGATAGACGCCGCTGTTGCCCCTTTGCTGTCCGGTGACCTCCGGCGGATAGTTCGGCTCGTTCCATTCGACGTGCAGCCGGAAGTCGCCGAACTGCTGCTTCGTGCGGATGTCCCCGCCGTTCGACTCCATCGCGCCGCCGGACACCGGCCAGGTCGCCGCGCCGCCCGCGCGTTTCTCCCACGCGTTCAGATCGGTGCCCTTGAACAACGTGATGCGCCGGGACTCGGTCAGGGTGAGACTGTCGAGGTTGACGTTGCCCGCGTCGCCCGTGTCGTAGCGATAGGAGATCGTGTTCGCTCCGGCTTTGAGGTCGAGCGTCTCGGGCTGGGTGTTCCAGGTGTCCCAGTTGCCGGTGCTCGCGAGCCGGACCTGTTTCACCTTCATCCCGTTGACGTAGACGGTCACCGATTTGGTCCCCGGCGCCGGATCCGGGCCGTTCGAGTAGCGCAAGGCCGCGTTGTAGGCACCGGATTTCGGCGCGTTCACGGTGAACGTCGTCGCGGCGCCCTGGTTCCAGTAGCCGTCGACGAAACCGGTGCCCGTGTAGCCGGCGTGGTTCGTGTTCGTCCCCGCGCCACCGCTCAGCGCGGCCCGCTCCGCCTCGTAGGTCGTGCTCGCCGGCGGACCGCCGACCAGGGAGTTGAGCGTGTACCAGGCTTCCGTGCTCCACAGCGCCGTACCGGACTCCGACGCGAACGGACGCGGCGAGCGCAGGTGGACGACGTGCCCGGCCTTCAGACCCGCCACCTGCAGCGTGACCTTCTTGCGGTCGGCCGACAGGCTCGCGGACGTGACGGACAACGTCTGCTCGTCGATCTTCGGCCCGCCGTAGGCCGGTGTGGGCTGGTAGCGCCACTGCTGTGCCTGGTACTTCGCCGCGAGGTTCTGCGCGGTCCCGGCCGACAGCGGCTGGGTGTACTCCAGTTCGAATCCGCCCGCGACGGCCCGCATCGCCCGGATGTCGAAGGCGTTCGTGCCGTTGGGCGTCACCTTCTGGAGGCCGTAGGCGAGTTTGCCGGGCTGGCCCCAGTTCCCGCCGCCGTCGATCCCGCCGGTGTAGATCGCGCCGTCGGGGCCGAGGCTGATCCGGCTGACACCCGACTCGAGGCCCTGGGTCATGCGGAAGACCGCACCCTGGTACTCGCCGTTGACCTTCTCCAGGAAAGCTCGCTGCAGCCCGCCGTAGGTCACGTCTCCGTACACCATCTGCCCGGCGAACGGGCCCGTCGGCAGCATGACCATGTTGCTCGGCGAGTTCGCGATCTCGTTGTGGGGCAACCACAAAACGGGCGCGGTCACCGGCTTCGCGTCGAACGGGCCCGCGGGATTGGTGTAGTGGTTGAAGAAGCGGTCCTGCTTGATCCGGACGAGCTTGTTCGCGGGAAGCCAGCCGCCCTGGTTGTCGGTGACGAAGACGTCGCCTTCCGGTCCCCAGCCGATGCCGTGCGGTGTACGCAGCCCGCCGGCGATGTAGGAGACCTGGCCGGTGGCCTTGTTCACCTTGATCGTCGTGCCGCGGTTCTTCGCGGGCTGCGGGTCGGTGGTGGCGCCGCCGTAGTTGATGGAGACGGAAAGGTTGGCGTAGAAGTAGCCGTCCTTGTACAGCAGGCCGAACGCGAACTCGTGGAAGTTGCCGCCGAACGGCCAGGTGGCGACCGTGCGGTAGTCGTCGGTCACGCCGTCGCCGTTGGTGTCGTTCAGTTCGACGAGCCGCGTCTTCTCCGAGACGTACAGCTTGCCGTCGACGTACTTGACGCCCATCGGTTCCTTGAGCCCGCTGGCGACGCGCTGCGTGCGGACCTTGCTCGGGTCGGTGTTCCCGCTGACGTTGCTCAGCAGGTGGACCTCGCCGAGAACCTTGTCGGAGCCGCCCCACGTGGCGATCGCGAGCCGTCCGTCCGGGAGCCAGTCCATGCCGGTGACCTGCGGCTGGAATCCCTCGGGACGCAGGTTCGTCAGCGTGAAGCCGGGGTGGACGCCGTTGAGCGGCAGGCCATCACCGGGGGAGTCCGTGGCGCCTTCGCATTCCTTGCGCCCGGGCGAGGTCACCCGCACGACGTCGGCGTCGGTGCTGAGCACCGAATTCGGCACGAGCGCGAAATCCGCCGCGCCCGGCGGCCGCCATTCGAGGGTGACCTGCTGATCGTTGGTGTTGTCGAAATGGTCGATCCGCAACGCGTGATACCCGGTGCTCAACTGCACCGACCCGGTGGCCGGGGTCGCCCCGTGCAGGCCGTCGTGGTTGATCACCGTCTGGCCGTCGATCCGGAGCCGGGAGCCGTCGTCGCTGGTGAGCCGGAATTCGTACTGGCCCGCGGTGGCGATGTTGATGTTCCCGATGACCTCGGAGACGAACCGCTCGTCCAGACCGAAGTCGGCGGTGGTGGTCCAGTTGATCGTCGGCATCAACTTGTCGACGTTGGGGGTCTGGCCGGATTTGATCGCGCAGAGCTTGGTGAGCTCACGCTGGAGGTCGTACGTGCGGAGCGTGACACCGGGTTGCTGGGGTGGGATGGCCGCTTCGGCCGGGACTGTCGTCAGCCCGGTCAATGCCGTGACCAGCGCCAACGAGGCGACGATGGACCGGTTGAAGCGCTTGCGGACAAACGGAAGCATCGTTGCTCCTCGGGTCGGCGGCGGAGCACCTCTGTGACGCCGCTGAACCTAAGAGGACTTTCGATCGAAGTCAACGAAAGTCTGTACAGAACGGACGAAAGTTAGACCGAACGGCCGCGTTCAGGGTCTTTGCCCTGCCGTCTCGACCTGCGCCATTCAGGTGGGAACCCCGGGAACTCGCGACAACGGTCCGTCCCGGCGCGATTTCCCGGTATGGATCGTTGGTACGACGAGTCCCCCGGGCGCGGTGACGGTTCTCCGCTGACCCCGCATCAGCTCCCGTCGGTGACCGCGACGTTCGTCGGGCGGGAAACGGAATTGGCGAAAATCAGCGCGATCGCGGACCGAGGAGACGGCCGCTCCAACGCGATCGCGATCATCGCGGGCGCGCCGGGGGTGGGGAAGACCGCCTTGGCCGTGCAATGGGCGTCCGCGCAGCGCGAGCGTTTTCCCGACGGCGATCTCTACTGCGACCTTCACGGCTACGCGCCGGGTCCGGCCAGTACGCCACCCGAAGTTCTCGCCGGTTTCCTGCGTGCGCTCGAAGTTCCCGGGAAGAAGATCCCGCGAAGCCTGGAGGCGAAGTCGGCGCTCTTCCGCTCGTTGCTGAACGATCGCCGGTTCGTCATCGTGCTGGACAACGTCACCTCACCGGACGCGGTGCGCCCGCTGCTGCCCAGCACGCCCGGCTGTTTCGTGCTGGTGACGAGCCGCAGTAGCCTGTCGGGCCTCGTCGTGACCAACGGTGCCCGCCGGATCACCTTGGACATGCTGATGCCCGCCGAATCGGAGACCCTGCTCCGGACGGCGATCGGAGCGCGCCGGGCGGACGGCGAACCCGGCGCGATCAGGGAGCTCGCGGATCTGTGCGGGCATCTGCCACTGGCGGTGAGGATCGCCGGCGAGCGAGTGGCGGCGCATCCGTATCTGAGGCTGGCGGATCTTCTCGGGGAACTCCGGTCGGAGGCACGAAGACTCGACGCGTTCGAAACGGGTGACGACGAAATGTCCGCCCTGCGGCCGGTGTTCTCGTGGTCGTACCAAGCCTTGGATCCCGCCACGGCCCGCGTCTTCCGGATGCTCGGCCTGCATCCCGGGCCGACCGTCAGCGTGGCCACCGCGTCCGTGCTTGTCGGCTTGCCCGCGGCCGATGTCCGGCGCAGGCTCGACAAGCTCACCGCGGGATGCCTGCTGAGCGAAGTCGATCACGACAGATTTCGTTTCCACGACCTGCTGCGCGTGTACGCGAAGGAACGTGTCGACGCGGAGGAGTCCGCCGAAGAACGCGAGGAATCGCCTCGGCGTTTGCTCGAGTGGTATCTCGCCTGCGCCGATTCGGCGGACCGGGTGCTCACACCCATGCGAAGACGTGTCGCTCTCGAAGTCTCCCCGGATGTCTCCGGCAAGCTCGAATTCGGCACCTACGGGGAAGCACTCGCCTGGTGCGAGGCCGAACAGGCCAATCTGGTCGCGTCGGTGCACGCCGCGCTGGCCGCGGACTGGTGCTCGATCGCGTGCAGGCTGCCGCTCGCGCTGTGGGCGTTCTTCACCTTGCGGAAACCGTGGGCCGACTGGATCGCCACCTACAAAGCGGGCGTCGAGGCCGCGAGACGATGCTCCGACCAGTTCAGCGAGGCTTCCCTGCTGGCCGGACTGGGCATCGCGCACCGGGATCTGTGCCGGTTCGAAGAGGCGTTGGCGTATTTGGAGTCGGCGCTCGCGATCCGGCGGCGGATCGACGATTCCTGGGGGCAGGGCCAGGCGCTGATCAGTCTCGGAATCGCGTACCACGAGCAGGGCCGGTTCGCCGAAGCCCTCGGGCACCACACAGACGCGCTGGAGGTCTTCCGGCTCCTCGGTGACGAATGGGGCGCGGCGCAGACACTGCATTTCCTCGGCCTCACGAACCATGGGCTGGGCCGATTCGACCAGGCTTACGAGAACCTCCGGCAGGCCTTGGACATCCGCCATCGGATCGGCTACCGCTACGGCGAAGCGGAGACACTGGTGGGGCTGGCCCTCGTCTTCCAGAAGATCGACCGGAGCGGCGAATCCGCAGGGCAGCTGAAGCGGGCCTTGGAACTACGTCGCGACATGGGAGATCGCTATGGTGAAGCGGCGGCGCTGGACCACTTGGGGCAGCTCTGGGCGAGAAAGGGCGAAACCGAGTGGGCGAAGACCTGCTGGGGTGACGCGTTGAACATCTTCAACGAACTCGGTGCGCCGAGGGCTGCGGAGGTGTACGCGCGGCTTCGTGAGGTTCAAGCGAGCTAGGGTTTTGCCTGCGGCGACTCATTGGCGGGAGATGTGATGGGCCGCCGGTTTTGTTGCCGAAAATCGGCGATGCTTTGGTTGTTCGTGGGGTCGGGAATTGTCGGTGGTGGGTCGTAGGTTTGTGGGGTGGATACTCATTCCGCGCCTGTGGCGCTCTTGGAAAGTCTCACCGATCCCGAGGTGTTGGCCGCGGTGAACTCCGTGGTGGATTCTTTGGATGACAAGGATTGCGTGGCGTTGGCGCAAGCCGCGTCGGCGGGGATCGCGCGCTTGGAGGCGGTGCGGTTTCGGGCGTTGGCGCAGTTGAACCGTCATCGTGAGGGTGCGCGGAGTATGGCGCAGGAGGTCGCGCTTGAGTTGTCCCTTGTGGACAATCACGCCGGTGCGCTGGTCGCCGCCGCCGACGCGCTGACCACCCGCCTGCCCCGCACGCTGAGCTTGATGGATGAGGGGAAGCTGGCCGGGTTCAGCGCGATGAAGGTCGCCACGGCCACCGCCTGGCTCTCCGACAAGGACGCTCGCGCGGTCGACGCCGTGCTAGAGAACCGGATCGGGGACAAGAACCCGGATCAGGTCCGGAAAGCCGCGAACCATGCGGCGAACACGATCGACCCTGAGGGTGCCGGTAAACGGGCCGAGCAGCACCGTGAAGGCCGCCGCCTCACGATGCGGCATGGTGAGACGGGGGTGGCGTCGATCGAGGTGGAGGATGGGCCGGTGGAGAAGGTCGCTGCCGCGTATCAGCGGATCGACCGTGAAGCGCGCGCACTCAGAACCCGTGGCGAGACTCGTACGTTGGACCAGTTGCGGGCGGATGTCGCGCTCGATCTCCTGCTCGGCGGCCAGGGCGGGGCGAGTGAGCGCAGCGAAGTGTTTCTCTATATGGATTTGTTCACCTATCTCGGGCTGAATGAGGATCCGGCGGAGCTGGCCGGGCACGGCACGATCCCCGCCACGTTGGCCAGGGAGATCGCCACGGGTGGGAACAGTGTGTTGCGGCGGATCGTCACCGATCCGCTGTCCGGGCAAGTGCTCGATCTCGGCCGGGACCGGTACCGACCGACCGCGGGTTTGGCCGAGTTCGTGCGGGTGCGGGATCGGGAGTGCCGAAGACCCGGCTGCCATCGCCCGGCTCAGGCGTGCGATCTCGATCATGCGGTGCCGTGGCAGCACGGCGGGCACACCACCGACACCGACCTCATCGACCTCTGCCGCCGCGACCACCGGTTGAAAGACGAACCCGGCTGGATCTACCACCTCGCCTCCGATGGCACTCTGACGATCACCACACCGACCGGGCAGCGTTACGACAGCGCTCCTCCGCCGCTGCACGAACCCCGCCCGGGAAGCGACGAGCCGCCACCCTTCTGAGTCCGTCGCCGG
>NZ_JPLW01000002.1:208327-361430 GCF_000754115.1 Amycolatopsis sp. MJM2582
AATGTGGTGACGGGCGGTGTGGGGCTGGGTTTCAGGGTTCTGGCCTGTCGCCGGAATGTGGTGACGGGCGGTGTGGGGGCTGGGTTTCAGGGTTCTGGCCTGTCGCCGGAAAGCGGCAACGGACGGCTTGTGCGGGCTAGGCTTCAGCGTTCCGGCCCGTCGCCGAAAAGCGGCAACTGACGGCTTGCGCCCAAGTAGCGGCAAGCGTCCACGAGGTCCCAGCCGACCGGCTAGCGTTTCCGTGCCCAAGCGACCAGTCCCCGTTTCGTCAGCGACAAAGGCACCGCCGTCTTGGTGGCCAGCCGCCACGCGGACGGCTCGGGCAGGCCCCGGCCGCGGAGGAACAGCGCGACCGCGGCGCGATCGGGAAGCGTCACCAATCGGGCGTCCCAGGCTCGGATCGACTCGACCTCGAACACCTTGCCCAGCAGAGGTTCGGCGGTTTCCGCGTCGAAGCTCGACGCCCGGCCCCAGCGAGGCAGCGCCCACGCCAGCTCGGGGTCATTCCACCGGCTCGACGCTGAGACGGCCAGCAGCCCACCCGGGGAGAGGACCCGCCTCACCTCGGTGAGCGCTTCCACCGGGTCGGGCACATGGTGAAGCATCCACAACGCGGCCGCACCGTCGAAGGTCGCTTCGCGGAAGGGAAGGCCGGTCACATCGGCCTGGACGGAGTATCCGGGCGCGTGGGACACGTGCGACGCCAGGTCGGCCACCACCGTCGGCACGTTCCGGCGTACCAGCAGCCGGGAAAGCGCTCCGGTGCCGCCTCCGACGTCCAGCACCAGTGAACATCCTTCGGTCGCGAAGCCGGCGGCGATCTCCGGATGGACGTCGCCGCACGAGGAGAACCACGCGGTCGAGAGCACATTGGCCGCGAAGCGTCCGGGATCACTCTCGTAATCGACGGGAACGGCGTCATTCACGACCTGACAGACTAGGGACGAGCAGGGCGGTTCGCGTCGTCTGCTCGGTGGAGTCTTTCGGGCATCAGGGTGAGGCCCGGCCTCGGATAGAGTTGTGATCAGCGCGTGAGGGAGGGCGATGACGGCATCGGGCGAACCCCGGCTGAGGTCGGCCGTTCTCGCGCAGGCGTGGCAACGGATCGACGGCGTCGAGGTCCTCTCCTCCGCCGACGGCGGCCCGCTGACCCGCACGATCAAGAAGATCATCGACCCGCTGGTGATCCGCACGGCGGCGCGTCCCCGGCTCGGTCGTCCCGTGCTGGACGCGGCGACGGCGGCGGAGTTGACGGAACTCCTGCTGGCCGACGCGGACAGGCTGCGCGCGACGGCCGCGTGGTTCACCCACCTCAAACGTCAGCGCCGCGCCCTGCGCATCACGGCGGGCAATGTGCAGGACGTCTGTTTCCCCCTGGCGTATGAACTGGCGACGGGCTTCGGCTCGCCGGGGCCCGACGCGGCGGCGACGGCTGCGGCGGCCTTGCGGGATCTCCATGGCGAGGGCGGCGCGGCGGGCGTGGATCGGCTCACCGCGTATCTCGCGGATCCGCGGCACGAGACGCGGCTGACCGCGGAGTTGCGTCGCCGCTGGGCCGCCGAAACCGTTGTGCCACAAGACATCGCCGCGCTCCGGACGTTCGTCGACGATCTTTCCGACGCCGCTTGGCGAACCCTCGCCGATTCGGCCGCCGGGCACGCTCTCGGGCTCGGGCTGAGGGAGCCGGGCGGGGCACGCGAGCTCAGCGAGATCGTCCGGGAGATCTCCGGGCTGCCCGCGCCGGATCTCGGTCTGCAGCGCGGAGATCGCACCGCCGTCCCGCCCTTGAACCGGCGCGACGAAACCGGCGCCGAACTCCTCGAACGCAGTGTCGAACGCCGCGTGCGCGCCACCCTGCGCCGTCTTCCGCCGGACGAGCGGCCTCCCGTCGAGGACCTCGTCGACGACGAACTCACCCGGGTCGCCGCCGGATTCGGGCTCGGCCTGCCCGCGCTGGCCGCGTGCTTCGCGCTGGGTGTCGTCCTCGCCCCCGCGCTGCGGCCGCTCGACGGCGCGGCCCCCGCCGGGGTCCCCGAATTCGCGCGGCGGCTCAACGCGCAGGTCGCGCGGGAGGGTTACGTCCTGCACGCCCGCCGCGCGCTGGCCGGGGCCACCCCGCTCACCCCGCGGCCCGACGCCGAACTCCTGCGTGATCTTCGCGAGTTCGCCAAGCACTTCCTCGGCAGGCTGTGGGTCCGGCTTCACGGCTTCGACGTCCGCGGCGACCTTCCCGCCGACGCCGCCGACGTCCGCGACCTCGTCACCGGAGTGGTCCGCTCGACGTCACTGGACCTCCGGACGAAGGTGCGCCGCGCGCTCATGGCCCGCCTGCCGGATCTGGAGGCCGTGTCGTGACGCATCCGGTGCACACGCCCGTCGTCGCGGCCGACGGCGGTCTCATCCGTTTCGCCCTCGCCGATCTCCTCGCGGGCAGGACGACCACGATGCGCGTCGAGCTCAGCGACGCCGGAGCCGCCGAACCGTGGCTGACCCGGCTCGTGGGCGCGGAAGCGAGTCTCGCCGCGCTCGCCCAGGGCCACGCGGATCTTCCCGCCCGGCCGGAATTGGGCAGGCTCGCGCTGCTGTTGTGGCTCCGGCGCTGGTGGCCCGCCGGCCCCTCGCTCGGAGTCCCGTCGCTGGACCCGGCGTTGCTGGACCTCGAAACGGCGGTCGCGACGGTCGACGTCGAGGACCTGGCCGAAGGGCTTCTCGACGGTTTCGAAGCCTCTCCGGCGGAACTGTTCGACGCGGCGGTCGCGGACGGAGCCCTCCTGGCAGCGGCGGGGCCGGTCGCCGACGACGTCCGGGGACTGTGCACCCGCCTTGCCGCCTGGTTCGACGAGCAAGACGACGTCGTGCGCGCCGAAGTCGCGGCGCGCGTGGAAACCCCGGCACCGAGCCAAAAAGCGTACGCACTGGCCGCGGGCCTCGATCCGGTGGCGCCCGGCGAAGGCATACTGGCGAGCGGACGGGCGAGCGTCGACTGGGCGCGGGTCCCGCCAGGGATCCTGGACGCCGGCGAGGACACGGTGAGCTGGCGGATCGTCGCCGCCGCGGCCGCCACCCGGCTCGAAGTCGTCGTCGCGGGCGCGTTCGCCGACGCGGCGATCAGCGCGTTCGCGAGCCACGAGGGCGAGTCGTTCGCGGAGGTGCCGCTGGAGCTGGGCGCCGGTCGGTTCAGCGGCACGACCAACTTGGACGAGACCGCGGCCCGGCTGGCGGCGCGTGTCCCACCTGGACAGATCGCCGTCGTCGTCGGGGTGGCGGACGAGAGTGTCGCCGGGACCACGGCGGAAGACCGGGCGGAGGTGGTCGCGCTCGTGCGGGCCCGCCCGCCCGAGCTCAGGACGCTGGCCGAACGGGCGGCGGCCGCTTCCGCCGATGAGGAGTTCTGACGTGCTCGTCGGCATGCCGCCGCCCCGGAACCCGCCGGATCGCCCGCTTCCGCCCGAACTGGGCCCCGCGAGCTCGCACGGGTACAACTGTCGTTGCGTCGCACGGTATTTCGGTCTCGATCCGGCCCCGTACGGCGAACTCCCCGCCTGCTCGCTGTCCGAACGCCAGTACCGGAAGCTGCTGGTGGAGGCGGCCAAGGTCCAAGACGAGGCCAAACGACTGGCTGTCACGCGGAACGTCGCGGACGCGCAACGGAAGTACGCCCGGATGCGGGAGATCGCGCAGCGGCTCGACCGGACGGATCTGGAACTCGCCGCGGTCAGCGACCTGGCCACGCTCTGCTATTCGGCGGGCGATCTGCGCAACGCGCGGCAATGCGCCGAAGCCGTGCTCAACGTCTTCAAGGTGAGCGCCGTCGCCATCGTCCACTTCGGACAGTATGCCGAGGCACGGATGATCGAAGGCTCCCGCGAGGTCGCCGAGCGCGTGCTCATCTCCCTGGCCACCGAGGAAGGTGACGTCGCCAAGGCACGCGAGCTGATCGCCGGGCAGCGGCGCCGGGCGGCATTCCGCAAGGAGGCGGGACCGGACCAGTATCCGCCCGAGCTGCTCGACGTCCACGGGGTCGACGAGCTGGAACTGAGGATCTTCGACGTGCGGGTGCAGATCGCGGCCGGGGATTTCGCCGGCGCGCGGACGGCGATCGACGAGATCCTGGCGGCGTTGGACGCGCTCGCCGAGAACGACGAGGTCCGCGAGCGGGTCGTGCACCAGCAGGCCATGGTCAGGGCCGAACGTGCCAGGATCCGCCAGGCGGGTGGTGAGGACGCCGACGCGCGGGCGGACCTCCTGAGGCTGACGGCTCAGCACGCTGGGAGCCCGATGGCCGCCAAGATGGGCATAGGGCTGGCGGAGGCCCGCGCCCTCGCGGGTGATTTCCCCGGCGCGGTCACCGCGATCGTCACCGCCCGCGACGAACTCGCGGCGGCGGGCCTGACCGGCGACGTCGCGGAGGCGAGCCACGCGCTGGGCATGTTGCTGCTGCACGCGGGCGACGTCTCGCAGGCCAGAGCGCAGTTCGAACACGCGGGAGCGATCCGGACAGCCAACGGCGACGGTCCGGGTCTGCGCCTCGTGGACACGGCACTGGCCCGCTGCGCGGCCGCGGAAGGCGACTGGGCGACGGCGGAGGACCACGCGCACCGCGCGAGGGAATCGGCGCGGACGGCGGGGGACTGGGCGGATCTCCTGCACACGGATTTCGTGGCGGCGTCGATCGGGTTCGCCCGTGGAGAAGACCTGCCCGCGGTGCTGGATCTGCTGCTCCCGCTGACGCTCGCGGCAGCGGAATACCGGTTCGAGTTCGTCTCGCCGGAAGCGCGCACGGCGTGGGCGCGGGACATCGCGGCCCCGACGATGGGGATGGCGCTCGCGTTGCTGGCCCAGCTCGAGGAGCCGAGGCTCGCGGCGGAACTCGTCGAGCGCACCTGTGCCGTCGGCGCGTACACGGGCACGGAGGAGCCCACACTGGGCCTCACCGGCGCGCTTCCCAGTCTCGAAGTCGGCCCGGTCACCGAGGGGCTTCCGTTGGCGGCACTGGGTTCCGTGACTTCGTCGCTTCCGCTGCGGCTCGCCCCGCCGCCCGCGCTGCGCTGGTCGCCGTCGTCGCCCATGGAACTGGACCGGTGGCTCGCCGTCGCCGCCGAGCGGTACCGGCTGCCTCGTCCGGTCACCGGCACCGTCGAGACCTGGCCCGCCGCGAAGCCCGGGCGCGAGACTTTCCTCCTGCGCTTCGCCGACGCCGGGCACACCTTCCTCACCTGGCGGACCACCGAGGACCTCGACACCGTCCACACGCACCCGATCGGCTTCGCCCTGGTCGGGACCGCCCGCCAGGTCTTGGACGCCGCGTCCCCGACACCGCACGAAGGCGAAAGCGTGGCCGACGCGGTCCGGCGCTCGCTGGGCGAAGACGCGTTCGGGAGCTTCGCCGGGGAACAACGCCTGGCCCGTGTGCTCGCGCTCAACCTCCTGCCCGCCGACCTGGTCGAGCGACTCCGTCGTGCCGCCGCCGGGGGAAACCGCCCGCTCCTGCGGATCCAGCCGTCGCCGAGCCTCGCCGGTGTCCCGTGGGGACTGCTGGCGCTGCCCGACCGGCGGGCCGATCGCGTGCTGGAAATCGACGAGCTCGGCCTCTGTTTCGACGGCGACGAGCGCGTCCTCGACGTCGCCGACGTTTCGCTGCTCGCCCCGTCCGCGATCCCGCGTCGCCCGTCCTCGGCCGACGGCCCGCCGGTCTACCTGCTCGACCCGCGCATCCCCGGCCAGAGCGCGTTCGGCGAGCTGGGCTCCGTGCTCGGCAAACAGGACGCGACCTCACCGTTGATCCGCCATCTCGACGAGCGGCTCGCCGAGGGGCCGGTCCTTCCCGCCGCCGGACGCGGGCTCGATCTGGTGCGCCGCACCGACACCGACCGCCGCCTGCTCGCGGAACTCGTGGCGGGGCCTTGTTCGCGGCTGGTGTTCGTCGGGCACGTCAGCCGCGTCCGCGATGAGCACGGCGCGCAGACCGCCCTGCATCTGTCCTGTGCGGCCGATCTTCCGGGTACGGCCGCCCCGATCGGCGCGCACCGGCCGTTCACCGCCGCCGACCTCGCACTGTCCGAAATGGACATTCCCGCGCGGGTGGCGCTCATCGGCTGTGCCAGCGCGAGCGATTTCGGCCTCGCCGAACCGTTCGGAGTGCTGCTCGCCGCCGTCGCGGCCGGGGCCGGTCTGGTCGCCGCCACCGTCTGGGCGCTGCCGACGTCGGCCGCCGTACCCGGCGCGGACCCGATGTCCGAACTGGTCATCGCCGTGGACACCGCGCTCGCCGGTGAGGATCCGGTCACCGAGCTGTGTGCCTGGCAGCGTTCCCGGCTCGCCCGCTGGCGCGAGAACCCCGAACCGGCGACCTCTCCGGTCTTCTGGGCGCCGCTGACCTGCCTCGACGCGACCGACGACGGGAAAACCTGGGTTCGGTAGCGGGACGGGCCGCCGAAGCTGTGTCCAGCACGAACGACACGGCGAAAGGCGGCACCCGATGTTCAAGAAGATCCGCGACAAGATCAACGACGCGACGCAGCAGGGCATGGCGCGGGGAGAGCAGGACTTCCAGCGCCACGCGGAGCAGTTCCGGCAGGCCGCCGCCGCGCAGGGCCACGACATCACGCCGCAGCTGCCGACTCCGCAGCTGGCCGCGCAGGCGTTCCGGAGCCTCAACGCCGACCCGGACATGGCGGCGTTCCTGGCGTTGCCGATGGACGAGCAGTTGCGCCAGCAGCAGGAACTGCAGGCCTACGGCACCGAACTGCGGCGGCTCTACGACACCTGCGAGCCGGCCACCCTGGCGGTCCGCGGGCTGGAGCCGACCGGGCGGAAGATCGCCGGACAGGCGCAGTACACGGCGACGCTCGAGGTCACCCGCGCCGACGGCACCACCTACCGGACGGTGACGCAGCTGATCACGCCGCTGGCGACGCTCCAGCAGTACGCGCCCGGTACCCGGCACGAAGCCCGCGTCGACCCCGCCGACCCGGCGAAGGTCGCCGTGTTCGGCCCGATCGGTTAGGCGGTAGGCATGTTCGGGACCTTCGAATTCGGCCTGCCGGAAGACTCCCGGCGGGCCCGCCGCCCAGGCCTGCGTCTGTGGCTGCTCGGCGTGCCCACGACGCTGGCCTGGGCGGTCGTGGGCTGGTCGGGCGCGCTCGGGCTGCTGGACGGTTTCCGGTTGATGTCGCTGAACCGCGTCGACGCGTGGGGGGCCGACGCGGGCCCGGCGGTCTCCCTCGTCCTGCTCTTCAGCATCTCGATCACGGTGGCTTCGTCGCTCGGGTTCGCGATGCTGTGGGGCGGCGGGGTGTCGCTGCGCGGGGTGGGCGTCGGCTTCCGGGCGAGCAGCCTGGCCGCCTCCCTCGGCATCGCGCTGGGCGCCGGCGCCGCGATTCCGTCCTGGACGCCGCCGGAGGCGGTGGGGAAGCGGCTGCCATCCGAACCGTGGACCGAGGTGGACTGGGTCGTCTACTACGAGCCGTATCTCGTCCCGGTGGTGGCCGGGGTGACCGCACTGGTCATGATCATGGTGCTGGGACGGGCGTTCGTCACCAAGGCCGAAGCGGACGACCGCGCGGAGGCGCTGGCGCGGACCGGCCGCCAGGTGATGGGCACCGTGGTCGGCGTCGAGTTCACCAACGTCTGGGTGATGGGGAATCCCCGGTTCACCGTGCAGGTCCGGTTCCCCACCGACGCGGGGGAGCGGACCGTCACCGCCACGATGATCACCTCGCCGTTGCAGGCACCGGCCCGCGGTTCGACGGTCAAGGTCACCTACGACCCGCGCGATCCGGAGTCGGTCCGGATCGATCCGGATCCGGCGGATCGGGCGGCGGGCGGAAACCTCGGTGCCTTCCTGCCCCCGTTGTTCTGATCGCCCTCTACACTCCCGCGGATGGACGAACAGACGGCAGAGGTGTCCACCGCGCAGGCGGTCCGCAAGGCGATGATCCGGCTGGTCCCGTTCCTCGGGCTGCTCTATCTGCTCAACTATCTCGACCGGGTCAACGTCGGGTTCGCGGCGCTCACCATGAACGCCGACCTCGGCATCAGCTCGGCGGCCTACGGGCTCGGCGCCGGCCTCTTCTTCGTCGGGTATTTCTTCTTCGAGGTGCCCAGCAACGTCATCCTGCACAAGGTCGGGGCCAGGGTCTGGATCGCGCGGATCATGGTCACCTGGGGCATCGTCGCCTCGGCCACCGCGTTCATCCAGGGCGAGGTCAGCTTCTACATCGTGCGGGTGCTGCTCGGTATCGCCGAGGCCGGGTTCTTCCCCGGCATCATCCTGTACCTGACCTACTGGTTCCCGCGGAAGGTGCGGGCCAAGATCGTCGCGCTGTTCTTCCTGGCGGTCCCGCTCTCGTCGGTCATCGGCAGTCCGATCTCCGCCCTGCTCATCAAGCACGGCGACGGGGCTCTCGGCTTCGACTCGGGCTGGCGCTTCATGTTCTTCGCCGAAGGTGTTCCTTCGATCCTGCTCGGCATCGCGGTGCTGTTCCTGCTGCCGAACCGGCCGAAGAACGCGAAATGGCTGACCCCGGACCAGCGCACCGCGCTGCAGTCGACCCTCGACGCCGAGGACACCCGCGAGGTCGGCCACGAGGTGAGCACGCGGAAGGCGCTGACCGATCCGCGCGTGCTCGCGCTGAGCGCCGTCTACTTCGGGATCATCTTCGGCCTCTACGTGCTCGCGTTCTTCCTCCCGCAGGTGATCAAGGGCTTCGAGCAGCAGTTCCAGACCAAATACAGCATCGTCGAAATCGGCCTGATCACGGCGGTCCCGTATGCCATCGCCGCCGTCGCCATGGTGTTGTGGGCACGCCATTCCGACCGCACCGGCGAACGCGCCGGGCACGTCGCCATCGCCGCGTTCGTCGGCGCGGTCTCGATCGCGGCGGCGCTCTACCTGGGTTCGCCGTTGCTGGTGATGGCCGCGGTGACGCTGTGCGCGGTCGGCGTGTTCACCGCGGTCCCGGTGTTCTGGCAGCTGCCGAACGCCTTCCTCACCGGCGTCGGCGCGGCCGCCGGCATCGGCCTGATCAACTCCTTCGGCAACCTGTCGGGTTTCGTGGGTCCCTACCTCGTCGGCTGGCTGCAGGGGCTGACCGGCAGCTTCCGGCCCGGCATGTGGGCCGTCGCGTTCTTCATGGGGATGGCCGGTGTCATCGCGTTGTTCTTCCGCCGCAAGGAGAAGGCCAAGGAGAACCTCGCGGTCAAGTGAGGTGGTCGAAGTCGCCGTTCACCCACCGGACATGGGTTTCGGCGCTTCGGCGCACGACGGCGCGGGCGTCACGATCGATCGTGTCCCCGCCCAGGGTGTAGAGCCGGTCGTAGGGGAAGTCGTCGAGCCGGTCGACGATGCGGCGGACCACGGCTGCCGACAGCGGGATGTGCTTGGGGAAGTTGCGCTGGAACGAAACCCAGCCCGGCGCGAGCCCACCCGAGATCGTGTCGCCCGCCAGGATGCTGCCGTCCGGTGTCCTGGCGACGGCGCTGCCGCGCATATGCCCGCCGAGCCGGATCAGTTCGAGGCCGGGCAAGGGTTCCACGTGCTCGTCCCAGAACTCGAACGCCGGATCGGGTGCGGGCAGCCATTCGCGGTTGCGTTCGTTGACCAGCACCGGGACCCCGCCCAGCGCGCGGCTCCAGCCGAGCTGGGCGCCGAACATATGCGGATGGCTGGTGGCGATCACGGCGACGTCGCCGAGACCGCGCACGACGTCGAGCACCTCGGTGTCCAACCAGGACGGCGGATCCCAGAGCAGGGTCCCCGCCGGAGTCGTCGCGAGGAACGACCAGTGCCCGATCGCGAACTGAGGGTCCCGCTTGATGCTGTGCAGCCCGCGGCCGTGATCCCGGCGCAGGGTCTTGTGCGGCAAGGACATCAGTTCTTCGTGCGTCCACCAGCGTCCGGTGTGCGCGCCGAGGTCACCGGCTTCCTCCATACCGACCTCGCCGCGGTCGAGCACGCACCGGGGCGGCTCCGGGGTGGCCGGGTGTTCGATACCGCACCTGTCGCAGATCCACATGATCGAGAGTCTGTGACCTCCAGTGCGCTTGAGGTCAAGACGCGTCTTCCCCCGGCTCGGCGAGCCGGGGGAAGACGGGTGATCAGCTGACGGTCGTCTTGCCGAGGACGGCGTCCTGGTCGGGCGGGTCGAGGGTGAGGTTGACGTCGAACTCGCCGAGCGAACTGTCGGTGACGATATGCGAGGTCGCCGCGGCGTCCACGCTGCTGGTCGCCTCACCGGCGGGGGTCCCGGCCGGGATGGTGAAGTCGACCTTGCCCGTCGCGGTGAACTTCAGCGAGCCTTCCGCGGGCACCTCGGTGTCGGGGATCGGCAGTTCGATGGGGATCGACACCTTCTGCTCGCCGAGCGCGATGTTCACCTTCGAGCTGATGGTGCCGGAGAGCTTCTTCGCACCGACCAGCCGGAGCCCGTCGCCGGCGGCCTGACCGGAATCGACGTCGAGGGTGAACGGCACCGAAATCGGCTCACCCGCCTTGGCCGTCGCCGGGATTTCCGCCTTCACCACCACTGCCACCTTCTGGTCGCCGATGATGGGGAAGCCGCCCTTGTACGTGAGATTCTTTTCGACGGCGGCCGCGGTTCCCGCCGCGGTTAGCATTACGGTTCCGGCGACCACGGCCGCGATCCCGGCCGCGCGGAATCGCCGGACACCCTTCCGTACGAGGGTTTCCGTCATGTCAGGTCCTTTCGTCGTTGAATGGGCTCGAAACCGAATGTAGGTGGAAAGTCACCAACGAGGAAAGGGAAAGATCTCTCGCGTTTTCTTTACGCTTCGATCTTGTCACGCGTATGGAGAATGGTGAGTTCGCGAATTGTCACGCGAAGGCGGAAAGGGGAGCTGCCGTCCGTGTTCTTGTCACCCCGGTGACAGGTGCTCCGTCCGCGCGGCGAACGACTATCGTCTTGATCGTGACCGAACGACCTGAGCCGTGGCACCTCCGGACCCGCAGGTTCCTGCGCGCGACGGACCAGCGCGGTGAGCTGGTGCGCGGCGCGCGGTTCCTGCGCGGGCTCGTCCCCGGGAACGCCGAGCCACTGGCGCCGTCGACGGGACGCTCGTCCGATCGGCTCGCCCGCCTGCTCACCGAGGCGGGTGCCGACCGGCCCAGCGCCACCCGCGAGCTGGGGCTGGCCGCGGTCCAGGCCTGGCAGGCCGTCCGCCGCTCCGGCGCCCCGCCGCTGTCCGCGGACGGCATCACCGTGCTGTTCACCGACCTCGTCGGCTTTTCGACCTGGGCGCTGGAGGCCGGCGACGACCGCGTGCTGGAGCTGCTGCGGGAGGTCTCCAAGGTGACCGAGTCGATCGTCGCCGGGCACCGCGGCAGTGTCGTCAAGGGGCTCGGCGACGGGGTGATGGCCGTGTTCGCCGACCCGGGGGAGGCGGTGAACGCCGCCTACGAGACGTGTTCCGCCGTGAGCGTGATCAAGGCCGAGGGTTACCTGCCCCATCTGCGCGCGGGGCTGCACCGCGGGAATCCGCAGCGGGTCGGCGACGACTATCTCGGCGTCGACGTGAACATCGCCGCCCGGATCATGGCCGCCGCCGACGGCGACGAGGTCCTGGCCAGCGCCAGCGTCGTCGAAGAACTCGACCAGGACACCTTCACCGTGCGCCCGCGCCGGAACTTCCGGGCCAAGGGAACCCCGAGGGACCTGCGCGTCTTCCGGGTCGTTCCCCGGTACACGGCCGACGGCTGAGTGTCCTCTCGATCACCTTCGCTTGCCCGGCCCTCTATTTCTCTAGAGGCTTCCTCTATGGGCATAGAGCTGGACTCCGGGCAGATCGCCGTGGCGGCGCTGCTGGACGAGGTGCCGCGCAGGCGGCGTGGTGTCTACCTGTGGGGTTCCGTCGGGCGGGGCAAGACGATGCTGCTCGACGCCTTCCACGCGGCCGCGCCCGGCCGCAAGAGCCGATGGCATCTGCATCATCTGCTCGCGCATCTGCAGTCCACCGCGCACGACCTCGGCGGGATCGACCGGGCCGTCGCCGCGGTGCTGGACCGGCTCTCGCTGTTGTGCGTCGACGAGTTCCATCTGCACGACATCGGCGACGCGATGCTCCTGCGGCGTTTGCTGGACGCGGTGTTCGCCCGGAAGATCACGCTGGTCGCGACGTCGAACTACCCACCGGAAGGGCTGCTGCCGGATCCGCTCTTCCACGACAAGATCGAGGCCGTCGTGACGGCGCTTCGGGCGCATCTCGACGTCGTTCGCCTCGACGGCGAGAACGACTACCGCCTGCCAGGGACCAGGCCGGGCCGATTCGTCGTCGGCGAGCCGCCCGAGTCGACGGCCGGTGTCACGTTCGGTTTCGGCGAGCTCTGCGCGACGACGGAGATGTCGACCAGGGACTACCTGGAGCTGGCCGCGCGCCACCGCCGGTGGACCATCACCGACGTCCCGCCGTTGAGGACGGCGGGGGCCGACGCCACGATGCGGTTCCGGGTCCTGATCGACATCCTCGTCGACCAGGGCGTCGAACTGGCCGTCTACGCGACCGCGTCGCTGGACGAACTCTTCCGTGACCCTCCGGAAGTCCCGGATCTGGACCGGATCCGGAGCAGGCTCACCGCGCTGTCCGACGGGAAGGTCCACTGTGGAGCCCACTGACCGGCGGACCATGATCGCCGAAGCCGCGACGGAAATCCTCGCCTCGCAAGGAATCCGCGGGCTGACGCACAGCGCCGTCGACGTCCGGCTGGACCTGCCGCGCGGCTCGACGTCGTACTACTTCCGCACGCGCCAGGCGTTGCTGGAAGCGGTGGTCCGGCGTATCGCGGACACGTCCGCCCACCGCTTCCAGCTGACCGGACTGGCGCACGCCGCCGTCGCCGGCCACACCGCCGCGGCGCGGGCGATGGCGGCGTGGCTCGACGACCTCTTGGTGAGCCGCCGCCATCACGTCACCGCCCGCTACGCGCTGACGATCGAACTCGCCGGCTTCCCCGACCTCCACGAACTCCTCGCGCGGGCCCTCTTCTCCCGTGAGCACGCGCTGCGGTTGTGCGAAGCCCTCGGCGCGTCCGATGCCGGCACGGCGAGCGCGGACCTCGTCAGCCTGATCGAAGGCCTGCTGTTCGACCGGTTCGCCGGTGCGGGTTCCCTCGACGGCGTCGAGGCGGGCACCCCGGCGAGTATCGACCAGTTCACCCGGCCGCTGGCGGCCTATCTGCGGGGAATGGCTTAGCCGGGCATCTCCGAAGGCTGCGAGTCCAGCCCCGGCCGGGCTTTCGTCCAGCCGCCACGCGTGAAGTCCGGTACCGCCACCGGTTTCCCGCCGCGCTCGAGGGAGACCACGCTCAACGGCACGGGGGAGCACCAGGCCGCCGAGTCGTAGACGTCGATGTCCGGCACCAGCCCGGCCCGCATCTGTTGCACGATCCGCCACTGCAGCACGTAGTCCATGCCGCCGTGCCCGCCGAGGTTCGGGTCGTCCTTGAGCTTCTTCCACAGCCAGTGGTCGTGGCGGTCGCGGTACGGCCCGAAGTCCTTCCACGCGTGACCGCTGTGGTCGGGCTCGACGTAGATCCGGGCGGGGTAGTCCTCCACGATGCCGCGGCTGCCGGCGAGGCTGTTGATGCGGCTGTACGGGCGCGGCGAGCTGACGTCGTGCTCGGCGCGGATGATCCGGCCCTGCTCGGTCTCGATCAGACAGGTCACCAGGTCGCCGTTGATGTAGGTCTCCTTCCACGACGGGTGACCCGGCGGCATGTGGCGTTTCCGGTAATCGGCGAGGCCCTTCGGCTCGGTCGCCGTGGCGCGCAACGTGGCGAACCGATCGCCGCGGTTGACGTCCATGCAGGCGGCGATCGGCGCGAGACCGTGCATCGGGTAGAAACTCGCGGTGCTGCGCGTGTGCCACTTCCGGCGCCACGCGTCGGTGTAGTACGTGTCGGAGAACAGCAGTTCGCGGAGGTCGTGCAGGTAACCGCCGTGCCCGTTGGTGACCTCGCCGAAGACGCCCTCGTGCGCCATCTTGAGGATGGCCAGCTCGTTGCGGCCGTAACTGCAGTTCTCGGCGAGGAACAGGTGTTTGCGGGTTTGCTCGCTGGTGTCGACGAGGTCCCACAGCTGGTCGAGCTCGGTGGCGATGGGCAGTTCGACGCCGACGTGCTTGCCGGACAGCAGTGCGGCCTTGCCCTGCGGGTAGTGGAACTCCCACGGCGTGGCGATGTAGACGAGGTCGATGTCGTCCCGCGCGAGCAGCTTCCGGTAGGCGTCGGCGGATCCGCCGTACTCCGCCGGACGCGGACGCCCGTCGGCGGCGAGCTTGTCCGCGGCGGCCTTCGCGCGCTCGGCGCGGATGTCGCAGACGGCCGTGACCGCGGCGCCCGGGACGGCACTCCAGCCGCCGATCATGGACATCCCGCGGTTGCCGAGACCGATCATCCCGATCCGGACGGTCTGGTGCCGTTCGAACGGGACGCCGATCATGCTGCGCCGGCCAGGACGGCGGGGCGAGGTCGCGGCTTCTTCCGCGGCGGTGGCGCTCGCCGGCATCGCGGCGAGCGCCCCGGCGGCGAGCGCGCCACCGAACAGTGTCCGCCGGGAGACAGAGGGCAGGTCGGCCATGAAGAACACTCCTTCGTGTCGCCTTCGGTGCCCAGACTTTGTCCAATCGCCGCCGGATATGTCAAGAGATGCGCCAAAGTGAGCAGTAAACTGCACTAATGCGCAGTTTGACTGTGTGTTCGCGGCCGCTTCGCGCAACCCGGGTGCGCGCGCACCCGGGTCGCGCGTCGGCTCAGCGACGGATCATGACCTGATCGATCGACTTGCGCACGAGGTTCGGCACGACGCAGTCGTCCGCCGGATAGCCCACCGGGATGACGGCGAACGCCTTCTCGTTCTGCGGCCGCTCGAGTAGCTCGCCGAGGAACCGCATGGGCGACGGCGTATGCGTCAACGCGGCCAGCCCGGAGAGATGCAGCGCCGTGAGCAGCATGCCGACCGCGATGCCCACCGATTCGTCGACGTAGTAATGCTTGTGCTTGGTGCCGTCCTCGTCGAGGAAGTAGCGCTGCTGGAAGACCACGATGAGGTACGGGGCGTCGGTGAGATGGGTCTTCACGGCGTCGGTGCCCAACGGGCGCAAGGCGGACAGCCACTCCTCGCCGAGCCTGCCCTCGTACGAAACGCGCTCTTCCTCTTCGGCGGCTTCACGAATCCGCTGTTTGGTCGCGGCGTCCTTGATGAGCACGAACGTCCACGGCTGCTGATGCGCGCCGCTGGGCGCGGTCGAGGCCACCGCGATGGCGTCGACGACCACCTGCTCGGGCACCGGGTCGGTCGAGAACATCCGCACGGTGCGGCGGTCGTCCATGCGGCGGCGCAGATCGGCGGCGGTGGCCAGCGATTCCTCCTCGGACATGCGCGCCGGACGATAGGGAACCGGCTCGAAGGGGTCGCCGTAGGTCGGGGTCCACTGTGCTGCGGTCATGGTGGCGATTCTGTCGGCGGGAAGGGTTTTCGGGAAGACCCGGCGCCGGGTTATGTCCCTGGAGTTATGCCGCCATCCGTCTCAAGTGGACGGACGCCGGGTGTCGTAACCGGCGGGTGGTTCCGGTACCTAGAGGGGCACTTAGCGGTGGTGGGGGCGAAGAGATAAGTACCTACTGCACGACTTTCGGCGGTGTCCGATTTCTCTTGCCGCGTCCCAGAATCAGCACACCCCGTCCCCATCGCGCGGCCGGATCCCGGCCGCAGAAATGAGTCGGAACCATGCGACTTCGCTCCTTCGCACTGATCGCCGGCACCGCCTTCGCGGCACTGCTCGGCGTCACCGCCCCCGTGGCGTCCGCCGCGGAACCGTCCTCCGACGTCCAGCCGATGATCATCGGCGGCCAGAACGCCTCGAGCGGCCCGTGGGCGGCCAGGCTCTTCGCCAACGGCCGGCAAACGTGTACCTCGACGATCATCGCGCCGCAGTACATCCTGACCGCGAAGCACTGCGTGGCCAGCGGCGGCACGTTCACCTTCCGGATCGGGAGCCTCGACCAGCAGAGCGGCGGCACCATGGCCACCGGCTCCACCGTCACCCGGCACCCGAGCGCGGACCTCGCGATCGTGAAGCTGACGACCTCGGTCAACGCCACCTACTCGCCGCTGGGCACCACCGCCAGCGTCTCCGTCGGCCAGACCGTCCAGGTCTACGGCTGGGGCGCGACGAGCCAGTGCGGCTCGGAGATCAACTGCCAGTCGCGCTACCTGAAGGTCGCCAACGTCTCGGTCACTTCGGTCTCCTGCCGTGACTACAACGGCGGCATCGCGGTGTGCGCGCGCCGCGGCGACGGCATCACCGCCGGCGGGGACTCGGGCGGCCCGATGTTCGCCTCCGGACGCCAGGTCGGCGTCGCGTCGACGAGCGACCGGCAGACCACGACCGCGTACACGAACATCACGCGGTACCGGCCGTGGATCCAGCAGGTGGCCGGCGTCTGAGGTTCGGTTGTGGCGGGGCCCTTCCCGGCTGTTGCCGGGGAGGGCCCTGTCCGCACCAGCACGCAGTGAACGCCTCGTCGCGAGCTGCGGAGATTCTTCCCGAGCCGCCGCAGTTGCGGCGCGTGTTCATCGGAGGCGACGAGATCATGGTCGTCTTCTCGCCCGAGACGATGCGCGACATGGGCTTCGGCGACACCCCATTCCTTCACTAGCCGTCAGCGCTCGTCGGGCCGGCTTCGCATGAGATGGTCGATCAGATCCACGAACAACGTGAAGGTGCGGTCCACCCGTTCCCGGTCGCCGGTGGCGAGCAGGTCGAGCTGCAGGCCGCGTGCCTGGGCCACGATCATCGTCGCCACCAGAGGCGCTTGCTCACGGGGACACCCGTCCGCGATGACCAGACTTTCCATCAGGGTCAACGAGTCCAGCACGACCTGCTGCCGGAAGCGCTCGTAGCGGTCGGGATCCCGTGCTGCCTGAGCGAAGACCTCGAACAGCAACCGGTAGACGGGCAGACGTTCCGCTGTCGTCGAGTCTCGCCACCAGGCGACCAGGCTCGTCAGACGGGCGGGCGAGCCGGCCAAGCCCGTCGCGTCTGACAGCCGTTGACGCAAGAGGTCGATGACCTCCGTGACGAGGTTCTCCTTCGAGTCGAAGTGATGCAGCAGCGTCCCGTGGCTGACTCCGACCGCCTCGGCCAACGGCCGCATCGCCAGGCCGGTGAGCCCGTGCGACAGGACGTGGTCGGTCACGGCCTCGAGCAGTTCGGGCCGCCGATGCTGATAGCGGACGCGCCGGCCGTCGATGTGATCCGCGCTCATCACGTGACAGTACGCCCGGGCAAGATAGATTGACCAGTTGGTCGAGCTACTTCTACAGTGGCCGTCATGGCCACCGAGATCACCCGGCTGCACCACGCCGGTCACGTCGTCCGCGACATGCCCGCTGCGCTCGATCTCTATCGGCGTCTGGGTTTCGTCATGCCCGCGCCCACCTACCCCGCGATGCCACCGAGGGAAGGGGGCGAGCCCGAGCCGTTCGGCGCCGCCAACACGCACGCCGACTTCCTGGGCGACTTCCTCGAATTGGCCACGGTCGTCACCACCGACGGCCAGGTACCGCCCGATGCCCGGCTCGTCCCGCTGCAGGCCCCGCCCGACGTGCTGCCGACGCTGGTGGGGCGGATCAACGCCACTCGCGCCAACCTGGCGGAATGCCTGGAACGCTTCGAGGGCTTGCACATCCTGATGTTCTCTTCATCCGACATCGACGTCACCGCCACCCGGTTGACCGCCGCGGGGGTAGGGCATGGCGGAGTGAACACGGTGCGACGTCCGGCCGGTGGCGAGGTCGAGACCGTCCGCTATCTGGAGATCGACGGCGCGAGGCCGGGCTTGGAGGCGGAAGGCAGGATCGGCGTCGTCGCGGACCTGGACCCACGGGTTCAGGCCACTCGGCTGGTCGACCACCCCAACGGCGCAAGCGGCCTCGTCGATGCCGTTCTCTGCACCGCCGACGCCGAACTGGATACCGTCCAGGCGCGCTACGAGCGTTACCTGGGGCTGGCGCCCCGAAAGGAAGGGCCCTCCCGAGTCTTCGACCTCGACGGGGCGACGCTGACCCTCGTGCCCGCGTCCGGTCTCACCGCGCTGTTTCCCGGCGAGCAGGCTCCCGCACTGCCCGCCCTCGTCTCGTGCACCGTTGCCGTCCACGATCTGGCCGCCGTGGAGAACCTGTTGCGGGACAACAACGTTCCACTGGTGCGGGCGCCGTCTGGAGATGTCTTCGTGCCGGCCACGGCCGCGCTCGGCACCGCGATCGCCTTCCGGCAAGCGTAATCCGCTGGTCAGGGGTCGACCCCGACCGTACGGTGAGCCCATGTATGCCGGGCTCACGGAGCGCATCGAGGCGAACTTCGCCGAACATGCCTGTCATCTGCATCGCCGTACCGACGGGATGACCGTGACGGAAACCGACGATCTGGTGATCGCCGACAGCGGTATCGAAGGTGATGCCGGTATCTTCAACGTCGTCGCGAACGCGCGTTTCGCGCCGGATCGGATGAAGAACCGTCTCTCCCTCACCGCGTTCAAGCTGCGTTTGACCGGCCGTGCCTTCTCGTGGTGGGCCGGTGCGAATTCCGCGGACATGCCGTTCGGCTCTTTCGGACTGACGGCAGGGAAGAGGGAAGCCGCGATGTGTGCCCGCACCGCGGACATCTCGGGCGCGAGCCCACACCCGGATCTGGAAGTCCGCCGCGTCCGCACCCCGGACGAACTGGCCGACTACGCCCGAATCCTGGCCGCCGGCTGGAATCCGCCGGCCACCACCGTTGTGGAGTTTTACGATCGTGTGGCCCCGGCCGCCCTCGCCGACGACTGCCCGGCGCACTATCTGATCGGCTACCACCATGGCGAGCCGGTGAGCGCAGGCGAGATCTTCCTGCATGCCGAGGTCGCCGGTATCTACAACATCTCAACCCTGCCGGCTTCCCGGCGCCGGGAATTCGACGGCGTGATGACCTTGGCCACTGTGGACAGTGCGCGCGCCGCCGGATACGACACCGTGGCGATCCGAGCGTCCGCCGAGGACGAACCGGTGTACCGCAGGCTCGGTTTCCGTGTCGGAGGCCGGTACACCGAGTACCCCGTCCCGATCGTTCCGTTGGAAGACCGCGGCTACACCACGCGGGAGCAGCTGATCTCCGTCGGCTTCGAACACGTCCACGTGGAAAACGAGCGCTACGACGGCCCGCAAGCCGGTGTCGCCGACATCTCCGGCGTTCCCCACTACTTCGTCAGGCTGAACACCTTGTTCGAGGACGGCGATGAGTTCTCCGTCTGGCCGATCGACGACGAGAGTTTCGCCCTCGAACAGGAAGCCTGGCGTCTCTACGTGAAAGCGTGGGACGCGGGGGACTACAAACCCGTGCGCCTCACTGAGCTCGAATCGTTGCTGGACGCTCGCCGTACCACGCCGCCCGCCATGGCACGAAGGATGTTCGCGCAATGGCGTTTCGACGAACGCGATGCGCGCCACGACGACAGCGGACCGACCTACATGATGCGCTGGCGCTGATATTGCACGGGTGTCGGTCGGAGGTTCTTGCCGACTCGGCGATGGTGCCTCGTCCCTCAGGCGAGGGTGGCGCCGTAGGCGGTGAGCACGGGGCGTAGTGGCTGGAAGAAGCTGACTTGGCTGTTCCCGCCGGACAGCACTCCGTAGCCGACGCCGGCGTAGAACAGGGGGCCGCCGCTATCGCCGATCCCGATGGGGATGTCGGTGGCGATCGTCCCGACAACCTGCTTGCCGTCGCCGAAGTTCACGGTCTGGTTGAGGCCGAGGACCTTCCCGCACGTCTTCTTCGTGGTCATGCCGCTTTTGCACACCGGCTGCCCCACCTGTGGGGTGCCCGCGCGCACGATCCGCTGGGTGCTGCCGTCGTAGAGGTCGACCCGGCTGGGCCCGGAGCCGGAAAGGTCCCGGACACGGCCGTAATCGGTCACCGGGAAATGGGTGTCCACGTTGGGGCCGATACCTTGCCAGTCCAGCCCGTGTTCGGTGCAGTGCCCGGCCGTGAGGATGTACCGGACATCGTTGACGAGGATCGCGAACCCCGCTGAGCAGTAGTACGGTTCACGGCCGGGCCCCGGCGAGACCGTGTACATCGCATCGCCGCCGTTCACTGCCGGCTGCTGCGCCACACCGACCGCGGACGGCGCCGCGGAGACGACCGGGCCGGACGACAAGACAGCCACGGCCGCGGAAATCAGTACCCCGGCCCGCTTGAGGCGTGAGCAGCCAAACATGATCAGGTCCTTCCGTCCTTTGGAGACTGGATATGTGCGACCAGTCCAGTGCCACGCGGTCCGCGACACAAACGGAGTCAGCCTGACGAGTGATCAGGAGCCGCCGGCTGCCAGTCGACGAATGGTTCGGATTCGGGGTCGCCAAGGCCCAGTCGGATGGCCGGCGAGGATCCATCTCAATCCCATGGCATAGTTGCCGATATTGGCCGAGATCAAGGAGATTTGGCCACCGAGCATCACATGACGCTCACGGCCAGTTCGATCTCACGCAGTTCCCGTGCCCGCGCGTCATCCATCGAGCTGCACCCAAGCATGCCAACGTTTGGCACAGCGCATCCCCGCAATGTGAGCAATGGGAGAACGCGTATCTCGGTCACCGACTTCGCGGGCTTTGTTCCGGCAACCGGTCACCCCAACCCGACACGCACGTGCCGAGGCCAGAATTCATGCGTGCCAGTCGCGACGTCGCGCGTACGCTGGCGCGATGGACGGGTGGACGACGGTGGATTGGTTCGCAGTTCCTGGGCCGATCTGGTACCGGCCGGAGGCGGCCGCTGGCGCTGTCCAGGATTTGGCGGCGTCGTCGGTGTCGGCTGACGGTGCCGCCTTGGCGGTCGGCCGGTTGGTCGACGCAGTCGGCAACGACCATCGCGGGACGCTGTACCCGGCCGCCGTCGGAAGACGTGTTACGTACCGTCGCCGGCGACTGGTCGGACGGCAGCCCCGCCAGGAAGATGGCCAAGGACTTACTGGCACTGCTGGACGCGGGCAGCTGGTCGGATCTGGCGGCCAACCGCTGACCAGAGCGCAACTCCGCACGTCCGTCTCCGAATACACGGCCGCTACGGCTCAGCGGGGCGCGGCCGCACGGAGTCGGGTTTCGTAGTGCCGCATGATCGCGAACAGGTGCCAGGGAGTGCTTCCGAAGTGCACCCGGTCGGCCCGCATTGCGATCGCCACGGCGGTGAGGTTCACCGGGATGGCATCCGCTGCGGCGGCCCGGGTGGCAGCGGTGGCCTCGTCGCCCTGGTCGAGCGCGGCCCGGGCGGCGGAGACCAGGGCGTGTCTGCGGGTGGCGGGCAGCAGGCCGGGGGTGGTCAGCCAGGCGTCGATCTCGGCCACCGCGTCGAACTCGGGGTCCGCCCCCGCCCGGTCGACGACGGCGGCGTAGGCCAGCGCCGTGGCGAAGTCGGCCTCGGCGGTACTGAAGTACTCGACGGCCCGCCTGGCCGAGATCAGCGCTTTCTCCGGCTCGTCGACCTCGGCCATGATCCGCGCCAGCCACAGCTCGAGATCACCACGCGCGGCCATCAACCGCCGCTCGTCCCCCTTGGCGCGCCCGGCGGCGGCCAGTAGCTCTTCGGCGACCTCCAGCGCCTGCCCGGCGTCGACCCGCCACGGCCGAATCACCTGTGGGTCGGTGCGCACCTGATCAGCCAAGGCACCCGCGGCGTCGGGCAGCGAGAAGTCGGGATCCGGCCGCACCACGCAGTCCTGCACCCAGCCGTCGATCACCTGGGCGCGCGCGACCGGGCTGAGCGAAGCCAGCAGAGCAGCGTCGCCGAGCTGGCGATCGACCCGCCCCTTACTGATCCCCTTCCACGCGAAGAACACCGTGGGCAAAGCCCCGACGACGCCGGGCACCAGCAGGTCCGACCGCGGGTGGAACATCAGCACGCACACGGCGAGCAGCAGGGCGAAGTGCATCGCGAGCCTGCCGGCCTGACCCACGACCGCGGCAGCCACCAGCAGCGGCCCTCGGACGAGTCCGTTCCCCACGACCCATGCCACCGCGAAGAGGACAAGGAACGCGAGGACCACCGCCAGGTACCACCTCCACCCGGACAACCAGTCCGCGCGCGCCCACCAGCGCACCAGCTGGGCACCACCCGGGCTTGCGGCGTAGACGGCGACCACCAGAGCGAGGTTGAGCTCGGCGCAGGTGATCGTCCACCTCCGGGCGCGCAGGAGACGTACCCGCAGCCGGTCGGCGGCCAACAGGTAGGACCCGAGCAGCGCGGCACCGATCACGCGCCACGCGGTGTCGCCAAGGGCCTCGCTGGGAATCGCGAACACGGGAACGAACGGGAAAACCGGCGCCACCCGTGCCGCCCACCGCCACCGCTTGTCAGCCCGGCCGCTCTCGCGCACGGCCCATTCGGTGGGTACGTCGGAGCCGCGGGTGGTGTGCAAGAGATGCTGGATCGCGAAACCGAACAGCAGGGGCACGACCGCCCAGGTCAGCACCTCCGAATCAGGGAAGGCCACGAGCGTGAACGCGGCAACGGCGGCCAGTAACCCGAAGCCGCAGAACCCGGCGAAGAGGAAGACCGCCGCCAACCACCAGTCCGTCCCGTCGTCGAGCAGATCCGCGACCGCCCCCGCCCCAACCCCGAACGCGACGGCGGCCACCAGGTCGAGCCAGGCCAGCGGCCGTGTCCAGTCGGATCGCTCCAACCGCTTCACGGCAGCCAACACCCCGGCCGCGACGGCAAGAGTGACGGGCAAGACGGCGACATCGGCCATGGAACGTCCCCTCACGGGCCGAAAGCGGGAAAGGCAGCAATCACTACAACTGGCCCGCTCATGGGGCTGCCACGGGAATTTTCCCGCCTCTCGGCGGCACCATGCTGTCATGGGCCTCGGCGACCGATACTCCAGCTACACCCTCGTCGGCATGACGAGACGTTGGCAGGATGCGGACAGCAGCGCCGGAACCGCGTGCCGGAGGGCTAGCTTGCGCTCGTGGAGCGACAGGGGCAGCAGCAGTGGTTTCCGGATTTCCCGTCCCAGCCCGGTTACCCGCCTACGCCGAAACGGCGTCGCACGGGGATGATCGCCGGGATCACCGTCGGCGTTCTGGTGGTGATCGCCGGTCTGGTGGCCGGGCTGCTGGTGTTCCTGAACAGCAAGGACGACAGCGCTGCCTCATCCTGGCCTGTCAGCGAGAGCAGTACCTCCCGAACCCCGCCGGCGCCCGCCTGGAAGACGCTGGAGCTCGGGCTGGGCGTGTTCGTCGAGGTGCCACCCGCCTGGCAGCCGGTCGACGGAACCTTCATCCCGGACGCTCGAACCCGAGGCGCGCGGTACAAACCGGGCTACTGCGCAGCGAATCCGAAAGCCATCCTCGGTCAGCTGTACCTCGACCGGGCGCGTACCACCGATCCGATGGCGGCAGCGGCGGACGCGTTGATGTATCGGGGAACGCGGGCTTTCCGCAGCGGCGGTCAGGTGTCTTCCGGCCCTGTCGGACGCCGCCCGGACGGCGGGGCGCAGGTGCAGGGCACGGTCACTCCGCACGGCAGGGGCGAATGCGACCCGCCGTCGACCACCTACCGGGTGGTCGCCTTGCCCACCGCGCAGGGGACGCTGCTGGTCGTGGTGTGGGGTGACCTGCAGATGCCGGACTCGCCTGCCGAAGAGGACCTCACCAGGATCGCGGACAGCGCGCGCCTCGGGTGACCGGGCTCCGCCTTACCAGCGCTGCCTTTGTCGTACGGCTCAAGCGTTGTGAAGTACGGACGCCTTACGCGCTCGGTGATTCGCCACGTTGACGCGGTTCCCGCAGAGTCCTGGCATGCAATAGCGCCGCCGTCCAGGACGCGTCGTATCGATGAAGACACCCCGGCAAGTCGGCGCGCCACAGGCGCGGAACCGTGTCACGTCGAGGGACTGGACGACGCCGAGTATCCCGACACCGCAGATCAAGGAAAGCGCGTCGGCGACGGTCGCGCCCTGTCGGAGTGAAACGGTCCATCGAGCGCGTCCTGAGGTGGCATCGAGGGAGACGTCACCGATCGACGAGGTGAGCGCGGTCGCGCCGGTGATGAGACGGTCCCGGGCCGGATGGTCGATCAGATCGCGCACTGTGAGGCGCAGCCGGTGAACGGCGCGCAGGTCACTGGGCCGCGTGTTCACGGGTATCGAGTGAAGCTCAGCGAAGGCGGCAAGAGACTCCAGGTCGGGCAGCTTGTCTTCGCCGTGCCACACCTCAGGCGCCGTGTTGACCAGATCGGTCGCGATGCCCGCCGCCCAGACGTAATCGTCCAACGCTACTTGCATCCCTTACCGACCTCTCGTACGTTCGCGGTTAACCGACACTTTAACCCTTACCGGGAGGTTCATCGTGGAGATCGACGCGTTGGTGTTCGACATCCTCGGCACGCTCGTCGACGAGCCGGCCGGGATCCGCGCGGCCGTCCGGCAGGCCGCGCCGGATGCCGACGCCGACGAGCTGGTCAGGCTGTGGCAGGGCCATGTCGAGGCCGAGCAGCGGCGCATCGTGGCGGGGGAGCGGCCGTACGCGCCGAGCGACGTTCTCGACCGCGAAGCGGCCCAGATCGCCACTAAGACGGACGTGGTGCCGAAGCTCTCGCCGTGGCCCGACTCCGTCGAAGGACTGGCCAAGCTCGCTGAACACCACACGCTGATCGGCCTCTCCAACGCCAGCCGGACGAGCCTGCTCCGGATCAACGCCCATGCCGGCCTCCGGTGGCATCAAGCGCTCTCCGCGGAGGAGGCACAGACCTACAAGCCGGATCCGGCGGTCTACAAGTTGGCAGTCGACTTGGCCAAGACGAAGCCGGAGCGGCTGCTGATGGTCGCCACCCACGCGTGGGACCTGAGGGGAGCGCAGAGCGTCGGTCTCCGGACCGCCTATGTCGCGAGGCCCGTCGGTGACCCGCCGTCCGAGACGGACCGGTTCGACTTCCATGCCGACGGCCTCGCCGATCTGGCCGCTCAGCTCGCAAAACTCCGGATGTGATCAAAACTGTCGGTGCCTCCCGCTAGGTTCATCCCAGTCCCCACCGAGGCACCCCCGCAAGGAGAAGATGCGTTGTCAGACTGGGAAAGAGCGAGCACGGCCCGGGTGTTGCCACCCGCCCGCCCGCGCAAGCTCGCGAAGGTCCCGTTCGTCGAACTGGCCGACGGACGGGTGCAGGGCGTGGTGTCCAGCGGATCGGACATCGGGCGGGTGTACGTCTCGTCGGTCGCGGCGAGCACGTACGAATTCTCCTGTAGTACCAACAACAACCGGCCGTGTGGCGGGGCGCGGGGGATGTTCTGCAACCACATTCTCGCCCTGATCAACGAATCCACCCTTCAATACGGTGCCGAGCGGGTGGCGCGATACCTGCGCGTCGAGGTTCCCGAGCCGACGGCGCAGGCCATTTCGCAGACCATGAGCGCGACACGGCCTTCGCAGGGTGACAGCACCGCCGCGGCTTCGGTGTTCAGCCAATTCTTGCGGCACTTGGCATATCTCGAATTCGAAGCGTCCACGGCGCCGGTGCCGGAGCTTCAGTGGTTCCCGTCGACCAGGGCGGTGGTCTGATGCGCGTCGATCTGCTCACCGATCCCATCGCCGGTCTCGACGAGGCACTGGCGGTCGTCGACGCCTTCGACGACGTGCTCGTCGCCGGGTTGCTTCGTCCTCAGAAAACAGCCGGTTTGACCGAGCTCGCCGATGCCGTCGCCGGGTCGCCGTTGGCGTCGCGCGTCGCGGAGGCGGCCGAGAAGACCGCGGCTGGTGCGGCCGGGGAGGAGCATTTCGTTTCCCTTGCGGCGGCGAGGATCGCGGTGTTCGGCTCCGTGCACGACGCGATCTTCGCGCGCCTTGTTGAAGCGAGTGGCCGACCGCAGGACGAGGACTCGGCCCGGCAAGCTTCCGAGACGGAGTCGCCGAATCTCCTCGCGGCCGCCCGGTCCTGGCTCGCCGATCTGGCCCGAGCGGGCTGGCAGGGCATCGACCACGACCTCATCTCGGGCTCGGCGCAGGTGATTTCGGCGCTGCTCGCCGAGCCGAGCCTGCGCCGACTGGCCGTGCTGCTCGACGGTTTCGCTGCCGAGCTCGCGGCGTCGTGTCCTGGTGCGGCGCTGGAGCGCGTCCCCGTCCGGCGCTGGGGCGACCTGTGGTCGCGTGCGATGTTGCTGACCCTTCACCACGGGGCATCGGCGACGAGCACGGTCACCGGCCGCTTGCTGCCGCTCGGGGTCGACCTGCTGGAACACTCGACGGCCGCGCAGGCCCAGGTCCACGCCGTGGTCGAACCCGAAGACGGCACGGCTCCCCGTCTCGTGCGGGCGAACGTGACCGTGCCCAAGCCGGACACGATCATCGGCGCCGGGATCTGGCAGCTGCTGCGCCCGCATCTCTCCCTGCTCACGGCGATCAGCGAGGGCCGCTCCATGGACCTCACCGACATGCCGGTCACCGCCGAGGGCGACTTGCTCTGGCAGGACGAGCACGCCCGCCTCGGTGAGCCCGCGGACGCGTTCTCGACGGCGCGCGTCGTCCTGCCGAAGGCCGTCACGCCGATGGTGGCGCCCTTGGACCGGCATCCGGTGCGGATCGCCGTCCCTGTCTTCCTCGAGGGTTACGACGTCGAGGGCGGCGAGGACGAGGTGACGTTCACCTTCGCCGGGAATCGGCTCTTCGTCGAGACGGACCGCATCCCCGCGGCCGGTCCGCTGACCCCGAAGGCCGTCGCGAGTTCCAGCGCGTGCATCGGCCTGATCCGCTGGGACGGCGGATTCCGCCTCCAGCCGCTCGCCGTCGAGACCACCGTGCGGAAGAAGACCACCGCCGTGCACGCCGGAGCCTGGGCCGGCGGCACCACGGACAAGGCCGGGGTGAAAGCCGAGAAGGCGGCCACCGACGCCGCGGCCGTGCTGCGCGAGCGTGCCGGAAGGCTGTTGCGGAAATGACCGAATCCGAGGACAACCGCCGCCAGGTGCTGTACTGGCGGCTGCTCGCCCGGCTCTTCGACACCGAGGAGCAGGCCGCGCTCGAATCGGCGAGTGTGGCCGTCGTCGAGGACATCGGCTTGCCGTCGGCGCTGCTGGATCCGAACGTCGCGGTCGACTCGGTCGTCCAGCGTCATCCGGAGCTGGCCGCCGAGTTCGACGGGCTGATGGTCCCCGAAGCTGAGGACAGCCGGGACAAGGCGGCGGAGGTGCGGCGCGCGGCACTCGTGTCGAAGGTGCTGCTGAACGTCTTCGCTCAGCCGCCGCACACGGTGACCGCCAGCCGGTTGTCCTGCTGGCAGTCCGACGCGGGCTGGCTGGAGCGCGCGCTGGGCTGCCGTCCGGGCGAACTGCGTGGCGGTCGCTCCGGTGGCGCTCCGACCGGGCTCGGCGGCACAGGTGGGGGCGGCACTCCCGATCTGAGTACCCTGCTCCCGGCGATCGGCCCGGACCTCGGTGACATCGAGGCGGACCTCGTGAAGCGGATGCATCTGCGCGAGGTCCTCGCCGATCCCGCGCTCGCGGCGAAGCTGAGCCCGAGTATGTCCCTCATCGAACAGTTGTTGCGGGACAAGGACAATCTGTCCGGAGTGGCGTTGGCCAACGCCAAGTCGCTCATCCGGCGTTACGTCGACGAGATCGCGGAGGTCCTGCGGACCCAGGTCGAGAAGGCCTCGACGGGCAAGGTGGATCGTTCGGTCCCGCCGA
The DNA here is from genome assembly GCF_000754115.1 of Amycolatopsis sp. MJM2582. NCBI lineage: Bacteria > Bacillati > Actinomycetota > Actinomycetes > Pseudonocardiales > Pseudonocardiaceae > Amycolatopsis > Amycolatopsis sp. MJM2582. The sequence goes on from NZ_JPLW01000002.1 coordinate 236,052, forward strand.
AGCGCGTGTTCCGCAACCTCGACCTCGATCGCACCATCTGGAAGAACCTCACCAACTGGAGCCCGGAAGAGGAACGGCTCTACGTCGATCGCCTGTACTACAAGCAGACCGCGAAGAAGACCACACCACAGCGGCTCATCGCGGTCGTCGACCAGTCCGGTTCCATGGTGGACTCGATGGTCAACTGCGCCGTGCTGGCCTCGATCTTCGCCGGATTGCCCAAAGTGGACGTTCACCTGATCGCCTACGACACGCAGGCGCTCGACCTCACCCCGTGGGTCCACGATCCCTTCGAAACGCTGCTGCGCACGAACCTGGGCGGCGGCAACGACGGCATGGTCGCGATGGGGCTGACCCAGCCGAAGATCGCCGAGCCCGCGAACACCGTGGTGGTGTGGATCTCCGACTTCTACGAGACCCGCGTCGAGCAGCTCTTCGAGAGCATGGCCGCGATCCACCGGTCCGGGGCGAAGTTCATCCCGGTCGGTTCGGTCACCAGCGCCGGACGGGGCAGCGTCAACCCCTGGTTCCGCGAGCGCTTCAAGGATCTCGGCACGCCCGTGATCTCCGGCCACATCACCAAACTCGTTCACGAACTCAAGACTTTCCTCACCTCCTGAACTCCCCGAAAGGCAAGACATGTCCGACCTGTTGCGCGCCCCCGCCGAGATCAAGTACGCCGAAGAGCTGGACTGGCTGGAGTCCGTCGACGACAACCCCAAACCGTTCGCCTGGCGCCTGTCCCCGAAGATGCTGCGCCTGTTCATCCTGGGGTCCGAGCGTGCCGACGGCCTCGACCGTGAGATCTCGCAGAAATGGTTCGGTGACCGCAGCATCGTGGAGCGGGCCATCGTCACGCTCGCCTCGGACCGAGGGCTCCTGCTGATCGGAGACCCGGGCACCGGCAAGAGCTGGCTCGCCGAGCTGCTGGCCGCCGCGATCTCCCGCAACTCGACCCTCGTCGTGCAGGGGACCGCCGGCACCACCGAGGACCACATCAAGTACTCGTGGAACGTCTCGATGGTCATCGCGAAGGGCCAGTCCCGCGAGTCGATGATCCCGTCGCCGATCATGACGGCGATGGAGGCGGGCTCGATCGGCCGGTTCGAGGAACTGACCCGGTCCACCAGCGACGTGCAGGACGCGCTGATCTCGATCCTGTCGGAGAAGTACATCTCGGTACCGGAGCTGGACAGCGACGGCATCGTCTTCGCCAAACCCGGGTTCTCCGTGATCGCCACCGCCAACAGCCGCGACCGCGGCGTCAACGACCTGTCGTCGGCGCTCAAGCGCCGCTTCAACTTCGTCCGCATTCCCGTGGTGACGAACAAGAAGAGCGAGGCGGAGATCGTCCGCTTCCGCACCGAGGAACTGCTGCGCCGCCACCAGATCGAGCTGGACGTGCCGCCGACGCTGCTCGACGTGCTGCTGCGCAGCTTCGGCGACCTTCGCGCCGCGGCGGCGTCGGCGGGCAGTGACGACGAGAAGCTGGAGTCGGCGTTGTCCACGGCCGAGCAGATCGGCGTGCTCGAAGACGCGGTGCTGCACAGCAACTTCTTCGGGGAACGCGCGCTTACCGCCCGTACGCTGGCGTCATCGCTGGTCGGTTCGCTCGCCCGCCGTGAGCCGGAGGATCTGGCGATCCTCAACAAGTACCTGCACGGCGTCGTCGAGCCGCGCAGCAAGGACGAGGGCGGGGACTGGCCGGAGTTCCTCGACGGCGGCCGCGACGCGATCGCCACCCTCTCGTGAGCGGCGCCTTCGAGGCGTTGCGCGGCCAGTTGCAGGAGGCCGCGGCCGCCTTCGCCGACGGGCCCGGCGCACTGGAGGGCATCCTGCTCGGACTCGTCGACGACGTCGACCGCGCGGTGCGCGAGCCGTTGGAGATCTTCCCGGTCTGCCACCATTCCCCGGCCTCGGCCGTGGCGATGGCGCGGCGGTTGCGGGAGAAGCAGCCGAAGGTCGTCTACCTCGAACTGTGCGAGGACATGGCGCCGTTGCTGACCGAGCTGCGCAACTGCCGTCTGCCCGTGGCGGTGCAGGCGTTCGCGACGGAGGTGAAGGGGTTCCCCGCGGAGTGGGCGCCCTTGTCCGTGGTCGCGCCGATCACCGAGGCTTCGGCGGAATACCAGGCGATCGCGTACGCCCTGGACACCCCGGGCGTCGAGCTCGTCCTCGTCGACCGGTCAGCGGACCACGTCTTTCAATGGAACGAACGTGAGCCCGAGCCGTCCGCCGACCCGGACGCGCCGCCCGCCGAGGAGGAGGCCGCGCTGCACGGTGACGCGGTCGGCGTCGAGATCGGCGATCTGCGGCCGCGGTTCGCCGAACTCGAGGAGCACCTGCTGCGGCACGGGCGGGTGCGGCACTGGTCGGAGTGGTGGCACCAGTACGTCGAGCTGCCGCTCGGCGACAGCGACCACGACACCTATCGCCAGGTCATGTTCCTGATCGGCAGCCTGTTCCGCCGTCTGGCGCCGGGGGACACCCGGCACGTTCGGGTCGACGAAGACCGCGAGCGCTACATGTGGACCCGCATGCGCGAGCACCTCGCCGCGTCAGGAGCGGATCCGGCGGAGTGCCTTTACATCTGCGGCGCCTTCCACGCGGCCAGCCGGGTCGCGGAGTTCGGCGTCGAAGGTGCGGACGGGTTCGTGATCAGCCCGCGCAGTGAGAGCACCTGGCAGTACGGGCTGATCCCGTCGAGCCACGCCTCGATCGAGGCGCAGTTCGGGCTGGCCGGGGGATCGGTGTCGATCGCGGCGACCGAGTGGGCCAAGAACCTCAAGCGCACCAAGGTGAAGCAGTTCCAGCTGGAAGGGCAGGTGGGCGGGCCGAAGCGGAAGAAGGCCGCGGAGCTGCCCGCGCCGACGCCGGATCCGGTGGCAGTGGACCCATCGGACCAGCTTTCCGGCTTCCTGCGACGACCTCCGGTGCTCGACCGGCTGGACGAAGCCGAGCTGCTGGGCTGGTCGGTCGAGATCGTGCGGGCGGCGCGCCGGAACGGGTACCTGTCCTCGACGGCCGACGCCATCGCGGTCTTCGAGACCTCGATCCTGCTGGCGGGTATGCGTGACCGGGCCAAGCCGACGCCGTACGACTTCCAGGACGCGGCGGTCACCTGCATCGAGAAGGACGTCGTGCCCGGCAGGCGCGACGTGCGCCGCCTCGTCGAGATCATGATGGGTGGCGACCGGATCGGCCAGGTCGGGTACGACGCGTTGCCACCCTTGGCGCGCGACGTGCACGACAGGCTGGAGCCGCTGGCCCTCAAGCTGCAGCAACGAGGTGTGCAGCGGGCGCTGCTCGACATAGCGTCGAGGCCGGAGCTGGAGCCCTGCTCCGATCTCCTGTGGATGCTGCGCTACCTGATGCCACGCGGTGCGGCGAGGCCGATCATGGGCGAGCGGCGGCTCGGCGAGCGGCCGATCCAGGAGTCGTGGGATCTGGCGCTGGGCACCCATCAGCGGGCCCTCATCGAGCTGGGCTACGAGGGGGTCAGTGTCGAGCAGGTGCTGGAGCAACGGCTTCGGCGCGCTGCCTACCATCCGCAGGCCACCGCCGCGAAGGTGCTCGGAACGGTCGAAGACGCGACGCTCTACCTTCGCAGCGCACGGCTCGCGGGGGAGCTGGGGACGCGCGCCCTGGAGGTGCTGGCCACCGAACGCACCGTCGACGGCGCTCCGGAAGTGTTGCGGCGGGTGCGCAGACTGCTGGCGCACTACCGGACCAGCGAGCCGGTGCTGCCTCGGTGGATCGAGGAGTTCGTCAGGACGGGGTACGCGCACTACTGCACCCTGCTCCCGGCGGCCTTCGCCGACGAGGAAGCCGGTGTCGAGCAGGTCGCCGCGATGCTGGGCTTCCTGTTCAGCATGGAGTCGCTCGCCTTGTCGCTGGGGTGCGACCGCACGCAGCTGGAGCTCGCGATCGTCGGATCGCATCCGCAGGAGCCGTCGAAGGTGGCGTTGCTGTGGGCCGCGCAGGTGCAGCTCGGTCGTCTCTCGCGCGCGGAACTGAGGGAGCGATGCGCCGAACTGCTGGCGAACCCGATGGTGCTGCCCGCTTATCCGCGCTACCTGAGCGGGTTCGTGCACGCGTTGGAGCCGGCGCCCGGGCTGGCCGACTTCGTGGTCGAGGCGGTGTCGAACGCTTTCGCCGAGCTGCCGGACCGGTTGCTGTTGCCGTGGTTGCCGACTTTGATCACCACGCTGCGGTCCCGGGGCGCCGAGCTGGTGCCGCTGCTCGTGAGGGAAGCCGGCCGCCTCTTCCCGGGACGGCTCGCGGCGCTCGACGAATGGGTTCCGCCCTGGAAGGACCAGCCGGAACCGGTCGCGGTGACGAGGAAGACCGGGGGCGGCGGCCTCGCGCTGCTGGCGGCGCATCCGGCGGCGTGTGACACGGTGGCGGGTCTGCTGGGCTGCGACGAGCCTTGGGGGAGCACCGCACCCACCGGTCTGGCGTTGCTCGAGCGGTATCCGGACTCCGCCGCCGCGTTGGAGGAGGTGCTCACCGGAGTGTGACCCGAGGGGCTGTCGCCGGGGTTTCCGGCGACAGCCCGGTCGGTCAGTCGGCGACCCAGCTTCCGTGGAAGCCCAGCGGCACCGGCCTCGGCAGGTGGATACGCGCCAAGGGTTTCGCGGTGAAGTCCTGGGCCGCGAGGATCACCAGGTCCGACGCGTTGCGGTCGGGATTGTTGACGTACGCGAGGGCGTAGCCGTCGTCCTCGGCCTTGCCGCGGGAGGACGGCACGAACACCGCTTCGCTCGCGTCGGCACCCCGGCCGAAACGGTGCACCTCGGAGCGCCCGTGCCGCAGGTCGTGCTTGATCAGTGCGTTGCCGAAGGAGTCGGACGGCTTGTCCAGGTAGACGTCGAACAATTCGCCAGGAGAGGCCGAGTAGCCGTACCGGTGCCGTCGTGACACCAGGCTTTCGTTGACCCGCGGGAACTCCTGCGGCCGGTCGTCGAGAACGCGGCGCCGGACCCGCCCCTGGGCGAGATCGATCGTCCAGCGCTCCAGCACCGGCGGGCCCGACGCCGACGGACCGCCGAAGCCCTGCTTGCCTGCCACCTCGAACGGAGCGGGCATCGTGGTCAGGTCGACCACCACCGTGGAGCCCTGCTCGTAGGCGTTGAGCGTATGCGAGTAGAACACCGGATCCACCCCGAACCAGCGGACCGGGCCGCCGTCGCGTTTCATCACCCCGACCCTGGCGGGGTGATCCGTGTTCCACTTGTAGGGCACGACTTTGCCCGGCTGCGGATCGAAGGTGACCGGTACGTCGAAGACGACCACGTAGTTCTCGGTGAGCCCGAAGTCGTGCATCATCGGACTGTCGGTGACCGGGATGCGGGTGGTCCGCACCACGCGGCCGGTCCGGTCGACCATCAGATGCCGCACGTGATCCCAGGTCGGGTGATAGGTCACCGCGTGCAACTCGTCGGCACGCGCGTCGAACTTGGTGTGCGCGGTGTAGGAACCCTCCAAAGAACCGCCGAAATCGAACGGCCCCAACGTGTTCAGCTCGCCGTCGAGTTCGTACGGCGGGGCGCCCGATTCCTGGAGGGCGAGGATGCGGCCGTGATGGGCCATCACGTGCGTGTTCGGCGCGAAGTCCTCGGCGGGCACCGGCCACGGGTACCGCTCGCCGAGCTTCGCGGCGACCCCGGACGAACGGACCCAGCGGTTGCGGTACCACTCGGCCTTCCCGTCGCGCAGCCGGACGCCGTGCACCATGCCCTCACCCAGCATCCAGTGGTGGGCGCGCGGATCCTCGAGACCGAGGACGTTCGGCCCGGTGCGCAGGTACCGCCCGCAGAGATCGCTCGGAATGCGGCCGGTGACCGGCAGGCCGAACGCGGTCACCTCCTCCGTGACCGGCGCGAACGCGCCTTCGAGGAATGGGTAGCGGGGTTTCGCCGGAGCTTGCGCGGCGGAAGCGGATCCGCCGCTGCCGAAGCTCGCGGCGGCTCCACCGATGGCGAGCGCGGCCGCCCCGCGGAGCACGTTCCGTCTGGTCGGTTCGGTCATGGTCGAGCCCCCAAGTCGTGTGAAACTGTGTATGCCATGAACAGTGTATGCCTTTACCGGTTTTGAGTGCAACAATGCCCCGATGGACGACGTCGAGATCGAGTTGCTGCCGCCGGGTACGGCGCTGGCCTGGGGGCACGCCCCGGCGCCCCGGCGCGGGCCGAAACCGGGATACAGCCTCGAGCAGATCGTCGACGCGGCCATCGCGCAGGCCGACGCGGAGGGCTATGCGGCGCTGTCCATGCCGTCGATCGCCAAACGCCTGGGCGTCACTGCGAACGCGCTTTACCGGTACCTGAGCTCCAAAGAGGAACTGCTCGTCCTCGTGGCCGAAGCGGCCTGGGGGCCGCCGCCGGAAACGCCGTCCGGCGATTGGCGCGTCGCGGTCACCGCCTGGGCCCGCGCGCTCCTCGAACGTTGCCGCCGTCATCCGTGGCTGATCGACCTGCCCGTGCGGAGTGCGCCCAGTACGCCGAATCTCTTGGGGTGGCTGGAAAACTTCCTTGAGGGGATGGCGGATTCAGGGCTGAACGCCCAGGACGTCACGGGTTGCGCCGTACTGGTCGACGGATGGGTTCGCAGTACCGCGTCGTTGCTCCGGGACGTGAACGCGAGCCCTCCTGAACAGGTCCGGGCTCTGGGCTCGTTTCTGGGGCCGCGCCTCGAAGCGCGAGGCTATCGGCGCGTCGCCGCCGTGATTTCCGGTGAGGCGTACGGCGAAGAAGGCATCGAGGAAGCGGACATCGAGTTCGGTCTCAGTCGCATCCTGGACGGCATCGAGGCGCTCATCGAGCGCCGCTGAACACCCCGTCCAGCCGGTAGTCGACGATCTCCGCCGCGCGCTCGGGCGTGTAGGCGTCGACCATGATCGCCGTGACGAGGCCGGCGGACATCGTCGCGAGGGAGTCCGCCTCGAGCTGGGGGTCGAGGCGCGCGGGAACGTCGCCTTTCTCCTGGGCCGCCCGGAGCAGTTCGGTGATCGCGTGGACCAGGTGGGGCAGAAGCGGTTCCTGGTCGGGGTCCTGGCTCCCGCGCGTGACGTCGACGGCGAAATACGCGATCTGGACGGCGGAAAGCATGCGGGCGCGGTCGCCGTCCGGCAGCACCGCGGTCAGGTAGGCGCGCACGATGGTGCGCTCGTCACCGGTCTTCATCGCCTCGCCGATGGTCTTCCCGGCGTGCTCCGCGGTCAGCTCGACGATCCGCTGCCAGGAGAAGCGCAGCATCTCCTCCTTGGTCGGGAAGTAGTACTGGACCAGGTTCATCGAGATTCCCGCCTCCGCGGCCACCGCACGCAGCGTGACCGCCTGCAGTCCTTGGGCGGCGGCGATCCGGAAGAGCGCCTCCGCGATCTCGCGCCTGCGCTCTTGGTGGTCCACACGTTTCGGCACGCGGTCACTCTGCCATGCCGGTGAGGGGTGGCTGGAATGGCCACCCGCTGTTATGGTGCAAGTGCACCATAAAACTCGGAGGAGGTCCGATGCTGGGGGAGTTCACCGACAAGAAGGCCGAAGAGCGCTTCTTCGCCGTCTACGACGAAATTCTGCGGAAGTGGCCGGTTCCCGCCGTGGAGCTGGACATCGAAACGAGATTCGGCCCGACGCGGGTCCGTGGGTGCGGGCCGGCGGACGGTCCGCCGATCGTGCTGCTTTCCGGCGGGATGGGCACGTCGCTGTCCTGGTATCCGCATATCGCCGAACTCGCCGTCCGGCACCGGGTCTACGCCGTCGACTCCCTCGGCGAGCCCGGGCGGTCGATCCAGACCGCACCGATCGAGTCCGCGGAAGACTGCGCGGACTGGCTCGCCGAGGTCGTCGAAGGCGTTCTCGCGGAAACAGGCCACGAAAAGGTCTATCTCGCCGGTGTTTCGCGAGGCGGCTGGCTGGCGCTGAACCTCGCGACGCGGTCCACCGCCCGGATCGCGGGTGTCGTCGCCATCGAAGCGGCGGGGTTCGGCGTGATCGGCCGGAGCTTCATCTGGTGGAGCCTGCGCGAGATCTTCCTCTGGTTCCTGCCCAGGTGGCTCCTGCGGCTGGTGGCGTCGGGGGATCCGGACGTGCGGCACACCGTGCGGCCGCTGCTCTTCGCCGCGCTCAAGTACAAGCAGCAGCTCCCTGAGATGCACCAGTTCAGCGACGCCGAGCTGGCGGCGATCGACGTGCCCACCCGGATCGTCGTCGGCGAACGCAGCGTCATCCACGACGCTCGCGCGGTGGCGACCCGGCTCGCGTCACTGAACCCGCATATCGAGGTCGAGGTCGTACCCAAGGCCACTCATGGGTTGTCGCTGGAGAAGCCCGACCTCGTCACCACCCGGATTCTCGAGGTCGCGTGGGGACCTCGCGCCGATGTGAGGGAGTGACCCGAGGTCCGTGTTCTGCTGGCTGGCCTGGAATTCGGTGGCGATAAGGCAGCGGATCCTCGGTGATCGCGTTCCAGGTGCGGAGATTGGCGGGCTTCCGCCAGCGGTCAGCGGTCTCGGCCACCTGATCGTGGATGTAGAGGGCGTGGCTGCATGCTTCGTGCCAAGCGCTGACGAGTTGGTCGCGAGTTCTCAGGCCGCGGAAGAGTTCCGCGTGAAGTTCGAGGACGCAGTAGAGCGAATGACGGGCAGCCGCCACGCCTGGGTTGTCAGTCGCGCTGAGCCGGTCTGGTGGCACTCCTCCGCAGACGGGGCAATCGCAGGTCCAGAGATGGGCGATGTCGGGTGTGTCGGCGAAGATCTCCTCGCAGGTCTCGAGTCGGTGGTAGCTGAGAAGGCGCGTCACGAACGCTGACAATCCGAGCGGACGTCGCGGGCCGCGGCCTGTGACGGGATAGAGATGGCGAAGCGCGCCGATCGTGCCGACTGCCGCGGCGTGGGCGCCGTGGCAGAGTGCGCCGATCGCGGAGACGTCTGACCGCAACAAGAGGACGGGTGCCGTGGAAGCGGCCAAAAGCTGGAGCAGCCCTTTGAGGAGGTACTGGCGTCCGAATGGATCGGCTTCGTGTTCGAGTACGAGCGCGACTGGCACGCCGTAACGGTTGATCTCCCGTGTCAGCGCCGCGCAGATCGCTGCTGTGGCGAACCATCGTGTGGACATGGGGAGTACTGCGACGGTGGGTGCGGGCTCCCTGCTCGCCGCTTGGAGGATCGCCTTCAGCCCCGTCCAGTTGCGAGGCGCCAGGTAGCCGGAGTCGGTCAGGGGAACCAAACCGAGGTCGCGTTGGCGGCGGATCCAGGCGGGGTGGGTGCCCCGGCCCGCACTGATCCTGCGCCTGCCCGAATATCGGTCGGCGTCGCAGAGGATCGGACCGCTGAACCCCTGGTCCCGGAGTCGCCGGACGGTGTTCTCCGGCGAGGCACCGGTGAGGACTAGACCCGCGCCGGTCTGCTCGGCGATGTCGAGGATCGACGCCACCGTGGCCGACCGGCATTGGATCAACAGCCGGCCACGGAACGCGTCCAGCGAATGGTCCATCCTCTGACGGTGGACCACGTCCCGTCGCGTGTCACCGGCAGTCACACCGATGCCGGTCGACATCGAGCTGTCGGAGCAGTGAGGCTCACGCAGAGCGCGGCGTGAGGTTCCTGTGGGGGACCACGTCGTCCGGCCACGACGGGGAACGGCCCAGCAGGGCGACGATCGTGTCCAGATCGGACTGTCCCGTCGCCTCGACGGCCGGTGCGAACGCCGCGCCCGGCGTGGTCCGGTTCTTCCCGTTCGGGATCGCCTCGGCGAACCGCAGTCCGGCGTCGAGGACCTCGCGCTCGAACGTGAGCGGCAAGCCGAGGGTCTTGGCCACATCCCACGAATGCACCAGGTAGTCCACGAAATGGAAGCCGAGGGCCTGCTCCGCGGTGAAGGTGACTTCGGTGGAGAACTCGGGAAGGACGAATTTCCGCTCGGCGAGGTCGTGGGGGACGAAGGCGTTCAGTACCCGGTTCACCGAGGCGCGGTAGGTGCCGACGGGGTCGTCGCCCAGGGGGAGCAGCCGCCAATGGTCGAGGTTGCTCTCGCCTTCGGCCGCGGCGGCGAAGCCGTGGTGCTGGGTGGCCATGTGCGCCAGCAGTCCGTGCAGGGTCCAGGCGCTGCACGGGGTCGGTTTGGCCAGGTCCGCGGGGGTGATCTTGGTGACGAGGTCGAGGCTGGCCCGGGTCACGACGGCGTCGAGCAGGCGGAGTTCATTGATAGGCATGTGCATATCATCTACACATGCATACGAGTTCGTCAACCGGTTCCCGGACTTTGGTCGGTATGGTCTGCGCATGGCGGAGCAGGGGAGGCCGGATCTCGCGGCGATGCTCGGCGGGCTGATGCGACGGCTGATGAACGCCGAGACGCCGGTGCTGGCCGAGCACGGGTTGACCATGTGGGGCTACGTGGTGCTCAGCGCCCTCGACGACGGGCCCGTCCGCACGCAGGCCGCGCTCGCCAAGGCGATCGGCGCGGACAAGACCCGGATCATCGGCACCCTGGACACCCTCCAGGAGGACGGATTGATCACCCGCGAGCCGGATCCGAAGGACCGCCGGGTCCGGCTGCTCGGGATCACCGAGGCGGGCCGTGCCGCACGGCGGTCGGCCCAAGCCCGGATTCAGGAGCAGGAGGAACGGCTGCTCGGCCGGCTGTCGGCCGCCGACCGCAAGGCGTTCCTCAAGGCCGCGCGCGTGCTTTCCGAGGCGCAGTGGCCGTGAGTCAGCCGTCGGCCAGTGCCCGGAACGACTCGAGGAACGCCGGATCGTAGTCCTCGTCGACGTGGTTCACGTTCCACAATCCAGATGCGCGGACCTTGTCGCTGAGTGCGTGATGGCCGAGCCAAGTACGGCTCGGTCGGTCCGGGGCTCCACGAAGATTCGAGAGCAGCGCGATGCTGTTCCGTTCGATGGCGCCACGCAGGCTGGTGCCGTCGGCGCCGGTGGGCACCGACAGCCAGCGGAACGGCATTCTGCCGATGTGGTCGCTGACCTCGCGTTCGATCGCGGACTCGGCGGCGGCCCATTCCGGGAGCCGGCGCGCTCCAGTCCACGCGTCCAGCAAGGGGCCAGGAGGATGGTCGCGACTGATCAGCGCCGTCCCGACATGACGGCGGAAGATCGACGCGCGGTGGTTTCCGCCACCCTTGAGAGTGCCGCGGTGTTGCGCCAGGCGCTGCCACAACCTCGTCCTGCTGGTGATGGCGAGTCCGTGGGTGCCGACCCGAACCACCCTCGGAGTGCCGTCGGCGCGCAGCTCGCCGTCCTCGAAGAAGAAGTAGACGCCATGAGTCGGCCAGCCGTCCCGGCCGGTCGCCCCGAACAGCCGACGTGGGGAACCCAGCCGTCCGAGCAGGCTGTAGAACTCGGTGAGATCCCCTTCCCTCATCCCAGTTCCTCCACGACCATGCCCGCCGGATAGTCCGACGGCGACCGGCGCCACCACGCGCTGAAAGCCTGCGCCAGCCGACGTGGCACCTCGACCTGCGCCCCGCCACCGCGGAACTCGATCGTCACCAGCAAGGCCTCGATGTCCCAAGGGATCCGCCGGGCCAGTTTCGCGTAATCGGCGCTGGCGGACACGAACGTGACCGCTTGCGTCGCGCCGATCCGGCGCGCTTCCCCCAGGACGGCGTCTTCGAGTACTCCTGCCGGCCAGTCGCTGAGCCGCAGCTTCCGGTCGTAGTAGGAGATCGGCTCGTCGGCGCGCAGGATCCCGTAGCCGCCGCTGAGGATCAGCGTCCGCCCGTTCTCGGCGGCCTCGCCCAGCGCGCCGCCGACGTTCCGGTAGAAGTTCCCGCTGTAGCGCAGCCACGCGGGCCGCAAACCGCCGTTTTCGACCTTGGACTTCGCCAAGATCCCGGCTCGTGCGCGAAGCATCGGTTCCGGCCAGGCCGTCCCGGTTTCCCCGGCCTGCCCGCCTCGGTTCTTGGCCTTGGAAGGGCCGAGAACGGTCAGTGCCTCGCGCGGATCGATCGCGTCGAGAACGTCGGCTGCCTCCATCGAAGGGATCCTATCGGCGACTCGCTGACCGGCCGCTGATCGGTGCCGGGCATGCTGGAGGGACCAGAGGCGCGGAGAGGGGGAACATGTCGCCACTCGTCGTGCACGGCCTGTGGTCCCGTGGCCGCGGGATCGTGCTGTGGGGTGAACACGGCGACCGCCCGGCGACGACGTCGATGCGGCCGTCGAGCGCGGCCCGGCCGCATCCGTTCGCCGCCTCGGTCGCGGATCTGACCGCCCTGCATCCCGGCAAGCCCGCGACGGCCGTGCTGCTGCTGCCGTCGCGTCGCGGCGGCCCGATCGCCTCGCCCGAACTGGGTGCCCGCGGCCGTCCGCAGCCGGAACCGACGCTGGAACCCTGGTCGGTGCCGGCGCTCCTGATCGACCCCTCGGAGCTGGAGGATCTGGCCGAGACGGTCAGCTACGGCACGTCGGTCCGCCATCTCCGCGCTGTCGTCCGGCTGGCGGACGACCTGGTCCGCCGCGGCCGGGTGCTGCCGACGCTCGTGCGGAACGAGATCGTGGCGCGGGCGCGCTGGCGGCCGGTGGCCCGGGGCGGTGACGCGGTCGCGGTCCGCGCGCTGATCGCGGCCACTCCTCCGGTGGGCCGGGCCGAACATCCCGGTCCGGATCCGGCGGCGCTCGTCACCGACGCGCTGCACACCCTGGTCGACGCGGCGGTCCGCGACCGGCTCGCGGCCGCCGGACATGCGACGGAAAGCGATGGGCGCGAAGGCCCGTTCGGGTCGTGGCTCCACGCGCTCAAAAGTGCCGACGACCGGGTCGGGCAGTCGCCCGGGCGGATGGGGATCGTCGCCGAGGGCATCGCCGCCTGGGACGCGATCGGCGACACGGACCTCACCGAGGGCACCGTCTGCGTCCGGCTCGACGAGGTTCCGACGCTGCACGGCCCGGCCGACGATCCGGACGACCAGACCGGCGACGGGACCAAGTGGCAGCTGCGTTTCCTCCTGCGTTCCGCGGCCGACCCCAGTCTCCTGCTCCCGGCCGAGGACGTCTGGTCCGGCAAGGCGGGCGCGAAGTTCACCGACCCCGAAGGTCTCTTCACCGCCGAGCTGGAGCGCGCCGCCGCGGTACTGCCGCTGCTCGGGCCCGCGGTCGAGGCCGAGAAGCCGGGCGTCTACGACCTCACCGTCGCCGAAACCGTGGAGTTCCTCGACGGCGGTGCGGAACAGCTGGTCGCGGCCGGCTTCAACGTCCAGCTCCCGGCGAGCTGGGGCGGCAGGCGCAAGCTCGCGCTCAAGCTGTCCGTCCGCGGCGCGCCCGTCGACCAGGCCGCCGTGCACCGGCTCGGGCGGCACCAGCTCGCCTCCTACCGCTGGGCGCTCGCCGTCGGGGAGGACGCGCTGACCGACGAGGAACTCGCCGGGCTCGCCGCCGCGAAGTCGTCGTTGGTGCGGCTGCGCGGCCGGTGGGTGAGCGTGGACCCCGAATTGCTGCGCGCGGGCCTCGAGTATCTCCGTCGCGATCCGGATCGCGAGAAGCCGCCGCTGCCCACCCCGGCGGACCTCCTCGCCCTGCTCCACGGCGGTTTCGAAGCGCCGCTCCCGGTCACCGAAGTCACCACTGACGGCTGGATCGACGATTTCCTGGCCGGCCGGGTCCAGCGCACCATCGAACCGGTCGAGCCGCCGCCGACCTTCGTGGCGACGCTGCGGCCCTATCAGAGCCGCGGTGTCGCCTGGCTTTCGTTCATGACGTCGATCGGGCTCGGGGCCTGCCTCGCCGACGACATGGGGCTGGGCAAGACCGTCCAGCTGCTCGCCCTCGAAGCGATCGAGAGAGCGCAGGACGGCAAGCGGCCGACACTGCTGGTCTGTCCGATGTCGCTGCTCGGGACGTGGCAACGGGAAGCCGCCAAATTCGCCCCGGAGTTGCGTGTCCACCTCCATCACGGCGCCGACCGCGGCCGCGTGCGGACCGAGGGCGTGGATCTCGTCGTCACCACCTACTCGACCGCCGCCCGCGACGCCGACGAACTCGCGGCCATCCGCTGGCACCGGCTCGTGCTCGACGAGGCGCAGGCGGTCAAGAACCAGAACACCGGACCCGCGCAGGCCTTGCGCCGGATCCCCGCCGGGCACCGGGTCGCCCTGACCGGGACGCCGGTGGAGAACCGGCTCGCCGACCTGTGGTCGCTTTCGGATCTGCTCAACCCGGGCGTCCTCGGTGGCAGGCAAGAGTTCCGGGAGCGGTTCGAGGTGCCGATCGAACGCCGGGGCGACCTCGCCGCCGCCACCGAGCTGCGCCGCCTGACCCGGCCGTTCCTGTTGCGGCGCCTCAAAACCGACCCCACCGTACTCGCGGACCTGCCCGAGAAGATCGAGATCCTGCAGGAATACCGCCTCACCCGCGAACAGGTGACGCTGTACCGCGCGACCGTCGACGAGATGATGACGAAGATCGCCGACAGCGCCGGGGTCAAACGGCGCGGCAACATCCTCGCCGCGATCACCAAGCTCAAGCAGATCTGCAACCATCCCGCGCATCTGCTGCACGACGGTTCGCCGATCGGGCACCGCTCCGGCAAGGTGAACCGGCTCGAAGAACTCCTGGCGGAGATCCTGGATTCGGGCGACCGCGCGCTGTGCTTCACCCAGTTCGCCGAGTTCGGCCACCTGCTCGTGCCGCATCTGTCGCACCGGCTGAACGTGAAGATCGCCTTCCTGCACGGCGGGTTGTCCCAGCGGCGCCGCGATTCGATCGTCGAGCACTTCCAATCGGGCGACGGTCCGTCGATCCTGCTCGCGTCGTTGAAGACAGGGGGAGCGGGACTGACCCTCACCGCCGCAACCCACGTCCTGCATCTCGACCGGTGGTGGAATCCGGCGGTCGAGGAGCAGGCCACCGACCGCGCCTTCCGCATCGGCCAGCGGCGCAGTGTCCAGGTGCGGAAATTCGTCTGCCCCGGAACCATCGAGGAACGGATCGACGACGTCATCACCAAGAAGGAGGCGCTGGCCGATCTCGTCGTCACCGACGGGGAGGACTGGCTCACCGAGCTGTCCACCGATTCGCTGCGCGAGGTCTTCACGCTCGGCCGGGAGGCGGCCGATGACTGACGGATTCCACCGGGCGCTCGACGAGCTGGGCGTCCACAAAGGACTCGTGCCGCCCTGCACGGTCGACACCCTCACGCTCGGGCCGGGGGCCGCCGTCGCCAGGGTGCGGGTGACCAGGCAACGGTTCTACGAGGTCCGTATCGGCCTGCCGGCGTTCGGCAAACAGGTGTGGACGGCGGTCGTCGCCGCCGTCGTCGCGGACGAGCCCACGAGGACCGCCCTGCTCGACGGACGGGTACCGGACGGCATCGATCGCTTCTTCGCCGCCGAGCAGGTGCCGCTGTTCCCCGAGGCGGCGTGGGAACTGTCGCTGGACTGCACGTGTCCCGGCACCCGCGTCCCGTGCGATCACGTCGTCGCGGGCCTGATCGCCCTCGAAGCTGACGCGGACCCGTTCTCGATCTTCACGCTCCGCGGGCGGGACCGCGCGACGCTGCTCGAAGAGATCGGACGGCAAGCGGGCGCGCGCGTGACGGGCCCGGCCGCGGAAGATGGGACACCCGGGCTCGACGAGGTGATGGACGACTTCTTCGGCTGGGGCCCGGCCGGGGACGTCACGAACCGGCGACGCCCGCCCGCCGGGGATCCGCTGGGACTGCTCGACGAGGTCCCGCCGCTCAAGGCCACGGTGGACGGAACCTCGGTCACCGCCCTCCTGCGGCCGCTCTACCGGGCGATCACCGGTCAGGAGAAGTAGGCGTCGACGATCCTGTCGTCCACTTCGGACAGAGTGGCGGGTGACCACTTCGGCGCGCGGTCCTTGTCGATGATCTGAGCCCGGATGCCTTCGGCGAACTCGGCGGACGAGAGGGCGTGGGCGGAGATCCGGTATTCCTGCGCCAGCACGGTTTCCAGATCGGGCATCGCCGCCGCCGACCGGAGTGCCCGCAGGGTCACCTTCAGCGCGGTCGGCGACTTCGCCTCGATCTCCTTGGCGGCGGTGGCCGCCGCGTCACCCGCGGCGTGGAGCCGGGCCAGGATCTCTTCGACGGTGTCCGCCGCGTAGCAGTGGTCGATCCAGGCGGCGTCCGCGGCCAGCGCACTCGGCGGCGCCGGTTCGGCGATCAGCGCCAGCGCGTCGTCCGTGGGACGCGACGTGAGCGCGTCGAGCAGGGCCGGGATCCGTTCGCTGGACACGAAGTGGTCGGCGAGTCCACAGTGGATCGCGTCGGACCCGGAGATCGCCCCGGCGGTGAGCGCGATATGCGTCCCGAGTTCGCCGGGAGTCCGGGACAGCAGATACGTGCCGCCGACGTCCGGGACGAAACCGATACCGGTCTCGGGCATGCCGACGCGCGAGCGCTCGGTGACGATCCGGTGGCTGCCGTGCGCGGAGACGCCGACACCGCCGCCCATCACCAAGCCGTCCATGAGGGCGAGATACGGCTTGGGGTAGCGCGAGATCAGGAGGTTGAGGCGGTATTCGTCGGCCCAGAACGGCAACGACGCGGTGCCGCCGGCGCGCGCGTCCTCGTAGATGGCGCGGATGTCGCCGCCGGCGCAGAGCCCGCGATCGCCCGCGCCGTCGATCAGCACGGCACGGACACCCGGGTCGGCACGCCACGTTTCGAGGTGGTCGAGCATGGCGAGGACCATGCCGTGGTTCAGCGAGTTCAGCGCACGCGGCCGGTTCAGCGTGATCCGGCCGATTCCGCTCTCGACGAGGAACTGGACGTCATTCACCAAGCCACCCTAAAAGTAGGAAGTCCTACTATGTCGTGGTTGTGGTGTACGCCTCAGCCGAATTCGACGGCGCGAGCGGCGGGTCGGGGAAGTACCTGGTCAGCATGACCGTCTCCCACGCGATGGTGAAGTAGAGGATGCCGGTGGCCGCCCAGCCGGTGAGTGGTTCTCCCGGCCAGAGCAGCACGGAGGCCAGCGCGGTCAGCGACGCGGCGACGAGCGCGGGGAAGAGCACGGTGAGCCCGACGAAGGTGAGACGGCGCCCGCGCCCGCTCCGGATGCCGACGGCGGTGACGCCCCACAACGAGACGAGAACGCTCAGCGCGCTCAACCCGCCGACGTAGGCGGCACGCTCCCAGGGATCGAATTCCCACGGCAGTGCGGTTCTTCGCAGGAGCAGGCCCAGGCCGAGCAGGTAGAGCAACGCGCCCACCGCGAACGCGACCACCCGCCGGAACGGGGTCGCTCCGCCCTTGTCCGGCAGGTAGTGCCAGCAGAAGTACCCGCCCGCGAAGCCGATCCCGATCGCCAGGAAAAGGTGACCCGGCGGGCTGAACCACTCGTTCGTGCCGACCGACACCGCGCCCCACGCGAGCAACGCGGCGACGACACTCCACAAGGGAGCGAGGAAGCCGATCAGCAGAGGCGGCACGACCATGGGCTTGGTCACCGCGAACAGCGTCCGTCCCAGTTTGGCGCCCTTGCTCGTTCCCGCGGGCTGGATCGCCCGCCAGGTGACCAGGCCGAGGCGCAGGCCCGCTCTTCGGAGATGGGGGCGTTTGAAGAGCACGCGCACCGTTTCGGCGCCCACCTTGCCGAGAACCTGGGCCTTGTCCGAGAGCCGGGCGACGGAGGTCCCGGTCGCTTCCTTGAGCTGCGTGCCGGTGGGCGGGATGTCGCCGTTGTGCCGCAATTCGGCGAGGCCGGTGAGCAGCGGGATCTCCTGTTGCAGGATGTTCCAGTGCAGCCAGGTGGTGAGCAGGATCGGGAGCCTGTGCCGGACGTTCGCCGGGGTCACGCCGAGTGCTTCCCAAGGTCCGATGAGCCCCGCCAGTTCGGGACGTGCGTCGAGGTCGTCCGAAGTCTTGCCGAAGACGTGGACGTAATGCTCGGCATAGAGATCCCGGAGCCACTCGACGAGCTCGGTGTCCTTCCTCGCCTGGAGACGCTCGCTCCTGGCGACGACGTCGACCAGCGAACAGGCCGCGTCGAGGCGGCCCCAGGTCCAGTCGTTGAGCCGCCAGCGCGAGGACAGGAAACTGGCGAAGTTCATCAACTGGTTCCCGCTGAGTTTGCGCTCGACCCGCTGGATGTCGTCGGCCGGTGGCTCGGCCAGCAGGATCGGTTCCAGGGGGCTCTTCGCGACCGCGGACATGGCGTGCACGCGGATCCGGCTCGGCTCGGAGAGCGGATCGGGGCGGAGGGGGCCGATCAGGAGTTCGGCCACGGCGAAGACGTCGAGCGTCGACTTCAGGTCGATACGTGCCGCCTCGTAGAGCGCGGTGAACCCCGGCGCCTTCGCGCGTTTACCCAGTGCGGAGACGAGTTCCCTGGCCAGTTTCCCGACCCGGCGCCAGATCGGGGTGAGGAACGGTTCCGGGAAGTCCGGCGCGACGGGGAGCAGATCCGCGTGGACGGCGTGTTCGGCGACGTCGGCGATGGCGCAGCACCAGTTCTCTCCGGACCGGAGTCCGCCCGCGGTCTCGATGAAGCAGGCGAGACGACGGCAGGCCGCCATGACCCAGGGAAGGACTTCGAAATCCGGTGAGCCACCGCGGAGGAGCAACCGATCGCGGCAGGCAAGGAGGACTTCGCAGGCGAAGCGGGTCTCGTAGAGCTTGTCGCGGATCGAACTGAGCGCCGCCTTCTGCTTCTTGTTCAGGGTTTGCCCGGCTTCGATGGCCTGGACCCAGTCCAGGACCAGTGCGACGGCGCGGGCGGGCGCCAGCAGGGAACGGAACCATGAGACGGTGAGCTTCTTCGCTCCGGGCACACAGACGAGGTCGGGAACGGCGGGGCCCCGCAGGAGTTCGAGGATCGGAGCGGCGGCCTGGCCGGAGGTGAACGTGCGGCTGTCGGGGATCGGCAGCGGATCGGGACCGGTCAACGAGATCGGGTCGTCGACCAGTCTCGCCAGCCGGTCGGCCTCCACGGAGGCAACGGCCTCGGCATAGCGCGGCATCAGCTTCCTGCGTGCCTTCGCGCCGGGGAGGTTTCGCAGGCTGGGGTCCCCGGGAAGGCCGCCGGCGGTGCCGTGCAGCCGTTGCGCGGACGTCCAGGCGTCGCTGAGTTCGGCCGCGTCGTCCAACAGGGACTCGCTGTTCATCTTGGTGCGGACCAAGGCTTTGACCACCCGCGCCAGCCGGGCGAGCGAGCCCTGTTCCTTGCTGTTGGCGGGGAGTTTGGCCGGCGTCGGCGGCACCGGCTGCAGATAGAGCAACCAGCGGTCGACGGGTGCCTGCGCGGGCGCGCCGGCGACCGCGCGGATCGCCCAGGAGAGCGGGATGTTGTCGAGGACACCGCCGTCCATCAACTGCGCCTGGGTGCCGCCCACGTCCGGGACACCGGTCTCGCTGCACGTGCCGACGGCGTCGAGCCACGGCTTGTCGTCGACGATCTCGGGACCGGTCACCGTCAGCCTCGCCGGTTCGAATGCCCCGGGGAACGACGATGTGGTCCGCGCGGCGTAGGCGAGCCGGTCGAGATGTGCCGTCGAACCGGCGGGGAAATCGCTGAAGATCGGGTGGGCGACCCCGCATTCGGTCCGGTAATGGCGAAAGGCGAGGTGAGCCTGAGACCAGCTCGCGAGCAGGGCCTGTCCGACGGAAGGGCGCAGGTATTCATTGCGCGGGAACAGCCTCGTGGCGGTGAGGATGAGCCGGACGAGACGAGGGGAGGCATCGGTGCGCAAGGGATTGCACGACGAGGTGTCGAGCAATTGTTTCACCTGTTCCGCGAGCTTCGCGTAGAAGCCGCCGTCGCCGTCGAGCAGAGAAGGCGGGATTCCGTGCCCGGGGTGCCGGGTGAGCAACTCGAGATCGCCCAATTTGAGCCAGATGTCCCGGATTCCGTCGTCGAAACGCATTCCGTAGACGAGATGACTGGCGAGCAGCGCGCCGTTGAGCCCGCCCGCGCTGGTCCCGGCGATGACATCGACATCGACGTGCTCGTATCCGGCGACGGTGAGGATCTTCCGGTAAATGGCGCGCTGCGTGATATCCCGTGCCGTCACCGCTTCCGGCGAATCCTGGGAACCGTCGGCGGACCGGAGCGCGGTGATTTCGCGGCACGCGCCGCCCATCCATACGGCGAGGCTGACACCACCACGCATGCAGAGCGCGAGGCGGAGATCGTGCGGACGTGCGGAAGAATTCATGATGGTCATCGCTGCCTCCCTGCGAAGAGGTCGGCGATTCCGGAACAGGGGTTACCGGAATGCGTAAACGATGAGTGGTCGTGACGCATTCGAAGCTGATCTGCTTTGCGATCGCTAATATCTGCGAGCGAACGAAGGGCCCGGTCTGGTAGTCATCGGTCATGAGCGATGAGCCCACCGCGGCGGAATTGGCCGACGAACTCCTCGACGTCCTCGCGACCGAACTTCCTTTGATGGCGACGTTCGACAACGTCCCCGGCCACGACCACGAATTGCGGGACGTTTCGAAGGCGGGGGACGACCGGCTGCGGGAGCGGGCCGTCCGGATCGCCGGGCTCGCCGCCCGGTCCGCCGATCCGGACCGGATCACCCTCGGGGTCATCGCCCATCACGCGGAATCGCTCCTGACCAGGCTGGATTCGCGGTTGACGGAATTCGTCCTCGCCGATCCGATGGTGGCCGAAGGGGTCGAACGCCACCCGTTGCTCGTCCCGCCGCTGACCGGCGACCGCGTCGCGCGCCGGGAGCGGCTGTTCGCCGAGCGGGTGCGGCCGGCGCTCGTCGCCTACCGCGAGATGCTCGCCCGGGAGATCGCCGGACACGGCCGCCCCGACGACCGGCCGGGTCTCTGCTGGCTGGACGGCGGAAAGGAGAGTTACGCCGGCCTGGTCAAGACGCACACCACCACCGGGATCTCGCCGGAGGAACTGCACGAGACCGGTCTCGCACTCGGCCGGGCGCTGGACGAGGAGTACCGGCGGCTCGGCGCGGCCGTGTTCGGTGAGGACGACCCCGTCGCGGTCCGGCGGCGGATGCGCACCGATCCGTCGCTGCGCTGGCGGGACGCGGACGAGATGATCACGACCGCGACGGAAGCGGTCGCGCGGGCCGCGGCCGCCGCGCCCGGCTGGTTCCGGCGGATACCGTCGGCCGAATGCGTCGTGCGTGCCGTGCCGGAAGCCGACGGGCCCTCCGCCGCGCAGGCGTACTACATGCCGCCGTCGGCGGACGGCAGCCGACCCGGCGTCTACTCCACCAACACCTACCGGGTGACCGAGCGGTTCCGGTTCATCGCCGAGTCGGTCGCCTTCCACGAAGCCGTTCCAGGGCACCATTTCCAGGCAGGAGTGTCCTACGAGCTGGAGGACGTGCCGCGGCTGCGCAGGCTCGTCCCGCTTTCGGCGTTCGACGAGGGCTGGGCGCTCTACACCGAACGGCTCGCCGACGAGATGGCGCTGTACTCCGACGACGTGATGCGGCTCGGCATGGTCGCCGAGGATTCCTTGCGCGCCGCGCGGCTCGTCGTCGACACCGGACTGCACGCGCTGGGCTGGAGCAGGCAGCGATGCGTGGACTACCTCGCGGACCATTGCGTGCTCAGTGACGTCGAAGTGCGATCGGAGACCGACCGCTACATCGAATGGCCCGGTCAGGCGCTGTCGTACATGACGGGCAGGCTGGAGATCCAGCGGTTGCGTGCCTTCGCCGAGGAACAGTTGGGGGAGGCGTTCGACATCCGCGACTTCCACGACGTCGTCCTCAGGAACGGGCAGGTGCCGCTGCCCGTGCTCGGCGACATCGTGCGGGAATGGGTGACGGGCACGCGGCGCCGGGAGTGACCCCGGCGCCGCGTGCTCGGGCTCAGTCGCGCTTCGCGAGCGTGGCGACCTCGGCGTCGGACAGCGGCCGGTCGTAGAGCCGGACGTCGTCCACCGCGCCACGCAGGAAGTCCACCTGCTGACCGCCGTACTGGCCGCGGCCGATCACCGTGTGCCCGGTGCTCGGGGCGGCCGAGCAGGCGTTCTGCGAGGCGACCTTCGTGCCGTCGACGTACAGCGACAACGTGCCCGCCTTGGCGTCGCGAACCCCGGTCAGGTGGTACCAGCGGCCGACTTCCGGCTTCTCCGGCGACAGGGCGCGGAGGCCGACGAAGCTCATCGCCCACCGCTGGTCCTGCCCGGAGTACTGCAGGAAGAACGCGCTGTCGCGACCGGTGTCCTGGCTGACGACGGTCTGGAACGCGCCGCTCGCCTCATCCAGCTTCGCCCACGCCGAAACCGAGTAGCTGCCCGCCGTGTTGACGAGGTTCGCCCCGGTGTCGGCCTGCCCGTTGCCCGCGAAGGCCAGCGCGCCACCTTCGACACCGCCCGCCCACTGCGCGTTGGTCAGCGTGGCGTGTGCACTGCCGACCGAGTCCTTGGCACTGGAACCGGTGCCCTCGTCGAACTTGTAGGCGTGCACGCCGTCGATCCCCGGAGTGCCGGGGCCGGGGTCGGGCGCGCCCGAGCCGCTGCCGTCGGCGTTGCGGATGATCGCCTGGTTGACCGCGCGCACCTGCGCGAAGTCCATCTTCTTCACCTGCCTGTCGTAGGTGAAGAAGCCGTTGACCTCGTGCTCGACGTCGGTGATCTGCGTGTAGATCGAGCCGCTGATACCGCAACTCTGCGCGGACGCGAGCACGTCACGCTGATTCTGGACGTAGCGGCTGTTCAGGGTCGCCTGGTCCTTCACCATCTCGTACGCGTGGCCTTCGCCGAACCACATGTGGTCCTGGACTTCGAGGCCGTAGCCGCCGTGCTCACCGTCGATCGAGATCCGCTTGGCGTCGGGCATCGGCTTCGCGGGGCCGGGGTAGGAGTGCCAGTCGAGGACGTCGCCCTTGCCCGAGTCACCGAGCGAATCGCAGCAATTGACCCCGCTGTGCGCGTTGACCAGCCGGGTCGGGTCCTGGGCCTTGACGCTCTCGGCGACCTGCCCGGTCTCCTCGCGCGACCACTCCGCCCAACCCTCGTTGAACGGCACATAGCCGACGATCGAGGTCCAGTTCTTCTTCTGGTCGACCAATTCCTTCAGTTCGGCCTTGAACTGCCGCTGGGCGTCGACCGGCGGGCGGCCGCCCGTGCGCATCGACGGCATGTCCTGCCAGACGAGCAGGCCGAGTTTGTCGGCGTGGTGGTACCAGCGATCGGGTTCGGTCTTGATGTGCTTGCGGACCGTGTTGAAGCCGAGGACCTTGTGCTGCTCGAGATCGAAGCGCAGCGCCTGGTCGGTCGGCGCGGTGTAGATGCCGTCCGGCCAGTAACCCTGGTCCAAAGTGGACTGGAGGAAGAGGATCTTGCCGTTGAGGGTGAACCGGAGTTTGCCGTCGGCGCCCTTCGCGGTGCCGAATTCACGCATGCCGAAGTAGGACGACACCTTGTCCACGGTGCGGCGGCCGTCCTTCAGTTCGACGTCGAGGTCGTAGAGGAACGGCGAGTCCGGCGACCAGAGTTTCGCCTGGGGCACCGGCAGCGAGATCGTGCCGGCCGCGGCCGCCTTGCTGCGGCTGACCACCTTCCGGCCGTCGCGGACCACGGCCTCGACGGTCAGCCCGGAGTTGCCGCCGGTGTCGACGGTGAGCTTGAGCGTGGAGGATTTGAGATCGGGGACCATGCCGAGCGTGCCGACGTGCTTGGCCGCGACCGGTTCCATCCACACCGTCTGCCAGATCCCCGACGCGCCTTCGTAGAAGATCCCGCGGTCGGGGACCCGGCGCTGTTTGCCGACGGGCTGCCAGGTGGCGTCGGTGCGATCCTCGACGCCGACGATGATCTCCTGCTCTCCCTGGGGTTTCAGCGCCGAGGTGACGTCCGCGGAGAACGCGCCGTAGCCACCCTGGTGCGCGGCGACCTCCTTGCCGTTGACGTAGACCTTCGCCTTGTAGTCGACCGCGCCGAAGTTGATCCGGAGGGTGTTGTCCTTGCCGACGTTCCAGTTCCGGGGCACGGTGAACGTGCGCCGGTACCACATGAAGTCCTCGTGCCGCTGGATCCCGGACAGCGCCGATTCGGTGGGGTAGGGGACCAGGATCTTCTCGGCGAGCTTCTCGCCGAAGGGCGGGACCTCACCGGGTGCGGCGCCGGCGAACTCCCAGACCCCGTTGAGGTTCTGCCAGTTCTCGCGCACCAGTTGCGGCCGCGGGTACTCGGGCAACGCGTTGGTGGGCGAAACCTGGTTCGTCCACGGGGTGGTCAGGCGTGGCTTGCCCATCTTCCAGCCGCTCTCCGCGGCCGTCGCGGCCCCCGGCGTCGACGCCAGGGCGGTGAGGGCGACCACCGCGGCGGTCAGGGATTTCCGGAAGCGTCTCCGGGGGCGTTGTGGTGACAACGTTGGCAACATCTGCTCGACACCCTTCTCCGGGGGCGGCCGCCTCGGCGGAGGTACGCCTCCCGCTGGACCTGTGCAGGCGTGAAACCACGACCCCGTGGCCGGTGGGAACCGGTGTGAGCCGGGCCACGGCTGGCCGTCAGGATGTTTTTACATCGTTGATACAACGTTGTAAAGCGTCGAAGGCGTCGAATCGGTCGTGGGCGGAAGAGCTGTCCGGTGTGTCAGGAGCGGCGGGATTCCCGCAGCCATGCGTGGAGTTCGCGGTAGTCGTCGCCGGTCAGGCCCCGCTGGGGATCGACGCGGTACAGCAGCGCCGGCGCGGTGTGCAGGCCGGAC
The DNA here is from genome assembly GCF_000754115.1 of Amycolatopsis sp. MJM2582. Taxonomy (NCBI): domain Bacteria; kingdom Bacillati; phylum Actinomycetota; class Actinomycetes; order Pseudonocardiales; family Pseudonocardiaceae; genus Amycolatopsis; species Amycolatopsis sp. MJM2582. Next base: position 260,668 of record NZ_JPLW01000002.1, read on the forward strand.
ACCCAGTCGCGGTCGACGTCGGAAATCTCGTCGTCGATCCAGGCGAACGGGCGACCCTGGGCGTGCTCCAGGAGAGGGCGCGTCTTCCAGTGCAGGCCGATACGGGTGTCGAACTCGTCGCTGTCGGAGGGCTCCGGCCAGTCCACGACCGGCAGGCTGGGCAGGCCGAGCCTGGGAGAGAGGGAGTCGTTGGCATCGTGCAGCCAGGTCGTGGCCCAGACGAGTTCGCCGGGAAGGGCTCGCAGCCTCGACCCGTGCGAAGGGTCGAGCCGGCCGAGGAGCGGGTTCTCGTCATGCCGCGGCGACGGTGCGAACGACCGGTAGTGGGACGGGTCGAGACCGAACGGGATGAGCGGGCCATCGACGTCGACGTAGATCAGGGGGAGTGTTTTGGGGGCGGCCGTCACGAAGACGCACGTTAGCGGTCTTCGCAGTCTACCCACTCGAAATACCCGGTCCCCGAAACCGCCCGGCTCCTGAACGCGCCCTCGAACGAGTACGCGCCCGCCGCGCGGACGTCGGTGAGCAACAGCTGGGTGCGCTCGTCGAGGTTGATCACGTGGTGGGTGAAGAAGTCGACCGGCAGCTTCGGTCGTAGATCGGCGTCCGCACGAAGTAGGAGACCTGTGGCGTCGTGGTGATCGCGAGACCCGCGCCGAAGCCGCCGTAATCCGCGCGCAGGCGGTGATGCGGTGATCCAGCCGGGGCAGGATCCGGTCGACCAGAACGGGGGCGGCTTTCCTCAGCAGCCCGGCGGTGCGGTGCTCCATGCGTTGACACGCTAACTGACTGATAAGTAACTTACTAGAGAGTCAGATCGAACGGAGGCGACGATGCCGGCCGAGGAGCGTTCGTGGTGGGGCTGGGGCACCACCGACGGCGAACTGTCCAGGGAAGAGTCCGACGCGCTGGTCGCCCGCACCTCGGGTGTGCTGCCCGGCCACGACTTCGCCGACCACGCGCCACCGGACCCCGCGGCTCTCGACCTCCCGGCGCCGAGGATCCGGCCGCCCGCGACGCTCGCCGCGTTGTGCAATGACGGGGCGGTCGACCGGCTGTCCCACGCGCGCGGCAAGGCGTTCCGCGACGTCGTCCGCAATCTGCTCGGACGGCTCGACCACGTGCCGGATCTGGTCGCCCGCCCGCGCACGGAACAGGACGTCGTCGACCTCCTGGACTGGTGCACGGCCTCCGGGATCCCGCTGATTCCTTACGGTGGCGGCAGTTCCGTGGTCGGCGGGGTCGAACCGCGGTTCGACGGCCCCGCGGTCTCGATGGATCTGGCCGGTCTCGGCGAGGTACTCGAAGTGGACACGGTCAGCCGCGCGGCGCGGATCCAGGCCGGGATCTTCGGGCCCGCGCTGGAAGACCGGCTTCGCCCGCTGGGGCTGACCCTGCGGCATTTCCCGCAGTCGTTCGCCCATTCGACGCTCGGCGGCTGGCTCGCCACGCGCGCGGGCGGGCATTTCGCCACCCTCGCCACGCATATCGACGATCTCACCGAATCGCTGCGCGTCGTCACACCCGCCGGGATCAGCGAATCGCGGCGCCTGCCCGGCTCGGGCGCCGGCCCCTCGCCGGACCGGATGTTCCTCGGCTCCGAGGGGACGCTCGGCGTGATCACCGAAGCCTGGATGCGGCTGCAGGACCGGCCGGTCTGGCAGGTGACCGCGTCCGTCGCCTTCGAACGGCAGGAAGACGCCGTCGCCGCCACCCGCGCGATCGCGCAGTCCGGGCTGTACCCGTCGAACTGCCGTCTGCTCGACCCGGCGGAGGCGTTCATCAACGCGGGCGCGAGTGTGGGCGGCGGCCTCCTGCTGGTCGCGTTCGAATCCGCCGATCACCCGGTCGACACCTGGCTCGACCGCGCGCTCGAACTGACCGCGGGCCACGGCGGTGTCGTGAAAGCCAGGCGCGGCAAGGATTCCGCCGGTCAGGACAGCGCGTCGGCGTGGCGGTCGGCCTTCTTGCGGATGCCCTATCAACGCGACGCGCTGGCCCGCCGCTCGCTGATCGTCGAGACCTTCGAAACCGCGTGCACGTGGGACGGCTTCCCGGAGTTCCACGACGCGATCACCTCGGCGGCCCGCGCCGCGATCGACGAGGTGTGCGGCGGCGCGGGCGTCGTCACCTGCCGTTTCAGCCACGTGTACCCCGACGGACCCGCGCCTTATTACGGGATCTACGCCGCCGGGCGCTGGGGGAGCACGGTCGCGCAGTGGGACGAGATCAAGACCGCCGTCTCCGAGGCGATCGCGGGCCACGGCGGCACGATCACCCATCACCACGCCGTCGGCCGCGATCACCGGCCCTGGTACGACCGGCAGCGTCCCGGCCCCTTCGCCGCCGCGATCACCGCTGCCAAATCGGTGCTCGACCCGGCGGGAATCCTCAATCCCGGAGTGCTGATCGGCTGACCGGCGCTCGGACGAACGACGTCAGCAGCGCGGTGAACCGCATGGCCGCCAAGGACAACGTCCGTCCCGCCATGGTCTGCACCTGGGCTTCGCGTTTGCGGAACACGGCGTTGTCGAGCAGCACGTAGGCGACCCCTTCGGTGGCCGCGTCCTGCTCGATGTCACCCAGCCCGCCGACCAGGGCGATCCCGCCGCCACAGCGGACGAACTCGTACTTCGGGCTCAGTTCGTTGCACTCCAGCACCGGATGCGCCGTGAGGTTCTCGATCCGTGCGGCGATGTCGAACAGGTCGCGCAGGCTCTGCCCCGGCGCCGGCAGCGCGAGCGGATGCCTGCACAGTTCGGCGAGCCCGACGGCGTCGCGGCTGGTCAGCGGATGATCGAGCGGGACGATCGCGTACACCGGGACCACGACGGCGCTCTCGACGCGCACGCCGTGCTGAGGCCCGGTCGCGAACGTGACGGCGACGTCCGCCGCGCCTTCGAGGACGCGGCGCGTCGCCTCGTCCCTGGTCACGACGTCGATGTGGAACGAGACGTCGTGGTCGCGCCGGAACGCGGCGATGGCCTGCGGCACCACGCGGCGGGCGAACCCTTCGGAGCAGGCGACCGTCAGCGACCGGGCGTGCAGCCCGCGGCCGGTGCGGAGTTCGTCGACGAGAACGGCGGATTCGGCCTCGCTGCGCCGGACGTGGTCCAGCAGCCGGGTCCCGGCCTCGGTCGGCACCATGCCCCGCGGATGCCGGACGAACAACGGCACCCCGATGCCGGCTTCGAGTTTGGCGATCTGACGGCTGATGGCCGAGGGGGCCACGGTCAGTTCGGTCGCCGCCTCGGACACCGAACCGGTGCGGGCGACTTCGAGGAAGTACGTCAGCGCGATCGGCAGTAGTCGCATCAAGGGCTCCGCAGGTTTGCTGCAATGAGAACGCGGAGCACGGTAAACGGCAATGGTCAGGGTACGCAAACCGACTTACGCTCCACTGCGACACTCGACGAGCGAATCGGGAGACAACGCGGTGATCCCAGCGGAACTGGTCATGAAAGCCCACGAGCACGTCGACTCCGGCGCGTTCTTCGCCGAGCTCGCCGAGCTAGTCCGATATCCGACGGTGAGCGACCATCCGAGCGGTCGCGTTGCCATCAAGGCATACCTGGACGAGGTGCTCACCCCCGCGCTGACCGCGCTCGGCTGCTCCGTGGAGACGTACCCGAACCCCGACCCGGCCGGCGGCCCGTTCCTGATCGGCACCCGTATCGAGCGCCCAGAGCTGCCGACCCTCCTGTGCTACGGCCACGCCGACGTCGTCGACGGGCACGAGGGCCGGTGGAGCGAGGGCCGGGACCCGTGGACGCTGACCGCCGACGGCGAGCGCTGGTACGGCCGCGGTTCGGCGGACAACAAGGGACAGCACCTGGTCAATCTGACCGCGCTCAGGCTCATCCTCGCCGAAACGGGCTCGCTCGGTTTCAACCTGAAGTTCCTGTTCGAGACCGGGGAGGAGATCGGCTCGCCCGGGCTCGACGAGTTCGTCGAGGCGAACCGGGAGGCGCTGAGCGCCGACGTCCTCATCGCGTCCGACGGTCCGCGCCTGGACGCGGCGACGCCGACGCTGTTCCTCGGCGCGCGGGGCAGCGTCCGGATCGCGCTCGACGTCGATCTCCGGCCCGACGCCTATCATTCGGGGAACTGGGGCGGTGTCCTGCGTAATCCGGCCACCACCCTCGCCGGGGCGATCGCCTCTCTCGTCGACGGGCACGGCCGCGTCCAGGTGCCGGAGCTCCTGCCGCCCGAGCTTCCCGACAGTGTCCGTGCGGCGCTCGCCGACCTCGAGATCGGGAACAAGCCGGGCGATCCGGCGCTGGACGACGGCTGGGGCGACACCAAGCTGACCGCGGCCGAGCGGCTGTACGGCTGGAACACGCTCGAAGTCCTTTCGCTCGGCGCGGCCGACATCGACCGTCCGGTCAACGCCATCCCTGGCCGCGCCCGGGCGATGCTGCAACTGCGCTACGTCGCGGGGACCGACGTCGACGGCGTGGGCGAGGCGATCACGAAACATCTTGCCGCTAAAGGGTTTTCGATGGTCGACGTCACCGCGGAGGGCAGCTTCGTCGCCAGCCGTACCCCTGTCGACGACCCGTGGGTCGGCTGGGCGAAGAGCGTGCTCGACGAGGTTTCCGGGCAGCGGACGGCGATCCTGCCGAGCTTCGGCGGGGGATTGCCGAACCATGTGTTCACCGACCTGCTCGGCCTCCCGACGTTGTGGCTGCCGCATTCCTATCCCGGGTGCCTGCAGCACGCGCCCGACGAACACCTGCTCGCGCCGATCGCCCGGGAAGGGCTCGTCCTCGCCACTGCCCTGTTCCACGCACTCGGACGGCGCGGGGCGGAGGCATGACGGCCGACCAGACGGTGGCCAAGCCCCGTACGCCGTCGTCGACGCGGCGTGCGATCGCCGCGGCGACTATCGGCAACGCGCTCGAATGGTTCGACCTCGGCGTGTACGCGCTAATGGCGGCTTACATCGGCAAGACCTTCTTCCCTGGAGGGAACGCCGCCGTCCAGCTCGTCCAGGCCTACGCCGTCTTCGGCATCACGTTCCTCGTGCGTCCGCTCGGCGGTCTGGTGCTCGGCGCCTACGCCGACCGGTTCGGCCGTAAGAAGGCGCTGGTATTGACCATCTGGCTGATGGTCATCGGGACGTTCTTGCTCGCGGTGATGCCGGGTTACGCGACGATCGGTTTCCTCGCGCCGGTCGGTGTCATCGTCGCGCGGCTGATCCAGGGATTCGCCGCGGGTGGGGAATTCGGGGCGGCCACGTCGTTCCTGATCGAACAGGACGATCGCCGCAAGGGCTTCCTCGGCAGCTTCCAGTTCGCCAGCCAGGGTTTCGCGACGCTGATGTCCGCCGGGTTCGCCGCCGGGCTGACCGCCTCGCTCAGTGCCGACGCGATGACGTCGTGGGGTTGGCGGATCCCGTTCGTCTTCGGGCTGCTCGTCGGCCCGGTCGGCTACTACATCCGGCGTCACGTCGACGAACCCGAAGCCGCCCAAGAGAAACAGCCGACGTCAACGCCGGTTCGGACACTGTTCCGGTTCCACTGGGGCGGCCTGCTGATCGCCGGGGGAGCGCTGGTCGTCTCGACCTCGCTGAACTTCATCCTGCAGTCGCTGCCGACGTTCGCGATCAAGAACCTCGGCCTCGACGACTCGCTGTCGTTCGTCGCCCTGATGATCACCGCGGCCATCCTGACCTTCGTGACGCCGATCGTCGGACTGCTCACCGACCGGCACGGCCGCATCAGGATCATGATCGGGGCCGCGGCGGTGATCGGGGCCGGCGTGGTGCCGCTTTACCTGTGGGTCACCACCTCGCCGTCGTTCCTGACTCTCACGGTGACGATGACGATCCTGGGACTGTTGAAGGCGACCTACTTCGGCGCGCTTCCTTCGGTGATGGCCGACGTCTTCCCGGCCCACACCAGGGCGACGGGGCTTTCGTTCGCCTACAACGCCACCGTCGGGATCTTCGGCGGATTCACGCCGACCATCGCGACCGCGATGATCGCTGCTACTGGATCGCCGGTTTCGCCCGGCTATTACCTTTTGGCGACCGCTTCGCTCAGTATCGTCGCGCTGGTCGCGGCGAATCGACGGCGCGGGATCCGATGAATGGTGGTCGGTCCTGTTCGGGGTTCGCATTCTTCAGGGCGTAACCGGGTGCCGTGCCCAGGCATGCCGAGGGGCCCGTCGCCATGTGGTCGGCGGGCTCCCTCGGGTTCAGCGGTGGTTGCGGCGGGGTGTTTGGAGTGGGTCCAAGTACTGCGGTGGGATGAATTCGGGTCGGCCGTTGGTGATGTGGACTTTCCAGCCGGATTGGCCGTGGATGACCATGTGGTAGTAGCGGCAGAGTAGGCAGAGGTTGTTGAGGTCGGTGTCGCCGAGCTGTCCCCACGGGAGTATGTGGTGGGCTTCGCAGTGTTTCGGTCTTCGCCGGCAGCCGGGAAACGCGCATCCGTGGTCGCGCAGGTTCAAGGCGCGTCGTTGGGCGGGGGTGACGCTGCGGGCGGCGCGGCCGATGTCGAGGGGTTCGCTTTCGCTGCCGAGGAGGGCGGGGATGATTTTGGCGTCGCAGGCCAGCATCCGGGCGTGCCGGGCCGTGATCTGCGCGACCCCGTCGACGCAGGCCGCGCCAAGCCCGGAGGTCAGGGTTTCGAGCGGGATCGTGACCACGACCGTCGTCCGGTCTCCGGAGAGGGTGGGGGCTTTGTCGTTGGTCATCGCGTAGTGGATCGCGTCGAACAACGCGTCGCCATTGCGTTCGCCGGGGGTGCGGGGGTCGCGGTTGCCGTCTTCGTCGACGGGTCTTCGTTGTCCCCAGGTTTCGAACAGGGCGTTGGCGCGGGCCCCGAACTCGGGGTCGAGGAGGCCGTTGAGTCGCCACCACCCGTCGTCACGCTTCCGTAGATGCACCTCGCGCGACGGGGGTTTCAGGTCCTCGTCTTTGGGTTCGTTCCCGTCGGGGTCGAGATGGGCCAAGAGGTCGGCGCCGACGTTGGTGATCTCTTGGGGTCCGGCGTGGCGGGCAAGGGTGACCAGGATCTGCTCCGCGCCGGTCCGGTCATCGGCCGGCACCTCGGCCGGGATTTTCTTCAGCACGGCGAGGATCGGATCCAGCTGCTGATGCCCCAGGTCGCCTTCCGCCGCGGCGGCACCGGCGATCGGCGCGAACGCCGGGGCCGGGGTGCCGTCCAGATTCCGGCTCTCGTTCACCGCCAACGCGCGGGCCACCGTGTCACCGGCTTCTTTCGGGCTGATCCGCGCGGTCTCAGCGAACCAGCCCGCGGTCGAGCCGTGCCCGAACAACTCCATCGGGCCGCGGGATTCGATCTCGACCAGGAACTGCCCGACCTCCGCCAACGCCTGCCGTGCCACCGACAACCGCTCCACCACGCCATGCGCGAGCTCCCGCGCACCGGCACGCCACAACTCCTGCGGCGGTTCGAGGATGCGTTGTCCGGACACCCCACAAGAATACCGCATATCGAACAAGTGTGCGAATATGAAATAGATTCTCGAAAATCGTTCGAGTTTGTGGATTAGCCTGACGACAGGTGATAGTTGGCATTTATGGAGATAATCGGTCCAGTCGCTACCACAAGGACGCTCAACCATCGAGGCAATGGCGTGCGTCGTAGACCGCGCGGCCGATCGTTCGTTGCAACCGCCGCAGGATCTTGATCGTCTGCTCGTCCGAGAAGCCTGTCGTGATCGACCAATCCAGGCCAGATCCGAACACCTCTGGCCCCAGTGGCCAGATGACGTTCACCTGGCCACCTGGCGCTCACGGTCACAGTCATCGGTCAGCGTTCAACGGAGCGCGGCACATCGGCGTTTCATGCCAACTGTCACCTGTTGTCACAATTAGTCGTAACGTGATTTCAGAAGTCTCTCGCGGATATCGTCGAGGTCGGCGTCGCTGACACCGCCGGCGAGGAGATATCGCTCGACGTCAAAGCCCTCGAGAGTGCTCAGGATGGCGGCTCGGGTCGTGGTGCCGCGGTCGGTGAGGACGGACTGGATGATCGGTCCTTGGTCTTCGGTGCCCATCACGGCGAAGAGGGGCTTCACGGCCTCGGTGGACAGGTCGTAGTCCGTTGCGATGGCCTCCGGTCGCACGTCGGCCAGCGCCAGCAGCAGGAGGGCGATCAGGCCGGTGCGGTCTCGGCCCGCGCCACAGTGGAACAGGACACCGCCGGGTCCGCACCGGGCGAGCGCGGTGATGACGCCCGCGCACCGGCTGGCTTTCCGTTCGAGGAAGAGGCGGTAGTAGAGCGGGCTGCCGTTGAGTCGTTCCTTGTTGATGTGCTGCCAGAATTCGGTGTCCTCGATGTCGTCGAGGGGTACTTCGATGCGGTCGAAGCCGTTCGGTGTCGTCACACCTGCGGCGGCGAATTGCGCGGAGCCCGCCAGCGCTGTCGGGGACTTTGCCGTCGCCGGCCGGATCTCGTCGGCGTTGCGCAGATCGACAATGGTCCGGACACCGGATTGTCGTGCCTGCGACCAGCCTTTGTCGGTGACGAAACGAAGATCGGCCGCCCTGAAGAAGGCGCCGTAGCGAGTCGCATGGCCCGACCTGGTCGGCAAGCCGCCGAGATCCCTGGTGTTGTAGAAGCCTTCCCAGGTCACTGCTCTGCTCGTGTTCATGGCTTGAGAGTGGATCACAATTCCCGCAACAGATACCGCTGAAGCTTCCCGCTCGCATTACGCGGCAACTCCTCGATGAACCGCACACGCCGCGGATACTTGTACGGCGCCGCCGTCGCCTTCGCATGGTCTTGCAGGGCCCGGACCAGATCGTCCCCCGGCTCGATACCGGGCCGAGGGACGACGAACGCCGTGACGACCGAACCGCGATCCGGATCCGGTGTGCCGATCACGGCGCATTCGTCCACGTCCGGATGGGTCAGCAGGACCTCTTCGACCTCCGGGGCGGCGATGTTGTAGCCCGACGAGATGATCATGTCGTCGCTGCGCGCGACGAACCGGAAGTAGCCGTCGGCGTCGCGCACGTAGGTGTCGCCGGTGAAGTTCCAGCCGCCACGGACGTAGTCCCGCTGGCGCGGGTCTTCGAGGTAGCGGCAGCCGGTGGGGCCGCGCACCGCCAGGAATCCGGGCGTGCCGTCGGGTACGGGCGAGCCGTCGATGTCGAGAACGGCCGCCTGGTAGCCGGGTACGACCTTGCCGGTCGCGCCGGGACGGGCGTCGTCGTCGGCGGCGGAGATGAACACGTGCAGCATTTCCGTGCTGCCGAGCCCGTCGATGAGCGGCCGCCCGACGATCTCCCGGTACTGCTCGGCCACGGGAGCGGGAAGGGATTCGCCCGCGGAGACGGCTCGCCGCACTCCGGTCAGCAGCCGGCCGTCGCCAGTGTTCAGGATCGCGCGGTACGCGGTCGGAGCGGTGAAGAGGACCGTGACCCTCTTCTCGGCGACGATGGCGGCGAGTTCCGCCGGAGTGGCGCGTTCGACGAGCAACGTCGCCGCCCCTGCGCGCAAGGGAAAGACCAGCAGGCCGCCGAGGCCGAAGGTGAACGCTAACGGTGGTGTGCCACAGAAGAGATCGTCGGACGTCGGGCGTACGACGTGCCGCGAGAACGTGTCGGCGATCGCGAGCAGATCGCGATGGAAATGCATCGTCGCCTTCGGGGAGCCCGTCGTGCCGGAGGTGAAGGCCAGCAGGGCGACGTCGTCGGCCGCGGTCGGGACGTCGGCGAACGTCGCCGGATGCGCTTCCGCGCGGGCGGCGAGTTCCGTTCCGTACGCCACGACGGGCAGGTCGGGCGGGAGTTCGTCCAAGAGGCGCTCGTCGCAGACGGCGAGGGCGGGCTTCGCGCGGGCGACGATCTTGTCGAGTTCGGTCCGCCGCAGCATCGGCATGGTCGTGACGGCCACCGCGCCCGCCTTGAGCACGGCGAGCCACACCGTCGCGAGCCACGGCGTGTTGGTGCCCCGCAGCAGTACGCGATCGCCGGGGACCACACCGAATTCGGTGACCAGGACGTGGGCGACACGGTTGGCGCGGGCCAGGACTTCGCCGTATGTCCACGTTTCAGCGGGGGAGAGCAGACAGGGCCGGCCCGGGCCGAACCGCGCGACGGTGTCGTCGAGCAGTGTGGTCGCGGCGTTCAGCCTGTCGGGATAACGGAGTTCCGGCAGGGCGAAGACGAACTCCGGCCACTGATCGGCGGGAGGCAGCCGGTCGCGGCAGAACGGGTCGACATGCGCGCTGGGAGAAAGCCTCATCGTCGCCGCTCCTCGGTCCGGCCGTGCCCCCTCCCGCGAAGGTAGCACTTGTTACGACCGTCGAGAAGACGCGATGAAGCTCAGTCCACGACGTCGGCCACGGCCCGCGCCAGGGTGGCCCGCACGGTCTCGGGGTCGTCGAGATTCCCGCCGTGAAGCGCGCCGTCGCGGAGGAGGACGAGGGTGCGGGCGGCGTGGTCGGGGTCGGCATGACCCGCGTCGCGCGCCAGGTCGCGAAGCACGCCGAAGAACCAGTTCCGGTGGTCGTCGATGACCTGCCGCACCTGGTGTGCCGGATCGGGGTATTCGGCGGCGGCGTTGAGGAACTGGCAACCGCGGAAGTCGTCGTCGAGCGTCCGGTCGCCGACGATGCCCAGTGCGGCGAGCAGTGCTTCGCGGGCGGGCTTCCCTCGCGTCGCCGCGCCGACACCCGCGCGGATCCGTTCGCTCGTGGTGCTCAGGTAGGCGGCGACGAGGTCGTCCTTGGTGGGGTAGTGGCGGTAGAACGTCGCCCTGGTCACGGCCGCTTCGGAGACCAGGCGCTCCACGCCGACGGCATGGATGCCCTCGGCGTAGAAGAGCCGCGACGCTGTCTCGAGCAGCCGGATCTTCGGGTGTACGTCCCGGTCGACAGTCGGCATCTTTCAACTCTAGAGAAAGAACGGTCATTCCACCAGGTCGCCTTCGTCACGTTGCGGAAGGCATCCGGGGGCAGCATGGTTAAGGCAGAAAGACCGATCATTCTCCCTGGCTCTGAAGGAGCAGCAATGAGCAACCAGAAGCCCACCATCGTCCTGGTCCACGGTGCTTTCGCCGACTCGTCCAGCTGGAACGGCGTCGTCCCGAAGCTGCGTGAGCAGGGCTATCGGGTGCTGGCGGCGGCGAACCCACTGCGCGGGATCGAGTCCGACGCGGCCTATGTCGCCGACGTCGTCAACGGAGTGGACGGCCCCGTGGTGCTGGCCGGGCACTCCTACGGCGGCGTCGTGATCAGCCGCGCGGCCACCACGGCGCCGAACGTCAAGGCGCTCGTCTACATCGCCGCCTTCCAGCCGGAAGCGGGGGAGAGCGTGTTCGAGCTGTCCGGCCGGTTCGAGGGCGGCAAGCTCGGCCCGGACACCACGAACGTCCTGGCCGCCCAGGGCGAGCTGTCGATCAAGCCCGAGAACTTCTCGGACGTGTTCGCGGCCGACGTCCCCGCAGAGACCGCCGACGTCATGGCGGTCACTCAGCGTCCGGTCACCGAGCGCGCGCTCGGTACCCCGTTCGACGGCGAGCCGGCGTGGAAGAACCTGCCGTCGTGGGCCCTGATCGCGGAGCAGGACCACGCGATCCCCGCCGCCGCGCAGGAGTTCATGTCCGACCGTGCCGGTTCGGAGGTCACCAGGGTCGACGCTTCGCACGCCGTCTCGGTCTCGCGGCCGGACGTCGTGGCGGAGGTCGTCCTCGCGGCCGCCGCCAAGGTCGCCTGACCTCGGTCGCTTGACAGGTGAAACCTCCCCGGAGAGACTGCAAAAGCGTTTTTGCAATCTCTCCGGGGAGAACCACGTGAAGGTCTTGGTGCTCGATTCGAGCCCGCGTCGTGAAGGCAACTCCTGGGCTCTCGCACAGGCTTTGCGCAAGGGAGCGGAGGAAGCCGGGCACACGGTCGACTTCGCCCGGCTCTCCGATTTCGTCGAGTCGCCGCTGGGGGACTGCCGCGACTGCCGGCTGAGCGACCGGTCCTGCGGCATCGGGGACGGCTACGAGCGCCTGCTGTTCGATCGCGTGCTCCCGGCGGACGCGATCGTCTACGCGACGCCGCTGCACTGGTACGGCATGACCGGGCGGCTCAAATCCTTCTTCGACCGGCTTTTCTGTTACACCTCCGGCAGTTCGCCGCATACCGCCGAAGTCGTGCCGGGGTTGATGGGCAAACGCGCCGCGGTGCTGATCTCCTGCGAGGAGAGCTATCGCGGCGCGACCCTCGGGCTGGAGGCCCAGTTCCAGGAACTCACCCGGTACCTGCGCCAGGATCTCGCCGGGATCGTGGTCGGCGTCGGCAACAGCCGGGGCGAGGTGGAGCGCGATCCCGCCCGGCCGTTGGCGGCGGCGGAGGACCTCGGCCGTAGGCTGGGCGACGCCCACGTCACCGACTATCGGCTGGACACCGACCGGCCGAACCGCGTCTGGGGACCGCCCGTGGAGGCCTGAGTGTCGCCGACCATCCGTGACGTCGCCGCCGCCGCGGGGGTCTCGATCACCACCGTGTCCCACGTGCTCAGCGGACAGGGGCGGATCTCCGAGCAGACCCGGCAGCGCGTCGCGCGGGCGGCGGCCGAGCTCGGGTACCAGGCGAGTGTGCACGCGCAGCAGCTGGTCACCCGGCGCAGCCGCACCCTGGCGATCCAGCTCGCGAACTCGGTCGACGCGAGCAGTGCCTGCGCGCTCGTGCCCAATTCGGATTACTTCCTCGAAGTGCTGAACGGGGCGGCCGAAGCCGCGTCGAAACGGTCGTACGGCTTGCTTTTGGCCCCGACGGACGCCGACCTCGACCGGCTGAACGCCTTCGCCGTCGACGGCGCGATCCTGGTGGATCCGCGTGGCGACGAGCCCTTCTTCGCGACAGGCTGGTGCCGTGACCGGCCCTTGGTGACCGTCGGACGGCCGATGGCGGCGCCGTGCCCGGTGCCTGTCGTCGTCGACAACGACCTGGTCGCGGCCGCCGGGCTGATGCTGGATCACTTGGCGGACAACGGTTACGAGCGGCCGGCGATGATCACCACCGACACCCGCCGGTCTTACGCGGCGGATCTGGTGGCGGGCTACACCGGCTGGATGCGGGATCGGGAGCGCGAGCCGGTGGTGGTCGAGATCGACGAGCCGCCGACCACGGAAGGCACGGCGGAGGCGCTGGGCAGGTTGCTCGACCGGCGGATGTGTCCGGACGCCGTCTTCACGACGTCGGAGAACCTCGCCCTCGGGGTGCTGCACGAGGCCCGCCGCCGACGGCTCGCGGTCCCCGGCGAGCTCGGGATCTGCAGCGCGGTCGACAGCGGTTCGCTCCGGCTCGTTTCGCCACGGGTGACCGGGATGTTCGTGCATCCGCGCGAAGTGGGCGGCCGCGCGGCCACGGCGTTGATGGACCTCGTCGAGGAAACGGCGTCCGGCGGCGAGCCGCGCCGGATCGAAGTTCCCGTGCGCCTGAACGCGCGGGAATCCACCACCCGCTAGCATGCATTTAGTCCTCTGAATGCGGTCCTTGCACGGGCAACTACCGCATTCAGAGGACTAAACGCGTGCTCAGGAGCTCCGGCACACCGCGACCGGCGTGTCCCCGCCGTCGTCCTCGGTGGTCGCGATGAAGCCGAACGTGGTCGTCCCACCGGCGGGCAGCACCGCGTTCCAGTCCACTTCGGACACTCGCGCGCGGTCGCCGTCCTGTGCCAGGGAACCGTTCCACAGATTGGCGATGCGCGTGCCGGGCGGCAGGGTCCAGCTGACCTCCCAGCCGGTGAGCCGGGTGTCCTGGGCGTTGCGCACCGACACGCGGATCTCCGAACCGCCGGGCCAGCGATTGGCGATCTCGTAACGCGCTTCGCACACCGGTTTCGCGGCCGGCGGGGACGGCGCCGCCACCGGGGCGACGGCGTCGGGTGCGCCGTCGTCGAACAGCAGGATCCCCGCCAGGACACCACCCGCCACCACGACACCGCCCGCGATGGCGAGCGGCAAACGCGACCGGCGGGTGGGCGCGGGAAGCCGTTTGGTGCCTGCCAGGATCGCCGGACGGCCGTCGGCGACGGCGGTGAGCATCCGTTCGGCCTCGGCCATGTCCGGCCGCTCCGCGGGATCGCGCCGGAGCATGCGCAGCAGGACGTCCGTGAGCGGGCCGGTGGTGCGCGGGGCGACGATCTCGCCGCGGGCGACCCGTTTGAGGAGCGCGATCTGGTTGGCATCGGTGCCGAACGGCGGCGCGCCCTCCAACACGGTGTAGAGCGTCGAGCCGAGTGAAAACACATCCGACGGATAGCCGGGCTCTTCACCGTCGGCGACCTCGGGGGAGAGGTACGCGGGAGTGCCGACGACGAGCCCGCCGCCGGTCATGGTCCCTTCGCCGGTGGCGTGGGACAGGCCGAAATCGGCGATCTTCGCCTGCCCGTCGCCGGTGATCAGGATGTTGTTGGGCGTGACGTCGCGGTGCAGGATCCCGTCCTCGTGCGCGGCGGCCAGCGCCGAGGCGATCCGCGCGCCGAGTTCCGCCACCCGGCCGGCGGGGAGCGGGCCGTCGTCCGCGAGGAGGTCCGTCAGCGGCCGCGACGGCAGGTATTCCATGACCAGGAACGGCGTTCCGTCCTGTTCCACGACGTCGTACACGGTGACGGCGTGCGGATGCTTGAGCCGCGCGGCGACCCTGGCCTCCCGCATCGCGCGCACGATCGACCGGAACGGCGCGCCGTCCGGCGAGGTGTCCGGCCGCATCTGCTTGAGCGCCACCGTGCGGTCGAGCCGTTCGTCCCGCGCCCGCCACACCACGCCCATCGAGCCCCGGCCGACCTCGCGTTCCAGCCGGTAACGTCCGGCAATGACGGCATCCCGGTTCACGGACGCAACTGTATCCGCTAGGGGAGCTGTGCCTCCTGGACCGGCGCCCCGGCGGCCGCGAGCCAGGCTTCGGCGAGCAGGCGGTGTCCCAGCGGGCTGGGGTGGACGCCGTCCGGGGCCAGCGTCGCCGCCCCGTGTTCGGCGGCCGCCCGGGGCATGAACAGATCCGCGCGGATCAGCCGCGCGCCGAATTCGGTCGCCACGTCGATCGCGGTTTCGATACGGGGAGCGAGATCGGCGACCCACTCCTGCTGTTCCGGCTCCACCGGCAGCAGGAACGGTGTGATCACGTACAACTCGGCCGGGAGGTGCTGTCGCGCGCCGGCCAGCAGCCGGGAGTAGGCGGCGCGGAACTTTTCGATCGGGCTCGGCAGGCCGCGGTCGAACGTCCGCCAGGTGTCGTTGATGCCGATCTTCACCGTCAGCACCGTGGGACGCGCGGCGAGCACGTCGGTGGTCCACCGGGCTTCGAGATCGTAGATCCGGTTGCCGTTGATCCCGCGGTTGAGCACTTCCGGCCCGTCGCCGAGGAGGTCCGCGATCTGCCGCACGTAGCCCTTGCCGAGCGACGCCGGGTCGGTGCGGTCGCGGCTGGAATCGGTGATGGAGTCGCCGGCGAACAGCAGGCGGTCGGCCTCGGTGAACCTCACGCGCCCGCCTCGATCAGCTTCCGCAGCGAGTCGGCCTCGCCGGGGATCAGGTCCGGATCGTTGTCCGGGACGAATTCCAGCAGCGCGTCGAGCGGCCGCCCCGCCTTGGCGAGCAGGCCGAACGCCCGTGTCCAGAGCTCCGTCCGGAAGGTCAGCGGATGCCGCTCGTTGCTGGGCCACCACGAGAACACGTGCACCGCGCGGACCTGGTCGAGCACCAGTTCCAGCCCCGCCAGCGCCTGCTCGTCCGGCAGATCCTGCGGCGGTTGCCAATAGGTGCCGAGATTGTCGCGGCCCACTTCTTCGAGCAACCGCACGGTCGATTCGGCGGTGTCGGTCAGGGTCCCGCCGTGGAATTCCAGCGCGACCTCGAGACCGTGCTCGTTCGCGACGTCGGCGGCCTCGCGGAGCCCGGCGACGATCTGCTCGCGCTCGTAGGAGTCGACGTCCTCGGAGCCCGCCTTCCCCGCCCACACTCGGATCCGCGAGGCACCGAGCCGGACCGCGGTGGCGGCGATCTCGCCGAATTTCCCGGCCTCCATCGGGGTCGCGCGGAAGTAGGAACCGTAGGAGTCGCAGGTCAGCCCGTGCCGCGCCATGGCCTCGAACGCGCGCTCGGCCGCCCAGTCGTCACCGGGGCGCACATGGACGTCGGCACCCCATTCGATCACCTGGAGCCCCGCCTTCTCGGCGCGACGGGCGACCTCGTCGGCGTCCAGCCGTCGCAGCGTCACCGAACACAGTCCCGGGCGGATCATTTTCCCTCCAACGGTTGAGTGCTTTCCCGCAGCACGACCTCGCCGGTGATCGGCTTGACGCGGGGACCGTCCGCGCGGTGGTCGAGGATGAAGTCGAGGGCCTGTTCGCCCATGCGCTCGATCGGCACGCGCACAGTGGACAGCGACGGCCTTATGTCCCGCAACGTAATAATGTCGTCGAATCCGGCGATCGCGATCTGCGCGGGCACCTGCAGCCCGCGGTCGCGGCAGGCGGCCATCGCGCCGACGGCCATCACGTCGTTGACCGCGAACACGCAGCCGCGGAAGCCGTTCTCGATCGCCCGCACCATCGCCGCGTAGCCGCCGTCACGGGTGAATTCCGCGCGCAGCACGTGGTTCTCGGGCAAGGGGACGCCTTGCCGGGCGAGGCCGTCACGGAAACCGAGCACCCGGTCCCGCGAGGTCAGCAGGCCGGACGGACCGGCGAGGACGAGGAAGTCGCGGTGCCCGAGCAGGGCGAGTCGTTCGGCCAGATCCGCCGCTCCCGCGCGGTTCTCCAGCATGACGGTGTCGAACGGCAGTTTCCGCTGCCCGATCACCACGACCTGGCCGTCGGCGGCCTCGAAGGCCTTGAGCTCCTTGGTCAGATTCCGTTGCAGGGCACTGTCTTCGTTGCGCGACCCGGCGAGGATGACCGCCCGCGCCCGCTGCCCGCGCAGCGTCGTGACGTACTCGAGTTCCTTCTCCGGATGGTTCTCCGTGCTCGCGATGGTGACCGTCAGCCCGTGCCGGGCGGCCACGCGCATCACGCCGGACGCGATCGAGGAGAAGTACGGGTCGACGATGTCGTGCACCAGCAGTCCGACGACGTTGCCCCGGCCGCGGGCCATCGCCTGCGCGGGCACGTTCGCCGTGTACTGCAGGCGTTCCGCGGCCCGCAGCACCGATTCGCGCAGGGTGCCGCTGACCTGTCTGGTCCCGCCGTTGAGCGCCCTCGACGCCGTCGCGAGCGACACTCCGGCCTCGCGGGCGACGTCGGCCAGGGTGGCCGAACCCGCGGCACGCTGCGCCATGGTTCCTCCTCGGTCGTGCGGTGGTGCGGTGGGGCTCACGCCGGCGTGGGCTGACGCCGGCGTGAGCCCGGCTCTGGTGGCGACCGCCTCGCTACGGGGCGCCGGGGCCGACGTCCGCGGTGGTGAGCGGCCGGTTGGCGATGGCGGCCGTCGAGTACTCGTCGGCGCCGACGTCACGCAGGCTGCCGCGGGCCTGACCGTCGATGTCCAGCGTGACCGGCGCGGTCGAGAGGGTCGCCGCGTCGATCGCCGGGCTGCCCGCGGCGAGCCGCGAGACGCCGTCGGTGCCCTGCACGAGCTTCGGGTCGACCCGGCGGAAGGTGCCCGCCGGGATGTTGCCGTCCCCGCCCGAACCCCACAGGATGTTGCCGGACCAGGTGAAGTTGCCCGTGGTGCTCATCGCGACCAGATCGCCGTTGCTGCCGACGAAGAGGTTGTCGGAGATCGTGCAGTCGCGCGGTTCGATCGTCCGCTTGGTCTCGCCGGAAAGCGTGCTGCTGTTGTTCAGCAGCGTGTTGTGGGCGATGAGCACGCGGTCCGCCGCGTCGTTGCCGCGCCGCGATTCCTTGGACTCGCCCGGGAAGTGGTCACGGACGGAGCCACTGCCGACGACCAGCGCGTTGCTGGACAGTCCGGCGATGTAGTTGTTGACGATCTTGTGGTCGTTGCCGTAGATCCGGATGCCTTCCTTGCCGCCGAGGATGAAGTTGGATTCGACGACGGTCTTGTTCCCGTGGCGCAGCACGATGCCGCCCAGGCTGTTCCGGATGGTGTTGTTGCGGATGAAGTTGCCCGACGACTTGACCGAGATGGCCTCCGGGTCGCCGTTCGCGCGTTCGAACAGGTTGTACTCCACCGTGGCGCCGGCGGTGCTCAGCGCGCGCGGGCTGAGGCCGAGCCGGATCGGCTCGCCGCCGTTGTCGCCGGCGAAGGTGTGGTCGGAGAAGTAGTTCCGCAGGACGTGGACGCCGGTCGCCATCTTGTCGTCGTCCGCGCCCTCGATGCAGAGCATGACGCCGAGCGTCGTCTTGTGGTGGAAGTGGTTGCGGTCGACCTTGCTGTAGTCGGCGCGGATCATCACCCAGTCCAGGCCCGTGATGTCGGCCAGCTGGAAGTCGTTGCGGGTCAGGCGGATCCGCGAACAGTTCGCCGGGACCTCCAGCGTGGTGCTCTGCCGGAAGTTGAACCCGCTGATCGTGACGCCGGTGGAGTCGTCGAAGACGAAGCTCTGCTCGCCGTTCAGCGTCACCCCGCCGCCGGTCTGGGCGACGATGGTGATCGGCTGGTCCTTCGTGCCGCGCCTGCCCTTGATGCTGATCGGCGAGCCGGTGGGCACGGTGTAGGTGCCGTTGTTCACGGTGATGACGGCACCGGGGCCCGCCTGGTTGATCGCCTTCTGCAGTTCGGTCAGCGAACTGACGTTCAGGGCGCACAGCCCCTTCGGCTTGGCCGACGCCGTGCCCGCGGTGACCCAGGGGACGGTGATCAGCGCGGCGCCGAGGGTGGCGCCGCTGAGGAACCTTCTGCGATCCATGATGCCTCCGTGCTCAATCGGTGGGGAGGGTTTCGGCGGCGGGGCTTTCCGTGTTCAGGAACAGTTCGATCACCGGGACCGGGGTGTCCGGTTTCCGGATGGGGAGCTTCAGGGTGAGCGTGCCTTCCGGCTGCCCGCCCATCTGGGTGTTCTGCGCGGTCTGCCCGGGATCCGTGTGCACCTGCCGGATTTCCGAGGCGTCGTCGAGCAATTGGGCGTAACGGACCCGCCCGGCGAGCCCGGGCAGGTGAACGTGGTTCATCGGCCAGCTGAACAGGTGCAGGTACAGCCGGTCGCCGCGCTGGGTGTAGCGGCCGTCGGCGGGCGCGGTGAACTCCGAGGGACCGCAGCCGCGGATGGAGCGTTCGTGCCGGTCCATCCAGCGGCCGATCTCGGCGAGCACCTCGTGTGCACGGGGGTCGATCTCGCCCCGGCCGTTCGGGCCGACGTTGAGCAGCAGGTTGCCGTCCTTGGACACGCCGTCGACCAGCATCCGGATGAGCAGTTCGGGGCTCTTGTAGTCGAGGTTGTCGCGGTCGTAACCCCAGCTGCCGTTCAGCGTCTGGCACGCCTCCCACACCACGGGGACACCGTCGCGGGTCATCGGGCCGGACGGCTGGTACTGCTCCGGGGTGATGAAGTCGCCGGGGATCCCGGTGCGGTCGTTGACCAGGATGCCGGGCTGCAGTTCGCGGACCAGCGCGAGCAGGCCGGGGGAGTCCCAGTCGTCCGGTCCCTTGCCGCCCCACCATTCCTTGCGGCCCTTGTAGGAGAAGTCGAAGAACAGGTAGTCGATCGTGCCGAAGCGGGTGAGCAGTTCGCGCACCTGACCGTGGAGATAGAGCTGGTACTCGGCGATGTCGGCGTACTGGTGCGCCGCGATGTACTCCGCGTCGTCACGGCGGGGATGGGTGCCGTCGACGGGGAAAGCCGGGTGGTGCCAGTCGATCAGCGAGTGGTAGAAGCCGACCTTCAGGCCTTCCTCACGGCACGCGTCGACGAACGGGCCGAGCAGATCCTTGCCGTACGGCGTGTTCGTCACCTTGAAGTCGGTGAGGTCGCTGTCCCACAGGCAGAAACCGTCGTGGTGCTTGGTGGTCAGCACGACGTAGGTCATGCCCGCGGCCTTCGCGGCCCGCGCCCAGGACCGCGGGTCGTACTTGTCCGGCTCGAAGTGGTCGAAGTAGACCCGGTACTGCTCGTCGGTCAGCTTCTCGTGGTTCTGCACCCATTCGTGCCGGGCGGCCAGCGAATACAGTCCCCAGTGGACGAACATCCCGAACCGGTCGTGGGTGAACCAGGCGGTGGAACTCACTTCAGGATCGCTCCTTGCAGATGGTGGGTCAGCCCTTGAGCGCGCCCGAGGCGAGGCCGCGGACGAACGAACGCTGGAAGAACAGGAACGCGGCGACCGAAGGGAGCAGCGCCAGCAGCGACGCCGCCATGATCACGCCGGGGGTGACGGTCGGGTCGATCCGCAGTGTCCGCAGGGCCAGCGGCAGGGTGTAGGTCGAAGCGTCGGTCGACACCAGCAACGGCAGCAGGTACTGGTCCCAGATCATGGTGAAGCCGAAGACGCCGATCACGCCGAGCGCGGGCTTGCACATCGGAAGGATGATCTGCGCGAAGATCCGCAGATCTCCGGCGCCGTCGATCCTCGCGGCTTCTTCGAGTTCGCGGGGGACGTCCTTCATGAACTCGGTCATCACCAGGATCGAGAACGCCCACGCGCCCAGGGGCACGATCATCCCGGCGAGGCTGCCG
Source organism: Amycolatopsis sp. MJM2582 (assembly GCF_000754115.1). Taxonomy (NCBI): domain Bacteria; kingdom Bacillati; phylum Actinomycetota; class Actinomycetes; order Pseudonocardiales; family Pseudonocardiaceae; genus Amycolatopsis; species Amycolatopsis sp. MJM2582. Next base: position 281,218 of record NZ_JPLW01000002.1, read on the forward strand.
ATCAGATTGAGGTGCACCACGGGCAGATCCGAGAGGATCAGCGAGAGCGGGATCGCGAGGATCTCCTCCGGCAGCATCAGCGTCGCCAGGATCGCGACCAGCACGAAGGTCATGAACCGGAACTTCTTGCGCGCCAGCGCGTAGCCGGCCAGCACCGAGATGACGACCTGCAGCAGGAGACCGAAGCCGACCACCAGGAACGAGTTGAGCAGGTACATCCCGACGCCCTGGTCGAACGCGATGCCGAAGTTCTCCAGGGTGGGGCTCGACGGGATGACACTCAGCGCCGTCGGGTCGGAGACGTCGTTGAACGCGCTGACCAGCAGCGCCAGCAGCGGCCCGGCGAACACCAGGAGCAGCAGGGCGTACAGGACGAACTTCAGGATCCGTCCGCCCGGTGATTTGACGGCGTCGAGGCCGAGCGCCGAATCGTTGGCCGCGGTCATGCGTCTCGCCTCCGTCGGAGCACCTGGACGAACAGGGTGAGCACGAGCGTCGCGAGGAACAGCAGGACCGCGCCCGCCGCACCGACGCCCAGCCGGTTCTGTTCCAGGCCGAGTTTGTAGATCAGGGTCATCGCCACCTCGGTCGAGCCGTTCGGCCCGCCGTTGGTCAGCAGGAACACCTCGGTGAACACGCGCAGGCCGCGGATCGCCGCGAGGACGAACAGGATCGAGAACACCGACCGCAGGCCCGGCAGCGTCACGTGGACGATCTTGCGCCAGCGCGAGGCACCGTCCACAGTGGCCGCTTCGTAGAGGCCGCGGTCGATACCGGCCAAACCGGCGAGAAAGATCATCATGTCGTACGGGGCGCCGCGCCAGATCCCGGTGATGATCACCGAGATCATCGACGAGTCGGGATCGTTGATGAATCCCGACGGGCCGAGGCCGACCAGGCCGAGGATGGAGTTCAGCATCCCGTCCTCGGTCGGGTGGTACATGATCCGCCAGAGCTCGGCGACCACCGCGATCGGCACGACCACCGGGAGGAAGGCCGCCGACCGCAGGAACTTCAGCCGCTTGCTCTGGCCCTCCATCAGCAGGGCGAGCGCGAGGCCGATGATCATCGACCCCGCGGTCTGCCCGACCGCGATCACGACGGTGTGCCAGATCGCGGAATGGAACGCCTCGTCACCGAGGACGGTGCTGTAGTTCTGCCCGCCGACCCACTGGTTGCCCAGGTACGGCTGGACGTCCTGGAAGGACATCGTCACCGCGGTGATCATCGGGATGAACTTGAAGTACACGAACAGGATGAGGGCGGGGGCCAGGAACAGCCACGGCGTCCACCACTTCCCGTCGCGGTCGCTGCGCCTGCGGGCCTTCGGCGCGGGCGTCCGCTTCACGGCGGGACGGTCCGCGCCGACGGCCGCCGGCTTGGCGTGATCTACGGTCATGAGGCGCTGATCCCCTGTTGCTGCAAGGTCGCGGTGAGCTTGGTGTCGAGTTTGGACAGTTCCGCCTTGAGGTCGAGCTTGCAGTCGGCGACGAGCGCGCTGACCGTGTCGGCGGTGTCCTGGCGGACCGGCGTCCAGTTCGGGATGGACGGCGCGTAGTGGCCGGACTTCGCGTAGATCTCGGCGTAGGTCTTCCACCGCGGGTCGGAGCGGACCTGGGTGATGTCGACGTTCTTGTTCACCGGGAGCTGCACGATGAAGGCCGACTCGCCTTCCATGCCGATCTTCTGGCCGTCGGCCGAGATGGCGAAGTCACCGAACGCGTCCTGGCCGGCCTGGTTCGGCGAACCGGCCATCATGAAGATCGACAGGCCCTCGGCGAGGACGTCGGCGTTCTTGGCGCCCTTCGGCATCGGGACGACCTCGTACTTGTCCTTGCCGAGCGACTTGTCGAAGCGCGGCAGCAGGTACGGACCGACGACGTACATCCCGGCCTTGCCCGCTTCGAAGGTCTCGTTGGTCGCCGGGGTCGGCATGGTGACCGAACCGGGCTGGATCACGTTCTCCTTGCAGCCGAGGTCGCGGAACCACTGCACCGCGGCCACGGATTCGGGCGTGCTCATCGCCGGCTTGTACTTGCCGCCACCGGTTTCGGTGATGAAGTCGCCGCCCGCGGCCCACAGGAAGTTCGAGAAGTACCAGGAGGCGTAGCCCCGCTTGGTCGACAGCGTCGCGTTCAGTCCCGCGGTGTCGTTCTTCCCGTTGCCGTCGGGGTCGCCGGTGGTGAAGGCCTTGGCGAGGTCCGCCAGTTCGGCCCAGCTCTGCGGGACGCCCTTGCCGAGCTTCTCGCGCCAGTCCTTGCGGATCAGCAGCGCCGAAGCCTGCGCGCTGTAGGGGAGGCCGTACAGCTTGCCGTCCGGGGTCTGGTTGGACTTCAGCGCCTGCTCGGTGAGCTCCGACGCGTGCTTGATCTTGCCCTGTTCGATCTCACGCACGAGACCCTGGCTCTTCAGCGTGCCGACCTGGGTGACGTCGTTCATCACGATGTCCGGCAGGTCGCGCTGGGCGGCGCGCTGGGCGAGCTTCGTCTCGAAGTCGTCGAAGATCGCGGTGACCTGCACCTTGAATCCCGTGGCCTTCTCGAAGGCCTCCGCGAGCCGCTTGGTGGCCTGTTCACCGGGGCCGCCGGGGGTCGTCCGGGTCCACAGTTCCAACGGCGCCTTGGTGTCCTGCGCGACGTTCGTTCCGGCGGGGCCTGCCGAGCAGCCCGAAAGGACCAGCGCTGAGACAGTGAGTCCCACGCCGATCCACCGCGATTTCCGCATCGCTTCTCCTGTTCACTGTGGACCACGCTGTCTACCTCGGAGGGGACGGTAAGCGCTTTCCCGGTCTCCGGTCAATGGTCCGATCATTACGAATTTCAATCGCCCGTGTTTGCCTCTGCGCGGGACTCGCCGTGCGTGGACCGGCTCAGGCATCCGATGTATGGTCGCCGCCGGAGGTAGGGATGACCGAGCAGCAACACCGGCCGACGGCACTTCTCGTGATGGAGGAACGCCGCCGCGGCGACGTATACCCCGAGGCCGTGTTGAAGGAGATCGAAACGCTGGTGGACCTGCGTGAGCCGCTCACCCGAGAGCGGCTGGCGGAGGACCCGTCGGCACTGGAAGGCGTCGAAATCCTGCTGTCCGGCTGGGGTGCCCCGGTCCTGGACTCCGTCCTTTTGGGACACGCGCGGGACCTGCGGGCCGTGCTCGTCGCGGCCGGCTCGGTCCGGCCGCTGACCACGCCCGAGTTCTGGGCGCGCGAGCTGCCGATCGTGTCCGCCGCGGCCGCGAACGCCGTCCCGGTCGCCGAGTTCACCCTGGCCCAGGTCCTCTTAGGACTCAAGCAGGTGCACCGCATCTCCCGCGAGATCCGGGAGCGGCGCGCCTATCCGCCGGATCCGCGGGTCGCGGGCGCCTACCGGTCCCGCGTCGGCCTGCTCGGCCTCGGCGAGATCGGTGCTCTCGTCGCGTCGCATTTGCGCGGTTTCGACGTGGAAGTGCTCGCGAGCGACCCCGTCGTCGACCCGGCGACCGCCGAAGGCCTCGGCGTGCGGCTGGTGGGCCTGGAGGAACTGTTCGCCACGTGTCCCGTGGTGAGCCTGCACGCGCCGCTGCTCCCGGAGACCGAAGGGCTGGTCAATGGTGAGCTGGTGGCCAGGATGGGCATCGGCGCGACCTTGATCAACACCGCCCGCGGCGCCGTCGTCGACGAGCCGTCGGTCGTCCCGGTGCTGGCCGAACGTCCCGATCTCACCGCGATCCTCGACGTCACCTGGCCCGAACCGCCGGAGCCGGACTCGCCGCTGTACACGTTGCCGAACGTGGTGCTCACCCCGCATCTGGCCGGCGCGCTGGGCGCCGAGCGTGCCCGGATGGGCGAACTCGTGGCCGGTGAGCTGCGGCGATTCGTGCTCGGGGAGCCGCTGCGGCACGCTGTCGCGCCGGACCGGGCCCATCTGCGGGCCTGATGCTCGCCTTCCGGGAGACCGGCCCGTCCGGTGGGGTGCCCGTCGTCCTGCTGCACGCCTTGGGGAGCAAAGCGGGCACTTGGGACGATTTCGCCGGTCGCCTGGCTCGTCGTGTCCTGGCCGTCGACCTGCCGGGGCACGGCGACAGCGCCCACGTCGAGAACTACTCGCTCGACGCGATGGCCGACGGCGTCGCCGAGCTCCTCGGGGACGAAGCTGACCTGGTCGGCCATTCGATGGGCGGCCGGGTCGCCGTGCTGCTCGCCCAGAGGCTGCCCGGGCGCGTGCGGCGGCTGGTCGTCGAGGACAGCCCGCCGCCTCCGCTCGAGGCTCTGGAGCCGTTGGCTCCCGCGCAGGAGCCGTCCGAGCCGTTGCCGTTCGACTGGCGGCTGATCGATCCGATCATGGCCGAACTCCGCACGCCCGACCCCGTGTGGTGGGAGCGGCTCGGCGCGATCACGGCGCCGACTCTGCTGATCAGCGGCGGGCCGTCCAGCCATGTCGGCCGTGAGCCGCTGGAACGGATGTGCGGGCTGATCCCGGACTGCCGCCTGGCGATCATCGAGGACGCGGGGCATCGGGTGCACGGCAGCAGGCCGGAGGAGTTCGCGGCGGTGGCGGGGGAGTTCCTCGGCCCGGGCTAGCGGTCCCGTTTTGTATAACGACCTATACCGCTTGCCGCACGGCCGCGAGGCCCTCCTGCAGATCCTTGACGAAGTACCCGGGAACCTCCAGCGACGGGAAATGCCCGCCGGCTTCCGGCGACCTCCAGCGGACGATCCGCCGGTACCGTTCCTGCGCCCAGGGGCGCGGGTACTTCTCGATGTCGCGGGGGTAGACGGTGATCGCCGCCGGGACGTCGACGCGGAGTCCGGGATCGAGCGAGTTGTGGCTTTCGTAGTAGATGCGGGCCGATGACGCGCCGGTCCGGGTCAGCCAGTACAGGGTGACGTCGTCGAGGACGCGGTCCCGGGAGATCGTCTCGAACGGGCTGTCCTCGGTGTCCGACCATTCGGCGAACTTGTCGAGGATCCAGGCGAGCAGGCCCACCGGTGAGTCGACGAGCGAGTAGCCGATGGTCTGCGGGCGGGTCGCCTGCTGTTTGGCGTAGGCGGCGCGGTGATGCCAGAAGTGGTGGGTTTCTTCGGTCCACTTGCGCTCGGCCGGGGTCAGCCCCTCCGTCGTCAGCCCGGGCGGTCCCTCCGCGAACGTCGTGTGGATGCCGAGAACGTGGTCCGGGAACCTGCCGCCGAGGACCGTGGTGATGTTGCCGCCCCAGTCGCCGCCGTGGGCCGCGAACCTGTCGTAGCCGAGCCTGCCCATCAGTTCGACCCAGGCGGCCGCGATCTTCTCGGTTCCCCAGCCGGTGGTGGCCGGTTTGTCGCTGTAGCCGAAGCCCGGCAGTGACGGGACCACGACGTGGAACGCCGGTGTGCCGGGATCCGCCGGGTCCGCCAGTTCGTCCACCACATCGACGAACTCGGCGATGCTGCCCGGCCAGCCGTGCGTCAGGACCAGGGGAGTGGCGTCCGCGCGGGTGGACCGGCGGTGCAGGAAGTGGATCCCCAGGCCGTCGATGGTCGTGCGGAACTGGCCGATCCGGTCGAGGCGCTTTTCGAACCACCGCCAGTCGTACTCGGTGCGCCAGTAGTCCACGACCTCGATCAGGTCGGCGAGCGGAACGCCCTGCCCCCAGCGGGGGACCGTCTCGGCTTCCGGTAGCCGCGCCGCGGCCAGTCGCGCACGCAGATCGTCGAGGTCGGCGTCGGTCGCGTGGGCTTCGAAGGCTTGCACTTCGCTGGTCATGAGACCTCCTCGTTGGAACCAGCTAAGACGGTTCTAACAGTTCGCCCTGGTTGGTCGCAACCGGCTAAGGTGGTTCCATGCGTTCCGGCTTTCCCGACTTCCGCCTCGGCAGCGTGCTGGCGACCAGCTTCACGGCGACTCTGACGGAGCGTCGTGGTGAGGCCGTGGAGCGCATTCCCACTCCGCAGCGGTTAATGGACTGGCTGGCCGTGAGCGGCCTGGCCGTGGAGTCCTGCTCCGCGGCCCAGCTCGACCTCGCCCGGGAGCTGAGGGAAGCGATTCACGCCGCCGCGACCGCGACCGCGACTCGGGAAGCCCTGCCCGCCGCCGCCGTCCAGGTCATCAACGACCGCAGTGTCCAGGGGCGGGCCGCGGCCGTCCTGACGCCCGACGGGGAACGGCGATGGCGGGTTGCCGAGGTGGAGGACGCCCTGAGTGTGATCGCCGCCGACGCGATCAGCATCATCTCGGGCGAACGGGACGGGAAGATGGCCTTGTGCGCGTCGCCGACTTGTCTGGCCGCGTTCTTCGACACCAGTCAGAGCCGTACGCGTCGGTGGTGCGACATGAACACGTGCGGGAATCGGCAGAAGAAGGCGCGGTTTCAGGCGAATCAGCGGAAGAACTCTGGGGGTTCTTGAGCGGGCTTGGGGGGCTGGTCGCCGGGAACGGGTTCGTGTGGGTTGGTTTCGTGAGTTGACTGGTCTGGCCGGTCGCCGGGAAATGGCGACGGGCTCACTTGGGGCTGGCTTGTGGCTGGATGTTTTGGACGGTTGCCGGAAAACGGCGATGGGTTCTGGCCGGCGGCGTTGTCGCTGAGCGGTCCGTGACACGGCCGGCCGGTGTGTTGCCGGGGAACGGCGACAGGTTCAGGGAGGTGGCAATCCTGTTTGGCGGCCCGCGACGCGCTGCCGTGAAACGGTAGTCGTTCTCACTGTGGTGATGGTGTGGGGTTGTCTGTGAGGCTCGCCCTCCCAGTCTGTCGCCGGTAGACGGCGACGGACTCGCGTGACCAAGGCTTCGCGACGTCACCGCTTTGGACGGTTGCCGGTAAACGGCGACGGAACCTGGCGATGGTTCTCCAAGGGCGGTCCGTGACACGGCCCCTCCAGCCCGTCGCCGGAAAAACGGCTACGGACTCATCGCATGACGCCAAGCCCGTAGCCGCAAACCGGCAACACCTCACCAGTTCCGCACCTCAGGCGCGTACCCCACCGGCTTGTCCCCGACCTTCACCCCGGGCGACACCACCCAATTCTGGTACTCGGCCGTGAACATCCGGTACACCGACTCCGGCGGAACGGCACTCGCCTCGTCGAGGAGCGCCCGCAGATCCGGCGGCAGTTCGAAGTTCAGCGCCGCCATGCTCTTGCCCAGTTGCTCCGCACTGCTCGCCCCGACGATCGCGGCCGCGACGCCCGGCTGGGTCGCGACCCAGTTGATCGCGACCTGCGCCATCGTGACACCGAGTTCGTCCGCGACCTTCTCCAGCGGCTTCAGCAACGCCCAGTCCCGGTCCGTCCACGACTTCCCGGCGTTTCCCGGATCGCTCAGCCTGCCTTCGCCGGAAGGTGTCTCGCCGGTCGGCCGGTACTTGCCGGTGAGGAATCCGCCCGCCAGCGGACTCCACGCGGTGACGCCGAGCCCGAGATGCCGCCCCATCGGCACGTGTTCCGTCTCGATGGTCCGTTCCACGAGTGAGTAGGGCAGCTGGAGGTTGACGACCGGGGTCAGCGCGTTCGCCTCGGCGACGCTCTGCGCTCGGGCGGCATACCAAGCGGGCACGTCGGAAAGCCCGGCGTAGCGGATCTTTCCGGCGCGCACCAGGTCGTCGAAAGTGCGCATCACCTCTTCGACCGGAGTGACGCGGTCCCAGGTGTGCAGCAGGAACAGGTCGACGTGGTCGGTGCCCAGCCGTCGCAACGACGCTTCGAGCGCCCGGATCAGATGTTTGCGCCCGTTGCCCCCGGCGTTCGGGTCGCCGGGGTCGACACTGTTGGTGTACTTGGTGGTGAGCACGACCCGGTCGCGCACCTTCGCCTCGGCGATGAGGCGGCCGAGGATGGTCTCGCTTTCGCCCGCCGTGTAGAAATCCGCGGTGTCGACGAAGTTCCCGCCCGCGTCGAGATACTTGCGGAAGATCGGGCGGACCTCGTCCTCGGTTTTTCCGTATGCGGCATGGAAACCGCCGGTGCCGAAGTTCATCGTGCCGAGCGCGATCCGGCTGACGCGCAGTCCGGAGCGGCCGAGCAGATAGTACTGATCGAGTGTCATGGGGAACTCCAGGATTTCAGAGGCGGGTGAAGGCGGACATCAATGGTGTCCACTGTGGACGGGAACGACGAAGTTCACCGTCTTCTCGTCGAGGATCTTGTGCGTCGGATCGGCGAGACCGATCCACACCTTGTGCGGCCCCGCCGGCAGTGACTGGATGATCAGCGGTTCCCCGCTGCCGTCCGCCCAGTGCCACGCGGCGTCGTCGACGGTCACGTGGACATGGCCGATCCGCGGCGAAACGTCCAGCGCGGCCGGGCCGTAGACCGGGACGATCCGGAGGTTCTCGGCCCGGTACCGCAGCACGACCAGCCCCATCGCCAGTTGTTCGGGCAAGGGCGCGTCCACGACCAGCGAAGGCGGCGGTTGCGACGGCAGTGGCACGACGGGAGCTGGCGACCACCCGGCGGCCGCGCCAGGAGGTGCGGGTGCCGGCGGGGGAGCGCCGCATGCGGCGGTGAGCAGAACGGCGGCGAGGGCGAGTTTCCCCAAGGCGGGCATGAACTCAAGTTAGGACCGGCCTGGGTGCGGCGGCGCCCGTCGGACGACGTCATTGGTGTACGTCACCCGTGACACTTTCCGGTGATCGGCAGGTGAACCGGCCGGATCCGGGGAATACGCGGGACATCGACCCGCCAGGGGAAGAAAAGGAGAGAACGATGAAGTCTCGAATCGCCGCTGTGGCGGCCGCGGTCACGTTCTCGGCCGCCGTCATCGCCTCGCCCGCCGCCGCGGACCCGGTGCCCGGCAGCCCGAACCAGTTCTACGCGTCGTGCGCGGTCGACCTGCTGGGCGTCCCCGTGGGTTGCCTGGAAACGGACGAAGCGCATGCGACGCACATCTGCCAGTACGTGCTCACGACGTTCGGGCTCGGCCTCGACTGCATCCAGCGCTAGGTTCCGAGCCAGCCGGGATTGGCCGCGGCCCACTCGGGAAGGCGGTGCCGGATCGCGGCCAGCTCGGTGATCGCGTGCACCAGTCCACTTCGGACAGCCGGGACGTCGACCGGTGAACCATCGCGCCACAGCAGGATATGCCGCGTCCTCAGCGGCACACCCCGCAGCGCCACCACCGGGCCGGGCATCGTGGCGCCGGAATCGAGGGACTGGGCGGGCGCCACCGCGCGGGGATCACGCCGAAGGGCCTGCCGCAGCACCGTCGGTTCCAGCTTCCGCACGGTGATCGCGCCGAGCCCGGCCCGGGCGCACTGATCGGTCAGGTGATCGTGGAACTCGTCGTCCCCGCCCGCCGCGGTGAGCCAGGCCGAGCCGTCGAGTTCCGCCAACGACACCTCGCCGCGGCCGGCGACGGGATGGTCCGGCGACACGATCAGGAACACCGGCTCCGTCCCGACGGGAAGCATGTGGACGCCTTCGGGCGGGACGATCTCCTGCCCGGGGTGATCCACGTACAGCGCCAGTTCCACGGTGCCGTCGAGAAGGGCGGAGAACAACGCGGTCCGGCCGGTCATCGCGAGCAACTCGACCGGACGGCCGGGTGCGGCCGCGGCGACCACACCGCTCAACGTCTCGGCGAAGACCGTCGGGAGCGCGCCGATCCGGAGCAGCTCTTCCGACGGCGCGGTGTGGAACCGGCGGATCGCCAGTTCGAGGTCGTCCGCCGCGGCCAGCACGCGCCGCGCGTGGTTCAGCAGCACCTCGCCCAGCGCGGTGGGCCGCACGCCGTGCCGGTCGCGTTCGAACACCGTCCGTTCCAGCGCCCTCTCGACCCGGTGCAACTGCGCGCTCAGCGCGGGCTGGGAGAGCCCGAGCGCGGTCGCGGCCTTCGCGATGCTGCCCGCCGACGCGATCGCGTCGAGGAGACGCAGATGCCGGACGTCGACTTCCACCGGCCAGGTATGGCCGTCCCCGGGACCGATGAGGGGGCTGATCACAGGTCGTCCTCGCTGATGATCGTGCGGAGTTTGTGCAGGGCGCGATGCTGGTTGACCCGGACCAGACCGGGGCTCACCCGAAGCACCGCCCCTGTTTCGGGCGACGTCATCCCGACCGTGATCCGCAACCGGAGGATCTCCTGCTGGATACCGGGCAGGGTGCTCATCAGCCGCCTCAACCGGTCGTGGCCGTCGGCGGCGATGGCCAGCCGCTCGGGTTCGTCGGTCTCGGGTGTCGCGCGTTCGGGCGGATCGGGTGTGGGTTCCGATCGGTCCCGGGCGCGCCGCCGGAAGGCAGCGGCGACCTTCCGGGCGGCGATCCCGAGCACGGCGGCGAGGAAGGAGCCGCCGGTCGTCTTCGCGGTGGGCAGCGCGGTGAGCACGGCGAGGCAGGTCTCCTGCGCGACGTCCTCCGCGGCGATCTCCCGCGCGTCCGTTCCGTCCATCCTGCTCCGGCAGTAGTCCGCGACCACCGGCTGGACGATGCTCATGAGCTCGTTCGTCGCCGCGGGGTCACCGCGGCGGGCGCGAGGGACGAGGGATTCGAGATCCGCCGCCCGCGCGTCGTCGTCAAGGGGAGGAGCCGCCCCCGGCGAGGTCGGGTCGCCGGGGGCGGTCCAGGTCAGGCGAGTTCCCAAAGCGCGGGCACGTTCGGCGGTTCCCAGCCGGGCATGGAGGTGTGCGGCTGGATGACCCGGTAGTTGCTGCCGCCGTAGCTGGCGGTCGCGCCGGAGCCGTAGTACGTGTACGGCGCCCAGGTGCCGCCCGGCGGGTTCGACGTCGTCGGGCTGGTCGGGGTGGTGGGCGTGGTGGTGGTGCTGGACGGCGGGTTGCCGGTGACCGTCAGCCGCAGGTTGTAGACGCTCAGGATCTCCGAGATCGGCTGGAAGTAGATGGTGCCGCCGGAGGTGCAGTTGCCGGAGCCACCGGAGGTGACGCCCTGCGCCTGGTCGCCGGTGATCCACGAACCGCCGGAGTCGCCGGGCTCGGCGCAGACGTTGGTCCGGGTCAGGCCGGTGATGGTGCCCTCGGGGTAGGTGACCGAGGTGTTCTTCTGCAGGATGGTGCCGCAGTGCCAGCCCGTGGTGGAGCCGGAACGGCAGACCGAGGAGTTGACCGCGGCCTCGGTAGAACCCGCCACCGGCACGGTGCCCGGGTAGCGGTTCACCAGCGCGCGCGGGGTGTTGCCGGCGTCGGCGCGGACCCAGGCGTAGTCGTTGCCGGGGAAGCTGGAGCCGGCGACGGTCCCGCTCGGGTTCGAGGTGCGGGTGCCGGTGGTGCCACAGTGCCCGGCGGTGACGAAGCCGCCCTCGACCGGGAAGCCGATGGAGCAGCGGCCCGAGCCGAAGGTGTAGGCGTTGCCGCCGATGATGTCGATCAGTGCGCGCGGCTTCTCGGCGCTGGCCTCGATCCGGACCACATCGGACGGAACACCGGACTCGGCGGCCCACGACTTCGCGGCGGCCTCGCCACCGGCGTTGGCGAGCACGACGATCGAGTTGGTGGTGACGTCGGTGTACCAGCCGGGCACGGTCTTCGGTGCCTTGGTGGACTTCGCGTCCAGCCGCAGTTTCGCGGCGTCGAGGGCGGCGGCGCTGCGAGCGACCGTCTTCGGCGTCGCGCCCGCGGCGCGCACCAGGTCGGCCTGGGCGGCGTCGGTGACGGCCACGGTGAGCGTGGACCCGGTGGAGTCCAGCCACGATCCGGCGTACGACGTGCCGAGCTGCTTCTTCAGCGTGTTGTCGGCGACCGCGGCACGCTGCTCGCTCGCGAGCCGGAGCTTGGCCTGCTCGGGGCTGATCTTCAGGTCGCGGGACATCGCGGCCAGCATTTCGGACTGGGCCTGGTCGCCGGCGGTGGCTTGTTGACCGGCGCTCGCGCTGGGGGTCAGGGCGATGGCGGTGACCAAGCCTGCCCCGGTTATGGCCGCTGCGGTCGCGGCTAAGATCTTTCTGTTCATTTCAACGCTTTCCTCGAAACGGGCGGGGGAGGGGGATTCGTTCCCGACCGTACGAGGCGTATCACTCGACTGGTACATACCATTTGGGTCATATCGCCCGGCTGTGACGTGGGGCGATATGGCGAGATTCCGTGCCGATCCGGCTGACGATTTCGTTGCGGTGCAACGGTTTCGCCGTCTTCGGAAGAAGTGGTGCGCCACCGCGCGAGATGCGCTGTCGCGGTGTCCACTGTCGTCAATACCGTACTTTTGAGGGGTAAGGCAAAGAGTTCTCACAGAGTGAGGAAGTGCCCGTCGTGCCGGAGGGGGCGCCGGCACGACGGGCACGGGTCTGGCGGACCTCAGCGGACGGTGCAGCGGTAGCTCGACGCCACCGCGGGATCACCGTGGCCGCGGTACCGCGAAACCTGCGGATACGGGCAGAGATCGCGGGTCTTGCCGGCGTTCGCCGCGGGCAGGGTCGCCGGTGCCTTGCCGTGTTCGACCCAGTCGACGAGCGCGCCCAGCGCGTTCGTCGGCGTGGCGCCCGCGCCGCCGCCGCAATGCGCGACACCCGGCGCGAGGAACAGCCGGTAGAAGTCGTTCACCCGCTTCGAGCCGCCCAGTTCGCGCTCCACCTCGTGGCGGTACCGCAGCGTGCCACCCGGCGGGATCAACTGGTCGTCGGTCCCGACGAAGGTGATCAGCTTGCCGCCCGCCCGGCGGAAGTCCGACAGATCCGGGTCGGAGGTCCCGATGACGTCGTCGTATTCCCGCACCGACTGGCGGAACAGGTCGGCGAACTGGCGGTAGGTGAGCTTCTCGGTGTCGAACCCGGGCTGCTTCTTCAGGAACGTCTGCACCCAGCCCACCGCGACCGGGAAGCCCGGAGCCGTCGTCACCGGGCCGAAATCCGCTCCCTTGGGCAGACCTGCCCAGAGCCGTCGTCCGTGCTCGTCGGTCGGCCCGGCCCAGATCTTGCGCACGACCTCGGCGTCCGCCGCGGTGACGGTGACCTCCTTGTCGCCGCAGAGCACCTTCGTGCCGATGAGGGACCGAGGATCGTAACCGCATTCGTCCGGCCGGTCGACGATGCCGTTCGTGACCCCGTCCCGGCCGTCGCAGGCCTTGATCGCGGCCTGCTGGAAGGCGGTGAAGACGCAGGTCGCGGGGTAGGTCTTCTCCTGGTTCTGCACGACTCGCGGCCAGAGCGTCGCGACCGCGAACTCGGCCCAGTGCACGGCGGGCGCGTTGGCCAGGACACCGTCGAAGTCGCCCGGATACCGCTGCGCTTCGGAGTAGCCCTGACGACCGCCGGTCGAGCAGCCGTTCCAGTACGAGTAGGCGACCTCCCGCTGGTAGAACTTCTGCGTCACGTCCTTCCCGATGAGGGCGGCCTCGTGCACGGACCGGGTCGCGAAGTTCGTCACGAGAGGCCTGTTGATCTCGCCGCGGGAGGTGAGCGCCCAGGACGTGTCGAGGAAGGTCAGGGGGACGCCGGCGTCCGTCGTCACGCCACTGAAGCCGTCCTTGACCGCTTGGACCAGCGGGGCGCCGAAGTCACCGGCGGTGTACGCGCTGCCGCCGACCGCCTGAAGCCTGCCGGTCCACCCCGTCTGAGGCAGCGTGATGGCGACCTTGACGTGGTCACCCGCCGTGCCGTGGGTCAGGGTGACGGTGATTTCGCAGTACGCGGGCACATCGGTGATCGTGGCGGGCGCCGTGAACGGGGTCGGCGGGAAGGTGACGGTCCCGCCGGGCTTCTGCGTCGCCTGGACGGACTCGATCCGCGCCCCGTCCGGCGCCGCGACGGGGACCGCCGCGCACGACGTCGCCGCCGCCTGGGCGGGCGCCGTCTGGGTGACCGAGGTCAGCACCAGCGGCAGCAGGGCGGCCAGCGGTGCCGCCGCCAGGAACAACTTCTTGCGTCTCATCACTTTCCCGAAGCTAGGCCGATGGTGTTGACACGCCGTCTACATCCTGTGGACGCCGCCGGTCCTAACCGGACCGTTTGGGTATCGTCGGACGGGCGGCCGCCCAAGGCCGACGGGAGGAATGCCGCACCATGCCGCTTTTCGGACGGGAAGCCGAGCTGAAGGACCTGACCGAACTCGTCGACGGTCCCGCCGCGGGCTGCGGCGGCGTGCTCATCCAGGGCGAACCGGGCGTCGGGAAGTCCGCTCTCGTCGCGGAGGTCGTGGCCGCGGCGACGCTCGGGGGCCTGCGGGTTCTGCGCGCGACCGGCGTCGAGGCCGAACGGAACTTCGCGTACGCCGCGCTGCATCAGCTGCTCCACCCGGTCCGGGCGGGCGCCGACCTGCTGCCCGCTCCGCAACGTTCCGCGCTGTGGGCGGCACTCGGGCTGGCCGAAGGGGCGGAGCCGAACGCGTACCTGGTCGGGCTCGCCGCGCTGACGCTGCTTTCGGAGGAGGCGGCGGCCAAACCGTTGCTGATCGTCGCCGAAGACGTCCACTGGATGGACCGCGAGAGCGCCGACGTGCTCGCGTTCGTGGCTCGGCGGATCGAGACGGAACCGATCGTCCTGATCGCGACCCTGCGGGACGGGGAGCCGTCGCCGCTGCGCGACGCGGGACTGTCCTCAATGGACTTGGCTCGCCTCCCCGAAGAGGTGGCGGCCGAACTGCTCGACTCCGTCGCCCCCGGGATCCCCTCGCCGGTCCGCTCCCGGATCCTCGCCGAAGCCGACGGAAATCCGCTGGCCCTGACCGAGCTGCCGTCGGCCGTGACCGACACCTCGGATCCCGTGCTGCCCCTGACCGAGCGGCTCGAGCGCACGTTCGCGGGCCGGTTCACCGCTCTGGCGGAACCGGCCCGCACGACCTTGCTGGTCGCCGCGCTCAACGAAACCGGCTCGCTCACCGACACCCTCGCGGCGGCGTCGACGCTGCTGGGTGAGGACGTCGAGCCCTCGGCGCTGGAAGCCGCCGCGGAAGCCCGGCTGATCGACCTCGAAGCCAGGACGGTGTCGTTCCGGCATCCGCTGATGCGTTCGGCCATTCCCGCTTCGGTGCCGAGCGAGGAACGACGACGTGCGCACTTGAGGCTCGCCGACATCCTTCGCGGACAGCCGGATCGCGCCGCATGGCACCGGGCGGCGGCCGCGACCGGCGCCGACGAGAACGTGGCACGGGAACTGGACAACGCCGCCGAGCGCGCGCGGCATCGCGGTGGTGTGACGGGCGCCGTCGCCGCGTTGGAGCAGGCGGCGTCGCTGAGCCTCGATCCGGAGCGCCGGGCCGACCGGTTGCTGCGCGCGGCCGAACTGGCCGTCGAATCCGGCGGTCGCGAGACGGCGGAACGGCTCGTCCGGGACGCACGCGCGGGAGAGCTCACGGCACGGCAACGGGCGACGGCGGGCTGGCTGCTCAGCGGATTCGAGGACGGCGCCCGCGAGGACCTCTCACGGATCGCGGAGCTGGCGCGGCTGGCCGAGTCGGTCGCGGAGGACGGCCATCCGGATCCGGCGATGCGCGTGCTGTGGGGTGCCGCCATGCGGTGTTTCTGGGCCGAACCCGGTGCGGAAACGCGGCGGACGCTGCTTTCCGTCGCGGACCGTCTCCCGGTGGAGAACTCGGATCCGAGGCTGGTCGCCGTCGCCGCGTACGTGGCTCCGTTCGACCGGGCCGAAGCCGTGCTCGGCGAGCTGCGCGGACTCGCCGCCGCCACCGGTGCCGATCCCGAGGTCGACCGCTTTCTCGGCAGCGCGTCACTGCAGGTCGGCGCGGTCGATCTGGCCGCGCGGTTCTCCGCGGCCGCGGCTCCGGGGCTGCGAGCGCAAGGCAGGCTCGGGTTGCTGCCTCGCGCCTTGGCCGTCCAGGCGTGGAGCCGGGTCCGGCTCGGCGACCTCGCCGGGGCGGTGCCCGCCGCGGCGGAGGCGGCCAAATTCGCCAAGGAGACCGGGCAGCCGTTCATGTACGGGTTCGCCACCGCGGTCCAGGCCGAGATCGCCGCACTGCGGGGTGAGCACAAACAGGCCAAGACGCTGGCCGACGAGGCCGAACGGACCGCGCTCGCCGCCGGTGCCCGTCCGGTACTGGCGACCGTGCGACTCGCCAGGGGGATCGCCGCGTCGAGCGAAGGCCGCTTCGACGACGCGTTCGCCGATCTGCGGCGTCTGTTCGACCCCGCCGATCCCGCGTTCCAGCTGGCGCTGCGCGTCTATTTCGTCGCGGAACTCGCCGAGGTCGCGGTCCGGGCGGGACAGGTCGAGGCCCTACGGGAGATCGTCGCGGAAATGGAGGGGCTCGCCGTGACGACTCCCGCGCCCGCTTTGCACATCGGCCTGCGGTACGCCCGCGCCGTGCTCGAACCGAGTGACGAACTGTTCGAAACCGCGCTGGGGGCGGAGCTCGACGGCTGGCCGGCCGAACGCGGGCGGCTGCATCTGGCGTACGGCGAATGGCTGCGGCGGCAACGGCGCGCGGTGGACTCGCGGGCGCATCTGCGCACCGCGCGGGAGACGTTCGACGCGCTCGGCATGACCGCGTGGGCCGAGCGGGCGCGCCGTGAACTGCGGAGCGCGGGGGAGTCGAGTCCCAACCGCGGCCCCGACGCGCGGGAGAAGCTGACCCCGCACGAGCTGAGCATCGTGCAATTGGCCGCCGAAGGCCTGACGAACCGGGAGATCGGGCAGCGGCTCTACCTGTCGCACCGGACGGTCGGCACGCATCTGCACCGGATCTTCCCGAAGCTCGGGGTGAGTTCGCGGGCGGAGCTCAAGGGCCTCGTGTCATGAAAGGGCCGTTCAGGACGAAAAGTGTCCTGAACGGCCCTTTCATGACATCCGGGGGCCGCGGCTCACGCGACGGTGGCGTCCAGCGTGACCTCGACGTTCCCGCGCGTCGCCTTGGAGTACGGGCACACCTGGTGCGCGCCCTGGACCAGTTCGTCGGCGGTGGCCTGGTCGATACCGGTGGCCTCCAGGTGCAGCGCGGCACTCAGGTGGAACTCGCCCGCGTCGGTGTCGTGGTGCAGCGTCACCTCGGCGACGACCGCGAGGTCTTCCAGCTTCACCTTCTTGACGCCCGCGACACGGCGGACGGCGCCGACGAAGCAGGACGCCCAGCCCGCGGCGAACAGCTGCTCGGGGTTCGTGCCGTCGCCGGAGCCGCCGAAGGCCTTCGGGACGGCGAGGCCGACGTCGAGCACGCCGTCGTCGGAGGTCGCGCGGCCGCCGTTGCGGCCTTCCGCGGTCGAAGTGGCGACGGCGGTGTACGTGGTTTCAGACATGCCGCAACCGTAGGAATCCGGCCCTGACCTCGGCGACCGTCGGATGACGTCATTCCTGTACGTCATCGGTGGACGACGTACGCCGGTGACGTCGCCCGACGGTCGCCGCCGCGGTCGGGACCCGCCTACCTTTCCGCTCATGTCCCCTCTGCCGCAGGAAGTCCGGTACCGCTTCACCGTGCTCGGCCCGCCGGGATTCACCAGTGGCGGCACCCAGCTGGACCTCGGCTCGCCCCAGCAGCAGGCGGTGCTGACGCTGCTGCTGGCCAACGCGGGCAGTTTCGTCCGGACCGGTGAGCTGATCGACGGGCTCTGGGGCGAGCGGGCGCCCGCGACCGGCGAGGCCGTCATCCGGACCTACATCTCCCGGCTCCGGCGGCTGCTCTCCTTGCAGGGGCTGGGTTCGGCGATCGTTTCGCGATCCGGTGGCTACCGGCTGGATCCGGATCGCTTCGAGGTGGACGCGGTCGAGTTCGCCGGGCTGATCGAGAGCGCGCGTCAGGCGCACACCGCGGAGACTGCGGCGAAACTGCTGGAGCGGGCGCTCGGGCTGTGGACCGGAACGGCGCTGGCCGGCGTCCCCGGCGAAGCGGCGGAACACGAGCGTTCGCGCCTGGAACGGCTGAAGCTGACGGCCACTCAGGAGCTGCTTCGGCTGCGCCTCGAACTCGGGGAACACGACGAGGTGATGGCCGAAGTGCCCGCGCTGATCGAGCGCAATCGGCTCGAAGAACCGCTGTACGAGATCTATCTCCTGGCCCTCCATCGGGGCGGACGTCGCGCCGAGGCGCTGGAGCTCTATCGGGCGATCCACGACCTGTTCGACGCGGAACTCGGGGTCCGTCCGGGGCCGAAACTGCGGGCACTGCACGAGAAAGTGCTTCGTGCCGAGGACGAGCAGACGCCCGCACTCCGCGAACCGGACCCGCTGTTCGTCGGACGTGAACGCGAACGCGCGGAATTCCGGCGGCTGCTCGCGAGAGGTGGGGTGCTGTTCCTCACCGGTGCCCCCGGAATCGGGAAATCGACCCTGCTCCGGAAGTTCGCCGAAGACGCGGCGGCCATGGGCAGACCCGTGCGGCTCTTCGACGGGCTCGACGATCCGGCGGCGGTCCTGCGACGCCTGCCCGGAGACGTCACGGTCGTGATCGCGGACCGGACCGGTCCGGACGCCACCCTGCTGGTCGATCCGGCGTGGTCGGGCCGGATCACGATCCGGCGGCTCGAACCCTTGAGTGACAACGAGTCCGCGGCGCTGCTCGAAGCGCGCGGCGTCGAGCTGGAACTCCGGAAGTCCATTGTGGACTTCGCCGCGGGCAACCCGTTCGCGCTCTCTCTGGCCGCCGAAGTCAGCAGATCACCGCGAGCGGACGCGGCACGCTACGTGGTGGACACCGTCTACGCCCATTTGGCCGGTGATCTGCCGACGGAGGCCCACCGCTGGGCCCTGTACGTGTGCGCGCACGCGGAGCACACCACCGAAGACCTCCTCCGGTCGGTGCTACCGGGAGGACGCTCGTCGGAGCTGTTCGATTGGCTCCGCGACCACCCCTGCGTCGAGACCGCCACCCACGGCCTCGTCCTCGGCGGTGTGCTCCGCGAGGTGCTCGACAGGCACCTCCGGTGGCGTGACCCGGCCGGCCGCGCACGGATACGCGGCCGGATCAGCCGGGTCACGACCGGCCGGTGATCAGGTGAGCAGCCACACCGCCGTGTCCGTCGGGAGTTCTCCGTCGACCGGGCCACTGACCAGGAGTACGTCACGATGCGGCGGCAGCGGCACGGGCTTGTCCGAGAAGTTCAGCACGAAGGTGAAGCCAGGCTCCCGGGTGAACGCGAGCACACCGTCGCCCAGCTCCAGCCATTCCAGTTCACCGGGGCCGAGCGCGGGAAGTTCGTCCCGAAGACGCAGACCGGAGCGGTAGAGCCGGAGCATCGACGCCGGTTCGGCCGCCTGCGCCTCCGCCGTGCGGGAACGCCATTCCTCAGGCTGGGGCAGCCACGTCCCGCCGCTGCCGAAACCGAACGGCGGCGCGTCACCGGACCAGGGGAGCGGGACGCGGCAACCGTCACGGCCGGGATCGGCGCCATTGGTCCGGGCGAACACCGGATCCTGCCGGAGTCCGTCCGGGATGTCCTCGATCTCCCACAGGCCGAGCTCTTCCCCTTGGTAGACATAGAGACCACCGGGTAGCGCCATGGTCAGCAACGCCGCCGCCCGTGCCCGGCGGGTCCCGAGCTCGCGGTCCACCGGGGTGCCGTGCAGCCGGTCCGCGAACGCGAAACCGGTGTCGCCCGCGCGACCGTACCGGGTCACGTGCCGGGTGACGTCGTGGTTCGACAGCACCCACGCCGCGGGCGCGCCGACCTCCTCGTGCGCCGCCAGCGTCCGCCCGATGACATCCCTGAACCGGGCGAAATCCCAGGGGCACACCAGGAAATCGAAGTTGAACGCCGCGTGCAGTTCGTCGCGGCGCAGATATCGCGCGGCGCGGGACATGTCCGGCAGCCACATCTCGCCGACCAGGACCCGGTCGCCCGGGTAGCTGTCGGCGATCTTGCGCCACGACCGGTAGATCTCGTGCAGCCCCTCCTGATCGGAGAACGGCGTCTCGTCGCCCGGGTCGACGTCGGGCAGCCGGGGGTCCTTCACCAGCCCGTCGGCGACGTCGATGCGGAACCCGTCGACCCCGCGATCGAACCAGAACCGCAGCACGTCCTCGAAATCGGCGCGGATCTCCTGGTTGTCCCAGTTGAAATCGGGCTGGCGCGAGCTGTACAGATGCAGATACCACTCGCCGTCCGGGACCCGTGTCCAGGCGGAGCCGCCGAAGCGCGACTTCCAGTTGTTCGGCGGCTCCGAGCCGTCCGGTCCGCGGCCCGGCCGGAACCAGAACCGTTGCCGCTCCGGCGATCCGGGCTTGGCGGCGAGTGCTTCGGCGAACCAGCGGTGCTCGTCGGAGCAGTGGTTCGGCACAATGTCGATGATCACGCGGATCCCCTTGGCATGGGCCGCGGCGATGAGTTCCTCCGCTTCGGCGAGGGTGCCGAAAAGCGGGTCGATCTCCCGGAAGTCGGCGACGTCGTAGCCGCCGTCGTCCATCGGCGACGGATACCACGGGGTGAACCAGATCGCGTCAATCCCCAGTTCGGCCAGGTAGTCCAGCCGCGCGCGGACACCGGCGAGATCGCCGACGCCGTCACTGTTCCCGTCCGCGAAACTGCGGAGGTAGACCTGGTAGATCGCCGCGCTCCGCCACCATCCGGCGGACTGCCCTGATGCGGTCACGAAATGCCCTCCCAATCGTTGGTGGAAACCCCGAATGCGGCGAGAGTCAGCCTTTGAGACTGCCGGCGGTGAGCCCGGCGAGGATATGCCGCTGGAACGCCAGGAACAGCGCCACCATCGGCAGGCTGGCCAGGACCATGCCCGCGACGAGCACGTTCAGCGGCATGTCGATGGCCACGCGCTGCAGCATCACCGACAGCGTCTGCTTTTCGGTGTCCGGGAACACCAGCAGCGGCCAGATGAAATCCTTCCACGCGGCCACCACCGCGAGGATCGAGACCACGGCCAGGATCGGCCGGGAGATCGGCAGGATGATGCGCCACAGCGTGCGCACCGGTCCGGCGCCGTCGAGCCGGGCGGCCTCGATCAGCTCGTCGGGGATCTGGTCGAAGAACCGTTTCAGCAGATAGATGTTGAACGCGTTCGCGGCCGCGGGCAGCCAGACCGCCGCCGGCGAGTTGATCAGGTTGAGGTCCAGCAGCGGCAGGTCGGTGATCGTCACGTAGGTCGGTACGAGCAGGGCCGCGGCGGGGAGCATCAACGTCGCGAGCATCAGCCCGAGCACGACGTTGCCGAATTTCGGCCGCAGCTTCGACAACGCGAACGCCGCGGGGACGTCGATGGCCAGCTGAGCCAGCCAGGCGCCTCCGGCGACGATCACGGTGTTGAGGAAGTACTTGCCGAGGCTCAGCTGGTCCCACGCGTCGGCGAAGGTCTCCGGATGCCACTCGTTCGGGATGAACGTCGCCGGGGTCTGCGCCAGCTCCTGGGGTGATTTCATCGCGCCGGTCACCGCCCAGTACAGCGGGAACAGGAACGCGATGACGAACAGGAGCAGCGTGCAGGCGAAGATCACGGCGTACCCGATCTTGCCGCCGGGGCTGCGAAGCGTGCTGGGGGAGACGAGCGTCCTCATGACTCATCCGCCTTCCGGGTCAGGCGCACGTACAACGCGGAGAACACCCCGAGCGCGACGAACAGCAGCAGGCTCAACGCGCTGGCCGAGCCGAAGTCGTTGTAGACGAAGGCATAGCGGTACAACAGCAGGAGCACGGTGACGGTGGAGTCGTCCGGTCCGCCGCCGGTCATCACGTACGGCTCGGTGAACACCTGCATGGTCGCGACCACCTGCAGCAGCAGGAGCACCAACAGGACGAACCTCGTCTGCGGCAGGGTGACGTGGATCAGGCGTTTCCACAGGCCCGCGCCGTCCAGTTCCGCGGCTTCGTAGAGTTCGCCGGGGATGGTGCCGAGCGCGGCGAGATAGATCAGCGTGGTGCTGCCCATGTTCGCCCACGTCGACACGAACACCAGCGACAGCATCGACGTGTCGCTCGAGTCCAGCCATTGGCCGCCGGGCAGGCCGACGGCGCCGAGCGCGGAGTTGAACAGGCCGGCGCCCGGGTCGTAGAACCACTTCCACATCAGGGCGGTGACCACCGGCGGCAGCATCACCGGCAGGTAGACCGCGAGCCGGAAGAACGCCTTGGCGTGCCGCAGTTCGTTGAGCAGCACGGCAGTCAGGAACGGGACCACGAACCCGAAGACCAGCGCGAGCGCGGTGAACAACAGGGTGTTGCGCCAGGCGATGCCGAACAGCGGGTCTTCGAACAGGCGGGTGAAATTATCGAAGCCGACCCACGTCGGCGGGTTGACGAAGTCGACCTGCTGGAAGCTCAGCAGCACCCCGCGCACGATCGGATACCACGAGAACAGGGCGAACACCACGAGCGCGGCGCACAGCAGGCCGTATGCGGTGACGTTCTCCTTGAGCTTGCGGCGCATCCGGTTCCGGCGGCGTCCGGCCGCCGAGGCGACCGGCCGACCGGCCCGCGACGACGTTGTCGCGGGCCAGTCGAGGACGCTACTTGACCTGGGCGAGGACACTGTTGACCTTCGACTCCGCCGACGACAGCTGCTGAGCGACATCCGCGTTCCGATCGGTGAGCACCGCCTGCATCACGCTGTCGAGGATGGCGTAGACCTGCTGCGCGTTCGGTGGTTCGATACTGCCCTCGATCCGCGAACTCGCGTCCACATAGGACTGGTAGTTCTCGGCGGGAACGTTGGCGTGCTTGGCCTTCACCGCGAGCTGCTGATCACGCACGGCGCCCTGCCAGACGTCCGGGGTCGGCTCGGCGGGCAGCCCGACCGGCTGCTTGCCGTCGACGTACTGTTGGACGTGCTTCTCGAAACGTTCCGGGTTGAGGTACTTCCAGCGGACCCATTCCAAGCCCGCCTTGATCTTCTCCGGCGAGGCCTTGGGGTTGATCATGTAGCCCTCGCCGCCGAGCAGCGTGCCCTGCCCACCCGGCATCCCCGCGACGCCGTAGTCCTCGTACTTGCCGTTGAACTGCTTGACCAGCACCGGGACGTTGTCCGGGGCGGCCATGTACATGCCGAGCTGGCCGGCGCCCATCATGCGCTGGACGTCCTGGGCTTCGAGCAACTGCTTGCTGCCCATGGTGTCGTCTTCCCAGCGCATGGCGCGCAACTGGTTCAGGGCGGCCTTGGCCTTGTCGTTGTTGAAGGCGGCGACCCATTTGTCGCCGTCCTTGCGGGCGACCTCGCTGCCCATGGAGTAGAGCCAGCCGGTCAGATGCCAGCCGCCCTGGTTGTTCTTGCTGTAGTCGGCGTATCCGACGGTGCCGTTGCCCAGTGCGGCGATCTTCTTCGCGGCCGCGCGGACCTCGTCCCAGGTCTGCGGTGGTTTGTTCGGGTCGAGCCCGGCCTTCTGGAACAGCGGGCGGCTGTAGAGCAGGCCCATGCTGTAGTTCATCGTCGGGAGGCCGTAGAGCTTGCCGTCGGCATCCCGGAAGTTGTCCAGTAATTCCGGTTTGATGTCGCCGAAGTTCTTCAGGCCTTTGGCCGCTTCGGTGATGTCGGCGGCCTGGCGGCGCGCGATGATCTGCGCCGGGTCGGTGAAGTAGACGTAGTAGACGTCTTCGAGCTGCCCGCCGGCGAGTTTGGCGGAGAACGTCTTCGGGTCCATGAACCCTTCGTGCGGCTCGATGTCGATGTCCGGGTGGCTCTCCTCGAACTCCTTGACGTCGGCGTCGAACACGCCGCGTTCGAACGGCTGGCTGGTCGGGGGCTGCCCGGTCACGGTGATCTTGACCTTGCCCCCGGTGCTTTCCCCGGAGCCGGAACCGCAGGCGGCCGCCCCGAGGGTGAGTCCGCCCGCAAGGAGCAGGCAGAACATCCGGCGGCGCACGGCAGGGGACCAAGTGCTGCTCATCTTCAAGCCTCATCTCGGGATCGCGACGGCTGTCACGTGATTGCGGTCACTCTAAAGTGAAGCCCCGGATCAACGCAATAACTGGATGAGAACTTGCAACTTTGCGACAGTCGCGGTCGGGGGGTGCCCAAGTACGTGAAGGCCCCCTTCCCTCGACTGAGCCGAGGGAAGGGGGCCTTCACGTAGTTGAGGCTCATCGGCCTCGCAGTTAGTCGGCTAAACGCGGCGCGCGGTCGAGCCCCGGACGACGAGCTCAGGCGCGAACAGCAGTTCTTCGGCCGCCACCTCGCCGCCGTTTATGCGTTTGACCAGCAGTTCCACCACGGCGCGGCCCATCGCCTCGATCGGCTGCCGGGTGGTGGTGAGCGGCGGATCGGTGCAGTTCATCAGGGCGGAATCGTCGTAACCGACCACCGAGATGTCCTCGGGCACGGACAGCCCCTGCCGCCGGGCCGCGCGGATCGCGCCCAGTGCCAGGAGGTCGCTCGCGCACAGGACGGCGGTCGCGCCGCGCGGGTACAGCCGGGCCGCGGCCGCGTGCCCGCCTTCGATGGAGAACATGCCGTGTTCGACGAGTTCGTCCAGGACTGGGAGCCCGAGTTTCGCCGCGTAGGCGCGGAAGGCCTCGAGTTTGCGCTGGGACGGGACGTGGTCGTTCGGACCGAGGACGAGGCCGATCTTCTCGTGCCCGAGCGAGCTCAGATGCCCGACGACCTGTTCGACGGCGACCGCGTCGTCGCACGAGATCTGCGGCAGCCCGAGGTGGTCGACGGCGGCGTTGATCAGCACCGTCGGCAGGCGGCGCTCGGCGAGATGGTGGTAGTGGGAATGCACCGCGTCGGCCTGGGCGTAGAGCCCGCCGGCGAACACGACCCCGGAGACCTGCTGCTGCAACAGCAATTCGACGTACTCCGCTTCGGAGACGCCGCCCGCGGTGCGGGTGCACAGCACCGGGGTGAAACCCTGCTGGGCCAGCGCGTTGCCCATGATCTCGGCGAGCGCGGGGAAGATGGGGTTCTGCAGTTCGGGAAGGACCAGTCCGACCAGGCGGGCGCGATCCCCGCGCAGCTGGGTCGGCCGCTCGTAGCCCATCACGTCCAGTGCGGTGAGGACGGCGGCCCGGGTGCTCGCGGAGACCCCGGACCGGCCGTTGAGCACCCGGCTGACCGTGGCTTCACTGACCCCGACCTTGCGGGCGACTTCGGCAAGACGACGCGTCATGGCTGAAACATTACCGCAAGCGAGCGCAAGAACTAGACACTCTTGATCGGTGCGGTTGTCCGGAAGTCACGCGAGGAAGGAACGAGGGCGGCGGCCGCCGGAGCGGCGAAGCAGACGACCGCGCACGCCGCCAGTACCGGCGCCGCCCCGAACCGGTCGATCGCGGGCGCGATGAACGCGAGCCCGGCGGGCGCGAGGCCGTAGGAGAACAGGAAGTCCAAAGAGGACACTCGGGCGAGCTTCGCCGGTTCGACCTCCCGCTGGGTCGCGGTGAACCAGGGGACGTTGAACAGTTCGATGCCCAGACCCGCGACGGCGTAGGCGGCGATGACGACGGCCGGGTGCATCGGGAACAGCAGGCTCAGTGGCGCGAAGCCGTAGCAGCCGAGCCCTGCCAGCGCCGTCCAGCCTTGCCGCTTCGGACGCCAGCGCGCGATGACGACGGCGCCCGCGAGCGCGCCGAGCGTGTACGCGGTGAGCCCGGCGGCCAGCACCATTTCGCTGTCGTAGCGGTCACGGCTGACCAGCGGCAGCACCACACCCGTGGCGGAATAGCCGGTCGCGACGACGGCGGTCAGCGCGCCGAGCCCGGCCAGGAACCACGGATGGCGGCGGGCTTCACGGAGACCGTCGGCGAACTCGCCGAAGAAGCGGGTCCGGGCGGCGGCCGGAGCGGGCGTGAACGTGCCTCGCGGCGGGATCAGTGCCGCGCCCAGCCACAGCACTCCGGTCCCGATCACCAGGGCCGACGTCGAGGCGAACTGGGAGAGCAGGGCGGTGAGCCCCGGCGCGACCAAGGTCGTGACCCGGACGGCGAGGGTCATCGCGGCGTTGGCCTGCTGCCGCCGGTCTTCGGCGATCACCTCGGCCGTCAGCGCCTGGAACGCCGGGCGGCACGCGCCCTGCCCGACGCCGACGACGGCCGCCGCGGTGGCCATCAGCAGGACCGACCGGCCCATCCCGGTGGCGATCAGCGGAGTGGCGAGACCGGCGATCAGCCCCGCCCAGAGCACGACCCCGCGACGGGAGTGCCGGTCGGCCAAAACGCCCGCCACCGGGACCGCCACGAGGAATCCCGCCGTCCGCGCGGCGAGCACGATGCCGAGGTCCACAGCCGAAAGCGACCGTTCCAGCACCGCCAGTCCGAGGATGAACGGCAGGGCCCAGGTCGCCAGCCCGGAGGCGGTGTTCCCGGTCCAGAGCCGGAGGAACGACAGGCTGCGGAGCACCGGGCCGACGATATCAAGGAGAGACAACGGGCCTGTTCGCGCTCTACTCTGCCTCCCGTGCGCACGCCGACCCCGACCCGAGGCCCGGCCAGGCGCCTCCGCGGCGGGGCCGTGGGGGTCCTGACCGGCACTCTGGCGACCGGTGCCCACGTCGGGACCAGCGGCCGCGTTCCGGATCTCGGCGTCGTCGTGCTGCTCGTCGTCTTGCTGAGCTGGGTAGCGTACGCGTTCGCCGGACGCCGCCGCGGTCCGCTCGCGATCCTCGGCCTGGTGGCGGGCGGGCAGCTGGCGATGCACGCCTGCCTGACCTTCCTGACCTGGCAGTCGCACGCCCACCACGCCGAAGCCCCGGGCAACGGCCTGTCGATGGCGGCCGGGCACGCCGCCGCGACCCTCGTGGTCGCGATGGTGCTCGCGGGCGCCGAGCACGTCGTGTACGCGCTCACGACGCTCATCGCTTCGGTTCTTCCCCGGCGGTTGACCCCGCGGCCGGCGACGGCGCCGCTGCGGATCCACGTCCCGCTCGCGGTGGAGTTCCCCGCGACCGAGGCACTCCTGCGAGACGTGCTCTCGCGGCGCGGCCCGCCGGTGACGTCCGCCTGATCCCCGAAACCCTGCCGAGACCCGTGTCGCGGCAGGGCTCAGCACGCGCGCCGTGACCATCCCGGCGCGCGGCGCAGGCGCACGCCTCCCCATCGACGCCTCAGGAGTTCCCCCATGGCAACGCGAATCGAATCGACCACGAGCCCGCCGCGCGCGACCGGCTGGCGCGGGCTGTTCCTCCGCTTCCACTTCTACGCCGGCGTTCTCGTCGGACCGTTCATCCTCATCGCCGCGCTCAGCGGCGTTCTCTACGCGGCGACGCCGCAGATGGAGTCTTGGATCTACTCCGACCAGCTTCGCGCCCCCGTCGGGCTGAACCAGGTTTCGCTCGCCGACCAGGTCAAGGCGGCGCAGGCGGCGCACCCCGGCGGTGACCTGGTCGCCGTCCGGCCCGCTCCCGAGCCCGGCGACACGACTCGGGTCCTGTTCGCCGAGGAAGGACTCGGCGAATCCGAACGGCGCGCGGTGTTCGTCGACCCGGCCACCGCGCAGGTGCGCGGGGACCTCGTCGCGTACGGCTCGAGCGGTGCCTTGCCGTTCCGGACCACGCTCGACCAGTTGCACCGCAACCTGCTGCTCGGCGAGCCGGGACGGCTCTACAGCGAACTCGCCGCGTCCTGGCTGTGGGCGGTCGCGCTCGGCGGCCTCGTGCTGTGGATGAGCCGCCGCCGTGCCCGCAAGGCCGAGAAGGCCGAGTCCGCGCGCGGGAAGTCGGTGCGCCGTCACGGATCCGTCGGCCTGTGGGTGCTGCTCGGCGCGTTGTTCCTCTCCGCGACAGGGCTGACATGGTCGGCATACGCGGGGGAGAACGTCTCCGCGTTGCGCGAATCCCTCGGCTGGGAGACCCCGGCGTTGAAGGTGACCGGAGGTGACGAACACGCCGGACACGCCGGGCACGGCGAAGCCCCCGCCGCACCGGCACCCGCGAAGCCCGAGAGCGTGGACGCGATGCTGGCCTCCGCCCGCGCCGCCGGGATCGACGCCGCCTCGGTGGAGATCGGGCTGCCTGCGAAACCCGGCGCTCCTTGGCAGGTGGCGGAAATCGAGCGCGGCTGGCCGACGCAGGTCGACGCCGTCGCGGTCGACGGGACCACCGGGCAGATCCTGGGCGAGGTGCGCTTCGCCGACTACCCGCTGATGGCGAAACTCGCCCGCTGGGGGATCGACGCGCATATGGGCGTCCTGTTCGGCTGGCCCAACCAGATCGTGCTGCTCCTGCTCGGCGCCGGCCTCGTCACGCTGGTCGTGCTCGGCTACCGGATGTGGTGGCAGCGCAGGCCGACCCGGGCCACCGGACTGACCTTCGGACGGCCCATCCCGCGTGGTCAATGGCGCAAGGCCCCGCCCTGGTTGCCGGTGGGTCTCCTCGTCCTGGCCGCCGCGATCGGCTGGTTCGTGCCGCTGCTCGGCATCAGCCTGCTCGCGTTCCTCGTGATAGACCTGCTGCTGGGCTTGCGATCCCGCGGCAAGTCCACACCGGACTCGACCGACGTCACGGTGTGAGTTCCGCGCTCGCCGCCCACAACCGGGCGGCGAGCGCGGTGTCGGCGAGCTTCCCGCGGACCGGCTCCCGCCTCGGCTCACCGCGGAGACCGAACACGCGGGGGCCGAACATCTCGCCGCCACGCACGGAAGGATCGAGTACCGCCCGTACCGCGGGCCAGGCACCGGCTTCCTTGCCCTGCAACAGAAGCCCGGCCGGGAACTTCCGCCCGTCGGCCTCGGGGTGCACCGGTCTCGGCGGCGTGAGGGAATCGAGCGCGCCGCCGGGATGGTCGACGACGCTCAGGACCGTGCTCCCGGCCGCGCGCAGCCGCCGGTCGAGCTCGAAGGCGAACAGCATCTGCGCCAGCTTCGAGCGCGCATACGTGCGCTTCGGCTGGTAATCCCGCTTGCTCTGGAGGTCGTCCAGGTCGAGTTCCGCGGACTTGCCCACGAAGCTGCCCGTGGTGACGACGCGGCCGGCCTCCGCCGCTTCGAGCAGGGGCATCAACCGGTGTACCAGCACGAAATGCCCGAGATGGTTGGTGGCGAAGGTCAGTTCCAGCCCGTCGGACGTCTCCCGCCTCGGCTGGTTCTCCATGAGCACGCCCGCGTTGCAGACGACGGCGTCGAGCCGGTCGATCCCCAGAGTGTCCACTGAGGACTTGAGGGACGAGAGGTCGGAGAGATCCAGCCGCAGGTGCCCCAGACTCGCGTCCGGCACCAGGGAACGGATCGACGTCATCGCCGCTTCCGCCTTGGCGGTGTCGCGGCTGCCGAGGAGCACAGTGGCGCCGGTGCCGGCGAGCTGTTCGGCGACGAAATAGCCGATCCCCGCGTTGCCGCCGGTGACCAGGAAGGTCTTGCCGTCGGCACGTGGCAGGTGGTGGACGTCCCAGTGGCTCACGGCGCTCTCCTCAAAGTCGAAGTCGTTCCGAACATACACTCGTTCCGAATTCGGAGTGACTTCGATGTATGGTGAAGGCATGGGAGCGACCGAGCCGGGCAGGCGTGAACGCAAGAAGGCGGCGACACGTCAGGCCTTGTCGCGGGCGGCGCGAGACCTGTTCCTGGAACGGGGCTTCGACAACGTCACCGTCGCGGAGATCGCCGACGCCGCGGACACGGCGGTGTCCACGCTGTTCGCGCATTTCCCGGGCGGCAAGGAGGCGCTGGTCCTCGGCCACGGCCACGAACGCGAAGCGGCCTTGGCCGCCGCGGTGCGTGACCGGGCCGAGGGCACGTCGATCCTTCAGGCGCTGCAGGACTTCCTCGCGACGCGTGGCCCGTTCGACCCGGATCCCGATCCACTGGCGCGGCGGGTGGCGGATCTGGTGGTGGCGACTCCGGCGTTGCGCGCCTACGCCAGGGCGCTGTGGACGGGCTGCGAGGACGCGCTCGCGAAGGTCATCGCCGAAGCGTCGGGGCAGGACGATTTCTCCGTGCGGCTGCTGGCTCGTTATGTCCTGGAGGTCCCGGATCTGGCCGGGGTCGAGGCGGATCCCGCCGCCGCGCTGGACGCCGCGTTCGTGTTCTTGCGGCGGGGCTGGCCGGGGTTCTGACCGGCCGCGCCGAGCCGGTCGTCCTTCCCTGAGCTGATCGCGGCCCTGGCCGGTGTTGAATGAGGTGGTGACCAGCGATTTCGCCCCGCCCGCCGAGCTGGGCCCCCGCGTCGGCCGGATATGGCGGCGCAGCGGGGAATTGCCGCCCGCGTTGCCGCAGCCGTACGTGGACCTGCTGGTGTTCGCGGACGGTTCCCTGTGGTTGACCGGCCCGGAAACGGAGGCCAGGACCGGGAGCCTGGCCGAGCCGTTGACGGGCGTGCGGTTACGGCCGGGCACATGTGCCTCGGTGCTGGGGATCGCCGCGGACGAGGTGCCCTTGGCCGGGATGCCGCTCCCCGGTTCCGGTCTCGAGGCCGCGTTCCGGGCCCTGCGGGCACCGGCCCGCCCGGCCGACCGGGCGGTCGCTCAGGTCCTGCGAGCCGTACACGAGACGCCCGGGGCGCCGGTGTCCGACCACGCGGCCGCGGCCGGGCTGTCCGAGCGACAGCTGCGGCGCCGGTTTTCGGTGGCGGTCGGGCTGAGCCCCAAGACGTACGCGCGGGTGGTGCGGTTGCACCGGGCGATGGCGCTGGCGCGGTCGTCACCGGCGCCGGACTGGGCGGCTATCGCCGTCCGCAGCGGGTTCTACGACCAGCCGCACATGCTCGCGGAGTTCCGGCGAGCGGTCGGGGCGTCGTGTGTCCGTTTCTTCCAAGCGGCGCCGGCGGACGGATAGCACTCTCCGGGGTATGTCCGTCGAGGAGATCTTCGCCTTCCACGCCCAAGAGGTGGGCCCGGTGCGGTACGCCGAGTCGTTCGGCGCCTGGGTGGTGACCCGGTATTCCGAAGTGGACAGGGTGCTCACCGACCACACGGTGTTCTCGTCCGACGAGCTGCGCCACAGCAGCGGGCCGGTCCCGCACGGCTCGAATCCGTTGGTGCGCGGCCTGCAGGCGATGGATCCGCCCCGCCATCACGCGCTGCGCCGGATCGTCAGCCAGGTCTTCACACCCAGGGCCGTGGCGTCACTGGAACCGGGGATCACGGCGCGGGTCGACGCGCTGCTCGCCTCCGCCGGGGCGGATTTCGACCTGATCGGGGAGCTGGCCTACCCGTTGTCGGTGCACACGATCGCGGGCCTGCTCGGCGTGCGACCGTCGCGGTGGCCGGATTTCGTCCGCTGGACCGAGGCGATCACGTCGTTCTTCGGCACGTTCACCGCGGACGAGTCGCGTCAGGCCGCCTTCCACGGGGCGATCTCCGAACTGGGCGACTACTTCCGCGAAGAGTTCACGCGTCCTACCGGCGTCATCGCGACCCTGCTGGCGTCGGATCTCACCGAGGACGAGCTGATCGATTTCTGTGCGTTGCTGCTGATCAACGGCCACGAAACGACCAAGACCCTGCTCGTGAACGCCGCTCTTTGCCTCGCGTCCCGGCCGAAGCCCGCCGACCTGCGGCCTGCCGTCGAGGAGGTCCTTCGCTACCTACCGCCCACGGGTGGGACGGACCGGTTCGTCACCCGGCCGACCGTCCTCGGCGGCCGGGAACTCCGTCCGGGCCAGAGGGTCGTCGCGATGATCTCGGCGGCGAACCGCGATCCCGCGGTCTTCGCGGACCCGCACACGTTCGACCCGGGCCGGACGCCCAACCCCCACTTGTCCTTCGGCCACGGTGTCCACTTCTGCCTGGGCGCCCATCTCGCCAGGATGCAGGTCCGTATCGCCCTCGCGGCCCTGCTGGACCGTCCCTGGTCGATCACGGACCTGGACACCCGTCGCACCCCGGTCGGCATCGACGTCCTGGAGGTTTCTCTGGCGTCAGCGGCCGAGGCGGATCGCCGAGACGAGGAAGAAGATCCCGCCGAGCGCGGCGTACCCGGCCAGGTTGACCAATGAGGCGTCCGGCTGCGCGGCTTGCAGGACGAAGGCGGTACCGGCGAGGGTGGAGACGGCGCCGCTGGCGATCATCGCCCACTGGCCGCCCAGTTCGCGGCGGCCGAGGCCGACGGCGAGCTGGACGAGGCCCGACACGATCGCCCAGGCACCCCAGACGCGCAGCACTGCCGGGATGCCGGACGCGGCGGCGAACGCGAGGCCGGTCCCGGCGAGCGCGCTGATCGCGATGTTCACGTACAGCCCTGGCGCGTCCTTCGACGAGCGAAGGTCGATGACGGCGGCGGCGACGTCGAAGAGCGGGTACAGCACGAGCAGCGCGACACTGAGCGGGCCGAGCTTCGACGCGCTCGTGAACAGCAGGCCCGCCCACACGACGGCGAAGCCGAAACGAACGAAGTACAAGCGCCGGAGGGTGGCGGTTTGGCTGCTCACGAGAGCTCCTTGAAATAGGTGAGGAGAACGTTCGGTCTACCTGGACTGTGTCAGTGGTGTGCGGTGCGGTCAAGACCGAACGTTCTATCCCGTAAGATGGCCGTAATGGTTAAAGGTCAAGCGTCCGAAGCGCGCACAAGGCTGCTCACCACGGCGACAAGGCTCTTCTACACGGAGGGCATCCACTCCGTGGGCATCGACCGGATCGTGGCCGAAGCGAAGGTGACCCGCGCGACCCTGTACCGGCATTTCCCGGGCAAGGACGATCTGATCGTCTACTACCTGCGGGAAGCCGACCAGGCGATCCGTGGGCAGATCGAGGCCATCGTCGCCCAGGGGGCTGCGGCGCCGGACACGCTGCGGGCGATCGCCGCCGACATCACGGAGGGCATCCGGTCACCCGGCTTCCGCGGCTGCGCCTTCCTCAACGCCGCGTCGGAGTATCCGGACCCGGCCCATCCCGTGCACAAGGCCGTTCTCGCCCACCGGCACTGGTTCGCGGGGGTGATCACCGGCGTGCTGGCCCATTTGGGAAGTGCGCGGGCCGAGGTCGCGGCCCGGCGCTTCGTCCTGCTGCGGGACGGCGCGATGGCCACCGGCTGCCTGACCGACCCCGCGCCGATCTGTGAAACCTTCCTCGAGGGAGTCGAAGACCTGCTGCGGCTTCACGTCATCTCGTGAGTGGCATCGACGGCGCGGGTGAGTGACCGGGGTGAACGTCAGCTCGGCGGCTGCTGCTCTGTCGGCGGCTGCTGTGCCTGAGGGTTGGGCTGCGGCTGCGGGGCATAGCCCGGCTGCGCCACCGGGTAGCCCGGCTGGGGCGCCATCGGGTAGTTGGCCGACGGCGCGAAGCCCTGCTGCTGCCGGGAAGGGCGGCCGCTCTTGACGACCGCGATCGCGACCAGCAGCCAGGAGAGCAGCGAGGCGGTGTCGAACACGATGGCGACCGCCAGGTAGATCGTGCGGATGCCGTCGACGGACAGGCCGCCGGACTCGACCCAGTCCGACACGCTCAACGACAGGAACTGCCACACGATGGCCAACACCGTCGTGACGAGCATGACCGCGAAAGCGGCCACCATCAGACCGGAGACTCCCCGGGCGCGTCCTTTGACCGAGACGATCAGGCCGAGTAGGCCGACCGCGAGTTGCAGTACCAGGGGGATGGTCTCGATACTCGCGAACGTTAAGGGTGACATGCCTGCCTTCCACAGCTCTCCGCCGGAGATCGGGACGTCCGGCCACGCCGGGGAGATCCTATGCGGTGGCAACGGCTCGTGTGGTCAGAATCCGATGGGCAGTCCCGCGTAGTTCTCCGCGAGCCCGGCGCGGCCCGCTTCGCTCCGTGCCAGCCACTGCAACTGCGAAAGCTGCAACTGCCCGTCGAACGGGTCGTCCGAACGGTGCAGCATCGTCGTCATCCACCACGAGAAATGCGTACACCGCCAGACGCGGCGCAGCGCGGTGTCGGAGTAAGCGTCGGCGAGCGTGAAGTCCTTGTCCCGCACCAAAGCGGCGAGCGCGGGGGCGAGGAGGGTGACGTCGGCGACGGCGAGGTTGAGCCCCTTGGCGCCGGTGGGCGGCACGATGTGGGCGGCGTCGCCGGCGAGGAAGAGACGGCCGTGCCGCATGGGCTGCTGCACGAAACTGCGCATGGGCAGCACACTTTTGTCGGTGATCGGTCCCGGCGTGAGCGTCCAGCCGTGTTGTCCGTGGCCGAGCCGGGTGGCGAGCGCCGCCCAGATCCGCTCGTCGGACCAGTCGCCGATGTCGGTGCCGTTGGGCACCTGCAGATACAGCCTGCTGAC
Source organism: Amycolatopsis sp. MJM2582 (assembly GCF_000754115.1). Classification (NCBI taxonomy): domain Bacteria; kingdom Bacillati; phylum Actinomycetota; class Actinomycetes; order Pseudonocardiales; family Pseudonocardiaceae; genus Amycolatopsis; species Amycolatopsis sp. MJM2582. The sequence goes on from NZ_JPLW01000002.1 coordinate 315,039, forward strand.
GGTGGCCGAGCGCATCGAGTGCATCGCGAAACCGTCGGGATGCCACGCGTAGATGAGCTCGTCGGTCGACGGGGCCACGTCGGCGAGGACACCGAGCCACGAGTAGGGATAGGTGCGCTCCCAAGTCTGCTTCGCGGCGTCGGGGATCGCGGTGCGGCAAGGCCCGAACGAGCCGTCGCAGCCGACGACGACGTCGGCGTCGAGCCGCCGCTGCACGCCGTCCGCGTCGGTGAAGGTGACGTATGGCCGGTCGGTTTCGATGTCGTGCACGGCGGTGCCGGTGACCTCGTAGTGGATCTGTTGCCCGGCCGCCTCACGCGCCTTGCCGAGGTCCTTCGTCACCTCGGTCTGGCCGTACACGGTGACGCTTCGCCCGACCAGGTCCACGAAATCGAGATGGTGCCGTTCCTCCGGCCACTGCAGGTAGATCCCGCGGTGCTCGTCGCCCTCCCGGTCCAGCCGGTCGCCGAGACCGGTCTCGCGGAGGAGGTCCACAGTGGACTGTTCGAGGATGCCGGCCCGGATCCGCGCCTCGACGTACTCACGCGAGCGGGTCTCCACGAGTACCGATTCGACCCCCGCCAGATCGAGCAGATGCGACAGGAGGAGTCCGGCCGGGCCGGCGCCGACGATGGCGACTGGGGTACGCATGACCGGAGTCTGGTCGCGTGGCGGCCGAAGTCCTAGCGTTCGCTTCCACTCAGTGAAACCCGCAGGCTCCGGCCGATCCCGGCGGCCGCGACCTGGAGCGCGGCGATCAACCTTGCCCGGCCGCGGCCCAGATCCGGGACGACCAGGCCGAGCGCGGCGACGACGTCGCCACCGGAGGGCCGGATCGGGACGGCGACCGAGCAGGCGCCCCGGCTCATCTCCTCGACGGTCTGCGCGTAACCCTCCCGGCGGACGCGTCGCAGCTGTTCGCGCAGGCGGCCGGGTTGAGTGACGGTGTACGGCGTGACGCGGGTCAGCGAGGCGAGCACCTGACGCTGGACGTCCTCCGGCGCCCAGGCCAGCAGGACCTTCCCGACCCCGGTGGCGTGCAATGGGAGCCGTCCGCCGATCCGGCTGACGACCGGTACGGACGCGTTCCCGGACAGCCGGTCGAGGTAGAGCACCTGGTCACCGTCCCGCTCGCCGAGGTGCACGGTGGCGCCGGTCGCGCCGTAGAGATCCTGGAGGAACGGAGCGGCGACCTGCCGCAGTTCGAACTGCACCGGCGCGAGCAGCCCGAGGTCCCACAGCCGCCTGCCGACGGCGTACCGATCTTCGCGCCGCTCCAGTGCGCCCAGGCCCACGAGATCGCGCGCGAGCCGGTGCGCGGTGGGAAGCGGCAGGCCGGCGCGGTTCGCGAGCTCGGTCAGCGACAGCTCGCGATGGTCGACGTCGAAGGCGCCGAGCAGCGCGAACGCCCGCGAGACGACACCGGCGCCGGGCGTGGACAGATTGCCGGGCATGCGCTCATGTTCTCACTGAGTGGAAGTCAAGGCGAGGCCGAGCCACAGGCCGGCGACGGCGAGCACGATGGACGCCGGAACGGTCAGCAGCCCGAGGCGCGTGAACTCGCCCAGATCGGGCCGGGTGTCGTGCCGGTGCAGGATCCTCCGCCACAACAACGTCGCCAGCGAGCCGACGTAGGTGAGGTTCGGGCCGAGGTTGACGCCGATCAGCACGGCCAGCACCACCGGTGTCCCGCCCGCGGTGGCCAGTGGCAGCAGCACGAGCACCGCGGGAAGGTTGTTGATCAGGTTGGCGAGTACGGCCGCCACCGCGGCGGCGCCGAGCAGGGCGAGGAACGAGGTCGACGTCGGCACCAGGTGGCCGAGTGCCTCGTCCAGTCCGTTGTCGACCACGGCACGGACCACGATCGCCAGCGCCAGCACGAAAGCGACGAAGGGGATGCTCGCCGAGCGGACGATCGCGGCGGGGGAGGTCCGCCGTTGCGCGAGCGCGCGGCAGGCCAGGACGGCGGCTCCGGCGAACGCGGCCCATGCGGGGCTGACGTCCATCAGGGACGTGACCACGAAACCCGCCAGCGTCAGCCCGAGCACGACCAGGACGAAGGCGGGAACCTTCCCGGCCGCGACCACCTTCCCGCCGCGGGGCCGGGCCGCCAGGTCGGCGGCGAAGAACCGACGGAATACCAGGTACTCGGTGAGGACCGCCGCGAGCCAGGGCAAGGTCATCAGCGCGGTGAACCGCAGGAACGAGATCCCGGTCGCGGCGACGGCGAGCAAGTTGGTCAGGTTGGACACCGGCAGCAGCAACGAGGCCGAGTTCGCCAGATGCGTGCAGGCGTAGGCGTGCGGTTTGGCCCGTGCGCCCATCCGCGCGGCGGTGGCGAACACGACGGGCGTCAGCAGGACGACGGTGGCGTCCAGGCTCAGCACCACGGTGACCGCCGCCGCGACCGCGAACACCGCGGGCAGCAGCCGTCGCGGCTTCCCCCGGCTGAACCGCGCCATGAGCGTTCCCGCCGCTTGGAACAGCCCTTCGTCGTCGCACAGTTTGGCCAGGACGAGCACCGCGGCGAGGAAGCCGACGACCGGCGCGAGCCTGGTGACCTCGTCGAGCGCGTCGGGGAACGAGATCGCACCCGCCACCAGCACTATCCCGGCTGCGGGGACGGCGGCGACCGCCTCCGGGAGGCCGCGTGGCCGGATCACCGCGAAGGCCAGGACGATCAGCAGGAGCGCGATGGACAACACCTCGCCGGGAATGCCGGTCAGCGTGAACCTCCTCGGTGTCGAGCCGACCTCGGCAATCTAGGCTGGGACTGGTGGGCGAGACGAACTGGGCGGGTAATCGGACCTTCACCGCGGAGCGGATCGTTCGCCCGCGCGATCTCGACGAGGTTCGGGACACGGTCGCCGGGGCGGCCGCGGTCAAGGCTCTCGGCAGCAGGCACTGTTTCAACGACATCGCGGATTGTCCTGGTGGTGTCCTGCTCGACTTGTCCGCGCTCGGCACGGACGTCGTCCTGGACCCGGAATCGGCGACGGTCACGGTGCCCGCGGCGGCCCGCTACGGCGACGTCGCCGTCCAGGTGCACGCGGCCGGTTTCGCGCTGGCCAACCTCGCTTCGCTGCCGCATTGCACCGTGGCGGGCACTGTCGCGACGGCGACCCACGGTTCCGGGCGGCGTAACCAGAGCCTGGCGTCCGCCGTGTCCGGGTTGGAGCTCGTCACCGCCGACGGCGAGGTGAAGACGTACTCCCGGCATGACGGGGTCGTGGTCGCGCTCGGCGCGCTGGGTGTGGTGACGCGGCTGACCCTCGACCTGGTGCCGTCCTTCGATCTCCGGCAGGACGTCTTCGACGGCCTGCCCTGGGAGTCGGTGTACGAGCACTTCGGCGAGATCCAGGACGCGGGTTACAGCGTCAGCCTGTTCACCAACTGGGCCCGCGAGGAGGTCGACCAGGTCTGGGTCAAGGGACCCGGGCGGCCGGGGGCGGACTTCTTCGGCGCGAAGGCGGCGGACGGGCCGCGGCATCCGGCGCACGCGGCGGGCATCCCGGCGGACAACTGCACGCGGCAGCTCGGGGTACCGGGTCCGTGGCACGAACGGATCCCGCATTTCCGCCTGGATTTCACGCCCAGCATCGGGAACGAACTCCAGACCGAGTACTTCGTGCCCGTCCGGCACGCCGTCGCGGCGATGGAGACGATGCGCGCCCTCGGCGACCGCCTGGCACCCGTGCTGCTCACGTCGGAGATCCGCACGGTCGCGGGAGACGAGCTGTGGCTCAGCCCATTCCACGGTGGCGACCGGGTGGCGCTGCATTTCACCTGGCTGCCGGACGAGGACGCGGTCCGGGCGCTGTTGCCCGTCATGGAGGACCGGCTGGCGCCGTTCGACGTCCGGCCGCATTGGGGGAAGCTGTTCCACCGGGCGGCCGATTACCCGAAGCTGGGCGATTTCCGGGCGCTGGCCACCGAACTGGACCCGGAGGGCAAGTTCCGGAGCCCGTTCGTCCGGCGGCACGTGTTCGGGGAGGGCTAGTCCGACTGCGACCAGGCCGCGACGGGCAGCGCGAGATACACGCCGACGTCGTCGATGCCGGTCGCGGACTCGATGCTCGTGCGCAGCAGGTCCACCCGCTCATGACGGTTGTCCGCCCGGCTCGGGAACCACTTCGACCGGACCTCGACGAGGAGGTCGAGTCCGAAGCGGTCGAACGGTCCCGGGGTGCGGAAGCGCAGTTCCACGTCGCCGGGCTGAAGGTCGCCGTCGTAGGGCTCCTCGGGACATTCCACCGCGACGGACACGAGATGCGGCAGTACCGAGCCGAGTTCGCGCAGTTTGGCTTCGGGAAGGTGGGGCGCGTAGGTGATTTCCACGAGTGGCACGAACAACAGCCTAGGACAGGCGAAACTGCTATCGTGGCGGTAGTTGCCTGCTCGCACGGGAAGATCCCCGGCTGCTGCACTGGGGTCGCACGTTTCTCCCGAGGAGCTTCCATGTCTCTTCCCCTCGCCCGTCGTATGGACGGCGTCACCAGTTCTCCCGTGCGCGACCTGCTCGCGCTCACCGCCCGTCCGGGCGTGATCTCGTTCGCCGGCGGCGTGCCCGCGCCGGAACTGTTCGATGTGGACGGCCTGCGTGCCGCCTTCGACCGGGCGCTCGCGGACGGGCCCGCCCAGCGCGCCCTGCAGTATTCGCCCACCGAAGGGAATCCGCGGCTGCGTGAGCTGCTCGCGGAGCGGCTGTCCGGTCGCGGAGTCCCGACCACTGTGGACGATCTCCTGATCACCACGGGTTCGCAGCAGGGCCTGCAACTGCTGAGCACCGCGTTGCTCGACCCCGGCGCCACCGTGCTGGTGGAAGAGCCGGTGTACCTCTCGGCGCTGCAATGCTTCCAGCTCGCCGAGGCGCGGATCGTGCCCGTCCCCGGCGACGAGGAAGGGATCGACCCGGTCGCGCTGGACGAGATCGCCGCCAGGGAACGGCCTTCGCTGCTGTATCTCGTCCCGACGTTCTCGAATCCGTCCGGGCGCACGGTCAGCCCGGAGCGGCGGCGTGCGCTCGCGGAAGTGATCGCGCGCCACGGGTTCTGGCTCGTCGAGGACGACCCGTATCACGAACTCCGGTATCGCGGCGAACGCGAGGAACCGCTGTCGGCCCGCCCGGAACTTGCCGGGCGCACGATCTACCTCGGCACCTTCTCGAAGGTGATCTCCCCGGGAATGCGGCTGGGCTGGTTCCGGGCGCCGAGTGATCTCCTGCGGCGCGTCACGATCCTCAAGCAGGCGACCGATCTGCACACTTCGACCATCGATCAGGCGGCCGCGGCCGAGTATCTGGCCGCCGCGGACCTCGACGCGCACGTGCGGCGGCTGTGCGCGACCTACCGCGTGCGCCGGGACGCGATGATGGCGGAACTGCCCGCGATCACCCCGCCCGGAACGACCTGGACCGACCCGGACGGCGGGATGTTCGTCTGGGTCACCCTTCCCCGCGGTGCGGACACGGACCGGCTGCTGCCCGAGGCGTTACGTCACGACGTCGCTTACGTGCCGGGCTCGGCGTTCCAGGTGGGGGAGCCGGACCGGTCGGCGTTGCGGCTGTCGTTCGCTTCGCACGGACCGGAGACGATCGCCGAAGGGTTGCGGCGGTTGGGCAAGGTCCTGTCGCTTTGATCGCCGGGTCCCGGTGGTCGTGAGTGGCGTTTCGGGTTAGAACCCGAAACGCCACTCACGACCCGCTCGGCCGTCACCGTGCTGCGGGCGGCGTGGAACGGTGGGAGAGCGCCGCGAAAGGCATGCTCGCGCCTAGTCGGCTTGCGGGTCCCAGGTCAGCAGGCGGACCTTGCTGACGGTCTGGACGTGCTGCCGCATCGCGTTCGCGGCCGCCTTCGGGGCGCCCGCCCGGATGGCCTCGGCGATCTTCTGATGCTGGCTCAGTGAACGCCACGGCCTGCCGGGCTGCCGCAGCGACTCGTTCCGGCTTTCCGCGATCTGCGTGTCGATCGAGCGCATGAACTCGGCGAGGAGGGCGTTGTTCGCGGCCGCGGTGATCGCTTCGTGGAACCGGCGGTCGCCTTCGGCGCCGTGTCCGCCGTCCTCGATCTCGGACTTCATGAACTCCAGTGCCGCGTCGATGGCGGCGAGGTCCTCGTCGGATCGCCGCAGCGCGGCCAGTTCCGCCAGCTTGGTCTCCATCGCCTCCCGGGCTTCGAGCACTTCCGGAAGCCGGCTGCGACGGGCGACGAGTTCGTCGACCGGTTCGACGTCGAGGTGATCGTTGCGCAGGTAGGTGCCCCCGCCGTGGCGTGACTCCAGCAGCCCCTGCACTTCCAGCACGACGATCGCCTGCTTGATCGACGCGCGGCTGACCCCGAGCCGCTCGGCGAGGTCGCGTTCGCTGGGGAGCTTGTCTCCCGCGTGCAGGCCGGACTCTTCGACGTGCGCCTTGATCCGCTCGACGACCTGCTCGTAGAGCTTCGCCCGGTTCAACCGGCTCAGCCACTAGTCCACTCGGCCACTCGCCAGGGGGCTCCCGCCGTCAAGGAGGACGGTCATGTCCGCCCAGCTGATCTCGATCCTCGTCCTCGTGGTGATCTTCGCGCTCGCCACGACCCGCTCGATCAACATGGGAGCGCTGGCCTTCGCCGGCGCGTTCCTCGTCGGCACCCTCGCTGGTGGACTGGACACCGACGGCATCTTCGCCGGTTTCCCCGGCGACATCTTCGTGGTGCTGGTGGGAGTCACCTACCTGTTCGCCATCGCGAGGGCCAACGGCACCACCGACTGGCTGGTGGCCGCGGCCGTCCGGCTGGTCGGCGGCCGGATCGCGCTCATCCCGTGGGTGATGTTCGTGGTCACCGGCGCGCTGACCGCGATCGGCGCGGTGAGCCCGGCGGCCTGCGCGATCGTCGCGCCGATCGCGCTCGGTTTCGCCGCCCGCTACAAGATCAGCCCGCTGCTCATGGGCGCGATGGTCGTGCACGGCGCGCAGGGCGGCGGATTCTCGCCGATCAGCGTCTACGGCTCGATCGTCAACGGGATCGTCGAACGCAACCACATCGCCGGCAGCCCTGTCGTGCTGTTTTTCGCCAGCCTGGGCATGAACCTCGCCATCGCCGGCGTCCTCTTCGTCGTCCTCGGTGGAACCAAACTGCGGCGCCGCCAGCTCGTCACGGCGGGCGCGGGCGGAGCCGGGACCGACGAGGAGCCGCTGCCGCACGAACAGCGCATTCCCTTGGACGGCCCCAAGATCGTGACGCTGACCGGGTTGATCGCGCTCGTGGTCGGCACCCTGGTGTTCGATCTCGACCCCGGGCTGACCGCGATCACTGTCGCCGTCCTGCTCAGCGTCGCATGGCCCAAGACAAGCCGTTCCGCGGTCTCCGAGATCACCTGGCCGACCGTGCTGCTGATCTGCGGGGTGCTGACCTACGTGGCGGTGCTGAAGGAGATCGGCACCATCGACTACGTCGGCAACGCGGTCACCACCGTGGGGATCCCGCTGCTCGCGGCGCTCCTCCTGTGCTACATCGGCGGTGTCGTCTCGGCCTTCGCGTCTTCGGTCGGGCTGATGGGCGCGCTGATCCCGCTCGCCGTCCCGTTCCTGGCGCAGGGCACGATCGGGCCGGTCGGCATGATCGCCGCCCTCGCGGTCTCGGCGACGATGGTGGACGTCAGTCCCTTCTCCACCAACGGCGCGCTCGTCCTCGCCAACGCGAAGGACGTCGACCGCGACAAGTTCTTCAAACAACTTCTGGTCTACGGGGCGCTCGTGGTGGCCGTCGTGCCCCTGATCGCCTGGCTCGTGTTCGTCGTGCCCAACTGGGGCTGAGGAGGAGATCCATGCTGTCCGGACTGACCGCCGGGAACGACCGCGTCGCCCTGCGCTTCGGTGACGAATCCCTGACCTACGGCGAACTCGCGTCCGTCGCGGGCCCGATCGCCGCCGGGCTCGCCGGTCGCACGCGGGTCGCGGTGTGGGCGACACCGACGCTGCGGACCTGTGTCGCGATCGTCGCCGCGCTGACCGCCGGAGTCCCGGTGGTGCCGATCAACCCGAAGGCCGGATCACGCGAACTGGCGCATATCGTCGCCGACAGCGCGCCGGATCTCGTGCTGGCCGAGCCGGAGGCAGCGTTGCCGCCGGAACTCGGGGCGCTGCAACGGGTTCCGGTCGAGCTGGACGTCTCGGGCACGCCGTGGCGGGGCGACGAACCGGATCCGGAGGCTCCGGCGTTCGTCATCTACACGTCGGGCACCACCGGCCCACCGAAGGGCGTCCTGCTCCCGCGTCGCGCGGTGGCGTCGAATCTCGACGCGCTCGCCGAAATCTGGGACTGGACCGAAGCCGACGTCCTCGTGCACGCCCTCCCGCTCTTCCACGTGCACGGCCTCATCCTGGGTGTCGTCGGCCCGTTGCGGCGGGGCGGCTCGCTGCACCACCTCGGGCGGTTCTCGAGCGAAGCCGCCGCGAAGGAACTCGCCGGGCAAGGCACGATGCTCTTCGGTGTCCCGACGATGTATCACCGGCTGGCGGCCGACTGCGAGGCCGACTCCGCGCTGGCCGCCGGGGTGGGCTCGGCGCGGCTGCTCGTGTCGGGTTCGGCGGCCCTGCCCGCGACCGACCACGAGCGGATCACCGCCGCGACCGGGCAGCGCGTCGTCGAACGGTATGGCATGACCGAGACACTGATGAACTGCGGTGTCCGCGCCACGGGGGACCGGCGGCCCGGTGCGGTCGGCCCGCCGGTGCCCGGTGTCGAACTAAGGCTGGTCGACGACGCCGGTGAACCGCTCGACGGTGAGACGGTCGGTGAGATCGAGGTCCGCGGACCGAACCTGTTCCTCGGCTACCTGAACCGGCCGGACGCCACGGAAGCCGCGCTGCACGACGGCTGGTTCAAGACCGGCGACATGGCGATCCGCGATCCGGACGGATACGTGCGCATCGTCGGCCGCCGGGCGACCGACCTGATCAAGAGCGGCGGCTACAAGATCGGCGCGGGCGAGATCGAGAACGCGCTCCTGGAACATCCGGGGGTCGCCGAAGCGGCCGTCACCGGGGAGCCGGACGACGACCTCGGCGAGCGCATCGTGGCCTGGATCGTCCCCGCGGCGGACAAACCGACGGCTGCCGAACTCGCCGACCACGTCGCCGGACTGCTGTCACCGCACAAGCGGCCGCGGGTGGTGCGTTACCTGGAAGCGTTGCCCCGCAACGAGATGGGCAAGGTCCTCAAGCGGGCGCTCCATGACTGACCCGCTGGGCTGGGACGGTTACGCCGATTCCCTGGCCCGTGCCAGGGAACGCACGGGCACGGACGAGTCGGTCGTCTGGGCGCGCGCGAAATTCGGCGGACACGAGGTCGTGACGATCCGCTTCGAGTTCGGCTTCCTCGGCGGCTCGGTCGGCACCGGCACCGGGACGCTTCTCGAAGAGGCGCTCGATCAGGCCTGCGCATACCGGCTGCCCGTCGTTTCGCTGCTGTCCACGGGCGGCACGCGGATGCAGGAAGGCGTTCCCGCACTGCGGCAACTGCAACGGATCGCCCGCGGTCTCGCGCGGTTGCGGGAAGAAGGCCTGCCGCACATCACCGTCGCGCGACACCCCACCACCGGCGGCGTGTGGGCGTCCCTCGGCGCCGACGCCGACGTCGTGCTCGCCGTGCCCGGCGCCCAGGTGGGCTTCGCCGGACGCCGGGTCCGGCCGCCGCGGTACGCCGACGATCCCGCTTATACGGCGGAAAGCCAGTACGCGGCCGGATATGTCGACGAACTGGTGGCCGAGGACGCGATCGCCGAGCGGCTGGAGGTCTGGCTCGGCCTGCTGACCGGCGGTGCCCGCAACCGTCCGGCTGATCTGCCCCGCGCGCTCGGCGCCTTGGATCCCGCGCCGGACGGCTGGCACGCCGTCCAGCGCGCCCGGTCGGCGGACCGGCCCCGCGCCGCCGCTTACCTCGACGACTATTTCGACACCCGCGTCACCCTCCGGGGTGGCATCGACGACGGCGCCCTCTGCGGGATCGGCGGCCGGGGCGGACGGGCGATCGCGTTCGCGGCGCAGACCGGGACGGCGACCACCCCCGGCGGTTTCCGCTCGGCGATCCGGCTGATCCGCCTCGCCGACCGGCTGGGGCTGCCGGTGCTGACGCTCGTCGACACCCCGGGCGCCGCCGCCGATCCGGCCGCGGAGGCCAGCGGCGCCGGGAACGCGATCGCGGAGCTGTTCGGCACGATCGCGGCGGCCGAGGTGCCGATCACCACCCTGGTGATCGGTGAGGGAGGATCGGGCGGCGCGCTCGCCTTCTGTTCGGCGGACCGGATCTGGCTCACCCCGGACGCCTGTTTCTCCGTCATCGCCCCGGAACTGGCGGCCGGGATCCTCAAGCGGGGCCACGAAGACGTCCCCGCCCTCGCCGACGCGCTGAAGCCACGCCCCGAAGATCTGCTCGCCCTCGGTGCCATCGACGGCATCGCGGGATCGGAACCGGTCACCTTTACGAGATAAGGGGTTCGACATGTTCAAGCGGATATCCGCCGCGGTGCTCGCCGCGGCCTCGGTCGCCCTTCTGGCCACCCCGCCCGCGCAGGCGGACGCGCCTGCCCGCTATGTCGCGATGGGCAGTTCCTTCGCGGCGGGGCCGGGAATCCCACCGCAGCAACCAGGAACCCCGGCGGCGTGCGGACGTTCGACGAAGAACTACGCGAGTCTCGTCGCCGGGCGACGCGGTCTGGCCCTCACCGATGTCACCTGCAGCGGCGCGACGACGGCGAACATCCTCACCGCCGGACAGTCCGGGCAGCCGCCGCAGATCGAGGCCGTCACCCGGGACACCCGGCTCGTGACGATCACCATCGGCGGCAACGACGTCGGCTACGTCGGGAGCCTGTTCACCTACGGCTGCCAGAACACCGGCGGCGCGAACTGCGGCCAGGTCGACCGGAACGCCGTCCGCACGGCGCTCACCACGGTGCACGAGAAGATCGGCGCCGTCGTCGCGGCGGTCCATCGGCGCGCGCCGCGGGCACGGGTGCTGGTCGTCGACTACCTGACGATCGTTCCGGGCGAGAGGCCAGCCTGCGACGGTGTTCCGCTGACGCCGGAGCAGCTCGCCTTCGAACGCGAGGTGGCGGACCGCCTGGCGGCGGCGACCCGGCGGGCGGCGCGCGACGAGCGGGCCACCTTGATCCCGGCGGCCGCGGCCAGCGCCGACCACGACGCCTGCGCCGCCGTTCCGTGGATGGAGCGCTACACGACCGCGCCGGGCCGTGTGCCGTACCACCCGAACGAGGCCGGGATGGCGGCCGTCGCGGACCTGATCACGGCACGGCTGCGCTAGCCGCGCGGAAGGTGCGGCGGTAGCTGTCCGGCGGCACACCGACCGTCCGGTTGAAGTGCCGCCGCAACGTCGCGGCGGTGCCCATCCCGGTGGCTTCCGCGATCAGGTCGACGCTGTCGTCGGTCCGCTCCAGGAGTTCCTGCGCGCGGCGGATGCGCTGGGTCAGCAGCCAGCGCAGCGGCGTCGTCCCGGTCGCCGACCGGAAATGCCGGGCCAGGTTGCGGGAACTCATGTTGGCCTGCCGGGCGAGGTCCTCGACGGTCAACGGAAGGTCCAGCCGTTCGGTGATCCAGGGGAGCAGCCCGCCGAGCGGATGGTCGTCCTGGTCGGGCACCGGGGTGGTGACGAACTGGGCCTGCCCGCCCGCGCGGTGCGGCGGGACGACCAGACGGCGGGCGACGGTGTTCGCGACCGCCGAACCGTGGTCGCGACGGACCAGGTGCAGGCACAGGTCCATCGCGGCGGCCTTGCCCGCCGAGGTCAGCACGCTGCCGTTGTCGACGTAGAGGACGTCCGGATCGACCTCGACCGAGGGATACCGGGCGGCGAGGACGTCGGTGTGCGCCCAATGCGTGGTCGCGCGGCGGCCGTCGAGCAGGCCGGCGGCCGCCAGGACGAACGCGCCCGTGCAGAGGGAGGCGACCCGCGCGCCCGCCTCGTGGGCGGCACGGACGGCCTCGACCAGGTCCGCGGGCGGATCGACGTCGATGTCGGCCCAGCCGGGGACGATGACGGTGCCGGCGCGCGCGAGCCGATCGAGTCCGTGATCCGGTTCGAGCAGGAAACGCCCGACCTTCACCGGCTCCGAGCCGTAGACCCCGAATTCGTACAGACCCGTGTCGAAGACCTCGTGGGCGATGGACAGCTCGAACTGCAGCATGCCGTCCGTGGCGGCGAGGGCGACCGTACTCATGTCCGAAAGTGTACGCATGATGTCGTTCCGGACACTGTCGATCGGCGGGCTCCGCCGACAGGATGGTCCACAGTGGATCGACCGAGGGCAGGAGAAACCATGGGTACGTACGACGTCGCGGTGTTCGGGGCCTACGGGCACACCGGGCGGTTCGTGGTGGCGGAATTGCGCGAGCGCGGCTTCGGTGTGCTCGCGGTGGGGCGCGACGAGGCCAAACTGCGCGGTCTGCCTTGGTCCGACGTCGAGATCCGCCAGGCTTCGGTCGACGACCCGGCTTCGCTCGACCGCGCGTTCGCGGGCGCGGACGCGGTGATCAACGCGGCCGGGCCGTTCGCCGACACCGCCGCACCGGTGATCGAAGCGGCGCTGCGGGCCGGCGTCCCGTACCTGGACGTGGCCGCGGAACTCGAAGCGAACATGGACACCTTCGCGGACTTCGGTGAGCGTGCCGGGGGAGCGACGGTGATCCCCGCGATGGCGTTCTTCGGCGGGCTCGGCGATCTGATGGTCACCGCCGCGATGGGTGAGTGGACTTCCGCGGACGAAGCGCATATCGCGTACGCGCTGAGCAGCTGGCATCCGACGGAGGGGACCCGCGCGGCGGGCAAGGTCTCGCGGGAACGGCGTGACGGCAAGCGGATCCGGTTCTCCGGCGGCCGCATCGAACGCCGCGAGGACGCGCTGCCGGAGCTGGACTGGGACTTCCCCGAGCCGTTCGGGACCCGTGCCGTGCTCGGCGAATTCACGATGGCCGACGTCGTCACCGTCCCGAGCCACCTCGACATCCCCGAGGTGACCACGTACATGACCGTGAACGCGGCCCGCGAGGTGGTGGCGCCCCAGACGCCGACACGCGCCGCGGACGGACCGTCCGCTGAGGAGTTCGTGGTCGACGTCGTCGTGCGATCCGGCGGCGAGGAACGGCGGATCGTCGCGCAAGGCCAGGACATCTACGCGATCACGGCACCGCTGGTGGTGGAGGCCGCGCAGCGGGTGCTCGACGGGCGGGTCAAGGCGACCGGGGTCGTGTCGGCGGGCGGGACCTTCGACGCGCCAGACTTCCTGGCGGCGCTGGCACCGCGGATCACCGTCACCGGCTGACACCGGCCTGCCAGCCCGGATGCGGCAACCGCGCGGGCGGAGCCTCGCCGGGCCGGTACTCGAAATGCCACCATTCGTTGTCGTAGATCCGGTAGAGCGCGAAGCGGGCGCCGTGGTCTTCCAGCCACTGCGCGCCCTCGCGCGGCCGGACGTCCAGCGCGGTGCCGCGGACGTGCGCGGAATCCTTCGGTGGCAGGACGCGCTTTCGCCCGGCCTCGGCGAGGAACAGCCGATGCTGCTCGGCGGCGTCGCGATGTCCCGAGGTGACGCCGAGGAGTGTGCGATGCCGCCAGAACGCCTCGGTCCTGGCGTCGGTGAACGCGGCGAGCGTTCCGGGGGTGAGCCCGGCGAGGTTCTCGGCGGGGAAGCGCAGCGACAGCGCCCATCCGCAGGCGAGACGGCGGGCCTGGCCGGGGGAGGCCAGCCACGCGGGGATCAGCAGCAGTACCGCGAGGACGCGGGTGATCGCCGCGAGCACGAGTTCTTTCATGCCGTCAACGGTCGCCGCCGCCTGTCCGAACCCGATCGCGGCGAAGTGCGCGGACGCCGACGAAAATGTCACCGTTCCGCACGGATCACGTCGTGACGTGACGATGACATTCCGTGGACGTTCCGCGGAAACGGGACGGGCATCATGGCGTGTCATGGACGAGCGGATTCCGTCCGGCGCTGCGATAGTCGTCGGCATGCCCAGGGTGCTGCTCATCGAGGACGACCAAGCCGTGCGTGACGGGCTCAGCATGGCGCTGGGCGGACGTGGCCACGCGGTCGACGCGGTGGCCACCGGCGAGGAGGGCCTCGCCCGGCTCGCGTCACGGCCGCCGGACATCGTCGTGCTGGACCTCATGCTGCCCGGACTCGACGGCTTCGAGGTCTGCCGCCGCATCCGTGCGGCGGGGGATTTGCCGATCATCATGCTCACCGCGCGCAACGAGGACATCGACGTGGTGGCCGGGCTCGCCGCCGGCGCGGACGACTACGTGGTCAAACCCGCCAGGGCCCAGGTGCTGGAGGCCAGGATCCGCGCGGTGCTGCGCCGCACCGGGCAACCGGCGCCCGCGGCGCCCGCGCCCGTCGAGATCGAGCGTCACGGCGATCTCGGCATCGACCGTGCCGGGCTGACGGTGACCAAGGCGGGCAAGCCGCTCGCCCTCGCCCCGACCGAACTGCGGCTGCTGCTCGAACTCACCCAGGTCCCCGGCCGGGTGCTCAGCCGCCAGTACCTGCTGGAAAGCGTGTGGGAGCACGGCTATTTCGGTGATTCCCGGGTGGTCGACGCCTGTGTGCAGCGGCTGCGCGCGAAGATCGAGGACGACTCGTCCGCGCCGGTGTACGTGCAGACGGTCCGCGGGTTCGGCTACCGGTTCGGGCCGCTGTGAAGCTTGGGGGGCTGCGCACCCGGCTGCTCCTGGCGTTCAGCCTGCTGGTCGTGATCACCGCGGCGACGGTCGCCGGAGGCGGCTACGTCCAGTCCCGGACCTTGATCCTCCAGCAGGCTCAGGACGCCACCGCCCGCGTGCTGGTCGACAAGGCCACCGCGCTGTTCCCGCTCGGCCCGCTGCCGCCGGGTGACGGGACGCTGAGCCGGATCAGCGGCGAACTGTCCGATCGTCAGCTGAGCTCCCTGGTCCTGTTCGAGGACAGGGCGAGCGGGAACCAGCAGATGCGGTCGCTGATCTCGCCGGAGCTTCGCGAGCGGGTCCGGGCCGGAAACGTCGCCTGGCAACGGGTCGACGCCGGCGGCACGCCGATGCTGGTGGTGGGCACGAGGTTCACGGTGCTGCTTCCCGGTGGGCAGCAACGGGATTCGGGTATCGAGGCCTACATCGCGCGCAGCATGGTGCCGGAGGCGACAAGTATCGACGAACTCGCCACGCGGGCCTGGCTGATCGGCGGGCTGGCGCTCGTTTTCGCCGTCGGGCTGGCGCTGCTGGCCGCCCGCGGGGTCCTGCGGCCGGTGCGGGAACTGGGTGACGCGGCGAAGCGGCTGGGCGAGGGCGACCTGCGGGCCCGGGTCGGCGTCCGCGGCTCGGACGAACTGGCCGGGGTGGCGCGGACGTTCAACGAGACGGCCGAATCGCTGGAACGCCACGTCGGTGAGCTGGAACGGATGGAAGCCGACGCGCGGCGGTTCGTCGCCGACGTCTCGCACGAACTGCGCACCCCGCTGGCCGCGATGACCGCGGTCGCGGACGTGCTGGAGCAGGAGGCGTCGAGCCTGCCGGGGGACGCCGGGCGCGCGGCGAAGATGAGCATCGAGGAGACGCACAACCTGACCCGGCTGGTGAACGACCTCATCGAGGTCTCCCGCTTCGACGCGGGGGCCGCCGCACTGGCCCCGGAGGAGGTCGACGTCGCCGAGGTGATCACGGCGAGCCTGCGCATCCGGGGCTGGACGGGCGAGGTGGAGGGAGAGCTGCCCTCCGGGATCTTCGCCGAGTGGGATCCCCGGCGGGTGGACGTCATCGTGGCGAATCTGGTCGGGAACGCGTTGCGGCACGGGGAAAAGCCCGTCTCGCTCCGGCTTTCCGAAGCGGGGGAGCAGATCACGCTGGAGGTCTCGGATCGCGGTCCCGGGCTGGCGCCCGAGGTGCTGCCCCACGTGTTCGACCGGTTCTACAAGGCGGATTCGGCGAGGGCGAGGTCCGGCGGCAGCGGACTCGGGCTGGCGATCGCCTGGGAGAACGCCCGTCTGCACGGCGGGATGTTGAGCGCGGCCAACGGTACCGACGGCGGCGCGGTGTTCACCCTGCGCTTGCCCCGGCGGGGAGGGACGGCATGAGGAAGACCTGGCTCGCGGCGCTTCTGCTCGTCTCGACGGTCTCGGGTTGCGGCGTCCGGCCCAGTGCCGTGATCGCCGGAGCGCCCGCACCGGTGGGGCCGGCCAACGCCGCGGTGCTCTACTTCCTGTCCGGTGGGCAACCGATCCGGGTGCTGCGCCCGCTCGCCGAGGAGTTGCCCCCGGCGAGCCCCGTCGACCTGCTCGCCTCCGGACCGGACGAGAGCGAGCGGGAACGGCAGTACACCACGGAAGTCCCGGCCGGCACGGCGGTGCTGGACCAGACGCCCGCGCCGAACGGGGTCACGGTGACCTTGTCGGTCGGCGTCGCCGGGTTGTCGTCGAAGGCGGTCGATCAGATCGTGTGCACCGCCAGGGATTCCTTCGGGGGAAGCGCGCAGATCACGTTGCAGGGTGGGGGATCCGTGCGTGGTCCGCTGTCTTGTCCCTTGCCAGGCTAGGGGTCGTGAGTGGCGGCGGTCTTGTGTGACTGGATGGACGGCACACGTGATCAGACGGACGACACGCGTGTCTGGACGGACGACTCACGGCGAAAGCTTCGCCGCGAGCGTGTCGTCCATCTGATCACGTGTGTCGTCCGCCCAATCACGCGAAGCCGCCGTCTCGGTACAGGGGGTCGTGAGTGGCGATTCGGGTTAGAACACGAATCGCCACTCACGACCACCCCGACCAACTCGGTGCCGGTGCCGCGCCGGCACTTCACGGAACGCGGCCAAGCACACACGCACCGCGCGCACGACGGCAATTTTGCCGTCCAGTCCCCAAGAAGGAGTGGCCCGAATCACCGGTGTCGGTCCCTCGCTTTGTCCGGTTCGGCCCGCTAGCTTAGGCAAGGCTAAGCAAACGGGACGTGGGGTGGTTGTGGCGTGGAAGGGATCGAGGGCAAGGTCGCGCTCGTCACCGGAGGTGCGCGCGGGATCGGGGCGGCCGTCGTGGACGGGCTCGCCGAGGCCGGCGCGATCGTGGCGGCGGTGGACCTGGCCGAAAGCGCTTCCCGGGACGGGGTGACCTCGTTCGTCGCGGACGTCGGGGATCCCGCCGCCGTCGCGCGGGTGGTCGGCGAGGTCGAAAGCGAACTCGGGCCGATCGGGATCGGGGCGTCCGTCGCGGGTGTGCTGAAGCCCGGGTCCGTCTGCGACACGAGCGACGAGGACTGGGCGGCGACCTTCGCGGTCAACTCCACCGGAGTCTTCACCGTGCTCCGCGAGATTTCCCGCCGGATGTTGCCCCGTCGGAGCGGTGTGCTGGTGACGGTCGGGTCGAACGCGGCGGGAGTCCCACGCAGCGGGATGGCCGCGTACGCCGCTTCGAAGGCCGCGGCGACCATGCTGACCCGCTGCCTCGGGCTCGAACTCGCCGGTTCCGGCATCCGCTGCAACATCGTCTCGCCCGGCTCGACCGACACCGACATGCAACGTCTACTGTGGACGGACGAGAACGGCGCGGACCGTGTCATCGCGGGAAATCCGGAGCAATACCGGGTCGGCATACCGCTGGGCCGGATGGCGGAACCCGCCGATATCGCCGACGCCGTCCTGTTTTTGGCCTCCGATCGCGCGCGGCACATCACGATGCAGAACCTCTACGTCGACGGCGGCGCGACGCTCCGCGCGTGATCTCGATGACGCAACGAAGACTTTTCGGGTCCGTACGATTAGGTTAGGCTAACCGAAAGTCGGCGCTTTCGTACTGGGGTGTCACGGGCGCCTGTTCGGTCAGTAGTATTCGCGAAAGGGAATCCAGTCGTGTCCTCACCTGCACCGGCCCGACCAAGGCCGGTCCACCAGGCGGCCGATCTGCTGGCGGCGTACCTGCCCGGATCGTTCTACTACTCGTCCGCTCGAGGATCGCTGCTCGCCGACGGCGTGTACGCGCCGGTCCACGCGGCGCCCGGCAAGCGTGCCCGCGCGGCCGCCGAAGTCCTCGACGCCGCTCTCGTGGCGGGAGTGACCGAACCCGTCGTCGCCGGCGCGATCGGATTCCGGCCCGACGCGCCGAGCAGCCTGGTGGTGCCCGCCCTGGTACGCAAGGCAGGACCACCGAAGGCGAGTGGTCCGGTCGCCCCGCTGGGCGGGAGCTGGACGGTGTCGCCGCGGCCCGCGCCGGAGGTCTACACCACCGCCGTGGCGAGGGCGCTGGACGAGATCCGCGACGGCGACCTCCGCAAGATCGTGCTGGCCCGCTGCCTCGACGTCACCGGCGGCGACCCCGTCGCCGTGCCGCGGCTGCTGGCGCGCCTCGTCCACGCGGACCCGGCCGCGCACGCCTTCGCCGTCGACGTCAGCGCGCCGGGGGATCCCGCGCCGCGCACCCTGATCGGCGCGAGCCCGGAACTCCTGGTCTCCCGCCGCGGTCGCGTCGTCACGGCCAACCCGCTGGCGGGATCACGGCCGCGGGTGGCCGACGACGCCGAGAACTCCCGGCGCGTCAAGGATCTGCTGGCGTCCGAAAAGGACCGTGACGAACACGCGCACGTCGCCGCCCAGGTGGCCGAAGTCCTGGGCCGGTTCTGTGTCGACCTCGACGTCCCCGCCGAACCCGAAGTGATCGGCACGCCCACGATGTGGCACCTCTCGACCAAGATCAGCGGACGCCTCGCCGACGCGAGCGACGCCGGTTCGTCCGCGCTCGGACTGGCCGAGGCACTGCATCCGACACCGGCGGTCTGCGGCGTCCCGACCGCGCTCGCCCGCGACACCATCGCCGCGCTCGAACCCGAGGATCGCGGCTATTACGCGGGTCTCGTCGGCTGGACCGACCAGGACGGTGACGGCGAATGGGTCGTCACCATCCGCTGCGCCGAAGTCCGGGACCGGACCGTCCGGCTGTTCGCCGGTGCGGGAGTGGTGGCGGGTTCCGATCCGGCGGCCGAGCTCGCCGAGACCGGCGCGAAATTCGGCACCATGCTGCGGGCCCTCGGTCTGGAGGGAGTGGAATGACCGCCGACCACGTGCCCTGGCCGCCGGAAACCGCGGCGCGCTACCGGGCTTCGGGATACTGGCGCGGCCAGACCTTCGGCAAGCTGCTGACCAGCCTCGCCGAGGCCTACGCCGAGCGTCTCGCCGTCATCGGCGAGAACGCCCGCTGGACGTTCGCCGAACTCGACGAGCGGGCGCACCGGCTCGCCGCCGGATTCGCCGGCGCCGGGATCCAGGCCGGTGACCGGGTCGTCGTGCAACTGCCGAACGTGCCGGAGTTCGCGTCCGTCGTCTTCGGACTGTGGCGGGCCGGCGCGCTGCCGGTGTTCGCGCTGCCCGCGCACCGCGCGAGCGAACTGCGGCATTTCGCCGAGCAGAGCGAGGCCGCGGCGATCCTGACCGTGGGCGAACACGAACGGTTCGACCACGCGGCCATGGCCCGCGCGGTCGCCGCCGAGATCCCCTCGGTACGCACCGTCTTCGTCGTCGGCACGGAGGAATTCGCCGTCCTCGAAGCGGCGACTCCGCGCGCCCTGCCGGATCCCGATCCCGCCGGGGTCGCGTTCCTCCAGTTGTCGGGTGGAAGCACCGGATTGCCCAAGCTGATCCCGCGCACGCACGAGGACTATCTCTACAGCGTCCGGGAAAGCGCCCGGATCTGCGGTCTGCGCCCGGAAAGCGTGTACCTGGCCGCGCTGCCGGTCGCGCACAACTTCCCGCTCAGCTCACCCGGTCTGCTCGGCGCGCTGCACGCGGGCGCGGCCACGGTGTTCGCGCCGCGTCCCGACGCCGACACCGCGTTCCGGCTCATCGAGGCCGAAGGTGTGACGATCACCGGGCTGGTGCCGCCGCTGGCCGCCGCGTGGGCGCAGGCGGCCGCGCGGACCACCCGCGATCTGTCCTCTTTGGACGTCCTGCTGGTCGGCGGCGCGAAATGCGCCCGTGAACTGGCCGAGAAGATCGGGCCCGCGCTGGGGTGCCGTCTGCAGCAGGTGTTCGGCATGGCCGAGGGACTGGTCTGCTACACCCGGCTCGACGACCCCGACGAGTACGTCCTGGCGACACAGGGAAGGCCGATCTCGCCGGACGACGAGATCCGCGTGGTGAACCCGGACGACCCACTGGCCACTTCGGACGATGTGGTCGCGCCGGGGGAGATCGGTGCCCTGCTGACCCGGGGGCCGTACACGATCCGCGGCTACTACCGCGCCGAGGAGCACAACAAGACCGCGTTCACCGAGGACGGGTTCTACCGCACCGGTGACCTCGTGCGACGGCATCCGTCGGGACATCTGGAAGTGGTCGGCCGGGCCAAGGAGCAGATCAACCGCGGCGGCGAGAAGGTGGCCGCGGAAGAGGTCGAGAACCACCTGATGGCCCACCCCGGCGTGCTCGACGCCGCCGTCGTCGCGGTGCCGGATCCGTACCTGGGCGAGCGCACCTGTGCCTATGTCGTCCCTGCGGCAGGCGCCGAACCCGCCGCGGCGGAGCTGCGCCGGTTCGTCCGCGAGCGCGGGGTCGCGGCGTTCAAGGTGCCCGATCTGGTCCAGGTGGTGCCGGAGTTCCCGGTGACCGGCGTCGGCAAGACCAGCAAACGCGAGCTGCGGGCGGCACTGGCCGCCCTGGCGAAGGAGAAGTGAACGTGTCGCTCCCCAAGATCGAGCCCTACGCCCTCCCGACGGAGGCCGAGCTGCCCGCCGGACGGGTCGGCTGGAAACCCGACGCCGCCCGTGCCGCGCTGCTGGTCCACGACGCGCAGCGGTACTTCCTCGCGCCGTACGCGGGATCCCCGGTCCCGGAGATGATCGCGAACATCGCCGCGCTGGCCGACGCCGCCCGCGCCGCGGGGGTCCCGGTGTTCTACACCGCGCAGCCCGGTCACCAGGCCGCCGAGGACCGTGGCCTGCTCACCGAGTTCTGGGGCGACGGGATCGGCGCGGTCATCGACGACGATCCGGCCGCGGCCGACGTGGTGGCCGAGCTCGCCCCGCAGCCGGGGGACAAGGTCCTGACGAAGTGGCGCTACAGCGCGTTCCAGCGCAGCACGTTCACCGAGCAGCTCGCCGAAGCGGGCCGCGACCAGTTGCTGATCACCGGTGTCTACGCGCATATCGGCTGCCAGACCACCGCCGTCGAGGCGTTCATGCGCGACGTCCAGCCGTTCCTGGTCGGCGACGCGGTCGCGGACTTCTCCCGCGAACGCCACGACCAGGCCTGCGAGTACGTCGCCCAGCGCTGTGGCGCACTGACCACCACGGCCGCCGCGCTCGCCGCGCTGGCCCCCATCCACGCGGGAGCACAGCGATGAGCTTGACCGTCCGGAAGATCCACGCCGACGTCGCCGAACTGCTCGGCTGCGACCCGGCCGAGCTGAAGCCGGAGACCGACCTCACCGATCTCGGCCTCGACTCGATGCGGATCATGGGCCTGGTCGAGCAGTGGCGCACCGAGGGCGCCGACACGCTCGAATTCGCCGACCTCGCCGAGCAGCCGACCCTCGGCCACTGGACGCGGGTCCTCACCGGGAGCGCGACGTGAGCCGCGCCGACCATCGCCACCGGCACCTGGAGCGCATCGCCGAGGTCCGTGCGGGACGGCATGCGGAGAAGGTGCCGTATCCGATCCGCATCCGGCAGGCCGAGGTCGTGCGCACCGAGATGATCGGTTCCGGGCTGCTCCGGGTCACGCTCGGCGGACCGGGGACGGCGGGTTTCGAGGCGCATTCGCCCGACGAACACGTGAAGATCCTGTTCCCCGAACTGGACCCCGAGCCGCGGCTCCCGGTACAGGACGGCGACATGCTGCGCTGGCCGAAGCCGTCGCCGACGTCGCGCGAGTACACGGTCCGCCGGTACGACCCGGCTTCCGGGGAACTCGACCTCGACGTGGCGCTGCACGAAGGCGGGCTCGGCTCCGGTTGGGCCGAGAAGGTCACGCCCGGCACGCCGGTGCACGTCGCCGGCCCGCCCGGCGGGCTGATCGTGCCGCACACCTACGACCGCTACCTGCTCGCCGGTGACGTCACCGCGTTGCCCGCGATCGCGCGCTGGCTCGAAGAACTGCCGCGTACCGCCGCGGGCTGGGCGTTCATCGAGGTCACCGACGCGAGCGAGGAGATCGAGCTCTCCGCGCCCGAAGACGTCGAGGTGCACTGGCTGCATCGAGGCGACGTGGCGCCCGGCGCGTCCGACGTCCTCGCCCGTGCGGTCCAGACGATCGAGGTCCCCGCCGGGGAACGGCTTTACGCCTGGGTCGCCGGTGAAGCGGGGCAGATCAAACCGCTGCGCCGCTGGCTCAAGAACGACCTCGGGCTCGGCAAGGACGACCACGACGTGACCGGCTACTGGAAACGCGGCGTCGCGGACTTCGACGACGAGCACGACCACTGATCCCCACCAAGAAAACCGAGGAAATCCATGCGCACCACTAGAACCCGACGCCTCGCCGGAGCGCTCGCGCTCGCTTTGACGGTCGTGACCGCGGCCACCGCCTGCGGCGCGGGCGAAGACGGCAAGGCCGCCGACGGCGGTCAGACCCGGGTGTTCGCCGCCGACAACGGCCAGATCACCATCCCGGTCTCGCCGAAGCGGGTCATCGCCACCGGCTACGCCGTGCCCGCCCTGCTCGAAGCGGGCGCGCCGCTGGTCGGGGTGTCCAGCTGGAAGCGCGGGATCCCGCTGTTCAACGAGCAGGAGCGCAAGAAGTACGACGAGCTGGCGAAGGTCGCCGGCGAGTCGGCGTCGGAGACGAACTACGAGGCGATCGCGCAGGCGGATCCGGATCTCATCGTGATCGGCGTGCCGAAGCCGGTGCTCGCCGACATCGACATCAAGCGGCTCGAAGCGATCGCGCCGGTCGTGGCGATCGGCCCGTCGGTTCCGTCGATGTGGCGTGAGCTGTCGCGCAAGCAGGCCGACGCCGCCGGTGCGGCCGCCGGGTTCGACGCGCTGAAGACCGCCTACGACACCAAGGCCAAGGCGCTGGCCGAGAAGTACAAGGCCGTGGTGCCGCAGCTGAAGCTGGGCCACGTCGGTGCCTACGGCGAGGTCGCCAAGGGCAACTTCCAGCGTGAGTTCAACGGTTCCTGGGGCACCAACATCGCGCAGGACATCGGTGCCACGTACTACGGCCAGGTCAAGGTCAAGGGCGGTGGCTCGAAGGACGTCAGCGAGTACCCGTCGATCGAGGAACTGCCGACCGCGTTCGCCCAGGCCGACGCGATCACCTACTCGGTCGCCGCCGACGGCTCCGTGCCCGCGCCGGTCAAGTACGTCCTCGACTCGCCGCTGTGGAAGGAACTCCCCGCGGTGAAGGCGGGCAAGGTCTACCCGTTCCGCTTCACCGAGGCCGCCACCTACCGGGCCGCGACGTCCACTTTGGACGCAGTCGACCAGGCGTTCGCGCCGCTGCTGAAGAAGTGACCACCACCGGGCGGTCCGCGCTGCTCGGCGCCGCACTGCTCGGGCTCGTCGTGGTCGCCGTGCTGAGCGTCGGCATCGGCGCGCACGCCATCGCCCCCGGCGAGGTCGTGCGCGCCCTGCTGGGCGAGGGGAACCCGAGTGACCGGGCGGTGGTCCTGGACATCCGGATGCCGAGGGCGGTACTGGCGATCGGGGTCGGCGCGGCGCTCGCCGTCGGCGGCGTGCTCGTGCAAGCCTTGTCGCGCAACGCTTTGGCCGAACCCGGCGTGCTCGGCGTGACCGCCGGGGCCGGGTTCGCCATCGCGGTCGGGTCTTCGTTCGGCCTGGCCGCGTCGGTGCCCGCCGAACTGGGGCTCGCGGTCTTGGGCGCGGTCGGCGCTTCGGCGCTGGTGTACGCCGTCGGCAGCAAGTCGCCGCTGCGGCTCGTGCTCGCCGGGACAGCGCTGAGCGCCGTGCTGCTGGGACTCACC
Organism: Amycolatopsis sp. MJM2582; assembly: GCF_000754115.1. NCBI lineage: Bacteria > Bacillati > Actinomycetota > Actinomycetes > Pseudonocardiales > Pseudonocardiaceae > Amycolatopsis > Amycolatopsis sp. MJM2582. The sequence goes on from NZ_JPLW01000002.1 coordinate 338,965, forward strand.
CTCGGCCTGCGGCTGCTGTTCCCGGACACCTTCGACGTCTACCGGTTCTGGTCGGTGGGTTCACTGGCCGGTCGCGAACAGGCGCCGACCACGATCCCGCTGATCGTCATCGGCCTGTCCCTGCTGGGCGCGTTCGCGGTGAGCCGCCAGCTGAACGCCATCGCGCTCGGCGAGACGGTCGCGCATACGCTCGGCGCGAACGTCGCGCGCGTCCGGACGGTCACCCTGCTGCTGATCACGCTGATGGCGGGCGCGGCGACCGCGCTGGCCGGGCCGATCCTGTTCGTCGGGCTGATCGTGCCGCATCTGGCGCGGCGGGTGGCCGGCGCGTCGATCCCGTGGCTGATCGCGTTCGCCGCGCTGCTCGGTCCGGTCCTGATGCTGGCCGCGGACGTCGGCTCCCGGGTCCTGCTGCCGACCGGTGAGGTGCCGGTGGCGATCGTGACCGCGTTCCTCGGCGGCCCGGTGCTGATCTGGGCCGTCCGCAAATACGGGGCGGCGCCGCTGTGACCACATTCGTCCTGCGGCGCGGGCGGTTCTCCGCCCGGATGGAACGCCGCACCCTCGTCTTCCTCGTGGCGATGCTGGTGGTCATCGCCGGCCTGACGCTGCTCGGGCTCTGCTACGGCGCGGCGTGGGCGAGCCCCGCCCGCGTGTTCGCCGCGCTCACCGGATCCGGTGGCGGACCGGGCGTGGTCATCCGCGAATGGCGGCTGCCCCGGGTACTGGCCGGGCTGGTGTTCGGTGCCGCGCTCGGCCTGGCGGGCGCGATCTTCCAGAACGTCACCCGCAACCCGCTCGGCAGCCCGGACGTGATCGGTCTCGACGCCGGTGCGTACACCGGCGCGCTGTTCGCGATCACCGTGCTCTCGGGGACGTCGACGCAGCTGACCATCGGCTCGGTGCTCGGCGGCGTGATCACGGCGGCCATCGTCTACGCGTTGTCGCTCGGTGGCGGGTTGTCCGGGCTGCGGCTGATCGTCATCGGGATCGCGATCAACGCGATGCTGACCGCGTTCAACTCGTGGATCGTGCTGCGCGCGGAACTCGAGATCGCGATCGCGGCCGTCGGCTGGAACGCCGGTTCCCTCAACGGGGTCGGCTGGGACGACGTCGCCATCCCGTTCGCGGTGCTCGCGGTGCTGTTCGTCGTGCTGTTCACCAGGGCGCCGGCGCTGCACCAGGCCGCGCTCGGCGGTGCGCTGGCGGTCACCACCGGGGTCCGCTGGGACCGGCTGCGGCTGGTCCTGGTGCTGATCGGGGTCGGCTGCACGGCCACGGTCACCGCCGTGGCGGGCCCGATCGCGTTCATCGCGCTGGCCGCACCGCAGATCGGACGTCGGCTGGCCCGCACGCCCGGTATCGCCCTGCTGCCCGCCGCCCTCACCGGCGCCGTGCTGCTCACCAGTGCCGACCTGGCCGCTCAGATGTTGCTCGCGCCGGAATCGCTGCCGGTCGGTGTGGTCAGCACCGTGATCGGCGGCGGCTACCTGATCTGGCTGCTCACCAAGGAGGTTCGGCGCACATGAGTGCCCGCTTGACCGCTCGGGACCTGACCCTGCGCTACGGCGACCGGGTCGTGTCGACCCGGCTGAGCCTCGACGTGCCCGACCGCGCGTTCACCGCCGTCGTCGGACCGAACGCGTGCGGCAAGTCGACCCTGCTGCGCGCGTTCGTCCGGTTGCTGCGCCCGTCGGACGGCGAGGTCCTTCTCGATGGCAAGGACGTGGGTTCCTTCCCCGGCAAGGGTTTGGCGCGAGAGCTTGGGTTCCTGCCGCAGGATCCGGTCGCGCCGGAGGACGTCCGCGTCCGCCAGCTGATCGCGCGTGGCCGGTTCCCGCACCAGTCGTTGTTCGCCACCTGGTCCGAAGAGGACGAACGCGCGGTGCTCGACGCGATGACCGCCGCCGGGGTGGCGGGACTGGCCGACCGGCCGGTGCAGGAGCTCTCCGGCGGGCAGCGTCAGCGCGTGTGGGTGGCGCTGGTGCTGGCGCAGAAGACGCCGTATCTGCTGCTCGACGAACCGACGTCCTTTTTGGACATCGCACACCAGTACCAGTTGCTGAGCCTGCTGGCGCGCCTGCGCGACGAGGGCCGCACGGTGATCGCCGTCCTGCACGACATCAACCAGGCCTGCCGGTACGCCGATCACCTCGTCGCCCTGCGGGACGGCCGGATCGTCGCCGAGGGCGCGCCGTCCGACATCGTGGACGCGGAGCTGATGAAGGAGGTCTTCGATCTCCCCAGCGTGGTTGTGCCCGACCCGGTGACCGGAACCCCGATGGTGGTGCCTTCATGCTGAACCTGACCGGTGCCCAGCTGGGGATCTGGACCGCGCAGCGCCTCGAACCCGACTCGCCCTATTACGTCGTCGGTGACGTCATCGAGATCGTCGGCGACAAGGCGGTCGACGTCGTCGCGCTGACCGAAGCGATCCGGGCGACCGCCGAAGAGGCGGACAGCCTGCGGCTGCGGGTGTTCGAGACGCCGGACGGTCCGCGCCAGGTCGTGTCGGAAGACGCCCTGCCGCTGCCGGAGGTCGTCGATCTGCGCGGTGAGGCCGATCCGGTCGCCGCCGCGCACGAGCGGGTGGACGCCGAACGCCGCCGCGTCGCCGAAGCCTGCCGCGGGATGGTGGACCGGCCCCTGTTCGCCCATCTCGTGCTGCGGCTGTCCGACTCGCACGTGTGGTTCACCCAGCTCGGGCACCACCTGGTGTTCGACGGCTACACCGCGGCGATGCTCGCCCGCCGGACGGCGGCCCGCTACACCGCTTCGGTGCAGGGCAAGGACATCCCGGCTTCGACGTTCGCCCGGTTCGCCGACCTCGTCGAGGCCGATCGCGCCTACCGCGAGAGCGAACGGTTCGCCCAGGATCGCGAGTACTGGCGCGAGCGGTTCACGCCGTTGCCGGATCTCGACGACGCCGGTAGCGCGTCCGGCCCGCCCGAGCACACTGTCACCGCCCGATCGGTCCTGCCCGCTTCCGACCTGGCCCGGCTTCGTGACCTGGGCAAACGCGCCGGGACGACGTGGGGCGACGCGCTGATCGCCTGCTATGCCGCGTTCCTGCACCGCGTGCTCGGCTGGACCGACGTCGTGTTCGCGATGCCGTTGATGTGCCGCGAAGGTGCGGCGCTGCGGACCCCGGCGATGGCGGTCAACGTGCTGCCACTGCGGGTCACGGTGCTCCCGGGGGACTCGGCGGCCGAGTTGACCGCGCGGGTGGCGGGCGCGCTGAAGGAAATGCGCGCGCATCAGCGGTATCGCGGGGAAGACCTGCCGCAGGATCTCGCGGTGCCCGGCGCCGGGGCGCTGCTGCACGGCCGCGGCATCAACCTCAAGGCGTTCGACCTGAAGCTCGACTTCGCGGGCTCGCACGGCACGATGCGCAACGTCGCGGGCGGGCCGCCGGAGGACATGGGGCTGTCGGTGCTGCCGACCTCGGACGGCGGGCTGCTGCTCGGGTTCGAGGTCGACGCGCGGACACACGACCAGGCCGCCGTCGATGCCAAGCTGACCGCGTTGCGCTGCCTGATCACCGCGCTGACCGAGCCGGACGGCCCGGCGGTCGCGGGTGCGGACCTGATCCCGGCGGGGGAGCGGGACACGGTGCTGGCGGCGTGGTCGACACCCGCACCGGAGAGCGAACTCCTTGACGTACCTGAACTTCTCGACCGGCTGGATCCCGAACACACCGCGCTGGTCTTCGGTGACGAAAGGCTGACCGCGGGCGAACTCGTCACGCGGGTCCACCGCCTCGCCCGGGCACTGCGGGCTCGCGGCGTCGGGGCGGACGACGTCGTCGCGCTGGCCCTGCCGCGGTCGGCGGATCTCGCCGTCGCCCTGCTGGCGGTGCTCGACGCCGGAGCCGCCTTCCTGCCGCTGGACCTGGCGCATCCCGTCGAACGCCTGCGGGAACTCGCCGCCGAAGCCGGAGCGGTGCTCACGGTGGCCCACGACCCGGGAATCGTGCCGGGGCCGCATCTCCTGCTCGGCGAAACCGATCTGTCCACTCTGGACTCTTCACCGCTGGGGATTCCGCGCCATCCGGAGCATCTCGCGTACGTCATCTTCACCTCCGGCTCGACCGGACGGCCCAAGGGCGTCCTCGGCCGGGTCGGCGGGCTGGCGACGCTGCTGCGCCACCACCGCGTGACCACGGTCGCCGAGACCGAACGTACCGCGGGCAGGCGGCTGCGCGTCGCGCACACCTACTCGTTCGCCTTCGACTCCGCGCTCGACCAGCTGATGTGGCTGCTGTTCGGGCACGAACTCCACGTCTACGGCACCGACGTCGCGCGGGACGCCGACGAACTGCTGTCCGCGTTCGCCCGCGACCGGATCGACGTCGTCGACACCACGCCCTCGATGGCGGCGCCGCTGGTCGACGCCGGACTGCTCGACGGCCCCGACGCGCCCGCGCTGCTCGTCCTCGGCGGCGAGGCGACTCCGCCCGCGCTGTGGCGGCGTGTCGCCGAGTCCGGTGTCCGCGCCCGCAACATGTACGGCCCGACCGAGGCCACTGTGGACGGTGCCGGATCCTGGCTGGACGACGGGGAACCGACCATCGGCACCGCGGTTCCGGGCACGGCGGTCCGGGTGCTCGACGCCGCGTTGCGGCCCGCGCCCGCCGGGACGCCGGGAGAGCTGTACCTGGCGGGACCGCACCTGGCGCGTGGCTATCTCGGACGTCCCGGCGCGACCGCCGAACGATTCGTCGCCGATCCGTTCGGCGCGCCCGGCGACCGGATGTACCGCACCGGGGACCTCGTCCGCTGGGTGCCCGGCCGGGGGCTGGAGTATCTGGGCCGCCGCGACGGCCAGGTGAAGGTGCGCGGTCACCGCGTCGAACTCGGTGAGGTCGAGGCCGCGCTGGCCGCCGTTCCGGGCGTGCGCGCGGCCGCCGCGGCGGTGCGCGGGCCCAGACTCGTCGGTTACGTCGTCGGCGAGGTCGTGCCGGACGAGGTCCGCGCGGAACTCGCCGGGCGGGTGCCGGAGCACCTCGTGCCCGCCGCGGTCGTCGTGCTCGACTCGCTTCCGTTGACCCCCAACGGGAAGATCGATCGTCCGGCGCTGCCCGCCCCGCGCGCGGCGGCCGGACGCGTCGCGGCCACCGACCGCGAACGGCTGCTGTGCGCCACCATCGCCGAGGTGATCGGTGTCGACGAGGTCGCCGTCGACGACGACTTCTTCGCGCTGGGCGGCGACAGCATCACCGCGATCAGCGTCAGCAGCAGGCTGCGCGCCCACGGTCTCGATCTGCGTCCGCGTGATCTGCTGGCCCGCCGCAGCTTCGAGGCGCTGGCGGCGGCGAGCGCGGAGATCGGCGCCCCGGCCGCGCCGCCGGACGAGCCGGTCGGCGTGGTGCCCGCGCCGCCGATCGTCCGGGCGCTGCTCGATCCGCATCCGGACGCCACGACGATCGCCGGCTACACCCAGTGGACCGCCGTTCGGCTCGACGAGGACCTTCCGCCCGGTCTCCTGACCGAAGGCGTGCAAACACTCCTGGACCACCACGACGTCCTCCGTCTGCATTTAGAGGACGAAATGCGGGTCCGGGAACGCGGGGCGGTGAAGGCGTCCGACGTGGTCATCGAGACGACCGGCGAACCGGCCGAGGTCGCGGTGCGACTCGCGGAGTCCCTGGACCTCCGGGCCGGGGTGCTCAAGGTCGCGTTGCTGCCGGATCACCTCGTCATCGTGCTGCACCATCTGGCGGTCGACGGGGTCTCATGGCGGATTCTGCTGCCGGATCTGCGTGCGGCCTGTGCCGGTGAACCGCTCGACCCGGTGGGGACGTCATGGCGGCGGCACGCGCTTCTCCTTGCCGAGCAAGGCACTTCCGGGGCCCGGCGGGGCGAACTCGACCATTGGCGTGGCGCGCTCGACGGTCCGCGTCTCGGCCACCGGCCGCTCGACCGCGGTGTCGACACGGTCGCGACCGCGCGGCGGTCGGTCACCCTCGCCACCCCGGAGCAGACCGAAGCGGTGCTCACCGCGCTGCCCGCGGCCTATCGCGCCGGGCCGGACGACGTCCTGCTCGCCACGCTCGTCCTCGCCCTGAGGTCGTGGCGCGGTGCCCCGGTCGAGGCCGAAACCGTGTCGCTCGAAGGACACGGCCGTGACCATGACCGCCTGGATCTTTCGCGCACCGTCGGCTGGTTCACCGCCGAGTATCCCGTGCGCGTTCCCGCCGGCGTGACGGCGGCCGGAGAGCTGCTGAAGGCCGCCAAAGAGGCCAAACGCGTGGTTCCCGACAACGGTGTCGGCTTCGGGGTCCTGCGGTACCTCGACCCGCTCACCCGGGACGAACTCGCCGCCGTCCCGCCGCCGGACGTCGTCCTGAACTACCTCGGCCGGTTCGCGGCCCTGCCCGGCACCGGCTGGCGGCTGCCGGAGGAAGACCCGTTCGCGGTCACCGAACCGGACGCCAAGTCGCTGGAACAGGTGCTGGCGCTGAACTGTTTCGTCCGTGAGGACGGCCGGCCGCAGCTCGCCGTCGAATGGACCGCGGCCGGTGCCGTCCTGTCCCAGGAAAGTGTTGCCGCGCTTCAAGAATCGTGGTCACTCGCCCTGGACGCGATGGCTGCGCACGCCGCCCGGGTCGGTCCGGACGGCGGTGGGCTCACGCCGTCCGATCTCCCGCTGGTCGGCCTCGACCAGGCCGACATCGACGCGCTCGAACGCCTCGGCCGCGTCGAGGACGTCCTGCCCGCGACCCCGCTGCAGACCGGGCTCTCGTTCCACACCCTGGCGCGCGGCACCGAAGACACCGACGTTTACGTGGTCCAGGCCGTCACCCTGCTCAGCGGCGCGCTCGACGCGGACCGCATGCGCGAGGCCGCGGCGGAAGTGCTGCGGCGGCATCCCGCGCTGCGCGTCCACCTGCACACCACCGACGCGGGCGAGGTCGTCCAAGTGGTGCCCGCCGACGTCACGCTGGACTGGCGATTCGCGCACGTCTCGCCGGACCGGGTCGACGCCGAATGCCGCACCGAACTCGCCCGTCCCTTCGACCCGGCGACCCCGCCGCTGATCCGGTTCCTGCTGCTGACGCTCGGCCCGGACGAGCACCGCCTGGTGCTCACGAATCACCACGCGCTGCTCGACGGCTGGTCGATGCCGCTGGTCGGCCGCACCCTGCTCGCCACCTACGCCGAACTCGGCGGCGGCCCGGCGGCCCCGGTCGCGCCCCCGCTTTCGGAGTACCACCGGGTGCTCGGCGAACGTGACCCGGACGCCGCGCTGGAAGCGTGGCGCGAAGCATTGTCCGGATTGGACGAAGGAACGCGGCTCGCTCCGGCGAGCGTCGAGTCCACTGTGGAGCGCCCGGAACGCGTCACCGTGGAACTGGGCGGCGAGTTCAGCGAGCGGCTGCGCGCCTTCGCCCGCGAACGCGGCATCACCCCGACGACGGTGTTCCAGACCGCCTGGGGAGTTCTGCTCGCCAGGCTGACCGGCCGTCGCGACGTGGTCTTCGGCTGCCCGGTCTCCGGCCGCCCGGCCGACGTCCCGGGCGTCGAGCGCATGATCGGTCAGCTGGGCAGCACGATCCCGGTGCGCGTGCGGTTCGACGCCGCCGACACCGCGGCCACCGTGCTGGAACGCGTGCAAACCGAAAGCGTCCGGCTCACCGATCACCATCACGCCGGGCTGCCGGACATCCAGCGCGCGGCCGGCGTCGGCGACCTGTTCGACACGATGCTGGTGATGGAGAACTTCCCGCTCTCCAGCCGCGCCCGCACCACGTTGGCGCCCGGTCTCGACCTCGTCGGCGTCGATATCACCGACGCGACGCATTACCCGCTCACGGTGATCGTGCTGCCCGGCGACGAGTTCACGATCGGCCTCGGGTACCAGCCGCAGGCGTTCAGTCGCGAAGAGGCCGAGTCCTACGGCCGCTGGCTGCGGGCGATGCTGCACGAGATCGTCGCCGAGCCGATGCGGCCGGTCTCCCGGCTGCGCGTGCTCGACGCCGACGAAGAACGCGTGATGCTGCGGCTCGGCGAAGGGCCGGAACCGAAGCGTGAACGCGGCGGCATGCTGGAGGAGTTCGGCCGCTGGGTCCGGGAGACGCCGGACGCCGAGGCCGTCGTGTGCCGCGACCGGAGCCTGACCTACGCCGAACTGGACCGTCGCGCCAACCGGCTCGCGAACACCTTGATCGACGCCGGAGTGAAACCGCAGGACCCGGTCGCGGTCCTGTTGCGCCGCGACGTCGACCTCGTGGTCGCACTGTTCGGCGTGATCAAGGCCGGTGCGGTGCACGTGCCGATGGACCCGGACTACCCGGCCGACCGGCTCGCCTACATGCTGGGCGACATCCGGCCCGCCGCCGTCGTGTCCACTTCGGACGTCGAAGGTCTTCCGGTGATCGACCCGGCCGAACTGTCCACTGAGGACTCGGATCCGGCCGTACCCTCGTGCGCGGACGCGATCGCCTACGTCATCTACACCTCGGGCACCACCGGCAAACCCAAGGGTGTGGCGGTGCCGCATCGCGGCGTGCCGAGCCTGATCGCGTTGCAGGAGGACATCGTCGGGATCGGGACCGCCGAGCGGTATCTGCATTTCGCCTCGACGAGTTTCGACGTCGCGTTCTGGCAGTTCATGCTGCCGTTGCTGTCCGGCGGCACGTCGGTGATCGCGCCGGAGGAGGTGCGGGTCTCCGGCGACGACCTCCTGGCGTACGCCGCCGAACACCGCGTCACCGGGCTCAACCTGCTGCCGTCGTTCCTGTCCGCGATGCCCGACGACGCGACCGTCGACCCGGACGTGTTCTTCGTCGTCGGCGCCGAACGGCTCGACCCGGAACTGGCGCGGCGCTGGGGAAACCGGCGGGCGCTGTTCAACGCCTACGGGCCGACCGAGGTCACCATCAACTCGGTCACCTGGCACTACGACCCGGCTGACCCCGGCCCGCTGCCGATCGGCCGCCCGGACCCGGAGGTCCGCGCGTACGTGCTGGACGGTGGTCTGCTCCCGGTCGGCACGAACGTCACCGGCGAGTTGTACCTGGCGGGGCCGAAGCTCGCGCAGGGTTACGTCGGCCGGGCGGCGCTGACCGCGGAACGGTTCGTCGCCGACCCGTTCGGGCCGCCGGGGGAGCGGATGTACCGCACCGGCGACCTGGTCCGCTGGCGTCCGGACGGGCAGATCGTCTTCCTCGGCCGCGCCGACCACCAGGTCAAACTGCGCGGGTTCCGGATCGAACTCGGCGAGATCGAGACCGCGCTGACCGCGCACGACGACGTACGCGCCGCCGCGGTGATCGTCCGCGAGGACCGGCTGGTCGCCTACGTCGTCCCCGTGGACGGAGCCGAACCCGAGCCCGCCGCACTGCGCGAATACCTCGCCGCTGAGCTGCCCGCGTACATGGTGCCGACCGCGTTCGTACCGCTGGACCGGCTCCCGCTCGGCCCGAGCGGCAAACTGGACCGGGCCGCGCTGCCCGCGCCGGAAGCCCTCTCCGACGGCGGCCGGGAACCCGCGACCCCGGCGGAAGCCGTGCTGCTGCGGGTGGTCCGCGAACTGCTCGGCTCCGACGTCGGCCTCGATGATGGGTTCCTCGACGCGGGCGGCGACAGCATCGCCTCGCTGCGGGTGGTCTCCCGCGCCCGCCGTGAAGGGCTGCACCTGACCGCGCGCGACGTCCTCGAAGGCGGCACGGTCGCCGGGATCGCCGCACGCTGCGGAGAACCCGAACGGGCCGAGGAAGCCCCCGCGGTCGGTGACGCCCCGCTCACGCCGATCATGCGGGATCTGCTGCGGCGCGCGGGAAAGGCGGCCGACGGGTTCTGCCAGTGGGTCGAGATCTGCGTGCCTTCGGCGGACGACGTCCCTCGCTGGACCGCGGTGCTCGACGCCGTTCTCGCTCGCCACGACGTCCTGCGCGCGCATCTGGTCGAGGACGCGCTGCGCGTCCCGGACGTCGGTGCCGTGACCGGTGCCGACGTGCTCACCGCCGTCCGCGTCTCCGGTGATCCTCGCGCTGCGCTGGACGCCCAGGTCGAGCAGATCGTCGCGCGGATGGACCCGCGCACGGGACCTCTGGTGCGCGCGGTGCTGGCGGACGCCGGGGACCGGCCCGGGCGCTTGCTGCTGGTGGCGCATCACCTGGTCGCCGACGCGGTGACCTGGCGTGTCCTGCTCGACGACGTCGAACAGGCGTTTCACGGCAACACCCTGCACCGGCGCGGCCAGTCGTTCCTGGGCTGGGCGCGGTCGCTGCGCGCGGCCGCTCCGCATCGAGAGGACGAAATGCGGCATTGGCAGGGGGTCGCCGCCGCGCCGGTGTGCACACTCGGCCGGACCAGGCTCGACCCGGTGCGCGACACCGTGGCGACCGCGCGGCACCACCGGATCGACGTCGGCGAGGGCACGACCCACGCCGTGCTCACCGTGCTGCCGACGGCCTACCGCACCGGACCGGACACCGTGCTGCTGACCGCGCTCGCCCGGGCCGTCGCCGCCTGGCGGGGGACCGGCGCCGATCTGCTCGTCGCCGTCGAAAGCCACGGACGTCCGGGACACACCCCGGATTTCGCGGGCACGGTCGACCTGGCGCAGACCGCCGGCTGGTTCACCGCCGTGCATCCGGCGCGGATCGCACCGCCGTCCGGACCGGTGCCGGAGGCGCTGCGCGCGGTGCGTGATCACCTGCGCGCGGCGGGGGACGGGCTCGGCCACGGGATTCTCGAGGTCGACGGCCCGCGGCCGGAGGTGGCCTGGAACTACCTCGGCCGCTTCCCCGCGCCGCCGAGCGAGGAGACCCTGTGGCAGCGCCCGCCGGACGCGGATCCGCTCGGTTCGGGTGGCGGCGCGGAGATGCCGCTGCCGTACGCACTGACGGTGAACGCGATGGTCCCCGACGGCGGCACGCTCGGCGTCCGCTTCACCTGGCCGTCCGCGCTGTTCACCGAAGACGAGATCGTCGTGCTGGGCGAGCATTTCCGGCGTGAGCTGGACGCTCTCGCCGCCGACGTCCCGGGGCCCGGCGAGATCATGCCGCTGACCCCGTTGCAGGAGGTGATCCTGCGCGAATCCCGCGCGGCGGACGAGGATCCGTATCGGGTGCAGGCGGCGTTCACGCTGTCCGGCGACCTGGACGTCGAGGCGCTGCGATCGGCGGCGGACGCGCTGGTGCGACGGCAGTCGAACCTGGGCGCGGTGTTCCCGCCGTCGCACGAGGTCCAGGTGATCCCCGCCGAACCACGGGCCGGTTTCCGCGTGCGCGACGTGTCCGAAGTGGACGCGGCGTTGGACGAGGAACTGGCGGAACCGTTCGACTTGGCACACGGTCCGTTGTGGCGGGTCACCGTTCTGAGGCACGGCAGTCACACGCTCGTGCTGACCAGTCACCATCTGCTGTCCGACGGCTGGTCCGCGCCGCGCATCCTCGGCGAACTGTTCGCGCTGTACGCGGGGAAGCCGTTGCCGGAGCCGGTGCCGCCGTCGCGGTACACGCGCCTGCTCGCCGCGGCCGATCACTCGGCCGACGTCCGGGCCTGGCGTAAGGAGCTCGACGGTCTGCCGGAAGGCGATCATTTGCCGCATACCGGTGGTTCAGCCGATCCCGCTCTGTTCACTGTGGACGGTCAGGTGGTCGCGGAACTGACCAAGCTGGGCGCGGAACGAGGGCTCACCGTCAACACCCTGCTGCAGGGTGCGTGGGCGGCCGTGCTCGCGACCCACGCCGGACGCCCCGACGTCAGCTTCGGGGTGATGACCTCGAATCGGACGTCCGATGTGGATGGTGTCGAGGACATCATCGGCCTGCTTGCGAACAGTGTCCCGGTCCGGGCCCGGTTCACCGGAACCGTCGCCGAGGCACTCGCCGATCTGCAGGCACGGCAGCAGGCGATGGCCGCACACCACCGGATGGGCCTGCCGGAACTCGCGTCGCTGGCCGGGCGCGAGCGGCTGTTCGACAGCCTGCTCGTCTTCGAGAACTACCCGGTGGACCCGGCGAAGCTGCGCGAACCCGCGCCCGGCCTGACCGTCACCGGGACGAGGTTCCGCGAACGCACGCATCACCTGGTGAGCGTCACGGTCGTTCCCGGCGAGCAGGGCTGGGAGGGCGTTCTGTACGCGAAGGAGGCCGACGCCCGGTCGCTCGCCGATGACCTGGTCGGCTATCTCCGGAAGCTGCCGTCCTGGCTCGACGGCGACGCCGCGGACTACGTGGGGGAGCGGTGACCGCGCGCCCGATCGACGCCGCACTGTGGCGCACGGCGGCCGTGCTGGTGCTCGGCACCTTCATGGCCACTTTGGACAGTACGATCGTCTCGGTCGGCGTCGACACCCTGGCCGATGAGTTCGGTGCGCCGGTCACCGGTGTCCAGTGGGTGACGACGGCGTATCTGCTGGCCGTGGTCACCGCCGTGCCGGCGTCCGGCTGGCTCGCCGACCGGTTCGGCGGCCGTCGCGTCTGGCTCACCGCCGTCGTCGTGTTCCTGCTGGCGTCCCTGCTGTGCGCGCTGGCGACGACACTGCCCGCGCTCGTCGCGTTCCGTGTCCTGCAAGGACTCGCGGGCGGACTGCTCCCGCCGACCGGCCAGGCGCTGCTGGCGCGGGCCGCCGGACGGGACCGCATCGGCCGTGTGATCGCCGTCGTCGGCCTCGTACCGCTCTTGTCGCCGGTGCTCGGCCCGCTGGCGAGCGGCACGATCCTCGCGGTCGCCGACTGGCCCTGGCTGTTCTACGTCAACCTCCCGATCGGCGTGGTCGCGGTATTCCTGGCCCGGCGCTGGGTTCCCGAGAGCGAACCCGGGGGCAAGGGCGAGCGTTTCGACTTCCGGGGCGCGCTGCTGCTCTCGCCGGGGCTGGCCGTCCTGGTCTTCGGGCTCACCTGGTTCGACCAGGGGACACCGGTGGTCGCCGGGATCGCCGTCGTGCTCGGCGTCGTGATGCTGGCGGCGTTCGTGAGGCACGGTCTGCGGGCCGAAGCGCCTCTGCTGGATCCGCGGTTGTTCACCAAGCCGCCGTTCGGGGTGGCCGCGCTGGCGCTGGTGCTGCTCGGCGCGTCGGTGTTCGGCACGATGTTCCTGCTCCCGCTCTATCTCCAGCGCGGTCCCGGACTGTCCACTTGGGACACCGGCCTGCTGCTGGTGCCCCAGGGCATCGGCGCGGCGGCCGGTTCGCTACTGGTGAACCGGCTCGTCGACCGGATCGCGCCGCGCACCCTGGTGCTCGGCGGGATCGGGCTGGTCGCCCTCGGCACCGCCCCGTTCACCCAGCTCGGCCTGGGTCTCCCGGACTGGGTGATCGTGGTTTCCCTGCTGCTGCGTGGTTTCGGCGCGGCGCTGATCGGCGCGCCGGTGATGACGATCGTCTACCGCCGGGTCGAACCCGCCCGGCTGCCCCGCGCGGCCGGAGCACTGAATCTGCTCAACACGCTCGGCGGCTCGATCGGCACCGCGGTGCTGGCCGTGGTGCTGCAGGCCCGGCTCGCCGCGCGCGGCGCGGATGTCGCCGCCGCCTTCGCCGACGCGTTCTGGTGTGTTCTCGGCCTCGCCGTCGTGGCGGTGGCCGGTGCGACGCGGCTGCCCCGGGCCGGGGAAGCCGCCCCCGACAAGGAGAAAGGTCATGCGGATGCTTGACCAGCTGCCCAGCCCGGCCGAGGTGGCCACGAGCGGCGTCGTGCCGGACGAGATCATCCGGCACCGTGAAACCGTCGCCGACGTCCTCGCGCGGCGTGACTCGCGGCTGCTCGTCGTCGTGGGCCCGTGTTCGGTGCACGACACCGACGGCGCGCTCGAGTACGCGCACCGGCTCGCGGAGGCGTCGCGCCGGTTCGCCGACGACCTCGTCGTGGTCCTGCGCGCCTACCTGGAGAAACCGCGGACGATCGCGGGCTGGACCGGCCTGGTGCCTGACCCCACTCTCGACGGCAAAGGCGATCTCGCGTCCGGGGTCCGGATCGGACGGCGGTTCCTGGACGACGCCGCCGCGACCGGGCTGCCGCTGGCGTACGAGTTCGTCGATCCGTTCCTGGCGCCGTACTTCGCGGACACCATCAGCTGGGGCGCGATCGGCGCGCGGACCGTCGCCAGCCAGCCGCACCGGCAGCTGGCGTCGTGGCTGCCGATGCCGGTGGGCATGAAGAACTGCGTGTCCGGGCGGCTGGACACCGCCGTGGCCGCCGTCCGGTCGGCCGCGCTGCCCCACGTCTTCCCGGGCGCCGCCGCCGACGGCCGCCCACGGATCCAGCGCAGCGCCGGAAACCCCGACGCGCACCTCGTCCTGCGCGGCGGCCCGAAACCCAATCACCACGCGCACGCGGTCGCGGACGCCCTCGACGCGCTGACCGCAGCCGGCCTGCCGCACCGGCTCGTCGTCGACGCCTCGCACGGCAACAGCGGCAAGGACCACAACCGGCAGCCCGTCGTCGTCGCCGATCTGGCGGACCAGATCTCGGCGGGCAACGACGCCCTGGCCGGCGTGATGATCGAGTCGTACCTCTCCGACGGCAGGCAGGACGTCGGCTCCGCCCGGCCCCGGCCCGACCTGAGCATCACGGACGCCTGCCTGGGCTGGGAACGCACGGTTCCGCTTCTGGAGTCCCTCGCCTGCGCGAACGCGGTGCGACGCCTGAGCGGCCCACGGAAATGATCACCTCGCGAGTCGAAGGGCCGTGAAGGCCTCCTTCCCTACCTTGAGGGTAGGCAAGGAGGCCTTCACGGACCGCTCGATCGCCATCGCGGCTCAGCCGAGGAAACTCGACTTTCACACCTTCCCAAGTACGTGAAGGCCCCCTTCACTGCGCTAGACGCAGTGAAGGGGGCCTTCACGTACTTCAGGGGCAAGAAGAAAGGGAGCGGTGGCCTGGCGGTGAACGCCTCGTGAGTGTTGAGGACGGTTCTAACCGTCCTCAACACTCACGAGGCTGGAAGCGCTTCGAGGGTCGCCTTCATCGCCGGGACCAGGTCGTCGCCCATCTTCTCGAACTGCCGTTTGAGAAAGGGGTCCGCGAGTTTCGCCAGGCCGTGGAACTCGATGGTGGCGTGGTAGCTGACGGTCGTCGTGCCGTCCGCTTCGGAGATCGTCAGGTCGTCGGTGGACGTCGCGGTCTTGTTGCTGCCGACGAAGACGATCCGGTCCGGCTCCAGCCGGTCGAGCCGGTAGGTCAGCTCGGTCTTCTTGCCGCGGAACTCGGACACGTTGTGCCATTGCGAGCCGACGGCGATCGGGCCGGTGTCGGCGCGGGTGCAGGACACGGTGCCGGGATCCCACGACTCGGCGTGCGCGAAGTCCCGCAGATAGCCGACGACGGTCTGGGCGGGGGTGCGGACGGTGATCGTCCGGTGCACGTGGACCATCACGACAACGCTACGCAGGAGAACCGGCTCCCGCAGCCTCAGCGAAACGCGTGAAGGCCCCCTTCCCTCGGCTCAGTCGAGGGAAGGGGGCCTTCACGCGCGTCGCGGGCTACTTCTTCCAGATGATCGGGTCGTCCTTGTACCCGTCGCCGTCGTTGAATTCGGCACCGCCGACCTCGCCGCCGTCCCTGATGGCCTGGAGCTCACAGGTCTCGTAGGTCGCGCCGACGGTCTTGAAGTCCTTCTTCGCCGACTCGGACTGGCAGGCGGTGGTCTCGCCGGTGATGATCACGCCGGTGCTCTTGTTGTCCGGACCGACCGCGCGCATCCGCACCGTGCTGTAGGTGAGGTCCGTACCGCCGACGTTCTCCACCGTCATCCGGATGTACACCGGCGTCATGCCCTTGGCCTTCTCGCCGTAGGAGGCGAGGTCTTCCTTCGGGCCGAGTTCGATCGCCTTGACGGTGATCGCGATCGTGCCGCTCTTGTCGTTGCCGTACTTGAACGGGACGACGGCGCGTTCGCCGACCTTGAGCGCCGTGCCGGGGGCGGTGGCGTCCGCGTTCGAGACCGGGACGGTGCCGCTGGTCGCGGGCGAGGACGCGGGTGCCGACGTCGGCGCGGGCGACGGGGCGGGGGCCGGGCTGGCGCCCTTTTCCTCACCGCCACAGGCGGAAAGCAGCAGCGCGGCGGCGCAGCCGGCGGCGGACAGAGCGATACGGTCGAACTTCATGGATCTCCTCGGACTCCCCGCCGAACCCTGCTCCGGCGTTCTCGCCACGCACCGTAGTTGATGACGGAGTACATCGGTGTGGTCCATTCGCACCAGAGCAGGTCACGAATCGGTTACGCTTATCGGCCTAATGGGTGTGCTTTCACTTCTTCCAGGTGATGGGGTCGTCCTGGTAGTCGCCTTCCCGGAAGATCACGCCGCCGACCTCGCCGCCGACCTCGCCGCCGTCCTTGACGCCTTCGGTCTTGCAGGTCTCGTAGGTCGCGCCGGCGGTGGTGAAGGCCTCGGGTGCCTCCTCGCCTTTGCAGGCCGCGGTGCTGTTGGCCAGGATCACCTTGGTGCTCTTGCCGCTCGGGTCCACCGCGCGCACCGATACCGACGTGCCGGAGAGGTCCGTGCCGCCGACGTTCTCGATCACCATCCGGACGTAGACCGGGAGCATGCCTTCGCCCTTGTTCTTGAACTCGGCGAGGTCTTCCTTCGGGCCGAGGTCGACCGACTTCACGGTGATCGCGATCGTGCCGGACTTGTCCGCGTCCTTGAACGGGACGACGGCGCGTTCGCCGACCTTCAGCGTGCTGCCGGGCGCCAGGGTGCCGTCGGCCCGGACGGTCTTGTCGCCCTTCTCTTCCCCGCCGCAGGCGGAAAGCAGGAGTGCCGCGGCGCAGCAGGTGGCGATCAGGGCGGACTTCATGGATCTCCTCGGACTCGTGGCTCGTCACGCAACGTAGTCGCTGGAGGAGGGGGTGCGAGTGGTCCGTTCGCACCACAACCGGTCACAAATCGCTTACGCCGATCAGCCCGTCTTGGATCGCCCGCGCGACGAGTGCGGCCTTCGTCGGGGCCTCCCTGCCCATCTGGGCGTACTTGACCCGGATCCGCTCGAGATGCGAGTTGACCGTGTTCGGCGAGATCCCCAGCCGGTGCGCCACGAAGTCCTTCGACTCGGACTGGAACCA
Source organism: Amycolatopsis sp. MJM2582 (assembly GCF_000754115.1). Classification (NCBI taxonomy): domain Bacteria; kingdom Bacillati; phylum Actinomycetota; class Actinomycetes; order Pseudonocardiales; family Pseudonocardiaceae; genus Amycolatopsis; species Amycolatopsis sp. MJM2582. The sequence goes on from NZ_JPLW01000002.1 coordinate 355,980, forward strand.
CTCGATGAGCACCTCGGTCTCGCGCGCGGAGAGGGCGGGGCGCCGTTCGGAGCGGTCCCCGGCCATCGCGCCCGCCATCGACGGCGGCGTGTACGACCGGTCGGCCGCTGCGGTGCGCACGGCTTCGAGGAGATGTTCCGCGCCCTCGGCCTTGGTGAGGTAGCTGAGCGCGCCGAGCTCGAGGCACTGCAGCACGGTCTCGTCGTCGGCCCGCATCGAGTAGACGACGACGCGACGGCCCGCTTCGGTCAGCCGCCGCAGATCACCCATCACCGGGGTGGTGCTGTTGAGGTGCAGGTCGAGGATGACGACGTCGGCCTGTGCGCCCTCGCCGATCCACGCGGCCCGCACGTCCTCGCCTTCGGCCACGACGGTCACCGGCGGGGTGCCGCAGGACAGCCAGTGCACGACCCCGGCCCGTACGGCCGGATGATCGTCGACGACCACCGCGGTCAGTTCGGTCGCGAACGCCATTTCGCCTCCATCCACGATCGTTCTCCCAGTGCGTGCCATTCGACGTCGACGGCGCCCGATCCGTTCTCCGTCACCCCTGGTTCACCGTCCGTGATCGCCGCGACACGGATCTCGTCGTCGGCGCGCAGGACGCTGACCCTGGCGTGAGACCGGGCCGCGACCAGCGCGGTCATCAGCGGACCGGTCAGTTCGCGGCGGACGGCGGTCGGGACCGGGGCCGGTTCGCCGCTGACCGCCAGCGTCACCGTCAGTCCCCGCCGCTCGGCGAGATCGACGCAGGCCGAGACCTCGTGCAGCAGCGGGTCGGGGACGTCGTCGTTCTCCGCGAACAACCGCCGCAATTGCGTGGCCGCGAGCGCGCACCGCCGCCGGACGTCGTCGTCACGCGGGTCGAGGGTGCGGTCGGCCAGCCCGGCCAGCAGCGGCAGGGTGGCCCCGAGCTGTCCGGCGAACCGGTTCCGCTGGTCGGCCTCCCGCTCCTCGGCGAGCGCCTTGCGGTGGGCCTGGCGGTCCCGTTCGGCGGAGGCCTCCGCGGCCTCACCCGCCCGCCGGTTGACCACCCTGATCAGCGCCAGCGTCGCGGCCTGGAAGGTGAGCACGCTGAGCGCGACGATCACCACGCTGCCGATCTCGCCGCGATCGGTGAGCTCCACGCCGAACTGCCGGACGACGGCGAGCGTCATCTGGAGGACGAGCGCGGCCATCGCGATCGCGGGACGGTCCATCAGCAGCACCAGCAGATGCCAGCCCGCGAGACCGGATGCCCAGTTCTCGTCGCCGAAAAGCCGCTCCGGGGGCAGCGTCCAGACCGCGACCGTCGACGCGGCGAGCACCACCACCGCCCCCGTGAACGCGACCGGCCAGGGGACCGGCTTCCAGCGCAGCACCCACCACGCCGCCACGACGAGCACACCGGCGAGCGCCGCGTAGGCGATCCGGCCGGGGGTGTCGGTCAGCCGGGCCAGGCTCAGCCCGACCTGGATCGCCGCCGTCGCGAGCAGGACCGCGATCCGGCAGCCGCCGAGGACGCGGTCGGCGGTCTCATTCATGCGGCCACACCAGTTCCACCGTGGTCCCCGCTCCGGGCGCGGAGGTCACCTCGGCCCGGCCGCCCGCCGCGGCCATGCGTTCGACGAGCGATGCACGGACACCTCGCCGCTGCGCCGGGGTCTTCGCCGGATCGAAACCGCGGCCTTCGTCCCGGACGGTCACGCGCACGCCGTCTTCGACCGTGAGCCTCGCCTCGCCGACACCCGCGTGCCGGTCGACGTTCACCAGCGCCTCGCGTACGGCGCGGACCAGCGCGAGCGCCGCCGACGCCGGGATCGGCGCGACCGGCGACCAGTGCGTCTCGACCTTCACCGGGCTTTGCGCGAGCACGCCGCGCAACGACGTTTCGAGGTCGACCACGCTGCCGGGGCCGGATTCGCCGGTGAGGATCGCCAGATCGCGGCGGGCGTAGCCGGCGACCTCGGCCGGGTCCGTCGTTTCCCCGCGCTGGGCGACGGTGAGAAAGGTGGCCGCGGCCGTGTCGTGCAGCACGGCCAGATACTCACGTTCCCGCAGACGTCGTTCCACGGCAAGGGATTCCTCGCGCGTCAGCCGGGCCCGGCGCTCGCGGAGGTGGTCGATCCGGCGCGTGGTCCGCGACAGCAGGAGGAAGGCGCCGCGGGCGAGGGTGGCTTCGATGAGCACTCGCAGGACCACCGAGAAGCCGTCCTCGAAGCCGAGCGGCACCACTTCGATCGCCAGCAGGCAGGCGATGGCGGGCACGGTGATCTTCGGCGGCCATTCCCATTGGAGGGTGATGGCGGTGAGGGTGAGCACGTTGAGCGCCCACTGGTTCAGCTCGCCCGCTTCGGGCGCGGTCAGGAACTGGGTGCCGCAGATCGCCCCGGCGCGTACCAAGGTCAGCGCGAACGCCAGCGGCCTGCCCCGGCCCGTCTTCCCCACGACGTACTCGGCCACGGCGGTGACCAAGGCCAGCGCGAGCAGACCGAAGGCGAGCGGGAGCGCGCCCGACGGCGTGGCGAGCACGCCGAAAACGCTGATCACGAGCAGTCCGGCGCCCCTGGCCGGACCGGCGAACCGGCCGACCACCCGTGAGAACTCCGCTTCGACGGAGGTCTCACGATCGGACGGCACGGCAGCAGTCAAACAGATGCCTCGAGCGTGCGCAGGTCCAGTACCCGCCAGGTGAGCGCCTCGTTCCCGCCCACCGACCACCACACGTACGGCCCCCGCGCCAGCACGGTGCCGAACTCCGCCGCCAGGTCGGCCATCCGGCCCGTGGCGGTGTCGTAGAGGGCGAGCACACCGCGGTCGTCATCGACCACGATCGCGTACCGGTCGAGCACGACGACGTCGCCGAACGCGGGCCGGATCCCCTTCCCGCCGACCCGTCTCCGGTCGGAGCCGTCGGGTTTCATCAGGTCGAACCGCGCCGTCCCGCTCTGGCGCAGGACCTGGACCCGGCACCAGGACGGCGTGCAGTCGACCAGTTCGACGTTCTGCCCGCCGACCCGCGAGACCCGGCCGTCGCGCAGGTCCACCAGCTCCGACGGTCCCGCCTGCTCGACGGCGGCCGACGTCGCGAACGGCCAGGCGGTGAGCGCGAAGTCGCCGGGAAGCGGGGTCGTGGTCACCGGGCCGCCGGACAACGCGACCGTCCGCACCTCGGTGGCGTCGCCCCGCACGGCGGCCCAGGACGCTCGGCCTTCGTGCACGACGAGGTCGTACTGGGAGTCCAGGAGGACGACCCGCCCGGTGTCGGCGGTGACCAGCACGGGGCTTTCCCCGCGTGGCCCGGAACGCCACAACGCGCCCGTCCCGGTGATGTCGGACAGTTCCAGCCACACCAGCGAGTCCGGCGAAGTGGCGAGAACGAAGCGGGGCGAGCCCGCCAACGGGACTTCGCGGAGGACCCGTTCTCCCAGTGTCAGCTTGAGCGAATCGCTCGCCCGGGTGATACCGGCGGAGGTCCCGGAATCCAGGTACGCCAAGGGTGTGTAAGGCGAACCGGTGACGGTGTTCGCTGCGATCCGCGCGCCCGGCCAGACATCGGTGACCGACGCGGAGACCGGAGCCTTGACCGCCGGGACCGGCGCGGGCAGGACCACGACCACGACGGCGGCGACCGCCGCCAGCGCCAGGCCGATCGGGGTGCAGTCACGGAGGATCACCGCACCACCGCGGGGGAGGAGGCGTTCGCGCGGAGGAGAGTGGGCGCGCCGGTGCCGTCGGCGGGGACGGAGTAGATCGCCTTGTCCCGGCCGTAGGCGACGGTCCGGTCGTCCAGCCACTGCGCCTGGTCGTCCAGATGCGCCGGATCGGCGAGCGGGACGTCACGGCCGTCGGCGAGGGACAGCACGTGCAGCCGCCAGCGGTCGCCGTCACGGAACTTGTAGGCGACGCGCGTGCCGTCCGGTGAAAGGGAGGGGCATTCGACGTTCTGCCGCACCGTGGTCAGCGTGCGGCCGCGGAGGTCGCCTCGGACCAGCCAGGTGCCGCCCGCGGACCGGGCGGTGGCGTAGAAGGTCAGATCGTCGCGGGCGAAGGTCACGCCCCAGTAGTTCAGATCCTTGGCGGGGTAAGGCTTTCCGTCGACGGTAAGCGCGAAGTCCTCCAGTGAGCCGTAATGATTCCCGGTGTCGAGGTCGTAAATCCCGGCGGTGGTGGAGAACGTGCCCACCCCGCCCAGATACGAGTCCCCGGCGCGGAACACCGTCCAGCCCACCAGCCGCCCGGACGGCGACACCCTGACCCGCGACGGCGTTCCCCATTCGGAGATCTGCCGAGGCTCCGCACCCGGTTTCGTGACGACCAGTTCGGCTTGGTCGGGCACCGCGGTTGCGCGCAGGCACGCCAGGGTGCCCGCGGCGACGTCCACCCGCTGACAGGGCGGGCCGACGCGCTCGTCCTGCCGGACGCGGCCCGACTCGTCGACGTACAGCAGCCCGCCGTGCGCGAGGTCCAGCCGCTGTTCCGCCACCGCGTCGCCGGTGCGCAACCCGACGAACACCGCCCCGGCCACCACCGTGACCACGAGCGCCGCGACGCCCGCCCAGATCCGCCTCATGCCATCCTCGATCCGGCCAGTACCGACACCAGCAGCGCCACGGCGAACACCGCGAACGCGGGCCCCAGCGCCGTTCCTGCCGCGAGCACGCCGAACAGCACCGCGCCGGCGGCCCTGGCCAGCGCCTGTCCGGTTTGGACGAACGCGAGACCGGTAGCCCGCAACGACTCCGGCACGTGCGGCGCCGCGTGTGCCATCAGCACGCCGTCCGTGCACGCGTAGAACACGCCGTGTGCCGCCAGGACGACCACCGCGACGAGCCATCCGGTCGCCGAAGCGGCCAGGACGACATAAGCGGCGAGCAACACGACGTGCCCGGCCAGGAACACCTTCCACCGGCCGAGCCGGTCCGCGAGCCGTCCGATCGGCGACGCCAGCGCCATGAACGTCAGCGCCGTCGCCAGCGGCAGCAGGGGCAGTGCCCCGGGCGGCAGCCCCGCGGACCGCTGCACGCCGACGAACAGGAACATGTCGCCGACCGTGCACACACCGAGAAGCGCCGCGGCCAGACAGGTTCCGCGGAGTCCCGGCCCGCGCAGCAGGGCGAATCCGGCGCGCAACCGGACCCGCGACCGCTCGACGGCCCCGGCGGGGGCACGGACGAACACCGCCAGCACGATCACCGCGATCACGGCGAAGCAGAAGCTCACCCCGAACACCGCCGGGTAGTCGCCGGCGAGCACGGTCAGCAGGCCGAAGGCGGCGAGCGGTCCGAGCAGCGCGCCGGCGGTGTCCATGGCGCGATGGACACCGAACGCGCGACCCAGGCCGTCGGCCGGGGTGGCGAGGGTGATCATCGCGTCCCGCGGCGCGGTGCGGATGCCCTTGCCCGCCCGGTCCGCGCCGATCACCAGGCCGATCGCGCCGAGCGACGACCCGGCGGCTGGGAAGGCGAGTTT